>NZ_JAKYXC010000002.1 GCF_022538185.1 Microbacterium sp. CFH 31415 | reverse complement strand
CGAACCCGGAAGCTAAGCCTCTCAGCGCCGATGGTACTGCAGGGGGGACCCTGTGGGAGAGTAGGACACCGCCGGACTTCCATTACCGAAATGGCCACCCAACGCAGGGTGGCCATTTCGCGTTAACTAGGCTGTAGCGAGCCACGGGAAGGATCGAGAGAGATGGCCGAGCAGGAGCCGCGCGAAGGCGCAGCAGATCGCGAGCCGCGCGGACGCTCCGGCGACCGTCCCCCTCGAGCCCGTGAGGCAGGCGCGCGCTCTCCGCGCAGCGGCGGCTCCGGTTCGGGGCGTCGTGATGGCGATCGCAGACCCTACGAGAAGCGTGACGGTGACCGGAAGCCGTACGAGAAGCGTGACGGTGACCGGAAGCCGTACGAGAAGCGTGACGGTGATCGTCCCTACGCCAAGCGTGATGGCGACCGGAAGCCGTACGAGAAGCGCGACGGTGACCGGAAGCCGTACGCCAAGCGTGACGGCGATCGTCCCTACGCCAAGCGTGATGGCGACCGGAAGCCGTACGAGAAGCGCGAGGGTGACCGTCCGTACGCCAAGCGCGACGGTGACGGGAAGCCCTACGAGAAGCGCGATGGCGACCGGAAGCCGTACGCCAAGCGCGACGGTGACCGGAAGCCGTACGAGAAGCGCGACGGTGACCGGAAGCCGTACGAGAAGCGTGACGGTGATCGTCCCTACGCCAAGCGTGATGGCGACCGGAAGCCGTACGAGAAGCGCGAGGGTGACCGTCCGTACGCCAAGCGTGACGGCGACCGGAAGCCCTACGAGAAGCGCGATGGCGACCGGGAGCCGTACGAGAAGCGTGATGGTGACCGTCCCTACGCCAAGCGCGACGGCGACCGTCCCTACGCCAAGCGTGATGGCGACCGGAAGCCCTACGGCGGCCGCTCTGACCGTCCGGAGCGCGGGGGAGCGAACCGCCCCGACACCGCGCTGCGCCCGGAAGAGAACCGCCCGGTCCGCGCGCGCCACGATGACCCGTTCATTCCCGAGGACGTCACGCCTCAGGATCTCAACGGAGGCGCGCGGAACGAGCTCAAGACGCTCAGCAAGGAGAATGCCGAGCAGGTCGCACGTCATCTGGCGATGGCCGCGCAGCTGATCGACGACGACCCTGTGCTCGCACACCAGCACGCACTGTCGGCATCCCGTCGCGCCGGCCGTATCGCCATCGTCCGCGAGACGCTCGCCATCACCGCGTACGCGACGGGCGACTACGCCCTCGCGCTGCGTGAGCTGCGCACATACCGTCGCATCTCCGGCAAGGACGACCAGATCGCCCTGATGGTCGACAGTGAGCGCGGCGTCGGGCGTCCCGACCGGGCACTCGAGCTCGGCCGCAGCGTCGACCGCTCCACTCTCGCCACCGAGGTCCGCGTCGAACTCGCCATCGCGATGTCGGGCGCGCGCCTCGACCTCGGCGACGCGGAGCGCGCGCTGCTCGAGCTGGACATCCCCGAGCTCGACCCCGACCGGGCCTTCGAGTGGAGTCCCGCGCTGTTCTCCGCGCGTGCGACCGTCCTGGAGGAGCTCGGCCGCGACGATGAGGCTGCCCGCTGGCGCGAGCGCGCGGAGGTCGCCGCGGACGTGATCGATGCGGCATCCGGCATCGGCGATCTCGAGACGGTCTACGTCGATGAGATCATCGAAGAGTCCGGCGACGAGGACTTCGAGCCCGAGAACGTGGACGCACCCGACGACGATGACGCCGTGGGCGACTCGCTCGGTGCCGACGAGGTCGCCGAGATCCTCGCCGACGCGGGCATCGACGACGAAGACGACGACACCGACGGGACGGACGAGCCGGAAGGCCCCGACCGCTGATGGCGCTGTTCGGCCGCCGGTCCGCGCCGGCGACACCGGCCACGCCGCTCGACGGCGTCGACGTCGTCCTCGCCGACCTCGACGGCGTCGTGTACGCGGGTCCAGGTGCGCTGCCGCACGCGGTCGACAGCCTGACGCGCGCCCGTGAGGGCCGGTCGCTTGCGTACATCACCAACAACGCTGCGCGGACGGATGCCTCGGTCGCCGCGCATCTGTCGCACCTGGGTCTTCCGACCGAGGCATCCGACGTCGTGACGAGTCCGCAGGCCGCCATGCGGCTGCTCGCCGGCCGCATCGCCCCGGGGTCGACCGTGCTCGTCGTGGGCGGCGAAGGGCTCGTCTCCGAGGTCGTGAAGGCCGGGTTCGTCGTCACACGCAGCGCCGACGACGCGCCGGCCGCCGTCGTGCAGGGCTTCGCACCCGAGGTGGGCTGGACCCAGCTAGCCGAGGCGGCGTTCGCGCTCAAGGTTCCGGAGGAGGAAGGCGGCATCCCCTGGATCGCCACCAACACCGACTGGACCATTCCGCAGGCGCGCGGCATCGCCCCGGGCAACGGAACTCTCGTGTCGGCCGTGCACACGGCGATCGGCCGCCTCGCGACCGTGGCGGGAAAGCCGGAGGTGCCGATCTTCGAGGAGGCCGTCGCGCGGTTCGGGGCGCGGCATCCGCTCTTCCTCGGCGACCGACTCGACACCGACATCCTCGGCGCCAACCGCGCGGGCATCGCGTCGGCTCTCGTCCTCACCGGCATCGACCGACCCAAGCATGTGCTGGCGGCGCCGGCAGGTTCGCAGCCCACGTTCATCCTGGGCGATCTGCGCGAGCTGCATGAGCCCTACCCGGCGGTGACCGTCAATGACGGCGTCGCTACCGTGCGCAACGCCGCGGTCGCGATCGAGGGCGCTGACGTGCGGATCATCGCCGAGGGCGACCGGCCCATCGACCTGCTCCGCGCGGGCGCTGCGGCGATCTGGAGCACAGGCCGTGCGATCTTCGGCTTCCGGGTCCCGGAGCGTCTGTACGCGGATCCCTTCCACCGGCCCTGAGCGCGCGGCGCGGGGGAGGGTTCGACGTATCCTGTACGGCATGGCCCAGCCCGACGACCGTGAGCGCGACCCCGGCGATCTGCTGTCGACCCTCGAGGTGATCGAGGCCCAGCCCCTCGCGACCCGCGCCGAGGCCTACGACGCGCTGCACGACACGCTCGCCCGGCGGCTGGAGGCGGCACCCAGCGGCGCGCCGACGCCATGACGTCGCGCCTCGACGCCGCGCTTGCCGCTCGCGGACTCGCGCGCTCCCGCACGCACGCGGCGACGCTCATCGCCGAGGGCCTCGTGTCGGTCGACGGGCGTCCGGTGGTGAAGGCATCGACGCCCGTGGCCGAGTCCGCGGTGCTCGAGGTCGCGGCATCCGATCACCATGTCAGCCGGGCCGCACACAAGCTGATCGCCGGACTCGACGCGTTCGGCGTCGACGTCTCGGGGCGTCTCGGCCTCGACATGGGGGCGTCCACCGGCGGGTTCACCCAGGTGCTGCGGGAGCGCGGGGCCGACCCGGTCATCGCCGTCGACGTCGGTCATGGTCAGCTCGCGGCGCCCATCGCCGCCGACCCCGGGGTGATCTCGATCGAGGGCTTCAACGTACGCCACATGACGGCGGAGTCCCTGGCCGAGGCGAGCGGCGTCGTGGAGAGACCATCGGTCATCACCGGCGATCTGTCGTTCATCTCGCTCGCCCATGTGCTGCCGGCGGCGCGCGCGGTCGCCGCCGACGACGCCGACCTCGTGCTGCTCATCAAGCCGCAGTTCGAGGTCGGCCGTACGGCCGTGAAGGGCGGCCTGGTCACCAATCCGACGCTCCGGGCCGACGCCGTCGCCCGCGTGCTGTGGTCGGCGTGGGATGCGGGCCTCGGCACGCGCGGAATCATCTCCTCCCCGATCGTGGGCACGCACGGTAATTCCGAGTACATCGCTCACCTCGGGCCGGGGCGCGGCACCAATCCGACAGAATGGTTGAGCACCGTGAACCGACTGGCGGGGAGCCGATGACCACCACCGACGTGCGCGCCGAGCGCAGCATCCTCGTCGTCGCCCACGCTCACCGCCATGACACCGTGCTCGCGGCAGAGCGCGTGGTCGCCGCGCTGCGCGCGGCGGGCGCCCAGCCCGTGCTCGCCGCAGACGACCGCGCCGAGCTGGCTGCCGTCAACGACTCGTTCGCCGACGTGCGCGTGCTCGGCGACGACGTGCCGGTGCGCGACATCGAGCTCGCGATCGTCCTCGGCGGCGACGGCACCATCCTGCGCGCGGCCGAACTCGTGCGTGACGGCACGGCTCCGGTGCTCGGCATCAACATGGGCCACGTCGGCTTCCTGGCCGAGATCGAGCGCGACGACATGGACGACGCGGTGCGCCGCGCGATCCAGCGCGACTACGAGGTCGAGGAGCGCCTCGCCCTGCACGTGCGGGTGAAGGATGCCTCCGACTCCGTGATCTACGAGACGTGGGCGCTCAACGAGGCCACTGTCGAGAAGGCCAGCCGCGAGCGCATGCTCGAGGTCGTCATCGAGATCGACGGCCGGCCGCTGTCGTCGTTCGGCTGCGACGGCGTCGTCGTGTCGACACCGACAGGGTCCACTGCCTACAACTTCTCCGCCGGCGGCCCGGTGATCTGGCCGACCGTCGAGGCGATCGCAGTGGTGCCGCTGTCGGCGCATGCGCTGTTCGCCACGCCTCTCGTGGTGGGTCCCGAGCACGCGGTCGCGATCGAGGTGCTCGAGCGCACGAACGGCGTCGGCATCCTGTGGTGCGACGGCCGCCGCTCCCACGACCTTCCGCCCGGGGCGCGCGTCGTCGTGCGCCGCTCCGAGCAGCCCGTGCGCCTCGCGCGCCTTCATCCCGCCTCGTTCACCGACCGGCTCGTGCGCAAGTTCCGGCTTCCCGTCGAGGGCTGGCGCGGTCCCGCGGCGATCATGGGGCCCTCGACGTGATCGAGGAGATGCGACTGCGTGATCTCGGGGTCATCGCCGAGGCCACGTTGCCGATCGGTCCGGGCTTCACCGCGATCACCGGCGAGACCGGCGCAGGCAAGACGATGGTGGTCACCGGACTCGGGCTGCTGCTGGGCCAGCGCGCCGACTCGGGCGCCGTGCGCGCCGGGGCGGCCCAGGCGGCGGTCGACGGCGTCTGGATCGTGCCCGAGAACGGCCCGGTCGCCGAGCGCGTCCGCGAGGCGGGAGGCGACATCGAGCCGCTCGGCGACGGCCGCGCCGAACTCTACGTCGGCCGCTCCATCTCGAGCGAGGGGCGTGGTCGCGCCTCCGTCGGCGGCCGCACGGCGCCCGCCGGAGTGCTGGCTGATCTCGCCGACGAGCTCGTCGTGGTGCACGGCCAGTCCGATCAGCTTCGCCTGCGCACGGCGGCGGCGCAGCGCGATGCGCTCGACCGCTTCGGCGGCGACGTCGTGCAGGGGGCCCTGGCGATCTACCGCGAAGCCTACGAGCGCTGGCGGGCGATCGACCGTGAGCTGGCGGGACTCGCCACCGAGCGCGACGCGCGAGCGCGCGAGGCCGACGACCTGCGCGCGCAGCTTGCCGAGATCGAGCAGGCCGCGCCCCAACCCGGCGAAGACGCGGAGCTGGCGGCCCGAGCCGAGCGGCTCGCGAACGCCGAAGAGCTCCGCATCGCCGCGGCGACAGCGCACGACGCCCTGTCGGGCGAGGGGGAGCAGCCCGATGCCTCGTCCCTGCTCGCCGAGGCGCGACGGGCGCTCGAGCGCGCGCACGACCCGATCCTCGAAGACCTCGCGGGTCAGGTCGCCGATCTCGGCTACCGCGCTTCCGACCTGGCGGCGTCCCTCGCGGGCTACCTCGCCGACCTCGACGAGACCGGTCCTCACGAGCTTGCGGCGGTCGAGGAGCGCCGGTCGGTGCTGTCGGGGCTCATCCGCGCGCACGGCACGCTCGACGATGCGATCGCCCTGCTCGACACCGGCTCAGCGCGACTGGCAGAGCTCGACGACGACTCCGACCGCATCGAGCGCCTGACCGAGGAGCGGGGGGCTGCGGCATCCGCTCTCGATGAAGCCGCCGCCGCACTCACCGCAGCCCGCACCGCCGCAGCCGAGCAGCTGGGGGCGGCGGTCACGGCCGAGCTGCACGCCCTTGCGATGCCCGACGCCAGGCTGACGGTGTCGGTCGCTCCCGGCACCGAGTCGGCCGCGGGGCGAGACGACGTCGCGATCCTGCTCGCCCCCCACGTCGGCGCCGATCCGCGCCCGGTCTCGCGCGGGGCGTCCGGCGGCGAGCTCAGCCGCGTCATGCTCGCGATCGAGGTCGTGATCGCGGCGGTCGATCCCGTGCCGACCTTCGTGTTCGACGAAGTGGATGCCGGCATCGGCGGCGCCGCCGCGATCGAGGTGGGGCGCCGTCTCGCTCGTCTCGCGCACTCGTCGCAGGTCATCGCCGTGACCCACCTCGCCCAGGTCGCCGCCTTCGCGACCAATCACCTCACAGTGGTGAAGGCGGGCGACGGGTCGGTCACGGCGTCCGATGTGCGCCGCCTCGACGGTTCCGACCGCGAGGCGGAGATGGCACGGCTGCTGTCGGGCATGCCCGACTCCGACGCCGCGCTCACTCATGCCCGCGAGCTGCTCGGCCTGCGCGCCGAGGTTGCCTGACCCCTCGACGCGACGAACCATGTGCGTTTCCGCAGCTTGCCGCCACCGACGTGAGATAGGATAAAAGCCCGTGATGCAGACTTCTGATTCTTCCCGCGGCGACACTTCGAACGACACCACTCGGCACATCTTCGTGACCGGCGGTGTCGTTTCCTCGTTGGGGAAGGGTCTCACCGCCGCCAGCCTCGGCAACCTGCTCACCGCCCGCGGTCTGCGGGTCGTCATGCAGAAGCTCGACCCCTACCTGAACGTCGACCCCGGAACGATGAACCCGTTCCAGCACGGCGAGGTCTTCGTCACGGACGACGGTGCCGAGACCGACCTCGACATCGGCCACTACGAGCGCTTCCTCGACATCGAGCTGAACCAGTCGGCCAACGTCACCACGGGTCAGATCTACTCGCAGGTGATCGCGAAGGAGCGCCGGGGCGAGTACCTCGGCGACACCGTGCAGGTCATCCCGCACATCACCGACGAGATCAAGCGCCGCATGCGCCTGCAGTCGACGGAGGAGCCGCGCCCCGACGTCATCATCACCGAGATCGGCGGCACGGTGGGCGACATCGAGTCGCAGCCCTTCATCGAGTCGGCGCGGCAGATCCGCCACGAGCTCGGCCGCCCGAACGTGTTCTTCGTGCACGTGTCGCTCGTGCCCTTCATGGGCGCCTCGGGCGAGCAGAAGACGAAGCCCACGCAGCACTCGGTGGCCACGCTCCGCAGCATCGGCATCCAGCCCGATGCGCTGGTGCTGCGCAGCGACCGGCCCGTCACCGAAGCGAACAAGCGCAAGATCGCGCTCATGTGCGACGTCGACGAGGGTGCGGTCGTGAATGCGGTCGACGTGCCGAGCATCTACGACATCCCGACGATGCTCAACGAGCAGGGCCTCGACGAGTACATCGTGCGGGCACTCGGTCTCTCGAACGCGAAAGACGTGGACTGGTCGCGCTGGCAGCGCGTGCTCAACGCAGTGCACAACCCGAAGCACGAGGTCACGATCGGCCTCGTCGGCAAGTACATCGACCTTCCCGACGCCTACCTGTCGGTCACCGAGGCGCTCAAGGCGGGTGGCTTCGCACAGGAGACGCACGTCAACATCCGCTGGATCCCGTCCGACGAGTGCGAGACGCCCGAGGGCGCCGAGAAGGCGCTCGCCCCGCTCGACGGCATCGTGATCCCCGGCGGCTTCGGCATCCGCGGCATCGAGGGCAAGATCGGCGCCCTGAAGTTCGCGCGCGAGCAGGGCATCCCGACGCTCGGCATCTGCCTGGGCCTTCAGTGCATCGTCATCGAGTACGCGCGCCACGTCGCCGGCATCGAGGACGCGTCGTCGAGCGAGTTCGACCCTGACACCGAGCACCCCGTCATCGCGACGATGGAGGAGCAGGTCGACATCCTCGAAAGCGGCGACCTGGGCGGCACGATGCGCCTTGGCCTGTACCCGGCGCACCTCGCCGAGGGCTCGATCGCGGCCGAGGTGTACGGCTCGACCGTCGCGTCGGAGCGCCACCGCCACCGCTACGAGGTGAACAATCGCTACCGCGACCGCATCGCCGAAGCGGGCCTCGTGTTCTCGGGCATCAACCCCGACCTCGACCTCGTCGAGTACGTGGAGCTGCCGCGCGACGTGCACCCGTACTACATCGCCACGCAGGCTCACCCCGAGCTGCGCTCGCGTCCGACCGACGCCAACCCGCTCTTCCGCGGGTTGGTCGGAGCGGCCCTCGAGCGCCACCGTGCCAGCGAACTGTTCGACGTCGAGAATGACTGACGCGCCGCCGGCTGCGCCGCTCGCCGACGAACCCGTCGAGTTCGAGGTCACCGGCAGCGACCTCGTCTACGAGGGGCGCGTGTGGGACGTCCGCAGCGACACCGTCGCGTACGGCGACGGCGAGATCGTGCGGCAGTACGTCGACCACCCGGGCGCCTCGGCGATCGTCGCGATCGACGATGATGGCCGCGTGCTGCTGATCCAGCAGTACCGGCATCCCATCCGGCATCGCGACTGGGAGATCCCGGCAGGACTGCTCGACATCGCGGGGGAGTCGCCCCTCGAGACGGCGCAGCGCGAGCTCGCCGAGGAGGCCGACCTCCGGGCGTCGTCGTGGGAGTCGCTGGTCAGCATCTTCACGACGCCCGGCGGCAACGATGAGGTCGTTCACCTGTTCCTCGCGCGTGGTCTCTCCGAGGTCGGCGCTGCCCATGCGCGTGCCGAGGAGGAGGCCGACATCCGTGTGGAGTGGGTGCCGCTGGACGACGCGGTGGACGGCGTGCTCGCGGGCCGGCTGCGCAACGGCATCCTCGCGGTGGGAGTGCTCGCCGCCGCCGAGCGTCTCCGCCGCGCGGGCGGCGGGGGCGGGGCCCCATAGGGTACTTACATGCGGCTCGATCGCGCGGTGGACGCATACCTGCGGCACATCTCGATCGAGCGCGGCCTGTCCGACAACACCGTCTCGGCGTACCGGCGCGACCTCTCCGGTTACGTGCAGTGGCTGGCGGAGCGCGGTGTCAGCGACTCAGCCGCCGTGACACCCGAAGTCGTGGCAGAGTTCGCCGCCGAGCGCGCCTCTGCGCAGCCGCCGGTCGCGGCATCCTCTCTCGCCCGACTGCAGTCGTCCGTGCGCGGCCTGCACCGCTTCCTCGCACGCGAGGGCATCGAGGACGCCGACCCGTCGGCACGGCTGAGACCGCCCAAGCAGGCGCGGCGGCTGCCGAAGGCGCTGACGATCGACCAGGTGGAGTCGTTGCTGGATGCCGCGGGCCCGGCGCCCGCGACGGACGGCGCTCCGGCGACCGGCGCGGCGCCCGGCGACGTACTCGGACTGCGCGATCGCGCGCTCCTCGAGCTGCTCTACGCCACCGGTGCGCGGGTGTCGGAGATCGTGCAGCTCGACGTGGACGACCTGTCGCACGGCGACGTCGTGCGCGTGCGCGGCAAGGGGAACAAGGAGCGCATCGTGCCCGTCGGGTCGTACGCGCGGGCGGCCGTCGACGCCTACCTGACGCGCGCGCGGCCGGATCTCGCCCGCCGTGGCCGCGCAACACCGAAGCTGTTCCTCGGGGCCCGTGGGGCGCCGCTGTCGCGGCAGAGCGCATGGCTCGTCATCCACTCCGCCGCCGAGCGCGCGCATCTGACCGCGCACGTGTCGCCGCACACGCTCCGCCACTCGTTCGCCACGCATCTGCTGCAGGGTGGCGCCGACGTGCGGGTGGTGCAGGAGCTGCTCGGGCACGCCTCGGTGTCGACCACCCAGATCTACACATACGTCTCTGTGGATGCACTGCGGGACGTCTACGCGACCTCGCACCCGCGCGCCCGCTGACCGCTCCCGGGTGAGGGGCCGCACCGTGACTAGAATCGGTGCACGACATGGGAAAGTCAGGAGAGTCTGTGGCGGGCAGCAAGCGGGGCGCGGCGACGGCCTCAGACAACGAGACCCCGATCGGTCCCACCGGGCGTCCGTACCACGGCTTCCCGACCCCGCCGAAGCTCGACGGGCACGGCCCCGCGCGCATCATCGCGCTGTGCAACCAGAAGGGCGGCGTCGGCAAGACGACGACCACCATCAACCTGGCGGCGTCGCTCGCGGGTTACGGACGCAAGGTGCTCGCGGTCGACTTCGACCCGCAGGGCGCGCTGTCGGCGGGTCTGGGCATCCAGACCCACGACATCCCGACGATCTACGACCTGCTGCTCGACAGCAAGCGCGACCCGTACGAGGTAATCGTGACCTCGCGCGTGGAGAACCTCGACGTCATCCCCGCGAACATCGACCTCTCGGCTGCCGAGGTGCATCTCGTCAACGAGGTCGCGCGCGAGCAGACGCTCGCGCGCGCCCTGCGCAAGGTCGCCGCCGACTACGACGTCATCCTCATCGACTGCCAGCCATCGCTCGGCCTGCTCACGGTGAACGCCCTCACGGCGAGCCACGGCGTCATCATCCCACTGGAGTGCGAGTTCTTCGCGCTCCGTGGCGTCGCGATGCTCATCGAGACCATCGACAAGGTGCGCGACCGCCTCAACCCGACGATCGCTCTCGACGGCGTCCTCGCCACGATGTACGACGCCCGCACTCTGCACTCCCGCGAGGTGCTGGAGCGGGTCGTCGACGCGTTCGGCGACGACGTGCTCGAGACCGTGATCGGTCGCACCGTGAAGTTCCCCGATGCCTCGGTATCGGGCATGCCGATCACCGAGTTCGCGCCCGAGCACGCCGCCGCCCAGGCCTACCTGCGGCTGGCGCGGGAGCTGGTCGCCCGTGGCGCCGTCGCCTGACGAGGTCTCGGATCCGCAGCAGCCGGCTGACGGCTTCCGCGTCTCGGTCGGCGGGTTCGACGGGCCGTTCGACCTTCTGCTGACGCTCATCTCGAAGCACGAGCTCGACATCACCGAGGTGTCGCTGTCGCTCGTCACGAACGAGTTCATCGCGTACCTGCGCGAGCTCGGCCCAGAGGAGGAGCTGGAGGAGGCTTCCGAGTTCCTCGTCGTCGCGGCGACCCTGCTCGACATGAAGGTCGCGGGACTGCTGCCGCAGGGCGAGCTCGTCGACGCCGAGTCGGTGGCGCTGCTCGAGGCGCGCGACCTGCTGTTCGCGCGCCTGCTGCAGTATCGCGCGTTCAAGGAGGTGTCGGTGTGGTTCGAGCGCTGCCTCCAGCGCGAAGACCGACGTCACGCGCGCAGCGTGCGGCTCGACGAGAAGTACCGCACGGCGGCGCCGGAGCTCGTGTGGACGCTCAGCGTCGACGACTTCGCCGCGCTTGCCCTGCTCGCGATGACGCCGAAGGAGATCCCGCACGTCGGGCTCGACCACCTGCACGCGCCCCTCGTCAGCATCCGCGAGCAGGCGGCGGTCGTCGTGACGCTGCTGCGCAACGCCGGATCGCTGAGCTTCCGCGAGCTGGTCGCGGGGGTCTCGCAGCCGGGCGTGGTCGTCGCGCGCTTCCTGTCGGTGCTGGAGTTATATCGCCACGCCGCCCTGTCCTTCGAACAGCTCGAACCGCTCGGCGAGCTGACGCTGCGCTGGAGTGCGCAGCGCTGGTCCGACGAGAACCTCGCCACTCTGGGAGCCGACTATGACCGATGAACCTTCGCCGGACCTCGAGACGGGTGACCTCGATGCACCCGCGTCGCGGGCTCGCGACCAACGAGAGAGCGCACCGCAGCTGCCGGTGGCCGGGGTGGCCCGGCGGCTGGAGGCGATCCTTCTCGTCGTCGAGGAGCCGCAGAGCCTCGTGAGCCTCGCCGCCGCCGTCGGCTCGCCCGTGCCCGCCGTTCGGCAGGCGATCGAAGGACTCGTCGCCGACTACGACGGTGAGACCGGGGGACCGGTGCGCGGTTTCGAGCTGCGTGAGGTCGGCGGCGGCTGGCGCCTTTACGTGCGCGAGGAGCACGACGACCTGGTGAGCGAGTTCGTCAACGCCCAGGCGCCGTCCCGGCTGTCGCAGGCGGCGCTCGAGACGCTCGCGGTGATCGCGTACAAGCAGCCCGTCACGCGTAGCCAGGTCGCGTCCATCCGCGCGGTGAACGTCGACTCGGTGGTGCGCACGCTGCTGTCGCGCGGCCTCATCACCGAGCTGTTCACGGATGCCGAGACCGGCGCCATCAACTACGGCACGACCGACGCGCTCCTGGTGAACCTCGGGATCAACTCGCTCGACGAGCTGCCGCACATCTCGCCCCTCCTCGACGACGGGGCCGACGGATTCGACGAGGAGGCGCGGCGATGACCGAGCACGATCCCTTCGCATCGCCGGAGGGCGTTCGCCTGCAGAAGGTGCTGGCGAACGCCGGCGTCGCCTCTCGCCGGGTGGCGGAGCAGCTGATCGTCGAAGGCCGGGTGCGCGTGAACGGCACGGTCGTGACCGAGCTCGGGTCACGTATCGACCCCGAGAACGACCTCGTCGACGTCGACGGCACCGCGATCCAGCTCGACCAGTCGAAGCGGTACGTCATGCTCAACAAGCCGACGGGGGTCGTGAGCTCGATGAAGGACGAGCGTGGGCGGCCCGATCTGCGCCGGTTCACCAAGGAGTGGGCGGAGCGGCTGTACAACGTAGGACGATTGGATGCCGAGACCAGCGGCCTGCTCGTTCTGACGAACGACGGCGAACTGGCGCACGTGCTGGCGCATCCCTCGTTCGGTGTGACCAAGGTCTACATCGCGAAGGTCGAGGGACGCGTCACGCCGCAGACGATCCAGCGACTCACGCGCGGGGTCGAGCTCGAGGACGGGCCGATCGCAGCCGACAAGGCGCGGTTGCTGTCGTCGTCGGCCGAAGGCGGCGGCTCGCTCGTCGAGCTCACCCTGCACTCCGGTCGCAATCGCATCGTCCGCCGGATGATGGCCGAGGTCGGGCATCCGGTCGTGGAACTGGTCCGTCGCCAGTTCGGGCCGCTCCACCTGGGAACACTGCCAGCCGGGCGCGCACGCGAGTTGACTAAGGTGGAGCGGGGCGCTCTGCTGACTCTCGCGCGTCGCGCGGCGGGAGACGCCCCCGAGCCCCGCGACAGCTCCGATCCGCGGAGCGACCAGGAGAACCAGTGACCGAGTCCACGCCCTTGTCTGCGCGCGCGCGTGCCCCGCGCGTGCAGGGCACCGTGCGCGTCGTCGGCGCCGGCTTGCTGGGCGCGAGCATCGGCCACGCGCTGAGCGCGCTCGGCATCGATGTCGCCCTGGACGACACGTCGCCGGCGCAGCTGCGTCTGGCCGTCGACTACGGCGCCGGCCGCCGCGCCGCCGCCGACGACGACCCGAAGCTGATCGTCGTGGCGGTGCCGCCCGACGTGACCGCCGATGTCATCGAGCGCGAGCTCACCCGCTACCCGCAGGCGGTGGTGACGGATGTCGCGAGTGTCAAGCTCGAGCCGCTGCACATCCTCCGCGACCGCGGCGTCGATCTGACCCACTACATCGGCTCCCACCCGCTGGCGGGCCGTGAGCGCGGCGGTGCGATCGCCGCCCGCGCCGACATCTTCATCGGCCGCCCGTGGGTCGTGTGCCGCGACGGCGAGACGCCGCCGAGCGACCTCGCCCTCGTCGAAGGGCTGGCGCTCGACCTCGGCGCGATGCCGATCGAGATGAGCCCCGAAGACCACGACCGTGCCGTCGCCCTCGTGTCGCACGTGCCGCAGCTGGTCGCGAGCCTGCTCGCGGGCCGATTCGTCGACGCGCCGGAGGGATCCCTGGGTCTCGCCGGCCAGGGCGTTCGCGACACGACGCGCATCGCGGCATCCGCCCCCGAATTGTGGGTGCAGATCCTCGGCGCGAACGCGACGCCCGTCGTCGATGTGCTCGACGCGCTCTCCGCCGACCTGCGCGACGTGGCCGACGCCCTGCGCGCCCCCGACGCCCCCGGTGCGCGTCGCGCGGTGGCCGACACGATCCGTCGCGGCAACGAGGGCGTCGAGCGGCTACCCGGCAAGCACGGCCAGAATCGGCGCTTCGAGCAGGTCGTGGTGATGGTCGACGACACGCCGGGCCAGCTCGGCCGGCTGTTCGGCGAGCTCGGCGAGCTCGACGTGAACGTGGAAGATCTGCGCCTCGAGCACTCGCCGGGCGCCCAGTTCGGTCTGGCCGAGATCAGCGTCGTGCCCGGCGCCGTCCGACGCGCCGTGGAGGGACTCGAGTCCCGCGGCTGGAAGATTGCGAGCACCACCAATGACTGACCCCGCGACGCACTCCGCCGAGCCGGCGGCCGCGCCCGGTGCCCAGAGCGCGCCCGTCGTGGTGGCGATCGACGGACCGGCCGGCAGCGGCAAGTCCAGCGTGTCGGAGCAGGTCGCTCGCCGCCTCGGCTACGGCTTCCTCGACACCGGCGCCGCCTACCGCGCCCTCGCGTGGCTCGCGCTCGAGCGCGGCACGGACACGTCCGACTCGACGTCCGTCGTCGACGTCATGGGCGACTTCGACTACGCCATCTCGCTCGACCCCGACGAGCACTGGGTGCGCGTCGGCGAGAGCGACGTGACACAGGCGATCCGCGAGCCGCGCGTGTCCGAGGCCGTGAGCGGCGTCGCCCGCGTCCCCGCCGTGCGACAGGCGGTCAACGTGCTGTTCCGTTCGTTGGTGGCGTCGTCGGGACGTCCGGGTGTCGTGGTCGAAGGCCGCGACATCACGACGGTCGTCGCCCCTGATGCGCCGGTGCGCATCCTCCTCACCGCGGCGCCCGAGGTGCGCGCGGCGCGGCGCAGCGCAGAGCTGTCGTCGCAGGATGCTGCGGCCGTCGCCGCCGCCTTGCACAAGCGCGACGCCTCCGACTCGACCGTCGTCGACTTCCTGACTGCCGCACCCGGCGTCGAGGTCGTCGACTCGACCTACCTGGATTTCGACCAGACCGTGGACGCCGTCATCGGCGTCATCCGCACGAATGTGCCTGCACAGACAGGAGCGCACGATGTCCGCTGACAACCGTGAGGCATCCGACGCCCGCGACGCCGAAGAAGAATACGAGGGCGGCGAGGATCACCTCGCCGAGAACCTCGCCGACCTCGACGAGGAGCTCGCCGAGCAGCGGGCGAGCGCGCTGCGCGCCGGACTCGAGGATTACGAGCTCGACGATGAGGACGCGGCGCTGCTCGAGGGGCTCGCGCTGGGCGAGGACGGGATCGAGTACCTTCCGGCGCTGCCCGTCGTGGCGATCGTCGGTCGCCCGAACGTCGGCAAGTCCGCGCTCGTGAACCGCATCCTCGGCCGCCGCGAGGCTGTCGTGGAAGACACGCCCGGTGTCACCCGCGACCGTGTGACGTACAAGGCCGAGTGGATGGATCGCCGGTTCTCGCTCGTCGACACCGGCGGCTGGGAGCCCGACGCCCGCGGCATCGACCGCTCGGTCGCCGCCCAGGCAGAGGTTGCGATCGATCTGTGCGACGTCGTGCTGTTCGTCGTCGACGCGATGGTCGGGGCCACCTCGACGGATGAGCACGTCGTGAAGCTGCTCCGCAAGAGCGGCAAGCCGGTGTTCCTCGTCGCCAACAAGATCGACGACGCCCGCCAGGAGCCCGAGGCCGCCGCGCTGTGGAACCTCGGTCTCGGCGAGCCCTACCCGGTCTCGGCGATCCACGGCCGCGGCGTCGCCGACCTCCTCGACGCGATCATGAAGGTCCTCCCCGAGGTGTCGGCCGTGGCGAAGCATGAGATCGGCGGCCCGCGCCGGGTCGCGATCCTCGGTCGCCCGAACGTCGGCAAGTCGTCGCTGCTGAACAAGGCGGCCGGTGAGGAGCGGGTCGTCGTCAACGACCTCGCGGGCACAACGCGCGATCCGGTGGACGAGGTCGTCGACCTCGGCGGGCGCCTGTGGCGCTTCGTCGACACCGCCGGCATCCGCCGCCGCGTGCACCTGCAGCAGGGCGCGGACTTCTACGCGTCGCTGCGTACGTCGGCCGCCCTCGAGAAGGCGGAGGTCGCGGTCGTCGTCCTCGACGTCAGCGAGCCCATCAGCGAGCAGGACGTGCGCATCATCGACCTCGTGCTGGAGTCGGGTCGTGCCCTCGTCCTCGCGTACAACAAGTGGGATCTGCTCAACACGCCCGCGTTCGAGGACATCGAGCGCCGCCGCTACCTCGAGCGTGAGATCGAGCAGGACCTCGCCCACGTGGCGTGGGCGCCGCGCGTGAACATCTCGGCGCGCACCGGCCGCCACCTCGACAAGCTCGTGCCGGCGCTGGAGACCGCCCTCGAGTCGTGGGATCAGCGCATCCCGACGGGCAAGTTCAACGCGTTCCTGTCGGAGCTCGTCAACGAGCACCCGCACCCGGTGCGCGGCGGCAAGCAGCCCCGCATCCTCTTCGGCACGCAGGCCTCTACGCGTCCGCCGACCTTCGTGCTGTTCACCACCGGCTTCCTCGACCCGGGCTACCGCCGGTTCATTCAGCGTCGCCTGCGTGAGCTGTACGGTTTCGAGGGATCGCCGATCGTCATCAACATGCGGGTGCGCGAGCGCCGCCAGCGCTGAGCGGGAGCGCGCGACGGGGCCGGCGCGGCATCTCATGACCGCGGCGGGCGCGCGCACGTGTGGAAGGGTGGCAGGGTGACGATCGAACCTCCCGCACCCCGTGAGCCGCGGCGCCCGCACGGGCCGCGCGACCCCGGGGACGCGTGGGTGGTCGCCCCGACCGGCGAGCGGTACTGGGGACGCTTCGGCGCTGCCGGCCTGCTCGCCGTCGACGCCGACCGTGGCGTGCTGCTGCAGCACCGGGTGACCTGGAGCCACTTCGGCGACACGTGGGGGCTGCCCGGTGGCGCCCGCCATGACGGCGAATCGGCCGGCGACGGCGCGTTGCGGGAGGCGGCGGAGGAAGCGGGGGTTCCGGATGCCGCGATCCGCCCGCGCCTGCTCTCGGTGCTCGACCTCGGCTATTGGAGTTACACGACGCTGATCGGCGACGTCGTGCGCCCGTTCGAGCCCACCATCAGCGATCCCGAGAGCCATGCACTGGCGTGGGTGGCCATCGACGACGTGTCGCGGCATCCACTCCATCCTGGATTCGCCGCCTCGTGGGACCGCCTGCGTGCCCTCCTCGGTTTGCGCCCCGCGGTGATCGTCGATGCTGCGAACGTGGTCGGCTCTGTGCCAGACGGCTGGTGGCGCGACCGCCCCGGCGCCGCAGGACGACTCGTCGAGCACGTCGCGGGTCTGACGACGACAGGCATCCCGGCGGCATCCCTCGACCTGCCCGAAGACGTCTGGTTCCCTGAATGGGTCATCGTTCTCGAGGGTCACGCCCGGGCTGCGGGTGACGCCCTCGGCGTCGACGTGGTGCGGGCCGAGGCATCCGGTGACGACACGATCGTCGAGGAGACGCGACGGCTGGTCTCGGCAGGGCGCAGGGTCACGGTCGTCACGAGCGATCGCGACCTGGTGACGAGGGTGACGGATGCCGGCGCCGCCGCTCGCGGCGCGCGCTGGCTGCACTCGCTCATCGGCCCGGCTGCCTGACGCTCGGGGCGAATCGGCCGCGGCGGCGGTCAGTCGCGGCCGCGGAGACGGTCGATGTCGCGGCGCTCGCGCTTGGTCGGGCGACCCGCGCCCCGGTCGCGCACCGGCACGAACGCGGTCATCTCGCGCGGCGGGGGAGGAGGCGTGCGATCCTCGACCGCTTCGGTGGCGAGAGCGGCGCCCACGCGTTTGGTGATGGTCTGGCGCACGACCAGGATGCGGTCGAAGCCGCTGATGCGCACACGCAGCTCGTCGCCGGGCCGCACGGGTTGAGCGGCCTTCGCCTTCTCGCCGTTGACCCGCACATGGCCCGCCCGGCATGCGGCGGTCGCGGCAGACCTCGTCTTGTATACACGCACAGCCCACAGCCACGCGTCGACGCGAGCCGAGGCATCCGTCATACGTGCTCTTTCTCGACGACCGCTGCGGCGCCTGCGACAGGTATGCGCAGGCGGCGCGCTGAAACGACCACGCCGGCCGCGATCAGACCCTGGCCGAGGCAGTATGTGGCCATCACCAGTGGGCTCGACCAGTCGGGCAGGACTTCAGGCATGAAGAGGCGGAACGCCAGCACAGAGTCGGAGGCCAGGAAGAACAGGCCGCCCCACGCGATGAGCGGGTGGCAGCGCGCCGCGCCGACCGCCGTCGCCCCGAGGATGAGACCGTAGACGGCAACCGGCACGAGGAGCGCGCCGAGGCTCGGCCACAGCACGGCGAGGAGCGCGACATACCAGACCGCATAGCCGAGCGCCCACAGCGGGACGCGCCGTACCGGGAGCACCCGCCAGAACAGCCAGATGTAGCAGAGGTGGGCGAGGCCGAAGAATAGCAGCATCATCGGCACGGTCGGCAGCCAGTCGAAGAGGGGCCCGGCGCCGTCGCCCAGCCACGACAGCGCGATGGCGGTCACGAGAAGTGCGTGTGCGCGCGTCCACGCCCGGTCCGCGCCCCAGACGACCGCGAGGGCCAGGAACGGCATGAGCATCAGCTTCGTCGGGTCGGCCGCGTCATGTGCGCCGGCGGCGAGGGTGGCCACATGCACCAGCGACATTGCCACGTAGGGGATGAAACCGATCAGCAGCCGCGACATGGTCCTCCTCGTTGAACGTGGCGACGACCATCGTCCCACGTATGAGCGGCCGTCACGCCGCGACCCGGATGGACAGGTCAGGTGCTCAGATCGAGTGCCATGATCGGCCGATCGGGCGATGGCCGGGCCACCTCGCGGAATCCGGCCGACAGGAAAGTCGACACGACGCCGTGGTACAGGTCGTTGGACGACTTCTTGCGGCCGAGAGCAGGGTCGACGGGGTAGGCCTCGACGACTCGGGCGCCGCCGTCGCGGGCGAACGCGAGTGCGGCGTCGAGCAGCCGGGCGTTGAGTCCGACCCCCCGCTGCTCCTTGCGCACGACGAAGCAGGTGACCGCCCACACCGTTTCGTCGTCCCAGGGCTCTTCGGATGCGGCGAACCGCTTCGTGCGTGAGAGTCGGACCTGCGCGGTGCGTGGTCCGACCCTCACCCAGCCTGCGGCCTCGCCGTCGACGTAGGCGATGAGCGCCGGTGGCGGCCCGGACTCGATCTCATCGCGCAGCAGCTCTCGCCGCTCGTCGGTGGACAGGGCGTTGAACTGCGCGTTGGTGATCGTCCACCACTGGCATTGGCAGTGGCGCCCGTCGCCTCCACCGGTGAGGGCGTGCTGGGCATCGTCGAAGCGTGCGGGCGTGGCGGGCTCGATCGTGATCTGTGCCATGCGGCGACGGTACTCCTCGACACGGACACCGGCTGGAGGGATGCGCGAGACGACGCGCCCGGATCGGTGGCTGGTTCGCGACCGGTGCGCGGAGCGGGTAGCATAGGGGAGTTGTCCGCGCTCCGGCTCGGGCATCGGGATGTGGCGCAGCTTGGTAGCGCACTTGACTGGGGGTCAAGGGGTCGCAGGTTCAAATCCTGTCATCCCGACCGGAAAAGGCCCGGAATCACGCGGAAGTCGCGGGTTCCGGGTCTTTGTCGTTTTCAGGCAATCACACGTCTGCCTGAGACTGCGTCGACCAGATGGGTGCGGCTGGGTCGTGCGGCGTTGCCGGCCCGCCGCTAACCCTCGACGAATGTGTTGGGTTCGATCGGAGTGCCCGCCGCCTCGCACGCGCGAGCGGTGCGCTGGTAATGCTGATCGAGCGCGATGCCGCACCACGACGGGACGTCCCGCTGGCAGACGCCGTGCGCCAGGTGAATCGCCGGGTTGCCGCCCTCGATGATCGGCGGCAATGGCTGGTCCGCGGTCTGCTCAGCCGCGGGGCGCGGGTCGCACACGTCGATGCCGTCCGCGGCCCGAGCCTCCTCGAGTGCGTAGGGATTCAGCGTCGTCATCTCGATCACCTCCTCCACCTCTATTGACTCAAATCCCGGTTAGAGGTGCCTGATTGCGGGGAACCGTGGGGCCTTTCCGCTCACTCCGATCGGGGCCTGGCTGAAAACTGAGCCAAAGTCGCGGGTTTGATGAGGGCGTTCTCATAAACTCTCGCTAGCTCGCTCCTTGCTTGGTGAGCACTCGTGTACTGGGGTCACGTCGCTGGACGTGGCCTTTTCCGTGGGAGGGAACAGCTTTGACCGATTCGACCCCTACATCCGCACCCGCAGGATGGTTCCCCGCAGGCGTTGAAGGCCAGGAACGTTACTGGGACGGGACCGCGTGGACCGACCACGTGCGTCCTGTCGGAGGCATCGCCACGGCGACCGACTCCGTGCCTGCCGCCCCACTTTCTCCCGCACCCGAAGAGAAGCCCCGCAATGTTCTGGGCATCGTCGCCCTGGCCATCTCGGCCGTCGGCTTCATCTTCGCCTGCATCCCCGGTGCCCTCATCATCGGCTGGATTCTCCTGCCGATCGGCTTCATCCTCGGCATCGTCGCCCTGTTCATGAAGGACAAGCCGAAGTGGCAGGGTCTGACCGCGATCATCGTCTCGGTGGTCGGCACCATCGTCGGCGTCGCCGTGTTTATCGCCCTCGCCGCCGGTGCCGTCAATGACGCGATCGACGACACCAAGACCGACGTGGGCAACTCGGTCGAGGAGGAGCCCGCCGAAGAGGAGCCCGCCGAGGAGCCCGCCGCCCCCGAGGCCGGATCGCTGGAAAACCCGCACCCGAAGGGCTACGTGGCATCGATCTTCCAGGGCGACGAGGACAATACCCTCGCCGAGGTGTCGGTGGCCATCAAGTCCGCCGACGCCGACGCTGTGATCGCGCAGGCCAACCAGTTCAACGACCCGGCGCAGGAGGGCTACCACTACGTGGCTGTCGACTACACCATCACCGGCGCGAACAAGACTGAGCCCGCCAGCGCGTCGATGCTCCTGTACGACTGGACCCTCGCGCAGGAGGACGGCACCCTCATCGCCGAGAACTCCAGCATGGTGGTCCTGCCCGACGGCTGGAACCAGACCTACGACCTGAACGACCTGTACGAGGGTCAGACGGGCGTGGCCACGGTGATCTACCAGGTGCCCGACTCCTACACCGGCACGCTGTACGCCACCGCGTATGGCTCCTACATCACCCTCTGATGGACCCGCTGAGGCAGGCGCAAGCCAACGCCATCCTACGGATTGACCCGGAGTTCCAGATGCTCTGGCGCCGGTTCAACGCGCTCGGCATCTGGCGGTTCATCGTGTGGGTGATCGCGTTCATCATCGCGATCGTGGCCGGGCTCAACCAGAACTTCGGCCTGGTGATCGTTATCGGCATTGTGGCGTTCGTCGTCTCGATGATCCTGAACTACAACCGGGCGACGACGCGGGCTCGCCAGCAACGGCGGTGCATCGAACTCGGTCTGATCACCGAGGACGACCTGCGCTAACTAACCTCCGTTTGTAGCACGGAGTACGGGCTACACCCCGAGACGGGGAGCGAAACCGACTAGTCACAGTCGCGTCACAGAAGCCCTGGAAAAACATCGGCAACAGCAAGAGATATCCGGCGGAGACCGAGAGAGAACCGGGCCTCTCAGAGAGATTGGAACTACCTGACCGGCCTGGGGGTCAAGGGGTCGCAGGTTCAATTCCTGTCATCCCGACCGGACCGGATCAGATCAGAAAGCAAGTCAGTCGTTTCCGGTCTCGCTGACGGTCGGCTGGCGTCTTCGCATGGTGGAGCAGGGCGATGCGGAATCGACCGGGACGAGGGGAATGTGGAGCGGGGTAGACTCCGCGGCCCGGGTCGCTGCTGTCACCAGACCCTTGGCCAAGGCGAGCCCGCTCCGATAGCGGATCTCCAGCGCGTGATCGGGCGAACCTCCGCTCGTCAGCGTGCGCTGCCCGGAGATCAGGGCACGTTCGCGCCGCCGTTGACGTTGATCACCTCGCCCACCACGAAGCTCGACTCGGGCGAGGCGAGGAACACGTATGCGGGCGCCTGCTCCACCGGCTGGCTCATGCGACCCAGCCACGACGACTCGCCGAATCCGTCGAGCTTCTCGGCGGGCTGCCCGTCGCTCACCTGCAGGGGAGTCCACACCGGTCCCGGCGCGACCGCGTTCACCCGGATGCCGCGCGGCGCCAGGTCGTGCGCGAGCGCCTTCGTGAAGCCGATGATCGCGAACTTCGTCGAGGCGTAGTTGATGATCATGGGCGACGGGTTGTAGCCCTGCACCGAGGTCGAGTTGATGATGGTCGCGCCCGCGGGCAGGTGGGGGAGCGCCTCGCGCGTGATCCAGAACATTGCGTAGATGTTGGTCGTGATGGTGCGGTCGAGATCCGCCTCGTCGAGTTCGTCGAACGTCTGGTGGTACACCTGGTGCGCCGCGTTGTTCACGAGGATGTCGAGTCCGCCGAGTGCCTCGACCGACTGCGCGACGAGGTCGCGGCACCAGCCGCGGTCGCGGATGTCGCCCGGCAGCAGCACGCATGTGCGGCCCTCGGCGCGCACGATCTCGGCGATCGCCTCGGCATCGACCTGTTCCTCGGGCAGGTACGAGAGCGCGACATCCGCGCCCTCTCGCGCGAACGCTATCGCGACGGCGGCCCCGATGCCCGAGTCGCCGCCCGTGATGAGGGCCCTGCGGCCGGGCAGGCGGCCGGTGCCGCGGTAGCTCGTCTCGCCGTGGTCGGCCTTCGGCTCGAGCTTCGCATCGAGGCCGGGCAGCGGCTGCCAGGATGCGAACGGCTTGATGTGGGAATGGCGCTCGACGGGGTTGTCGAAGGTCAGCTGGTTGGTCGTCATCGTCGTCTCCAGCGTATTTGTTGGGCCGCACAACTTTATCGTGCCGACCCCCGGTTTGTCTCAGGGATTCCTCGCTCCCTACGTCGCTCGCACCCACGAGGATGGTTGAGACCGATGTCGAGGAGCCACTCCCGGCGAAGTCGGACTGGGGTCTCATCGTGCGGCGGGGATTGGGGGTCTTCGGCGCGGCCTCTCGGTTTCCGCGGTTCACCGGGTCTTTCCCCGGGACGTATCGGCCCGCTAGGTTGTTCGCCATCGACCCCTCGCCAAGGAGGACCCCGTGACCGAGAGCACGACCGGCGGGGGACTCCCGCCCGCCTCGACGGCCGACAACGTCGTGCTGGTGCACGGCGCGTACGCCGACGGCTCCTCCTGGGCGGGCGTGATCGCGCTCCTGCAACAGGCGGGCATGTCGGTGACCGCGGTGCAGAACCCGCTCACCTCGCTCGACGACGACGCGGCAGCCACGACCCGTGCGCTCGATCTGCAGGGCGGCCCGACCGTGCTCGTCGGACACTCGTGGGCCGGCACGGTGATCAGCCAGACGGGCGGGCATCCGCGCGTTTCGGCACTCGTCTACGTCGCGGCCCGAGCACCGGAAGCGGGCGAAGACTACGGCGCCCTCGCCGCCACGTTCCCGCCGGCGCCCGCCAGCGCCGGGCTCGTCCACTCTCCGGACGGCTTCGCGCAGCTGAGCGAGGAGGCGTTCCTGAGCGACTTCGCCAACGGCGTCGATCCCGGTCAGGCCAAGGTGCTGTACGCCGTGCAGGGGCGGATCTCGGGCACGCTGTTCGCGTCGCGCACCACGGAGGCGGCGTGGCGGACGAAGCCGTGCTGGTACGCCATCTCGCGCGGGGACCGCACGACCGATCCCGACCTCGAGCGCTTCCTGGCGAAGCGGATGAACGCCACGCAGATCGAGCTCGCCAGTGGTCACCTCTCGCTCGTCACCCACCCGCGCGAGATCGCGGACCTCATTCTCGAAGCGGCCGGACGTCTGACCAGACAGCACTGACCGCGGGTTCGCCCTCTCCACGCGGCGCCGCGCGCCGCTCCCGCAGTCCTCCCTTCCGCAGTTGCGACGCCGACTCGTGCATCGCGGTCGGAGCGCGCGATAGGGAAGAATCGACCGGATGGATGCCTCCGCCCCTCGCCGCCCGGGCCGCCGCGTCATTGCGGCTGCGCTCCTCGCCGGCGTCGTCGGCGCCGGCCTCGCTGTCCATGCGCTGCTGCCCGACACGGCGATGACCGACATCGCGGGCGACTCGCTCTATGCCGGCGCGGCCTACCTCGCGGTCGTGATCGTCGCCCCGCGCCTCGCGCCCCTCTCCGTCGGCGCGCTCGCCGCGGCGTGGTGCATCGCGATCGAGCTGTTCCAGCTGACCGGCATTCCGATGCATCTCGGCGCGATCTTCCCTCCGACGATGCTCGTGTTCGGCACGGTCTTCGATGGCCGTGATCTTCTCGTCTACGTTGTGACCCTCGTCGTCCTGGTCGGGGCGGACGCGGTCGTCGCGGTCCTGCGGGGCACTGCGACGACCGGCCAGCGCCGGCCGGAGGAGCCGGCGACACCGCCGTAGCGCTCGGGTTGCGGCATACGTCACCCGCACCGACCATGGAGGCATGGGGGATGCCGCACCACGGGGCGCCGGCCCGGGTGAGCCCGCCGGGCCGACCGCCCGCACGCGCCGCCGGCGCATCGGGTGGCTGCTGCTGGCGGCGATCGTGCTCGTGGCCGCGGGAGTCGTCACGGCCGCGCTGCTGGCGACCCCGGAAGCGCCGTCTGCGGCGGCGCCGTCTCCGACGTCGACTCCGACGGTGACGCCCGCACCGACCCCGACGCCCACCCCGACGCCGACGGGATTCCCCGCGAACACGGCACGGTACGACGTGACGGAACTGCCGCAGGTGAACGTGTTCGCCGTGATCCCGCAGCTTCCGCTCGACGACGATCCGTTCACGCAGGCCACCGGCGAGACCGCGCTCGCCCTCGGGACCGGCGCGCCGGTCTGGGCCGATCCCACTGGGGAGCCGGTGGCCTACGTGCCGCGCGAGTTCCCGTACGACGGCACGACGCTGCCGGTCGTCGAGCGGCAGGACCACTGGGTCAAGGTGCTGCTCACCGGGCGGCAGGCGGTGCCG
The DNA here is from genome assembly GCF_022538185.1 of Microbacterium sp. CFH 31415. Lineage (GTDB taxonomy): Bacteria > Actinomycetota > Actinomycetes > Actinomycetales > Microbacteriaceae > Microbacterium. The sequence continues at coordinate 615,605 of NZ_JAKYXC010000002.1, read as the reverse complement.
TCGAAGGGAGACGCCGCCCAGGTGAGCGGCTGGCTGCGGGCACAGGACGTCGAGTTCGGCGCGGCCGACGCCGTGGTCGAGGTGAGCATCGCCGCACGCACCGTCGACATCGTGCGCGACGGCGTGCGCGAGCGCATCGCGGCCGACTTCGGCTGGGGCACCGACATCACGCCGACGCCGCTCGGCCGCACGTTCATCATGACGACCCGCGTCGTACCGGAGCTCTGGTACACGCGCGGGCATCCGATCATCTACCTCGGAGTGCAGTCGCCGACCCTCGACGGATTCGGGGGAGCGGATGCCGCCGTCACGGCCTTCCACTACCACGACGAGCGCTCCGGGCCGATCTCGAACGGGTGCATCAGGCTCGATCCCGACGCGATCGCCCGGCTCGCGGAGCTGCCGCACGGCACTGCGGTCATCATCAACCCCTGACCCTCCGGCAACCTGGCATGCTGGATCGCGGTGCCTCGTCCGAGGAGGCCGTCATCGGAAGGATCCCCCATGAAGCAGCGCCCGCTCGGCCGCACCGCGCGTCAGGTCTCGGCGATCGGCCTCGGCACGTGGCAGCTCGGCGCCGACTGGGGCGCGGTCAGCGAGGAGGACGCGACGGCTGTGCTCGCGGCATCCGCTGATCACGGCGTCACCCTCTTCGACACCGCCGACGTGTACGGCGACGGGCGGAGCGAGTCGATCATCGGGCGCTTCCTCGCAGGGCGCACCGACATCACAGTCGCGACGAAGATGGGCCGGCGGCTCGCACAGGAGCCCGGGAACTACACGCCCGACAACTTCCGTGCGTGGACCGACCGGTCGCGCCGCAACCTCGGCGTCGACACGCTCGACCTGGTGCAGCTGCACTGCCCGCCGTCGGCCGTCATCGAGGACGATGAGACGTACGAGGCACTCGACGCCCTGGTGGCCGACGGCACCATTGCGGCCTACGGCGTCTCGGTCGAGACGTGCGCGCAAGCGCTGGCCGCGATCGCGCGGCCGAATGTGACCAACGTGCAGATCATCTTCAACCCGTTCCGCCTCAAACCACTCGACGAGGTGCTGCCCGCGGCCGAGACGGCCGGCGTCGCGATCTTCGCGCGCGTGCCCCTCGCGTCGGGCCTGCTGTCGGGCAAGTACACCGCGTCGACGACCTTCGCCGAGAACGACCACCGCACCTACAACCGTCACGGCGAGGCGTTCGATCGCGGCGAGACGTTCTCGGGCGTCGACTATCAGGTGGGAGTGGATGCCGCAGCCGAGCTGGCCGTGTCGCTGCCCGAGGGCGTCTCGCTCCCGGCGGCCACCCTGGCGTGGATCGCCTCGCGTCCGGGAGTGACGAGCGTGATCCCCGGTGCGCGCAACGTGCGCCAGGCGACATCGAACGCCGAGGCGGCAGCGCTGCTTGAGGGCGGGTTCGATGTGGAAGCGTTCGATCGGCTCGTGCGCGAGGTCTACGACCGCGACCTCCGCGAGGCCATCCACCCGCTCTGGTAGGTCCATCGAGCGAGGCGATGGAGATGGTCGGTTCTTCCTGATGGCGAACGTGCCGGAGTACCGGCGCGCGGATCGGCGACCGGACATACGGATGCCCCGGCCCCGCGGGGGGAGCCGGGGCCGGGGCATCCGATCCTGCTACGGCGCGGGGTAGTCCACGAGGTACTGCGGCACGCCGGTGTTGGTGTTGTCTGCCTGTCCGCCGACGCCGTCCACGACGTGCTGGATCGTGCCGGCGCTGAGGTTCACCGTCATGATGTGGTGAAGCTGCACGCCGGGCGTCTCCGGCACCGAGAACCCGTTCGCCGTGATGATCGACGGGTTGTTCTGGTTGAAGACGTACACGCCCGCTCCGTCGAGGCGGTGGTGCTTGACCTTCGCGTCGACGACGTAGCCCGGGTAGCCGAGCGTGCCGTCCGGCTGCGTCCAGTCCGCCTGGGTGGGCGGGTCGTACGGCAACTCGTTCTGGTACAGGATCACGCGGCCGCTCTCGCCCTTCCAGAGAGTGTTGTACTTCTGGAAGTGCTCGACGAACAGGCCCGTCGCCGTCACGTTGTCGCCGTTGACGATGACGCCGTTCGTGCCGATGTTGGTGGCCCAGCGCTCGTTGTCGCCGTTGACGCCGTCGGTCGGGTCGAAGCCCTCGATGCCGTGATCGCCGCGCCACACCCAGGTGTGGTCGATGAGCACATTGTCGGAGTTCACCTCGAGCGCGGTCGTCGTCTTGCCGACGTGCGGGCCGCCGACGCGGAAGTACACGTCGCTCAGCGTGATCGGGTTCGCGGCGCCCAGCGGCTTGCCGCCCTTCGCCTTGCCGACGCGGAGCAGTACCGGCGAGAGCTCGGCGCCGGCGTCGATGGTGACTCCGGCGACGACGATGCCCGCGGCATCCTTCACCTCCAGCGGAACCGCACCGCCCACAGCCGTGAGCGTCGCGTGGCCGAGGCCGAGCACCACCGTGTCGGCGCGCTTGACGTCGATCGTCTGGGCGATGTCGTAGACGCCGGGTGTGAGGAGCAGGTGCCGGCCGCGAGCGAGCGCGTTGTTGATGTCCTTCACCGAGTCACCGGGCTTCGCGATGAAGAAGTCGGTGATCGGGATGCTGCGCCCCGCCGTCATGCCGTCGGCCCAGCTCACCCCGCGGGTGTCGGTCTGCGCCTCGGGCACGCGCACGTTGTAGCGACCCTCGTCGTCGACGTAGAGGTACGGCTTCTCGCGGCTGAGCGGTGTCTCGTCGATGGTCGTGTACGGCGGGTTGGGGAAGCCGGCGTCCTCCGGGGCGCCCACGACGCCGGAGAAGACCTGGTTCCAGACGCCGTTCGACCAGCCGGCGACCTCGCTGTTGCGTGTGAGCCACTGCTGCTGCGAGCCGCTCACGACGAACGGCAGGCGGGAGTCGGCGATGAACCCGCCGCTCGCGTACTGCGGGCCCGCGGTGCAGTAGTCCATGAGCGACAGGTTGGCGCCGGAGATGTCGAGTCGGCGCATCGACACCGCCTGCGACACCGCCCAGAAGTTCGCGCTGGCGCGGCATCCGTCGTCACCGAGGCTGTTCACCTGCAGCGAGAGGTTCGAGATCGTCCGCCAGAAGTTGACGAGCGCGATGCAGTTGTCGGCTGTGAGGCAGCGGTTGTAGACCTCGATCGAGCCGTTGATGTCGACGTCGGTGGGGGAGGCACCGAGCCCGGCGACCTCGGTGTAGTAGCCGACGTCGAACTGCAGCGGGTTGTCGGCCGTGCCGTACTGGCCCGGCAGGAAGTAGACCGCGCGGCGCACCGAGCCCATCTCGGCGTCGCGCTGCTGATCGGCAAGCGCGTCGAGCTCGCCTTCGATCTGGTCGACGGGGATGTCGGGGCTGTACACGGTCACGTTCGGCCCGAAGTCGGGGTTGAACGGGTCGACCGCACGCGGCGGTGCGGCTGAGGCCGGGGCTGCCATGAGGGCTCCGGCGACGAGGGTCGCGCCCGTGACGACGGCCGCGATCCGTGTTCTCCGGCGGTGGTGCGTGTGGGTGGTCATGCGAATGTCTCTCTTCGTCGAGGGATGTCGCGCGGCAGGTATGCCGCCTACTTACAGGACAGTAACCAAACTCTGGGAGCGGTTTCAAGGGCGACTTCCTCAGCGAACGCTTGCCCGGCTCGGACGCAGATCGCGGTCGCGGTGACAAGAGAAGGGCGCCGCACCCTGGCCGGGTGCGGCGCCCTCCATGTTCGAGGGGAGGCTGAGATCAGCCCTCCTGGAGCTCCCGGCCGTGCACGGTCAGGGCGTAGATGATGATCACGTCGAGCGCGATCACGATGAGTGCCCACCAGGGCTGCACGCTGAAGAATGCGAGCTGGCTGATGGCGTTGAGGGCGACGAGGATGACCGCGATCACCCGCGCCCAGGTGGCTCCACGGAGCACGAAGATGCCCACGATGAGGATCACGATGCCGAGGATGAGGTGCCACCATCCCCAGATCTCGACGTCGAACAGGAAGGTGCCCGCTTCGGAGGACACCGCCCACTTCTCGACGGGCGACAGAACGGCGTTCAGGCCGTTGAGCGCCGCGAGGGCTCCGGCGATGATCATGAGGATGCCGGCGAAGACTGCCCAGCCCGCCCATCCGGTGCGCTGCGTGTTGGACATGATGTCGATCCCTTCGGAACGGTGAGATCGGCGAGGGTGCGATCTCTGGCGACTACATCGTTCTCCTTGCCGTTGCGGCGGTGCGTCACCCGCCTCGGGTGAAAGGTCAGAAGTCCATTCGCATGACGACTCTGCGCTTGGTGGGGTGCGCGACCTCGCGGAATCCTGCGGCCAGGAACGGGCCTACGGGTCCGACGTTCAGCTCGTCCCAGATCACCTGCGCCCCGCCCGTCACGAGTGGATAGCCCTCGATCGCCGATGCGCCGCGTTCGCGCGCGAACTCGACGGCCGCAGCGACGAGCGGGTAGGTGAGTCCTTCGCCGCGATGGCCCTTGCGCACGATCATGCACGCGATCGCCCAGACGGTCTCGTCGTCCTTGTCTTGGGCGCGACCCTTCCATGGCACGGGCGAGCCGCGCAGCCGGCCGTACACCGCGCGGCGGTCGACCGCACACCAGGCGACGGGCTCATCGCCCTGGTAGGCGACGATGCCGACGGTCTCCGTCGCCCGTGGGTCGCCGCAGTGCGTCTCTTCGCGCAGGATCGCGGCGCGCTCGCTGACGGGCATGTACCACCAGTCATGGTCGCCGAGTCGCTGCCGCTGGCACTGGCAGTGCCCGGCGGCGCCGGTGAGGATCGCCTGCAGGTCGTCCCACGAGACTTCGTTGGCGGGGACGATGCGCAGGCCAGGCGTGGTGCCGGCCGCATCCATGGGGTCAGGGTAGCCCCCGGCAAGGACAGTCGCGCCTGGCCCGCCGATCACGCCGCCCACCCGAATCGCGCCTTGCCCCCGAGTCTCGGAACCCGGCCGGGATTGACATGCGGCGGCGGGATGAACCACACCCGGCCGTCGACGCCGCGACCTTCGATCCGGATCTCCCACCCGTTGTCGTGGATTCGATGGTGGCAGGTCTCGCAGAGCAGGATGCCGTTGTCGAGGTCGGTGGGTCCGGCATCCCGAGCCCACCATCGGATGTGATGAGCCTTGGTCATGCCCGGCGGCAGACCGCACATCGCGCAGCCGCCATCGCGCTCAGCCAGAGCCAGCCGCTGGGTCGGGGTGAAAAGGCGCCTGCGGCGTCCCCAGTCGAGGATCTCGCCGCGGGCTCCGAGAACCCACGGGATCACGCCGCCCGACGCCGCCAGGCGCCGAGCCGTGGCGATCGACACGGGGCGATCGATTCCGTCGATGGTCGCGCTGCCCGTGCCATCGCGGAGGTCGGCGAGAGCGACGCGGACGATGACCGTCGCACCCTCGATCGGGTGATCGGCGGAGTCGCAGCCCAGCAGATGCGCCGCGAGGAGCACGAGGGCATCGGCCTGGCGCTGGGGGAGTGTGCGACGTGGCATATGGGCATCGGCGGATGACACGACCGGGGCCGCTCCTGTACCGGAGCCGTGATCGCCGACGCCGTGCCCACCGGCACCGCGCGCACCATCCTCATTCGCCTCGTCCGTGCCGGCGCCCCCGGCGCCCGCGCGCTCGCTGCGGAACTCCGCCGTCACGATGGCCTCGATCGCGGCCTTCACCGGCGCAGCTGACTCGGGGTCGAGCTTGGCGGTGAGGTGCACCATGCCGCCGCGTTCGAACATCAGCAGGCTGCGCTCGCCGCGGAACTGGTGCTCCTGCGGCTCGAGGCCGTCGGGGTCGAGCCATGCTTCGGCGCGTGCAACGACCTTGCCTACCTGGTCGAGCGCGAGCCCCTCGGCCTGCGCGCACAGCATCCGCTCGGCCTGGTCGCGCTCCTCGAGACCGGCGCGCAGCGCCACCCGGTCGAGCATCGAGATGATGACCGACGCTGCGGGCATGCCGATGCGCCCGTCAGAGAGGGCCTCGGCGACATGAGGGTGGCGGGCCGGGGCATCCGCTCCGCTGAAGGTGCGACGGGGAGCGGTGGCGTCGCCGACGGCGACGAGTCGTGCGGCGTCGCCGATCGTGGTGCCGGTGGTCGCGGCGATGAGCACGGCGGGGCTGCGGTAGCCGTTCTTCTTGGCGAGCCCCTCGGAGCCGAGTTCCGGGCGTGACTGCCGTGCGATCTCGGACGCCACCCGCGCGTGGACAGCCTCGACGCGTCGGCGCAGCGCGCCGATCGTGTTGTTGAGGGACACCAGTTCGGCGTGGCCGAGAGTGTCGACATCGACGTGGAAGCCGCGCGGATCGATGGGCCAGGCATCCGCCACCATGGCCAACCCGTCGGCGAGACCGCCGATGGGATCGTCCATAGATTCGAAGATCAGAGTGCCTTTCACCTGCGCGCGATTGACAACCTGCCGCTATCGGTTCGCTTCTTCGGCGATTGGGCACTCCGACAAGAACAAATATACTAATCTATGCGGGGTGGCGCAAGCATTTGTCGAGAACCTCCGCGCCGAACTCGGGCCCCTCTCCCGGCGAGAGTAGGGTGTGCGTGTGTCTCTCGTCCCACGTGTCACGGTCGTCATACCGTGCCGGAACGATGCCGGTTTCCTCGATCCCTGCCTGACCGCGCTCGAAGAGCAGACCCATCCGGCCGACCGCGTGATCGTCGTCGACAACGGCAGCACGGATGACTCAGCCGACGTCGCGCGGCGACACGGCGCGCTCCTGGTCGAGGAGGCGCGGGTAGGGGTGTGGCCGGCCGCGGCACGCGGCTACGACGAAGCAATGGCCGACGCCGACATCATCGCCCGGCTCGACGCCGACTCTCGGCCGCATCCCGACTGGATCGCCCGGCTCGTTCGCGCGTTCGTGGCGGATCCGGGGCTCGGCGTGCTCACCGGCGGAGCGGAGTTCTACGGCGGAAGTCCGCTCACGAACTACCTCGGCGAGAGGTGGTACATCGGCGGCGGGCACTACTGGGTGCGCAAGTGGTTGGGTGTGCCGCTCGTGTTCGGCTCGAACTTCGCGATGCGCTCGACCGTCTGGGAGCGCGTGCGGGATCGCGTCGATCGCGACAACGGCGCGATCCACGACGATCTCGACCTCTCTATCCGGCTGCGTCCCACCGACGGCGTGCGCTACGACCCGCAGCTGCTCATGCCGGTCTCGGCGCGCCCGCTGCAGACGGTGGGCGGACTCTCGCGCCGCATCTTCAAGGTCGCGACCACCTTCGCCGCGAGCTGGCCCGAAGGCGCGTCGTGGCGCCGCCGTCAAGAGAGCAGGAGCAGAGCGGATGCCGCGGCCGGCGTCACCGACGAGTGGACGCCCGACACCGACGAATGGACGCCTGAGTTCGGACGCTGACCCATCGCCCCGGTGTCGATGCTGGTGCGAAAGCGCCCTCGGCGCTCCGTGCCCGGGCCTGAGCGCGGACACCCTTGACACGCGCATCTCGCGGGTGGATCATGTGCGCCAAGCGACCTGGGGTCGCCGCTCGGAGCGCTGGGGAAGCGCCGAACGCAAGGGGGCCGATATGGCCGTTTCACGTACCCGCGCGCGCACGGCCTCGGCGGTCGTTCTGGCCGCCGCGCTGCTGACCGCCGGGCTGACCGCGGTTCCGGCGATGGCCGAAGATCCGCCGCTCGAATGGTCGACCGTAGCCGGATATCCGAAGTCGGTCAACGAGGTCACGGTGACCTGGCAGACGGCGATGTCGTCGACGACGTCGCCCTTCGGCGGAGCCGAACTGCAGGAGCCGCTTCCGCTGATCCGCGCCGATTTCGTCAACGACTCCGGCGAGACGAAGCACTTCGGTCTGGGGATGGACCTGACCGTGCAGGGCGTGGTCGATCCGCTCTGGGAGCTCGACACGTGGGGTGTCTCCGACGAAGCGGTCGGCGGCTTCATCGACACCTTCTGGCTCAGCCTCGATCCCGGCGAGTCGTTCTCGACCGACGAAGGTCAGGGCAACGTGTGGTCGATGGCCTTGCCGATGTGGACCGGCCACACCCTGCGCATCTTCGAGTTGAGCGAGCCACCTCTCGACGGCGCGACTCCTCTCGTCACGACCCTCGATTCGTTCGTCGTGCCGGGCCGGTTCGTCGGCGCGAACCTCGAGAATCTCGTCGTCGATGACATCTCCGCTCTCATCGGCGAGCGTGCCACGGTCGATGGGGGCGGCGGGTCGCCTGACCTCTTCCCGGGACTGTCGGCGACGGCGACCGCGTCCGGCCTCACTGCCGGGGAACAGCTCGAGCTGTGGATCGCGCCCGACCTGGATTACTTCTACTTCTTCCTGCTCGGCGGGGGTCTGCCCGTGAACGCGACGCACGTCGGCACCGACATCGTCGCGGCAGACGGCAGCCTCACCGCGGACTTCACGCTGCCGGCATCGCTGCCCTTCGGCGCCTATCAGCTCGTCATCGGCGACTCGGCCGAGCGCTACTGGCCGGCGGGCAGCTATGGCGACTTCCTGGTGACCGAGCCGCCGAACGCAGAGTCGGCAGAGACCCAGCCGGGAGCGGACACGGCCGACATCCCACTCGGATCCACTTCGGCGAGCATCACCTACCCCGCCACCGCGTCGGGCGGAACGACGACCGTGACCGTCACCGGCACCGGTCCGGCGCCCGACGGCTTCCAGCTCGCGGGGGGCGACATTCCGCTCTACTTCCACATCTCGACGACGGCGACCTTCACGGAGCCGGTAGAGGTGTGCTTCACCTACAGCACGGCGAATCTGCCCGGCGATCCGCCGTGGCTCCACCATTACGACAGCGTGCAGGGCCGGTGGTTCAACATCACGACGACCCGTGAGCCGGGCAGGGTGTGCGGCAGCACGACGAGCTTCTCGCCCTTCGCCCTGGGCTTCCCCGACACCTTCGACTTCGAAGGGTTCTTCGCCCCGGTGTCGATGGCGGAGCCGAACGTCGCCAAGGCGGGTCAGGCGATCCCCGTGTCGTTCTCGCTCGGCGGCGACCAGGGACTCGAGGTCGTGACGTCGGCGAAGTTCGTGATCGAAGGCACGGACGCCAACCCGGCCGGCGAACTGCTCGACGCCGTGACCGCCGGACGCAGCGGGCTCAGCTACGACGCGAGCGCCGACCGCTACACCTACGTCTGGAAGACCGACAAGGCGTGGGCGAAGAAGACCGGCCAGTTCGTGCTGACGCTGAGCGACGGCACGACTCACACCTTCGACGTGAGCTTCAAGAAGTAGCACTGCCGCGGCGTCGGTGCCCTGCGCTACGGTGACGGGCATGTTCGAGATGACCGAGAGCGCACTCGTGGCGGCATCCGTCGAAGAGGTCTGGAGCGATCTGACGGATGCCTCGCGGCTGGCCGAGTGGTACTGGCCGCCGCGCCTCGAGGCCGAGGTCGTCGTCGAGCCCACCGAACTCGGGCGGTGGGAGGTGCGCTCGCAGGTCGCCGGCCTCGCGGTGCTGGGCCGCGTGCTCGCCGTCGAACCGCCCTCGCGACTGCGGCTGGAGTGGCGGTGGGAGGGTGAGGACCACGCGACCGACGCCGAGCTCACGCTCGAGAGAGCCGCGGATGCCTCGACCCGCGTGATCGTGCGTCACTCCGGGTTCGTGTCGGCCGACGAGCGCGACAACCACATCGAGGGCTGGTCGAACTGCCTGCAGCGGCTCGTCGATCGCCATGGCGGGGTCGCGGCGTTCGGGTAGAGAGCACCCGCGACTATGGGGGCGGGTGCTCTTCGCGCTGATCTGGGTCGTCGGCGTGCTCGGCGCGCTGCTGCTGCTGTGGTGGGGCATCTACCGGCTGCGCCCGGTCGAGATGCAGCCGCAGGTGTGCGTGGTCAACGACGCGATGGTGCTGCTGATCGGCGCGTTGGGACTGGCGCTGGTCGCGGCGATCGGCTGGCTGATCATGGGGTCGGGCGCCTGGTGCACGATGGTCGCGGCCCCAGGCTTCGTCACGACGGCGCTCGTGCTGGCGTTCCCGTGCTCGTTCCTGCCGCAGCTCGTGCTGCCGTTCCTGTCGATGGTCGCGGTCGGTTCGATCGTTCCCATCGTCTGGCTCTACTTCGCGGGCATCGGCGGACCGGCTTCCGGCTCGGCCGACGTCGGCGGTGAGTAGCCTCGGAGCATGATCATCGAGTTCGAGGGCGAGATGTTCCGGTGGGACGCCCGCGACGACTCCGCCTGGTTCTTCACGGCCGTGCCGCCCGAGCTGAGCGAAGACATCCGCGAGATCCCGCGGCCCTACCGCGGTTTCGGGTCGGTGCGGGTGCGGGCGCGGGTGGGCGGGTCGGAATGGTCGACCTCGATCTTCCCGTCGTCGCAGAGCGGCTCGTACGTGCTGCCGCTGAAGAAGGCGGTTCGGGATGCCGAGGGCTTGGTCGACGGCGGCCCGGTGCTCGTTCGGCTCGACGTGCTCGACGGCTGAGGCGGCACGCGAAGCGAGCTCCTCCGGGCGGACTCACCGTTGGGCACAGGGGACGATGTGACTTCGTCACACAGAGACGCGCAGGACCTCTTCGATCGTTGTGAGTCCCTGGGTGACCTTCGACCAGCCGTCCTCACGGAGCGAGACCATGCCCTGCTGCAGAGCGACCTGGCGGATGTCGCTACCCGTCGACCGGGTCACGACGAGTGACTCGATCTCGTCGCTGAGCGTCATCACCTCGTGGAGAGCCACGCGTCCGCGGTAGCCGGTGTTCGAGCACGCGGGGCAGCCCACGGCCCTGTAGAGCTGCGGCACATCGCGCGGGTCGTGCGGGAAGCCGAGCGACGACAGTACCTCGGTGGGCTCCACCATGGGCTCGCGGCACTTCATGCAGAGGCGGCGAGCGAGGCGCTGGGCCACCACCGCCGACAGGGCGGTAGCGACGAGGAACGGCTCGCACCCGATCTCGGTGAGGCGGGTGAGCGCCGACGGGGCATCGTTCGTGTGCAGCGTCGAGAGTACGAGGTGACCAGTAAGGGCCGCCTCGATCGAGATCGTCGCGGTCTCGTTGTCGCGGATCTCACCCACGAGCACCACGTCGGGGTCACTTCGCAGGATCGACCGCAGCGCCGACGAGAAGGTCAGACCGGCGCGATTGTTGACCTGCACCTGATTGATGCCGGCGATGCGGTACTCCACCGGGTCTTCGACGGTGATGACGTTGATGCGCGGGTTCGCCACCGCACGCAGGGCCGTGTACAGCGTCGTCGACTTGCCCGAGCCCGTCGGGCCCGTCACGAGGATCATCCCGTGCGGCTTCATGATCGCCTCGCGGAACCGGCGGTCATTGACCCCGGAGAAGAGCAGATCGCGCATGGTCATCGTCTGACCGCTGTTGTCGAGGATGCGCATGACGATCTTCTCGCCCCACACGGTGGGCAGCGTCGCGACGCGGAGGTCGACCGAACGGCCTTCGTGGGTGACCGAGAGACGGCCGTCCTGAGGCTTGCGCTTCTCGGCGATGTCGATCGCCGACATGATCTTGAGGCGCGAGATGATGCCGTCCTGAATGGCGCGATCGGCTTTCTGCATCTCGTGCAGCACGCCGTCGATGCGGAACCGTACGGTCAGCTGCTTCTCGCCGGGCTCGACGTGGATGTCGCTCGCACGGTCGTTGATCGCCTGGGCGATGAGCAGGTTGACGAACCGGACGACGGGCGCGTCGGTGTCCTGTTCCTCGAGCGACTCGGTGAACGCCGCCTGATTGGTCTCGGCGGACTCCTCGATTGTCATCGACAGCTCGCTGAGCTCTTCGTCGGAGCGGAGGAATCGCTCGAACATCTGCGCCAGCGCGTCCTGCGCGACGACGACCGGCTCGACGAAGAGGTCGGTCACGCTCGCGACATCGTCGAGGGCGACGATGTCGGTGGGGTCGAGGATGCCGACGGTCAGTCGCTCGGCGGTCTTGTCGACCGGGATCAGCTGGTACTTGCGGCAGAGATTGCCCGGGACGAGCGCGACGATATTGGGATCGAGCGGCAGGTTCGCGAGGTCGATGAAGCGATGCCCCGTCTGCAGCGCGATCGCCTCGGCCAGCTGGCTCTCGGTAACGAGTTTCGACCTCACGAGCAGCTGGGGCAGTTCGGGACCCTCGCCCACCTCAGCCATGGCCGCCGACATGTCCGCTGCGCGCACCGCGCCAGTGAGTACGAGCGTCTGGGCGAGTCCTCTCATGGCATTCCCCTTTTCCCCGTCGCCATCCTATGGCGGGGGAGCCGCGATGAACCTTCCTCAGCAAACCCTCAGGAAACTGCTTGCCCAATCTTGGGGAAAACCGACTTTGATTCCGTATGAGAAGTCTCTAATGTAATCGGCGGGGACGGAGACATGCAGATGCATGGATCCAGAAGTTTGCCTCTGAATCGACTGGCCGACTGGGCGAAAACGCGGTCTGATCAGGGATATGTGTATCCACAGATCAAGAAAGCGGTCGCCATGCGCACGTTCATCAGCAACTACATCCAGTCAGAGAAGGCACGCCGTGAGGAGAACGGCGAAGCCGGCTTCTCGCTCATCGAGCTCATCGTCGTCGTCGTGATCCTCGGCGTCCTCGCCGCAGTCGCGATTCCGATTTTCCTCAACATCCAGGCCGAGGCGGAGGAGAACGCGCTCAAGACCGCCGCAGCGAATGGCGCCACTCAGGCGGCTTCCGCGCTCGCACAGGGCACCGCTGCGGCGGACGTGGACTTCACGAACTTCAGTGGCGACGGGATCACCGTGGGCTGGAGCACCGCGAGCGACGGCACGCTGGACGGCTTCTGCGTCCAGGCGGCGAAGACCGGGCAGACGACCCAGACCTCCGGCCCCGGCTGCTAAGCCCCTCAGACTCGCCGGGGCCGGTAATGCCTGGCCGGCCCCGGCGTACATCCGCGTGGAGGGGGAGCAGATGCGTGACTCCGAGGGCTTCAGCATCGTCGAGGTGATCATCGCGATGTTCCTGCTCATGGTGCTCGCGCTCGCGGTGCTGCCGCTCATCATCGGAGCCACCAACACGAGCGTGGTCAACCGCGACCTCGTCGCGGCGACCACGTTCGCCAACGCGCAGCTCGCCCCCATCAAGGCCTCGTTCCCGAACGACCCGTCGACGCCTACCAGCTGCGCGACCCTCAGGGCCCGTGCCGCGACCGACGTCCTCGACACGGCCGGAACCGGGCTGCAGGCCGACCTCACGATCGGCACATGCCCGGCCGCCTACCCCGGCATCGTGCTCGTGACGGTCGCGGTCGAAGACTCAGACGCCCCCGGAACGGCCCTCGTGCGGATTCCGACACGCGTCTCGGTGTCGGCACCGTGAACGCAGACGACGACGGCGTCACGCTCGTCGAGCTGATCATCTACATCGTCGTCACCTCTCTCTTCCTAGGACTGCTGGCCCTCATGTTCGTAAACGGACTCCGTGCGCAGGCGCAGACGACCGATCGCGATTCCGCGACCGGTCAGTCCGTTGTGGTCAGCAATTCCATCCAGACGTCGTTGCGCAATGCCACGGCTTTCACGATCACTTCTGCCAACCGTGCGCTGATCGCGAAGGTCTCGACCCCGGGGGGCGGTCGGGAGTGCCGGGCATGGGTCGTGACGACCGGTGGAGATGTGCGGTACCGGGTCGCAGCATCCGGTCCCATCTCCACCTCGAACACGAGCACGTGGACCGTACTCGTGAACGGCGACGCGGCGAGCGGCGACGGTGCGCACCCGTCGCTGTCTCGCCGCGACGGCAACGACGCGAGCGGCAAGCCCAAGTTCGTGCCGGTCGATGCCGATGGCGACGGGCTCACCGACGCGTTCTCACGCAACGGGCAGACGCTCTCGTACGGCTTGGAGATCACGCGCGGCGACGCCACCGTCGTCGTGTCGAACGGGGTGACCGCGCAGGCGGCGATCGTAGGGACGGACACGCTCACATGCTGGTGAAGCTCTCCGCACGCCGCGTCGCCCTCGGCGATCGCGGATCGTCGCTCGTCTCGGTGCTCGTCATCATGCTGGTGCTCAGCATCGGCGGGCTCGCCCTCGCGGCGATCGTCACCAATACGACTTCCGTGCTCTCCGACAGCCGCAGCACGGCGCAGTCGCGTTCGGCCGCCGACGCCGGTCTCGCCGACGCGGTGACGGCGCTTCGCCGCGGGACCCTCGCGTGCCCCGGCGTGCTCAAGGACGTGAAGGTCGATGCAGCGGATGCCGCGTCCCCGACGTACAGCTACAAGGTCGCGTGCGGTGCAGGCATCGCCACGATCACCGCGACGGGCACGGCGGGTTCGGGCATGACGACGACTCAGGCGATCTACGCCTACACCGAGACGCCCGCCGGCGCCGGCGACATGGTGTTCTTCGGCACCGCCGAGGTGAAATTCACCGAAGAGGTGAAAACCGCCGGAATGGGACGGCTGCTCGACATCATCGTGCCCCAGGCGACGTTCACGTGCCAGAGCTTCATTCCGGCGAACTTCACGGTCGGCGGCGACATCAAGACGAGCGGCGGCTGCACGATCAAGGGAAACGTACGCGCCACCGGAGTCCTCAACGTCTGCTGCGCCGGCGATATCTTCGAGGGCGACGTGTCGACGTCCGGAACCGGCACCGGAAGAGTCGAGGGGACCATCCTCGGCAACCTGCACGCCAACGGTGCGCTGGACTTCGGGTGGGGCAACAAGCGAGTCGGGAAGTCAGTCACGACGACCGGCAACGTCGGCCTGGGGAACGTGCGCATCGACGGAACGCTCACGCTCCCCGCCGCTCGTACGCTGACGATGAACAGCGGGGTCGCCGCTGGCGGCATCTCGAGGCCGCCGTCCGTGTCGGGCCCGACCTCGCCGACGCTGCCGCCGTGGTTCGAGTACAAGTACAAGGCGTCCGACTGGCCGGGCTTCAGCGTCGTGACGCTCGTGAACTCCGGAACCGGACCGGGCACGTGCTCGTACTTCAACAGCTCTCCCGGAACCGGCTGGACGACCTTGCCTTCGTACACCGGAGCGACGATCCTCGACGCTCGCGCGTGCTCGACGCTCTCGTCCAACAACGGCTCGAACCCGAATCTCGCCATTCGCACCAACCTCGTGATCCTCGCCAAGGGCATGGACCTCACCACTCTCAAGGTGAAGGCGGCATCCGGACTGCCGTCGAAGCCGAAGGTGTGGTTCATCACCGAAGACGTGACCCCTGGCGACAGCAAGCCGACGTGCGGCTCAGGCTATGGCCCGATCTACATCAACGGCACCGTCACCGACACGAGCGTCACGGCGATGGCGTACACGCCGTGCAAGATCGACGTCGGCGGCGGCGCCGGCGGCATTGACGATGCGTGGAACGGCGCGTTCTACGGCGGCGGATGGAACTACGGTGGCGGCCTCACCTTCACGGCCGACCCGATCGGCGTGCCCGGCATGTCCTCGGGCGGCGCTGGCGGCAGTGGGTCGGGCACGCTCGGCGCGCTCGTCTCGCAGCGCGACATCCCGCCGCAGGTGATCTCATGAGCCCCGCGCTCTTCGCATTCGCGCTCGTCTTCGCCGGTCTCCTTGGGCTGGTGATCGGCTCGTTCCTCAACGTCGTCATCTACCGCGTGCCCGCCGGCATTCCGCTCACCCGCGAGAGCCGCTGCCCGGCGTGCGACGCTCCTGTGCGGCCGTGGCAGAACGTGCCCGTCGTGTCGTGGGTCGCACTGCGCGGCCGCTGCGCATCGTGCGGGGCGACCATCTCGCCGCGTTACCCGCTTGTCGAGCTCGCGACGGGTCTCGCCTTCGCCGCGATCTCGTGGCTCTTCCTCGCCCAGAGCGCCCTGCCGACGGCAGCGTCGGTGGTCGTGACCATCGCCTACCTCTACTTCGCGGCGATCACGATCGCGCTCGGACTCATCGACATCGATACCCACCGCCTTCCGAACAGCATCGTGCTGCCGAGCTATCTCGTGGTGACCGTGCTCTTCGCGCTCGCCTGCCTGCTCGGCGCGGACTGGGCGGCGCTGCTGCGCGCCGCGATCGGCGCGGCCGCGCTGTACCTCTTCTACTTCGTGCTGCGCGTGGTGCGTCCGGGCGGCATGGGTGGCGGCGATGTCAAGCTCGCCGGAGTGGTCGGCGCGTACCTGGCGTGGCTCGGCTGGGGAGCGCTGGCCGTCGGTGCTTTCGCCGCCTTCCTGGTCGGAGGCGTGTTCGGTGTCGCACTCATCCTGATGCGGCGCGCCGGACGCAAGACCGCCATCCCGTTCGGGCCGTTCATGCTCGCCGGCGCGTGGATCGGCATCCTTTTCGGCGAGACCCTCGCCGGCTGGTACCTGGGGCTGTTCGCGATCGCCTGAGCGATTGCGCGGAACAAGAGAGGAGCGGGGCATGTCGAAGACGGTCATCGGTCTCGAGATAACCGAGGAGGGCGTGCGCGCCGCCGAGGTGACGGCCGGTCGCACCCCGGCCCTCGTCGCGTACGGCGCCGTGCCGCTTCCCGTCGGGGCGGCAAGGGACTCGGAAGTGCTTGATCCGGATGCTGTGGCGCTCGCGCTTCGCCAACTGTGGACCCGCGGGCGGTTCTCGCATCGGCGCGTGGTGCTCGGCATCGGCAGCCGCCGCATCCTCGTGCGCGAATACACGACGCAGGCGCTGCGGCCGGACCTGCTGCGTCAGGCGCTCCCGTTCCAGGTGCAGGACCTCCTGCCCGTGCCCGCCGACCAGGCCGTGCTCGATTTCTACGCGTCCTCGCAGGAGGGCGACCAGATCACCGGACTGCTCGTCGCTGCGGTCGCCGAGACGGTCGAGCAGCTCGTGACGGCCGTCGGAAAGGCCAAGCTCACGGTGGATACCGTCGACCTCGCACCGTTCGGGCTCGCCCGCGGGGTGAGTCGCCTCGCGGCACCCGGGGAGTCGGTCGCAGCACTGCACCTCGGCGACCACACCAGCTACGTCGTCATCGTGCGCGACGGCGTGCCCCGGTTCGTGCGCATCCTGCCGCTCGAGATCCTCACCGATGCCGTACGCGAGCGCGAGGCCGCCGCGGCCCCCGCAGCCGAAGAGACCGAGGCGCCGGTCGAGGAGCTCGTGGGTGTCGGCGCAGGATCGGGCGCCCCGCGTCGTCGTCGGTACTCGTCGTCGCGCGGCGAGCGCGTAGCCGGAATGACCGAGGCCGCGCTGTCCGACCTCGTCGGCCGCATGCGCAGCACGCTCGCGTTCTACGCGGGTCGCACCAACGATGTGCCGGTGAGCCGCGTCATCCTCACCGGTGCCGGCGCATCCGCTCCCGAGGTCGGAGAATCGCTCGCGGCCAGCCTGCCGCTGCCGGTCGCCTACGCCGGCGCAGCCGAGATCATCGCGATGAAGACCGAGGCGCCCCAGGGCACCGTGGGGCTTGATCTGCTCACCACCGTCGGCCTCGCCCTGATCGAGGGGCGCTGATGTCGATCGCGAAGACGACGGCGATGGTCGTCGGCGGGACGCCCTTCGTCAACCTCATCCCGCCGTCCGAGACGGCGCGGCGGCAGAGCGCTCGCCTGCTGCGACGCTGGATCCTGGCGCTGGTCGCTGTGATCCTCGTCGTCGCCGCCGCCACCGCCGGCGCGTTCTGGCTGCAGCTCACCGCCGCCCAGCGCTTCGCGGTCGAGAGTCTCCGCACGCAGACCCTGCTGACGCAGATGGCCGACCTGTCGGACGTGCAGGGGCAGCTCGACCTGCAGTCCGAGCTCACGGCGTTCCGCAGCGACGCGATGGCGACCGACATGCGGTACGGCGGACTCGTCAACGCCATCGGCGGGGTGCTCCCCGGCGGTTCGGTGATCGCAGGCTTCAGCATCGCTCCGGGAGGGATGCTGCAGGGCGACGACCCCGCGATCGAGGTCGGGGCCGCGGGCACCGTGACCGTCGCGAGCCCCGCTCCGCAGCTCGTCGTGCCGATCGTCCGCAATGTGCGAGCCCTGCCGGGTGTGCTCGAGGCCGACGGCTGGGAGGTCGAGGCGACCGAGAGCGGGTACGAGTACGAGCTGCGCGTCGTGTTCGATCAGTCGGTGTACACCGGTGCCTACAACGAGGAGGCGACGGAGTGAACGTCCCCCGTCAGATGATCAACCTGCTCGGCATCGTCGTGGTGGTCGCGCTGCTGGTCGCCGGCCTGACGATGGTCGTGCTGCCGATGTACAGTTCGGCGCGCGCCATCGACGCCGACACTGCGAACGTCGCACAGACGAATCAGCTGTACGACGTGCGGGTCTCGCAGCTCACCGCGGCCCAGGCCGAGATCGAGTCCCTCACCGGCGACGTCACCGCACTGCGGCGCCAGATCGCGGCATCCAGTCAACTCGATGACGTCATGCAGATCGTCGTGGACTCAGCCCGGGCCACCGGCGCCACGATCGAGAGCGTGGTGGCCGCCGACGCCGAGCCGTGGGCGCCGCGAACCGGCCTCGAGGGCGACGACGCCGGCACGGCGCCGGCCGACACCGCCCCGGCCGAGGGTGAAGCCGCCGCGGCCCCGGGTGAAACCGCCCCGGTCGAGGGCGAGACGACCGAAACCGCCGACGCCGCGACCGACGCCGGCGCAGGCGAGACCTCGACCGAGCCCGCCGTCTCACCGCAGCAGCAGATCCCGGTGACGATCACCGTGCAGGTGGCCGACGCCCGGTCGGCTGCGGCGTTCATCGACGCGCTCAGCCGCGGCCCCCGCCTGCTCGCCACCATCGACGGAACCCTCGAGGAGGGCACCCTCACCGTGACCGCCCTCGCCCTCGTACGCACGGAGGACTGACATGACCGCATCTGAAGATCTGACCTCGATGCTCGGCGTCGCCCAGCGGTCGCGGGCCTCGGACGTGCACCTGACGGCTCGCCAGCCAGCGCTCATGCGCGTGGACAGCGACCTCACCGGCATCCCCGGCTGGGCCGAGCCCACTTCGTCGGCCTGGCTCGACGAGGCCGTGGGCGGCCTCATGTCGCGCGAGCAGCTCGAGGAGTTCCGCATCCACGGCGAGGTCGACCTCTCGTACACAGTGCCGCAGGTCGCCCGCTTCCGCGTCAACGTCTTCCGCCAGCTCGGTGACGTCGCCGTGGCGATGCGCTTCATCCCCGACCGGATCCGCCCGCTCGAGGAACTGGGCGTGCCGGCGGCAGCGCGCGATCTCGTGCTGCGCCCCCGGGGGCTCGTGCTCGTGACGGGGCCGACCGGCTCGGGGAAGTCGACGACGCTCGCCTCCATGATCGACGTCGTCAACCGCACGCTCCCCGCGCACATCGTGACGGTCGAGGATCCTGTCGAGTTCCAGCACACGAGCCGCCGCTCTCTCATCCACCAGCGGGAGATCGGGAGCGACACCGCGTCGTTCTCCGAGGCCCTCCGGCGCGTGCTCCGTCAGGACCCCGACGTCATCCTCATCGGTGAGCTCCGGGACCCGGCATCCATCTCCACCGCCCTGTCCGCGGCCGAGACCGGTCACCTCGTGCTCTCGACGCTCCACACGCAGAGTGCGGCGAAGTCGATCAACCGCATCGTCGACGCCTTCCCGCCCGACCAGCAGGCTCAGGTGCGCACCCAGCTCGGCGACACGCTGCAGGGGATCATCAGCCAGACCCTGCTGCCGCGCGCCCAGGAGGACGGCCGTGTGATCGCCACCGAGGTGCTCGTCAATACGCCTGCGATCGCCAATCTGATCCGCGAAGGCCAGGTGAGCCAGATCTACTCGATGCTGCAGGCCGGGGGCAGCCTGGGCATGCACACACTCGATCAGGACCTCAAGCGACTCGTCGAGGACGGATCCATCTCGATGCAGCTCGCGAAGAGCTACGCGGCCGACGCCGCGTCGTTCGACGACGTGCGGGTGCGCCCGCGCGACCTCGACGCCGACGCGTGGTCGGCCCACGCAGACATGCAGTCGGTCGGCTGGACGAACTGATGGCGCTCATCGAGGAGTACTCGTACCGGGCGATCGACGCCACCGGCGGCGGGATCGTCAAGGGCACGCTCGAAGCTTCCGGCGCGAACGGCGTCACGGCGAAGCTGCGCGCGCAGGGCCTCACGCCGCTCGAGGTGACGCTCACCTCGAAGACGGGGCTCAACCGCGACGTCTCGATCCCCGGGTTCGAGCGGCGGGTGAAGGTCGGCACGCTCGCAGTGTTCTCGAAGCAGATGGCCGGGCTGATCAACGCCGGCCTCCCGCTCATGCGCACGCTGGCGATTCTCATCGAGCAGGCCGAGGACAAGAAGCTGCAGAGCTCGCTCGTCGGCGTGCGCGCAGCCGTGGAGTCGGGTTCGTCGTTCTCGGCGGCCCTTGCGGCGTACCCCGACGTGTACCCACCGCTCATGATCAGCATGATCCGGGTGGGCGAGTCGGGCGGATTCCTCGGAGAGGCGCTGGCGACCATCGCCGAGACCTACGCGGGCGAGGCCGAGCTGCAGGGCAAGATCAAGTCGGCGACCACCTACCCGATCATCGTCTTCGTGATCGCGATCCTCGGCGTGGTCGCGATGGTGACCTTCGTCGTGCCGATCTTCGAGGGCATGTTCACGGGCCTGGGTTCGGCGCTGCCGCTGCCGACGCAGATCCTCGTGACGCTGTCGAACAACATGCTGTGGATTCTGCCGATCATGATCGGTGGCGGCATCGCCGGCTGGCTGTGGTGGGTGCGCAACAGGCGCGAGGATAAGGTGCGCCGAGTGGTCGACCCATGGCGGCTGAAGCTGCCCGTCGTCGGTCCGCTGACCACCAAGATCGCTGTCGCGCGGTTCGCCCGCAGCCTGTCGATGATGCTCGACGCCGGTGTGCCACTGGTGCAGGCGCTCTCTATCGTGGGCGCGGCATCGAACAACTGGAAGATCGAGCAGGCGGTGCGCGAGATCCAGGAATCGGTCAAGCAGGGCCGGTCGTTCTCGGGACCGCTCGCCAAAGCCGAGGTCTTCCCGCCGATGGTCGCGCAGATGATCTCGGTCGGTGAGGAGTCGGGCACGCTCGCCGAGATGCTCCGCAGCATCGCCGACTTCTACGAGAACGAGGTCGAG
This sequence comes from Microbacterium sp. CFH 31415, assembly GCF_022538185.1. Lineage (GTDB taxonomy): Bacteria > Actinomycetota > Actinomycetes > Actinomycetales > Microbacteriaceae > Microbacterium. The sequence goes on along the minus strand of NZ_JAKYXC010000002.1, from coordinate 594,702 downwards.
GCGGCGACCTCGCAGCTCACAGCCTCCATCGAGCCGATCCTCATCGTCGGCATCGGCATCATCATCGGCGGCATGGTGATCTCGCTGTACATGCCGATCTTCTCGATCTACGGCGAGCTCGGCCAGACCGGCTGAGCCTGCGGCGCGACGAGGATCATCCAGCCGCGTGCACCGTCTTCGGGCGCCGTGTCAACCGGGTCGAGTGCCGACGGTGCCCGGATAGCCTGGCGACATGGCTGACCTCATCGCGAAACTGACGGCGTGGGCACTGAGTCTCCGGCCGGTGCGGGTCTGGTTCCACTATCTCGAGCGACGCGGCGCGATGCTGGCGGACAGCATCACCTACCGCGCGCTGTTCTCTGTGTTCGCGGGCGTGCTGCTGGGCTTCTCGTTCGCGGCACTGTGGCTGTCGGGGAATCCCGCCGCGTGGCAGGCGCTGGTCGACACGGTGGATTCCGCGATCCCCGGACTGCTCGGCGAGAACGGGCTCATCGAAGTCGACAAGATCCAGGCTCCCGCCGGACTCACGCTGACCGGCATCCTGTCGCTCGTCGCCCTCGTCGGTGCCGCGATCGGCGCGATCGGCTCGCTGAGGGCGGCCTTGCGCAATCTCGCCGATGAGATCCACGACGACGTCTTCTGGGTCTGGGTGATTCTGCGCAACCTGCTGCTCGCCATCGCCATCGGCGGCGGCTTCGTGCTCTCGGCCGTCGTCACGTTCTACGGCTCCACGTTCATCGGATGGGTGGGGGACTGGCTCGGCGTCCAAGGATTCGTCGCGGATGCCGCCACCCGCGCTCTCGCGCTGGTCGTCGTCTTCCTGCTCGACGCGAGCTTGATCGCCCTCGCGTTCGTCGTGCTCAGCGGTGTGAAGGCCCGGCCGCGCACGCTCTTCGCCGGCGCGCTGATCGGCGGCATCGGCCTCACCGTGCTGCAGCAGCTGTCGGGCATGTTCGTCGCCGGAGCCGGATCGAACCCGCTTCTCGCGTCGTTCGCCGCGCTCATCGCGCTGCTGCTGTGGTTCAACCTGTCGGCGCAGGTGATCCTGCTCGCCTCGACGTGGATCATCGTGGGCGTCGCCGAAGACGTCGACCGCGTGCGCGAACGCCACGGTGCCCCGACCTTCGAAGCCCGCCGTATCAAGCGGGCCGAGGACGCGGTGCGCGTCGCGGCCGCCGAGCTGAAGCTGGCGAACGAAGCCGCCGAGAAGTCGCGCCGGGCGGCTGTGGCGAAGCAGGCGTGACCGTGCGCGTACCGGCGTACACCGCCGCGCAGGTGCGCGCGGTGGAGCGACCGCTGCTCGATGCCGGCCAGCCGCTGATGCGACGTGCGGCGACGGCGCTCGCGGGGGTGATCGGAGAGCGACTGACGGATGCCGCGGCCCCGCGCGTGCTCGTGATCGCGGGCAGCGGCGACAACGGCGGCGACGCCCTGTACGCGGCGTCCGAGCTCGGCGAGGGGATCGAGGTCGACGTGCTCGCGGTGGGGAGCCGCGTGCACGAGGACGGACTGGCGGCTGCGCTCGAGGCCGGAGCGCGGCAGGTCTCGGTCGACGAGGCCGTGGCCGCGGCATCCGGATACACCGTCGTCGTGGACGGCATCCTCGGCATCGGCACCTCGCCCGACCCGGCGCTGCGAGGCGCCGCCCGCGAGGCGGTCGCGCGCCTGCTCGCCGCGATGGGCGACGGGATGCGCCGCACCGTCGCCGTCGATCTGCCGAGCGGCCTGCAGCCCGACACGGGGGTCGCCGACGACGTCGTGCTGCCGGCCGCGGTGACGGTGACTTTCGGCGCCGTGAAGGCGGGCCTGGTCATCGGGCGCGGACCCGACCTGTGCGGCGACCTCGTGCTCGTCGACCTCGGGCTGGAGCCCGGCCTCGCCGACGAGGAGCCGGCCGGCGAGGCATCCGTCACCCGCATCCTCGAGGCGTGAGCTCGTGCGCCGGCGCCGGACGGCGAGCGGGCGAGGTGCCGATACGGTGGCCGCATGATCCCGTTGCTCGTCGTCGCGCTGGGGCTCATCGCGCTCGTCGTCGGAGCCGAGCTGGTCGTGCGCTACGGTGCGAAGCTCGCGCGGCGGATGGGCATCCCGCCGATCATCATCGGGCTCACGGTCGTCTCCATCGGCACGAGCGCCCCCGAGCTCGCCGTCGGCATCGACGCGGTCCGGTCGGGGGCGGGCTCCCTCGCCATCGGCAACATCGTCGGCACCAACATGGTGAACCTGCTCCTGATCCTCGGCATGACTGCGGCCATCCGGCCGATCGTGATGCACGCGCAGACGCTCAAGCTCGATCTGCCGGCCATGGCCGTGGCATCCGTCCTCCTCTTCCTGCTGTCGTTCGACGGCGCGCTGTCGGTGCTCGACGGCGTGCTGCTGTTCGTCGCGGCCCTGGTCTACACGGCGCTGCTCGTGCTGCTGACCCGGCGCGAGTCGACGCGAGTCCTCGAGGAGTACGAGCACGAGTATCCGAGGCAGGACGTGCGCGGGAGTCGGCGATGGGCGGCCGTCGAGCCCGGCCTGCTGGTGCTCGGCATCGTCGTCATCGTGTTCGGCGCGGACTGGCTGGTCCGCGGGGCGGTCGAGCTCGCTGCGGCCGCAGGCGTCTCGAATGCGCTGATCGGCCTCACGATCGTCGCGATCGGCACGTCCGCGCCCGAGCTCGCCACGACGATCGTCGCCACGATCCGCGACGATCGCGACATCGCGGTGGGCAACCTGATCGGGTCGAGCATCCTCAACCTCACGTTCATCCTCGGTGCCTCGCTCTTCTTCGCGCCGGGACAGGTCGCCGTCGAGCCGAGCCTCGCCTACATCGACATGCCGATCATGGTGCTCGTGTCGCTGCTGTGCGTCCCGGTGTTCCTGACCGGCAGGCGGGTGACCCGCGTCGAGGGTTTCCTCTTCGTCGTCGCCTACGCGGTGTACCTGACGTACCTGATCGTCGCGCGCACATAGGCGCGGTTCAGCGCGCGTAGCGCTCGACGAACGTGCGCAGGATTCGGCTCGGGTGCGATACCGCCGCGCGGCGCACCGCGGCGAGGGTGAGCTCGAGCTCCTCGGCGGCGAAGTAGCCATAGCCGGCGTATGCGTGGATGCGCGTCGTGATGCCGTCGACGTCGAGCTCGGGGTGGAACTGCGTGGCGTAAACGTTCTCGCCCACCTTGAACATCTGCACGGGGCATTCGGGCGACGAGGCGAGCAGCGCGGCCGTGGCCGGGAGCGTCGTGATCGCCTCCTTGTGACCGACGAAGGCCTCGAACTGCGGCGGCATGTCGCGCAGGAGGGGGTCGGATGCCCCGGCCTCGGTGAGCGAGACGGGAACCACGCTGATCGGCTCGGGGTGGGTGCGGTCGATGACGGCGCCCTGGTGCGTGCCGAGGGTGCCGATGCCGTAGCAAGCTCCGAGGAACGGGAAGTCTCGGGCGACGACCTCGTCGAGGAGCGTCTGGAACTCGGCCTCGACCCGGTGCTGCACCGCCGACTTCGTCTCGGCGGGGTCGGAGGCGTTGAACGGCCCGCCGCCGACGAAGATGCCCGAGAGGGCGTCGAGGTCGAGGCGCGGCATGGGCTCGGCCTCGAGCCGTACGCGCACGAGGTCGCGCTCGTCGAGCCCGGAGTACCGCAGGAAGAGCTGGTACTCCTCGTCGGCGGGGACGTCTTCGGCCCGCGTGGCGAGGAGGACGAACGGCTTCACCCCCCAAGCCTACGGCCCGCCCGCCGGTGGCCCGGCGGCGTCGCAGCGTCGGAGATCCCGGCCGACACGCCGCCGCCTGTTCGCAGTGGACGGCGTGTCGCCGACGATCTCCGATTCTGCGCCGTCGGGATCCCCCGGCGCAGGGGCCAGGGGCAGGGGCCGGGGGTCAGGCGGGGTAGGTCACCAGGCCGAGCTCGACCGGGGACACCAGCTGCGGGTGCGAGGGCACCACGCGCACGGTGTAGCCGAACGTGCCCGTCACCGTCAGGGGGAGCGCGCCCGTGAACGTCGTCACGCCGTCGACGGCCGGGCCGGCCGGTGCGAGCCGGTGGACGGAGTGGTCGCGCGCGAGCGCGTCGTCCTCGTTCGTGCCGCCATAGGCCAGCTCGACGGCGACGTCGTCGGGCTGGAGCGCGTCGAGCCGCACCTCGGCGCGCACCTCGAGCGTGTCGCCCGCCTGCGCCTGGGCCGGGATGCCCGAGGAGTCGACACCGGCGATCGAGACGCGGGGCCAGGCATCCTTCACCCGCTGCACGAAGTCCGCGAGGGCACGGGCCTCGGCGAAGCCGTCGGCACGCAGGGCGCCGTCATGCTCGGCGGCCGGCACGTACAGGCGCGTGACGTAGTCGCGCACCATGCGGTCGCTCGTCGCCTTCTTGCCCAGCTCGGTCATCGTGTGGCGCACCATCGAGAGCCAGCGCAGCGGGATGCCGCCCTCGCGCTCGTAGAACCGCGGCACGAGCTGATGCTCGATGAGGTCGTAGAGAGCGGATGCCTCGGCATCGTCGCGCTCCTCGTCGTTCGACGCGGTGTCAGCGGTCGGGATGGCCCAGCCGTTCTCGCCGTCGTACCACTCGTCCCACCAGCCGTCGAGGATCGAGAGGTTCAGCACGCCGTTGAGCGCGGCCTTCATGCCGCTGGTGCCGCACGCCTCCAGCGGACGCAGCGGGTTGTTGAGCCAGACGTCGCAGCCGGGGTAGAGGCCCTTGGCGAGGGAAATGTCATAGTCGGGCAGGAAGACGATCCGCCCGCGCACCTTCGGGTCGCGACTGAAGCGCACGAGCTGCTGGATGAGGATCTTGCCGGAGTCGTCGGCCGGGTGAGACTTGCCGCCGATCACGATCTGCACCGGGCGCTCGGGGTCGGTGAGGAGCTTCGTCAGCCGCTCGGGGTCGCGCAGCATGAGCGTGAGCCGCTTGTAGGTCGGCACGCGCCGCGCGAAGCCGATCGTGAGCACCTCGGGGTCGAGCAGATCCGCGATCCACGACGGGGTGTGCCCGTTGGAGAGGGATGCCGCTACCCGCCGCCGAGCCTCGGCGACGAGCTCGCCCTTCATCTGCTGGCGCACGCCCCACAGCTCGGCGTCGGTGACGGCCTCGCGGTTCGTCCAGTCATGGGCGTCGGTGTGGGCGTCGCCGAACGCGCGCTCGCTGACCGCCTTGAGGGCGGCGTGCACCCAGGTCGGAGCGTGCACGCCGTTGGTGATCGAGGTGATGGGCACTTCGTCGGTGTCGACGCCGGGCCACAGCATCCCGAACATCCCGCGGCTGACCTCGCCGTGCAGCTCGGACACGCCGTTGGCGTGCTGGCCGAGGTGCAGGCCGAGCACCGCCATGTTGAAGACGCCCTGGTCGCCGCCGTCCCATGTCTCGAGACCGAGGGAGATCGCGCGACCGGCGTCGAGATTCTGGAACAACCGGCTCGCGAGGAAGTCGGCGATGAGGTCGCGGGGGAAGCGGTCGATGCCGGCGGGGACGGGAGTGTGCGTCGTGAAGACCGTGGATGCCCGCACCTGCGCCAGCGCCGCGTCGAAGGCGAGACCGTCGTGGGTGATGAGCTCGGACATCCGCTCGAGTCCCTGGAACCCGGCGTGCCCCTCGTTCGTGTGGTAGACGTCCGGCGTGGGCCGGCCGGTGATGCGGCAGAACGCGCGCACCGCGCGCACCCCGCCGACACCGAGGAGGAGCTCCTGCAGCAGGCGGTGCTCACCGCCGCCGCCGTAGAGGCGATCGGTGACCCGTCGCATCTCGTCGGAGTTGGAGGGCGTCTCGGAGTCGAGCAGCAGCAGCGGGATGCGGCCGATGTCGGCCACCCACACGCGTGCGTGCAGGCGACGGTCGGCGGGGAGGTCGAGCGCGAGCTCGACGGGCGAGCCGTCGGATTCGCGCAGCAGCGTGAGGCCGAGGCCGTACGGGTCGAGCAGCGGGTAGCTCTCGCGCTGCCAGCCGTCGTCGCCGATGGACTGGCGGAAGTAGCCCGCGCGGTAGAACAGTCCGACGCCCGTGAGCGGCACGCCCAGGTCTGACGCGCTCTTGAGGTGGTCGCCGGCCAGGATGCCGAGTCCACCCGAGTACTGGGGGAGCGATCCGTCGACGCCGAACTCGGGGGAGAAGTAGGCGATGTGCGCAGGCTTGGGCCCGTCGAGGTGCTGGAACCAGCGGTCGCCCTCGAGGTAGGCGGTAAGGCGCTCGTCCTCGGCGTGCACGCGCTGAACGAAGGCATCGTCGCGTGCGAGCTCGTCCAGGCGCTCCTGGCCCAGGGCGCCGAGCATGCGCGCGGGGTTGGCGCCGATCTCGTCCCACAGAGCTGGATCCATCGAGGCGAAGAGGGCGTGCGTCGCGCGGCTCCATGACCAGCGCCAGTTCGACGCGAGGCGGTCGAGTGGGGCGAGGTTTTCGGAGAGGACAGGGCGGACGGTGAACGTTCGGATGGCCTTCACGCGAGTGATTCTAGGGCGAGAAGATGAAAACGCTTGCACTCGTGGGGTGACCGCATCGCGGGAAACGCCCGCGTCAAGGGCGGGTCTCGCGCCTCGGCGCGGGTCTAGGCTCGGCACATGGCTATCGCACGACTTCACGGAGGTCCGCTCGACGGGCAGCTCCTGCCGCTCGAGAACCCCGACCTCGACCGCCTCATCGTCCCGTACAGCGAGACGCAGGTCGTCTACGCCCGCAAGGGCGAGCTCGAGCGCACCGGGGAGGCTGACGGCCCGACCGAGGCCGAGTTCTGGTTCGTCGAGGCGCAGGACGACATCGACCCCTACACCGACTCGGCGAGTGAGCGGCGCTGACCCCCGCCCCGAGGCCGCGCCCTCGCGATCGGTCGAGATCGAGCTGAAGTTCGACGTCGACGACGGCGTGGCCCTGCCGGACTGGTCGGCGCTGCCGGGCGTCGCGGCCGTGAGCGCAGGCGAGCCGCGGTCGCTCGACGCGACCTACCTCGACACCGCCGATGTCGCACTGGCTCGTGCCGGCTACGCCCTGCGCCGTCGCACCGGCGGGCCCGACGCCGGCTGGCACATCAAAGGCCCGCGCGGGGCGGACGGCGGACGCGTCGAGCTGCACTGGCCGCTCGGCGAGGAAGACGAGGTGCCCGCCGGCGCGCGCGCGGAGGTCGAGGCCGTCGTCGGTGATGCGGCACTCACACCGCTCGCCCGCATCCGCAACGAGCGCGTCGCCTACTTCCTGCTCTCGCCTGCGGGCGAGGTCGTGGCGGAGGTGGCGGACGACCACGTGCGCACGCGCGACGAGCGCTCGGGCATCGAGCATGAGTGGCACGAGTGGGAGATCGAGCTCGGGCCTGCCGGGGCCGCCGATCCCGAGGAGCGCCGGGTGTTCTTCACCGCGGTCGCGGACGCGGCGCACGCCGCCGGCGCGCGGGCTGCGGCATCCGACTCGAAACTCGCGCGAGCGCTGGGGCACTGACGGCCCGGCGCGGCCCCTTCCGTCTCGCAGCGCCCGCTCGGCGAGCGGTGACCACGAAGGCCCCGGCGGAACGCCGGGGCCTTCGTGTCGATCGGGTGATCTAGAGGTTGATCATGTGGCCGGCGAGGCCGTGGAACGCCTCCTGCACGGCTTCCGACAGGGTCGGGTGCGTGTGGACGTTGCGGGCCGCCTCGAGGGCCGTGAGGTCCCACTTCTGCGCGAGGGTCAGCTCGGGCAGGAGCTCGGAGACGTCGGGTCCGATCAGGTGGCCGCCGAGCAGCTCGAGGTGCTCGCCGTCGGCGATGAGCTTGACGAAGCCGACGGGCTCGCCGAGGCCGTTGGCCTTGCCGTTGGCCGAGAACGGGAACTTCGCGACCTTGACGTCGTAGCCGGCATCGCGCGCCTGCTGCTCGGTGAGGCCGAACGAGGCCACCTGCGGCGAGCAGAACGTCGCGCGCGGCATCATGCGGTAGTCGCCCAGCGTCATCGTCTCGGCCTTGCCGATGGTCTCGGCGGCGACCACGCCCTGCGCCTCGGCCACGTGGGCCAGCTGCAGCTTGGCGGTCACATCGCCGATCGCGTAGATGTGCGGCACGTTGGTGCGCATGTGGTCGTCGATGTCGATCGCACCGCGGTCGGTGAGCTTCACGCCGGTCTTGTCGAGGCCGAAGCCCTCGACGTTGGCGGCGAAGCCGATCGACATCATGACCTTGTCGGCGTCGATCGAGCCGGCGGTGCCGTCCTTGGCGGTGTAGGTCACGGTGACCTTGTCGCCCTGGTCGGTGACGGTCTCCACCTTGGTGGAGGTGAGGATGTCGACGCCGTACTTCTTGTACTGACGCGCGATCTCCTTCGAGACGTCGGCGTCTTCGTTGGGCAGCGCACGGTCGAGGAACTCGATGATCGTGACCTTGACGCCGTAGTTCACCATCACGAAGGCGAACTCCATGCCGATGGCGCCGGCGCCGACGATGACGATCGACTCGGGCAGGTCGCGGGCGAGGATCTGCTCCTCGTACGTGACGATGTTGCCGCCGAGCTCGACGCCGGGCAGCAGGCGCACCTTGGAGCCGGTCGAGATGATCGCGTTGTCGAAGGTCACCTCGTCGGTGGAGCCGTCGGCCTTGGTCACCGTGATGGCGTTGGGTCCGGTGAAGGAACCGCGCCCCTCGTACTCGGTGACCTTGTTCTTCTTCATCAGGTAGTGGATGCCCTTGACGTGCGTCTCGGCCACTGTGCGGCTGCGGTCCCACGCGACGCCGAAGTCGAACTTCACGTCACCGGAGATGCCGAACAGATCGGCCTTGTGGGTGAACTGATGCGCGAGGTCGGCGTTCTTCAGGAGGGCCTTCGAGGGGATGCAGCCGACGTTGAGGCAGACACCGCCCCAGTACTTCTCTTCGATGATGGCGACGGAGAGGCCGAGCTGTGCGCTGCGGACAGCCGCGACGTACCCGCCGGGGCCCGCGCCGAGGATAGCGACGTCGTAATGGGGCATGACTGCAAGCCTATCGCTCGGCGGAGGCGTCGGAGTCGAGCCGGGGACCCCCTCCGAGCGCCCGCGCCCGGTTGTCGGCGAGGGCCTTCTGGCGGCGTGCGCGCGACACCAGCAGGTACGTGATGCCGCCGCCGAGGGCGATCACCACGATGCCGATGAGCACCCAAGGCCACACGTCGGAGCCGGTCGTGCCGGAGTCCGCCGGCACGGTGGCCGACGGCGTCGCGGAGGGCTCCTGCGTGGGCTCGGACGTCTCGGTCGGCGTCGGCGTCGGGGTGGCGGTGTCCGTCGGAGTCGGCGTGGGCCCGGACGTCACTGTGAACGCGAACTGGCCCGAGATGGGGTGGCCGTCGCTCGAGACGACCTTCCACAGAACGGTGATCTCACCGGATGCCTCTCCCGTGAGCGGCTGGGTCAGCACGTTGTCCTGCGCGGTCGGGGCGCCGTCGATGAGCGACGTGCCCGCGGCATCCGTCACCGCCACGTCCGAGGCCCCTGCATCGGTCGCGATCGCACCGCTGAACGTCAGCGTCAGCTGCGCCGGAACGCCCTCGACGGTCGAGCCGACGGAGGGAGTGCTGCCGATGAGCTCGTCGTGCGCGTGAGCGGGGGATGCCGGCACCAGCAGCAGCGCGAAGGCCACGAGCAGGGCCGCCGCGAGGGCGAGGACGCGGGCGGGGAGGGCCGTGTGAATTCCTTGTGACATCACGTGATTCACCCTAGCCAAGACCTTCTCAGCCGCCGGACGCGCGAGTAGCCTGACCGCAGGCGGGCACCCCTGCCCGCGGACGAACACGGAAGCGAGGTGGGCAGATGGACTCCATGATGATGGACGCCATGTCGAAGGACATGATGTCGATGCCCGGCATGGCGACGATGGACATGTCGGTGCTGCAGGCGTGTATGGACGCCTGCTCGGCCTGCGAGCAGGCGTGCACGGTGTGCTCCACGCAGATGATGTCGTGCGCCCCGGCGTGCATGAACTGCGCGGACATGTGCAACACGATGATGCGGTCCATGCTGCGGATGCAGGGCATGACCCCTGCGACGATGATGGCCATGCTCGACGCGTGCATCGCGATGTGCCAGCAGTGCATGGACGAGTGCATGGAGCACGCCGACCACAGCGAGGTCTGCAAGATGTGCGCTCAGGCGTGCAAGGCCTGCATGGACGCCTGCAGGGCCGTCAAGGACATGATGATGAAGGCGGCCTGAGCCGCCGCATCACCGCGCGATGTTGAAGTGCTCGCGACCCACCGCGAGCACGTTGTAGCGGCCGTGGACCGCCACCGGCGTGCCGGGCGTGAGCACGAGTGCCGCGCCCGCGCCGTTCCACACCGTGATCGGGGCGGCGCTCGCCAGGTCCCGCACGACGATCGTGCCCGTCGCGGCATCCGCCGACTCGACGATCGCGTCGCTCCAGTCCGAGGGCGTCGCCGACGCCAGCCGCGACTGGATGAGATGCAGCGCGTGCCCGGGCGCATAGGAGGAGCATGCGTCGCCCCGGTCGCACATGCACGCCGCACGCTCACGCACCTGGAGGGGCGGGATGTGGCGGTGCGTGCTCGACACGGTGGGGCTCCTTCTCGTAGCTTCGGTGTTCACCACGTTAGGTCGGCGGCACGCCCGAAGCACGCGGCCCGACATGAGGCGAAACAAAGCGGATCCACGCGTCGCGCCGATTCCCGCACTTTCGCCGGCGAGGTGATCGGATAGGCTTGCACGCAGAGGAGGACCACCGTGGAGGAACACCGCCGACCCGACGAGGGCGACATCCGCCGGGCATCCGGTGCACACCCCGAGTCGGCGGAGTCCGATCGCGGGACCGACACGACGCAGACCTTCGGACATGATTCCGACCTCTCGTTCGTGCCGTTCGGAAGCGAACTGGCGGACGCCGAGCTGGAGGCGATCGACGCACTCCCCACCGGCGCCGCGCTGCTCCTCGTGCGGTCCGGTCCGACGGCCGGGGCTCGCTATCTGCTCGACACCGATGTGACGACGGTCGGCCGGCATCCCGAAGCCGACATCTTCTTCGACGACGTCACGGTCTCGCGCCGTCATGCCGAGATCACGCGCACCGGCACCTCGTTCGAGCTCGTAGATCAGCGCTCGCTCAACGGCACGTACGTCAACGGCGAGCGGGTCGACCGTGCCGTCCTGCGCAACGGCGCCGAGCTGCGCATCGGAAAGTTCCGCCTCAACTTCTTCGTCTCGCCCGCCGATCTCGCTCAGGCCGCGGACGGGTGATGCCGGCTGCATCCGCCCGCGAACGATCGTCGTCCGCGGGGCTTCTCAGCATCGGCCAGGTCCTCGCGCGCCTGTCGCCCGAGTTCCCGTCGCTGACGTCGAGCAAGCTCCGCTTCCTCGAGGTGCAGGGCATCGTCACGCCCGTGCGCACCGAGTCCGGCTACCGCAAGTTCTCACAGTCCGACCTCGAGCGGCTGCGCCTGGCGCTCACGCTCCAGCGCGACCATTACCTGCCGCTCGTCGTCATCCGCGAGTACCTCGAGGACGTCGACGCCGGGCGCGAGCCGGCTACGCCGACAGCGGTCTCGCCGCCGTCGATCGTTCCCGCGCCGCGCCGGTACCGCCGTGACGAGATGCTCGCCGCCGCGGGCGCCGCGCCCCAGCTGCTCAACGACGCCATCAGCACCGGTGTGATCGTCGGCTCCGACTCGTACACCGAGCAGACCGTCGCGCTGCTCCGGGCGCTGGTGGCCCTCGACCGCCACGGCATCGAGCCGCGCCACGTGCGCGCGCTGAGGCAGAACGCCGAGCGCGACGTCGCCCTGGTCGAGCAGGCGCTCTCGCCTCTGCTGCGGCGGACGGATGCCTCTTCCCGGGGCCGCGCCGGAGAACTCGCGCCGGAGCTGGCCAAGCGGCTCGATGAGGTGCGCGCGATCTTCGTCCGCTCGGCGCTCGACCGGCTGCTCACCTGAGCGATCCCCGCCACCGAGACGCGCGACACGCCGAGGCCGTAGGAGCCGATGTCGTAGACGGAGCGGGGTGGCTCATCTAGCGTAGAAGTATCCGAGTCCGGAGGGGGGCGAGCATGACTGCTCGAGAAGCGGCCGACAATGAGCCGTTCGTGGCGGAGCTCCTCTTCACCGACGGACTCCCCGCCATGGACGACGAGGTCGGCTACCGCGGTGCGGTGGCAGCGCGCGCCGCCGGCATCACCTATCGCCAGCTCGACTACTGGGCACGCACCGAGCTCGTCGAGCCGACGGTGCGCGGCGCGAGCGGGTCCGGATCCCAGCGGCTCTATGGGTTCCGCGACATCCTCGTGCTCAAGCTCGTGAAGCGCCTGCTCGACACCGGCATCTCGCTGCAGCAGATCCGCACCGCCGTCGATCAGCTCCGTGCCGCCGGCATCCGCGATCTCGCCGGCACGACGCTGATGAGCGACGGTGCCTCCGTGTACCTGTGCACCTCGAATGACGAGGTCATCGACCTCGTGAGCCGCGGTCAGGGCGTCTTCGGCATCGCCGTGGGCAAGGTGCTGCGCGAGGTCGAGACCGAGCTCGTGGCCTTCGAGGCGCAGGCGCCCGACGCGCTCGACGAGCTCGCGGTGCGTCGCGCCGCACGCTCGGCGTAGCAGCTCGACGCACCGACGAAGAAAGCGGGCCCCCGTGTGGGGAGCCCGCCCTTTCCGTCTCCGGATGCCGCTTCGGCGTCAGACGCCCTCGGCCAACGAGTGCTCGAGGACCCGTGAGCGCGCGAACGCCTGCTCGAGGTCGGCGATGAGGTCGTCGGGATTCTCGAGCCCGATCGACAGGCGCACCAGCGCGTCGGACGGCTTGGCCTCCGACTGCACCGGGCGGTGGGTGAGCGCCGCGGGGTGCTGGATGAGTGAGTCGACGCTGCCGAGCGACACGGCATGCGTGAAGAGCTCCACGGCGGCGGTCAGCTCGCTCGCGGCGTCGAAGCCGCCGGCGAGCTCGATCGCGATCATCGCGCCGGGACCCGACTGCTGCGTGCCGATGAGGCCCTGGGGGTCGCACTCGGCGAACTCCGGGAAGTGGACGCGGGCCACCTCGGGACGCGTCGTCAGCCAGGTCGCCACCGCGCGGGCGCCCTCCTGCTGCGCGCGCATCCGCACGGGCAGCGTCGTCAGGCCGCGATGCAGCAGGTAAGCCGCGAGCGGGTGCATGATCGCGCCCGTGATGGCGCGCGTGCGGCGCAGAGCAGCCGCGGTCGATGCGTCGCACGCGATGACGCCGCCGACGACGTCCCCATGACCGCCGAGGTACTTGGTCGCGCTGTGCAACGAGATGGCTGCGCCGAGATCGAGCGGATGCTGCAGCACGGGCGTCGCGAACGTGTTGTCGACGAGCACCGGAACGTCACCCGCGGCGGCGGCGACCGCGCGGATGTCCACGAGCTCGAGGGACGGGTTCGCGGGGGACTCGAGGATGACCAGGGCGGTGTCGGGGCGCACGGCGGCGGCCACAGCATCCGGAGTGCAGTAGGTGGCCTCGACGCCCAGCAGGCCCGATGCGAGCAGGTGGTCGGTGCCGCCGTACAGCGGGCGCACCGCGACGACATGACGCTTGCCCTGCTCGTGCGACAGCGCGAGGAGCACCGCGGTGACGGCGGCCATGCCCGAGGAGAACGCGACGGCCTCCTCGGCGTGCTCGAGCCGGGCGAGCGCCTGCTCGAACCGCGCGACGGTGGGGTTCCACAGCCGGGCGTAGACGTTCGACCCGCCCTCGAACGGGTGGCCGCCGGTGGCCAGCACCTCGTACGAGAGACCGCCGACGTCGATGTCGGGGAGCGGATTCGTCGACGAAAGGTCGAGGGGGAGCGCGTGCACTCCGAGCTCAGCGAGGTCTTCGCGGCCGGCGTGCACCGCAAGGCTGTCAGGGTGCAGCGAGTTCGGTGTCATGCCCTGATCGTCGGCGATTTCGCAGTCCCAGGCAAGTGGAATCGCGACTGTGATGCCGTATCGTCATCGGTGATTGCAGAATCCGCAGAGTGGAGGCATCCGATGGTCTCGTCTTCGAAGAATCCGCAAGAGGTCTCGCTCGACGCGTTCGACCGCGCGATCCTCGCCGCACTCGTCGAGGACGGGCGCATGACCAATGCGGCGCTGGCGGCGCGCGTCGGACTCGCGGAGTCGACGTGCGCCTACCGGGTGCGCGCTCTGCGCGAGAGCGGCGTCATCTCGAGCATCAGCGCCCGCATCGACCTCGCGGCGATCGGGCGCCCGATCCAGGCGGTGGTGCAGGTGCACCTCTCGAGTCACAGCCGCGTCCACATCGACGAGCTCTTCGACCGGCTGGTCGAGATCCCGGGGGCGCTGTCGGTGGTGCACGTCGCCGGCGACAACGACTTCCATCTGCACCTGGCGGTGGCGAGTCCCGAGCGGCTGCGCGATCTGATCCTCGAGCACATCACCAGCCACCCGGCGGTCACCAAGACCGAGACGCAGCTGGTCTTCGAGGTGCGGCGGGGCGCAGGCGCCCTCGGGCCGCTCTGACGCGGTCGGGCCGCCGGATCAGGCCCGCGCTTCGCCCGGCACGGGGATGCGCCCGGTGCGCATCACGCGGTCGAGCAGCGAGTCGAAGTCGGCCGCGAGCTCCTGCGCCGAGTCGCCCGGCCAGATGTGCAGCGGCTTGGCCGCGCCCTGCGCCTGCTGGAGCGAGGTGCGCTCGGGCAGCTGCGGGCTGAGCACGAGCGGACCGAACATGTCGCGCAGCTCCTTGATGCGGAACTGGTGCTCGATCGACTGCGGGCGGACGCGATTGACGACGATGCCCAGCGGCTGGAGGCGGGGGGAGAGGCCGCGGCGGATCTCCTCGATCGCGCGGAGGGCGCGGTCGGCGGCGGCGACCGAGAACAGGCCGGGTTCGGTGATGACGATCACGCGGTCACTGGCCGCCCACGCGGTGCGCGTGAGGGCGTTGAGCGACGGAGCGCAGTCGATGAGGACCAGGTCGTAGTCGGCCTCGATCGTCGCAAGCGCCTCTTCGAGCTTCCACACGTCGCGGACGCTCGGGTGCGGCCCATCGAAGTTGATCGCCGAGGGGCTGCCGATCATGACGTCGATGGTGCCCGGGTGCACCTTGGCCCACCCGCTGGAGGTGATGGCCTGGCGGACCGTCTTCTCCTTGGGGTTCGCGAGGACATCGGCGACATTCAGGCGGCCTGCCACCTGGATGTCCATGCCCGTCGAGACGTCGGACTGCGGGTCGAGGTCGACGACGAGCGTGCGGACACCGCGGGCGAAGGCCGCCGACGCGAGTCCGAGGGTCACGGTCGTCTTGCCGACGCCTCCCTTGAGCGAGCTGACGGAAAGGACGTGCACAAGGCACCACGTTACCGTCCCCTAGGCTGAGAACACACTCAGGCCCGCACGCACTGCCGCACCCGGAGGTCGAATGTTCCGCAAGATCCTCGTCGCGAACCGAGGCGAGATCGCCATCCGAGCCTTCCGCGCCGCCTACGAACTCGGTGCGCGCACGGTTGCGGTGTTCCCGTTCGAGGATCGTGGTTCGCTCCACCGGCAGAAGGCCGACGAGTCCTACGAGATCGGCGAGAAGGGGCGTCCGGTCCGCGCCTACCTCGACGTCGACGAGATCATCCGCGTCGCGAAGGAGTCCGGCGCTGACGCGATCTACCCCGGCTACGGCTTCCTCTCCGAGAACCCCGAGCTCGCCGAGAGGGCCGCCGCGAACGGCATCGCCTTCATCGGCCCGCCCGCCCAGGTGCTCGAGATGGCAGGCAACAAGGTCACCGCGAAGCACCACGCGGTCTCCGCCGGCGTTCCGGTGCTGCGCTCGACCGAGGCATCCGACGACGTCGACACGCTCCTCGCGCAGGCCGACGACATCGGCTTCCCGATCTTCGTGAAGGCGGTCGCGGGCGGAGGCGGCCGCGGCATGCGCCGCGTCGAGCAGCCCGGCGAACTCGCCCCCGCCCTCGCCGAGGCCATGCGCGAGGCGGGCAGCGCGTTCGGCGACGCCCGCGTCTTCCTCGAGCAGGCGGTGCAGCGCCCGCGGCACATCGAGGTGCAGATCCTCGCCGACACATCCGGCGAGACGGTGCACCTCTTCGAGCGCGACTGCTCGGTGCAGCGCCGCCACCAGAAGGTGATCGAGATCGCCCCGGCCCCGAACCTCGACCCCGAGGTCCGTGACGCGCTGCACGGGTACGCCGTCGCGTTCGCGCGGTCGATCGGCTACCAGAACGCCGGCACGGTCGAGTTCCTGCTCGAGACGACCGGCCCTCGCGCGGGCGAGGTCGTCTTCATCGAGATGAACCCGCGCATCCAGGTCGAGCACACCGTCACCGAAGAGGTGACCGACGTCGACCTCGTGCAGTCGCAGATGCTCATCGCCGCCGGCAAGACGCTGGCCGATCTGGGCCTGACGCAGGACCGCATTCAGCTGCGGGGCGCCGCGCTGCAGTGCCGTATCACGACCGAGGACCCGTCACAGGGCTTCCGCCCCGACACCGGACGCATCACGACGTACCGGTCGCCGGGTGGCGCCGGCATCCGCCTCGACGGCGGCACCACGGCCGCGGGTTCGCAGATCAGCCCGCACTTCGACTCGATGCTCACGAAGCTGACGTGCCGCGGCCGCGACTTCCCGGCCGCCGTGGCCCGCGCCCGCCGCGCTCTCGCCGAGTTCCGCATCCGCGGCGTCGCGACGAACATCCCGTTCCTGCGTGCCGTGCTCGACGATGCCGCCTTCGTGGCCGGCGACGTGAGCACGTCGTTCATCGACGAGCGCCCCCAGCTGCTCTCGAGCAACCCGTCGCGCGACCGTGCGACGAAGCTCCTGGCGTGGCTCGGCGACGTGACCGTCAATCGGCCGTACGGCGAGAAGCCGGTGTCGGTCTCGCCCGGCAGCAAGCTGCCCGCGATCGATCTGGCGGCCGCACCGCCGGCGGGAACGCTCGACCGGCTGCGCGAGCTCGGGCCCGAGGGATTCGCCCGTGCGCTGCGCGAGCAGAGCGCCCTCGCCGTCACCGAGACGACGTTCCGTGACGCGCACCAGTCGCTGCTCGCGACGCGGGTGCGCACGCGCGACCTCGTGCGCGTCGGTCCCCACGTCGCGCGCATGACGCCGCAGCTGCTCTCGGTCGAGGCCTGGGGCGGTGCGACATACGACGTCGCGCTGCGCTTCCTCGCCGAAGATCCGTGGGAGCGCCTCGAGGCGCTGCGGACCGCGATGCCCAACATCCCGATCCAGATGCTCCTGCGCGGACGCAACACGGTGGGCTACACGCCGCGCCCGGTCGAGGTGACCCAGGCCTTCGTGCAGGAGGCAGCGACCACCGGCGTCGACATCTTCCGCATCTTCGACGCGCTCAACGACGTGTCGCAGATGCGCCCGGCGATCGACGCCGTGCGTGCAACAGGGACCGCGATCGCCGAGGTCGCACTGTGCTACACGTCCGACCTGCTCGACCCCTCGGAGAAGCTCTACACCCTCGACTACTACCTCCGGCTCGCGGAGCAGATCGTCGAGTCGGGCGCACACATCCTCGCGATCAAGGACATGGCGGGCCTCATCCGTCCCGCCGCCGCCGCGAAGCTCGTCACGGCGCTGCGCGAGAGGTTCGACCTGCCGGTGCACCTGCACACGCACGACACCGCCGGAGGACAGCTCGCGACGCTGCTCGCGGCAAGTGCCGCGGGAGTGGATGCCGTGGATGCCGCGGCCGCACCCATGTCGGGCACCACCAGCCAGCCGTCGCTCTCTGCCCTGGTCGCCGCGCTGGCGCACACCGACCGGGACACCGGGCTCAGCCTGCAGGCGGTGAGCGACCTCGAGCCGTACTGGGAGGGCGTCCGTCACCTGTACCGGCCGTTCGAGTCGGGCCTGGCTTCGCCCACCGGTCGCGTGTACCACCACGAGATCCCCGGCGGGCAGCTGTCGAACCTCCGCCAGCAGGCGATCGCGCTCGGCCTGGCGGACGACTTCGAGCTCATCGAGGACATGTACGCCGCCGCCGACCGCATCCTCGGTCGCATCCCGAAGGTCACGCCGTCGTCGAAGGTCGTCGGCGACTTGGCCCTCGCCCTGGTCGCGGCGAAGGCCGACCCTGCCGACTTCGAGCAGAACCCGCGCAACTACGACATACCCGACTCGGTCGTCGGGTTCATGGCCGGGGAGCTGGGCGATCTGCCGGGCGGATGGCCCGAACCCTTCCGCACCAAGGTGCTGGAAGGCCGCGAGGTGTCCATCGGCGTGCCGCCGCTCACCGATGAGGAGCGCGCCGGGCTGGCCGGCGACGGCGCCGACCGCCGCCGCACGCTGAACCGGCTGCTGTTCCCGGCGCCCGCCCGCGAGTTCGAGAAGAACCGTGCGACGTACGGCGACCTGTCCGCACTCGGCACTCCCGACTACCTCTACGGCCTCAAGCCGGGGGAGGAGCACGTCGCCGAGATCGACCCGGGCGTGCAGCTCTATGTCGGTCTCGAGGCGATCGGCGAAGCCGACGCGAAGGGCATCCGCACCGTCATGACCACGCTCAACGGCCAGCTCCGGCCGGTGTTCGTGCGCGACCGCAGCATCAAGGTCGATGTCGTGCAGGCGGAGCGCGCCGACACCTCGAAGCCCGGTCAGGTGGCCGCGCCGTTCGCGGGCGTCGTCACGCTCAAGACCACGGTCGGCGCCACCGTCAAAGCGGGTCAGCCGATCGCGTCGATCGAGGCGATGAAGATGGAAGCGGCCATCACCGCTCCCGTCGACGGCGTCGTCGAGCGTCTCGCGATCGCCGAGACCAAGCAGGTCGACGCCGGCGACCTTTTGGTCGTCATACGTCCTGCGCAGTAATCTGGAGGGTGGCACCCGCCCGAAATCGCCTCCCCTGTCTTGGAGACTCCGCAGTGACGCCTGATCGACCCGACCACACGCCCGAAGAATCCGAGAACGGCGTGCTGTCCGACACGGGCAGCCTCGAGACCGCGGGCTTCGGCATCCTGAGCGGGTCGACCGCGCAGGTGAGCGTCGAGATGCCGTCCGAGTCGGATGACGACCTGGTCGACGACGACGTCATCGGCGACGAGGTTCCGTTCGTGGTCGAGATCCCGGCAGACACGGCCGAGGCCGAGATCGTCGAGACCGCCGCAGGTGCGGAGGACTGGACGGTCGAGGACGAAGCCGAGGACTGGGAGCCCATCGAAGACATCGCCGACGCCGACGAGGTGTTCGAAGAGACCGGGGTGATCGCCGCCTCCGCCGGAACGCCGGCATCCGCGGCATCCGCTCCCGCATCGTCGTTCGACGACATCAGCGCGCCCGCCGCCGCGCCCGTCGCCGCCGCCGCGCCCGCTGCGGCTGCCCCGGCGCCCGCCGCCCGCCCGGCCGTGCAGAGCGAGGCGGCCGACCGCCCGCAGGCCGTCGAGCGCGCGGGGTACCCGCGCCCCGACGTCACCCTGACGTCGAAGCGCCTGGGGGAGTTCGAGGCCGACCGCGAGACCGCCGACCTGCTGACCGCCGACCGCCTGCTCGACCCGCACCACATCGTGCGCTCCGAGCCCGAGGGCTACTGGCAGCACCTCGTGTACTCGATCTCCGGCCGTCGCATCAACCTCGGCGACGGCAAGCGCGCCCGCGCTCGCAAGGAGCTCGACCGCCGCATCGCCGCACCGCTCGCCGGCGGCGCCCGGTTCGTTCCGGTGGTCTCGCGCAAGGGCGGCGTCGGCAAGACCACCGTCACGACGCTCCTCGGCATGGCGCTGGCCGACGCACGTGACGACCGGGTCATCGCCGTCGACGCGAACCCCGACCGCGGTACGCTCGCCGAGCGCATCGCCCGCTCCAGCGGCAAGACCGTCCGCGATCTCGTGCGCATCCGCGGCGATGTGGTGGGCTTCAACGACCTGTCGGGCATCGTCGCGCGCGACGAGACCCGCCTCGACGTCGTGGCGTCGGACTCCGACCCGCGCGTGTCCGAGGCCTTCAGCGACTCCGACTACCGCGACGTGGCCGGGCTCGCCGCGCACTACTACTCGATCGTCCTCACCGACACCGGCACCGGCATCGTCCACTCCGTCATGGAGGCGACCCTCGAGCTCGCCGACCAGCTCGTGATCGTCGCCGGCCTGAGCGTCGATGAGGCCCGGCTGGCATCCGAGACGCTCACGTGGCTCGAGACGAACGGCCACGCGGCCAAGGTGCGCAATGCGATCGTGGTGCTGAACAACTCGCGCCCGGGCACTCCGCTGGTGCAGCTGGAAGAGCTCGAGTCGCACTTCCGCACGCGCGTGCGCGGAGTCGTGCGCATGCCGTACGACGCCCACATCGCCGCGGGCAGCGCGATCGTGTTCCGCGACCTGCACCCCGAGACGCGTCTCGCGGCCCGTGAGCTCGCCGCCTCGGTGGTCGAGGGCCTGCGCTCCGTCCCGTCGGCATCGGCCGCCTGAGGCCCGGCGTGTCGGTCCGTCCGATCCGGGTCTTCGGCGACCCGGTCCTCACCTCCGTGTGCGCGCCCATCGACGAGGTCGATGAGGGCGTGCGCGCGCTCGTGCGTGACCTGCTCGACACTGTCGAGCTGCCCGGTCGTGCGGGTGTCGCTGCGCCCCAGATCGGCGTCGGCGTCCGCGCCTTCAGCTACAACGTCGACGGCGTGATCGGCTACGTGCTCAACCCGGTGCTCGTCGAGGTCTCGGGCGAGCCCGAGGCGATCGGCGAGGGATGCCTCTCCGTGCCCGGGCTGTGGCACGACGCCGTGCGCTATCCGCATGCGAAGGTCGTCGGCACAGACCTCGACGGGAACGAGGTCGTCCTCGAGGGGGACGGGCTGATGGCCCAGGCGCTCCAGCACGAGACCGACCACCTCGACGGCATGCTCTACCTGCGGCGGCTCACGCCCGAGGAGCGCAAGATCGCGATGCGCGAGATCCGAGAGTCGGACTGGTTCTGACACCCCGCTGACGTTCTTCGTCGGGCGCGGAACGACAAAGCCCCGGACCTCGTGGAGGTCCGGGGCATCGTCATGGCGTCACTTGAGCGAGACGTTGCTCGTGTTCACTGGCGCGCTGTAGAGCTCGACGATCTCGTCGGCGAAGTCGTCCATGATCACGTTGCGCTTGATGCTCATCTTCGGCGTCAGATGCCCGCTCGCCTCGGTCCACTCGGTGTCGAGGATCGTGAACTTGCGGATGGACTCGGCGCGCGAGACGGACTTGTTGGCGTGGTCGATCGCCCGCTGCACCTCGGCGCGCACGTCGGGGTTCTTCGCGGCGTCGGCGAGCGACATGTCGCCCGGCAGGTTGTTGTTCGCGAGCCACGTCGGCAGCATCTCGGGGTCGAGCGTGATGAGCGCCGAGATGAACGGCTTCTGGTCGCCGACGACGACCACCTGTCCGACGATCGGGTTGGCGCGGATCGGGTCTTCGAGCGCGGCGGGCGCGACGTTCTTGCCGCCGGCCGTCACGATGATCTCCTTCTTCCGGCCGGTGATCTTGAGGAAGCCCTCCTCGTCGAACGAGCCGATGTCGCCCGTCTTGAACCAGTCGCCGTCGAACGCAGCGGCCGTGGCCTCGGGATTGCGCCAGTACTCCTTGAAGACGTTGATGCCGCGCACCTGGATCTCGTCGTCCTCCCCGAGGCGGATGCCGACGCCCGGAAGAACCGGGCCGACGGTGCCGATCTTCGACTTGGTCGCGAGGTTGACCGTCGCGGGGGCGGTGGTCTCGGTGAGGCCGTAGCCCTCGAGGATCGTCACGCCGAGGCTGTGGAAGAAGTGGCCGAGGCGCGGACCGAGCGGAGCAGAGCCCGAGACGGCGTACTCGACGTTGCCGCCCATCGCGGCACGCAGCTTGCTGTAGACGAGCTTGTCGAAGAGCGCGAACTTGATCTTCGTCATGAACGGCACCTTCTTGCCGTCCTGCAGCAGCGTCGAGTGCTCGACGGCGGTGTGGGCGGCGGCGCGGAAGATCTTGCCCTTGCCGCCGGCCTCGGCCTTCTGCTCGGCCGAGTTGTAGACCTTCTCGAAGACGCGCGGCACGGCGAGGAGGTACGTCGGCTTGAACGAGCCGAGCGCGGGAAGGAGCTGCTTCGTGTCGGGCTGGTGCCCGGTCTTCACGCCGGCGTGGATGTTCAGCACCGAGATGAAGCGCGCGAAGATGTGCGCCGTCGTGATGAAAAGCAGCGTCGAGGCGCCGGGCTTGGCGACGACCTCCGACAGCGCCTTCGCCGAGTTGCGGCACAGCTCGACGAAGTTGCTGTGCGTGAGCACGCATCCCTTGGGGCGTCCGGTCGAGCCGGAGGTGTAGATCAGAGTGGCGATGTCGGCGCCGTTGGCGAGGTGACGGCGGCGCTGGATCTCGTCGTCGGTGACGTCCTTGCCGGCGGCGACGAGCTTGTCGAGGTCGCCACGCGCCATCTCCCACGTGGAACGGACGAGCGGGAGCTCGGAGCGCACCTCGTCGAGACGTGCGGCGTGGTCGGGCGACTCGCTGATGCACGCGATGGCACCGGAGTCGGTGAGGATCCACGAGATCTGCGACGGTGAGCTCGTCTCGTACACCGGGACCATGACCGCGCCGGCATAGAACAGCGCGAAGTCGACGAGCGTCCAGTCGTAGGTGGTGCGCGCGATGAAGGCAACCTTGTCGCCCGGCTCGATGCCGGCGGCGACGAACCCCTTCGCCAGGGCGATCACCTGCTTCTCGAAATCGGCGGCGCTGATGTCGCGCCAGCCCTCGCCCTCCGGTACGGCGAACAGGGCGAGCTGCGGGGTCGCCTTGACCCTGTCGGCGAGCAGATCGGTGACGTTCGCCTGTGGGTCGGCGGGGACGATCGCGGGGACTTCGAACTGGACCACGGCAGCTCCTTCGGTACCGGAAACAACAATCTCGGGTGGATCTCATCAGAGTCTAATCGGCTCGAGGCCGCGTACCAGCAGGGGTGTGGACGCTGACTCGCCGATAGACTGCAACGCGCCGTCGCGCCTGCGCCGGCCGGAGAGGGAATGCGGTGCTCAAGGTCGGGATCGACATCGGCGGGACGAAGATCGCGGGAGGCGTCGTCGACCAGGACGGCCGCATCCTCGAGAAGGTCCGCGTGGACACCCCCGCAGACACCCGCGCCCTCGCGGATGCCGTCATCGACATGGCCCGTCATTTCGGCGCCGGGCACGAGGTGGCGGCGGTCGGCGTCGCAGCCGCGGGCTTCATCGACCGCGACCGGGCGACGGTGATCCACGCGCCGAACATCGCGTGGCGCAACGAGCCGCTCAAGGCGACGTTGGAGGCCGGGATCGACGTGCCCATCGCGATCGAGAATGACGCCAATGCCGCCGGCTGGGCCGAGTTCCGCTTCGGTGCGGGCCGTGACGTCGACAACATGGTCATGCTCACGATGGGCACCGGGGTCGGCGGCGCGATCGTCCTCGACGGCGAGCTCTTCCGCGGCGGCCACGGCATCGCCGCCGAGCTCGGCCACACCCGCTTCACTCGCGATGGTCTGCCGTGCGGCTGCGGTCAGAACGGATGCCTCGAGCAGTACGCCTCCGGCCGCGCATTGCAGCGCGAGGCCAACGCGATCGCCGATGCCGGCGGGATCGGCGCGGCGCTGGCTGAGCTGCGCGCAGAGACCGGCACCATCAGCGGTCCCGCCGTCTCGCGACTCGTGCTGGCCGGCGACCCGGGGGCGACGGAGGCGCTGCGGCGCGTCGCGACCGCGCTCGGCGAGGCGTGCGGAGGGTTCCAGGCCGTGCTCGACCCCGAACTCTTCGTGATCGGCGGGGGAGTGGCCCAGCTCGGCGAGGACCTCCTCGCGCCCGTGCGGCTGGCATATGAGACGTCGCTGCCCGGGTACGGCGACCGCCCGGTCGCCGAGTTCGCGATCGCTCAGCTCGTCAATGACGCGGGTCTCATCGGAGCGGCTGATCTGGCGGGCCGGGAGGTCTAGCGATGTTCTACTGGCTGATGAAGTACGTCGTGGTCGGACCGCTCGTCAAGGCGATCTTCCGCCCGTGGATCGTCGGCCGGCGCAACGTCCCCGCCGAGGGCGGCGCGATCCTCGCCAGCAACCACCTGTCGTTCGTCGACTCGGTCATCCTCCCGCTCATGATCGACCGCCGCGTCGCGTTCCTCGCGAAGAGCGACTACTTCACGGGCAAGGGCCTCAAGGGCTGGGCGACCCGGATGTTCTTCAAGGGCACCGGCCAGCTGCCCATCGACCGCTCCGGCGGCAAGGCGTCCGAGGCATCCCTCAACACGGGCCTCCAGGTGCTGGGCGGCGGAGAGCTGCTGGGCATCTACCCGGAGGGCACACGCAGCCCCGACGGCAAGCTCTACCGGGGGCGCACCGGCATCGCCCGCATGGCGCTCGAGGCCCACGTGCCCGTGGTGCCAGTGGTGATGGTCGACACCGACACGATGATGCCGATCGGCCAGCGACTGCCCAATGTCGTGCGCGTCGGAGTCGTCATCGGCGAGCCGCTCGACTTCTCGCGCTTCGCCGGCATGGAGGGCGACCGCTACATCCTGCGGTCGATCACCGACGAGATCATGGTCGCGCTGCAGCGGCTCGGCGAGCAGCAGTACGACGACGTCTACGCGTCGACGGTGAAGGACCGCCTCACCTCCGCGCGCTGAGCGCTCGTCACACGGCGGCGGGCCCCCGTCCGCCGCGGATAGACTCGAGGGATGCTCCAGCAGCTCGACAGCCTCGACCACTGGCGGAACCTGCCCATCAAGCAGCAGCCGCTGTGGCCCGATGCCGATGCCGTCGCCGCGGTATCGGCGGAACTGGCAACCCTGCCGCCGCTCGTGTTCGCCGGCGAGGTCGACAACCTGCGCGAGAAGCTCGGCCGCGCCGCATCGGGGCAGGCGTTCCTGCTCCAGGGCGGCGACTGCGCCGAGACGTTCGCGGGTGCGACGGCGGAGCAGATCCGCAACCGCATCAAGACCGTCCTGCAGATGGCGGTCGTGCTCACGTACGGCGCGTCGATGCCGATCGTGAAGATGGGGCGCATGGCGGGCCAGTTCGCCAAGCCGCGCTCGAGCGACACCGAGACCCGCGGCGACGTGACACTGCCCGCCTACCGCGGAGACATCGTCAACGGCTACGACTTCACCGAGGGCTCGCGTCAGGCTGACCCGCAGCGGCTGCTGAAGGGGTACCACACGGCCGCGTCGACCATCAATCTGATCCGCGCGTTCACACAGGGTGGCTTCGCCGACCTGCGCGAGGTGCACTCCTGGAACAAGGGGTTCGCGCAGAACCCCGCCAACCAGCAGTACGAGCGCCTCGCCACCGAGATCGACCGCGCGATCAAGTTCATGGAGGCCGCCGGCGCCGACTTCGACGAGCTCAAGCGCGTCGAGTTCTACACCGGTCACGAGGGTCTGCTCATGGACTACGAGCGTCCGATGACCCGCATCGACTCGCGCACGAGCCTGCCTTACAACACGTCGGCGCACTTCCTGTGGATCGGCGAGCGCACGCGCGACCTCGATGGCGCGCACGTCGACTACTTCTCGAAGATCCGCAACCCCATCGGCGTGAAGCTCGGCCCGGCGACCTCGCCCGAGACGGCGTTGGCGCTCATCGACAAGCTCGACCCGAACCGCGAGCCGGGGCGCCTCACGTTCATCACACGCATGGGCGCGGGCAAGATCCGCGACGCGCTGCCGCCGCTGCTCGAGGCCGTGCGCGACTCGGGTGCGACCCCGCTGTGGGTCACCGACCCGATGCACGGCAACGGGATCACGACGCCGACCGGCTACAAAACCCGACGCTTCGACGACGTCGTCGACGAGGTGCGCGGCTTCTTCGAGGCTCACCGTGCCGTCGGCACGTTCCCCGGCGGCATCCACGTCGAGCTCACCGGCGACGACGTCACGGAGTGCCTGGGTGGCTCCGAGCACATCGACGAGGCCACCCTCGCGACCCGCTACGAGTCGCTGTGCGATCCGCGACTGAACCACATGCAGAGCCTGGAGCTGGCCTTCCTCGTCGCCGAGGAGCTCGAGAAGCGCTGACGGATGCCGCGGCCCGCGGCAACCCGCTCTGATCGGCGGCTCAGCCGCTGACGGTGATCTCGATGTAGACGCGCGTGCCCTTCGTGAGCATCGATCCCGCGGCGGGATCCGACAGGGTGACCTCGGTGATCTCATCGGGGAACGGCGTCCACAGTGGCGAGTAGTCGACCTGGAATCCGGCGGACTCGAGCTCCTGGATCGCCTGATCGCGGGTCTTGCCCGCGACATCCGGCACCGGGAACAGCGGCGGGCCGGTAGACACGATCAGCGTCATTTCGTCGCCAGGGCGCCACGCGCCTCCGCCCTCGCGCTCACTCACGCCGATCACGAGTCCGGCGGCGATCTCCTCGTCGGGTCGCTCGTCCACGCCTTCGGCGACGACGAGTCCTGCGCCGGTGAGCGCACTGCGCGCATCGCCGACGGACAGTCCGCGCACGGCGGGGAGCTTTCCGAGCGAGATCGAGAGCGTGGCGGTGTCGCCCTCGTGAACCGTGCAGCCTTCGCCGCAGGCGACGGCGTCGCCCCCTGCGCGGGGGTGGATGCGCACGCCGATGACGGTGTCGGGTGCAGCGTCGTTGAACAGCCCGGTCTCGCCGTCGACCGCGATGCGGTGGGAGTCGAGGATGCCGGTCACTTCGATCTTGTCCTTGCCGACCAGAGACTCGACCTGCGCCTCGGCCGGGCCGAGCGAGATCAGCACCGTGACCTCGGATTCCTTCTCGACGCGCGTGCCCCATCGGGGATCGGTGCCGATGGCGAGGCCGGCCTCGACGTCGAGACTCGTCTGGCCCTGCTCGACCGCGACCAGCGAGTCCTCGGCGAGGCGCGACTGCGCGTCGGCGAAGGTCAGACCGGACACATCGGCGACGGCGACCATCGAGCCGGGTCCGGAGCCGAACCACCAGCCGAGCCCGCCGGCGAGTGCGGCCAGCAGGATCACCAGGACGATGAGCCAGCCGCCCTTCGCGCGGCGGCGGCGCGCGGCCGCGCGGAGCGCCGTGGCGTTGTCGACCTCCTCGACGGCGGCCGTCGGCCCAGTACCGGGCGAGGGGAGCACGGCGGTCAGGTCGCCGGACGGCGCGCCGTCCTCACGCATCATGCCGAGGGGCATGGTGCGGGTCACGTTCGGCGTGATCCCGAGCTCGCGCTCGATCTCGCGCAGGCGGTCGAGCATCTCTCGGGCGTCGGACGGCCGGTCATCGGGCGTCTTCTCGGTGGCCCACAGCACGAGCTCGTCGAGGGGCTCGGGCACGCCGGGGTTCTTCACGCTCGGGCGGGGCACGGAGTCGGTGGCGTGCTGGAAGGCGATCTGCATGGGCTGCTCGCCCTTGTACGGCTGCTCACCGGTGAGCATCTCGTAGAGCATGATGCCGAGCGCGTAGATGTCGCTGCGCGCGTCGGCGGTGCCGCGGGTGACCAGCTCGGGCGCGAGGTAGGCGATGGTGCCGAGCAGCTGGGCGCCGGTGGCTGTGTTGGCGGTCGTCGCGCGCGCGAGCCCGAAGTCGCCGATCTTGATGCGCCCGTCCTCGGCGAGGAGCACGTTCTCGGGCTTGACGTCGCGGTGCACGATGCCCGCGCGGTGGGCGGCGGCGAGCCCCGACAGGATGGCGTCGAGGATCGACACCGCCTGGGGGACGGTCAGCCGGCGCTGCTCCCGCAGGAGCTCGCGCAGCGTGATGCCCGGAAGGTACTCCATGACGAGGTACGCCATGTCGCCGTCCTGGCCCTGGTCGAAGACGTTGACCACGTGCGGATCAGCGAGTCGCGCGGCCGCGCGGGCCTCCTGGATGAACCGGCTCTGGAACACGGTGTCGTCGCTCAGGTGACCGTGCATCACCTTCAGCGCGACCCGGCGCTCGAGGCGCAGGTCGGTGGCGACATAGACCGTGGCCATTCCGCCACGGGCGATGCGAGCGCGGACGCGGTACCGGGCGTCGACCAGACGCCCGATCAGCGGGTCCGTCTGCTGGCTCGTGCTCACGGGGAAAGTCTACGGACGCAGACCTGCGAGCCCGCGGAACGCCTCACCCCTGCGGGGGTTCGTTCTCGGCCTAGCCGAGCGCCGCGAGCCAGGCGTACGCAGGCTTCTCCCATCGAGCGTAACGATCGGGATACGCAGAGATCTGCACGGCCTGCGCAGCCTGCGCGAACGTCATGTTCCGCCATCCCGGGATGTCGAGCAGGCCGCGGGTGCGCGAGCCGTTCGGATCGGATGGGCCGCCGTAGAAGGCCTTGATCGACCGCACGCGGTCGCGGATCTGCGCCGCCGTGCCCCAGCCGGTGCTGGGGCGCTGCTGGAAGAGGCCGAGCGAGTCGCGATCGCCCCAGTCCAGGTTGCGGATCCAGGACTCCTGCATCGCCGTGCCGAGGGCGATGGCGATGCCCCGGTCGGGGACGCCGAGCTCACGGCCGATACGGATGATGAGCCGCGCGTTCTCCTGCTGCGCGGCGTCGAGACCGGTGGCTGCCGCCTTCGCCGGGATAGTGAGCTTCTGGCCGGGATAGATGATCGACGACATGCCGAGCTGGTTGGCGGTGAGCACGGAGCCGACAGAGACGCCGTGGCGCGCGGCGATCGCGCTGATGGTCTCGCCCGCCGCGACGACATGACTGCGGGCGGACGACGGGGCGGGTGCCGCGGCAGCCTTCGGAGGTGCCGCTTTCACGGGCGCCGTCGCCGCCGCTCGGACCATGCCGGGGACCGTGAGCTTCTGGCCGGGATAGATGATCGACGACCAGCCCAGCTTGTTGGCAGACAGCATCGCCGCGGTCGAGACCCCGTGCCGCTGTGCGATGGCGCTGATGGTGTCGCCCGGCTTGACCGTGTAGGTGCCGGATGCCGCGGCCTTCGCCTTCTTGGCAGGCGCCGGCTTCGCGGGTGCCGGCTTCGCGCCGGCCGACAGTATGAGGACCTGCCCGGGATAGATCGTCGACTTCCAGGTCAGGCCGTTGAGCGCGAGCACGTCGACGGTGCGCAGGCCGAAGCGCGCGGCGATCGCGCTGACTGTGTCGCCGCGCTTCACCGTGTAGGTCCTGGGGGTCGCGGCCATGACTCGTGTGTCGGCCCGGGCGATGGTCGCAGCCTGCCCCGCTGCGGCGGCCGGCAGCGCGCGGAGGGGCAGAGGGCGCGGCATCCGCTCTTCTGTCGCTCTCTCCTGCGCATGGGCGGGGACGCCTGACAGGACAAGGGCGATCGAGCCGAGGATCGCTGCGGGAACGCCCGCGGAGAGGACCTTCGGCGCGTGGGCACGGTGGGTGCGGGTATCAGGTCGCAAGAGATTTCCCCCCTCTTCGGACTTCCAGAACCGTGTCACGGATGTAAACCAGTGTCAACGGAAGGGAAATGAGAGTTGCATGTGACTGGTGTGACGCACGCGTGGTCGCGCGGGACGTGCGAAGGGCGCCGGAGGAGTGCGATAGTTGCTGGGTGACCGCTGACGACGCCCCGCGCATCGAGACCGAATGGCTCACCCTGCCCGAACTGGTGGAGGTGCTGGGCGAACCGCTCGGCCGCATCCGCCGCTTCCTCGACGAGTCCCAGCTGGTCGGCTCACGACGCGATGGGGCGCTCAAGGTGCCCGCCGTGTTCATCGTCGACGGACACCCGCTCGCGTCGCTGCGTGGCACGGCGATCGTGCTGCACGACGCCGGATTCTCCGACGACGAGGTCATCGACTGGCTCCTCACGCCGGAGGAGTCGATCGGGGTGCCGCCCATCGAGGCGCTGCGGGCCGGACGCAAGGCGGAAGTCCGCCGCGTCGCCCAGACGATGGCCTGACACTCCGCGTCAGGTGACGCGGACTGTCGCGGCCCGTGCGAGGTCGCGCAGCTCGCCCACGGCGGCATTGCCCAGCCGTGCCCCCGAGAGGGAGCGCTCCGCCTCGCGCGCATACGCGGCGATCAGGCTCTCGACGCGTTCGAGCGCGCCCGATTCGACGATGGTGCGCTGCAGTGACGCGATCTGCGCCGCGTCCAGGGCCCGGTCGCCGACGAGCTCGTCGACGATGCGCCGGGCCGGCGGGGCGAGCGACTCGCGTGCGTACGCGATGAGCACTGTGCGCTTCCCCTCGCGGAGATCGTCGCCCGACGGCTTGCCGGTCTCGCGCTCGTCGCCGAACACGCCCAGCACGTCGTCCCGCAGCTGGAACGCCATGCCGAGCGGATGCCCGAACGCGGCGAGAGCGGCGACCTGCGCGGCATCCGCTCCGGCCAGCGCCGCGCCGATCACGAGCGGCTGCTGGATGCTGTAGCGCGCAGACTTGAGCGACGCCACCCGCAGCGCGCGGTCGGCGTGACGGTCGTCGTCCTCGGTGACGAAGGCGGATTCCTCGGCTATGTCGAGGAACTGCCCGATCGTGACCTCGCGGCGCATCGTGGCGTATTCCGCTCGCGCGGCCGACGCCCGTGCCACGAGGGAGATGGCGAGTCCCTCTTCGAAGAGGTCGTCGCTCCAGGCCACGAGCAGATCGCCGAGGAGCACGGCTGCCGAGCGACCGAAGGCCGCGGCATCTCCCGCCCAGCGGGCGTCGCGGTGCGACGCCTCGAGGGCGCGGTGCGCGGCGGGGCGGCCCCGGCGGGTGTCTGAGTTGTCGATCACGTCGTCGTGCACGAGGGCTGCGGCGTGGAACACCTCGAGCGCGGCGGCGGCGGTGACGACCTCGGCGGGCAGAGTGGGGGCGGGGCGCGATGCCTCCTCCACCGCCCTCCACCCGGCGACGCAGAAGCGGCCGCGCAGGCGCTTGCCGCCCTCGACGGTCGCAGCGGCCGCCTCCACGAAGGATGCCGCCTCGGCGCCGAGGTCGGCCGCGTGGAGCCGTTGAGCCGTGACGAAGATGTCCAGACGCTGGGAAATGGCTTCGACAGGATCTGGAGAGGCTGACACGGGCCTAGCCTAGTGATCTACGGCACGCGTAGAATCGGTGCAAGCGAGCTAAAGAGGGGGATGCATGCCACTCTCCGAACAGGAGCAGCGTCTGCTCGACGAGATGGAACGCCATCTGATGCGCAACGACGCAGACGTCGTCAGCGCGCCCAGTGACGGACGCAGCCTCAGCTACCGCAACATCGTCTACGGGACGATCCTCGTGCTCCTCGGCCTCGGCGGACTCATCGTCGGCGTCTCGCAGCAGCTCATCGTGGTCGGGGTGATCGGGTTCGTGGTCATGCTGGCGGGGGTCCTGCTCGCTGTGACTCCCACGCGCGGCGCAGGCCGCGTGCGTGTCCAGCCCGAGAAGCCGGCGACCGCCCGCCAGGGGTCGTCCTTCATGGATCGCATGAACAACCGCTGGGACAGGCGTCAAGAGGGGCGCTGACCCGCCCCGCCCGCTGACGACGGGAGACGAGCACCGACCTTCGGGTCGGTGCTTTTTCTTTGCCCGGAAACCGCGTCATCGCGCGCCGAATGGCGGCGCGGTGGAGTGTCGCGCGATGAACCAGTGACAAAGTGGAGGGAAGTGGAGTAAAGTGGCGTACACCCAGGGGGGCCGGGATGAAGGGGGAGTGATGAGCCGATGCTGTTGGGCACGCACTCTCCCAAGCTCGATGACAAAGGACGCGTCATCCTTCCCGCGAAGTTCCGCGACGACCTCGGTGGAGGCGTCGTGGTGACTCGCGGACAGGACCGCTGCCTGTATGTCTTCAGCACGCAGGAGTTCGAGCGGGTGCACGAGCGCATCCGCGAGGCGCCGCTCGCCAACAAGCAGGCGCGGGACTTCCTGCGCATGTTCCTCTCCGGCGCGAGCGCCGAGAAGCCCGACAGCCAGAACCGCATCACGATCCCCCCTCCGCTGCGCGCCTATGCAGGCCTGGAGCGCGACCTCGTCGTCACCGGCGTGGGCGCCCATGCCGAGATCTGGAACGCCGACGCGTGGAACGCCTACGCCGACGCGAACGAAGAGAGCTATGCCGAGCTGGAGCAGGAGGTGATTCCGGGCCTCTTCTGAGAGCCCTCGGTCCTGACTCCCAGCTGCTCGTGCCCTGACATCACTTCCCCGGTGGCAGGTCGGAGCGGATGGGGATCAGGACCGAGGGGCATGGCCCGCACGATATGAACCTCCGTGACATCCACACCCCGGTCCTTCTCGAGCGCTGCGCCGAGCTGCTCGCCCCCGCGCTCCAGCGCGACGGCGCCGTGTTCGTCGATGCGACGCTCGGCATGGGCGGCCACTCCGAGGCCTTCCTCGAGCGTTTTCCGGGCATCCGTCTCGTCGGCCTCGACCGCGACACCGACGCTCTGCGCATCGCCGGCGAGCGCCTGGCGCGCTTCGGCGACCGCGTCACGCTCGTGCACACGGTCTACGACGGCATCGCCGACGCCGTCGCTTCATCGGGCTACGCCGCGGCAGACGGCATCCTGTTCGACCTCGGCGTCTCGTCGCTGCAGCTCGACGTCGCAGACCGCGGCTTCGCCTACTCGCAGGACGCCCCTCTCGACATGCGCATGGACCAGTCCGCCGGCACGACGGCTGCCGACATCCTCGCGACCTACGGCGAGGGCGACCTGCGACGCATCTTCGAGCGCTACGGCGAAGAGAAGCTCGCCGGTCGCTACGCCCGCGCGATCATCGCCGCGCGCGCCGAAGCGCCGATCGAGCGCTCCGGTCGTCTGGTGGAGATCCTCGTCGCAGCCACGCCGTACGCGGCTCAGCGGACCGGCCACCCGGCCAAGCGGGTGTTCCAGGCCCTGCGCATCGAGGTGAACCGCGAGCTGTCGGTGCTCGAGCGCGCGATCCCGGCGGCCCTGAGCACGCTGCCGGTGGGCGGCCGCATCGTCGTGCTGTCGTACCAGTCGCTCGAGGACCGCCTGGTCAAGCGAGCTCTGGCCGAGGCCTCGGCCTCCACCGCGCCCTCGGGGCTGCCGGTCGAACTGCCCGAGCACGCACCCAAATTCAAGCTCCTCGTCAAGGGTGCCGAACTGGCATCAGACGAAGAACGCGCGGTCAACCCGCGTGCCACCCCCGTGCGCCTGCGCGCGGCCGAGCGGGTGCGGGAGGACGTATGAGCACCGCCACCGCACTGGCCACCGTCGCCGCGACCGCGCCGGCGATCACCCCCGAACGCGGCGGGCGGCCCGATCGCCGGCTGCGCGTCGTCGAGGCACCGGCGCGCCGCCGTCGTCCGAAGCTGCTCTACGGCGTCGTCGCGGTGCTCGGCGCCTTCCTCATCGCCGGTGCGCAGATGGTGCTGTCGATCATGACGACCCAGAGCTCCTACGAGCTGTCCACGCTCACGCAGCAGCAGCGCGACCTGACCTACGAGAAGCAGATCCTCTACGACGACGTCGCGGGTCTCAGCTCGCCGCAGTACCTCGCGGCCAACGCGGCCGCGCTGGGCATGGTGATCGACGAGTCGCCCAGCTACCTCCGGCTCAGCGACGGTGCGCTCCTGGGGGCGGGAGAGATCTCACTCGGATCCTCGTCGGTCGACGCGATCGGCCGTGGTGCGGTGCCGAACGCCCTCATCACCGACACGCCGCTCGTGACGGAGCCGGACGCGACGATCGGCGGAAAGCCGGTGGTTCCGGTCGACGCCGGCACGGGAGCCGGCGACGGCGGAGTCGGCAACACTCCGCCTCCCGTCACCGACGGACTCCCCACGCCGAGCACACACTGATTCCATGACGACACGCAGCACCCGCAGCCCGCGCCGCCGGACCGTCGTCGCACTGGCCGTCGTCCTCGCGGTCCTCGCCGGCTTCATGGTGCGACTCGTCGACATCCAGGTCGTCAACGCCGACGAGCACGTCGCCGACTCGCTGGAGATCGCGCTGCGCGGCTCGCAGACGCTCTACGGCACGCGCGGGCAGATCGTCGACGAGACCGGGCAGACGCTGGCGGGCAGCATCCTGGAGTACGACTGCCAGCTCGACCCGCTGCTCATCACGCAGATCGACGCGCAGGTGCTCGACGAGAAGTCGGACTCCCGGCTCTGGGCCGAGGTGTCGGACGATGTCGCCGAGATCCTCGAGACGACTCCCGACGCCGTGCGCGAGATCGTCGGCGCCGCCCTCGCCGCCGACCCGGGGAGCCGGTACGCCGAGCTGGAGCGCGGGGTGTCGACCGAGCAGTTCCGAGCACTCGCGGACCTGGGCACGCCCTACATCGTGTGCCTCCAGCACCCGGCGCGCGCCTACCCCGACGGAGCGGTCGCGGGCAACCTCGTGGGCTTCGTCGGCACCGACGGCGACGCGCTCGAAGGGCTCGAGAAGTCGTACGACGACTGCCTCACGGCCACCAACGGAAAGCGCGCCTATCAGAAGGGCAAGGACGGCGTCATCATCCCGGGCACGAAGGTGCAGCAGGATGCCGTCGACGGCGGCACGCTCGAGCTGACCATCCACCGCGATCTGCAGTGGTACCTGCAGCAGCTGATCGGCGAGCAGGTGCAGGACATGCGGGCCGAGCGCGGGGCCATCCTCGTCGTCGAGACGTCGACCGGGAAGATCCGCGCCGCGGCCGAGTACCCCACCGCCGACCCCAACGAGCCCGGCGCCGTCGAGGGAGTCCGAGGCAGCAAGATCTTCGAGGGCACGTTCGAGCCCGGCTCGACGTTCAAGGCGCTGACCGCAGCGACAGTCATCGACGCCGGTGGGCAGACGCCGGCCTCGACCGTCGTGGCGTCGAGCCTCGAGAACTTCCCCGGTGGGGCGCGTGTGCGCGACGCGTTCCAGCATCCGGCGTACACGTACACGCTGGCGGGTGTGCTGATCGACTCGTCGAACGCCGGCATCTCGAAGTTCAGCGAGCGGGTGCCGTCCTCGACGCGCTACGAGTACTTCAAGAAGTTCGGCATCGGGTCTGGATCGGCCGTGCAGTTCAGCGGCGAGGAGTCCGGCGACATCCACCCGGTCGAAGAGTGGGGCGCGCAGACGACCTACAACACGTCGTTCGGCCAGGGCCTCACCACGACGATGCCGGAGCTCGCCGGCGCCTACGGCGCGATCGCCAACGGCGGGCTGCGCATGCCGCTGTCGCTGATCGAGTCCTGCACCACGGCGGACGGCACGGTGGTCGAGCCCGAGCTTCCCGAGCCGACCCGCGTGGTCAGCGAGTCGACCTCCGCGCAGGTGCGCGCGATGCTCGAGAACGTGTTCCTGCAGGCACCGTACGCCAAGGCGGTCGAGATCCCCGGCTACCGCATCGGAGGCAAGACCGGAACCGGTGAGAAGTCGGACGGCAAGGGCGGCTACAAGGCGGGCGTCTACTACACGACGATGGTGGGATTCGCGCCCGCCGACGACCCCGAGTACGTCGTCGTCGTCACGCTCGACGAGCCCAAAAAGGTAACATCGTCTGCGGCCAACGCGACCGCGTTCCAGAAGGCGATGACCCAGGTTCTCAAGACCTATCGCGTCATGCCCTCGACGACGGCGCCGAAGCTTTTGCCCAAGTTCGGGTGACGCTTCCGATCCGGCCGGAGACCACATGATCCCCCTCACCATCGCCCAGCTCGCCCGTGCCGTCCGGGGTCAGGCCGTCCTCGCGGACGGGGACTCGTTCGAGACCGTCGTGTCGGGCACCGTCGACACCGACTCCCGCCTGATCGCCCGCGGAGACATCTTCGTCGCCAAACCGGGGGAGGAGACCGACGGGCATCTGTTCGTCGGCGCCGCGGCCGAGGCGGGCGCATCCGTCGCCATCGTGGAGCACCCCGTCGAAGGGGCGACCCTGACGCAGATCGTGGTGCCCTCCGCGGTGGACGCGCTGGCCGACCTGGCCCGGACGGTCGTCGCGCAGGTCCGCGACCGCGGCGCGCTGCGGGCCGTGGGGATCACCGGCTCGAACGGGAAGACGACCACCAAGAACCTCCTCGCCCGCATCCTGGAGGGCGAGGGTGAGACGGTGTCGCCCAAGGCGTCGTTCAACAACGAGGTCGGCGCTCCGCTGACGATGCTGCGCGTGACCGGAGACACGAAGTACCTCGTGAGCGAGTTCGGCGCGAGCGCTCCCGGCGAGATCGCCCGGCTCGCCGGTCTCGTCGAGCCCGACATCGGCATCGTGCTCATGGTCGGCATGGCACACGCAGGCGGATTCGGGGGCATCGAGGCGACCTTCCTGGCGAAGTCCGAGCTCGTGCGCTCCATCCGCCCCGGCGGGCTGGCGGTGCTCAACGCCGACGACGCCCGTGTGGCCGCGATGGCGAAGATCGCCGCCGAGCGCGGCGTCGACGTGCTCTGGTTCGGCCGCGGGCCCGACGCGCAGGTGCGCGCGGACGACGTGGTGGTGACGGCATCCGGAACCTCGTTCCAGGTCACCGCCGGCGGCGTGACCGCGCCCCTGAAGCTGCGTGTGCTCGGTGAGCATCACGTGATGAACGCGCTGGCTGCCATCGCCGCAGCGACGGCGCTGGGCGTCTCGCTGGAGGACTGCGTCACCCGGCTCGAGACCGTCGAGATCGCGGAGCGCTGGCGCATGCAGCCGCTCGGGTCCGACCGCGTGCGCATCATCAACGACGCCTACAACGCCAGCCCCGACTCGATGGCCGCCGCACTGCGGACGCTCGCGCAGATCACCGGCCCCGGCGAGCGCACCGTGGCCGTGCTCGGCGCCATGAGCGAACTCGGCGAGCACGCCGAGGAGGAGCACGACCGCGTCGGCCTGCTCGCGGTGCGCCTGGGGATCAAACGGATCGTCGTGGTCGGCCAGGACGCCCGTCGCATGTACCTCGAAGCCGTCGCGCAGGGATCGTGGGACGCCGAGGCCGTCTTCTTCGAGACCGCCGACGAGGCGTTCGAGTACCTGAAGGGCGAGCTGCGCGACGGCGACCGGGTTCTGGTGAAGTCGTCGAACTCGGCGGGTCTGCGGTTCCTCGGCGATCGTCTGGGAGAATCGTTCTCGTGAGATCACTCCTGACTGCAGCCGCGATCTCGCTGGCATTCACGCTGTTCCTCACCCCGGTCTTCCTGCGGCTCTTCCGCAAGTGGGGCTGGGGACAGGTGATCCGCACGCCGGAAGACATCCGCAACCCCAATCACAAGGCCAAGCGCGGCACACCCACGATGGGCGGAACGATCTTCATCGTCGGCACGATCGTCGGCTACCTCGTCGGCGGGATGGTCGGCAACAACCCGCCCACCGTCTCGGGCCTGCTCGTCATCTGGATGATGGTGGGCCTGGGCGCGGTCGGCTTCATCGACGACTACATGAAGGTGCGACAGCAGCGCTTCATGGGACTCAGCGGCTGGCGCAAGGTCGTCGGCCAGGTGATCGTCACGGTGCCGTTCGGCGTCGTCGCGCTGATGTTCCCGAACGGGTTCGACGAGACCCCGGCATCGCCGTACGTCTCGATCTTCCGCGATGTCCCCGTCCTCGGGTTCATGACCTTCGGGCTCATCGCCGGATGGATTCTGTACCTCGCATGGATCACCTTCATCGGCGTCGCCTTCTCGAACAGCGTCAACGTCACCGACGGGCTCGACGGCATGGCCGCCGGCGCCGGCATCTTCGTCACCGGCGCGTACAGCCTCATCGCGTTCTGGCAGTTCAACCAGGCGTGCTGGGGTGGCGACGGCCTCTCGGAGGCGGCCAAGGCCGCGTGCTACCCGACCCGCGACCCGTTCGACCTCGCGATCATCTCCGCGGCGTTCGTCGGCGCCCTCGTCGGCTTCCTCTGGTGGAACGCGCCGAAGGCGAAGGTCTTCATGGGCGACGTCGGCTCGATGGCGATCGGCGGTGTGATCGCGGCGATGGCGATCCTCACCCGCACCGAGCTGCTCGCCGTGCTCGTCGCCGGAGTCTTCATCATCGGCCCCGGCTCGGTGATCCTGCAGCGCCTGTACTTCAAGGTCACGCGCGGCAAGCGACTCTTCCTCATGAGCCCGTTCCACCACCACCTCGAGCTGCGGGGATGGTCCGAGGTCACCATCGTGGTGCGCATGTGGATCATCGCCGGTCTGCTCGCCGTGTCGGGCGTCGGCTTCTTCTACGTCGAATGGCTTTCGCGCACATGACTCCACAGCGTCTCGACACGCTCACCAGCTGGTACGCAGACTGGAAGGGGCTGCGGGTCGCCGTGCTCGGCCTCTCGGTGACCGGCTTCTCCGTCGCCGACACCCTCGCCGAGCTGGGCGCAGAGGTGCTCGTCGTGAGCGAGAAGGCCGACGAGGAGTACGCGAGGCTGGTGCCGGTGATCGGCGCCCGGCTCTGGACCGGCGCGCTCGACGCCGTGCCGCAGGAGCTCGCGGACTTCGCGCCCGAGGTCGTCGTCGCCTCGCCCGGCTTCGCGCCGGGGCATCCGCTCATCTCGTGGGCCCGCGACGCGGGCGTCGCGCTGTGGGGCGACATCGAGCTCGCATGGCGCGTGCGCGACAAGGTCACGCGGCCGGACGGCACGCCCGCCGAGTGGGTGCTGGTCACCGGCACGAACGGCAAGACCACCACCGCGCGGCTGACCGCGTCGATGCTCGTCGCCGGCGGACTGCGCGCCGCGCCGGTGGGCAACATCGGCACCCCGGTGCTCGACGCGGTGCGCGATCCGAACGGCTTCGACGCCCTCGTCGTCGAGCTGTCGAGCCACCAGCTCTGGTACCTCGGCCTGCAGGACGGGCCTGCACCGCTCTCGCCGTACGCCGCCGTGTGCCTCAACCTCGCTAACGACCACCTCGAGTGGCACGGCTCGTTCGAGGCGTACCGCGACGCGAAGGCGCACGTGTACGACAACACGCGGGTCGCATGTGTGTACAACAAAGCGGATGCCGCGACCCGCGCCATGGTCGAAGACGCCGAGGTGGTCGAGGGCGCACGCGCCATCGGCTTCGACCTCGGCGTGCCCGGGCCGAGCGACCTCGGCGTCGTCGACGGGATCCTCGTCGACCGCGCGTTCCTCGAGGACCGCCGCACCAGCGCGCTGGAGCTCACGACGGTGTCCGAGCTCGCCGAGCTCGGCCTCGCCGCGCCGCACGTCGCGGCGAACATCCTCGCCGCAGCGGCTCTCGCCCGCTCGCTCGACGTGGCCCCTGCCGACATCCGCGACGCCCTGCGCGGCTTCCGCCTCGATCCCCACCGGATCGAGGTCGTCGCACAGCACGCCGGCGTGACATGGGTCGACGACTCGAAGGCGACCAACCCGCACGCGGCGGCATCGTCGCTGACGGCCTACCCGGGGGCCGTGTGGATCGTGGGCGGTCTGCTGAAGGGCGTCGACATCGCGGCACTGGTCTCGGAGCGGGGCGCGACCGCCAAGGCCGCGATCGTGATCGGCACGGATCGCACGGCCATCGTCGCCGCGTTCGAGCGACACGCCCCCGCGGTGCCCGTCTGGGAGGTGGACGACGCAGAGACTGAAGAGGTCATGACGCGGGTCGTCGAACTGGCGGCCGGGATCGCGCGTGACGGGGACGTCGTTCTGCTCGCCCCCGCCGCGGCATCCTTCGACCAGTTCGCGTCCTACGCGGACCGAGGCCGCCGCTTCGCGGCGGCGGTGAGGGAACGGATCGGAACGGGGGCCGGCGATGAGCACGACGCAGTCGCGGACCCGTCAGACCCCGACGACGCCGCCTGACGCCTCGTTCCGCGGCGGCGGCCTCGCCGCGCGGGTGTCGCTGGGGCGCGTGTTCGCCCCGGTGCCCAGCGAGTTCCTGCTGATCTCGTCGACTGCGCTGCTGCTGACGTTCTTCGGGCTGGTGATGATCCTGTCGGCCACGTCCGCCGTGGCGACCGCCGCCGGGCTGCCTCCGTATGAAGCCGTGCTCAAGCAGGCGATCTTCGCCATGATCGGCGTGCCGCTGATGTTCATCGCGAGCCGCGTGCCGGTGTCGTTCTGGAAGCGCATCGCCTGGCCCGCGCTGATCGTCGCGACGGCGTTCCAGCTGCTGGTGTTCACGCCGCTGGGCGTCGACAACGACGGCAATCGCAACTGGATCAACATCGCCGGCATGCAGGCCCAGCCGTCGGAGTTCCTCAAGCTCGCACTCGCGCTGTGGCTGGGATTCATCCTCTTCCGCAAGCAGACGCTGCTGAGCAAGTGGCAGCACGTCTTCATTCCGATCGTGCCGGTGTCGGTCGCGGTGTTCGCGACGGTGCTCGCCGGTCACGACCTGGGCACCGTGATCGTGCTCGTGCTGATCCTGCTCGGCGCGCTCTTCTTCTCGAACGTGAAGCTGCGACTCTTCGTGATCCCGCTCATCCTCGCGATCGTGGGCATGGCGGTGTTCGCCGTGACGAGCCCCAACCGCATGCGGCGCATCATGAGCTTCCTCGACCAGAACTGCATCGCGGACTACCTCGACTCGTGTTACCAGCCGCTCCACGGAATCTGGGGGCTCGCGAACGGCGGCGTCTTCGGCCTGGGTCTCGGCAACTCGCGCGAGAAGTACGACTGGCTGCCCGCCGCCGCGAACGACTACATCTTCGCGATCGTCGGCGAAGAGGTCGGCCTCATCGGCTGCGCCGTCGTGCTCGCCCTCTTCGCGCTCTACGCCGTCGGCGCGTTCCACGTGATCCGCAAGACCGATGACCCCTTCGTGCGCATCGTCGCGGGCGCCATCACCGTGTGGATCGTCGGCCAGGCGCTCATCAACATCGGCGTCGTGCTCCGCGTCTTCCCGGTGCTCGGCGTGCCGCTCCCGTTCATGTCACAGGGCGGCACGTCGCTCGTCTCGGTGCTCGTCGCGTCGGGCGTGCTGCTGTCGTTCGCCCGCACCCTGCCCGCGGCGGTGGCCAAGCGCCAAGCCGCGATCGAGGCGGCACGCGCCTCACGGGCCGCCCGCGCAGCCCGCTGACGCTGCGGCCGCCACGCACCGACGGCCGTCGGGGCACGAGCGTATCCACGCCCGACCGGGCGGCTTCGGGCGCCCGACCGGGCGGCTTCGGGCGCCCGACCGGGCGACTAGGCTCGTCGGGTGACGACGTATCTGCTCGCCGGCGGCGGCACCGCCGGACACGTCAATCCTCTTCTCGCCGTGGCCGATGCGCTGCGGGCGCAGGATCCCGGCGCCGAGGTGCTCGTGCTCGGCACCCGCGAAGGCCTCGAGGCCCGGCTCGTGCCCGAGCGCGGCTACGAGCTGCTCTTCGTCGACAAGGTGCCCTTCCCGCGTCGTCCCGACTCGGCGGCCGCCGCCTTCCCGGTGCGGTTCCCGCGGGCGGTGAACCAGGTGCGCTCGCACATCGTCACGCGCGGCGTCGACGTGGTCGTCGGCTTCGGCGGCTACGCGTCGGCGCCCGCCTACGTCGCCGCCCGCCGCGCGCGCGTGCCGTTCGTCGTGCACGAGGCGAATGCGCGGCCGGGTCTCGCCAACGTGCTCGGCGCGCGCACCGCGGCCGCCGTCGGCGTCGCCTTCGACGGCACGCCTCTCAAGCGCTCCCGCGTGGTCGGGATGCCGCTGCGTCGCGAGATCGTCGAGCTCGACCGCGCCGCCCGCAGGGCCGAGGCGGCGGCGTACTTCGGGCTCGACGCCGACCGCCCCGTCCTGCTGGTCTTCGGCGGTTCGCTCGGCGCTCAGCGCCTCAACGAGGCGTTCGGCGAGGGCCACGGCGCCGCCTGGCGCGATGTGCTCGCCTCAGGCTGGCAGCTGCTGCACGTGACGGGGGAGCGGTCGACGCTCACCGACCCGGGCGAGCCCGGCTACGCCGTGCGCCGCTATGTCGACCGGATGGACCTCGCGTTCGCCCTCGCCGACCTCATCGTGTCGCGCGCCGGCGCCGCGACGGTGAGTGAGATCAGCGCGCTCGGGATCCCCGCCGTCTACGTTCCGTACGCCGTCGGCAACGGCGAGCAGGCGCTCAACGCCTCGTCCGCCGTCCGCGCCGGCGCGGCCATCCTCATCGCGGACGCCGACTTCACGGGCGACCGGGTGCGCAGCGACATCGTGCCGCTGCTGGCGGACGAGAGCAGTCGCGCAGCCATGGCGGCGGCCGCGGCATCCGTCGGCACTCGAAGCGGCACCGAGAACGTGATCGCGCTCATCGACATGGCCCTCGGGCGCTGACCGGGGTCAGACGCCCTCCGGACGACCGCCGCGCAGCGCTGCGGCGACGAGAGCGAGCGCTTCGTCGTGGTCGATGCGCAGACTGCGGATCTGCTCGGCGAACATCGTCGCCGCCTGCTGTGCGGCCTGGTGCGCGGGATCGCCGCTGAACGACACGAACGTTCCGTTGCGTCCGCGGGTCTCGATCACACCGGATGCCTCGAGCTCGCGGTACGCACGCGCGACGGTCCCGGCTGCCAGGCCGAGGTCTTCGGCGAGTCGTCGCACCGTGGGCAGGCGCTGCCCCGCCGCGAGCTCGCCGGACGAGATCGCGTCGACCAATCCGCCGCGCAGCTGCTCGAACGGCGGCACGGGCGACGCGGAGTCGATGGTGATCATGCGGGACCTCCTGCAGGTGGTGCTCGTGTGGCCCACGGTAGCGCGGCCATGGCACGAGACGATCGTCGGGGGAAGGCTCCGCGCATGCTCGATCGCGAAGGGCGACGGGCGCGCCGGGGCCACGGCATCCCGACCCCAACTTAGGATTGACGGGTCATGATCAGACCTGACCTCACCCTGCCCATCCCCGAGAACATCGAGGCCGCCCACTTCATCGGCATCGGCGGCTCCGGCATGTCGGGCCTTGCCCGCATGTTCCTCGCGCGCGGCATCCGCGTCTCGGGCTCGGACCGGGCGGACAGCGCGGGCCTCCGGGAACTGGCGGCGCTGGGCGCCACGGTGCACGTGGGGCATGACGCCGCGAACCTGGGCGACGACGTCGACACCGTCGTGCACACCGGGGCCATCTGGCCGGAGAACCCCGAGTTCGTGCTGGCCAAGAAGCGCGGGCTGCACGTCATCCACCGGTCGCAGGCGCTCTACTGGCTTATCGGCGGCCGCCGGCTCGTCTCGGTCGCGGGTGCCCATGGCAAGACGACGTCGACGGGCATGATCGTCACCGCGCTGCGGACGCTCGGCACCGATCCCACGTTCGTCAACGGCGGCGTCATCGCCCAGCTCGGGGTGTCGAGCGGCAGCGGCACCGATGACCTCTTCGTCATCGAGGCCGACGAGTCCGACGGCACGTTCCTCCTCTACGACACGTCGGTCGCGCTCATCACCAACGTCGACCCCGACCACCTCGACCACTGGGGCTCCGCCGACGCGTTCTACGACGCCTTCGCCCGTTTCGGCAACGAGGCCCGCGAGGCCGTCGTCATCTCGTCCGACGATGCGGGTGCGCGCCTCGTCACCGAGAGGCTCACGCACGAGCGCGTGGTGACCTTCGGCGAGGCATCCGACGCCGCGGTCCGCGTGGCCGACATCCGCACGGAGGGGCCGGTGTCGTTCACCATCAGCCACGACGGCGTCACGGCCGAGGGCCGGCTCCCCGTACCCGGTGCGCACAATGCGATCAACGCCACCGGCGCCGTCGCGGTGCTCCTGAGCCTCGGCTTCGAGCTCGAGCCCGCCGTCCGCGCGGTCGAGGAGTTCGCCGGCACGGTGCGCCGCTTCGAGCTGCACGGCACGAAGCGCGGCGTCAGCGTGTACGACGACTACGCCCATCACCCGACCGAGGTCGCCGCGGCGCTGGCGGCCGCGCGCACGGTCGTCGGGGAGGGCCGGATCATCGCGATCCAGCAGCCGCATACGTACTCGCGCACGCAGGAGATGTACCGCGAGTTCGCGGAGGTGCTCGAGACGC
Organism: Microbacterium sp. CFH 31415; assembly: GCF_022538185.1. Lineage (GTDB taxonomy): Bacteria > Actinomycetota > Actinomycetes > Actinomycetales > Microbacteriaceae > Microbacterium. Next base: position 551,240 of record NZ_JAKYXC010000002.1, on the reverse strand, counting down.
ACGCCGACCACACCGTGATGCTCGACGTCTACGGCGCCCGCGAGGATCCGGTGCCCGGTGTGACCGGCGAGCTCGTCAGCGGCGCCTTCGCCGACCCTGCTCACGTGCACTACGTGCCGGACTGGCAGGAAGCGGCCGACTACGCCGCGTCGGTCGCCCGTGACGGCGACTACGTCATCACCCTGGGCTGCGGCAACGTCAACCTCATCATCCCGCAGGTGCTCGACGCCCTCGAGCGCTCCCCGTCTCTCGACAACCCGGGGGAGTAGCACCGGATGCGCCGGCCCTCGCCGCTCCCGCCGCCCGTCAGCGGCGAGACACGGCGTGCCGCCCCTGCGGGCGACACGGCGTCAGCCGTCGAGGACACCGAACGAGCGGTCGAGGAAGGCGGCGACGCGGCGGTCATCCCGATCGACCCTGCTGAAGCGAGCGGCGGCGCCGGCCGCGTCGCCCCCGTCCCGCTCCCGCCCTCGGCGGGCGACACGAACGGTTCGGACGCCTCCTTCGCCGACGACGCGGTGGGGATCCGTGAGGTGTGGCGTGCCGCGCGCGCCCGTCGCAAGGCCCTGCGTGCCGAGGTTCGGCGATTCACGGCCCGGCAGCGACGACGACGTGCGGTCTGGATCGGCGTGACGGCTTCCCTCCTCATCCTCGCCCTTGCGACGATCGGCGCGGCCTACAGTCCGCTGTTCGCCGTCGAGACCATCACCGTCGAGGGCGTGCAGCAGCTCGACGAAGCCGACGTGCGGGCTGCGCTCGGCGACCAGCTCGGCACGCCTCTGCCGCTCGTCGATGAGAGCGAGGTGAAGGCGGCGCTCGTCACCTTCCCGCTCGTGCAGTCGTACACGCTCGAGGCGAGGCCGCCGCACGAGCTCGTCGTGCGCATCGTTGAGCGTCTGCCGATCGGCCTGATCAAGTCTCCTGCCGGCTACACGCTGGTCGATGCTGCGGGTGTCGCGCTGTCCACCACGCAGACCCCGATGACCGGCGTGCCGCTCCTCGACATCCGCGGCGGCGTCTCGTCCGATGCGTTCACCGCGGCCGGGCGGATCATGCACGCGCTGCCTGAGGAGATCCGCTCGCAGGTCACGGGCGTCACGGCCTCGACCCCCGACGACGTGAGCCTGCGTCTCGGGGGCACGAGGACGACCGTGGTGTGGGGGAGCGCCGACGACTCTCCGATGAAGGCGCTGACCCTCGGCAAGGCGATGGTGTCGCGTCCGCCCGCCGGCGTGAGCGTCTACGACGTGTCGTCCCCCACGGCGATCGTCATCCGCTGACCTTCACGACACCGTTATCGGACGGGATGTCGCGACACGCCCACCCCGGTCCCGGCCGGGTGGCGGCATCCGCTTACCTTCAATTCAGGAATTGCATACCGGGCAATTCTTTATACCTCTACTAGAGGTTGAAGGTTTCGACAGGTCCAGGGCTACGGAGGCCGGCATGAGCCAGAACCAGAACTACCTCGCCGTCATCAAGGTGGTCGGGGTCGGCGGAGGCGGCGTCAACGCCGTCAACCGCATGATCGAGCTCGGCCTGCGCGGCGTCGAGTTCATCGCCATCAACACCGACGCCCAGGCGCTGCTGATGAGCGACGCAGACGTCAAGCTCGACGTCGGCCGCGAGCTCACCCGCGGCCTCGGCGCCGGCGCCGACCCCGAGGTCGGGCGACGTGCGGCAGAGGATCACGCCGAAGAGATCGAAGAGGCGCTGCGCGGCGCCGACATGGTCTTCGTGACCGCGGGCGAAGGTGGTGGCACGGGCACGGGCGGCGCGCCGGTCGTGGCCAAGATCGCCAAGTCGATCGGCGCCCTCACCATCGGTGTCGTCACCAAGCCGTTCTCGTTCGAAGGACGCCGGCGCCAGCAGCAGGCCGAGACCGGTGTCGGCAAGCTGAAGGAAGAGGTCGACACCCTCATCGTCGTGCCCAACGACCGCCTCCTCGAGATCAGCGACCGCGGCATCTCGATGATCGAGGCGTTCGCGACCGCCGACCAGGTGCTCCTCGCCGGTGTGCAGGGCATCACCGATCTCATCACCACGCCGGGCCTGATCAACCTCGACTTCGCCGACGTGAAGTCGGTCATGCAGGGAGCGGGCTCGGCCCTCATGGGCATCGGCTCGGCGAGGGGGGCGGACCGCGCGATCAAGGCGGCCGAGCTCGCCGTCGAATCGCCGCTGCTCGAGGCCTCGATCGAGGGCGCGCACGGCGTGCTGCTGTCGATCCAGGGCGGTTCGAACCTCGGCATCTTCGAGATCAACGACGCCGCGCAGCTGGTGAAGGAAGCGGCGCACCCCGAGGCGAACATCATCTTCGGAACGGTGATCGACGACACCCTCGGCGATGAGGTGCGCGTCACGGTCATCGCCGCAGGCTTCGACGGCGGCGAGCCGCAGCAGCGGATCGAGCCGATCACCGCTTCGCGGATCGTGACGACGCCCGCCGTGCCGGCGCTGCCCGCAGACGAAGCGGCCGCGCAGGAGCGCGAGGCCGAGCCGGTGTCTGTCGGCGCCGCCCTTCCCGAGTCGTCGTTCGACTCGGCGTTCGGCGACGACGACCTCGACATCCCCGACTTCCTCAAGTAATCCGTCGACGAGCTCAGAGACCGACACACCGTGCCAGACACCCCTGAGCTCGCTGGTCGTCTCGCAGACGTCGACGAGCGGATAGCGGATGCCGCGCGCGCGGCCGGGCGAGACCCGGCCGCGCTCACGCGCATCGTCGTGACGAAGTTCCACCCCGTCTCGCTCGTGCGCGAGCTGTACGCGCTCGGCGTGCGCGACGTGGGGGAGAACCGTCAGCAGGAGTTCTCGGCAAAGGTCGCCGAGGCCGGCGACCTGACCGACCTGCACTGGCACTTCATCGGGCAGGCGCAGACCAAGAAGGCGCGGGCGATCCGGGCCGCGGCATCTGCTGTCCACTCCGTCGATCGCGCGAAGCTCGCCGACGCCCTGCATGCGGCCGCCGGGCCGGACACGCCGGTGCTCGACGTGCTCCTTCAGGTCAACCTGACCGACGACCCCGGCCGCGGCGGCGTGGCTCCGGTCGACCTCGAGCGTCTCGCCACCCACACCGCCGCGCTGCCCAGCCTGCGCGTGCGGGGCATCATGGCGGTCGCACCGCTCGATGTCGCGCCGGAGGCCGCCTTCGTGCAGCTGCCGGGCCTCGCCGACACCGTCCGGGCCGTCGTGTCGGACGCCGACTGGATCTCCGCCGGCATGACGGCGGACTTCGCCGAAGCGATCGCCGCAGGCGCGACACACCTGCGGATCGGCTCGGCAATCACGGGCCCACGGCCCCTGCACGGTTAACCTCGGAACAGATGAGCACTACGGAGGATGCGATGTCGAACCCGCTCAAGAAGACCATGGTGTACCTGGGCCTCGCCGACGAGGAAGAGGTCTACGACGAGCCCGCGCCGCAGCCGCGCAGCCGCAAGCCCGAAGCGGTCGTCGAGAAGGCCGCCCCGGTCACCCCGCTGCACCGCCCCGCCGTCGTGCGTCAGCCGGCGCCGACCGCGATCAGCGAGATCCTCACGGTGCACCCCAAGCAGTATCGCGACGCCCAGGTGATCGCCGAGAACTTCCGAGACGGGATCCCGGTCATCATCAACCTGTCGCAGATGAGCGACGCCGACGCGCGCCGCCTGATCGACTTCGCGAGTGGGCTCTCGCTCGGCCTCTACGGCCGCATCGAGCGTGTGACCAGCAAGGTCTTCCTGCTCTCGCCCGAGAACGTCGCGGTGTCCGGTGACGGAGCGGTCGCACAGGCCGATCCGGAGTCCGTTCCCTTCGCACAGCCGTAGTCTGGATCCGTGGCCGTCGTCCAACTCATCGCCTCGATCCTGAATCTGGCACTGCTCCTCTACGTCTTCCTGTTGCTCGCCCGGCTGATCATCGACTGGATCCCGTTCTTCAACCGTGAATGGCGCCCGAAGGGCGCGGGACTGGTCGCCGCCGAGATCGTCTACACCGTCACCGATCCGCCCATCAAGCTGTTCCGCAGGTTCATCCCTCCGCTGCGGGTCGGCGCGATCGCGATCGATTTCGGATTCGCCCTGACGATGCTCCTGTGCTTCATCGTGCTGAGCGTCACGCGCGCCATCGCGAGCTGACGAATCGACTGCGGGAACGCCGTCGTACTTCGACACTCTCGGGGACCCGCGGCTATGCTTGCCTGATACGACCGGCCGCCGGCGGGTCGGCCCCGACATCGGCCAGCGACCTGAGCGCTCGAAAGAGGAATCACCATGGCATTGACCCCCGATGACGTCGTCACCAAGCAGTTCCAGCACGTCCGCTTCAAGGAGGGGTTCGACCCCGATGAGGTCGACGACTTCCTCGACGAGATCGTCGTCGAGTGGCGCAAGGCGCTCGCCGAGAACGAGGAGCTGAAGGCCAAGCTGGCTGCCTACGAGTCGGGTGCCGCTCCCGCTCCCGCCCGCGCCGCCGAGCCGGTTCCCGCTCCGGCGCCCGCGCCCGCCGCCCCTGCTGCCGCCGAGACGGCGCCGAGCGGTGCCGCCAGCGCCGGCATCATCGAGCTCGCTCAGCGCCTCCACGACGAGCACGTCGCCGAGGGCCGCGCACAGCGCGACCAGCTCATCGCCGACGCCAAGGCCCAGGCCGCTCAGATCGTCTCCGAGGCCGAGTCGCGCGGCCGCGACGAGGTCGCCAAGCTCGACCGTGAGCGCGCTCAGCTCGAGTCGCGCATCTCGGAGCTGCGCAACTTCGAGCGCGACTACCGTGCGCAGCTGCGCAGCTACATCGAGGGCCAGCTGCGCGACCTCGAGACCACGTCCACGTCTTCGGGCTCGACGCCGGTCTCGGCCATCGGCCTCTAGGCCTGCCCTTTGGCAGACCGGCCCCCCCTTCGCAAGGCGGCGGCCGGCGCCATCATCGCGCTCCTCGCGGTGGTGGTGCTGGCCGCCGATCAGTTCACCAAGCAGCTCGCCCTCGAGAACCTGCCGTACGAGCAGCCGGTTCCCGTCATCGGCGACTTCCTGATCTTCTATCTCGTCCGCAACCCCGGCGCCGCGTTCTCGCTCGGCGAGGGCGTCACCTGGATCTTCACCATCGCGCTGGCCGCCGTCGCCGTGGCGATCGTGTGGCTCGCCGCCACCCGCGTGAGGTCGCGGCTATGGGCGGTCGCGCTCGGATTGCTCCTGGGCGGCGTGCTCGGCAACCTGGCCGACCGCATGTTCCGCGAGCCGGGCTTCCCGGTCGGCCACGTGATCGACTTCATCAACACCCCGTGGATGATGCCGGCCATCTACAACATCGCCGACATCTTCATCGTCTCGATGATGATCGGCGTCGCGCTCCTGGTGCTCGTCGGCCTGCACCTCGACGGCACGCGCGAGGCGCGCAGAGCGGCCGCGACCGACGGCGGGAGCGGTGCCGGTGCGAGCGCGGGCGGCGCAGGCGGCGACGGAGAACCGGATGCCGCGGCATCCGATTCCGCGAAGGACTGACGTGGAGTCGCGCACTCTTCCCGTCCCCGACGGCCTCGATGGCACCCGGGTCGACGCGGCCCTCGCCAAGATGCTGGGGTTCTCGCGCACGTTCGCGGCCGACGTCGCCGACGCCGGCGGCGTCACGATGGACGGACGCACTCTCGCGAAGTCCGACAAGCTGCGGGGCGGCGCGTGGCTCGACATCTCGTGGACGCCCAAGGAGGAGCCGCGCATCGTCCCCGTCGAGGTGCCGGACCTCGGCATCGTGTACGACGACGACGACATCGTCGTGGTCGACAAGCCCTCCGGCGTCGCGGCGCACCCCTCGCTCGGCTGGGAAGGACCCACGGTGCTCGGCGCCCTGGCCGCGGGCGGCTACCGCATCGCGACCACCGGCGCCGCCGAGCGCCAGGGTGTGGTGCATCGCCTCGACGTCGGCACGAGCGGTCTGATGGTCGTCGCGAAGACCGAGCACGCGTACACCGTGCTCAAGCGCGCGTTCAAGGAGCGCGAGGTGGACAAGATCTACCATGCCGTCGTGCAGGGGCACCCCGATCCGCTCGCCGGCACGATCGACGCACCCATCGGCCGTCACCCCCACCATTCGTGGAAGTTCGCGGTGACCCCCGACGGCAAGGACTCGGTCACGCACTACGAGACGCTCGAGGCCTTCCCCCGGGCATCCCTCCTCGAGATCCACCTCGAGACCGGTCGCACGCACCAGATCCGCGTGCACATGGCCGCGCACCGGCACCCGTGCGTCGGCGATCCGCTGTACGGAAGCGACCCCACGCTCGCCGCGCGCCTCGGGCTGACGCGGCAGTGGCTGCACGCGCACAAGCTGTCGTTCGCGCACCCGTCGTCGGGTGAGTGGGTCACGTTGGAATCGCCCTACCCTCCCGATCTCGCCCACGCGCTCGAGGTGCTCCGCGGCGACTGAGCCGCACGTCTGATGCGGGTGTCGGATGCCGGTGCCAGGCTGAGACCGTGACGTCATCGATCAGGGTCCTTCCCGCCACGAAGTTCGCCGATCTGCGCACGATGGTCGGTCCGAAGCGGCCCGACGCCGACGTCTGCTGGTGCTTGAGCTACCGCGTGCCCAGCAAGGAGAACGTCTCGCTGCACCACGAGGCCCGCGGTGAGCGGGTGCGCGAGCTCATGAAGGAGGGTCCGCCGGGCGTGCTGGCCTACGACGGCGACGAGGTCGTCGGCTGGGCCGCGGTCCATCCGCGCGCAGACACCGCGTTCGCGACGAACCGCAAGATCCCGCACGTCGACGACCTCGACGTGTGGAGCGTGTGGTGTCTCCGCGTGCGGCCGGGGCATCGCGGCCTCGGCATCTCGCATGCGCTCCTGGCGGGTGCCGTCGCCTTCGCCGAAGACAATGGAGCGCCCGCGATCGAGGGCTATCCCGTCGACAACCGCGGCCAGAAGGTCGACCTCACGATGGCCTACGTCGGCACCAAGAAGCTGTTCTTGAAGGCCGGCTTCCGGAAGGCGGCAGACACCGACTCGGTCATCAACGGCTTCCCTCGTGTGCTCATGCGGCTCGACCTCCGCTGACGCGGTCCTCTGTACTCCGAGTCACTTCGGCCGCTGTCGGCCTGCCGCCCGACCAGCCCTTCTCGTCCCGTAAGACCACCGCCGTGACCCCCGCGAAAGGGAGCGGAGCGGTGCCGATCCGGTCACCCCATGTGAACCGGATGCGGCGAATCGGACAATACCTAGTGTGACCACCGACGCCGACATCATCCGGCTCTCCCTCGAGCGCCCGGCGGAGTTCGCCGAGATCTTCGTGCGACACGCGAAGCCGGTCGGTGCGTTCGCGGCACGACGTGTCGGGGTCGCCGCGGCTCAGGACGTTCTCAGCGAGACCTTCCTCATCGCCTTCCGCCGGCGGGACTCCTTTGACACGGCGTGGGCGTCGGCGCGTCCGTGGCTGCTCGGCATCGCGTCGCGTGTGGCGGGCAAGCATCGCCGAGACGAGGCAGCCCAGTGGCGGGCCTTCGCAGCCGAGTCGAGCAGCCGTGCGCTGTCGTCGGACGATGCGGTCGAAGCAGCAGGAGAGCGATTGGATGCCGCGGCCTCCACCCGCTCGCTGGCCCCGCTGATCGCGGGCCTGGCGCGGCGCGACCGCGACACGCTCCTGCTCTACGCCTGGGGAGACCTCAGCTACGAGCAGATCGGCCAGGCGCTGGGGGTGCCGACGGGGACGGTGCGCTCTCGACTCAACCGGGTGCGGAGGAAGCTGAGCGCCGGTACCGAAGCACCCGAGACCGCAGCAGACAGGAACGGAGGTGGGATCGATGGACGTGTGGGATCTCGTGCGTGACCTCGGCGACGACGCCGAGCTCGACGACGACGCGCTCCGTGCCGCGGAGCGGACGCTCCGGTACGCGATCGACGGAGAGACGGCCCGCAAGCGACGGCTCCGCTGGGCGCTCGGCGGCGGGATCGGCGCCGCCGTGCTGACGGGTGCCGCCGCGACGGCCGTCGCCCTCTCCATGACGAACTCGACAGCGCCAGTCGTGCAGCCGGACCCGGACGCCGGTGTGGTGGAGACGCCCGTCGTCACCGTCGAGCCCGCTCCCGATCCCACGCCCACACCGGCCGCGCCGACCGCGCCGACCGCGCAGGAGGTGCTCGAGGGCGCAGCCGCGCTGGCGGTGGAATCGGCGGGGTCGGTGATGGCCGAAGGCCGCTACCTGCGCATCGAGCACACGATCGCGCAGCTCGTGCTGTACGCGCCGGATGCGCCGGCGAGTCCGTACAACGCGAACCGGGAGTCTGCGACAGCCGCGTGGGTCTCGACGGGCACGTGGGTGCAGTACATCCCGTCCGAGCGGTCGGGCGAGTGGGTGCGCGTGTTCGAGCCGGAGCACGAGATCGCGGCCCGGTTCGGCGCGGCCACCGACCAGCTGATCGCCGAATGGGATCAGAAGAGCGGGGTGGACGAGCAGATCGTGCAGCGGGTGCAGGGCGGGATCGTCGAGTCCTATGAAGGGGAGCCGACCCTGGGGTCGGACGCCTATTACGCCCAGATGCCGCAGGACCCCGCAGCACTCCTGGAGTGGAACCGGCAGAGGGTGGGCGCGTCCGAGGGAACAGCTGTCGACGCCGCCGTCGTCATCGTGCTGATCCAGGACCTCGAGCTGAACGCCGCGCCCCCGGCGCTGCGTGCGGCGATGTTCCGCGCCCTCGCTCTCGTGCCGGGCGCGGAGATCGTCGCCGCCGACCAGGCGACGTCGACCATCGCGTACACCTACCCCGGCGACCGTCGCGAGATGCTGACGATCGACACGGCCACGGGACTCGTGACGTCGCGCTCGACCACCCTCGGGGCCGGGGTCGGCGTGGTTCCCGGCTCCGTGCCCGACTTCACCTACCGGACGACGATCAGCGTGGTGGACGAGGCGCCCTGACCCCCTCGAGCCGGGCTCAGGCTTCACCTTCGACTCGAGGGTGAAGCGACCTAGCCCGGTCGATCGGCCCCATCCCGGCGCGCGGCACCGAGGTGTCTGTGGGGCTGGTTAGGCTCGATCCGTGGCATCCGACTCCTTCGTTCATCTGCATGTCCACAGCGAGTACTCCATGCTCGACGGCGCCGCGCGCATCGGCCCGATGGTGCAGGAGGCTTCCCGCCTCGAGATGCCCGCCATCGCGGTCACAGACCACGGCAACACGTTCGCGGCGTACGAGTTCTACAAGACCGCGAAAGATGCCGGGATCAAGCCGATCATCGGCATCGAGGCCTACGTCACGCCAGGCACGCACCGCTCCGACAAGGCCCGCGTACGGTGGGGCACCCCAGAGCAGAACGACGACGACGTGTCGGGCTCGGGCGCGTACACCCACATGACGCTGCTCTCCGAGACCACCGAGGGCATGCACAACCTGTTCCGCCTGTCGTCTCTGGCGAGCATCGAGGGCTACTACTTCAAACCTCGCATGGATCGCGATCTGCTGCAGAAGTACGGCAAGGGCCTGATCGCGACGACCGGCTGCCCGTCGGGCGAGGTCCAGACACGCCTGCGCCTGGGCCAATACGACGCGGCACGCGCGGCGGCGGCCGAGTTCCAGGACCTGTTCGGCAAAGAGAACTACTTCGCCGAGATCATGGACCACGGACTCTCGATCGAGCGGCGTGTGATGACCGATCTGCTGAAGATCGCGAAAGACCTCGACATCCCGCTCGTCGCGACGAACGACCTCCACTACACGCACCAGCACGATGCGTCGAGCCATGCTGCTCTTCTGTGCGTGCAGTCGGGCTCGACGCTCGACGACCCGAAGCGCTTCAAGTTCGACGGCGACGGCTACTACGTCAAGACCCCGGCCGAGATGCGCCAGGTGTTCCGCGACCACCCCGAAGCCTGCGACAACACGCTGCTGATCGCCGAGCGCTGCAACGTCGAGTTCAACACCAGCGCCAACTACATGCCCCGGTTCCCCGTGCCCCCGGGTGAGACCGAAGAGTCATGGTTCGTCAAGGAGGTCGAGAACGGACTCCGCGACCGGTACCCGGGTGGTATCCCGGACGAGGTGCGCTCGCAGGCCGAGTACGAGACCAGCGTCATCGTTCAGATGGGCTTCCCGGGCTACTTCCTGGTCGTCGCCGACTTCATCAACTGGGCCAAGCGCAACGGCATCCGCGTCGGTCCCGGCCGTGGCTCCGGTGCGGGCTCCATGGCCGCGTACGCCATGAAGATCACCGACCTCGATCCGCTGCAGCACGGCCTGATCTTCGAGCGGTTCCTCAACCCCGACCGCGTCTCGATGCCCGACTTCGACGTCGACTTCGACGACCGTCGTCGTGGCGAGGTCATCCAGTACGTCACCGAGAAGTACGGCGACGAGCGCGTAGCGCAGATCGTGACCTACGGCACGATCAAGGCGAAGCAGGCGCTGAAAGACGCCGGGCGCGTGCTGGGCTTCCCGTTCAGCATGGGGGAGAAGCTCACTAAGGCGATGCCGCCCGCCGTCATGGGCAAAGACATGCCGCTCGAGGGCATGTTCGACAAGAGCCACCCGCGCTTCAAAGAGGCCTCCGAGTTCCGCGCGCTGATCGAGACCGATGCCGAGGCCAAGACGGTCTTCGACACCGCCGTCGGGCTCGAGAACCTGAAGCGCCAGTGGGGCGTCCACGCCGCCGGCGTCATCATGTCGTCCGAGCCACTGATCGACATCATCCCGATCATGAAGCGCGAGCAGGACGGCCAGATCGTCACGCAGTTCGACTATCCCGCGTGCGAGTCGCTCGGCCTGATCAAGATGGACTTCCTGGGGCTGCGCAACCTCACGATCATCAACGACGCGCTCGACAACATCGAGGCCAACCGCGGCCACCCGCTCGTGCTCGAAGACCTCACCCTCGATGACACCGAGTCGTACGAGCTGCTCTCGCGCGGCGACACCCTGGGCGTCTTCCAGCTCGACGGCGGGCCGATGCGATCGCTCCTGCGGCTCATGAAGCCCGACAACTTCGAGGACATCTCGGCCGTCATCGCGCTGTACCGCCCAGGCCCCATGGGTGCGAACTCGCACATCAACTACGCCCTGCGAAAGAACGGCCAGCAGGAGATCACGCCGATCCACGAGGAGTTCCGCGAGTCCCTGGCCGACATCCTCGACACCAGCTACGGCCTGATCATCTACCAGGAGCAGGTCATGGCGATCGCGCAGCGCGTTGCCGGCTTCAGCCTCGGTCAGGCCGACATCCTGCGCCGCGCGATGGGCAAGAAGAAGAAGTCCGAGCTCGACAAGCAGTTCGAGGGCTTCCAGGCGGGCATGCACGCGAACGGGTACTCCGACGAGGCGGTCCAGAAACTGTGGGAGATCCTCCTCCCGTTCTCGGACTACGCCTTCAACAAAGCGCACTCGGCCGCGTACGGACTCGTGTCGTACTGGACGGCGTACCTCAAGGCCCACTATCCGGCCGAGTACATGGCCGCGCTGCTCACGAGCGTCGGCGACTCGAAGGACAAGATGGCGGTGTACCTCAACGAGTGCCGCCGCATGGGCATCAAGGTGCTGCCGCCCGATGTCGGGCAGTCGATCCGCTACTTCGCGGCCGTCGGCGAAGACATCCGCTTCGGCCTGGGCGCCGTCCGCAACGTCGGCGCCAACGTGGTCGACGGCATCGTCGCGGCGCGTGCCGACGACGGGTACGCGAGCTTCCACGACTTCCTGACGAAGGTGCCGATCCACGTCGCGAACAAGCGGACGGTCGAGTCGCTCATCAAGGCGGGCGCCTTCGATTCGCTCGGCTCGACCCGCCGGGCGCTCATGGAGATCCACGAGGACGCCACCGAGGCCGCGGTCGAGACCAAGCGCAAGGCGGCGACCGGCGCGATCGGATTCGACTTCGACAGCCTCTACGACGAGGCCGAGGAGGTCGTCCCGGCCAAGGTGCCCGAGCGGCCCGAGTGGACGAAGAAGGACAAGCTCGCGTTCGAGCGCGAGATGCTCGGTCTCTATGTCTCGGACCACCCCCTGGCCGGACTCGAGATCCCGCTCGCCAAGCACGCGTCGACCAGCATCCACGACCTGCTCTCGTCCGAAGACGTCAACGACGGCGACCAGGTGACCATCGCGGGGCTGGTGACGAGCGTGCAGCACCGCGTGGCCAAGGCCAGCGGCAACCCGTACGGCATGATCACCGTCGAAGACTTCAACGGCGAGGTCACCGTGATGTTCATGGGCAAGACCTACACCGAGTTCAGCTCGATGCTGGTGGCCGACTCGATCCTGGTGGTGCGCGGTCGCGTGTCGCGGCGCGACGACGGACTCAACCTGCACGCGCAGTCGGCATTCGCACCCGATCTGGGGGCGATGGATGCCTCGGGGCCGCTCGTGCTCCTGCTGCCCGAGCGCCGTGCGAGCGAGGCGACGATCGGCGAACTCGCCCGGATGCTCGAGCGTCACCAGGGCGAGACCGAGGTGACGATCAAGCTGCACAGCGGGTCGGCGGCCAAGGTGTTCGAGATCCCGCACCAGGTGCGGCTCACCGCCGATCTCTACGGCGAGCTCAAGGGTCTGCTCGGCCCGCAGTGCCTCGGCTGAGCGGCATCCCATCTCATTTCCGTCTCATGAGGCGTGAGTAGCATGAAAACGACGTATGCCGCCGTGCGCGGCCGGAAGGGAACATCGTGACCGACGATCAGCGTGCTGAGGAATTCGACGTCGCCGCAGGGCAGAACCACCAAGAAGAACCGCCTCAGTACGGGGTCGGGCCGTTCTCGATCCGTGAGGTCGCCCTCGTCGGGGTGTGGCTGGTCGCGTTCGTCGTCTCGTTCTTCTCGATCGACGAAGGACGCTTCAACTCGGTGTGGACCGCGAGCATCCTCTGGATCCTCTCCATCGGCGTGCCGACCGTCGCCGTGTTCCTCATCGTCCTCCGTCGGCTCTCGCCGACCGGTATCCGCCGGGTGGGCTCGCTGGGCATCGACCAGTTCGCATCGGTGGCGTTCTCGGTGGCGGCGATCGTCTGGCTGCAGCTCGTGTGGGAGACGGTCGCGTTCGGGATCGACAGCGGGCGCTGGGTGCGCACGTGGGTGATCTGGGTCGAGCTCGCCCTCATGCTCATCGGCGTCGTGCTCACGGTGTTCGCGCCGCTTCTGCCGACGCTCGGCCAGGACTTCCGCGGTCGCGCCGAGGTGCCGGCACACCCCAACGCCCGGCCGATCCGCCCCGTCTCGCCCCGCCCCGCCGCGCCGCGCGCGGAGGAGCCCGCGGGCGCCGATTTCGCCGAGTACGCGCCGCCGGCGACCGAGGCCACCGCGGCGTACGACACCACGACCGCGTACGACACCGGCTCCGCCTACGGGACCCAGCGCGCCGAGGCCGCTCCGGCGGCCGAGGCGGCATCGGGCACCGAGGCCGCACCTCTTCCCGAAACCACGTCGTCCGCCGAGGCCCGCGCCGAGCAGGAGCCTGCCGCCGCCACGACGGCGTTCGAGCCTGCGCACACCCGCGACACCTACGAGGCTGTCGAGACGCCGAGCAGCACCGCCGAGCCGGCGGCCGAATCGTCTCAGCGTCACCAGGCCTTCTGGGCGCTTGTCCCCGAGGAGCGCGACGTCGTCGACGAGATCGGCATCCCGGTGTTCCGCATCGGTCCGACCGCGTGGGCGCTCGTGATCGAGGACCGCGTCGACGTGTTCGTGGTGCGCCACGAGGACGGCCGGATCGGCTACCTGCACGACGTCTCGGGCGTCACGCGCGGCTGATCTCGATACACGTCCGCGCTTCGCGGGGTCGCACTCGATCCGGCGGACGGCGACGAGGGACGCGATACCGTAGAAGGATGCTCCGGACGATCGATCTGCGGGGACGCACGCTGTCTCCGGCCGAACTCCTCGCCACCGTGCCGCGGGCGACCGCTGCGCGCGAAGAGGCGCTCTCAACGGCGGCGCGCATCGTCGCCGACGTCGCCTCGCACGGCGAGACGGCACTGCGCGATCAGGCGGAGAAGTTCGACGGCGTGACGGGCCACGACATCCGGGTTCCGGCGGCGCACCTCGACGATGCGCTCGCGTCTCTCGATCCCGCCGTGCGCGACGCGCTCGAGCAGGCCATCGAGCGCGTGCGCGAGGCGTCCGCCGCACAGGTGCCGGCACCGGTCACCACGCAGCTCGCGCCGGGCGCGCGGGTCATGCAGCGGTGGCAGCCGGTGCGGCGCGTGGGGCTGTACGTTCCGGGCGGCAAGGCTGTCTACCCGTCGAGCGTCGTGATGAACGTCGTTCCGGCGCAGGTCGCGGGTGTGTCCGAGATCGCGGTCGCCTCTCCGCCGCAGCGCGACCAGGGCGGTCGCGTGCACCCCGTGATCCTCGGAGCCGCGAAGCTGCTCGGGGTGGACGAGGTCTACGCGATGGGCGGTGCCGGCGCGATCGGCGCGCTCGCCCACGGGGTCGGCGGGCTGGGCCTCGACCCGGTCGACGTCGTCACCGGTCCTGGCAACAACTTCGTCGCGGCCGCGAAGCGGGCCGTGGCGGGATTGGTGGGGACGGATGCCGAGGCCGGCGCCACCGAGATCGTCATCGTCGCCGACGACAGCGCCGACGCGCGACTCGTCGCGGTCGATCTGATCAGTCAGGCCGAGCACGACGAGCAGGCATCCGCCGTGCTCGTGACGGATTCCGAGAGCCTCGCCGAGGCCGTCGCGGCGGAGGTGGCGACCCGCGCCGCAGCGACCCGACACGCCGAGCGCGTCGCGGCGGCACTCGCCGGTCCGCAGTCGGCGATCGTCCTGGTCGACGACCTCGACGCGGCGACCGCCTTCAGCAACGCCTACGCGCCCGAGCACCTGGAGCTCCACCTGCGTGATCCGAAGCCCGAACGGTTCGTGCACGCGGGCGCGGTCTTCGTCGGTGCCGACTCGCCGGTGAGCCTCGGCGACTACCTCGCGGGCAGCAACCATGTGCTGCCGACCGGTGGGCAGGCCCGCTACTCGGCGGGGCTGTCGGCGTCGACCTTCCTGCGCCCGCAGCAGGTCATCGAATACGACCACACCGCACTCGAGGCCGTGCGCGACGCGATCGTGGTCCTCGCCGAGGCCGAGGCCCTGCCCGCCCATGGTGAAGCCGTCGTGGCCCGCTTCGAGACGCCGGTCGGCTGACGCGGGCGTAGGCTGTCTCTGCCATGCACTGTCCGTTCTGCCGCCACTCCGACTCGCGCGTCATCGACTCCCGTACCAGCGACGACGGTCTCAGCATCCGCCGCCGTCGGCAGTGCCCCGAGTGCGGAGGCCGCTTCACGACCATCGAGACCGCCAGCCTCAACGTGATCAAGCGCTCGGGCGTCATCGAGCCGTTCAGCCGCGAGAAGGTCATGTCGGGGGTGCGCAAGGCGTGCCAGGGGCGACCGGTGACGGAGGCCGACCTCGCTGTGCTCGCGCAGACCGTCGAGGAGACCGTTCGTCAGACCGGCGCCTCGCAGCTCGACACGAATGAGATCGGACTCGCGATCCTCGGCCCGCTGCGCGAGCTCGACGAAGTGGCCTATCTGCGGTTCGCGAGCGTCTACCAGGCGTTCGATTCGCTGGAGGACTTCGAATCGGCGATCGACCAGCTGCGAGCCGATCACCAGGACCGTCCCGTCCGCGCCGTCGCCGATTAGGCCCGGTCGGGTCGCGCCCGCCGACCGGATAGCCTGGACGGGATGTATCCCCTCCTGTTCCGGACCGTTCTGTCGCGCATGGACCCCGAGACCGCGCACCACGCGGCGATGATGGTCATCCGGACGCTCGGCGTTCCGCCCTTCTCGTGGGCGGCCCGCGCCCTGACCCGCCCCGACCCACGGCTCGCGACGTCGGCGCTGGGCCTCTCGTTCGACTCACCGTTCGGCGTGGCCGCAGGCTTCGACAAGGACGTCACGGGCGCGGCCGGGCTGTTCGCGCTCGGCTTCGGCCATGTCGAGGTGGGCACGCTCACGGCCATCCCGCAGGAGGGCAATCCGCGGCCCCGGCTGTTCCGGCTGATCCCCGACCGTGCCGTGATCAACCGCATGGGCTTCAACAACCACGGCGCCGAGGCGGCTGCGCGGCGGCTCGAGAAGCTGCGCCGACGCGCGCGCCGCGGCGTCATCGGCGTCAACATCGGCAAGAGCCGCGTGGTCGACGTCGACGACGCCACCGCGGACTACGTCCGCAGCGCGACGCTCCTCGCGCCGCTCGCCGACTACCTCGTCGTCAACGTGTCGTCGCCCAACACGCCCGGCCTCCGCGGCCTGCAGGCGGTCGAGACGCTCCGCCCGCTGCTGGAAGCCGTGCACGCGGCGGCCGGTGCGACGCCGCTGCTCGTGAAGATCGCCCCTGACCTGCCCGACGACGAGGTCGTCGCCGTCGCGCAGCTGGCTGTCGACCTCGGCCTGGACGGACTCATCGCGACGAACACCACGATCTCCCGCGAGGGCCTCGTGACCGACCCCGCCGTGGTCGCCAAGGCCGGGGCGGGCGGACTATCGGGGGCTCCGCTCAAGGCGCGCGCCCTCGACGTCCTGCGCCTGGTGCGCAGCGCGGTGCCTGCGGAATTCTGCGTCATCTCCGTCGGCGGCGTCGAGACCGCCGACGACGTGAAGGGACGATTGGATGCCGGAGCCACCCTGGTGCAGGGCTATACGGCGTTCCTCTATCGCGGTCCGCTGTGGGCGCGGCAGATCAACCGCGGACTCGTGCGCGGGCGCTGAGCCGCGGCATCCCGCATCATCTTCTCCGCGTGGGTGATGACCCGGCTCAGACCGGACGCTGGCCGCGCTTCACCCGCGGCTTGGGCAGGCGCAGGAACCGCATCTGCACGGTGCGCATCGCCGCGTACCAGCCGAGGCCCTTCTCGATCTTGTCGGCGCCGAACTTGGCCTTCACGGCGCGCTTGGCGTTGATCGACGTGAGGACCATGTCGCCGACGACGAAGAGGATGAAGATCCACAGCGCGACGAACGAGTAGTACTGCACCTCGGGCACAGGGATGAACGTCGCGAGGATCACGACCACCATCGCAGGCATGACGGCCTCGCCGAGGTGCCATCCGGCGTCGACGTAGTCGCGCACGAACTTGCGCTGGGCACCCTGATCGCGCGCCGGGAGATAGCGGGGGTCGCCCGCGGCCATGCCGACGCGGGCCTTGTCGCGCTGCGCCTGAAGCTCAGCGCGGGCGCGGGCCTTGGCCTCTTTGGTGTCGGGGACCAGGGGGCGTTTGCGTGCCGCCTCCTGCTCCGCTCGGCTGGGAGTGGCGCGCCCCTTGCCGGTCACCGGCACGCCGTTGAGGACCGTTCCGTCGGAAGGAGCGTCGTTCGACGCGGGTGCTGCGGAGTTCTTGGCCACGATGATCCTCGGAAGTGCGGGTGCGGGGGTGCACTTAAGATTACCCGCATGACCACTGAGCTCTCCCGACAGGATGCTGTGCGTGACGCCGCGGCTTCCGGGATCCCCTCCGCCCTCGCCGACCTCGGTGCGCTCGTGCGCATCCCGTCGGTCGCGTTCCCCGGCTTCGACGCCGCTCCGGTGCAGCGCAGCGCCGAGGCGGTCGCCGACCTCGTGCGGGGGACCGGGCTGTTCGAGACCGTCGAGATCCGCCGCGCCGCGATCCCGGGCGCCGACGAACAAGGTCAGCCGGCCGTTCTTGCGACGCGTGCCGCCCGCAACGGGCGGCCGACGATCCTGCTGTACGCGCACCACGACGTGCAGCCCGTCGGCGACGAAGCGCTCTGGGAGTCGGCCCCGTTCGAGCCGACCGTCCGAGGAGGGCGTCTGTACGGTCGCGGCGCCGCCGACGACAAGGCCGGCATCATGGCGCACATCGCGGCCCTCCGCGCTGTGAAGGAGGCCGTCGGCGAGGACTTCGACCTCGGTGTGGCGCTGTTCTTCGAGGGCGAGGAAGAAGCGGGCTCGCGCTCCTTCGCGCAGTTCCTGTCCGACAACGCCGACGCGCTGCGCGCCGACGTCATCGTCGTCGCCGACTCGGGCAACTGGGACGACAAGACTCCCGCGCTCACGGTGTCGCTGCGCGGCAACACGCGCTTCACGATGCGCGTGAAGACGCTCGACCACGCGTCGCACTCCGGAATGTTCGGCGGAGCGGTGCCCGACGCGATGATGGCCACAGTGAAGCTGCTCGCCACGCTGTGGGACGCCGACGGCGCAGTCGCGGTCGCGGGCTTGACCGAGAGGGATGCCGCGACCCCGGAGTACAGCGAGGCGACACTGCGCGACGAGGCCGGCCTGCCCGACGGCGTCTCGCCGATCGGTCGCGGCACGATCCTGAGCCGGATCTGGAACAAGCCATCGATCACGGTCACCGGCATCGACGCGCCCAGCGTCGCCAACGCCTCCAACACGCTGAGCCCGGAGATCTCCGTCGTCCTCAGCGCCCGCATCGCGCCCGGGCAGCCGGCGCGCGACGCCTATGCCGCGATCGAGGCGCACCTGCGGGCGAACGCCCCGTTCGGGGCGGAGCTCACGTTCACCGATCAGGACTACGGCGACGCCTTCCTGGTCGACACCTCGGGCTGGGCGGTCGAGGCTGCCCGTCAGGCGCTCCACGAGGGATACGGGGTCGAGTCCGTCGACATCGGCGTGGGCGGGTCGATCCCGTTCATCGCTGACCTCGTGCGGGAGTTCCCCGGCGCGCAGATCCTCGTGACCGGCGTCGAAGACCCGCACGCCCGCGCGCACAGCCCCAACGAATCACTTCACCTCGAGACGTTCCGCAACGCCGTGCTGTCGGAGGCGCTGCTGCTCGAGAAGCTGGATGCGCGCGGCGACCGCGGCTGACACACCCTGCTCGGAGCCGGTTCTCGGACTACGGGCGTAGAATCACAGCATCCCGCCGCCCCGGTGCCGATCACCGGATCAGGCGGCCCGTCCGGAGGAGTGCCATGACCGACACTGCGCTGTCGACCGACCAGTCCGTTCGCGAACACGGCGTCGCACTGACCGAAGCCGCCTCGCTCAAGGTGAAGAGCCTCCTGTCGCAGGAGGGCCGCGACGACCTGCGTCTGCGCGTCGCCGTGCAGCCCGGCGGCTGCAGCGGGCTGATCTACCAGTTGTATTTCGACGAGCGCTATCTCGACGGCGACAAGACGGTCGACTTCGACGGCGTCGAGGTCATCGTCGACGACATGAGTGTCCCGTACCTCGACGGCGCGACCATCGACTTCAAGGACACGATCTCGGAGCAGGGGTTCACGATCGACAACCCCAACGCCGCCGGCAGCTGCGCCTGCGGAGACAGCTTCCACTGATCCAGCCCGATTTCCGCAGGCCCGGAGCGCTCCATGGAGTGCTCCGGGCCTGCGGTTTTCCACCCTCGCGACACAGGTCAAGCTGGGCGGATGGCCTGAATACCCTGGATGCTTGCCCTAGACTGAGGAGAGTCCTGTTCGCGACCCGGAAAGGTGCACCGTGCCCTCGAAACGCCGTATCCGCTGGGCCGTTCTCCCGCTCGGGATCGCAACGGCCGCAGTACTCGCCGGATGCACCCCGACCGAGCTCCACGGCTTCCTGCCGGGCTTCGTCGAGAGCGGCCAGCCGGCCACCGACCGCACCGACATGGTCGCCGGTCTGTGGGTCAACTCCTGGATCGTGCTGCTGGCCGTCGGCGTCATCACGTGGGGCCTCATGGGCTGGGCCGCGATCGCCTACCGCCGGCGCCGCGGTCAGGTCGGCCTCCCCGTGCAGCTGCGCTACAACATGCCGATCGAGATCTTCTACACGGTCGTGCCGCTGATCCTCGTGATCGGCTTCTTCGCGTTCACAGCCCGCGACCAGACGATCCTCGAGACGCAGACGGAAGACCCCGACGTCTCGATCGTCGCGATCGGCAAGCAGTGGTCCTGGGATTTCCAGTACGACGGCGAGACCGACGACGACACGGTGTGGACCATGGGCGTCCAGGCGCAGACCGACGCGCAGGGCAACGTCACCAGCGAGCTGCCCAAGCTCGTCCTCCCGGTCGACAAGACGGTCAAGATCAAGCTTCAGTCCCGCGACGTGATCCACTCGTTCTGGATCATCGACTTCCTGTACAAGAAGGACATGTACATCGGGAGGGACAACTACTGGTCGTTCACGCCCACCCGCGAGGGGGAGTACGCCGGCAAGTGCGCCGAGCTCTGCGGCGAGTACCACTCGATGATGCTCTTCAATGTCGAGGTCGTCAGCGAAGCCGAGTACGAGGATTACCTCGATACCCTTCGCGAGGCCGGCCAGACCGGTGACATCAACGACGAGTACGACCGACTTCAGAATCTGCCCGGAACGGGTGCGAGCTCCGAGGGAGACGACTGATCATGGCGACGACGGTTCCGCTTCAGGGGACGACTCAGGGTCGCCCGACCACTCTGCCGCCTCGCCAGGCCGCACTGCTCAGCGCTTCGCGCGTCGAGCAGAAGGGCAACATCATCGTCAAGTGGATCACCTCCACCGACCACAAGACGATCGGCTACCTCTACCTCATCTCGTCGGTGCTGTTCTTCCTCCTCGGCGGAGTGATGGCGCTGATCATCCGTGCTGAGCTCTTCGAGCCCGGGATGCAGATCATCCCGACGAAGGAGCAGTACAACCAGCTGTTCACGATGCACGGCACGATCATGCTGCTCATGTTCGCGACGCCGCTGTTCGCCGGGTTCGCGAACGCGATCCTGCCGCTGCAGATCGGTGCGCCCGACGTCGCCTTCCCGCGTCTGAATGCGTTCGCGTTCTGGCTGTTCCTCTTCGGCTCGACCATCGCCGTCGCCGGCTTCCTCACCCCGCAGGGCGCGGCGTCGTTCGGCTGGTTCGCCTACCAGCCGCTCGCAAACGCCAGCTTCTCCCCGGGTGCCGGAGGAAACCTCTGGATGCTCGGCCTCGGCATGAGCGGTTTCGGAACGATCCTCGGCGCGGTGAACTTCATCACGACGATCATCACGATGCGCGCGCCGGGCATGACCATGTGGCGCATGCCGATCTTCTCGTGGAACACGCTGATCACGAGCATCCTGATCCTGATGGCGTTCCCGGTGCTCGCCGCCGCCATCCTGGCCGCCGCGGCCGACCGTGTGCTCGGCGCCCATATCTACGACCCGGCCAACGGCGGCGTCCTGCTATGGCAGCACCTGTTCTGGTTCTTCGGACACCCAGAGGTGTACATCATCGCCCTGCCGTTCTTCGGCATCGTCTCGGAGATCTTCCCGGTCTTCAGCCGCAAGCCGATCTTCGGGTACAAGACGCTCGTCTACGCGACGATCGCGATCGCCGCCCTCTCCGTGGCGGTGTGGGCTCACCACATGTACGTCACCGGCGCGGTGCTGCTGCCGTTCTTCGCCCTGATGACCATGCTCATCGCGGTGCCGACCGGTGTGAAGATCTTCAACTGGATCGGAACGCTCTGGCGAGGCTCGGTGACGTTCGAGACCCCGATGGTCTTCGCCCTCGGCTTCCTCGTGTCGTTCGTCTTCGGTGGCCTCACCGGCGTCATCCTCGCGTCGCCGCCGCTGGACTTCCACCTCTCCGACTCGTACTTCGTCGTCGCGCACTTCCACTACGTCGTGTTCGGGACCGTCGTCTTCGCGATGTTCGCCGGCTTCTACTTCTGGTGGCCGAAGTGGACCGGAAAGATGCTCAACGAGCGTCTCGGCATGGTGCACTTCTGGCTGCTGTTCATCGGCTTCCACATGACCTTCCTCATCCAGCACTGGCTGGGCGTGGACGGCATGGTGCGCCGCTACGCGGACTACTCGGCGGCCGATGGGTGGACGTGGCAGAACCAGGTCTCGACGGTCGGCGCGATCATCCTCGGCGCCTCGATGATCCCGTTCCTGTTCAACGTGTGGATCACCGCCCGCAAGGCGCCGCGCGTGACCGTGAACGACCCATGGGGCTACGGCGCCTCGCTCGAGTGGGCCACGTCGTGCCCGCCGCCGCGGCACAACTTCACGTCGATCCCGCGTATCCGCAGCGAGCGGCCGGCGTTCGACCTCAACCACCCCGAGGCCGGGATCCCCGTCGGCGTCGGACCTGCGAAGGACGCGCCCGAAGCCCCGGTTGTCGACGCCGCCGACGGAGAGGTGAAGTAAGTGCGCACCAATACCGGACTCTGGTGGCTCCTCACCGTGTTCTTCGCCCTCGTGGGCATGGTCTACATCGTGTGGAACATCGTCGCGCACCCCGACCTGCCGTGGTACCGCGCGATCGAGTGGGTCGGCGCCGTGGCGCTGATCTTCACCTCGCTGATGGGTGCGCTGATCGCGTTCTACATCAGCCGTGTGCACAATGCGCAGGGTGGCGAGCTTCCCGAAGACGTCCTGACGTCCGACATCGACGACGGCGATCCTGAGCTGGGCGAGTTCAGCCCGTGGTCGTGGTGGCCGATCGTCCTCGCCTTCTCGGCTGCTCTCGCGATGATCGGCCTGGCCGTCGGCGCGTGGATGGTGCCGATCGGCGTCGGCGTCTTCGTCATCGCCATTGTCGGCTGGGTCTACGAGTACTACCGCGGGTACTTCGCGCGCTGATCGTGCCGTTGCGGCCTTCCCGCGTGCGGCTCCGTGCCGCCGCCGTCTCCGACACCGGAGCCTACCGATCCGTCAACCAGGACGCCGCCTTCACGGCACCCTGGGGCGGAGCGGTGGCTGACGGTGTGGGCGGCGGTCCGGCCGGCGATCTCGCCTCGGCCGCGTTCGTGCATCGTCTGGCGGCCGGCAGAGTCGGCACTGTCGATGCCGCTGCGCTGGCTGTCAGCGTGAGAGCGGCCAATTGGGATCTGCGGGCCCACGTCGAGCGCAATCCCGCGCTGTCGGGCATGGCGACGACCTTCACCGGCGTCTTCGTGTCGGAGGACGACACGCTCCTGCTCGCTCACACCGGCGACTCTCGCGCGTATCTGCTGCGTGACGGCGTCATGACGCAGCAGACGCGTGACGATTCGTACGTGCAGGTGCTCGTCGAGCGAGGGCTGGTGGCGGAAGCGGATGCCGCGACCCATCCGCGACGCAACCTCATCACCGCCTCGCTGAGCGGTGGAGAGCGCGATCGTGTCGTCGTGGCGGAGCACGATGCGCGGCAGGGCGATCGCTGGCTGCTGTGCAGCGACGGCTTGACCGACTACGTGCCGGCGAGCGACATCGCGGCGGTGGTTGCGCGGTGCGGCGACGCTGTCGAGGCCGCGGGTGCCGCAGTCGCCCTCGGGCTGACGGCCGGCACACGCGACAATGTCACGGTCGTGATCTGCGACGTGGAGCTCGGCCCGGCGGAGCCGTTCGGGCTGAGCAGCAGGACATCGTTCTACGGGGCGGCCGCGGCCCGATTCACCGAAGGCCTGAACGAGGGCCTGGAGTCGGCCTGAGCGGCGCCCTGAATCGTTCTCAGGGTGCAAGGCGCGAGCGCACGACCATGACCTGCGCATCGAACACCCGGGGGAGCGGGCCCTTGTCGTTCTCGATGGGCTGACCCTCGCGGATCCAGTACTCGTAGCCGCCGATCATCTCGCGCACCTCGAAGCCGAGCTTCGCGAACTGCAGGGCGCCTTTCGCGCCGCCGTTGCAGCCCGGGCTCCAGCAGTAGACGACGACGGGCACGCCTTTGTCGAGCTCGGCCGCGGCGCGCTGTGCGATCTCGTGGTGTGGCATGTGGACTGCCCCGGCGATCCGTCCCTGTGCCCATGCCTCATCGCTGCGCACGTCGACGAGGACGAACGTCTCTCCGGCCTTCTGCGCTGCGTAGACATCCGAGGCGTCCGTCTCGAGAGAGAGCTTGGCCGAGAAGTAGTCGAGAGCTGTGGTCATGCGTCCACGTTACGGGAGGGGGCCTCGCGCTCCGTGCCGTCGGGCTGTCAGGGGTCGCCGGATTTCTGCCGACCGGCCGCGCGACGCGCGGGGTTCGCGCGGGGGAGCGGTAATGCAGAACGCCCCGGCTGCGAACCCGTGAAGGGTCGTGCCGGGGCGTTCTGACGCGGAAGACGACGTCAGCGGTCGGCGTCCTTCTCTCGGTTGCGCGGCTTCTTCTGGCCGTCCTCGGGAACGATGACGTTCGTCGGACGGACCGCAGTCTCGCTGTTGCGACCGTCGTCGAGGGGTACGTGAGGAGCATCCGGCACCCCGGCGCGCTCGTGCGCGGCCTGGATCTCGGCGTCCTCTTCCTCAGCGATGTGGTCGAGAGTGTGGTGCTGGTGCGAGAGGGCCTCGTCGAGCTCGGTCTGGGTGACCGGGGTGAGGCGGTCCTCGAAGAACCAGCGCGAGATGACCGCGCGGAGGTTCTCGTGCCACGGGATGCGGCCCTTTGCGTTCGGCCGCACGACGAGCGGCTCGTACGTCACGAAGTCGACCAGCTTGTAGCGCTCGTACTCGTCGACGGGCTGGTGCACCTCGATGTACTCGCCACCGGGGAGGCGGACGATGCGCCCGGACTCGTAGCCGTGCAGGGCGATCTCGCGGTCCTTCTTCTGGAGCGCGATCGCGATGCGCTTCGAGACGAAGTACGCAACGATCGGGCCGATGAAGAGCAGCGCCTGGAGGGTGTGGATGACGCCCTCCATCGTGAGCCAGAAGTGGGTCGCGATGATGTCGGACGCCGCCGCTGCCCAGAGGACGGCGTAGAACGTGACACCGGCGGCACCGATGGCGGTGCGGGTCGGGGCGTTGCGCGGACGCTCGGCGATGTGGTGCTCGCGCTTGTCTCCGGTCACCCACGCCTCGATGAAGGGGTAGATGAGCACGAGGACGATGAACAGACCGAGCGCCACGAGCGGAACGATGATGTTGAACGACCAGGTGCGGTCCAGGAAGACGAACTCCCAGCCCGGGGGCACGAGGCGCAGGGCACCGTCGGCGAAGCCGATGTACCAGTCGGGCTGCGTGCCGGCGGAGACGGGCGACGGGTCGTACGGGCCGTAGTTCCAGATCGGGTTGATCGTGAACAGCGCCGCGATGAGCGCGATCACGCCGAACGTGATGAACAGGAAGCCGCCCATCTTCGACATGTAGACCGGCATCATCGGGTAGCCGACGACATTGCTGTTGGCACGGCCGGGGCCGCCGAACTGGGTGTGCTTGTTGATCACCATCAGCATGAGGTGGAGCACGAGCAGGCCGACGAGGATCGCGGGCAGCAGCAGGATGTGCAGCGAGTACAGGCGGCCGACGATCGCCGTGCCGGGGAACTCGCCGCCGAACAGCAGGAACGAGGTCCACGTGCCGATGAGCGGGATGCCCTTGACCATGCCGTCGATGATGCGGAGGCCGTTGCCCGACAGGACGTCGTCGGGGAGCGAGTAGCCGGTGAAGCCCTCGCCCATCGCGAGGATGAAGAGGATGAACCCGATGACCCAGTTCAGCTCTCGCGGCTTGCGGAACGCACCGGTGAAGAACACGCGGAGCATGTGCACGCCGATGCCGGCGACGAACACGAGCGCGGACCAGTGGTGCATCTGACGCACCAGAAGCCCGCCGCGGAGATCGAACGAGATCTCGAGGGTGGACGCCATCGCCGCAGACATCTCGATGCCGCGCATCGGGAGGTAGGCGCCGGTGTAGTGCGTCTCGACCATCGACGCCTGGAAGAAGAACGTCAGGAACGTGCCGGTGAGCAGCACGACGACGAAGCTCCACAGGGCGATCTCGCCGAGCATGAACGACCAGTGGTCGGGGAAGACCTTGCGGCCCAGCTCCTTGACGAAGCCCGACAGGCTCGTGCGCTCGTCGATGTAGTTCGACGCGGCGCCGATGAAGCGTCCGCCCAGCGGCTTGTCACGGGGCGTCGTGGCAGGAGGCGCCTCGACGAGGTCCTCGGTTGCGGTTGCGGTACTCAATGACGCTCCCAGAAGCTCGGGCCGACGGGTTCGGTGAAGTCGCTGCGGGCGACCAGGTAGCCCTCGGCGTCGACCGTGATCGGCAGCTGGGGCAGGGGACGAGCGGCCGGCCCGAAGATGACCTTCGCGGCGTCGGTCACGTCGAACTGCGACTGGTGGCACGGGCACAGCAGGTGGTGGGTCTGCTGCTCGTAGAGGGCGACCGGGCAGCCGACGTGCGTGCAGACCTTGGAGTAGGCGACGATCCCGTCGTACGACCAGTCCGCGCGCTCCGGGCTCTCGATCAGCTGGTCGGGCAGCAGGCGCATGAGGAGGACGATGGCCTTCGCCTTCTCCTCGAGATAGCCGTCGCTGTGCGAGAGCTCGGCGAGCTCCTCCGGGATGACGTGCACGGCCGAGCCGAGAGTGACGTCCGCGGCGCGGATCGGCTCACCGCTCGGGTCGTGGGCCAGGCGCATCCCCTCCTTCCACATGGTGTGGCTGAGGAGGAAGACCGGGTTGCCGCCCTCGGGGTGCTCGGGCGAGTCCTGCGGGGCGAGGCCGCGGAACAGCACGATCGCGGGCGCCACCGAGGCGACGAGCGCGGCGATCATCGAGTTGCGGATCATCGTGCGGCGACCGAAGCCGGAGTCTTCGTTGGCGTCGGCGAACGCCTGGATGGCGGCCTCACGCGTCGAATCACGCCCGCGGGTCGCGTGCCGCGGCTCGACGAACTCGCGGTCGGACATGACCGCCTTCGACCAGTGGATGGCTGCCACGCCGATGGCGAGCAGGGCGAAGGCGATGCCGAGACCGATGAAGAGGTTGTTGTTGCGGATGTCGGTCATCCGCCCGCTCTCGATCGGGAAGAGCATGTAGGCCGCGATCGCCCAGATGCTGCCGGCGATCGACAGGTAGAACAGCGTGTAGACCGTGCGGACGGCGGCCTTCATGGCCTTCGGGTCCTTGTCGGTCATCCGCTCGCGATGCGGAGGGAACTCCGGGGCGCGCACCGGGTCGTTGACCGCGACGGCGAGCCCGGTGGAGGGCTTCCAGGAAGCCCTCTCGTGCTCGAGCGGGTCGTCCTCGTGTGCCATGCTGCTCCTCGTCAGGTCTTGCGTGTCAGTACGTTCAGTTGGACTTCGCCGTGATCCACACGGTGATGGCGATCAGCGAGCCGATGCCGAAGATCCAGATGAAGAGGCCCTCGGAGACGGGGCCGAGCGATCCGAGCGTGAACCCGCCGGGCGACTGGGTGTCCTGCAGGAACAGCAGGTAGGAGATGATGTCGCGCTTCTCCTCGGTCGTCAGCGTCATGTCGTTGAAGACCGGCATGTTCTGCGGACCGGTGACCATCGCCGCGTACATGTTGAGCGGGGTGGTGTTGTAGAGCGCCGGGGCGTACTTGCCCTCGGTCAGCGCTCCGCCCGCGCCGGCCACGTTGTGGCACATCGCGCAGTTGATGCGGAACAGCTCGCCGCCCTCGGCGGCGTTGCCCTCGCCGTCGAGCACTTCCTCCGACGGGAAGCTAGGACCGGGGGCGATGCTCTGGATGTAGGCGCCGACCGCGGCGATCTGATCGTCGGTGAACTGGACGGGCTTCTGCGGAGCCTGGGGTCCCTGCATCTGCAGGGGCATGCGGCCGGTGCTCATCTGGAAGTGCACCGCGAGCTCGCCCACGCCGTACAGCGACGGGCCGTCGGGCGTGCCCTGCACGTCGAGACCGTGGCAGGTGGCGCAGTTCGCCTGGAACAGCAGCTTGCCGTCCTCCACCGTGGTCGCAGTGGCGACCGTGGTCTCGGTCGTGGCGGCCACGGCCGCGGACGCGCCGGCGTACACGCCGCCGGTGATCAGAAGTCCGATGCCGATGAGCGCGGCAGCAGCCCAGGGGCTGCGGCGGCCTTTCGAGCGGCGCGGGGTGTCTCGTGCCATGTCGGGAATCAGCTCCGCTCTTATTTCAGGAAGTAGATGACGAGGAACAGGGCGATCCAGACGACGTCGACGAAGTGCCAGTAGTACGACACGACGATCGAGGACGTCATCTCTTTGCGCCCGAAGTTCTTGACGGCGTAGGCGCGGCCGATCACCAGGAGGAAGGCGATGAGGCCGCCTGTGACGTGGAGCGCGTGGAACCCGGTGGTGAGGTAGAACGCCGACGCGTACGAGTTCGCGGTGATCGGCATCCCCTCGGCGACGAGCTGCGCGTACTCCCACACCTGACCCGACACGAAGATGGCGCCGAGGGCGAAGGTCAGCCAGAACCATTCGACCATGCCCCAGCCGAGCCAGCCGCGCTTGCGCGTCGAGTAGGGCTGGAATCGCTCAGCGGCGAAGACGCCCATCTGGCAGGTGACCGACGAGAGCACGAGGATGATCGTGTTCACGGTTGCGTAGGGGATGTTGAGCAGCTGCGTCTCTTCCGCCCACAGATCGGGGGAGGCGTTGCGCAGGGTGAAGTAGATCGCGAAGAGACCCGCGAAGAACATCACCTCGCTGCCGAGCCACACGATCGTTCCGACGGCGACCGGATCGGGCCGCTTGACGGACCGCATGGCCTGGGCGTAGGTCGCTGAGGAGGTCGTCACGCTCCCCATTATGGCCGATCCTGGGACACGATATTCGCATCACGGGCGATGCAATTGCCACGGACGGAACTTAGGACGACCTAAGAGGTGCCCGCGAGTATGCCGTGAACACGAGATGAAGACGCAGAACCGGCCGCGGCGGGACGCCGTGTCACGAAACGGTTCCGATCCCGCCGCACGGCTAGGCTCGTGGTCATGGCGGAGCTGTACACGTGGCCGAACGTCCTCACCACGCTGCTGGAACGGCGCGACCTCAGCGTCTCGGAGTCGACGTGGGCGATGCGGCAGATCATGAACGGCTCGGCGACCCCGTCGCAGCTGGCGGGATTCCTCCTGGCACTGCGCGCCAAGGGCGAGACGGTCGACGAGATCGTCGGGTTCCGCGACGCGATCCTCGAGGCGGCGGTGCCGCTGCGCGTCGACCCCGCCGTCCTCGACATCGTCGGCACGGGTGGCGACCGCTTCGGCACGGTCAACGTCTCCACCATGGCCGCGCTCGTGGCCGCGGCATCCGGAGTCCCTGTCGTCAAGCACGGCAATCGCGCGGCCAGCTCGGCCTCGGGTTCATCCGACGTGCTGGGCGCTCTCGGCGTCGACCTCTCGCTCCCGCCCGAGGCCGTGGCCGAGGCACTGCCGCGGGCCGGCATCACCTTCGCATGGGCCGCTGCCTTCCACCCGGGTTTCAAGCACGCGGGGCCCACGCGCAGCGAGCTGGGCGTGCCCACGGTCTTCAACTTCCTGGGTCCGCTGTGCAACCCCGCCCGCGCCGAGGCGAACGCCGTCGGTGTGGCGCAGCTCGACCGAGTGCCGCTCATCACCGGTGTGTTCCGCACCCGCGGCGCGACCGCCCTGGTGTTCCGCGGCGACGACGGGCTCGACGAGCTGACGACCACGGGCCACAGCCGCCTCTGGGAGGTCAGCCGCGGCGACATCCACGAGCACGACCTCGATCCGCGCGACCTCGGCATCCCGCTCGCCGACATCGACGACCTGCTCGGCGGCGACCCCGCCCACAATGCGGCCGTCGTGCGGCGCGTGCTCGGCGGTGAGGAGGGTCCGGTGCGCGACATCGTGCTGCTCAATGCCGCCGCCGGAATCGTGGCCTACCGCCTGTTCCAGGATGCGGCGCAGGTGCAGCGGCCGATCCTGGAGCGCCTCGCCGAGGCGCGGGATGCATCCGCCGAGGCGATCGACAGCGGCGCGGCACTCGCGACTCTCGACCGGTGGGTCGCGGTCACTCGGGCGCTCGCCTCCTGACGCGACGCCTTTTGCACGGCTCGCGCTCTTCCCTCGTGGTCGGGCGCGCCGATAGCGTGGCCCCACGATCACCGATCAGGAGGACGCCATGAGCCAGGACCTTCCCACGACGACCGCAGACGCCGTCGAGCCGCCGGCGAAGAAGGTCGGCCTCGTCAAGGCGGTCGGCGTGCTGGGCATCATCGGCGGCGTCCTGCTGATCGTCGTCGCGATCATCGCGTGGATCGCGGTGACGATGCAGCTGACCGCGGAGAACATCACGATTCCGGACGACGCCGTGGCGTTCCAGGGTCAGCAGGTCACAGGTCCCGTGACGGCCTACGTCCAGGCCGACATCATCAACCACCACGCGCTGCAGGCGTCGGGCGGCAAGACCTACGCCGAGCTCGACCAGGACGACCCGATCCGGGCGACGATGATGCAGGCGTCGTTCCTGCGCGCGTCGCTGTTCACCTCGGTCGTCGCGTACGGCGTCGCACTGTTCGCGGCAGGCATGGGCGTGCTCGCGATCCTGTTCGGATGGGCTATCCACCGGCTCGCGGACGTCCCCGTCGTCGTGAAGCGATCGGCTCTGGCCGTCGAATGACCCGTTGCCCGTCGCCGGGCGCGCGATGAATCCCCACGACGCGCTCACCGAGATCGCGACGCTGCTCGAGCGCGAGCGGTCGTCGCGGTACAAGTCGAAGGCGTTCCGCGCGGCGGCCGACGCGATCGCGGGCCTGACAGACGAGCAGCTGCGGGATGCCGCATCCCTCCGCCGTCGCAAGGGCATCGGCGACTCGACCTTCGCCGTCATCCAGGAAGCGCTCGGCGGGAGCGTGCCGGCCTACCTCGCCGATCTCCGCGAGCGCGCGGGGGTGGTGGTGGCGTCTCGGCTGCGGGGGCTCCTGCGCGGCGACCTGCACGCGCACAGCGACTGGTCGGACGGCCTCACCTCGATCGACCTCATGGTCGACGCGGCGCGCGCGCTCGGCCACGAGTACCTTGCGCTCACCGACCACTCGCCGAGGCTTCGCGTCGCGAACGGGCTCTCGCCCGAGCGCCTGCGCGCCCAGCTCGAGGTCGTCGCCGGCATGAGCGGGGACGGGTTCACCCTGCTGTCGGGCATCGAGGTCGACATCCTCGACGACGGCGCCCTCGACCAGGAGGCCGGCCTGCTCGAGGAGCTCGACATCGTCGTGGCCTCGGCGCACTCGAAGCTGCGGATGGAGCGGGCGCCGATGACGCGACGGCTCGTCGCAGCCGCGTCCAACCGGCACGTCGACGTGCTCGGTCACGTCACGGGACGCCTGGTCGAAGGCGCGCGCGGCACCCGGCCGCAGTCGACGTTCGACCCGGAAGCGGTCTTCGAGGCGTGCGCGTCGCACGGCGTCGCGGTCGAGATCAACTCCCGCCCGGAGCGGCAGGACCCGCCCGACGAGCTCATCGCGCTCGGGTTGGAGATCGGATGCCTCTTCTCGATCGACTCCGACGCCCATGCGCCCGGGCAGCTGTCGCTGATCGACCACGGCGCGGAGCGCGCGGAACGGATGGGGGTCCCGGCGGACCGGATCGTCACCACCTGGCCGCTCGATCGCCTGCGCGAGTGGACCGCACGCGATCGGTGACCTCGGCGGGCTTCCCGGCTACGGTGGCGTCGTGGACTATACGCACGCAGAGCTCATCGCCCGCAACGACGCCGAGTTCGCCGCGCTCTTCGCGCTGATCGAAGGGCTGCCGGAGGATCGCCTGACCGAGCAGTTCGCCGGCGAGGGACGAGACCGCACCGTGCGCGACGTGATCGCCCACCTGCATGCCTGGCACATCCTGCTGGAGCGGTGGTACTCCGACGGAGAGGCCGGTGGCTCTCCCGCGATCCCCGCGGAGGGATACACCTGGCGCGAGCTCGCACAGCTGAACGAGGACCTGCGACAGCAGTGGCAGGGCACCGGGCTCGGCGAACTGCTGGCACTCGTACGGGCCTCGCACGAGGCGCTGCAGGCCATGGTCGCGCTCCGCACGGACGCCGAGCTCACCGCACCCGACGCCTTCGCGTGGACGCAGGGATCGCCTCTCGGCGAGTTCGCGTGGGAGTGCGGCGGGAACCACTACATCTGGGCGCGCGGCGTGATCGCCGCGGGGCTCGGCCTCTCCCCGACGACCTGACCCCTGCCATCGCCTCCTCACCTGTCACGAAGCGCCGGGCGCCCCGGCACGGCGTGACAGGTGAGCGGGCGGGGGCGCGGTCAGGCGTCGACGCGCTCGAGGGCGTCGGTGATGCGCGCCATCGAGGAACCCAGCGCCCAGCGCTCGGCGAGGGCCTCAGCCGCCGCCTTCCGCTCGGCGTCGAGCGGGCGGAGGCGCGCGTCGACCTCGGGCAGGGGAAGGTCGCGCACCACGGCGACCACCTTCGGGGCGACCGCCAGGTAGGGCGCGCCGGCCTCGAGCTTCGCGCGCACGCCGGCCGACATGCCCTCGCCTGATTCGGCGGCGGCGAGGATGCCGGGCAGGTCGCCGTGGGCGGCCAGGAGTCCGGCGGCGATCTTCTCTCCGATGCCCGCGACGCCGGGCAGCCCGTCGGAGGAGTCGCCGCGGAGGGTGGCGAAGTCGGCGTACTGGCTGGGCAGCACGCCGTACTTGGCGACCACGCTCGCGTCGGTCAGCACCTCGAGGTTGCTCATGCCCCGAGCCGTGTAGACGACGCGCACGTCGCGGGCGTCGTCTACGAGCTGGAACAGGTCGCGGTCGCCGGTCACGACGTCGACCGGAATGGTGGCGCGCGTCGCCAGCGTGCCGATGACGTCGTCGGCCTCGTGCTCGGCAGCGCCGACGATGCGGATGCCGAGGGCGTCGAGGGTCTCGCGGATGACCGGCACCTGCGCCTCGAGCGGGTCGGGGACGACCTCGATGTCGGGACCGACCGCGACCACCTCGGCGACGCGATGGGTCTTGTAGGTCGGGATGAGGTCGACGCGCCACTGCGGACGCCAGTCGTCGTCCCAGCAGGCCACGAGATGCGTCGGCTGGTAGGTCGTGACCAGCCGGGTGATGATGTCGAGGAAGCCGCGCACCGCGTTCACCGGCGTGCCGTCGGGTGCGCGCACCGTGTCGGGGACGCCGTAGTACGCGCGGAAGTAGAGCGAAGCCGAGTCGAGGAGCATGAGGCGGTCGGTCACGCGCTTCATCCTGGCATGGCGCTCGGACGTGCGGGGAGGAGGCTCAGCAGCCCGGACCCGACGGGTTCTCGCGGCAGGTCTCGTCGACAAGCGCGGTGCGCACCTCGACGACGCGCACGTCGTAGTCGCCGCTCGCCGCCGTCACGAAGCCGTCGACGGGCAGCCAGAGGCCGGTGCCGAAGTCGACGGATGCCGCGTACCGCACGGTCACCGACACCGGATACGTGCCGCGCTCGCCGTACACGTGGCTCGTCGCCGTCGGGGTGAACTGCGCCTGTGCGAGGCGGGCCCAGCTCGCGCCGCCGGTGGTCGTGGTCGCCGATGTGCCGTCGCCGTGTGAGAAGACGAATTCGGCCGGAACGAAGCGGACGGTCACGTCCCAGCCGAGCAGGGTTCCCGAGAGACGCTGCTCGGATGCCGCGCCCACCAGGTTCGTCGGCATGCCCACGACACCGAACCCGGCCGGCTCGCCGGTGAGCTGCGGTGTGGCCGGCCGGAACGACGCCAGGTCGGCGAGCGTCACCTCGGGGAGCCCTGCCACTTCATAGTTGCCGCGGCAGCCGAGCGGCCCGCACTCTTCGACCTCGTCGGGCGCCTCTGGCGCGGGGTCGTCGGGGTGAGACGGGCGGTCGGAGTTGCCCGGGATGTCTGGCTGGGAGCCAGGGCGGGATAGGCCGGCGGAGATGTCGACCTGGTCGCCTGAGTTGGTCGCATTGCAGGCGCTATGCCAGCCGCTGAAGTCACAACCATCGTCCCCGTGTGCTGTCTGAGGTGCTGCGAGCAACGCAAGCGCGATCGCCGTCGCCGTCAGGGTAATTCTCAATCGCATGCCGGCGCCCCCTCGCGGCCGCTGAACTCACTGATAGCCCAGCCGGTGGGGGTGCTCGGAGATCGCTCAAGGGTCACGAGCATGCTCTGCACGTCCGGGCGATCGGTGCCAACGACCGACGTTCCGGTCGCATCCGTCAGCGTCACGTCACTCACGTCCAGGCATATCGCGACCTCGGCTCGATCGGACCGATCACCCTCAATCGCTCGCGGGCTCACCACGGTCGGTGTGCTGGTACCACCTACAGCCCAGCCGTCCGCATGCATCTGCGTGAAGCCTTCGCGTGCCTCCACGTTCGCCTCCCCGGTCGTCCACGCGTAGACGTCCTCGAAGGTCGCAGGATCGCTGAGGTCCACGGCATTCAGCGCATCGACGTAGGCGCGGTACGTCTCTTCGGCCGCGGCGAAAGCCTCGGCCTCGTCGGCGAACGCGCCCGTCGAGGTGGGCTCCGGCTCGGAGGCGGGCGCGCAGCCGGCCAGAATGGCGGCGAGCGCGAACGCCACGAGGATCATCGGGGCCGGTCGCGAAGTCACGCCCCCAACGTACCCACGACGGGTTCGTGCCCGACGGACTTATCCACACCGCCGGTACGGCGACGAAGAATGCGTCCTGGGGAGGAGCCGGCGATCTCGTGGGGGGCCGTGACCGCCGGCTCTGGGCGACTCGCAGAGGCCGCCCCTCGTGCCCCTGGGGGTGGGCACGAGGCGGGGCCCCGCCGAGCGTCGGCGCCGTCTGATCCCATACCGTCTGCCGGGCCCGAATCGGGCGCCGCGCGATGCCATGGGGACACCTCAAGAATCCCACTCCCACCTGGGAGTCGACTGGTGCCCGTTCGTGTTCGCGGCACCGGTGCGACCGCGGCGCGTAGGCTCGGAGACGATGTCCGCGCGCTCCGCTTCCGCCCCGTCCGACGACGCAGCTGCGAGCCGCGAGGGCGACGCAGACCTCGAAGCGCTGCGGTCGGCTGCCGCCGCGCGGCTGACGGGCCTCGAGAGTTCTATCGCGCAGCTGCGCTCCGACCGGGGCAGCGACAACGCCGACGATGAGCACGATCCCGAAGGCGTCACCCTGTCGAGCGAGTGGGCGCGCCTCGAGGGTCTGCGCGGCGCCGCGCTGCGCGAGCTCGCCGAGATCGACGACGTCCTCGCGCGACGCCGGTCGGGGAGCGACGGCATCTGCATCGACTGCGGCCGCGGCATCCCGCCGGAGAGACTCGCCGTACGACCCACCGCGACCCGCTGCGTGGCCTGCGCCGAGCGGGCGGGGTTCTGACATGTCGTTCGGTGCGGCCGCCTCGTCCGCCCGCGACGACAGGTTTCGCCGCCCCGCCGCAGAGCGGCCGTGCCCCTGCGGGAGCGGAGACCGGTTCGACGGATGCTGCGGACCGCTGCTCGCCGGAGGGGCAGTCGCCCCGACCGCCGAGCGCCTGATGCGCTCGCGCTACACCGGGTTCGTCACCGGTGACGAACGGTATCTCTCCGATACCTGGCATCCCGGAACCCGCCCCGAGTCACTCGACCTCGATCCCGCCCAGCGCTGGACGGGACTCGAGATCCTCGCGACGGAGGAGGGCGGCGAGGAGGACGCACGGGGATTCGTCGAGTTCCGGGCGTCGTGGTCGTCCGTGCGCGAGCGCGGCACCCTGCACGAGCGGAGCAGGTTCGTTCGCGGCGGCGGACGGTGGTGGTACCTCGACGGCGTGGTGTCGTAGCCGAAGCCGAGCCGCCCCGTGCCGTCACCGCACGATCCCGTTAGCGTGGGGGCATGAGCACCCAGGTCGACAGAGCCCAGTCCCTCGCCCGTCTCCACGCCGCCCCGGAGATCCTCCGGCTCGTGAACGTGTGGGACGCGGTGTCCGCGAAGACGATCGCGGCGCTGCCCGAGACGCGGGCGATCGCGACGGCGGGGCACTCGATCGCCGCTTCCTATGGGTACGGCGACGGCCAGATCCCGCTCGACCTCATGCTCGAGATGGTCGGCCGCATCGTCGAGGCGGTCGGCGACCTGCCGGTGACAGCCGACCTGGACGCCGGTCACGGCAACCCGGGCGAGACGGTGCGCCGTGCGATCGGCAAGGGCATCGTCGGCGCGAACGTCGAGGATCGGCTCCAGCCGCTCGCGGACTCGGTCGCCGCGGTCGAGGCGATCGTCGCCGCGGGCGAGGCGGAGGGCGTCCCGTTCGTGCTCAACGCCCGCACCGACGCGTTCGTGCGCGCGGGTGGACGGCCGCTCGACGACTCCATCGCCGACGCGATCGAGCGCGGCCGCGCGTACCTGGCCGCCGGCGCCGACCTCGTGTTCGTGCCCGGCATCCTCGACGCCGACGTCACGCGCCGGCTCGTCGAAGGCATCGGCGAGCGCAAGGTCAGCGTGATCGGCCTGCCCGGCGCGCTCACCGCACACGAGTACGAGGAGCTCGGCGTCGCGCGCATCTCCTTCGGCCCGGCCCCGCAGCGCGTCGCTCTGACGGCGCTGCAGGACGTCGCCGCAGACCTCTACGCGGACGGGGTCATCCCGGCGAGCACCCGCGCGCTGAACTGACGCGTCAGGTGTCGTGCTCGATGGGCGCGACATCCTCGCGGTGGTCGTCCACCGCGCCCGGCGGGTACTCCGCGGGGTCGGGCCGAGACCGCAGGTACAGCGCGCTGGCGACGAGTCCGCCCCAGACGAGGATGACCGACAGGATCAGGAACGTGACGGCGACTCCTGTCATCACGACACCTCCTTCGCGGATGCCTCCGCCGGGGTCCGCGGTGGCGACGAGTACGGCGGCCAGGCGGTGAACGCGTCGGGGGACGACCGCCAGGGGATGAGCGCCATCACGATCGCGGCGATGACGATGAATGCGATGGTGCCCCACCCGACGACCAGCAGGTACCAGGGCGGCATCCCTCCGTATCCTTCGATCACGAGCGTGACGATTCGCTGGATCAGCATGTAGCCGAGCACGATCGGTGCGAGAACACCCACGAGCAGCACCCAGATGCGGCCGACCTTGAACGTCGAGACGGCGTTGAGGTGGAAGCGCAGCTCGGGTCCGCGGCGGAGCACCCAGATCACGACGATCGTCATGAGCACCGCGGAGGCGACGATGCCGACGTTGTTGGCCCACTGGTCGGCGACGTCGAGGGCGAGCAGCCCGGTCGTCGTCGAGAAGAGCAGGATCGACAGCACGGCCGAGATCGCTCCCACGCTGACCGCCGCGGTGCGTCGGGTGATGCCGAACTTCTCCTGGACCGCCGCCGACACCACCTGGATCACGGAGATCAGTGACGTGAAGCCGGCCATCACCAGAGAGCCGAAGAAGAGGACTCCGAAGATCGGGCCGCCGGGCATCTGGGACACGATGGCGGGGAAGGTGATGAAGCTCAGCCCGACGCCCGTGAGCCCCTCGAGCTCCGATACCGCGACGCCCTGCTCGAACGCGAAGAACCCGAGGGTAGCGAAGACTCCGATGCCGGCGAGGATCTCGAACGACGAGTTCGCGAACGCGACGACGAGACCGGGGCCCGTGAGGTTCGACCGCCGGCGCCGATACGAGGCGTAGGTGATCATGATGCCGAAGGCGATGGACAGCGAGAAGAAGATCTGGCTGTAGGCCGCGATCCACACGTTGGGGTTCGCCAGCGCCTCCCAGTTCGGCGTGAACAGGGCGTTCAGACCCTCGACGGCGCCGTCGAGGAAGAGCGCCCGCACGACGAGGATGAGGAAGGCGACGACGAGGAGCGGGAGGAAGATCACGTTCACCCGCTGGAGTCCCTTGGCGACGCCCGCCCACAGCACGGCGATGGTGGCAATCCACACGAGGGTCAGCGGGATCAGCACCCCGGGGACGAACTCGAGGCTGAAGCCGGGCTCGCCGACCTGCAGGTAGTCGCCCGTGAGGAATCCGGCCGGGTCGTCACCCCACCGCAGGTCGAACGAGAAGATGAAGTAGCTCAGCGCCCACGCGATGACGGCCGTGTAGTACAGCCCGATCACGAAAGCGATCGACACCTGGAACCACCCGAGGGACTCGACTGCGCGCTTGCCCCTGCCGGCAAGCCGACGGAACGACGTCGGCGCGGCGCCGCGGTAGCGGTGCCCGATCGCGTAATCGAGGAAGAGGATCGGGATGCCGGCCGTGATCAGCGCCACGAGGTAGGGGATGAGGAATGCGCCTCCGCCGTTCTCGTAGGCGACGCCGGGGAACCGCCAGATGTTGCCCAGCCCCACAGCGGAGCCGATCGCCGCGAGGATGAAGCCGACTTGGCCGGTCCACTGCTCGCGTGGCCGCGCTGCCTCGGCGCGGGCTCCTGCATCGTCGCGGACATTCGTCACGTCATCGTCTCCTTCGTCGATGGCATCTCCGCTTCCGGACGCTACCAGTGGGGTGGGAAGGCGGAAAGGGCGGCGCGCACGCAGGCGGACTGGGACAGGGAATCCGACGGCGCCGCGCGCTGTTGGTGCCGAGTATGGAGCCCGCAGCCGTCGACGTCGCCGTGATCGGCGCCGGCCAGGCGGGGCTCTCGGCCGCCTACCACCTGCGTCGTCGCGGGTTCGAGACGGTCGGGCGGGCACAGCGCGGCGACGAGACGTTCGTGGTGCTCGACGCCGATGCGCAGCCGGGCGGTGCGTGGCAGCATCGCTGGGCTTCACTGCGCATGGCGACGGTGAACGGCATCCACGAGCTGCCCGGCTTCCCCGTCCCGCCGGCGGATCCCGCGGCCTCCAGCCGCGACATCCTCCCCGCGTACTTCGCCGAGTACGAGGAGCGGTACGCCCTGGACGTGCAGCGGCCGGTCGCGGTGCGCGCGGTGCGGCGACAGGACGACGACCCGGACGGGCGCCTGCTCGTCGAGACGGATCACGGTGCCTGGACTGCGCGCTACGTGATCAACGCCACCGGCACGTGGTCCCGCCCGTTCTGGCCGCATTATCCCGGCCAGGAACGCTTCCTCGGCCGTCAGCTGCACGTGGCGGACTACGTGTCGCGCGAGGAGTTCGCCGGCAAGAGGGTCGTGATCGTGGGGGCGGGCGTCTCGGCGGTGCAGCTGCTCGACGAGATCTCGCACGTCGCCGAGACGTTCTGGGTCACGCGCCGGGAACCCGAGTGGGTCGAGGAGGACTTCGACATCCCGGCCCGGGTGGCCGCGATCGCGGGGGTGGAGGACCGCGTGCGACGCGGCTTACCGCCCGGGAGCGTCATCTCGGTGACGGGCATGCACTGGACGCCGTGGGCACGCGCCGCCGATGCGCGAGGCGTGCTGGTGCGGCATCCGATGTTCACGTCCCTGGAGGAGGGCGGTGTCAGGATGCCAGACGGCACGTTCGTGGCCGCCGACGTCATCCTTTGGGCGACGGGCTTCCGCGCGGCGGTCGATCACCTCGCGCCCTTGCGCCTGCGCACGCCGGAGGGTGGCATCCGCGTCGCCGATGGGCGCTCCATCGATGAGCCGCGGGTGTTCCTCATCGGGTACGGGCCGTCGCAGTCCACGGTCGGGGCGAACCGCGCCGGGCGCGACGCCGTGCGCGCGATCGTCGGGGAGCGCACCGCCGCAGCGGCGTAACCGGGTTCAGCCCGAGAGAGCGTCGGAGTACGCCTTGATGACGCCCCATGCGCCTTCGGAGCTGTTCGCCACGATGGTCACCGTGGTGCGTGTCTCGGGATCGAAGCGCGACCGGATCGACACGCCCGCGTCGTACCCCTCGAGCACGATTCCCGGCCCCTCGAGGTCGCGCCAGAAGCCGAGGCCGTAGCGCAGCCCTTCGGACTCGTCGGTATGGCGCGGCCGCCAGAGCTCGGCGACCGATGACGCGGACAGCACTGCGCCGTCGGCGAGCGCGCGCCAGAACCGGCTGAGGTCGGGGGCCGTGGTGAAGGCGCCGCCGTCGCCGTTCCCGCGGACCGGCAGATGCAGCACGTTCGAGCGCAACGAGTCGGGTTCCTCGTACACGTACCCGATCGCGGCGTCGCCGGGCAGCTCGTCGAGCCGGAGGTAGCCGCTGCGCTCCATGCCGGCCGGCGCGAGCACGCGCTCGCCGACGAGCTCGTGGAACCCCAGCGCGGACACCCGCTCCGCGACGATCGCCAGCACGATGTAACCGCCGTTGTTGTAGGCGAAGCGCTCGCCGGGTGCGGACTTCTGCGGCTGGCCGTCCACGGCGCGCACGAACGCCTCGGTCTGCGCGAGCTCGTGGACGGGGACCGTGAGCACGTAGTCGTCGACTTCCCAGTCGGCCTCCTCGTCGAGGTAGTCGCCGATCCCTGACGTGTGCGAGAGGAGGTGCTCGACGGTGACGCCGTCGTCGATCGTGCGAAGATCGCGACCCAGAATGCTGCGCACCGGCGTGTCGAGCTGCAGCGCGCCGTCCTCGACCAGCGCCATCACGGCGAGCGCGGTGAACGCCTTGCTCGCGCTCGCCGTACCGAAGCGCGTGTCGACGGTGTTCGGCACGACGTGCGCGCGGTCGGCCAGTCCGTACGCCTGCGCGAAGACAGGCGTGCCGTCGACGTCGATCGACACGACGCCGTTCATCGCGTCCGCGCGAGCGCGCTGGTCGAGGACGGTGGCGACGGCGTCGAGCTCGGGCTGCGGCATCCTGCCACGCTACGGCCTGGGTGCGCGGCGCACCAGGCGAGTAGCGTGGGGACGGTTTCCTGACCACCGCCCTATCTGCGCCCCGGAAAGGTCGTCGCATGAGCGCCGCGCGCGAGCTGTTCAGACGCAAGCCGGTGACGGCCCCGGTCGCCTCTCCCGGTGGCCTGACCCGCGGCCTCGGCACGTTTCAACTCGCGATGCTCGGCGTGGGCGCCACGATCGGGACCGGCGTGTTCTTCGTGATGCACGAGGCGGTTCCGCTGGCCGGCCCGGCGGTCGTCCTGGCCTTCGTCGTCGCCGCGATCGCGGCGGGACTGGCGGCGGTCTGCTACGCCGAGATGGCGTCGGCGGTGCCGGTGTCGGGTTCGACCTACTCGTACGCGTACGCCACCCTCGGCGAGATCGTGGCGATGGCGGTCGCGGCCTGCGTCACGCTCGAGTACGGGGTCTCGACGGCCGCCGTGGCGTCGGGCTGGAGCGGCTACCTCGACCGGCTGGTGGGCGACCTGTTCGGGTGGAGCATTCCGGTCGCCCTGACCGTCGGTCCGCTCGAGGGCGGAATCGTCAACCTTCCGGCGGTCGTGCTGGTCGGCCTGTGCGCACTGCTGCTCATCCGGGGCACGCGCGAGTCGGCGGCGGTGAACACGGTCATGGTGCTCATCAAGATCGGGGTGCTGCTGATGTTCGCGGCGATCGCCGTCACCGCCTTCAACGCCGATCACTTCGCCGACTTCGCCCCGCACGGCGCTGCGGGCGTCACCGCTGCGGCAGGGACCATCTTCTTCACCTTCATCGGCCTCGACGCCGTCTCGACCGCGGGCGACGAGGTGCGCGATCCCCAGCGCTCGCTTCCGCGCGCCATCATGATCGCGCTCGCCGTCGTCGTCGCGGTCTACCTCTTCGTCGCGATCGCGGCGGTCGGCGCCCAACCGGCGCAGGACTTCTCGGACCCCGAGCAGCAGAGCGCCGGGCTCGCGGTCATCCTGGGCGATGTGCTCGGTGCGTCGTGGCCGGCGACGCTGCTCGCTGCGGGTGCCGTGGTGTCGATCTTCTCCGTCACGCTCGTCACGCTGTTCGGACAGACCCGCATCCTGTACGCGATCGGCCGCGACGGCCTGCTTCCGTCGGCGTTCGCGCGAGTCGACCCGCGCACCCACACACCGGTGTTCTCGACGGTCGTTGTGGCGATCGCGGTGTCGCTGCTGGCCGGCCTCATCCCGCTGTCGAGTCTGTGGGACCTGGTCTCGATGGGCACCCTGGTCGCATTCATCGTCGTGTCGCTGGGCGTGATCGTGCTGCGCCGGACGCGTCCCGACCTCCCCCGAGCGTTCCGTGTGCCGGGGTACCCGGTTACGCCGATTCTCGCGATCGCCGCGTGCCTGTACCTCATCGTGGGGCTTGGCTGGTCGACCTACGTCTGGTTCGCCGTGTGGGTCCTCGCAGTGC
The DNA here is from genome assembly GCF_022538185.1 of Microbacterium sp. CFH 31415. Lineage (GTDB taxonomy): Bacteria > Actinomycetota > Actinomycetes > Actinomycetales > Microbacteriaceae > Microbacterium. The sequence continues at coordinate 509,679 of NZ_JAKYXC010000002.1, read as the reverse complement.
TCGCGTTCTATCTGCTGTGGGGGCGCCGTCACAGCCTGCTTGCGCAGGAATCGCAGGGAGCGGATGCCGCAGCCGGCGGCGCGGCGGAGGGTCCGGCGCGCGATGGATCCTGAGTGGTTCCGCCCGGTGGGTGACGTCGCGGCGTAGCGTGGGGGAGACCCGACGAGAGGAGGGCCCATGGCCCGCGTCCTGATCTTCGGCGGCCACGGCAAGGTCGCGCTGCTGCTCGAGCCCCTGCTGGCCGAGCGCGGCCATACGGTCACCGCCGTGATCCGCAACCCCGCGCACGAGGCGGAGGTGGCCGCGGCCGGCGCTGTGCCGCTCATCGCCGACGTCGAGAGGTTCGACCTCGATCAGCTCACGAACCTCGTCTCCGGCAACGACGTCGTCGTCTGGTCGGCCGGGGCCGGCGGCGGCGACCCGGATCGCACGTACGCCGTGGACCGCGATGCCGCCATCAGATCGATGGATGCTGCGGCCGCCGCCGGCGTGCGCCGCTACATCATGGTGTCGTGGATCGGCTCGCGCTCCGACCACGGCGTCTCGCCCGAGAGCTCCTTCTTCCCGTACGCCGACGCCAAGTGGGCCGCCGATGCGCATCTGCAGGCCTCGGAGCTCGACTGGACGATCCTCGGGCCGGGCACGCTGACGCTCGATCCGCCCACCGGACGCATCCAGGTCGACCCCACCGGGCGTGGTGAGGTGAGCAGGGCGGACGTCGCGGCCGTCGTGGCCGCGGTCGTGGACGATCCGGCGACCGCGGGGCGCAGCATCCGCTTCGGGAACGGCGATCAGCCCATCGCCGACGCTCTCCGCGGCTGAGACGGACGAACAGCGGGGCGCGACCGGCCGGAAGTTCAGCCGCTCCGGGTGAAGCGGGGGCCGCGGTGGCCGTCGTGCTCGACCTGCTCCTCCCACATCGACGCGGGGCGCACCCAGAGTCCGCGCTCGCCGTAGAGCGCACGATAGACGACGTGCTCCTCCTCGGTCTCGCTGTGCCGGGCGACCCCGATCACCTCGTACTCGGCGCCCCTGAAGTGGCGGTAGGTCCCCGGCTCGATCGGCATTCCCTCAGCGTAGAGCGGCCTCGGTGGCGAGCGGCCCGTCATAGAGTCGTCGCATGCGCGCCACCGTCATCCATACTGCCCGTGACATCCGCGTCGAGGACGTCCCCGATCCCGTGCTCTCCACCGGAGCCGACGCCATCGTCCGCGTCGTCGCCGCGTGCGTGTGCGGCTCGGACCTCTGGCCGTACCGAGGCGTGACGCCCACCGACGAGCCTCACCGCATCGGACACGAGTTCGTCGGCATCGTCGAGGCCGTCGGCGTCGACGTGCGCAGGGTGACGCCCGGCGACTTCGTGATCGCACCGTTCTACGTGTGCGACGGCACGTGCGCCAACTGCCTCAACGGCGTGAGCACGTCATGCCTCGCCGGCGGCTGGTGGGGGAGCGACGACCGTTTCGGCGGGTTCGCCGACGGCGGCCAGGGCGAGTACGTGCGGGTTCCGCTCGCCGACGGCACGCTCGCGGTCGTGCCGGGTCCGGTGGCCGACGACGAGGTCGCGGGTCTGCTCACGCTCAGCGACGTCATGGGCACCGGGCACCACGCGGCCGTCTCGGCAGGCGTCGGTCCCGGCGACTCGGTCGCGGTCGTCGGGGACGGCGCGGTTGGGCTGTGCGCGATCATCGCGGCCACGCGCCTCGGCGCCTCCACGATCATCGCGATGTCGCGGCACCCCGAGCGCCAGGGGCTCGCGCGTGAGTTCGGCGCGACCCACATCGTCGAAGAGCGCGGCGACGAGGGCGTCGCGGCGGTGCGCGAGCTCACCGGCGGGATCGGCGCCGACCGCGTGCTCGAGTGCGTCGGCACCAAGGAGTCGATGGACCAGGCGCTGCGCTCGGCGCGACCCGGCGGCAGGGTCGGCTACGTCGGTGCGCCGAACGGCGGACCCGAGCTGCCGATCCGCCAGATGTTCGGCCGCAACGTGGGCGTCAACGGCGGCGTCGCCCCGGTGCGCGGCTACATCGAGGAGCTGCTGCCCGACGTGCGGTCCGGCAAGATCCAGCCTGGCCGAGTGTTCGACCTGGTGCTCCCCCTGACCGAGGCGGCCGAGGCCTATGCGGCGATGGATGAGCGTCGCGCGATCAAGGTGATGCTGCGCCCCTGATCCGCGCCGGCTTCACGGATACGGCCCCACCGCTATTCGACAGATGTAGAATAGTGCTGGGCGTCGACGACACCTGCCGGCGCCACCGGGTCACGAGCCCGGGTCTCGATACAGAGGAGGGTGCCGCCATGGCACGCGTTGCAGGAAAGGTCGCTCTGATCAGCGGTGGAGCACGAGGCATGGGGGCGTCTCACGCCCGCCTGCTCGTCGATGAGGGTGCGAAGGTCGTCATCGGCGACCTGCTCGACGCCGAAGGGGAGGCGCTGGCCGCTGAGCTCGGCGACGCGGTGCGCTACGTCCACCTCGACGTCACCCGCTACGACGACTGGCAGAACGCCGTCGAGGTCGCGCTGAAGGAGTTCGGTCGACTCGACGTGCTCGTCAACAACGCCGGCATCGCCAACTTCGGCCCCATCGAGGAGTACACCCTCGATCAGTGGGACACCATCATCGCCATCAACCTCACCGGAGTCTTCTACGGCATCAAGGCCGCGATCGAGCCGCTGAAGAAGAGCGGCAAGGGCTCGATCATCAACATCTCGTCCACCGCAGGCATCCAGGGCTACGAGGCGCTTCCCGGCTACAACGCCGCCAAGTTCGGCGTTCGCGGACTGACGAAGAACGCCGCGCTCGACCTCGGGCGCTACAACATCCGGGTCAACTCCGTCCACCCCGGCGTGATCCGCACCCCGATGACCGACAGCCTCGAGACCCCGCAGAACCACGTGGCGCTGCACCGGGTCGGAGAGCCCATCGAGCTGTCGCAGCTCATCCTCTTCCTGGCGAGCGACGAGTCGAGCTTCTCGACCGGCGCGGAGTTCATCGCCGACGGCGGTGAGACGGCCGGACTGGCCCACTACGAGTCATGATGAGAAGAGCGGATGCCTCGAGCCGAGGCCACCCCGCCACGCGGACGGTGGGGGATGGGTGAGGTCCCACCGCACCCCCCCGGCCGCCCCCCCCCCCCCCCGCCCCATTCCCCCCCCGGGGGCCCCCCCCCCCGCCCCCCCCCCCTCCTCTCGATCGGAGTGTCATGGGTGAGGACCCTCGGCAAGCGAGGACGCGCGAGGCGCTCGGCGCCGCGCTGGTCCGGCTGCTCGAGTCCGTGCCGCTCGAAGAAGTGAGCGTCGCGCGGCTCTGCCGCGAGGCGGGCGTGCACCGCACGACCTTCTACGGGCACGCCGACAGCGTGGACGCCTTCGCGGTCGCCTGGTTCACGCGCGACCTCGACCAGCTCAGCGCGGTGGACGCCTCGTCGGAGTCCTCGCGCGGCATCGCGGGGGAGTACCTCGATGCCCTGCGTGCTCTGCTCTCCCACGTCGCGGACGAGCGCCCGGTCTTCCGCGCGATGTTCGCGTCGTCCTCGCGCGGCGCGTTCCGTGCGGCGCTCGAGGAGCGGCTGCGCTCCCGCGCCGCGACGGCGCTGATCGCGTTCGACGAGCACGGGACGACGAGCGTTCCCCAGGGCGCGCGCGCCCGTGAGGAGGCGGCGGCGTTCATCGCGGGCGCCCTCGTGGGGGTCGTCGAGGTGTGGGCACGCGACGGCGACGACGACGTCCGGGCGGCGAGCGGGCGCATCCTCGCGCTCATGCCGCCGTGGTGGCCGCTTCACTGACGGCGCGAATCCGGCCCGCGACGCCCGTGACGGGAACATCGCAGCGGGCGCCCGCGTTCTGATACCCTGGACTGTCACTCTTGTGGCTATATCGCCACGCCCCGGTGTCGGCCTCGCGCCGGCTCCGATGTGACATCGCACCAACACAATCCGCTTCGCCTCGGCCCGAGGCATCCGCTCGTCATCATGCGATCGGGAGCCGCGAATCGAGCCCAGGCCCGACACCCCCAACCCAACAAGGACAACCCACTACATGACTATCGCAACGACCGCCCCGGCCACCAAGCAGGTCGCCATCAACGACATCGGATCTGCTGAGGACTTCCTGGCCGCGGTCGAACTGACCATCAAGTCCTTCAACGACGGCGACCTCATCGAAGGCACCGTCGTGAAGGTCGACCGCGACGAGGTCCTCCTCGACGTCGGCTTCAAGACCGAGGGCGTCATCCCCTCGCGCGAGCTCTCGATCAAGCACGACGTCGACCCCAACGAGGTCGTCAAGGTCGGCGACGCCGTCGAGGCACTGGTTCTCCAGAAGGAGGACAAGGAAGGCCGCCTCATCCTGTCGAAGAAGCGCGCGCAGTACGAGCGTGCGTGGGGCGACGTCGAGAAGATCAAGGAGAACGACGGTGTCGTCACCGGCTCCGTGATCGAGGTCGTCAAGGGTGGCCTCATCGTCGACATCGGCCTCCGTGGCTTCCTCCCGGCTTCGCTCATCGAGCTGCGTCGCGTCCGCGACCTCACGCCGTACCTCGGCCAGGAGATCGAGGCGAAGATCCTCGAGCTCGACAAGAACCGCAACAACGTCGTGCTCTCGCGCCGCGCGCTCCTCGAGCAGACGCAGTCCGAGTCGCGCACCACGTTCCTCAACAACCTGCACAAGGGCCAGGTCCGCAAGGGCGTCGTCTCGTCGATCGTCAACTTCGGTGCGTTCGTCGACCTGGGCGGCGTGGACGGCCTCGTGCACGTCTCCGAGCTGTCGTGGAAGCACATCGAGCACGCCTCCGAGGTCGTCGAGGTCGGCCAGGAGGTCACCGTCGAGATCCTCGAGGTCGACCTGGACCGCGAGCGCGTGTCGCTCTCGCTCAAGGCGACCCAGGAGGATCCGTGGCAGGTCTTCGCCCGCACCCACGCCATCGGCCAGGTCGCGCCGGGCAAGGTCACCAAGCTCGTTCCGTTCGGTGCGTTCGTCCGCGTCGCCGACGGCATCGAGGGCCTCGTGCACATCTCGGAGCTGTCGGGCAAGCACGTCGAGCTCGCCGAGCAGGTCGTGTCGGTCGGCGAAGAGGTCTTCGTCAAGATCATCGACATCGACCTCGAGCGTCGCCGCATCTCGCTCTCGCTGAAGCAGGCGAACGAGTCGGTCGACCCCAACGGCACCGAGTTCGACCCGGCCCTCTACGGCATGCTCACCGAGTACGACGAGAACGGCGAGTACAAGTACCCCGAGGGCTTCGACTCCGTCAACGGCGTCTGGCTCGATGGCTTCGACGCTCAGCGCGAGAAGTGGGAGCAGGAGTACGCCGCTGCCCAGGGTCGCTGGGAGGCGCACAAGGCCGCCGTCGCGAAGGCGCTCGAGGCCGAGGCAAACGCCCCCGCCGACACCGGCTCGTCGAGCTTCTCCTCGGAGAGCACGTCGGGCGGCACGCTCGCCGACGACGAGGCTCTCGCCGCACTGCGCGAGAAGCTGTCGGGCCGCTGATCTGATCAGCAGCTGAACCGTCTGGTTCGAAAGGGCCGGGACCTTCGGGTTCCGGCCCTTTCGCTGTGCCTGGGAGATGTCGGCGGTCGCCCGTACACTCGCGGTCGTGCCCCGCAGTTGCCTCATGATGAGCGGATGCCGCGGCCCTGTGCCGGGCGATGCCCCGGTGCCGCTCTGCGAATGGCATCTCTCCGTCGCCTCCGAGTGGGAGCAGCGTCGCCACGGCGTCACCGACGTCCTTCCCTCGCCGTGTGCGCTGTGCGGCTCTCGGCTGGGGGTGCGCTACCCGTCGGGCTGGCTGTGCGCGGTGTGCGAGTGGCGGCACGGCGAGATCGTCGACCACGAGCTGCCTCCGCCCCGCGTCGACGTCGTCTACTACGTCCGATATGACGACCGCATCAAGATCGGCACGTCGGCGAGCCCCAGGCAGCGGTTGACGGCCATCTGGCACGACGAGCTGCTCGCGTTCGAGCGAGGCGATCGCACCGTGGAACGCCGGCGTCACGATCAGTTCGCGGTCGACCGCTATCCGCGCACCGAGTGGTTCCGTCGGTCGTCCGCCCTCGAGGCGCACATCGCCGAGCTCGCCGCCGGCGTCGACGACCCGTGGGCACTGCACGCGCGCTGGCTGAGCGAAGCGGCGGCCCGCGTGGGCTGAGGCGGCGCGGCGGGCCTCGCCGGCGGGGCTCGACGAGGAGATCGCGGGCGTCGGTTCGCGCCTGCGTCGCGAGCCCCGCTCACGCCGGGGCGCGGCATCCGTTAGTTTCACCGTATGGACGCCGCGACAGGTGACGGAGCTCATCGCGCGTCGCATCCGCCGGCGGCCCACGTCGGGAGAGCGCGGGCGGCATGGCTGCGCGCGGATTTCTCCGACCGTACGACGGACCGCGCCGCGACGCTGAACCAGCTGCTGCTGTCCTCGGTGGTGTTCGTCCTCGCCGTGCTCGTCGCCTTCACGCCGCCGCCGCACGTCGATCTCGCGCTGTTCTTCCTGGGCGTCGTGGTCGTGTTCGTGGTGACCGGTGCGACGCTCGTCGTGCCCTGGAACCGCCTGAGGTTCGGGTGGGTCGCCGTCGTCCCCGCCATCGACATCGTCGCGATCACCTTCATGGTGCTCGCCGCACCCGACACCGCCATGGGGCTGCTCTGGATCTTCCCGACGATGTGGCTGGCGGCGGGCTTCGGCATGCTCGGGCTGTTCGCGGTGATCGTAGCTGTGGCCGCCATCATCGGCGTGCTGACGGCGCTCACGACCCGCGAGCTCACCTTCACCTCGCTGCTGCTCCCGCTCGTGCTGGTCGCCGTAGCCGCTACCAGCCACCTGACCGCGCGGCGGTCCGACGCCCAGCGCACGCTTCTCGCGAAGCAGTCGCAGCTGCTGCGCCGCGTGCTGGAGCAGTCGCGCCGGCAGGAGCAGGTCGTCACGGAAGTGCTCGACGCCGTCGACTTCGGCGTGATCCGCATCGACTCGGACGGCAGGATCGCCGTGACCAACGAAGCGAACTCGCGCCTGCAGCAGACGATCCAGGGCGACGCGGCGGCCGTGACGCCGGTGTTCCGCGACGACGGCGAGACGCGGCTTCCCGCCGACGAGCTGCCGGTCGAGCGCGCACTGCGGGGCGAGGCTTTCGACGGCCAGGTGGTGTGGTTCGGCGAGGAGCCCGGGCCGCGCCAGGCGCTGAGCATCAGCGCGCGGCGCTTGATCGACCCGAGCGGGGAGGACACCGGTGCCGTCGTCATCTCGCGCGACGTCACGTCCGAGCTCGAAGCGCTGAGGGCCCGCGACGAACTTGTGGCCTCGGTGTCGCACGAGCTGCGCACGCCGCTCACCTCGATCCTCGGATACCTCGACCTCGCGATCGAAGAGCCCGGCCTGCCCGACCACGTGCGGTCCAACCTCGACATCGCCGAGCGCAACGCCGAGCGCCTCCTGCGCATCGTGGCCGACATCCTGGCAGCGTCGAGCTCGTCGCCGGCGTCGGTCGAGGCATCCCTCTCCGCACAGCTGCTGGACGTGCGCGACACCGTGCGCGCCGCCGGAGAGGCCCTGACACCGCGAGCGGCGGGGCGCGCCATCACGATCGACGCCTCGGGCCTCGAGCCGGCCCGCGCGTGGGCCGACCCGATGCGCCTGCGCCAGGTCGTGGACAACCTGGTCTCGAACGCGATCGCCTACAACAAGGACGGCGGGACGGTGTTCCTCGGCACGACCACCGACGGCACGTCGACCTGGATCCTGGTGCGCGACACCGGGGTCGGCATCACCGAGGCCGACCGCGCGCGGCTGTTCCAGCGCTTCTACAAGGCCGGCGCCGAGCGCCGAAGCGGGACGGGGCTGGGCCTCGCCATCACCCGCGACATCGTGCGTGCCCACGGCGGCGAGCTCGGGCTGCACAGCTCGCCCGGCGTCGGCTCGACGTTCATCGTCAAGCTTCCCGCCACGGCTCCGGAAGGAACCCCGCAATGACCCTGCAACTGGCCAGCGTCGTGATCATGACGGCGCTCGTCGTCAATGTGAGCGGCATCCTCTTCATCGTCGAGACCCTGCTGCGCCGGGACGAGGGGGCCGGCCGCATCTGGGCGCTCGGCTTCCTCGCGGCGATGCTCACGACCCTCGCCTACACGGTGTGGGCGCAGGGCGTGGGCGGGTGGTGGGCGATCGCCGTCGGCAACGCCGCCTTCGTCGCCGGCACCGGCTGCATGTGGCTCGGATGCCGCCGCTTCAACGGGCGGCGCATGACGTGGTCGTCATGGCTCGTCGCCGTCGGGGTCGTCGGGGCGGGCGCGACGGTGGTGATCCAGGGCCCCGACGGCGGTGACTGGGCGGGCGCCGTGTGGATGTTCGTGGCCTTGCTGCTCTTCGCCGGCGCGGGAGCGACCGAGTGCGTGCGCGGCGCGCTGCTCGAGTCGCGCACCGCATGGGTGCTGGCGATCGTGCTCGGCCTCCAGTCGCTCTACTACGTCTCGCGCACCACTGCGTTCCTCGCCGCCGGTCCCGACAGCGCGCTCTTCGAGAGCGCCTTCGGCACGGTCCCGACGAGCTTCCTCACCATCGTGCTCACGATCGTCGCGGTGGTCGTGACGTCGGTCCTCCGCGCGACCCGTGCACCGATGCGCGGCCATCTGCGCCCGGGCATGCTCGTCTCGGCGCAGGGCGGCATCCTGTCGCGCGATCTGTTCGACGCCGCGCTGGTCGGCCTGTGCGAGCGGGCCGCCGCGCGCTCGGAGCTCGTCGGCGTGATCGCCGTGCGGGTCGACGACCTCGACCAGATCTCGACGGCGTTCGGAAGCGAAGTCGCGCTGGCCGTCACCCAGACCTGGCGCACCGGCGTGCGCCGCCATGCTCCCTCGAACGCGCTCGTCGGCGAAGACGGTGCGACAGGACTCGTGGTCGGCGTGCTCGTCGACACCGACCTCGACGCGCGTCGTCAAGCCGGCGCGATCTACCGCGGCCTGTTCGACGACCTCGGCAAGGTCGGCGGGGGAGTGATCCCCGTCGTCGGCGTCGGCGTCGCGCTGAGCGACGTCACCGGTCACGACGCGCACGCGCTCCTCCGTGTCGCCCGCGAGGCGGCGAGCCGGGCGGCCGCCAGTGTCGAGTCGTCGGTACTCGTCGGACAGGCCGACTAGCGGCGTCCGCTCCGGGTCACGGCGCTCGGCGTGGTGGACTCGGCGTCACGGACAGGTCAGCTCACGATGCGGTCAGGCGGTAGCCGACGCCCCGCACGGTCTCGATCCACCGCGGGTTCGTCGGCGACTCGCCCAGCTTGCGCCGCAGGTTGGCCACGTGCACCTCGATCGCCCGGGCGTCGCTGTCGCTGACGAACTCGACGCCGGTGAACTGCTCGCCGCGCAGCATGAGCGCGAGGTCGGACTTGCCGCGCACCCGCCGTCCGGCGGCGAGGAGGTCGGCCAGGATGTCGAACTCGCTGCGCGTGAGCTCGAGGTCGTCGCCGTCGACCATGACGATGCGCATATCGGGGTTGAGCCGGAGTCCCTGGTGCTCGAGCCAGGCCCGGGAGTTGTCGGATGCCTCGACCGCAGGCGTGGCAGCGGCGACATGGTGCCTCGGCCGCCGCAGCATCGCGTCGATGCGGGCTCGCAGCTCGCGAGGGCGGAACGGCTTCGCGACGTAGTCGTCAGCACCGGCCTCGAGGCCCTGGAGGGCGTCGATCTCCTCGGTGCGGGCGCTGAGCATCACGATGTACGTCGTGCTGATCGAGCGGATTCTCTTCGCGGTCTCGAAGCCGTCCATTCCCGGCATGTTCACGTCGAGAGTGGTCACGAGGGGCTGGTGCTCGACGACGAGCTCGAGCCCGTCCTGGCCGTTGCCGGCTCCGTGCACCTCGAAACCGGCCTGTGCGAGCACCGCGGACAAGAGCGAGCGGATGTCCTCCTCGTCCTCGATGACGACGGCCACGCGCTGATCTTCCACCGATTCATCCTCCGGCGTCAGCGAGACGAGCGCCGTCTCGCGGACGTCGGTCAGGATATCCCAGAACGCGTGCTGGAACAGGCGCGGCGCGTGGGCGGTCATGATCTGCACCGTGTTCTCGCCCGCGCAGCCCGGATGGGGGTGGCGATCGCCCCCACGATCGCCACCCCACCGCACCGAGTCCCGGCCCCGTCGCTCCGTCTCGTTCCGGAGACGGACAGGTGGGTGGCTGGGCATCGAGCCTGCGTCGCAATGCTGCGTCGGTAGGCCACGTCCCAACCTCCCCAGAGACCCCCACGAAGCCGGTCTTCTTTCGGGTTGCCCCGACGCTACTCGCATGCGCTCAGGCCACCCTCAGTGCGACCTCAGGAGCGCCCAAGGTTCACGCGCACATGGCATCCTCGTTGCATGCCCCTCATTGCCCTCACCGGCGGTATCGCGTCGGGGAAGTCCACCATCGCGCGACGTCTCGCTGAACTCGGTGCCGTCGTCGTGGACGCCGATCAGATCGTCCGCGACGTCCAGCAGCCGGGTTCGCCGGTGCTCGAGGCGATCGCGGAGGAGTTCGGTGAAGGGATGCTCCAGCCCGACGGCGCGCTGGATCGGGCGGCGCTCGCCGGCAGGGTGTTCGGCGACAGCGCGGCCGTGACGCGGTTGAACGCGATCGTGCATCCCGCGGTGCGCGCCGAGTCCGCGCGCCGTTTCGCCGAGGCGCGGGACGCCGATCCGTCGGCGGTCGTCGTCTACGACGTTCCGCTGCTGGTCGAGGCGAGGGTCGACGACCCGTGGGAGCTCATCGTGGTCGCCGACGCCCCGGACGGAGTCCGGCGGCAGCGGCTCGTCGAGCTGCGCGGCATGAGCGAGGCCGACGCCGCCGCCCGCATCGCCGCGCAGGTGCCCGACGCGGCGCGCCTGGCGATCGCCGACGCGGTGATCGACACCACCGGCTCACTCGACGACACCGTCCGCCAGGTGGACGAGCTGTGGGCGACGCTGCCCGCGCGGCTCGCTGCGCGCGCGGCCGCGCGATCGCCGGGTTAGGGCCGACGGCGAGGGCGGCGTACCCTGACACCACACGCGGAGGTGGCTCATGGGCATGCTCTCGAGATTCCGGCGCAAGCGGCGCTACGCGGCGCTGACCGACGAGGAGCGGATGGGCAGGTACGTCTACCTGCTCAACACGCTGCCGGCGTCCGTCATCGAGAAAGCCCACGCGGCCGCGTTCCGTGATGTTCCCGCCGACCAACGGCGCGCGATGTTCGAGCAGCTGCGCCCCTTCCTGTCGGATGCGGAGCGGGATGCCGCGACCGACGACCCGACGGTGCTCGCGAGGCTGTTCCGCCGCGCGGAGGAGCGCCGCGCCCAGCGCACTCAGGACGCGGGGTCCGTCGCAGAACGCGACGCCCGCGACGACGTCGATCCGCGCGCGCTGCTGACGAGCAGTGGCGTGGCGGCGGTCGTCTCGCAGAACTTCCTGCTGTCGGCCGTCGTGGTGACCTACTTCTCGTCGGGGGCGGGATCGCTGGCGATCGCATCGGAGCCGGCGTGGGTCGGCGACACATACGACCCAGGAGCGGCGTCGGCCCTCGACGGCGGGGGCTTCTCGGGCGATCACGGCGGCGGGGGGTTCGACGGCGGGGGATTCGGGGGAGGGTTCGACGGCGGGGGCTTCGGCGGCGGCGACGGAGGCGGAGGGTTCTGAGTCGGTCCGCCCGGCGCGAACGCCGGCCCGGGTGTCGGAGGGGCCGCCTACGCTTGAACGGTGCAAGCCACACGTTCCGTGCGCCCCTTCGAGGTCATCAGCGAGTATGAGCCGTCCGGCGACCAGCCGCAGGCGATCGCCGACCTCGCCGCCCGCATCAACGCCGGCGAGACCGACGTCGTGCTGCTCGGCGCGACCGGCACCGGCAAGTCCGCGACGACAGCCTGGCTGATCGAGCAGGTGCAGCGCCCCACACTCGTGCTCGCGCACAACAAGACGCTGGCCGCGCAGCTGGCCAACGAGTTCCGCGAGCTCATGCCGAACAACGCGGTCGAGTACTTCGTCAGCTACTACGACTACTACCAGCCCGAGGCCTACGTCCCGCAGACAGACACCTTCATCGAGAAGGACTCGTCGATCAACGCCGAGGTCGAGCGTCTGCGGCACTCGACGACGAACTCGCTGCTGAGCCGCCGCGACGTGGTCGTGGTCAGCACCGTGTCGTGCATCTACGGACTCGGCTCGCCCGAGGAGTATCTGCGGGCGATGGTGGCGCTGCAGGTGGGTGAGCGCTATGACCGCGACGCGCTCATCCGCAAGTTCATCGCGATGCAGTACAACCGCAACGACGTCGACTTCTCGCGCGGCAACTTCCGGGTCCGCGGCGACACGATCGAGATCATCCCGGTCTACGAGGAGTTCGCCGTGCGCATCGAGCTGTTCGGCGATGAGATCGAGGCGATCTACATGCTGCACCCGCTCACGGGCGACGTCATCCAGCGCCTCGACGCGGTGCCGATCTTTCCGGCGACCCACTACGCGGCGGGCACCGAGACGGTGCAGCGTGCGATCGGGACGATCGAGCACGAGCTCGAGCAGCGTCTGAAGGAGCTCGAGTCTCAGAACAAGCTGCTCGAAGCCCAGCGCCTGCGCATGCGCACCACGTTCGACCTCGAGATGCTGCAGCAGCTCGGGTTCTGCTCGGGAATCGAGAACTACTCGCGGCACCTCGACGGGCGCATGCCGGGCGAGCCGCCGCACACGCTGCTCGACTTCTTTCCCGACGACTTCCTCATGGTGATCGACGAGTCGCACGTGACGGTGCCGCAGATCGGGGCGATGTACGAGGGGGATGCCTCGCGCAAGCGCACGCTCGTCGAGCACGGGTTCCGGCTTCCCAGCGCGCTGGACAACCGGCCGCTGCGGTTCGACGAGTTCAAGGAGCGCGTCGGCCAGACGGTGTACCTCTCCGCCACACCCGGCCGCTACGAGATGGGGATCGCCGACGGTGTCGTCGAGCAGATCATCCGCCCGACCGGCCTCGTCGACCCTCACATCGTGGTCAAGCCGTCGAAGGGGCAGATCGACGATCTGCTCGAAGAGATCCGGCTGCGGGCATCGCGCGACGAGCGCGTCCTGGTCACGACGCTGACCAAGAAGATGGCTGAAGAGCTCACCGACTTCCTCGGCGAGCACGGCGTCCGCGTGCGCTATCTGCACTCCGACGTCGACACGCTGCGCCGGGTCGAGCTGCTCAGCGAGCTTCGGGCGGGCGTGTACGACGTGCTCGTGGGCATCAACCTCCTGCGTGAGGGACTCGATCTTCCCGAGGTGTCGCTGGTGTCGATCCTCGACGCCGACAAGGAGGGATTCCTGCGCAGCGGCACGTCGCTCATCCAGACGATCGGCCGTGCGGCGCGCAACGTCTCGGGCGAGGTGCACATGTACGCCGATACGGTGACAGATTCGATGCGCAACGCCATCGAAGAGACCGATCGCCGGCGCGAGAAGCAGATCGCGTACAACACCGCGAACGGCATCGATCCGCAGCCGCTGCGCAAGCGGATCGCCGACATCACCGATGCGCTCGCGCGCGAGGCATCCGACACCGATGCGATGCTGTCGCGCAAGACGTCAGCGAAGCTCAAGTCGGGCAAGGGCAAGGCCCCGACGCCTCAGCTGCGGCGCGAGGGCATCGCGGCCGAGGGAGCCGAGCAGCTCGAGGCGACCATCGCCGACCTCAGCGGTCAGATGCTGGCGGCGGCGGGTGAGCTCAAGTTCGAGCTCGCCGCGCGGCTGCGCGACGAGGTGCAAGACCTGAAGAAGGAACTCCGGGCGATGGAGCGCGCAGGGCACGCGTAGCCGGCGGCAGCCACGGCGGTCGCGTCACCGCCGTCAGGGGCAGTGCATGAGCGGCTTGGGTCCGCTGCGGTCGAAGGTGTGCTGCGTGATCGGCGCGCCGCACAGCGGGCACGCCCGCTCGGCGCGCTCGGCGGCGGACGGCGGGGGAGCGGTCTCGTACGGACCGACGGCAGCCGGACCCGCCAGCCGGATCAGCCTCGTGTTGAGGAAGGAGTACCAGCCGCCTGCCTCGCGCACGCGGTCCCGCAGCGGACGTCGTTCGGCCGAGGCATCCGTATCGCTCATATGATTAGTGTACTAACGATCAGACCGTGGAGGATCCGGCCGTGAGCGAGACTGCGTGGAGCGCCGACGAGCTGCTCAAGCTCGACAACCAGGTGTGCTTCGCTCTGGTGACGGCGGCGCGCAATGTGGTGGCGATCTATCGGCCGATCCTCGAGCCGCTGGGGCTCACGCATCCGCAGTACCTCGTGATGCTGGCGCTGTGGGAGCGGTCACCGCGGTCGCTGCGCGACCTCGCGGACGAACTCGCGCTCGAGCCGGCGACCCTCTCGCCGCTGGTGAAGCGTCTCGAGTCGCAGGGCATGGTGTCGAGGGCGCGGCGCGGCGGCGACGAGCGGGTGCTCGACGTCCGGCTGACCGCTGAGGGGATCGCGTTGCGCGAACGCGCGCTGGAGGTGCCCGCCAAGGTCATGGAGAAGGTGGGAACGGATGCCGCGTCCCTGCTGTCGCTGCGTGACGCCCTCGCGCCGTTCTCGGGCTCGCGGAACCGCCAGATCACGGGTGGGTGAAATCTTCTCGCCCCTCTGGTCGTCCGGCCGATCGGAACTTAGGCTCAGGAGCGGCGTCCCGACCGCGGTGAACCTGCGTACCGGATGCCGGAAACACCGTTGTTCCGATCCAGCACAGAGGAAGCCACCCATGCGCACAAGGTCCCACCAAGACCGTTCCGTCCCGCGGCGCCGTCGTCTCGCCGCAACCGCCGCCCTCGGCGTCGTCGCCCTCGGAGCGGGCGTCCTCGTCGCCGCTCCCGCCGCCCAGGCCGCCGACCCGGTCTCGATCAACCTCGTGACCGTGAACGACTTCCACGGACGAATCGAGCAGGTGGCCCCCGCAGGCGGAGTCGCCGCGCTCGCGCAGGCCGTGAACCAAGTGCGCGCGTCCAATCCCAACACCGTGTTCGCCGCTGCCGGCGACCTGATCGGCGCCTCGACCTTCACCTCGTTCATCCAGAACGACGTTCCCACGATCGAGACCCTCAACGAGGCCGGGCTCGAGGTGAGCGCGGCGGGCAACCACGAATTCGACAAGGGCTGGGACGATCTCAAGGGTCGCGTGCAGGATCTCGCCGACTGGGAGTACATCGCCGCCAACGTGTACGAGAAGTCGACCGGTCTCCCCGGCCTCGCGGAATCGTGGGTCAAGGAGATGGACGGGATCAACGTCGGCTTCATCGGTGCCGTGACGGAGGAGCTTCCGTCGCTCGTCGCTCCCGCCGGCATCCAGGACGTCGAGGTGCGCGACATCGTCGACAGTGTCAACGCGGTCGCAGACGAGCTGACCGACGGCGATGACGCCAACGGTGAGGCCGACGTGCTGATCCTCCTCATCCACGAAGGCGCAGGCGGCACCTCGTACGCCGCCGCGACGGACCCCGCATCGCCATTCGGGGCGATCGTCAACGGCGTGACGCCCAAGGTCAACGCGATCGTGTCCGGGCACACGCACCTCGCGTACAACCACCAGGTGCCCTACGGAGGCGACACCGGCCTCCGCCCGGTCATCTCGTCGGGCCAGTACGGCGAGAAGTTCAGCAACATGGAGATCCAGGTCGACCCGGACTCCGGCGAGGTGCTGTCGATGACGAACACCGTCGTCGACATGTACTGGGATCACGACAACAACCCGGCCACGCCGACGGTTCCTCGCTACACCGTTCCGGCTGACGACCCGATCAAGCTCCTGGTCGACGACGCCGTCAAGGCGGCTGACGGGCCCGGCTCGGTCAAGCTCGGCAGCATCACCGCCGACTTCAACCGTGCCAAGCTGGCCGGCGGCGCCGAGAACCGCGGTGGCGAGTCCACCCTGGGCAACTTCGTCGCCGACGCGCAGCTCTGGTCGGCCAAGCGCACCGATCCGGCCACGCAGATCGCGTTCATGAACCCGGGCGGCCTGCGGGCAGACATGACCTTCGCGCCGGACGGCGTCCTGACCTACCGCGAGGCGGCCACGGTCCAGTCGTTCGCGAACACGCTCGTCACACTGTCGCTGACCGGAGACCAGATCCGGCAGGCGCTCGAGCAGCAGTGGCAGCCCGCCGGAGCGGCGCGTCCGTTCCTCAAGCTCGGAATCTCGAAGGGCTTCGAATACGCCTACGACCCGGCGGCCCCGGCGGGGTCGCGCATCGTGCGCATGACCCTCGACGGGGTGGACATCGACCCCGCGGCGTCGTACCGAGTCGTGGCGAACTCGTTCCTCGCGTCGGGCGGAGACAACTTCTCCGCCATCGGCCAGGGCGCGGCCAAGCGCGACACCGGACAGGTCGACCTCGAGTCGATGGTCGCGTACATGGCCGAGATCGGGACCGCGACGCCGGACTACGTGCAGCGTTCGGTCGGCGTCACGCTCCCTTCGGCAGGTGAGCGCGGACACGAAGTGGGCACGACGTTCGACCTTCCGCTGGCCTCGCTGGACTTCAGCACGACCGAGCCACGCGTCGAGACCGTCGACGTGGCGATCGGCGGAAAGCCTGCGGGCTCGGGTGCTGTCACTCTCGCACTGCCGAGCACGCACGGTGAGGGCAGCGGCTCCGCGACCGTATCGGTCACCGTCCCCGAGGGCATCACGGGGAAGGCGCCGTTCGGCACGCCTGTCGAGGTTCCGCTCACCATCAGCACGGCGACCGGCACGAGCATCGATGTGCCGATCACGGTGTTCGAGCGCGCCGACAGCGCCACCATCGGCCTGCCGAACAAGCTCATCGCCAAGAAGGGCTCCGCTGTGCAGTTCACGACCCTCGTCGTGGCCGAGAAGCGCACTGCGGTGACCGGCGAGGTGACGATCTACGACGGCAAGACGGCGATCGCTACTGCGACGCTCACCGCCGGCGACGGCGGTCGTGTCAAGGTCAAGCTCCCCACGCTCAGCCGTGGCGTGCACAAGCTGTCGGTGTCGTACAGCGGCAGCGACAACGTGAAGCCGTCCGAGAGCCCGACGATTCCGCTGCTCGTCTGGTAGTAGCCAGTGAAGGCGGGGTCTCCGAGTCCGATGTCGGAGGCCCCGCCTAAACTTGTCTGGTGCCCATCGTTCCTGTCGCCGTGCCCGGAAACACCAGCGGAAAGCTCAGCGTCCGCGGTGCCCGCGTCCACAATCTCAAGAACGTCGACCTCGACATTCCGCGCGACTCTCTCGTCGTGTTCACGGGCCTCTCCGGCTCCGGCAAGTCCAGCCTCGCGTTCGACACCATCTTCGCCGAGGGGCAGCGTCGCTACGTCGAGTCGCTGAGCGCGTACGCCCGCCAGTTCCTCGGCCAGGTCGACCGCCCCGACGTCGACTTCATCGAGGGACTCAGCCCCGCCGTCTCCATCGACCAGAAGTCGACCAACCGCAACCCGCGCTCGACGGTCGGCACGATCACCGAGATCCACGACTACATGCGTCTGCTGTGGGCGCGCATCGGCGTGCCCCACTGTCCCGAGTGCGGTGAGGTCATCCAGCGCCAGACGGTGCAGCAGATCGCCGACCAGTTGATGGAGCTGGCCGAGCGCACGCGGTACCAGATCGTCGCCCCGGTCGTCACTCAGAAGAAGGGCGAGTTCGTCGACCTCTTCAAAGAGCTGTCGGCCAAGGGCTACGCCCGCGCCGTCGTCGACGGCGAGCTGATCCAGCTGGCCGAGCCGCCTGCGCTCAAGAAGAGCTACAAGCACGACATCGCGGTGGTCGTCGACCGCCTCGTGGCGAGCCCCGACATCCTCAGCCGCGTCACCGACTCGGTCGAGACCGCGCTCGGGCTCGCCGGCGGCGTGATGCAGGTCAATTTCGTCGACGCCGAAGGCGACGACGCGTGGCAGTCGTTCTCCGAGAAGCTCGCGTGCCCGAACGGGCACCCGCTGCAGCTCACCGAGATCGAGCCGCGCACGTTCTCGTTCAACGCGCCGTTCGGCGCCTGCCCGGCCTGCTCTGGGCTCGGCACCCGCATGTCGGTCGATGTCGACCTCATGGTCGGCGACGAAGACCTGTCCATCCGCGAGGGCGTGCTGATCCCGTGGACCACCCA
Source organism: Microbacterium sp. CFH 31415 (assembly GCF_022538185.1). Lineage (GTDB taxonomy): Bacteria > Actinomycetota > Actinomycetes > Actinomycetales > Microbacteriaceae > Microbacterium. Next base: position 491,637 of record NZ_JAKYXC010000002.1, on the reverse strand, counting down.
GGGCAAGGGTCTCTTCCAGTACTACGAGCGCCTGCTCGAAGGGTTGGCGAACGATCTCGACTTCTCACTCGACACCCCGTGGCGGATGCTGCGCGCCGAGGTGCGTGAGGCGGTGCTGCGCGGCGAGAACTACAAGGTCACCGTGCGGTGGAAGAACCGCTACGGCCGCGAGATGCGCTACTCCTCGGGCTTCGAAGGCGTGGTGCCCTACATCGAGCGCCAGTACCTCCAGGCCGAGACCGACACGCAGCGCCAGCGGTGGGCCGAGTTCCTGCGGGAGGTGCCGTGCCCCGTCTGCGATGGCGCGCGCCTGAAGCCCGAGGTGCTGTCGGTGCTCGTGCACGGACACTCGATCGCGGATGCCTCGCGCCTGAGCCTGGCCGACGCGCAGGCCTTCTTCGCCGGGCTGGAGCTCACCGATCGCGAGGCGAAGATCGGTGCGCAGGTGCTGCGCGAGATCCGTGTGCGTCTCGACTTCCTCATCCAGGTCGGACTCACCTACCTCAACCTCAGCCGCTCGGCGGGGTCCCTCTCGGGCGGCGAGGCGCAGCGCATCCGGCTCGCCACGCAGATCGGCTCGGGCCTCACCGGTGTCCTGTACGTGCTCGACGAGCCGTCGATCGGCCTCCACCAGCGAGACAACCGGCGCCTCATCGAGACTCTCGTCACGCTCCGCGATCTGGGCAACACGCTGATCGTCGTCGAGCACGACGAAGAGACCATCCACGCCGCCGATTGGATCGTCGACATCGGCCCGCGCGCCGGCGTCGATGGCGGCGACGTCGTGCACTCCGGTCCGCTCGAGCAGCTGCTCAACGAGAGCGACTCGATCACCGGCGACTACCTCGCGGGCCGTCGCGAGATCCCCACGCCGAAGAAGCGTCGCAAGGTCGACAAGAGCCGCAAGGTGACGGTCGTCGGCGCGCGCGAGAACAACCTGAAGAACGTGACCGTCGACTTCCCGCTCGGGGTGCTGACCGCGGTGACCGGAGTCAGCGGTTCGGGCAAGTCATCGCTGGTGAACGACATCCTCTACGAGGTGCTCGCCACCCGCCTCAACGGTGCACGCCGGGTGGCGGGCAAGCACACGCGCGTGACCGGAACCGACGACCTCGACAAGGTCGTGCACGTCGACCAGGGGCCGATCGGGCGCACGCCGCGCTCGAACCCTGCCACCTACACCGGCGTGTTCGACCGGATCCGCACACTCTTCAGCGAGACCCCCGAGGCGAAGGCGCGCGGCTACCAGCCCGGACGCTTCAGCTTCAACGTCAAGGGCGGTCGCTGCGAGGCGTGCTCGGGTGACGGCACGATCAAGATCGAGATGAACTTCCTGCCCGACGTGTACGTCGACTGCGAGGTGTGCCACGGGAAGCGGTACAACCGCGACACGCTCGCCGTGCACTACAAGGGCAAGAACATCGCCGAGGTGCTCGAGATGCCGATCGCCGAGGCGGCCGAGTTCTTCGAGCCGATCCAGGCGATCCACCGCTACCTCCGCACCCTGGTCGACGTGGGCCTCGGCTACGTGCGCCTCGGCCAGTCGGCGACCACCCTGTCGGGCGGAGAGGCGCAGCGTGTCAAGCTCGCGACCGAGCTGCAGCGGCGGTCGAACGGGCGCTCCATCTACGTGCTCGACGAGCCGACCACGGGTCTGCACTTCGAAGACGTGCGCCGTCTGCTCGAGGTGCTCGGCGGGCTCGTCGACAAGGGCAACAGCGTCATCGTGATCGAGCACAACCTCGACGTCATCAAGAGCGCCGACTGGATCATCGATCTAGGACCCGAGGGCGGCTCCGGGGGCGGCGAGATCGTCGCCACGGGCACGCCTGAGCAGGTCGCCCGCGTCGAGGGCAGCCACACCGGTGCGTTCCTCGCCGAGGTCCTGGGCGGGGCGCAGGCGGTCCGCAAGGCCGGCTGACCTTGATGGCACGATCCGCACCCACGGTCGCGTACAAGCCCAAGCCGGGTGAGATCCCGACCAATCCCGGCGTGTACCGCTTCCGCGACGCCGACGGGCGCGTGCTGTACGTGGGCAAGGCCAAGAACCTGCGCGCCCGCCTGTCGAACTACTTCGCCCCGTTGCGCACGCTCCACGAGCGCACCCGGCGGATGGTGACCACGGCGGCGTCGGTCGAGTGGACGGTCGTCGCCAGCGACGTCGACTCGCTGCAGCTCGAGTACATGTGGATCAAGGAGTTCGACCCGCCGTTCAACGTGCGCTACCGCGACGACAAGTCGTATCCGTTCATGGCGATCACTCTCGGTGATGAGGCGCCACGGGTCATCGTGACGCGCAACCGCCGCATCCCCGGCGCGAAGTACTTCGGCCCGTACCCGAAGGTGTGGGCCGTCCACGACACGATCGACCTGATGATCAAGGTCTTCCCCATCCGCACGTGCAGCGACTCGTCGTACAAGAAGGCGATGGCTTCCGGGCGGCCCTGCTTCCCGGGGCAGATCGGCCGCTGCGGGGGGCCGTGCTCGATGAAGGTGACGATCGAGGAGCACCGCGCGATCGTCGAGGACTTCGTGGCGTTCATGGCGGGCGGCGACCAGCGCTTCCGCAAAGAGCTCACCGCCCGCATGAAGGAGGCGTCCGCGGCGATGGACTACGAGGCGGCCGCCGTCTACCGCGACCGCCTCCAGGCGATCGATGCGGTGCTGAACAAGAGCGCCCTGGTGCTCGCCGCCGACACCGACGCGGATCTGTTCGGCATCGCGGAGGACGAGCTGGCCGCGACCGTGCAGCACTTCGTCATCCGGGGCGGACGCGTGCGCGGCGTGCGGGCCACGACCATCGAGAAGGAGCTCGACATCACCGGCGGCGACCTCGTCGACCAGGTGCTGCAGCGCACGTACGGCAACGCCGACGGGGCCGACATCCCACGCCAGGTGCTCGTGCCTGCGATGCCCGACGACGCCGACGACCTCGAGCAGTGGCTGCGCGAGCGTCGCGGCAAGTCGGTGACGATCCAGGTCGCCCAGCGCGGACGCAAGGCGGAGCTGATGAAGACGGCGACGCTGAACGCCCAGCAGGCGCTCATGCTGCATAAGACCCGCCGCACGAGTGACTACGTCGCCCGCACGCAGGCGCTGACCGACCTGCAGGAGGCTCTCGACCTGGCGGAGGCCCCGCTGCGCATCGAGTGCTTCGACGTCTCGCACCTCGGCGGCACGAACGTCGTGGCGTCGATGGTCGTCTTCGAAGACGGCCTGCCGCGCAAAGACCAGTACCGCTCGTTCAAGGTCGAGGACACGACGGACGACACCGACTCGCTGTACCAGGTGCTGCGGCGCCGTCTCGTCTACCTCGATCGTCCCGACGAGGATGACGACGTCCCACCGCCCGTCGATGCCACGGCCGACGGCGAGGTCGTCACCGAGCGCCGACGCGCCCGCTTCGCCTATCGACCCCAGCTGCTCGTCGTCGACGGCGGCAAGCCGCAGGTCGAAGCCGCGGCACGCGCGCTGCGAGACGCCGGTCACGAGGAGATCGCGCTGTGCGGCATCGCGAAGCGGCTCGAAGAGGTGTGGCTGCCGGGGGAGGAGTACCCCGTGATCCTGCCCCGCACGTCCGAGTCGCTCTACCTCCTGCAGCGGCTGCGAGACGAGGCGCACCGCTTCGCCATCACACACCAGCGCCGCCGGCGTCGCCGTGACATCCAGAGCGTGCTCGCCGAGGTGCCCGGGCTAGGCGACGCCCGCATCAAGGCGCTCCTCCGACACTTCGGCTCGGTCGCTGCGCTGAAGGAGGCGACTCCCGAGCAGATCGCCGAGCTCCCCGGCGTCGGCCCGAAGCTGGCGGCGTCGATCCATGCCCACCTCTCCGCTCGATAGGCTGGGGTGGACGACGGGGGTGTCATGACCGAGGCAGCGCGCCAGGCCGGTGAGGTGCTGATCGTGACCGGCATGTCCGGCGCCGGTCGGTCGACCGCCGCCAACGCCCTCGAAGACCTCGGCTGGTATGTCGTCGACAACCTCCCGCCGCAGATGCTCCGACCGCTGCTCGATCTGACCGAGCTGGCCGCCGGCGTTCTCCCGAAGGTCGCCGTGGTCGTCGACGTCCGCGGTCGAGACCTGTTCTCCGATCTGCCCGATGCGATGCGCGCGCTGCGCGAGCGGCGTCAGATCCGTCTCCTGTTCCTGGACGCCGCCGACGATGTGCTCGTGCGGCGGTTCGAGGCCGTCCGCCGGCCGCACCCGCTGCAGGGCGAAGGCACGATCCTCGACGGCATCCGGCTCGAGCGTGAGCGCCTGATGGGCGTGCGCGCGAGCGCGGACGTGATCATCGACACCTCGTCGTACAACATCCACCAGCTCGCGACCCAGGTCAACGACCTCTTCACCGATGCCGGTGCCGCCCGCCACATCCTCACGATCCTGAGCTTCGGCTTCAAGTACGGTCTCCCGCCCGACGCCGACCTCGTCGCCGACATGCGCTTCCTGCCGAACCCGTTCTGGAATGAGACGATGCGCCCGCTCACCGGCGAAGACGACGAGGTGCGCGAGTTCGTGCTCGCGCAGACGGGCGCCGAGGAGTTCATCGATGCGTACGCGACGGCACTGAAGCCTGTATTGGCCGGCTATCAGCGCGAGAACAAGCGCCACTCCGTGGTCGCGGTGGGCTGCACCGGCGGCAAGCATCGCTCGGTTGTCATGGCCCGCGAACTCGCCGACCGCCTTGCCGAGGTGCCCGGAGTCGCGGTGCGCGTGAAGCATCGCGACCTCGGTCGAGAGTAAGACCCCACCAACGGTCCGGCGCGCGGGTAGGCTGGACCGTCGTTCCCCCCACCCCGCGAAGAGGAGTCCCGTGTCGCTGACCGCTGACGTGAAGGCCGAGCTGATCACCGTGCGCGACCCGCGCCCCACGGCCCGGGTGGCCGAGCTCACCTCCCTGCTGCGGTTCTCGGGCGGACTGCACTCGATCGCGAATCGGGTCGCGGTCGAGGCGGAACTCGACTCCGACACCCTCGCCCGCCGAACGGCGCGCGACCTGATGGAGCTCTACGGCGTGCGACCGGAGCTCGTCTACGTGCAGGGATCGGGCGCGCGCGGCGGCAGCCACTACGCCGTCCGGGTCATCGAGGGCGGCGAGACGCTCGCACGACAGACCGGACTCCTCGACCAGCGCCGCCGCCCCGTCCGCGGCCTGCCCAACAAGCTCACCACCGGCTCGCGCGGCGACCTCGCAGCCATCTGGCGCGGCGCGTTCCTCGCGGCGGGCTCGCTGTCCGAGCCCGGCCGCTCGGCAGCCCTCGAGATCACGTGCCCGTCTCCCGAGGCGGCGATGGCCCTCGTGGGCGCGGCCCACCGGCTCGGCATCGCCGGCAAAGCCCGCGAGGTGCGCGGCGTCCCGCGCGTCGTCGTGCGCGAGGGAGAGGCGATCCGTGCCGCACTGGCGGCGATGGGCGCCGAGAAGGCGGCCGCCGAGTGGGATCAGCTGCGACAGCGCCGCGAGGTGCGCGCAGGGGTCAACCGCCTCGTCAATTTCGACGACGCCAACCTCCGGCGCTCCGCCCAGGCGGCGGTCGCCGCGTGCGCCCGCGTGGAGCGTGCGCTCGAGATCCTCGGCGACGAGGTGCCCGACCATCTCCGCGAGGCCGGTGCGCTCCGGCTCGCGCACCGCGATGCCAGCCTCGACGAGCTCGGCCACCACGCCGACCCGCCCCTCACGAAGGACGCCGTCGCCGGCCGCATCCGACGGCTGCTCGCGATGGCCGACAAGAAGGCCGACGCCGAGGGTCTCCCCGGCACCGAGTCCGCAGTGCCCGCGGGCATCGAGGACTGACGCGCCTCAGCCGATCGGCACCGCCGTGCCCGACACGGTGATGCCGCCCGATTCCGGGATGTCCACGGTCAGCAGGCTGGGCCGTCCGACGTGCCGGCCCTGCTCGATGAGCACGCGTGCCGGCGGTGTCACGGCGCCGATCGCGCGCAGGTAGCCGCCGGTCGCGGCCGCGCCGGCGCCGGTCGCGGGGTCCTCGGCGATGACTCCGACCGGGAAGATGTTGCGCGCCTCCCATCGCCCTGCGCCGTGCTCGTACAGCACGATGATCGTCGCCGGCCAGCCCTCGGCATCCATCAGCGTGCGCGCCTCGCCGGGATCGAACACCAGGGAGTCGAAGGCGCCCAGACCGGCGAGCACGAGGAGCGGATGCCGGTTGCCGGCGAACGCGAGACGTGGCGGATGCCGCGGGTCGAGGTCGCCCCGACCGAGGCCGATCAGTGCGAGCAGGGCGTCGAGCGTGGCATCCGGCATCTCTTCTATCCACGGCTCGACGCTCGTGAACGCCGCCGTGCGGACGCCGGCATCCGTGTGCGTCTCGATGTCGACGCGCCCGACGGGAGTGTCGAAGGCGAAACCACCGTCGCCGAGCTCGCCGGCCAGCGCGATCGCCGACGCCACAGTGGCGTGGCCGCAGAAGGGCACCTCCGCGACGGGGGAGAAGTAGCGGATGCCGCGCTCCCGGCCCGACCCCATGACGAACGCCGTCTCGGCGTAGCCGACGTCGGCGGCGATCCGCTGCATGCCGGCCTCGTCGAGGTCGTCGGCACCGAGGACGACGCCGGCGGGGTTGCCGCCGCCGGGATCGTCGGAGAAGGCCGCCCATCGCTGCACCGTCGCTCGCGTCATCCCGTGATCGTATCGGCGACGTTCGCCGTAGTCCGCGTCATGAAGGGAAGCAACCCCCTCTCCGCGGCGTTGGCCCTCAGTAGGATGAACCCGTCACCCTCGCTGCGCCGGGGAGCCTCGGCGCGCGCCGACAGGAAGAAGAGAACATGGCGAAGTACACCTTGCCCGACCTCCCCTACGACTACGCCGCGCTGGAGCCGCACATCAGCGGCAAGATCATGGAGCTGCACCACAGCAAGCACCACCAGGCGTACGTCACCGGGGCGAACACCGCGCTCGATCAGCTGGCCGAGGCCCGCGAGACGGGCAACCTGGCTAACGTGAACAAGCTCGAGAAGGACCTCGCGTTCAACCTCGGCGGACACGTCAACCACTCGATCTTCTGGACCAACCTCTCGCCCGAGGGCGGCGGCGAGCCCGACGGCGAGCTCCGTGCGGCGATCGACGAGTTCTTCGGCGGGTTCGACAAGTTCCAGGCCCACTTCACGGCCGCGGCCACCGGCATCCAGGGCTCCGGCTGGGCGGTGCTGAGCTGGGACCCGATCGGCGAGCAGCTCATCGTCCAGCAGCTGTTCGACCAGCAGAGCAACACCGCGCAGGGCACGATCCCGGTCTTCCAGCTCGACATGTGGGAGCACGCCTTCTACCTCGACTACCTCAACGTGAAGGCCGACTACGTCAAGGCGGCGTGGAACATCGTCAACTGGCAGAACGTCGCGCAGCGCCTCGACGCCGCCCGGCAGAAGACCTCGGGCCTGCTGGTACTGTCATAGCAGGCGCGGCGTCCCGTCGGGACCGCCCGCCGGGACGCCGTTGTCCTCTGTCTGCATCTCGCACCAACTGCGCACTCGCGCACGACACCTCAGGAGAAACTCCGTGACTGTCAAGATCGGCATCAACGGCTTCGGCCGCATCGGGCGCAATTACCTCCGCGCGGCTCTCGCGCAGGGCGCGGACCTCGAAATCGTGGCGGTGAACGACCTCACCGACAACAAGACGCTCGCGCACCTGCTCAAGTACGACTCGGTGGGCGGCGTGCTGTCCGAGGACGTCTCGTACACCGCGGACTCGATCACCGTGGGCGACAAGACCATCAAGGTCTTCGAAGAGCGCGACCCCGCCAACCTCCCGTGGGGTGACCTGGGCGTCGACATCGTCATCGAGTCGACCGGCCGCTTCACCAAGGCCGAAGACGCCAAGAAGCACATCGCCGGCGGCGCGAAGAAGGTCCTCATCTCGGCCCCGGCCACCGGTGACGACGTGACCGTGGTCATGGGTGTCAACGAAGGCGACTACGACCCCGAGAACCACGTCATCATCTCGAACGCCTCGTGCACCACCAACTGCCTCGCGCCCCTCGCGCAGGTCTTCAACGACGCCTTCGGCATCGAGCGCGGCTTCATGATGACCGCTCACGCGTACACCGCCGACCAGAACCTCCAGGACGGTCCGCACAGCGACCTGCGCCGCGCGCGCGGCGCCGCGATCAACATCGTGCCCGCGTCGACCGGTGCCGCGAAGGCCATCGGCCGCGTGCTCCCCGAGCTCAACGGCAAGCTGAGCGGTTCGTCGTACCGCGTGCCCGTTCCCACCGGGTCGATCGTCGACCTCACGATCGTCACGCCCACCGAGGGCCTCACGGCCGAGAAGGTGAACGAGGCGTACAAGGCCGCTGCTGCCGACGGCCGTCTGGCCGGCTACCTGCAGTACACCGAGGACCCGATCGTCTCGAGCGACATCCAGGGCAACCCGCACTCGTCGATCTTCGACGCGGAGCTGACCAACGTCAGCGGCAACCTGGTCAAGGTCTCGGCCTGGTACGACAACGAGTGGGGCTACTCGAACCGCCTCGTCGACCTCACCGAGTACGTCGCCGAGAGCCTCTGACACACGATCATGGCTCTGCGCACCCTCGACACCCTGGGTTCGCTGGCCGGCAAGCGCGTCATCGTCCGTGCTGACCTCAACGTCCCCCTCAAGGACGCGGTCATCACGGACGATGGCCGTGTGCGGGCCACGCTTCCCACGCTCAACGCCCTCATCAACGCCGGCGCCCGCGTCGTCGTCTGCTCGCACCTGGGTCGCCCCGACGGCGCGCCCGACGCGAAGTACAGTCTCGCCCCGGTCGCCCAGCGGCTGTCCGAGCTGCTCGGCAAGCCGGTCGCGTTCGCGCGCGACACTGTCGGCGAGTCCGCCCACGAGGCCGTCGCGGCTCTCGAGGACGGCGACGTCGCGGTGATCGAGAACCTCCGCTTCAACCCCGGCGAGACCTCCAAAGACGAAGCGGAGCGCCGCGAGTTCGCCGGTCGGCTCGCAGAGCTCGGCGACGCGCTGGTGTCGGACGGCTTCGGCGTGGTGCACCGCAAGCAGGCGTCCGTGTACGAGCTCGCGCAGCTCCTGCCCTCGGCTGCCGGACTGCTGATCGCCGCCGAGCTGGATGTGCTCGACCGGCTCACCGAGAATCCCGAGCGGCCGTACACGGTCGTCCTCGGCGGCTCGAAGGTCAGCGACAAGCTCGGCGTCATCTCGCACCTGCTGCCGCGCGTCGATCGTCTGCTCATCGGCGGCGGCATGCTGTTCACGTTCCTCGCCGCCCAGGGCCACAAGGTGGGCTCGAGCCTGCTCGAGGCCGACCAGCTCGACACCGTCCGCGACTATATGCGCCGGGCCGAGGAGTCGGGCGTCGAGCTCGTGCTGCCCACCGACGTCGTCGTCGCCTCGAAGTTCGGAGCCGACGCGGAGTACGTGGTCACGAGCGCCGCGACCATCGAGGACACCGACTTCGGAGCATCCGGACTCGGTCTCGACATCGGCCCCGAGACGGCGGCGCGCTTCGCCGACCTCGTGCGCGACTCGAAGACGGTGTTCTGGAACGGCCCGATGGGCGTGTTCGAGCTCGCACCGTTCGCCGCCGGCACGAAAGCAGTCGCGCAGGCACTCACCGAAGTCGACGGCCTGTCGGTCGTCGGAGGCGGCGACTCCGCTGCCGCCGTGCGTCAGCTCGGTTTCGCAGACGACCGCTTCGGTCACATCTCGACGGGCGGAGGCGCCAGCCTCGAGTTCCTCGAGGGCAAGAAGCTCCCCGGACTGGAGGTCCTCGGATGGCAGTGACACCCCGCACCCCGCTCATCGCTGGCAACTGGAAGATGAACCTCGACCACCTTCAGGCGGTCGCGTTCGTCCAGAAGCTGCACTGGACGCTCAAGGACGCCAAGCACGAGCACGAGTCGGTCGAGGTGGCCGTCTTCCCGCCGTTCACCGATCTGCGCACCGTGCAGACGCTCCTCGATGCCGACAAGATACCGTTCGCCCTCGGCGCGCAGGACATCTCGACGCATGACTCCGGTGCCTACACCGGCGAGGTGTCGGGTGCTTTCCTGGCGAAGCTCGACAACCGGTACGTCATCATCGGCCACTCCGAGCGCCGCGAGTACCACCACGAGGGCGACGAGATCGTCGCCGCCAAGGTGCAGGCCGCGCTCAAGCACGGCCTCGTGCCGGTGATCTGCGTCGGTGAGACCGCCGAAGACCTCGAGAAGTTCGGAGCGAGCGCCGTGCCCGTCGGCCAGCTGAAGGCCGCCCTCGAGGGTGTGAAGGCCGACGCCGACATCGTCGTCGCCTACGAGCCCGTGTGGGCGATCGGGTCCGGCCAGGCGGCCACGCCCGAGCAGGCGCAGGACGTCTGCGCCAAGCTGCGCGCCGTCATCGCGGAGAAGCTGGGGGAGGACGCCGCGGCACGCACGCGTGTGCTCTACGGCGGATCGGTCAAGGCCGCGAACATCGCGAGCTTCATGCGCGAGCCCGATGTCGACGGTGCACTGGTCGGCGGCGCGAGCCTCGTCGTCGACGAGTTCGCTGCGATCATCCGGTACCAGAAGCACGTCGGCGTCTGACCGGTATACTCGACCCTTGTGCGATCGGCGACTGATCGCGGCGAAAGGCTTCAACGACTGTGCAGATCCTCGAGTTCGTCCTGCAGGTGCTCCTCGGTATCACGAGCCTCCTGCTGACCCTCCTCATCCTGCTCCACAAGGGGCGCGGCGGCGGCCTGTCCGACATGTTCGGCGGCGGCATGACGTCCGCGCTCGGCTCCTCCGGACTCGCTGAGCGCAACCTCAACCGCTTCACGGTGATCCTGGCCCTGGTGTGGTTCGTGGCCATCGTGGCGCTCGGCCTGATCACGAAGTTCCAGGCGCTCTGATGGCGACCGGAGGCAACGCGATCCGCGGCACCCGCGTCGGTGCCGGGCCGATGGGCGAGCAGGACCACGGATTCCACGCGGATCGAGTGGCGGTGTCCTACTGGGACGCCCTCGGCAACGAGACCGTCCGGTACTTCGCCGCCGGGATCCCCGACGAGGAGATCCCCGACACGATCGACTCTCCGCACTCCGGCCTGCCGGCCGGTCGCGATAAGGCCAACCCGCCCGCGGTCGCCAAGACCGAGCCGTACAAGACGCACCTCGCGTACGTGAAGGAGCGCCGCACCGAGGAAGAGGCCGACGCCCTCCTCGACGACGCGCTCAAGCAGCTGCGCGAGCGTCGCGGCCAGGACTGACCACGACGGAATCAACAGAAGAGCGGATGCCTCGGCATCCGCTCTTCTGTTGGTCGTGGGGTGATCCCGCCCTGCTCCGTGCTCCGGGTCAGTACTCGCGGTCGATGAGCTCGGGCGGCACGTTGGCCGCAGCCGCCTGGTCGACGAAGAACACCGTGCGCTTGCGGCCCTTGGCGCCCGCGGCCGGCACGCTCGCGTAGCTGGCACCCGCGAGGGCGAGGCCGAGAGCCGAGGCCTTGTCGGCGCCGGCGATGACCATCCAGACGCGCTTCGAGCTGTTGATGACCGGCCGCGTCATCGTGAGACGCTCGGGCGGGGGCTTGGGGGAGTCCCGCACGCCGAGCACCGCGCGGTCGGTGACGAGGATCTCGGGCCGGTCGGGGAACAGCGAGGCGATGTGGCCGTCCGGCCCGACGCCGAGGAAGCAGACGTCGAACGACGGCCACGGTCCCTCCGATCCGGCGAAGCGCGCGAGTTCCTCGGCGTGGACGTCTGCCGCGGCGTCGAGGTCGAGGCCGTCGTCGCTCGCCGGGGCGACGTGGAGGTTGCCGGCGGGGATGTCGAGCGCGTCGAGGAGTGCGGCGCGCGACTGCTGCTCGTTGCGGTCGTCGTGGCCCTTCGGCACCCAGCGCTCGTCGCTCCACCAGAAGTGCACGCCGGACCAGTCGATCGTCTCGACGCGAGGGCTTCGTGCGGCTGCGGCCAGCACGGCCGAGCCCATCGATCCGCCCGTCAGCGCGATGTGGGCGAGCTTGCCCTCATCGACCCGCTTCGCGACGCGGCCCAGGAAGCGTGCGGCGACCGCTTCGGCGAGCGTCGGAGGATCGGGGGAGATGACCACCCGCTTCTCGGCCCAGGCTTCAACCATCGTGGTCACTCGCCACACGACTCATGCGTCCTGCGTCTCCTTCGCCGCCGGAGGGTCGAGCAGCTCCCAGCCCTCGGTGATCACTCGACCATACAGGACGTCGGGATCGAGGCGACGGAGTTCCTCGGCCAGGCACTCGCGCAGCGTGCGGCGCGGGAACGCCAGCTCATGACTGGGCTGACCGGGCTGCGTGAGAATGGCGGAGTGCTCGTTCGGGCGCTCCAGCAGCACCTCGCCGCTCGCGCGGACGAGCGCGACCGACTTGATGCCGTGCGGCCATTCGTCGGGCTGGAGATACTCCCAGTCGACCGGCACGTCGAGCGCCAGCCGCAGCCAGGCCGCGAGGAGGGCGGTGGAGGGCGAGTCGCTCGCGCCTCGCACCTTCACAGCGGTGACCGGCTCGTACGGCGGCTGGTCGAGGATCGCGGCCAGCTGCTCCCGCCAGCGGGTGAGCCGCGTCCACGCGAGATCGGTGTCGCCCGGCGCGTACTGCCCGCCCAGTCCGGCGACGAAGGCCGATGGGTCCGACTTGGTCGCGGCATCCGTGATGCGGCGCTGCGCGATGCGGCCGATCGACGTCTTGGAGATGTTCTGGGGAGTGCGGTTGGGCCACCACACGACCACCGGGGCATCGGGCAGGAGCAGGCCGGTCACCAGCGACTCGAGGTTCGAGCGTCCGGCTTCGCCGGCGACGCGCAGGGTCACCACTTCGCTCGCACCGGCGTCGCCGCCGACCCGTATCTGCGCGTCTAGACGCGAGTCGGAGTCGTCGGCGTTGCCGATGAGGAGCACGATCACGCGCATCGGATGCTCGCGCGATGCGTCGTTGGCGGCTTCGATGACCTCCTCCATGGCGCCTTCGCGCGTGAGGATGATGAGCGTCAGCACGCGGCCGAGGGCGACGGCGCCGCCCTCCTCCCGGACGCTCACGAGCGCGCGGGAGATCTTGCTGACGGTGGTGTCGGGCAGATCGACGATCACGGGCGCCTCCAGGTACGGCCGTCGCGCGCGAGCATCTCGTGCGCGGACGCCGGGCCCCACGACCCGGGCGAATACTGCTCGAGGGGTCCGCCCTGCTCGGTCCAGAACTTCTCGATGGGGTCGAGGATCTTCCAGGAGAGCTCGACCTCTTCGTGACGCGGGAACAGGGGCGGGTCGCCCAGGAGCACGTCGAGGATGAGGCGCTCGTAGGCCTCGGGGCTCGCCTCGGTGAAGGCGTGGCCGTAGCCGAAGTCCATGGTGACGTCGCGCACCTGGGCGCCGGCGCCCGGCACCTTCGACCCGAACCGGATCGTGACGCCTTCGTCGGGCTGCACGCGGATCACGAGGGCGTTCTGCCCCTGACCCGACGTCTGGTTGCGTGAGAAGAGCAGCTCGGGTGCGCGCTTGAACACCACGGCGATCTCGGTCACGCGGCGGCCGAGGCGCTTGCCGGTGCGGAGGTAGAACGGCACGCCGGCCCAGCGGCGCGTGTTCACCTCGAGTGTGATGGCCGCGTAGGTCTCGGTCGTGGACTGCGGGTCCATGCCTTCCTCTTCGAGGAAGCCGAGCACCTTCTCGCCGCCCTGCCAGCCACCGGCGTACTGGCCGCGTGCGGTCGAGCGGGAGAGATCATCGGGCAGCGTGACCGCCGCCAGCACTTTCTCCTTCTCGGCTCGCAGCTCCTTCGCGTCGAACGAGATGGGCTCTTCCATCGCGGTGAGCGCCATCAGCTGCAGCAGGTGGTTCTGGATGACGTCGCGCGCCGCGCCGATGCCGTCGTAGTATCCCGCGCGACCGCCGACGCCGATGTCCTCGGCCATGGTGATCTGCACGTGGTCGACGTAGTTGCGGTTCCAGATCGGCTCGTACAGCTCGTTCGCGAAGCGCAGGGCCAGGATGTTCTGGACCGTCTCCTTGCCGAGATAGTGGTCGATGCGGAAGATCGAGTCGGTCGGGAAGGTCGAGCGCAGCGCGTCGTTGAGCGCCTGTGCCGACTCGAGGTCGTGCCCGAACGGCTTCTCGATGACGACGCGGCGCCACCGGTCGGGCTGGTCGGCGGTGTCGTCGACGAGGCCCGAGGCGCGCAGCTGCTCGGCCACCAGCGCGAAGTCCTTCGGCGGGATCGACAGGTAGTACGCGTGGTTGCCCATCGTGCCGCGCTCGGTGTCGAGGTTCTCGACCGTTTCGCGCAGCCGCCGGAACGCGTCGGGATCGCCGAACTCGCCCGACACGAACCGGATGCCCTGCAGCAGCTGCTGCCATGTCTCATCGCGGAACTCAGTGCGGGCGTGCTGCCGCACCGCCTCGTAGACGACCTGCGCGAAGTCCTGGTCTTCCCAATCGCGGCGTGCGAAGCCGACGAGGGCGAACCCCGGGGGAAGCAAGCCGCGGTTGGCGAGGTCGTACACGGCGGGCATGAGCTTCTTGCGGGAGAGGTCCCCCGTGACCCCGAAGATCACGAGCGCGCTCGGACCGGCGATCCGGTTGAGGCGACGGTCGTCCGGGTCGCGCAGCGGATTGCCGCCGCGTGAGATCTCGACTGTCATGTGGGAGCGGGTCTCCTACTGGGCCGCCTCGAAGAGCGAGAGCACTTCGATCCGGGGGTCGGTGAGCGTGAGCGTGACGACCGGGCGCCCGTGGCCGTCCGCGAGCACGCTCGCGTCGCCTGCCGCCTGTGCCTGGATGAGCTGCCCGAACGTGAAGGGACGGTCGGGGATCTCGAGGTCGGTGTCGGTGCGCTCGAGGATCTGCAGGAAGACGCCGTTCGCCGGGCCGCCCTTGTGGAACTGACCCGTCGAGTGCAGGAACCTGGGGCCCCAGCCGAACGTCGTCGGGCGTCCGGAGTCGGCGGCGACGAGCTCGCGCAGTCCGGTGAGCTGGTCGAGCTCGAGCCGGTTGACGTAGGCCTGGATCGAGACGTAGCCGTCGGCGGGCAGACGCGACCAGAGCGCGTCGAGCACGCCGGCGACGGTGCCCGAGACCGCGAGCTCGGGGTCGGACACGCGCACTTCGACGCCCTCGGCGGTGAATGCCGGCTCGGTCGGCTCGGGTCGTGCGTCGAGCAGGCCGCGGGCCGCGATCTTGGCGGACTCCACGTCGGGCTGATCGAACGGGTTGATGCCGAGCATCTTGCCGGCGATCGCCGTGGCGTACTCCCACACGACGAACTGCGCCCCGAGCGAGCCGCTGACGAGGACCTCGCCGTTGTGGTGCTCGAAGAGGTGGAACTTCTTCGCCTCGTCGACCAGGCGCACGATCTGAAGATCGGAAGGGACGCTCTCGACCTCGGGTGAGACCGGGAGCAGGACCACGGGCAGGATGCCGGTGCCCTGCTTGCCCGTCGACTCGGCGACGAGCTGCTCGATCCAGTCCGGAAGGCCGACGATGTGCGTGCCGTCGGTGACCAGGCCGAGCTTGTCGCGACGGGGCTCGCCGCCGGCGATGGCCGCGGCGAGCACGAGCGCGGGGTTGTCGGGGCTGTCGATCGCGACCTCGAGCAGGGTCGCCTCCGCCTCGTCGAGGATCTCTGCGATGTCGACGCCGGCCAGACCGGCCGGAACCAGCCCGAACGCGGTGAGCGCCGAGTAGCGGCCACCCACCGTGGGATCGGCGTTGAAGACGGTGTAGCCGTCGGCGCGAGCCGCCTGGTCGAGCGGGGAACCCGGGTCGGTGACGACGACGATGCGCTCGGCGGGGTCGATGCCGAGGTCGCGGAAGGCGGCCTCGAAGGCGCGCTTGGCCGAGTCGGTCTCGACGGTCGAGCCCGACTTGGACGACACGACGAGCACGGTCTTGCTGAGGTCGCCCTGCTGGGCGTCGCCGTCGATGGCGGCCAGAACCTGGCCCGGGGCGGTGGAGTCGAGGATCACGAGCGGCACGCCGGCCGTCTGCGCGATGACCTCGGGAGCGAGCGACGAGCCGCCCATGCCTGCGAGGACGACACGCGTGACGCCCTTCGCGGCGAGCTGCCGGCGGAGCGCCTCGATCTGCGGCACGAGGGGACGCGAGACGGTGACCGCCTGCACCCAGCCGAGGCGCTTGGATGCCTCTTCCTCTGCCTCCGGGCCCCACAGCGATCCGTCGCCCGCGGTGATGCCCGACGCGACGAGGCTGGCGACGAGACCGGGGAGAGTCTCGTCGACGACCGACTTGACGTGGCCGCTGAGGTGGATCTCGAAGCTCATCGTGCGGCCTCGGGCGCGTTCTCGAGCGCGGTCTTGACCGTGCCCTGGAGGTCGTGCCACGAGGCGATGAACTTCGACACGCCCTCGTCTTCCAGCACCTGGGTGACGTCGGCGAAGTCGACGCCCACAGCCGCGAGGTCGGCGAACACCTTGTGCGCGGCCGCGTAGGTGCCGGTGACGGCGTCGCCGGCGATCTGGCCGTGGTCGAATGTCGCCTCCAGAGTCTTCTCGGGCATCGTGTTGACGGTGCCGGGGGCGACGAGTTCGGTCACGTACAGCGTGTCGGGCAGCGAGGGGTCTTTGACGCCCGTAGACGCCCACAGCGGGCGCTGCGCGTTCGCGCCGGCCTCGAGCACGGCCCTGGCACGGTCCGTGGCGAACGCCTGCTCGTACAGCTCGTACGCCAGCCGCGCGTTGGCCACGCCGGCGAGCGACTTCAGGGCTTCGGCCTCGTCCGTGCCGATTGCCTCGAGGCGCTTGTCGACCTCGGTGTCGACGCGCGACACGAAGAACGAGGCGACCGAATGGATCTGCGACACGTCGTGCCCGGCATCCTTCGCCTTCTCGATTCCGGCGAGGTACGCCTCGATGACGTCGGCGTAGCGCTCCAGGCTGAAGATGAGCGTCACGTTCACCGAGATGCCCTCGGCGAGCACGGCGGTGATGGCGGGCAGGCCGGCCTTCGTCGCGGGGATCTTGATGTGCACGTTCGGCCGGTCGACGGTCGCCCACAGCTCCTTGGCCTGCGCGACGGTGGCGTCGGTGTCGTGCGCGAGGTCGGGGGAGACTTCGATCGACACGCGGCCGTCCACGCCCTTCGTGGCGTCGTACACCGGCCGGAAGATGTCGGCCGCGTCGCGGACGTCGTCGGTGGTCGCGGCGAAGATCGCCTCGTCGACCGACGCGCCCTTGGCCGCAAGCTGCGCGATCTGGTCGGCGTACGCGTGACCGCCGCCGCCGATGGCGCCCTGGAAGATCGTCGGGTTCGTGGTGACGCCCGTGACGTTGCGCGTCGAGATGAGCTCGGTGAGGTTGCCCGAGGTGATGCGCTCGCGCGACAGGTCGTCCAGCCAGATGCTCACGCCGGCGGCGGAGAGCTTTTCGGTGGGGGTGCTCATGCTGCGTTCTCCTTAAGGGATTCGCGTGCCGCCTCGACGACGGCGTCGGCGGTGATGCCGAACTTCTGGAAGAGGGTCTTGTAGTCGGCGGAGGCGCCGAAGTGGTCGATGGCGACCGAGCGGCCCTTGTCGCCGACGATGCCGCGCCAGGTGAGCGCGGAGCCGGCCTCGACCGACACGCGAGCGGTGATCGACCCGGGCAGCACGGACTCGCGGTAGGCGTCGTCCTGCTCGGCGAACCACTCCAGCGAGGGAGCGGAGACGACACGGGCGTTCACGCCCTCGGCGGCGAGCGTCTCGCGCGCCGCGACGGCGAGCTGCACCTCGGAGCCGGTGGCGATGAGGATCACGTCGGGCGTGCCGCCGGGCGCTTCGGCCAGGACGTACGCACCCTTCGCGGCCAGCTCGGCCGATGCGAACGTGTCACCGGATGCCTCGCCCTCGCCGCGCGGGAACACCGGGATGTTCTGGCGGGTGAGCGCGATGCCGGCGGGTCCGGCGTTGCGGCGCAGCAGCTCGAGCCATGCGACGGCGGTCTCGTTCGCGTCGGCGGGGCGCACGACGGCGAAGTTCGGGATCGCACGCAGCGTCGCGAGCTGCTCGACGGGCTGATGCGTCGGGCCGTCCTCGCCGAGGGCGACGGAGTCGTGCGTCCAGACGAAGATCGACGGGATGTCCATCAGGGCGGCCAGGCGCACCGAGGGGCGCATGTAGTCGCTGAAGATGAGGAAGGTGCCGCCGAACGCGCGGGTCGGGCCGTGCAGCACGATGCCGTTGACGATCGCGCCCATCGCGTGCTCGCGGATGCCGAAGTGCAGCACGCGCCCGTACGGGTCGCCCGACCACTCGTGGGTCGACCACTCGGTGGGGATGAAGCTCTTGCCGTCCTTGATGGTGGTCAGGTTCGACTCGGCCAGGTCGGCCGATCCGCCCCACAGCTCAGGGAGCTCCGCGGCGAGTGCGTTGATGACGACGCCCGACGCGGCACGCGTCGAGACGTCCTTGCCCGCCTCGAAGGAGGGCAGTGCCCCTGCGATGCCCTCCGGCAGCTCGCGGGCCTGCACTCGGTCGAACAGGGCCTTGCGCTCGGGGTGGGCGGCGGCCCAGGCGTCGAAGGACTCCTGCCAGGCGGCGCGGGCCTCGGCGGCGCGCTCGGCGAGCGAGCGCGTGTGTGCGAGCACGTCGTCGGCGACCACGAAGGACTGCTCAGGGTCGAAGCCGAGCACCTTCTTCGTCGCGGCGAGCTCATCGGCGCCGAGCGCCGAACCGTGGATCTTCCCGGTGTTCTGCTTGCCGGGCGAGGGCCAGCCGATGATGGTGCGCAGGATGATCAGCGACGGCTTGGCGGTCTCGCCCTTCGCCGCCTCGATCGCGGCGTACAGCTCGGCGACGTCTTCGACGTACTCGCCGGACTTCTTCCAGTCCACGACCTGCACCTGCCAGCCGTAGGACTCGTACCGCTTCGCGACGTCCTCGGTGAAGGCGACGTTCGTGTCGTCCTCGATCGAGATCTGGTTCGAGTCGTAGATCGCGATGAGGTTGCCCAGCTGCTGGTGGCCGGCCAGGCTCGACGCCTCGGACGTCACGCCCTCCTGCAGGTCGCCGTCGCCGGCGATGACGTAGATGTGGTGGTCGAAGGGCGACTCGCCCGCCGGGGTCTCGGGGTCGAACAGGCCGCGCTCGTAGCGGGCCGCGTAGGCGAAGCCGACCGACGAGGCGAGGCCCTGGCCGAGCGGGCCGGTGGTGATCTCCACACCTGCCGTGTGCCCGAACTCCGGGTGCCCGGGAGTCTTGGAGCCCCACGTGCGCAGCGACTTGAGGTCGTCCAGCTCGAGGCCGAACCCGCCCAGGTACAGCTGGACGTACTGCGTCAGCGAGGAGTGCCCGGCCGACAGGATGAACCTGTCGCGTCCCACCCAGTGCGTGTCGGCCGGGTCGTGGCGCAGCACCCGCTGGTACAGCAGGTATGCGGCAGGTGCCAGGCTCATCGCGGTGCCGGGGTGGCCGTTGCCGACCTTCTCCACGGCGTCCGCAGCCAGCACACGAGCGGTGTCCACCGCGCGCCGATCGATCTCATCCCAACGCAGCTCCGACACGGGACCGCCTCTCTAATGAAGGTGCGCCCGACAGGGGCCGAACCACAGCCTTGTCCCGGGAGTGGGCGAAGGCGGATCGACGCGGGCGCGCGTGTGGTCTCAGCATAGCGAAGGGGCATGCCGCCCCGGCGATGTGAGCCGCTGTGTGACAGAGTCTTGCGGACCGGCGCGTGGTGTGCATGTCGTCGTCGTGTCGCACGCGTGACGTTTCGCTCACGCGCCTGCGCCGCCGAATGTGAGCGCTAGCCACCGGCAGGGGATCTTCACCGCCATGGCATAGACTTGAGTGATTTCTGCGGGCGGCGATTGCGGGGGAGATGGACACCACGACGACAGCGGGTGCCGAGGCATCCGCTCACTCTCCTCGCGAGTCCCGCCAGCCGCTCGGCCGCACCGTCCGCGCCTACATCGCACTGATGAAGCCGCGCGTGCTCGAGCTGCTGCTCGTCACGACCGTTCCGGTGATGATCCTGGCTCAGGGCGGGCTTCCCGACCTCTGGCTCGTGGTCGCGACGGTCGTCGGCGGCACGGCCAGCGCAGGGTCGGCGGCGGCGTTCAACATGTACCTCGACCGCGACATCGACGCCCACATGCAGCGCACGGTCAACCGGCCGCTCGTCACCGGCGAGGTCTCGCCCCGCGGCGCCCTGATCTTCGCGTGGACGCTCGCGGTGTTCTCGACCGTGTGGCTGCTGTTCACGACCAACTGGCTCGCGGCCACGCTGTCGGCCGCTGCCATCTTCTTCTACGTCGTGATCTACACGATGATCCTCAAGCGCCGCACCGAGCAGAACATCGTGTGGGGCGGGATCGCGGGCTGCTTCCCGGTGCTGATCGGGTGGACGGCCGTCACCGGCTCGCTGGCCTGGCCGCCCGTCATCCTGTTCGTGCTCGTCTTCCTCTGGACGCCGCCGCACTACTGGCCGCTGTCGATGAAGTACAAGGACCAGTACGAAGAGGTCGACGTGCCCATGCTGGGCGCGACCCGCAACGGCTCGCAGGTCGGCCTGCAGGTCATCCTCTACGCGTGGGCCACCGTCGCGTGCTCGCTCCTGCTCATCCCGGTCGCCGGGATGGGGCTGGTCTACACCGTCTCGTCGCTCGTGTTCGGCGGCTGGTTCATCTACGAGTCGCACCGCCTCTACAACCGTGCGGTTCGTGGCACCGAGCCGCGTCCGATGCGGGTCTTCCACGCCTCGATCACCTACCTGACGCTGATCTTCGTCGCGATCGCGGTCGATCCGCTGCTCCCGTTCTGATCGTCGCTCCGCATCCGCTCCGCGCGCAGTCCGCCGCGCGCCTAGGCTGACCCCCGTGAGAGCACGTCATCGCGCGGCCGGCGCCGGCACAGCGATCGTCGCGGTGCTCGTGCTCGGCACCGCGAGCGGATCGTGGGCGGATGACGCGGCCACCCCGTCTGCGACGGCGGCGACGCCGTCGGCGACGGGATCCGTCGTGGTCGAACCTGCGCCCGCGGACGACCTCGCCGCCGCCGCCGCGCGGCGGGTAGAGGCGATGTCGACGCGCGAGCAGGCCGCCTCGGTGGTGATGGGACACATCCCGACGACCGACCCCGGGGCGCTGAAGGCCTACATGCAGACGACCGGGATCGGCGGCTTCATCCTGATGGGGGCCAACGTCCCCGGCGACGAGGCGACGCTCCGCGCCGTGACGGCCGCTCTGACGACGGATGCCGCCTTCCCGCCGGTGCTCGCGATCGACCAGGAGGGCGGCGACGTCTCGCGACTGCCGTGGGACGACTTCCGCTCCTCGGTCGACCTCAAGAACGAGGCACCGGCCGCAGCCGAGATCGCGTTCGCCGGCCGGGCCGCGCTGGTCGGGCGTGCCGGGATCGGCGTGAACTTCGGGATCGTGGCCGACGAGACCGACGATCCCTCGTCGTTCATCTTCCGCCGCGCGCTCGGCACGACCCCTGCGGCATCGGCCGACCGGGTCGCCGCCGCCGTGAGAGGCGAGAGCAGTGCGGCGCTGTCGACGCTCAAGCACTTCCCGGGCCACGGGGCCGCCCCCGGCGACTCGCACCGCGGCATCCCGTCCACGGACATGAGCAAGGACCAGTGGCTCAGCGGTCCGGCGCAGCCCTTCCGGTCCGGGATCGACGCCGGGGCGCCGCTGCTGATGTTCGGCCACCTCGCGTACACGGCGGTGGATGCGCGACCGGCGACCCTCTCGGCCGAGTGGCACCGCATCGCGCGCGAGGAACTCGGCTTCGACGGGGTGGCGGTCACCGACGATCTCGGCATGCTCGAGGCATCCGGGATCCCGTCCTACTCAGACCCCGTCGCCAACGCGGTGGCGGCACTGGCCGCCGGGAACGACCTGCTGCTGTCGGTGATGTTCACGTCGGCCGACAGTGCACCGCGCATCGTCGACGGCATCGTCGCGGCGGTCGACGCGGGGACGCTCCCGCCCGAACGCCTGCGCGAGGCGGCGACGCGGGTGGCGCAGCTGCGACTGCAGCTCGCGGCGGACGGCCGCGGACTGCTGCCCTGCGGCGACTGCCGGCCGGTCGGCTGACTCAGGGGACGTCGACGGCGTCGACGGTGTCGAGAAGTCGTTCGCGCAGCACCTGGCCGCGCTCGGCGAAGCCGCGCTGGGCGCGCACGTACTCCGCCTTGCCCTCGACCGTCTCGATCCGCACGGGCGCGTAGCCCCAGTCGGCGAGATCGTACGGCGAGGCCTGCATGTCGAGCGTGCGGATCTCGCGGGCCAGGGCGAAGGCGTCGAGCAGGAGGTCGCCCGGAACGAGCGGCCCGAGCTTGACCGCCCACTTGTAGAGGTCCATGCCCGCGTGGAGGCATCCGGGCTGCTCGAGGTCGGCCTGGCGCTCGCGCGTCGGCTCGTCGCGGTTGAGGCGGACGGCCTCCGGAGTGAAGAAGCGGAACGCGTCGAAGTGCGTGCACCTCAGGTCGTGGGCCTCGACGACGGCGTCCGTCGCCTCCTGTCCGAGACGCAGCGGCACCTCGTGGCGGTGGTCGCGCTCACGGTAGACCATCGCCCATTCGTGCAGTCCGAAGCATCCGAAGCTGCCGGCTCGTCCGGCGGTGGAGCGCAGGATGCGACCGATGTTCGCGATGAGCGCGCCGCGCTCGGTGCGCAGACGGGCCGTGTCGAGGGCCACCGATCCCGGGGTTTCGCCGGACGTGTACCAGCGCCAGCCTGCCCGCTCGGTGCCGGCGGCGCCGGCGAGCTCGATGCCCGCGCCCGGGTGCCAGCGCCGCAGCAGCGACGGCTTGTACGAGTAGTACGTGAAGAGGAAGTCGTCGACGGGATGCTTCTCACCGCGCGCCGCTCGTCGCCGGTGCGCCGCCGTCAGCTCGTCGGCTCGCGCGATGTGAGCGGCCTCACGTGCGCGCCAGTCCGCCGCGCGGAGCACGGGGCGCTGGGGCGGGGCGATCGGCACCGTTCGAGGATACGCAGGACCACCAGGGCATCCGCCGGGAGTCGATCACGGCGCGGACGATCCGGCTCAGTCGGCGACGGGCTCGATCAGCTCGGGGGAGTTGTTGCGCACGTTGCCCACGGCCTTCGACACGACGTGGTCGTCGAGCGTCTCGGCCAGGGCCGGCGCAGCGTCGATGGCGGCGTCGAGCACGTCACGCACGTTGTCGGTCGTCGGATCGAGCCACGCATCGGCGTGGTCGGCGTCGAGGAAGAGCGGCATGCGGTCGTGGATGGACCCCAGGCGTCCGATCGAGTCGCGCGTGAGGATCGTGAAGCTCAGCAGCCAGCGGGAGGGATCGTCGTCGGCCTTCGCCTTGTCGCGCCACCACTCGTAGAGACCGGCCATGAACAGAGGCGAACCGTCGGCGGGGTGGATGTAGTGCGGCGTCTTCACGCCGTCTTCGGTCTTCCACTCGTAGTAGCCCGAGGTCGGCACCACGGCGCGCCGCTTCTCGAGGGCGCTGCGGAACATCGGCTTGGTCTCGAGCTCTTCGGACCGTGCATTGAAGGCCCGCGCGCCGATCTTGGGATCCTTCGCCCACCCCGGCACGAGGCCCCAGCG
Organism: Microbacterium sp. CFH 31415; assembly: GCF_022538185.1. Lineage (GTDB taxonomy): Bacteria > Actinomycetota > Actinomycetes > Actinomycetales > Microbacteriaceae > Microbacterium. The sequence continues at coordinate 468,168 of NZ_JAKYXC010000002.1, read as the reverse complement.
CGCGCTCTCGAGCCGTCGCGTGGGCAGCTCCTCCTTCAGCGAATCGAGCACGATCGCCACCTGGGCGGTCGGCGCGACGTTGTACGACGGCGCGGGCAGGTCGTCGCCCTCGACGTCGACGCGCAGCACGCCGACGAGGTCGGAACCGGCACTGGCCACCACGAAGCGTCCGCACATGCCGTCAGCCTACGCGCGGGGTCCGACGTCGGAGCGGGCTCAGTGCGGGACGACGCCGGCCGCTTCGAGCCGCTCCAGCAGCCCGGCGCCGTCGGAGTCGGTCACCCACGGCACCGCGGCGGCCGAGTGGTCGTTGACCGCCGTGCGGCCGCCCGCGAGCACCGCCTCGGCGGGGGACAGGCGACGGATCGCCACGCCGACGACGTTCTGCGGATGCTCGGCGGTGAAGGTCGTGTACAGCTCGTCGTCGTGCTGGCCGTCGTCGCCGATCAGCAGCCAACGCACGTGAGGGAACTCCTCGGCCAGACGGCGGAGGTTCGAGAGCTTGTGGGCCTGACCGCTGCGGAACCAGCGGTCGTGCGTGGGTCCCCAGTCGGTCAGCAGCAGCGCGCCGGGAGGGAAGAGGTGACGCGTGAGGAAGCGCATGAGCGTCGGCGCGATGTTCCACGCGCCCGTCGACAGGTAGATGACCGGAGCGCCGGGATGCTCGCGCACCACGCGCTCCATCAGGACCGCCATGCCGGGCACCGGCTGGCGTGCGTGCTCGTCGACGACGAACGAGTTCCAGGCGGCGAGCAGCGGGCGGGGGAGCGCCGTGACCATGACGGTGTCGTCCACGTCCGACACGACGCCGAACGTCACGTCCGGTCCGACGACGAACACGCGGGTCTCGACGGGCTCGCCGTCCTCGACCGACATCGTGAAGGTCTGCCAGCCGGCTTCGAGCGTCGCGGGGAGCCGGACGTCGATGACACCGCCGCGATCGGCGACCACGTCATGGCGCACGCCGGCGATCGTGACGGTCACCTGCGCATAGCCGATCGGCACGGCCACGAAGCTGCGCCAGCCGCGCACGCTCGCGTACTCGCCGGACTCGGTCTTCTTGACCGGCGGCACGATCATAACCCTGCCGAGCACGCGCACCCACTCGGTTCCGGCGTATCCGGGGAAGGGTGTCACGGTCGGAGCCTGGCCGCGGCGCCGGGCGCGCCGCTCACGCCAGGAGTGGAAGCGGTACTCGAGCCGTGCGAGCCACAGCACCTTGGTGCGAGGGGTCGTCGCTTTCTCGGGCATCCCCTCAGTCTTCCACGTCCTCCTCCACACGACCTGCACGGGCGGGGGAGTGACCGTGGTCGAGGTGCTTGCGCTCGATCCGCTCGATGACCTTCTTGCTGAGGTAGATGAGCACCAGGAACAGCACGATGACGCCGACGAAGATGTAGCCCGCGTAGTGCAGCCGATCCGCGAGCTGGCGGTACGTGCCCGCGGCCACCGAGGCGACCGAGATGTACAGCCCGGCCCAGATCACGCACGCCGGCAGCGTCCAGGCGAGGAACCGGCGGTACGGGTAGCCGCTCATGCCGACGGTGAGCGGCACGAGCGAGTGGAGCACCGGCAGGAAGCGAGAGATGAAGATGGCGGGACCACCGCGGCGCAGCAGGTACCGCTCCGACCTCGCCCAGTTCTCGTGGCCGATCTTGCGCCCGAGCCAGGAGTGCTCGATCTTCGGGCCGAGGAAGCGGCCGAGCCAGAAGCCGATGCTCTCGCCGATGAGGGCGCCGACCACGACGGCGACGCCGAGCAGCACGCCTTCGAGGGGCGAGGCGACCGCCGTCGCCGCGACGATGACGATCGTGTCGCCAGGGACGACGAGTCCGATCAGCACGCTCGTCTCGAGCATGATCGCGAGGCCTGCCAGCACCGTCCTGAGAACCGGATCGACGCTCTGCACCGCGTCGAGCAGCCACGACAGGAACTCGTTCACCCCACGAGCCTAGGACCACGACCCGCCCTCTAGCCTGGGAACATGTCGGACTCCCTCGTTGCGGTCGAGCTGCAGGACTGGGTGGATCCGGCATCGGTCTTCTCGGGCCTCCACTCCCGCGACGCGCACGCCTTCTGGCTCGATGCCGGCCCGGACGTCTCCGACGGCTGGAGCTGGGTCGGTGCGGGCGTGCCCGAGCCCGACCCCTCGGCTGTTCGGGCGGTGCCGTGCGCGACGTCGGCCACCGAGCCGTGGGACGCGGGCCGGTTCCGCGGTGGCTGGGTCGGCTGGCTCGGCTACGACGACGCCGCCGAGCGCGCCGGCGCCCCGGCGCGATTCGACGACGGGATGCCGCGGCAGCAGTGGCTCAGGGTCGAGCGGTTCCTCGCGTTCGACCACGCGACCCGGCGCGTGTGGGCCGTGGCGCAGGGCGCCGAGGCGGACGCCCTTGCCGCGGTGGTCACGCAGCTGAACACCACGCCGCCCGTCCCGGCTCCTGCGCCGATGGCGGCGACGGCCCGCTCCCGGCACAGCGCCGCGGAGTACGCCGGGCTGATCGGGCGCTGCCGCGACGCGATCCGCGAGGGCGACGCCTATCAGCTGTGCCTCACGACGCGCTTCGACGTCGACGCGATGGTCGACCCGCTCGAGACCTACCTGCGCCTGCGGGCGGCGACACCCGCTCACCACGGCGGACTGGTGCGGTCCGGCGCAGTCGCCCTCGCGAGCGCCAGCCCGGAGCGGTTCCTCGAGGTCGAGGACGGCATCGTCCGCACGCGCCCGATCAAGGGGACGCGGCCGCGCAGCGACGATCCGGCGACCGACGCCGCGCTGGCCGACGACCTGCGCACCGACGTGAAGGAGCGCGCCGAGAACGTCATGATCGTCGACCTCATGCGCAACGACCTCTCACGGGTGTGCGCCGCGGGCTCGGTGGGCGTCGACGGCCTCCTTCAGGTCGAGTCGTACCCGCACGTGCACCAGCTCGTCAGCACCGTCTCGGGAGCGCTGACGCCGGGCGTCACGGTCGGCGGGCTGCTGGATGCCGCGTTCCCCGCCGGCAGCATGACCGGGGCGCCGAAGCTCTCGGCGATGACGATCCTGCACCGCTTGGAGAACGGTCCTCGCGGTGTCTTCGCGGGGTGCTTCGGCTGGGTGGGGACCAACGGCGCGCTGGATCTCGCGATGGTGATCCGCTCGATCGTCGTGCACGACGGCGGCGCGTACATCGGCGCCGGCGGAGGGATCACATGGCGATCGGATGCCGCGGCCGAGGTCGCCGAGGTGGGGATCAAGGCGAGGGGGCCGCTCGCCGCCCTCGGCGCCTCCCTGCCGCCCGGCTGGTGAGGGCGCCGTTCCGGTAACCTGGAGTTTCGCGCTGCGCGCGCGTCTCCGGCATCCGTTCGATTGGTTCCCTCGTGTCACAGACCCTCCCGCCCGACACCACCGCGCCCTCCGAGGGCGGCGGCTACGACGCGTACGCCATCCAGCAGAAGTGGCAGCAGCGCTGGGCGGAGGCCGACCCGTTCCGCGCGGGCGGTGACGACGACACGCGCCCGCGCAAGTACGTGCTCGGGATGTTCCCCTACCCGTCGGGCGACCTGCACATGGGCCACGCCGAGAATTATGCCTACGTCGACGTCGTCGCGCGCTTCTGGCGCCACCGCGGCTACAACGTCCTGAACCCGATCGGGTGGGACTCGTTCGGCCTCCCGGCCGAGAACGCGGCGATCCAGCGCGGTGCAGACCCGCGCGAGTGGACCTACGCCAACATCGAGCAGCACAAGAAGAGCTTCCGCGAGTACGGCTCGTCGTACGACTGGTCGCGCATCCTGCACACCAGCGACCCCGAGTACTACCGCTGGAACCAGTGGCTGTTCCAGCGCCTGTACGAGCGCGGCCTGGCCTACCGCAAGGAGAGCCCGGTCAACTGGTGCCCCAACGACCAGACCGTGCTGGCCAACGAGCAGGTCATCGACGGCCACTGCGAGCGCTGCGGCTACGAGGTCATCAAGAAGAAGCTCACGCAGTGGTACTTCAAGATCACCGATTACGCCGACCGCCTGCTCGACGACCTCAACCAGCTCGAGGGGTTCTGGCCGCAGAAGGTCATCCGCATGCAGCGGAACTGGATCGGCCGTTCGATCGGTGCTGACATCGAGTTCGAGATCGAGGGCCGCGACGAACGCGTCACCGTCTTCTCGACGCGGCCCGACACGCTGCACGGCGCCACGTTCTTCGTCGTCGCACCCGACAGCGACCTCGCCGCCGAGCTGGCGGCGGGCGCGTCGCCTGAGGTGCGCGTGCGCTTCCAGGATTACCTGGAGCGGGTCCAGCGCGAGACCGACATCGAGCGCCAGAGCACCGACCGTCCGAAGACCGGCGTGTTCCTCGACCGCTACGCGATCAACCCGGTCAACGGCGAGCGGCTGCCCATCTGGGCCGCCGACTACGTGCTGGCCGACTACGGTCACGGCGCCGTCATGGCCGTGCCCGCCCACGACCAGCGCGACCTCGACTTCGCACGCGCCTTCGACCTCCCGGTCAAGGTGGTCGTCGACACGACCGCGCCCATCACCGGCGCGATCCCGGTCATCGAGCTCGACGATGACGGCGTTCCGATCGATCCCGGTGCGGACGAGGCATCCCTCGACGATCTCGACCCTGCCAAGACGGGCGTCGCGCTTACCGGCGAGGGCCGGATGATCAACTCCGGCGCGCTCGACGGCCTGTCCAAGCGCAACGCGATCGCCCGCATCATCGAGCAGCTCGAAGCAGCGGGTGTGGGCCGGGCGGCGAAGTCGTACCGCCTGCGCGACTGGCTCATCTCGCGTCAGCGCTTCTGGGGCACGCCGATTCCCATGATCCACACCGCCGACGGACGCATCGTGCCGGTGCCCGACGACCAGCTGCCGCTGCAGCTGCCCGACGCGCACGGCCTCGACCTGGCGCCCAAGGGCACGTCGCCGCTCGGCGGCGCGTCAGAGTGGATGCAGACGGTCGACCCCGAGACCGGCGAACCCGCCCTGCGCGACGCCGACACGATGGACACGTTCGTCGACAGCTCGTGGTACTTCCTGCGCTTCCTCGCCTCGAACGACCCGACGCAGGCGTTCCCGACGCGCGAGGCCGACCGCTGGGCGCCCGTCGACTCGTACATCGGCGGCGTCGAGCACGCGATCCTGCACCTGCTCTACGCGCGCTTCATCACGAAGGTCCTGTACGACATGGGCCTGATCGACTTCACCGAGCCCTTCACGAGCCTGATCAACCAGGGCATGGTGCTGCTCGGCGGCTCCAAGATGTCGAAGAGCAAGGGGAACCTGGTCGAGTTCGCGTCGAGCATGGTCGACCCCGGCGCCGACGCGGTGCGCACCGCGATCGCATTCGCCGGTCCGGTCGAGGACGACATCAACTGGGAGGACGTCTCCACGACCGGCGCCCAGAAGTTCCTCGCCCGCGCGTGGCGCGTGGCGAAGGACGTCACGAGCGACCCCGACGTGATCTGGGCCGAGGGTGACCCGGCGCTGCGCCGCGTCACCCACCGCCTGCTCGCCGATGCCCCGGGTCTCGTCGAGCACAACAAGTTCAACGTCGTGGTCGCCCGCCTGATGGAACTGGTCAATGCGACCCGCAAGGCGATCGACACCGGCGCCGGACCCGCCGACCCGGCGGTGCGCGAGGCCGCCGAGGTCACTGCGATGATCCTCGACCTCTTCGCGCCGCACACGGCGGAGGAGATGTGGGAGATCCTCGGGTACGACGGGTTCGTCGGGCTCGCCCCGTGGCGCTCGGCAGACCCGACGCTGCTGGTCGAGGAGTCCGTGACCTCGGTCGTGCAGATCGACGGCAAGGTGCGCGCGACGCTGCAGGTTCCCGCGCGGATCGACGCCGCCGAGCTCGAGCGGCTCGCTCGCGCCGATGAGCGCGTCGTGCGTTCGCTGGCGGGCCGGGAGATCACGCGTGCCGTCGTGCGTCCGCCGAAGGTCGTCAGCTTCAGCACGCACTAGCGACAGGATCCTCGGGCACGAGTCGCCGGCGCTCGCGCGTCGGCCGCTCGAAGCGCAGTGAGGCCCACACGCGGTCCGGCGTCGGCGGGTGGCCCGAGGAGAGATGCCTCTCGCCTCCCGCTCCTCTCGGAGCAGCGCGCCGATGCGACCGCGCCGCAGGAGCGAGCTCTGTGACGTGAGATCTGGTCATGCACAGTGCAGCCGCGCAGACTCGCAGGGGTCGCCCGGAGCGCTCGAATACGGCACCTCGCGTGAGCAAAGCAGCGGCCAGGCTAACCGTGCGCATGAGGTCCGCGTACCTGAGGTGCCTCGCAGACCCAGCGGCCGCGGCGGATGATCTCCCGCGAAATGAGCAGATGAGGACCCTGTTCGCCCCAGCCTGTGGTCGGCGAGCCTGGTGTGGAATGATGACGCCATGACCTCCGATTCCGCGAAGAAGCGAGAGCCATTCTGGACGCGCACGCGTCACGCGATCTTCGGCAAGCCGATCACTCACGAGCAGATGCGTGCGATGACGTCATCCGAGGTTGCCACGCAGCGCGTCGACCCCGCCGCGCGCGCCAGCCAGACGTCGCACACCAACTCGGGTTATCTGGGCGGGTTCTGACCCGCGCCGTGCATGGCGTCAAGTCAGCGAATTCCTGGCTCCCCGAGCTCGTAGTCGCCGCCGGCGTGGCAGACACCAACGAAAACCGGCTTGACGCCTTCTAGGGGCGCGGTCGGGGACCCGGATGGGCCGGTGTCCGGGCCCCTGGGGTATTCTCACATCATGCGTACGCTGGCACCCGCGGAAGCCGAGCGAATGAGCAGCCATGAGGTTGTTCGGTGGCTGAACGACGTTCTGGGACCAACGATTGTCCAGGCGCTGGTCGGCGAGGGATCTAGGGAAGCGGTTGTCGCTTGGCAGGACGAGTACGGCCCCGAGCCCGCTTCAGAGCAGCTTGATGGACTGAAGGTAGCTCTTCAGGCGATGTTGGAGATCGCGCAGGCCGAGGACCCCCGCGTCGCCAGGGCCTGGTTCATGGGCGCAAACCCTCGCTTCGCTCCGTATACGCCGACGACGGCCATTCGCGAAGGACGGTTCGACGAGGTCCTCGCAGCGTCGAGGGCCATCGTCGAAGACCAGCCGATCTCCTAACGACGATGGCGGCAGGTCGTCAGTGTCAGCGAACCGGTGTCTGGCTGCTTCATACGGGGGATGCGCCCGGCGTTCGCGTGGCCAAACGCGTATACGGGCCGATTAGCGCTCCAAGCCGAACCGCCGGCACGAGCCCGCTGAGCTGGAATCGGTACGACTCTCCGGGCCGGACTACGTATATCGCGGCTGACGAGGTCACGGCATTCACGGAGGTGCTCGGAGCGTACTCGCGCCCGGTGGGCGCGGTTGACTCACAGCTCGAATGGGATGCCGTGGCGGTGGGGATGACTCTCAGCGAGTACCGACGCTCCCTCGCGATGGACGAGAACGAACAACCCCTACTCGCATCGGGGTATCTTCCGGAGCGCTGGAGGGAGATCCGGTCGATCCACTCCATAGTTTTCCCATCCGACGCGTGGCTGATCGACATCGAGCATGCATGGACACTCCGGCACATTCGCACCGAGTGTGCAGACGATCTAGTTCGACTGGACTACTCGGACCTCACGAATGCGGCACTCCGGGGAGAAGACCGCCAGCTCACGACCACTGTGGCCACCTATCTTCGCGATCTTGAACTGGACACAGGGATCCCAGCAGCGGGACTGCAGTACGGATCAAAGCGGACCGGCGCGTGGTCGCGGGCGATCTGGCTCGGCGACGGGTCTGACGACGGGCAATACCTTCAAGCGACCGGGGGCGAAGAGATCCACCCGACACGACCAGGGTTTCAGGAAGCCTTGAACCTGCTCGAGATCAACCCGTTCTAGCAACGCATGGAGCCAACGGCGTAATGCCAATTGCGCGCTGGCCGTCCCTCTTGCGGGCAGTGCCCGCGGATCGAGCCGCGGGTCGATAGCTCGAAAACCTGCGATCATCGCCTCATGACTGATCGTCGACAGTTGCAGTCGAAGTGGGTGCCTTACGTCGACAAACGGATCCCCGTCGGCGCTCACCGGTTCCTGCCGCGCGGCCCGTACGCTGCGCTCACCGCCGGTCGCGTGGATGACTTCGTTCGGGTTACAGCAACCGATCGGGACATTCGCCTGCACGTCCTCGCGGTCCTGCGGATGCACAGCTCCAACGGCGCCGAGGTCGCGCTTGGACTTGCGGCGATATTGCTGGCCGGACTGGCGATAGTTGTCAGCGTATTCGTCGCGATCACCGGTTGGGGCACGTCGATAGCTGTGGTGTACGCGGGATCCGCGCTGGTGATCTGCGGGGTACTCACCAAGCCGGCGATAGCGGCTCACGCGAGAAAGATGACCGCGCTGGTCTGGCTTGGCGCCTATGAAGACGGGATCCGGGATAACGCCACTCGCGTCAGCGCGACTCCGGATCAACGACAAGAGCTCTGACGCGGGCGGTAAACGTATTGATCTTGAAGGGTTCCGAAGCAGCCGCTGGACAAGGTCGACGCGCGGTATCTACGAGACGACATCCAAGTTGCTTACGTCCTAGCTGACTCTGACCGCCGCCGTGCGGGCTGCGATGAACGCCCCGCGCCCGGATACAACTGCGGGCCGAGCGTAGAGCCCCGCGAGGCTCGACGCTCGCGCACCGACTCACGGATCGGGCTTAGGCCTTGGATCTTCACTCCTTGACGCGCGGCCGCCACGGACCATCAGACCGAATGCCCGCCGGCGGTGCTGCTCTCGTTCATTGCGCGGTAGTGGATGGATTTCAGATTCACGCGGAGTAGGCGATCACCGTCATTCCGCTAGTTGCGATGCATGTAGTCCAGACAGCATCCGTCGTTGTTCACGGGCCCAGCGGGGATCGATACTCTCCGACGCGGGTATTCGACCAGTTGCCCAGCACTGTCTTGAGGCGCTGGTACGCATCCCACGGGAAGGGGATCTCATCCGAGTCAATGCCGGCGTACCCGCCGGCTCTCTCCAGTTCGTCATCCGAGACGTGATGCACGGCATAGTTGAATCGGTCCCATAGCGGCGTGTCGTTGTCGATGAACCAGAAGTACTGGAATCTCTCCCGGGCGTGGTTGATAGCGACTCGGAGCTCGGACGTTCCTGGATCGGAGATGTACCTCGGCGGTGCCGTTTCCAGCATGTTCGCAATCTCGTCGAGAAGATGCGTCGTCAGCCAGATTGCGTACAGAAGCGCCAGCAACACGGATCGGCGGTCATACGGCTGAGCGAAGCCGACTCGGGCGCGCCCACTCCGAGTGTTGTCGGGATCATGAAGGCTTTGGGCGGCGCCAGTGGTGGGGTGCAGGAACTGACCCAAGTATGTGTAGTGCGCCTCGACGCGGTCATGCTCGCGCTTTGAGAGCAGTCCGTTGTACTCGAGGTTCAAGAGCAGTGCTGACCAGGAGAGGTAGGAGTTGTACTGATCGCGCGCTTGGGCTCGGAACCGTTCTCTTGATTTGCGAAGCTGCTTGATCCGAGCGTCACCCTTCGGCAAGTACATCGCGAGGCCTTGGGCTTGGTTCAGTCGGTGAACGTTGGGCCGGAATTCCTTGAACAGGAAGTAGTGAATGGACACGTAGAAGTCGGGCTCATCCTCGTTCTTCAGCCCCTCACGGATCCAGACGAGGCGCCGTGGTCCCCCTCGGGGGTATTGTTCGACGTCCAGGAAGTCCCCCGCTTCGCCGCGAGCACGGGCGTCGGCGAGTTTCCTTTTCTCCTCTTCGAGATGGCGGCGGAAGTCGGAGCCGGTACCCGGCACGGGCGGTCCGACGTTCAGATACCGTCGGCCGCGCGCCATCAGACGCAGGAGCAGGAGATGCTCCAACAGTGAGCGACACAGGCCGAGCCCATCGGCAACGCGCTCGCTCTCTGCCAGGAGCGCGACCGATGTGGCAGTTTCGATCCGCAGGTTGGTGAAGTGGACCAGGTCGTCGTACATCGCCTGTTGGATGTCTCCGATTCGGGTGGATTCGCCCAACTGTTCGTACGCCCGGATCAGGTCCTCAAAGCATGCTCGTGCCGCGTCGACCTCGGCCTCCAACGTCGGCCATTGGTTGTGCAGCACCATGACGCGAGAGTAGTACGAGGGCGCGGAAGGCAGAGGGGCCCATCGAGCAACCCTGCTCTTAACCGACTGTACGAAAGCCCATTCAAACCCGACCCGAATACGGATCGAATTCGCGCGCCCTCAAGCCTCGCCCGCGACGAGCCTCATTCGCGCACTGCCCGCTTACCGATCCAGCGGACGACTCAGCGCGAGCGGACTCACCGACGGTTCACGGCATGCGATCCATGCGACGGGAAGTCCACGCCACGGTACTTCTCCTTGGTCGACGTCTGTGCGACCGCCGGTGTCCAGTTCGCCATCTCGGCTTTCGCGAACCGCACGGGCAGAAAGGTACCCTCGGAGCGCCTGAGATCGGATTCCCGGGCAAACGCATCGGTCACTGTACGGCGTGCGTCGGTGTTGCCGGTGCAGTCAAAGTCGTAGATATCAATCTCCGCTCGAACGAAGACCATCATTGTCTGGATCCGCTCACTGAACCGAATGCGACTCCAGAATGGCGATTCTCCCCACTCGCCGATCTCGGGGTCTATCCCGACACGAGGGTTGTAAGTCACGCCCTCCGCGGCGGCCTTGTCGGGAAAGGTGACTCGTGCGAAGTCACATCGTCCATCGACGAACACGCGCCGCCCGAACTCGAGAATCGGCTGGACTCCACTCGGGATCGCGAGTACCGGGTTTGCCTCAGCGACGCGCGCCGTGAACGTCGTGAGCCGCCGATGTCTATCGATTCTCGCCAAGCGGTTGATCCATCCGAGATAGTTGGCGTCAGCATCCGAGCGGAAGGGCTGCATGGTCTCGAGCATCGCGAGATGGTGCGGAGCGAGTGGCTTCAGCCGCCAGCGATTCCGCTCCCATGCTGGCTCGTCGTCGTAGATCGGATACTGCAGCCCGCCCTCATTTGGTGGAGGCACCGACCCCGAGGCGTGAGCTGCCGCCGCCCAAACTGTGTAATCCAGCGCGGAGCGCAGGTTGTACAGCCACTCGCCGAACAGCGCAGACAGAAGTCCCGGGAGTGGCGTGTGCTGCTCGCATCTCAGCAGGTAAGCGGTGTCGGACTCGCGTACCAAGTCGAAGCCGAACGGATGCGGCTCGAGGAACTCATTCCATGCTGCGGTCATCTCAGACGCATGAATACTGGCTCGCTCAACGCGCAACCGAGCTGACTCGAAAAGATCCATAGCGCGACCCTATTCGCGAACTCCGAATCGCGTCCGCGCGGCGCTCGTATAGACATCGACCGCGCAACCTGGAGGTCGACGCGGGGGATGGAGTGCCGATAATCCATGGCGGTAGCCTGCGAGTGATGGAAGCAGCCCTGATCGCCTTCGCGACTACTGCCGCGACCCTTAGTGTCACCGTCGTCCTGGCGCTCCTGGAGTTCCGGCGCCGCCGCCGCGAAGCTGTCCAGGCTCGCCGCGAGCAGATTGTTGGACGAGTGCTGGACACGCTCGAGCGAGCGACGCGAGCAGCTTCGCGAGCACCGATCGTAGGCTGGTGGGCGCCGAACGAGCTGGAGTACGCGCTGCTTCTTCCTCGGCTCCTTGCCGAGCTGCCCGAGCAGGACAATGCTGTCGCGACTTGGGTGGCGCGCCGGATTCAGCACCTTCAAGCCGCGACGAGCCGCAGGGAGCAAGTCGCAATCGGGGCGGACGTGGCGGCGAAAGTCGTCCAGTGGGGACGGTAGGACATCGACGCTGCCTGGTTCACCGAGCAACTGCGGGGCGACCCTTGGGTGCGAGGTCAACGACCCCCGCTCGCGGCGAGATGGCTCCGCAGCTTGCGCGACGGTCTCCACCTCATTCCAGCCGCGCTACTCCTCGCGCTTGGCGCGGTCGCCTTTCAGGCACTGGTGAGCGCATGCGCTCCATCAGTCGCCGCTGAGGCACACCGCACTACCTGCACGAAACGGCGCGCCGTTCGTTGCTGCCCACATGGGGATGCGAATCCACCGCCCTCGGGGGTTCCCGATAGGAGCGGTGCCCGCTTAGGGATCGCGTACCAAGACCGAATCAGCGGAGCCAGGGGGACGGCGAGATCGAGATGGTGCAGTCAGCGGGAGCGACGTCGGCGACGCCGCGGCGCGAGCTGCAGGTAGAGGCCGCCGACAACGATGAATCCGAACACCAGAAACAGCCATGGGTGCGCGACCATTGCCCGCCACAGGCTTTCCGCCATCAGCACGAAGCCTTGCCAGAAGCTTGGCCAGAATGCATCCCAGGTGTCCCCCATGCCTGAACAGTAGCGTTGCGCGCTGACATCAGCGGCCGACCGTGCCGGCCCTTGCGTGTGATGCTCCTCCTCACGGATGGCTCTTGTGCGCTCGCGCGTGCGGATGGGTTAATTCACGGATCGCGGGTTTGCTGAGCCGGGGGGTCGCGTGGATAAGCCTTCGAGCAAATACGACTCCGTCGGCGAGGTAGTGCCAGGTGCGCCGGCTGGCGACGATGTGTCCGCGGCGGCCGCTCTCCCAGCCCCGAGGTTGATACTCTCGCTATCGGGCGGAGGGTACCGCGCGATGCTGTTCGCCGCTGGTGCGCTGCTCGCCGTGGCGGACTCGGACATGAGAACGCGCGTCGCTTCGATCAGCTCAGTTTCTGGCGGCAGCATCGCCTCCGCGGGCACCCTGGGAGGTTTTGCTGATCCAACATCGGATGACTCTGACCCGATGGGTGACCGGGTAGCGAGGCTTGCCTCGCTCGGCATGAGTCACACCATCGCCACAGAGACGGTGCTGCGGCGCGGCCTGTTCGCACTCGCCACGCTTGCGCTGCCTTTCCTGCTCTTGATGATCAATCCACTGGGAACTGCACCGGTTGCGGCGCAGAATAGCCCCAATCCGCCTCGAGCTGCCGAGGACTTTCTCGAGTGGCTGCGAAATTCCGAGGCCCTCCTCGCGCAACTTAACTATCTGGCAATTGCCGTTCCACTCCTCTTAGCAATCGCAGTGCCTGTCATTGCGATCGTCTATTTCTTCACCGCGCTTGTGCAAAGTTGGTATTCGGTTCAGGCGGCCGTGGAGCAACTATCAGCAGCGAGTCTTGCGCGAGACGACCGGCCGGAGGGCGAAACACTTTCGACCGGGCAGGGGCCCGCGCCGGAGCCGACGCGTATCTACTGCGCAACCGACCTGCGCACCGGATCACACGTCTACCTGTCCGCCAGTCGCGTGCTAGCGCCAGGCGTCGTGGGGACGTCTCCCAATGTCTATCTAGCCGACGCCGTCGCTGCATCTGCGTGCTTTCCCGGCTTTCGCCCGCTGGCCTTCGATGCTCGCGAGCTTGGACTGGCCGGCACCGCAGATGCTGGCCCCACGCGCACACGCCGCCATCTCGGCAGGCTCGGAGTGGGTCTGCTTGGCGCCTCCGGCGCTGCGATAGCTGTGGCTGCCGTCGCTATGCGCATCTCGGGCATCCTGTCCGGTCGAGATGGCCTGGTTCTAGCTTTGGCCGGGATCGCCACAGGAGCGATCGTGGCCTGGGGGTGCGCACGGCTACTTCGCAGCACCGACACACTGACTCTCGTGGATGGCGGGGTTTGCGACAACCTAGGAGCGGCATTCTCGCTGCTGGCAAGAGACGATCGGTACGCGGGGCTCCCGGCGCTCGCCGGTTCTGATGAACCCGGGCTGATGCTTGTAGTCGACGCGTCGAAGCCGTTCTCCACCGGCAAGGGCTCCGACTTGGAGGAGTTGGTTCCGCTGCGCTTGAGGGGAGCGCAGCGCTCGATGCTGGCACTCCTGAATAGCGCCAACGCATCCGCTCGTCGACACGTCATCCAGACGTCCCTTGCCGCGAATGGACCACTGCGGGGAGCGTTCGTGTCAATCGGTCAGGCTCCCACCGTCGCACCTGATGATTTCGCTCAGGCGGGCTCTCTCGCGCAGGAGAACTCGGCCGTACCGACGACCTTGAGCGCCCGCACGCCCGATGTTGTTTTCCGATTGATCGTGCAGGGTTACCGTTTGACGCAAGCTGAGCTCGTGCGCGCCGGGCGGCGGCTTGAACGCACTCGGTCGGATGCGGATATCGCCCAGGACTTGTTCTTGCGAGAACGAGCGACCGAGAAGCAATCGAGGTCGTGGCAGAAGTGGTTGGCGGAGCCGGGCGCGCCGATCCCACTGATCCCCCGCCGAATGAGGGTGCATGGATCTGGCCCTTACGCGCGAAGAGCGCGATTACTGCGCGTTCTTGGCTGGCTCGCTCAACTGGCGTCCTTCGCGCTGGCGATCTGGGCCGTCGTGCTCACCTATCAGCTGTTCGTGGGGTGAGTGGCGCCGACCGCCACGCCCACCAGCTCGTTGGCAACCGGCGCTCGCAGCGGGTATGTGCGACGAAAGCACCGCCTTCGGGCGCCGCGACTGACAATCGAGCGTCGAGCCCTTGGCTTCCGGTGATAATCAATCGAGCGGTGTTGAACCACGCCTGTGTCGAGTGCGCGAAGGCGGTCCCGTACGGTGCCCATGCGCGCTGGAGGATCCTCGCTGTGTCAGTTGTCAAGCGATTGGGTCCGTGGCCAGATCCGACTGTTGGACTGGAAATTCGAACCCGTACCGGCGGGTGACGTTGTCTACGACGCTCATGATCCATTCGGGTGCGTCGGGCGCGACGTAGACGCGCTCGACAAGTCCGACCAGGTCGACCTCCACCGGGATGACTGGCGGCTCGGGACCGAGGCTGATTGTGGTGTTCTCTTCGGTCGGATGCGGGGCGGATAGTTCGGTCATCATCGCGAGTTTTACCTCGCGCTCGTGACTGAAGCTCTCCCGCTTATGCATGAACGCATCAAACATGTTGCGCTCAGAAATAAAGGATGACCGGTAGTCGACATAGTTGACCTCCGCGCCGTTGATCCAGCGCTCGGGCTTGATGCTCCGCTTCAACCGCCCCCAAGTTGACCGAATGGCCACGCCACGCCCCTGGTAGATATCCCACATTGCTGCCGATTCGAACTCGGACAGGTGCCAGCAATTGAGACGAATGCCTTGGAGGGAGAACTGCCGCCGCTGGTCGGCATGTGCGAACATCTGCTCGAAGTGCTCACCGTAGAGTTCGGGTCGCAGCTGGCGGTTCAGCTCGCCGTACGATCCCTCCCACCTGTCGCTCATCTGGTCGGCGCGCGCGAGGTGCAGGGCTGAGGTCTGTAGCAGGGATAGGAACCGTGCGAGATCCATGTAGCGCCAAACCGACTCCTGGTCGGCGGGCCGATTCTGGAAGCTCTCGTGATCGTCGTCTGCAAACACACTTCGACGGTACTTGTTGTCTCCGACGAGTGACCGCGAAGGCTCCGGCAGTCAAGCCCGAGGAGGCGCAACAGAGCTGAAGTGAGTGCAGGGATCGATGCGAGCGAACGCCAAGGCGCCGCTAGTGTGCTTGGCGCAGTTGGGGGATGCGGCGGAGGATTCCGTCTCCGGCGGCAATCGGCGCTCGTCGAGGGTCAGGATCCGGCGGAATGCGCGTTGGCGGCACCGCTATCGCCCCTCGCCCGCATGGGGATCCTCCTCGTGACGGCGCTGCGGCCACGGTTCGCCCTCCACCGTTCCCCACTCAGTGCGTGGGGTGCTTTGGCGCCTTGGGCTTCATGACGTTCATCATCGCGAGTACGATCCCAACGACTCCTGACTCAGCAACCGGGATTCCGCCCATGCCGTGGTCTGGAGATCCAGTGCACCGGGCCGCTGCAGGTCAACACACCGCCTGCGCCATTCGCCCCGAGCGCCACACATGACGGGTTCTCGATGTACGAGCGCTCAGCTCTGCGCTGCAGCGTGCTCTCTCGTCGGGCTCTTCTCCACGGGGCGCGGCTTCATCGAGATCTTCCGCAAGTAGGTCAGACCGGGCCGCGCAGCGGCGAGAAACCCAGCGAGACGTACTCAGCCGCATCGTCTTCATCAACTGTGTCAATGCCGGTGCCGTCGCAATCGGGGCAATCCAACGTAGTGCCGTCGCCACGATCCACCGTGCCAGTACCACGGCACGGGATGCACGCGAATTCGTACTCCCCAGGTTCGAGTCCCATGACTCCGACCCTAGCGCCACATGCGTGGTGCGCCGCGGGAGGGATGACGGCACCGCTGGACTCGGGCTGAGTCGCCATGGGTTGCGCGACACAACGTCCAGAATCACCCACGGCCCGCCCCGGCGCTAACCATGACGCGGACGTCGCCATCTCCGAGATGCTCATTGACAGTGCGTTCGCGGCTCAGTAATCCTGGCGTCGGAAAGGGGCGTCAGATGGGTTTCAGGGTGGTCTGGGAAGACGGCGACGAGGAAGATGAGGTCTTCGACACCTACCAAGAGGCGGAGGCAGCAGCGCAGGAGGGCCAGAGCAACTATGCCGCGGGTGGCGAGGTTCTGCACCTGTCGAACCCCGGCGACTATCCCGCACCCGATGACGACGATGAGTACGAGTACGAAATCGTTGAAGTGGATGACTGAATAGCCGGTCTCTCCAGGGCAGGCACATGCTCCGCCCCATCTTTGTGGCGTACATAGGACGGACCGGCTTGCGCGCGGTCAAGCGCGCGCAAGCCATTACGCCGAGTGCACTGCCATCGTCGATGCCCAGAAGACGCGGGTCTGGTGCTACTACGACGGACAGTGGACTCACGGCATCGGCGACGTGGGCACGTGACCTCGCCCGCCTCCTCCCGCCACGCAGTAACAACTCGACGGAGTCGCGAAATGCGCGCAGACGTTCCTTCACCGAGTACCACCCGCATGGGGATCGCGCGAGTCATGCTCCCGACTTGTCGAGGAGCTGCTGTCTGAGCCACTCGTGCTTGAGCTCGATGCTCTCCCTGTGCAGATCGTGAACTCGCGTCGCTCGCTCTATGAGTTCTGGGTCGCCGGTGCGGTGTGCCTTCATCAGCGCCTTGAACGACGAGAGAAGAAGTTCAGTATCGGTGAGACGCCGCTTCTTCGTATGCGTCTTCTTCTTCGACATGACGGTCAGACTAATCCTGTCCTGTTGTGGCCCTCCCATCCATAACATTGGCTGGGGCACGGCGGACGGCCAAATGCCCGCGAGGGTTCCTCGTCCGCGCACGGCTCGTTTGGGGATCGTTGCGACCGGAAGCCCTTGTTATCGCGTGGCGGTCGTTCCGTAGCGGTGAGCGAGGGTTGCGAAGGCTTCGCGCAGCGCAGGCGGGCCGAGTACTTCCATGGGGGCTTCGAATCGGCCGAAGGAAGCGGCGAGTGATCCCCATGACCAGGATCCGGATTCCAGGATTGTGCTGTTCGGCCCAGCCTCGCGTGCGGTGCCGTCACCGACGAACGGCATCACGGCTTCGATGGGCAGGTCGATGATCACCGAACCGCGGCAGGCCCACTCGTTGACCTCGGAGCCTTTGAATCGGGCGGACACGAACTCCTCGACATCACCACCGGGAACGTCACGTTGCTGGAAGCGTGGCCCGTGGGGGATGCGAGGGCTGATCCGCTCGACGCTGAAGAGCCGCCAATCATCGCGTTCGAGGTCCCACGCGAGGAGGTACCAGCGGCCCTGCGCGTTGACGAGGCGGTGCGGCTCGACGCGTCGCGGAGGCAGGGGTGCGTCAGCGGCGGGCTGGCCCCTTGGTGCGTAGTCGAACCGCAGCACCGCATGGTCGCGGACCGCGCCGGCGAGCTCGACGAGCAGGTCGACGGGCACGACGGTCGGTGCGGCGCCTCCGGGCCGTTGCGCGACGGAGACGATCTCGAGGGCATCGAGGCGATGGCGCAGTCGCGACGGCATGACCTGACGGATGGTCGCCAGCGCACGAGCGGCTGGCTCGTCCAGGTCGGCCCCGACGACTGTCGCGGTCTGCAGCGCGATGGCGATGGCCACCACCTGCATGTCGTCGAACAGAAGAGGCGGCAACTCTGTGCCCGCGGCCAGCCGGTACCCACCGTCGGGGCCCATCGTGGCCTCGATCCGATAGCCCATCTGCCGCAGGCGCTCGATGTCGCGTCGCACCGTCCGGTCGCTGATCTCGAGCCTCTTCGCGAGCAATGAGCCCGGCCAGTCGCGGCGGGTCTGCAGCAGAGACAGCAGATTCAGCAGCCGGGCGGAGGTGGACATGCTCGAAAGGCTAACGAAGGTCTAGGACGAAACCAGACCTACTCATGGTGGATCGTCGACGCCACGGCGCCGGAAGGCCCGCATCCACGAAGAGGAGCACTCATGACCATCCAGACGACCACCCACCTGAACTTCCAGGGCGATGCCCGGGCTGCGCTCGAGTTCTACCAGTCGGTATTCGGCGGCCACCTCGTCATCACAACGTACGCCGAGTTCGGCATGCCAGCCGAGCTGCCCGGCGCCGAGAACGTTGTGTTCGGTCTCGTCGCCGGCGAGAACGGGTTCCGGGTCATGGGCTACGACGTCCCCGGCACCACGTGTGGCGGCCTGGTCGGCGGCGGTGCTACCCGCCGTGAGAACCACACCACCATCACCGAACAGGCACTGCTCGTCTCGGTCAGCTCCGACAGCCTCGCGGAACTGCAGAGATACTGGGACGCCCTCGCGCTCGGCGCCGTGGTCATCGAGCCGCTCGCCGCTTCCGCCTGGAGCGCCGGCTTCGGCATGCTCACCGACCGTTTCGGCGTCACCTGGAGCGTCACCGCCACGTCCTGACGAATCACCCGCGGCGCGAGCACCGCGCTCGCGCCGCGGCTGGGCGTGGTCGCGTATCCACCGAGAACGCGCAACGGTCCCTGATCCGCGCATCGGCCGGCGTCGGCCACCAATGGCGCGGCGGTCCGCGTCGACGGCGGTGTGCTCACCGCGATGCTGTGACCGACCGCGAACGCCCGGCCGCGGCGTCCGCCCGGAACGACCACGACGCCCGCGGCTCGACGATCGCCGCCAACGCCGCCACGACGGCCGTGCGATGGTGGGCGACGCGCTCCGGATCGTCGGGATCGGCGCCGTCGGCACCCAGGAGTCCGCGCGGGATGACGGTCCAGGCTTGCGCGATCGCGTTAACGATCACGAGCGCGGCCTTGGCGGTGTCAGAAGATGTGTGTTTCGCAGGTTGCTAGGAATGCCACGCGCCGGCGCTGGAGTCGCGGTAGACGGTGGCGCGCGAGGGCATCGCCTTCCCGGACAGCGGCGAGGGCCTCTCGACGTGCGGGCCTCGCGCGGTGGGCGTGGCTTCCTTGCGCCACCGGCTCCTCCACGGCAGGCCGGGGCGACGACGTCTCCCCAGCTGCCACTCGGGTGAGGCCCCGCTGATCGGTGCGCTCCTAGCGTGGGCGGGTGACCGCCTCTGACGACTCGTCCTCGGCTTCGCCGAGACGGCGACTCGGGCTGGGCGCGGCCGTCGTACTGGTCATCGCGGCTCTCGCGGTGACGGTGGCGATCGGCATCCTGCGGGGCGCGTCGGCGCCCGTCGAGCACGTCGTCATCGATGAGGGCGGATCGGATGCCGCGACCCCGGCCTCGCAGTATGTGCACGTGTCGGGGGCGGTCACGGCTCCCGGGCTCTACGTGCTCGCGGCGGGCGCGCGCGTCGTCGATGCGGTGGCAGCTGCCGGCGGGTTCGCGGCCGACGCCGACCAGAGCGCGGTGAACCTCGCCCGGCCAGTGGCCGACGGGGAGCAGCTGCATGTCCCCGCGCAAGGTGAGACTCCGGATGCCGGCGGCCCCGCGGCGCCGGCGGGCGACGGTCGGGTGAACCTCAACACGGCCGACGTCGCGGCGCTCGACACGCTTCCGCGGATCGGTGAGGCGATGGCGAAGCGCATCATCGACTGGCGGGAGCAGAACGGGCGCTTCACGTCCGTCGAAGACCTGCTCGCCGTGCCCGGCATCGGCGACAAGATGCTCGAGGCGCTGCGCGACCTCGTGGTGGTCTGACGTGCCGCTTCGGCTGACGCTCCGGCTCCTCCCTGTAGCCGCGGCGGCCTGGATAACGGCATCCGTCTGCGTGTTCCTTCCTATGGTCGCCGGAGTTCTGGCCATCGCGTGCTGGGCAGCTGCGCTCGGCGCGATCGCGTGGGGCGTGGTCCGGCGACCTGCCGACGCGCGGCTCCGACAGGCGATCGCGGTCGCCGCTTGCGCGCTCGCGCTCGCGGCGGCCACCGCGTCGCACGTGGCGCTCGCGCAACCCGCGCGGGCGGGTGCGACCGAGCTCGCCGTAGACGGCGGGCGTGCGATCGAGGTCCGCGCGACCGTCGTGGGCAAGGTCGAGCGCCGGGTCGACGGCAGCCTCGCCTTCGACGCGCTTGCGACGCGGATCGCCGTCGGCGATGTCCGTCACGCCGCACGGGTCGATGTCGTCGTACGAGTCAGCCCGGGCGACGTGCATCCGCGCTCCCAGCTCGACGTCGGCTCCGAAGTCGAGGTGCGGGGCACCGCGCGCGGCGGCAGACCGGGCGATCGTGCGGTGCTGGAACTGCGCGCTTCGCGCGGTGTCGACGTGATCCGCCCACCGCAGCAGACGGCGGCTGTGACGGCCGGGCTCCGTCGAGGGCTGGTGGCGGCGGTCGACGACCTGCCAGGCGACGGGGCGGGGCTCGTCCCCGGTCTGGCGGTCGGCGATACGTCGATGGTCTCGGCCGAGCTCGACACGGCCATGAAGGAGTCCTCCCTGTCGCACCTCACCGCGGTCTCAGGTGCGAACTGCGCACTCGTCGTCGGGCTCGCGTTCTTCGGCGCAGCGGCCGCCGGTGCGGCCCGCGCGCTGCGGGTGGTCGCCGGACTCGCCGCGCTGGCCGGCTTCGTCGTGCTCGTGACGCCTGAGCCGAGCGTCGTGCGCGCGGGCGTGATGGCGGCGATCGCCATGTCGGCGGTGCTGCTGGGGCGGCCGGGTGCGGGCATGTCGATCCTGTCGCTCGCGGTGGCTGTGCTGCTCGTGGCCGACCCGTGGCTGGCCGGCTCCCTCGGGTTCGCGCTCTCCGCCGCGGCCACCGGCTCGCTGCTGCTGTCCGCGCGGCCTCTCGCGCGGGGTCTGGAGCGGGTGCTGCCGCGGGCACTGGCTCTGGCGCTCGCCGTGCCGCTGGCGGCCCAGCTCGCGTGCGGTCCGCTGCTCGTGCTGATCGCGCCGCAGGTTCCCCTCTATGGCGTCCTCGCGAACCTCCTCGCCGCACCGGCCGCGCCCGTCGCCACCGTCGTCGGACTCGCCGCCTGCCTGACGGCGCCGGTGCCGTGGCTGCAGGACGGTCTCGCCGCACTCGCCTGGGTGCCGGCTGCGTGGATCGCCGGTACGGCGACGACGTTCAGCGACCTGCCGGGCGACCTGCTCCCGTGGATCGAGGGGGTGCCCGGTGCGGTCGCCCTGGCACTCGTGGGGCTCGCCGCAGGAGTCGTGATCGCGGTGCGGCGCTCCAGCCGCCGCGCGCGAGTCGCCGTCGCTCTGTCGGCCGTCGTCCTGTCGACCGTGACCGGCGTCGTCGCCGGCTCCGGACTGCTCACATCGGTGGGTGGCCGATGGACGCTCCCGCAGGACTGGACGGTCCTCGCGTGTGACGTCGGGCAGGGCGACGCGATCCTGCTGCGCTCGGGTGACGCGGTGGCGCTGGTCGACACCGGCCCCGCACCCGATTCGCTCACCGCCTGCCTCGACCGCGCGGGGCTGGGGCGCATCGACCTCCTGGCGCTGACGCACTTCGACCTCGATCACGCCGGAGGTGTCGACGCGGTGGTCGGACGCGTCGACACGGTGCTCCACGGCCCCACAGCGTCCGGCGATGACGGGCGCGTGCTGGAGGAGTTCGCGCGAGGCGGTGCGCAGCTGATCGCGTCACGCTCCGGGCTGAGCGGCGCCTTCGGGGATGCGCGGTGGCGCGTTCTCTGGCCGACCGCCCGGAGTCGCGCCTTCCCATCGGGCAACGACGCCAGCATCGTTCTCGACGTGCGTGGGGGAGGGATCCCGCCGACGCTGCTGCTGGGCGACCTTTCCGCGTCGCCGCAGCGCGCGCTCGAGGCATCCGGAGCACTGCAACCGCCCTATGCCGTCGTCAAGGTCGCCCACCACGGCAGCGCGGATCAGGATGCCGCACTCTACGCAGCGGCGCAGCCAGGCCTCGCCCTTGTCACGGTCGGCGCGGACAACGACTACGGTCATCCGCGCGCCGAGATCCTCGATGCGCTCACGGGGCTCGGCGCGCTGATCGCACGCACGGACGTCGACGGCATCGTCGCGATCTGGGGGAGTGGCGACGCCGTCTCGATCTGGCGCGAACGCGGCGGCTGAGTCGGGGGTGCTCGGTAGGCTGAAGACATGGCATCGACTGCGCGACGCGCCCCCTCGAAGGCAGCGCGCAGCGCGATCCCGCAGCTCTCATGGCGGGCACCCCAGCCAGCACCCATCGTGCTCGTCTCCGGCCCCGAAGACGTCTGCGCCGAGCGGGCGATCGCCGGGGTCCGGGACTACCTCCGCGCCGAAGATCCGAGTCTCGAGGTCTCCGACCTGCGCGCCGACGACTACGCCGCGGGCTCGCTCCTCGGTGTCACCTCGCCGTCGTTGTTCGGCGAGCCGCGCCTGGTCCGCGTCACCGGCGTCGAGAAGTGCTCCGACACGTTCCTGGCCGAGGCGATCTCGTACCTCGCGGCGCCGCAGGACGGTGCGACGGTGGTGCTGCGTCACACCGGCGCGAGCGTGCGCGGGAAGAAGCTGCTCGACGCCATCCGCGCCGGCCAGGGCGGCGGAGTCGAGGTCGCCTGCCCGGCCATCAAGCGCGACTCCGATCGCTTCGACTTCGCGGCGGGCGAGTTCCAGGCGGCGAAGAAGCGCATCGCGCCTCCCGCACTCCGAGCGCTCGTGTCGGCGTTCGCCGACGACGTCACCGAGCTCGCCGCCGCGTGCCAGCAGCTCATCGCCGACGTGCCCGGTGACATCACCGAGCAGGTCGTCGAGCGCTACTACGGCGGCCGCGTCGAGACCTCGGCGTTCACCGTCGCCGACACCGCGATCGCCGGCCGCTACGGCGACGCGTTGATCGCCCTGCGCCACGCTCTCGCCTCCGGGGCCGACCCCGTGCCGCTCGTCGCGGCCATCGCGCTGAAGCTGCGCACCATGGCCAGGGTCGCCGGCAGTCGTGAGCCCGCCGCCGCCCTCGCCGGCCGGCTCGGGCTCAAGGACTGGCAGGTCGACCGCGCCCGTCGCGACCTGTCGGGCTGGAACGAGGCGTCGCTCGGCGGCGCCATCCAGGCGGCCGCGCGCGCTGACGCCGAGGTGAAGGGCGGCTCTCGCGACGCGGTCTTCGCGCTGGAGCGCCTCATCACGGTCATCGCGACGCGCGCCCCGTACGGCGCGTAAGCCGCATCAGGCCGCGGCCGCAACGCCGCGCGTAAGCCGCCACGCCGCGCCCGTAACGCCGCGCGTAAGCCGCACCAGGCTGCGCGACGGCACCGCACGACCGCGGCCCCGCCGGCGCCACCCCGACAACGCCGAAGGCCCGCCCCCAGAGGGACGGGCCTTCGATCGAATCCGGTGCGGATCAGAGCGCGGCGACCTGCTTCGCGATGGCCGACTTGCGGTTCGCGGCCTGGTTCTCGTGGATGACGCCCTTGCTCACGGCCTTGTCGAGCTTCTTGGTCGCCTTCTGCAGTGCCTTCTCGGCAGCGGCCTTGTCGCCGGCGGCGACAGCCTCGCGGGTGCGACGCACCTCGGTCTTCAGCTCGCTCTTGACGGCCTTGTTGCGCTCGCGCGCCTTCTCGTTGGTCTTGTTGCGCTTGATCTGCGACTTGATGTTCGCCACGGTGAAGTGTCTTTCGTGTCTGATGGATGGGATGTGCCGCGTTACGGGTAGAGGGGCCGCTCGCGGCGTCGTGCGGAGGTGGGACCCCGCACGCAAGCCAATCACCGAGTTTATCAGGTCTGCTCGAGCGTCGTGATCGCCACGTTCAGGAGCGCGTTGAAGACCTGCGGGCGCATCACCGTGACGTGGTGGGTCGTGCGCGGCACGACGATCAGCTCGGCATGGGGCGCGAGCTCGAGGAACAGCCGCTCGTTGACCCGCAGCTGGTCGTACTGTCCATTGACGAACCAGAGCGGCACCTCGATGCGCCGCACCGCGGCGAGCAGGTCGAGCACCGACAGGCTGCGCAGCGCGACGTCCTGGGCGTCCAGCGCGTAGCCGCCTGCGCCGAAGTCGTGGCGCGTCTCGGGCGGCAGGATGCGGTCGAGCATGCGGTTGGTGAGCCACATTCCGCGGCCGGGGAGGGAGTCGAACCCGCGTGCGAGCATGCGGTAGGCAGCGAGGCCTACTCCGCGGGGGATCGCGGTGCACGACGCGGCGATGAAGCCCGCGACGGGCGGCGTGTCCTCCTGGCCGACGTACTCGATCGAGATGAGGCCTCCCATCGAGTGGCCTGCCAGCAGCACCGGCCCGCGGGCCGCGGCATCCCGCACCGCATCGTCTATCGTCGCGAGCGCACTGTCGAGAGTGAACTCCTCCGACATCCGCGACCCGTGGCCGGGCAGATCGACCGGGGTCACGGGGTTGCCGCGCTCCGCGAGGTACTCGACCTGCGAGCGCCACATGGTCGCGGACGTGCGGATGCCGTGCACCAGCACCACCTGCACGACCATCGCCCCAGGCTAGCGATCGCGCCGGCGCGTCGCCGCGCGAATCCTCGGCCGGCTGTCCGCCCGCACGGATCCAGCGACTGCGCAGAGTGGAGGCATCCCTCACCCGTAGAATCGACGGGATATGTCACCGCGCGCCCTGAAGCCTCTCGAGCCGTCCGCGACCCCGCCCGAGCTGATCCGCAACTTCTGCATCATCGCCCACATCGACCACGGAAAGTCGACGCTGGCCGATCGGATGCTGCAGATCACCGGCGTCGTCGCCGACCGCGACATGCGCGCGCAGTACCTCGACCGCATGGACATCGAGCGCGAGCGCGGCATCACGATCAAGTCGCAGGCGGTGCGGATGCCCTGGCAGACGGCCGAGGGCACGTTCGCGCTCAACATGATCGACACGCCAGGCCACGTCGACTTCACGTACGAGGTGAGCCGTTCGCTCGCGGCCTGCGAGGGCGCGATCCTGCTCGTCGACGCCGCTCAGGGCATCGAGGCCCAGACGCTCGCCAACCTCTACCTGGCGCTCGACAACGACCTGCACATCATCCCCGTCCTCAACAAGATCGACCTCCCCGCAGCCGATCCCGACCGCTTCGCCAAGGAGCTCGCGAACCTCATCGGCGGCTCGCCCGACGACGTGCTGCGCGTGAGTGGCAAGACCGGTCAGGGCGTCGAGGAGCTGCTGGATCGCCTGGTCGGCGAGATCCCGGCCCCGAAGGGCGACGCGGATGCCCCGGCCCGGGCCATGATCTTCGACTCGGTGTACGACTCCTACCGCGGCGTCGTGACCTACGTCCGCATGGTCGACGGCAGTCTCTCCCCGCGCGAGCGCATCCAGATGATGTCGACGACGGCGACCCACGACCTGCTCGAGATCGGCGTCTCGAGCCCCGAGCCCGTGCCCACCAAGGGCCTCGGCGTGGGCGAGGTGGGCTACCTCATCACCGGTGTGAAGGATGTGCGCCAATCGAAGGTCGGCGACACGATCACGACCCACCGCAAGCCGGCGACCGACGCGCTGCCGGGCTACACCGACCCGAAGCCGATGGTCTTCTCGGGCATCTACCCGATCGACGGCAGCGACTACGGCGACCTTCGTGAGGCACTTGACAAGCTGAAGCTCTCGGATGCCTCACTCCAGTACGAGCCCGAGACCTCGGTGGCGCTCGGCTTCGGCTTCCGCTGCGGGTTCCTGGGCCTGCTGCACCTCGAGATCATCACCGAGCGCCTCTCGCGCGAGTTCGGCCTCGACCTCATCACGACGGCGCCCAGCGTCGTCTACGAGGTGCTCACCGACACCGGCGAGACCGTGGTGGTCACCAACCCCAGCGAGTACCCCGACGGCCGCGTCGCCTCGGTGAGCGAGCCGATGGTGAAGGCGGCCATCCTGCTGCCCAAGGACTTCGTCGGCACGGTGATGGAGCTCTGCCAGGGCCGGCGCGGCCAGCTGCTGGGCATGGAGTACTTCTCGGAGGAGCGCGTCGAGCTGCGCTACAACATGCCGCTCGGCGAGATCGTCTTCGACTTCTTCGACCAGCTGAAGAGCCGTACCCAGGGCTACGCGAGCCTCGACTACGAGCCTGCGGGCAGCCAGGAGGCCGACCTCGTCAAGGTCGACATCCTGCTGCAGGGAGACAAGGTCGACGCATTCAGCTCGATCGTGCACCGCGAGAAGGCGTACGCCTACGGCACGATGATGACCGAGCGGCTGCGCAAGCTCATTCCGCGGCAGCAGTTCGAGGTGCCCATCCAGGCCGCCATCGGCGCCCGCATCATCGCCCGTGAGAACATCCGGGCCATGCGCAAGGACGTGCTCGCCAAATGCTACGGCGGCGACATCACGCGCAAGCGCAAGCTTCTCGAGAAGCAGAAAGAGGGCAAGAAGCGCATGAAGATGGTCGGTCGCGTCGAGGTCCCCCAGGAGGCGTTCATCGCCGCGCTCTCGGGCGACGTCGAGGGGAAGTCGGCGAAGTAGGCTGGTCGTCATGCGTCGAGGGAACTTCCGGGACGACACCGTCGACTACGCCGCCGTCGGGGCGACGCAGGCGCCCGACCTCATGCACTTCCCACCGGAGCGAAGCATTCCGGCAGAGGAGTCATGGCGCATCGGCAGCGGCGAGGCGCGGTTCCAGGGCGCCGGCGAGGCGCTGATGTCGTGGACCGCGCAGCGCGGTGCCGGCCTCACCGTGAAGGACGTGCGGCCGGCCTCCGGGCCGATGTACTCAGGCGTGAGCTTCGACGGCGAGGGCAACCCCATCGCACCCAGTCGCTCCGAGTCCGACCTCCGCTACGACGCCGACGGCACGCCGTACGTCGGCGCGGGCACGACGATCCGCGTCGAGGGTCGCGTGCGCGGGTTGCGCGCCGATGCCGAGCTGCGCGTGATCTTCGCCATCGAAGAGCCGCGGCGCATCGGCTTCGCCCTCGGCACGGTGAGCGACTCTGTCGTGAGCGGCGAGGAGTCGTTCATGCTCGAGTGGCACGACAACGACGAGGTGTGGTTCACCGTGCGCGCCTTCGATGCGCCGTCGTCGTTCGTCTACCGTCTGCTTCCCGGTCTGATCCGCCGTCGGCGGCGCGAGCTCTTCACGCGGTACCTGCGGGCGATCTCGCCGCTGTACACGACGCCCGCGTGAGCTGCTGATGGGCTCCGCGCTTCCCCTGGGTGAGCCGGTCCCCGCCGACGGCTCGTTCCCTCCGGGCACGACCATCGACGCGGCGACGCCGTTCGGTGTGTACCTGCACGTGCCGTTCTGCCGCGTGCGCTGCGGCTACTGCGATTTCAACACCTACACGTCCGATGAGCTGCGCGGCGCGCGTCAGGACCAGTACGCCGACACCCTGCTGCGCGAGGTCGCGCTCGCGCGCGGCGTGCTGGAGCGCACCGCACCGCTGCGGCCCGCCTCGACGGTCTTCTTCGGCGGCGGCACCCCGACGCTGCTCCCGCCCGGCGACCTCGGCCGCATGCTCGAGGGCGTGCGCGAGGCGTTCGGCATCGCGGAGGGCGCCGAGGTGACGGTCGAGGCCAACCCCGACACCGTCACCGACGCGGTCGCGGCCGAGCTCGCGGCATCCGGGGTCACCCGTCTGTCCATCGGCATGCAGTCGGCCGTTCCCCACGTGCTCGCGGCGCTCGACCGCACGCATGATCCGGCGAACGTGCGCACCGCGGTCGCCGCAGCGCGCGCGGCCGGCCTCGATGTGAGCGTCGACCTCATCTACGGCGCGCCGGGGGAATCGCTCGACGACTGGCGTGCGTCGCTCGACACCGCGATCAGCCTCGCGCCCGACCACGTGTCGGCGTACGCGCTGATCATCGAGGACGGCACGAAGCTCGCCCGGCAGATCCGCCGTGGCGAAGTGCCTGCGCCCGACGACGACCTGCAGGCGGACATGTACGAGCTCGCCGACGAGCTGCTCGCGGCGGCCGGCTTCGACTGGTACGAGGTGTCGAACTGGTCGCGCGGCCTCGATCAGCGCTCGCAGCACAACCTGGCGTACTGGCAGGGCACCGACTGGTGGGGTTTCGGCCCCGGCGCACACAGTCACATCGCCGGCGTCCGGTTCTGGAACGTCAAGCACCCCGCCGCATACGCGCAGCGCCTCGCGGTGGGGGAGTCCCCGGCCGCCGCGCGCGAGGTGCCCGACGTGGAGGCGCGCACGCTGGAGAACGTGCTGCTGCGCACCCGCATCCGCGAGGGCCTGCCCGTCTCGGAGCTGCTCGGCGAAGGGCGCCGGGCGGTCGCGGCCCTCATCGCGGACGGGCTCGTCGACGGGCCCACGGCGCTCCACGGCCGGATCGTGCTCACATTGCGCGGCCGCCTGCTCGCCGACGCCGTCGTGCGCGCCCTCACCGAGTAGGCGAATACGCCCGTCACCCTCCCGGCCGCGGGTCGGGGCATCCGGTAGAATTGGCACTCCAGTCATGCGAGTGCCAGCAGCGGCGTGAGGAGGCGGGATGGTCAGCGAGCGAGGGCTCCAAGTGCTGCGCGCGATCGTCGAAGACTACGTCGACACGCGCGAGCCGGTCGGCAGCAAGGCGATCGTCGAGCGGCACGCGTTCGGCGTGTCGGCGGCGACCATCCGCAACGACATGGCCCTGCTCGAAGACGAAGAGCTCATCGCGGCCCCGCACACGTCGTCGGGTCGCGTGCCCACCGACAAGGGCTACCGCGTCTTCGTCGACCATCTCGCCGACGTGCGCCCGCTGTCCGCGGCGCAGCGCACGGCGATCGCTTCCTTCCTCGAGGGGCCGGGCGACCTCGACGATGTGCTGGCGCGCACCGTCCGCGCGCTCACCCAGCTGACCGGTCAGGTGGCGATCGTGCA
Source organism: Microbacterium sp. CFH 31415 (assembly GCF_022538185.1). Taxonomy (GTDB): domain Bacteria; phylum Actinomycetota; class Actinomycetes; order Actinomycetales; family Microbacteriaceae; genus Microbacterium. The sequence goes on along the minus strand of NZ_JAKYXC010000002.1, from coordinate 439,240 downwards.
GTATCCGTCGTTCGCGCGCGCGAACGTGACCCACGTCGAACTCGTGCAGCTCGGCGCCGGGCGGATGCTCGTGATCGTGGTCACCGATACCGGGCGCGTCTCGCAGCGGATGGCGTTCGTGCGCGACGACTTCGACGAGGCCGACCTCGCGCGGATCCGCGCCGAGCTGGGCACCTTGCTGGTCGGCCGGTCGGTGCGCGACGGACTCACCCGGATCGCCGAGCGGCTCGGCAACGCCGCGGCCATGACCGCGCCCCACGAGGCTGCGACGGCAGAAATCGTGCGCGTGGTCGCCGAAGAGCTCGAGGACTTCCGCCAGGACCGCCTCGTCATGGCCGGCAGCGCGACGCTGGCCCGTCGTGAAGCCGACTTCCGCGGGAGCATCTACCCGCTCCTCGAGGCGATCGAGGAGCAGGTCACGATCCTGCGGCTGATGGGCGAGATGGTCGCCGACGAGAAGGGCCTCGCCGCCAGCATCGGCCGCGAGAACGAGCCCTTCGGCCTGTCGGAGGCGTCGGTCGTCGCCAGCGACTACGACGCGACCGGATCGCGCGCCCGGGTCGGCATCATGGGCCCGACCCGCATGGACTACCCCACCAACCTCGCGGCGGTCCGAGCCGTCGCGCGCTACCTCACGCGGATGCTCGAGGAAGACGAGAGCAGCCGCTGACGCGGACGCGCACACGAACGATCCCCGCGGGCTTCCGCGGGCAGGAAGGCGAATGTGGCTGACCACTACGAGGTCCTCGGCGTCTCGAAGGACGCATCCCTCGACGAGATCAAGAAGGCGTACCGGCGCCTGGCGCGGGAGCTGCACCCCGACGTCAACCCGGGCGAAGAGGCGTCCGAGCGGTTCAAGCTCGTCACGCACGCGTACGACGTGCTGAGCGACCCCGATCAGCGCGCCCGCTACGACATGGGCGGCAGCGACAGCCCGTTCGGCGGTGCCGGCGGGTTCGGCGGCTTCAACGACATATTCGAGACGTTCTTCGGCGCGGCGAGCGGCGGCGGCGGGCGTGCGGGTCGTCCGCGGTCACGGCGCGAGCGCGGCCAGGACGCCCTCGTGCGCGTGACCCTCGAGCTCGGCGACGTCGTCTTCGGCGTTCACCGCGACATCGAGGTCGACACGGCCGTGCTGTGCGACACGTGTCAGGGCTCGTGCTGCCAGCCCGGCACGACGCCGGTGACCTGCGACATCTGCCACGGCACCGGCCACGTCCAGCGCCAGGTGCGCAGTCTGCTCGGCAACGTGCTCACCAACCAGCCGTGCAACGTCTGCCAGGGCTACGGCACGACCATTCCGTACCCGTGCGCGACGTGCCAGGGCCAGGGCCGCGTGCGCGCGCGCCGCACCGTGTCGCTCGACATCCCCGCCGGCGTCGAGACCGGCCTGCGGCTGCAGCTTCCCGGATCCGGCGAGGTCGGCCCCGCCGGTGGCCCCAACGGCGACCTCTACATCGAGGTGAACGTCACGCCGCACGAGGTCTTCAGTCGCGACGGCGATGACCTGCTGGCGACGCTCGAGGTGTCGATGCCCGACGCGATCCTCGGCACGACCACCACCATCCAGTCGCTCGACGGACCGGTCGAGCTCGAGCTCCGCCCGGGCGTGCAGGCCGGCGACGTGCTCACGATCAAGGGCCGCGGCATCACGCCGCTGCGCGGCACCCAGCGCGGCGACCTGCGCGTCGGCGTGCACGTGGTCACCCCGACGCGCCTCGACGGCAAGGAGCGCGCACTCATCGAGGACTTCGCCAAGCGCACCAAGGCCCCGGCGCCGCGCCTCTCCGAGTTCCACCAGGGTCTGTTCGCCAAGCTGCGCGACCGGTTCCGGGGCTGACGGGTGGCACTGCACTTCGTGCTCGATGAGCCGACCGGCGCCGGTCCCGGCGACACCGTCGTGCTCACGGGTTCGGAGGCGCACCACGCCGCGTCGGTCCGGCGCGTGCGCGTCGGCGAGGAGGTCACGGTTGGCGACGGCCGCGGCGCGTGGCTGACGGGCCGGTGCGAGTCCGTCGCGCCACGCGAGGTCGTGGTGAGGGTCGAATCGCGAACGGATGCCGCGGCCCCACGTCCGCGCGTCGTGCTCGTTCAGGCGCTGGCCAAGGGCGACCGCGACGAACTCGCCGTCCAGGCGGCGACCGAACTCGGGATCGACGAGATCGTGCCCTGGCAGGCGTCCCGCAGTGTGTCGCGGTGGGACGCCGCGAAGGCCGAGAAGGGCCGCGCCCGCTGGGCGACGATCGTGCGCGAGGCGGCCAAGCAGGCGCATCGCGCGTGGATCCCCGAGGTCTCCCCGCTCGTCACGACCCGCGAGCTGCTGCGCCGGGTCGCGGCATCCCGCACCCTCGTCCTCGAACCGACCGGCTCCGCGCGCCTCACCGGCGTCGACCTCACCGGCGAGGAATCGGACGTGCTGCTCGTGGTCGGCCCCGAGGGCGGCATCGCGCCGGACGAGCTCGCCGAGCTCGAAACCTCGGGGGCCGTGCTCGTCCGCCTCGGCGAGAGCGTGCTGCGCACGTCGACGGCCGGGCCGGCGGCGCTGGCTGTCGTCAGCGCGTCGCTCGGCCGGTGGTGAGCGGGCTTCGCGCCGCCACGACCAGCCCGACCTGCCCGGACCCGTCCGACCCGCGCCGGACCCTCGTCGGTAGACTTGCGGGATGAGCGAGTCATCGATCTTCACGCGCATCCGCAACGGGGAGATCCCGTCCGAGATCATCGCCGAGACCGAGAACACGTTCGCCATTCGCGACATCGCGCCCAAGGCGCCGGTGCATCTGCTGGTGATCCCCAAGACACAGGAGTACCGCAACGTCGTCGAGCTCGCCGCGGGCAACCCCGAGCTGATGGCCGAGATGATCGGCCTCGCCAACAGCCTGGCGGCGGAGCACGCCGACGGCGACTTCCGTCTGATCTTCAACACCGGTCCGAACGCGGGCCAGACCGTCTTCCACGTGCACGCCCACGTGCTCGCCGGAGGACTCGAGGAAGCGAGCCTTGGTGCCTGACGAACAACCCCATGATCCGGTGATCGACCGGGTGTACGCCGACGGCGTCGCCATGGTGCAGCTCCTGGGACCGCAGGACCGCCTGCTGCGCGTGGTGGAGAAGGAGCATCCCGGCGTCGACGTGCACGTGCGCGGCAACGAGATCACGCTGACGGGGGAGGCGGATGCGGTGGCCGCCGCACGCTCCCTCGTCGACGAGCTGCTCGAGATGACGAAGGCCGGGCATGGTCTCGACCCGGCCGACGTTTCGTCGTCGAGCCGCATCCTGCGCACCGAGGGTGGACCGCGTCCCTCCGAGGTGCTCGGCGAGGCGATCCTGTCATCGCGTGGCAAGGTGATCCGCCCGAAGACGCTCGGCCAGAAGGCCTACGTCGACGCGATCGAGGAGAACACGATCGTCTTCGGCATCGGCCCCGCGGGCACGGGCAAGACGTACCTCGCCATGGCCAAGGCCGTCCAGGCGCTGCAGCGCAAGGAGGTCAACCGCATCATCCTGACGCGTCCGGCCGTCGAAGCCGGCGAGCGCCTCGGGTTCCTCCCGGGCACGCTCACCGACAAGATCGACCCGTACCTGCGTCCGCTGTACGACGCGCTGAACGAGATGATGGACCCCGAGCTCGTGCCCAAGCTCATGGCCACCGGCACGATCGAGGTCGCCCCGCTGGCGTACATGCGCGGTCGCACGCTGAACGACTCGTTCGTCGTGCTCGACGAGGCGCAGAACACGACCCCCGAGCAGATGAAGATGTTCCTGACGCGCCTCGGCTTCGGTACACGCATGGTGGTCACCGGCGACATCACGCAGATCGACCTGCCCCAGGGCGCATCGGGGCTGCGACTCGTCACGCGGGTGCTGGGCGAGATCGACGACATCCACTTCTCGTACCTCACCAGCGACGACGTCGTCCGTCACACCCTGGTCGGCCGCATCGTCGACGCCTACAGCGAGTACGACGAGCGCCGCATCGCCGCCCGCCGCGAGCGGGACGAGGCATCCGAGTTCGCCAACCGCGCCGAGCGGCGCGCCGGTATGCGGCCGCAGAACCCGCGCGACCATCTTCCCAAGCGAGGACGCTCATGACGATCGAGATCAGCAACGAGTCGGGCATCGCAGTCGACGAGACCGTGCTGCTGCGCTTGATGGAGAACAACTTCTCCGAGCTGCACGTGAGCCCCGAGGCCGACGTCGCCATCCTCCTCGTGGACGAGGGTGCGATGGAGGCGCTGCACGTGCAGTGGATGGACGAGCCCGGACCCACCGACGTGCTGAGCTTCCCGATGGATGAGCTGCGCCCCGGCACCGAGGACATGCCGACTCCGGCGGGTCTGCTCGGCGACATCGTGCTCTGCCCGCAGGTGGCCGAGACCCAGGCCGTCGCTGCGAAACACTCCACGATGGACGAGCTCGTCATGCTGACGACGCACGGGCTGCTGCACCTGCTCGGCTTCGACCACGCCGAGCCCGAGGATGAGCGCGAGATGTTCGGACTCCAGCGCGAGCTCATCACGGCGTTCCAGGCTGTGGAACGCCGCCGAAATCGCGCATGACCGCTGCACTTCTCCTCATCGCGGCCGCTCTGCTGCTGGCGTTCGGCGCCCTGATGGTCGCCATCGATGCCGCGCTGAGCGTGACGTCCCGGGCCGACCTCGCCGAGCTCGGTGCCTCCGGTCGCAACGCGTCCTCACTGCGGCGGATCGCCGCCGACCCCGAGGCGCACACGAACGCCGTCATCTTCATCCGCGTCCTCGCCGAGACCACGGCCGCTGTGCTCGTCACCGTCGCGTTCACCATCCTGTTCGACAGCATCTGGTGGGCGATGCTGGCGGCTGCGGTGCTGATGACCGGCATCTCGTACGTCGTCGTGGGGGCGAGTCCCCGCAACGTCGGCCGACAGCACGCCAAGGGGCTGCTGCGGGGTGCCGCTCCGGTCATCCGCGGCGTCCGCATCATCCTCGGGCCCCTGGCGCACGGTCTCGTCGCGCTCGGCACGCGCATCACCCCCGGGGCATCGCGCGGGGCATCCTTCGCCTCGGAGGAGCAGCTGCTCAGCATCATCGACGAGGCCGCCGAGAACGAGCTGATCGAACAGGACGACCGCGAACTGATCCACTCGGTCTTCGACTTCACCGACACGTTCGTGCGGGCGGTCATGGTGCCCAGAACAGACATGGTGACCGTGGATGCCACGGCCTCGACGCGCGAGGCGATGTCGATCTTCCTCGACAAGGGCATCTCGCGCATCCCGATCGTCGACGACGAGGCGGACGACGTGGTCGGCGTGCTGTACCTCAAGGATCTCGTGCAGTTCGGCTTCCGCGACGAGTCCGGCTGGCGCGACGCGCCCGTGACGCGGATCGCGCGACCGGCGCTCTTCGTGCCGGAGTCGATGAAGGCCGAGACGCTCCTTCAGCAGATGAAGCGCGACGCCGTGCACGTGTGCCTCGTCATCGACGAGTACGGGGGCGTGTCGGGCCTCGTGACGCTCGAGGACCTGATCGAGGAACTGGTCGGCGAGATCGCCGACGAGTACGACCCGCGCTCCGACGAGGTGACCGAGATCGAGCCCGGGCACTACCGCGTCAGCGCGCGGCTCGGCCTCGACGAGGTGGGCGACCTGTTCGGCATCGACCTCGAGGACGAGGACGTCGACTCCATCGGGGGACTGCTCGGCAAGGCGCTCGGTCGCGTGCCGCAGCCGGGTGCGACCGCCGAGTACGGCGGGCTGGTCATGACCGGCGGCGCCTCGCGCGGTCGCGGACGCGGCATCTCGACCGTCTTCGTCGAGCGCGGGGAGTCCGCGGACGCGGACGAGCAGAACGGTCGCGCCCCCCGCACCGCCGAGATCCACATCGTGTCGACCCGCACCGGCGAGGTGCGGGTCCAGAGGAGAGGCGACCGCCCATGACCGAGACGACCCGCTCCGGCTTCGTCACCTTCGTCGGACGGCCGAACGTCGGCAAGTCGACGCTGACCAACGCCCTCGTCGGCGAGAAGGTCGCCATCACCAGCGATAAGCCGCAGACGACCCGCCGCGCGATCCGCGGCATCGTCAACCGGCCGGCCGGCCAGCTCGTGATCGTCGACACCCCCGGCATCCACAAGCCGCGCACGCTGCTCGGCGAGCGGCTGAACAGCCTCGTGGAACAGGTGCTCGGCGACGTCGACGTCATCGGGTTCTGCGTGCCCGCGACTGAGAAGGTCGGGCCCGGTGACCGTCGTATCGCGGAGTCGCTCGACGGCTACCCCCGGGCGAAGAAAGTCGCGATCGTGACCAAGAGCGACGCCGCCACCCGTGACCAGATCACCGAGCGCCTCATGGAGGTCGACTCCCTGCGGGAGGACTGGGCCGCGGTCATCCCGCTGTCGGCGCTCACCCGGGAGCAGCTCGACGTCCTCACCGACGAGCTGCTCGTCCTCATGCCCGAGGGGCCGGCGCTCTACGAGGCCGACGTGGTGACCGATGAGTCGATGGAGGATCGCGTCGCCGAGATCATCCGCGAAGCTGCGCTCGAAGGCGTGCGCGACGAGCTGCCGCACTCGATCGCCGTCACCATCGAAGACATGGCGCCGCGCGAGGACTCCGACCTCACCGACATCTACGCGAACATCGTCGTCGAGCGCGACAGCCAGAAGGCCATCATCATCGGCCGCAAGGGGTCGCGTCTGGCCGATGTGGGCAAGCGCGCCCGCGCCGGCATCGAACCGCTCGTCGGCACCCGCGTGTTCCTCTCGCTCCGCGTGCGCGTCGCCAAGGAGTGGCAGCGCGACCCGAAGCAGCTGGGCCGGCTCGGCTTCTGAGGATTCGGACGCGTCTGACGACTCTGACGGTTCTGACGCCGGATCAGCCGTCGACCGGACGCATCGCCGACCGGACGATGACGGTGTCGTCGCCGTAGTCGTCGTCCGCGGCCTTCTGCCACGTGCCGTCGTCCCACACGACGTCGACGAAGAGCCAGCCGTTCTCGACCGACGACCCGAGGTACGCCTCGTGGAGGATCTCGGGGAGCTCGTCCTGGATCTCGGCGAGCGTGGCCTCGTCGCCCTGCCCCGGCTCACCGCCGGTCGGGTCGTCCGGCATCATGGGGTCGTACAGCGCCAGCATGACGGGCGGCTGCGTGACGGTGAACTCCTCGCCGTCGTATGTGCCCTGCACCGCGTACGCGCCCCAGGTGGTGTCGCCCGAGGTCTCCGAGCCTTCGACCCCCTCCCACGTCCAGTCGGGGATCGGGATGCCGCTGCACTGCGGGGGGTAGGACTCCGCGACCGGGCCGAGGCACAGCTCGGCCTCGCCGCCGACGTCCATCACCGTGCCCTGCGCGATCACGTCGCCCTCCGGGGGAGCGGGCCACAGCGAGCCGAGCGAGGCGCCCGCGGGCGCGTCGCTCGCCGACGAGGGCGCGGTCGAGCCGGCGGGGGTCGCGCACCCGGCGAGGGCGAGGGCGGATACCGCGCCCAGTGTGACGAGGAAAGGTCGACGGTGACGTGTCATATCCGTCGAGTGTCGCGGACGGCGGGATCGTCTCACGTGATTGTGACACCGGGTTCGCACGCCCGTCGGGGACGGGTGTAGCCTGGGGTCATGCGTGCAGGCTCGCTTCTCCTTAGCTGCCGCGACGAGGCCTCGATCTAGGGCCCCCCTCGTCGCGGAGCTTGTCGTCGGCCCGCCATTCGACGAGAGAACGAAAGCGACGATCATGCAGAACACTCAGAAGCCCTCGGGCATGCCGGTGCACAAGTACCGTCCGTACCACGAGCAGATCGCGGTCGACCTGCCCGACCGCACCTGGCCCGCGCAGCGCATCACGACGGCACCGCGGTGGTGCGCGGTCGACCTGCGCGACGGCAACCAGGCGCTCATCGACCCGATGAGCCCCGAGCGCAAGCGCATCATGTTCGACCTCCTGGTGCGGATGGGCTACAAGGAGATCGAGGTCGGCTTCCCGTCGGCCAGCCAGACGGACTTCGACTTCGTCCGGCAGCTCATCGAAGAAGATCTGATCCCCGACGACGTCACGATCCAGGTGCTGACGCAGGCGCGTGAGCACCTGATCGAGCGAACGTACGAGTCGATCGCCGGAGCCAAGCAGGCGATCGTCCATCTGTACAACTCGACGAGCGTCCTGCAGCGGGAGGTCGTGTTCCGCACCGACCGCCAGGGCATCATCGACATCGCCCTCGACGGCGCGCGGCTGTGCCGCGAGTTCGAGAAGCGGATCCCCGAGACGAAGGTCTTCTACGAGTACTCGCCCGAGAGCTACACCGGCACCGAGCTCGAGTTCGCGTTGGATGTCTGCAACCAGGTCATCGAGATCTTCGAGCCGACCTCCGAGCGCAAGGTCATCATCAACCTGCCGGCCACCGTCGAGATGGCCACGCCCAACGTGTACGCCGACTCGATCGAGTGGATGAGCCGTCGGCTGGCCCACCGCGAGAACGTGATCCTCTCGCTGCACCCGCACAACGACCGCGGCACGGCGGTCGCGGCCGCCGAGCTGGGCTACATGGCCGGAGCGGACCGCATCGAGGGATGCCTGTTCGGCAACGGCGAGCGCACCGGCAACGTCGACCTGGTCGCGCTGGGCATCAACCTCTTCACCCAGGGCATCGACCCGCAGATCGACTTCAGCGACATCGACCAGATCAAGCGCACGGTCGAATACTGCAACCAGCTCCCCGTCCCCGAGCGCAGCCCGTGGGCCGGCGACCTCGTCTTCACCGCGTTCAGCGGCTCGCACCAGGACGCCATCAAGAAGGGCTTCGAGGCGATGGAGGCGCGCGCCGCAGCCACGGGCGTCACGGTCGACGAGATCGAATGGGCCGTGCCCTACCTGCCGATCGATCCGAAGGACCTGGGTCGCTCGTACGAGGCCGTCATCCGCGTGAACTCGCAGTCGGGCAAGGGCGGCGTCGCCTACCTGCTGAAGACGGATCACGCGATCGACCTGCCGCGCCGCCTGCAGATCGAGTTCTCGGGGGTCGTCCAGGCCAAGACCGACGCCGAGGGCGGCGAGGTGACCAGCGACCAGATCTGGGCGATCTTCACCGACGAGTACCTGCCCTCGCAGGTCAGCGACGACCGCTGGGGCCGCTTCGAACTGCTGGCCACGAGCACCCGCAGCGACATGACGGGCGACGTCTCGCTCGACGTCACCCTGCGCGACGGCGACGAGCGCTACGACGCGACCGGGCACGGCAACGGACCGGTCGCGGCGTTCCTCGAGATCGTGCGTGCGCAGGGCTTCGACGTGACGCTGTACGACTACGTCGAGCATGCGCTGAGCGCGGGCGGTGACGCTCAGGCCGCGGCGTACGTCGAGCTGCAGGTCGACGGCGAGCGTCTGTGGGGAGTGGGCATCGACGGCGACATCTCGACCGCCTCGCTCAAGGCGATCGTGTCGGGCGTCAACCGTGCGATCCGCACCCGGGAGCGCTCCGGGGCACTGGCCGGCGTCTGACAGGACGGTCGGCGGGATGCCGCGACGTCAGGACTTGACGATCGGGATCGTCGACGTCTCGACGGCGACCTTCCGGCGGTAGAGCGCGCGCTGCTCGGGCAGCGAGATGTCGAAGATCACGGCCAGCAGCCGGATGATCGTGGTCACCGCGATGCCGATCGCGGCCGCGATGACGAGGTCGAGTCCGAGCGTGTGGGCGACGGCCAGGACGAGGCATCCCGCTCCCGCAGCGACCGCGTACAGCGAGCCGACGTGCATGATCGCCACCGGCAGTCCCATGATCATGTCGCGAAGGATGCCGCCGCCCACCGCTGCGCACACGCCGACGAAGACGGCGGGGACGAGGGGAAGTCCGAGTGCCAGCGCCTTGCTCGTGCCGAAGGCGCCGAAGAGCCCGATCACCAGCGCGTCGAGGCCGACGATGACGGCATTGAGGCGCTGGAAGACACCGGCGAGCAGCATCCCGAACAGCGCGGCACCCGTGGCGGTCAGGAGGTACCAGTTGCTCTGCAGGGTCACCGGCGTGACGTTGAGCAGCAGGTCGCGGATGAGACCGCCGCCCATGCCGACGACGATCCCGATGATCGCGACGCCGAGCAGGTCGAGCCTGCGCTGGCCGCGGAACCCCGACGCGAACAGCGCGCCCTGGATGCCGCCCAGTCCGACGGCGATGAGGTCCGCCCACAGCGGTATAACGAAGATCGGCTCGTCCACCCCTCCATTGTCGGGTCGGCTCAGGGGATGTGCGTGCGCACCGCCGTCATGAAGCCCTCCAGATCGTCCACCCACAGCCGCACGGCCTCGACCTGCGACACCTGGTCGCCCAGTCGCACGGTGACAGGGCGCTCGAGGACCACGAGGACGTTCGTCTCGTCCTGCATGCGCAGCGCGAGGGTGCGCCCGTGCGGCTCGTCGGCGAACTTGGGCGCCTTCTCGCGCACATCGCGGGACTTCTCGACGCTCGCGACGGCCTCCCACGGCAGATCGAGGTCGAGGTCGGCCCCGGATCGCGCGCGGATCCCCTCAGGTCCGACGGCGTGCGGGCGGGTGACGAAGCCGAGCATCAGGCCGATCATCCACGTCACACCCCAGATGCCGAGGGCGAGAAGCGGGATGCGCACCGCCGGCCAGTCGTGGACGATCAGGTCGTACACGATACCGCTCAGGCAGTTGACCCGCCCCTGCGGTGCTGGGATCCTGTGCAGGGGCTCCACCGGCACTGGGGAAGGTGATGGCGATGACGATGTCCGATCGCGCAGCGCGGGCCAAGGCGTCGGTCGACGTCGTGACCGCGTTCTTCGCGCAGATCCAGGCGGCGGCCGACGATCCTGACGCGCTCGACTTCACCTTCGGCAATCCGCACGAGCTCGCCCTGCCCGGACTGACGAGCGCCATGCAGGCGCAGATCGAGCCGCGATCGGTCGAGTGGTTCGCGTACAAGACCAGCGAGCGCCTGGCGCAGGAGACAGTGGCGGCAGGGCTTCGCACCGAGCTCGGACTGGACTTCGAGCCCGACGACATCGCGATGACGCAGGGGGCCTTCGGCGCGCTGTCGCTGGCGTTCGCGCTGCTCGCCGATGCGGGCGACGAGGTCGTCATCCCGGTCCCCGGCTGGTTCTGCTACGAGCCGATGCTCTGCGCGGCGAACCTCGTACCGGTTCGCGCGGCCCTCGACTCCGAGACGTTCGACCTCGACGTCGACGCGATCGCGCGGGCGATCTCGCCGCGCACGCGTCTGGTAGTCGTCAACTCCCCGGCCAACCCGACGGGCCGGGTCTATTCCGAGGCCACGTGGAGGGCCCTCGCGAAGGTGCTGGAGAACGCGTCGCGTACGAACGGACGCCGCATCTGGCTGGTGTCCGACGAGCCGTACCGTCGCATCCGCTTCGACGGCATCGACTTCGTCAGCCCGGCCGGCGTGTACCCGTGGACGGTGATCGACTACAGCTACGGCAAGGTGCTCCTGGCTCCCGGCCAGCGGCTCGGCTACCTCGCGCTGTCGCCGCTCATCCCGATCGCCGAGCGGGACGAGCTGCGCGAAGCGCTCTTCCCGATCGGCCTCGCGATCGGCTGGGGCTTCCCGGACGCCGTCATGCAGTATTCGGTCCCCGCGCTTGAGAGCGTCTCCCTCGACCTCGACGAGCTCGCCCGAAAACGCGACCGGCTGTTCGGCGCGCTCGACGCAGCGGGCGTGCGTCTCACCCGCCCGGAGGGCACGTTCTACCTGTGGGGCGAGGCTCCCGGCGGCGACGCGGCCGCGTTCTGCGCCGCCCTCGCCGAGCGCGGCGTGCACGTGATGCCCGGCACGCTGTTCGATCAGCCGCATCACTTCCGGATGTCGCTCACGGCGACGATGGACATGATCGATCGCGCGCTGCCGCACCTCACGGAGGTCGCGGCGTCAATGGGAACGACGGTGCGCTGATCGGCGGCCCGTCGAGGCCCGCGGGCCGGGGGCGGCATCCATAATTGACGGGTGCCCACCTACCGCGATGAAGTCGTGGTCCTGCGCACCCACAAGCTGGGTGAGGCCGACAGGATCGTGACGATGCTCAGCCGCCGTCACGGCAAGCTGCGCGCCGTCGCCAAGGGGGTGCGTCGCACCTCGTCCCGGTTCGGCGCGCGGCTCGAGCCGTTCATGGTGGCCGACGTGCAGCTCTACCAGGGTCGCTCGCTCGACATCGTGCAGCAGGCCGAGACCCTGGGGTCGTACGGCGCCGACATCGCCGCGCACTACGACCGGTACACGTCCGCCCACGCGATGGTGGAGGCGGCCGACCGGCTCAACGAGGCCGAGGCGACGCCGCAGCAGTACCTGCTCCTGGTCGGCGGCCTCCGGGCGCTCGCTCGGGGCGAGCACGCGTCGCGCAGCGTGCTGGACTCGTACCTCCTGCGCGCGATGGCGCTGTCGGGCTGGGCGCCCGGACTGAGCGAGTGCGCCCGCTGCGGCCGCCCCGGGCCGCATGACACCTTCGTCGCCCAGCTCGGCGGCATGGTGTGCAGCGACTGCGCCCCGACCGGCGCGGCGCGCGTGCATCCAGAGACGGCCACGCTGCTCGAGTCCCTCATGGCCGGCGAGTGGGAGCGGGTGGATGCCGCGTCCCCCGGCTCCGGCGCGGCGGCGTCGGGCCTGATCGCCGCCTACGCCCAGTGGCACCTCGAGCGCGGCATCCGCTCGCTCTCGCATGTCGCCGCCGAACCCGGAGGCGATCGATGACCCCGAAGCCGTTCACGCACCGTGACGCCGTCCCCTATCGCCCCGTGGACTGGACCGGCCTGTACCCGCCGGCGTTCCCCGCCGGGTCGGTCCCAGCCCATGTGGCGATCGTCATGGACGGCAACGGACGCTGGGCGAACCGGCGCGGGCTCACCCGCGTCGAAGGTCACAAGGCGGGGGAGGCCGCGCTGCTCGACGTCGTGGCCGGTGCGATCCAGGCGGGTGTCACCCACCTTTCGGTGTACGCGTTCTCCACCGAGAACTGGTCGCGGTCGCCCGACGAGGTGCGCTTCCTGATGGGCTTCAACCGCGATGTGCTGCACCGCCGTCGTGACCAGCTCAACGAGTGGGGCGTGCGCGTGCGCTGGGCCGGCCGCAAGCCCCGCCTGTGGTCGAGCGTCATCAAGGAGCTGCAGTTCGCCGAGCGCCTGACTGCGGGCAACGACACACTGACCCTCACGATGTGCGTCAACTACGGCGGCCGGGTCGAGCTCGTCGACGCGATGCGCTCGATCGGCGACGACATCGCGGCGGGGCGGCTGCGTCCGTCCGCGGTGACGGAGAAGCTCATCCAGAAGCGGCTCTACCTGCCCGACATGCCCGACGTCGACCTGTTCATCCGCTCGAGCGGCGAGCAGCGCACGTCGAACTTCCTCCTGTGGGAGTCGGCGTATGCCGAGTTCGTCTTCCTCGATACGCTGTGGCCCGACTTCTCGCGCACCGATCTGTGGCGCGCGATCGGCCTGTACCTCGACCGCGACCGCCGGTTCGGAGGCGCAGTCGACTCACCGGACGGGCGGATGACGCATCCGCCGGAATAGATGTCCGGGTGGCGGCGGTTGTGGGTCAGTATGACGGACGCCATAAAGATCGACGTGTGGAGCGACATCGCCTGCCCCTGGTGCTACATCGGAAAGCGCAACCTCGAGAAGGGGCTGGCGGCGGCATCCGCCGACGACGACAGCCCCGAGGTGGAGGTCCTCTACCACTCGTTCGAGCTGTCGCCCGACACCCCGACCGACTTCGAGGGCGGCGAAGCCGACTACCTCGCGCAGCACAAGGGCATCTCGCCGACCCAGGCCCAGCAGATGCTCGACCGCGTCACCGGTGTGGCCTCCGAGGCGGGGCTGGAGTACCGCTTCGACCTGCTCAAGCACACCAACACCGTCAAGGCGCACGAACTGCTCCACTTCGCGAAGGAGCAGGGGCGGCAGCACGAGATGGCCGAGCGCCTCATGTCGGCCTACTTCACCGAAGGCCGACACCTCGGCCAGGAGGACGAGCTCGTCGCGCTCGCCGCCGACGCCGGCCTCGATGCCACCGCGGCGCGCGACGCGCTGCAGTCCGGCCGCTTCGTCGACGCCGTCCGGGCCGACCAGGCGCAGGCGAGCGCGTACGGCATCAACGGCGTGCCGTTCTTCGTGATCGACGGCAAGTACGGCGTCTCGGGAGCGCAGCCCGCCGAGGCCTTCACCGACATCGTCCGCCAGGTGTGGGCCGAGCACCGCGAGGATGCCCCGGTCGGAGCCTGAACGGCCCCACGCCCCAGCGACGAGACCCGCCGTGCGATCGCGCGGCGGGTCTCGTGAGGTCTGCGGGTGGGACTGGCTCAGCGCGGCAGGTTCGCCTCGATCACGCTGACGACAGCCGGGTCGTCGGGCTTCACGTTCGGGCGGAAGCGGTGCACCTCGCCGCCGGGCGTGAGCACGAACTTCTCGAAGTTCCACTGGATGCGCCCGCTGTTGCCCTGCGCGTCGTCCGCGTCCTTCAGCGCCTTGTAGATCGGGGCCGCCTTGCCGCCGTTCACCTTGACCTTGTCGAACACCGGGAACGAGACACCCCACGTCGTCGAGCAGTACTCGAGGATCTCGTCCATCGAGCCCGGCTCCTGGCCCATGAACTGGTTGCACGGGAAGCCGAGCACGGTGAAGCCGCGATCGGCATACGCGCGCTGCAGCGCCTCGAGCTGCTCGTACTGCGGGGTGAGACCGCACTTCGACGCGACGTTGACGACGAGGAGGACCTGATCGCCGTAGTCAGCAAGCGTGGCGGTGCCGCCATCGGCGGTCTGGAACGGGATGCTGCGGAGATCGGTCGCGGTAGCCTCAGTCATGCTCCCAGGCTAAGGCCTGGATATCAGCGAAGGCCCGGATTCCTCTGGGAGAATGGACGATGTGACGACTGCCTACGCTCCCGCGCGCACGCTGCGCATCGGGCCCATCGAACTCGATGCGCCCGTCGTGCTCGCGCCCATGGCGGGAATCACCAACACGGCGTTCCGGCGCCTGTGCCGCGAGTACGGCGCCGGCCTGTACGTCAGTGAGATGATCACGACGCGTGCGCTCGTCGAGCGCAATGCCACGACGATGCGTCTCATCACGCACCACGAGTCCGAGAAACCGCGCTCGATCCAGCTCTACGGCGTCGACCCGGCCACCACCGAGGCCGCCGTGCGCCTGCTCGTGGAAGAGGATCGCGCCGACCACATCGACCTCAACTTCGGCTGCCCCGTGCCCAAGGTGACCCGCAAGGGCGGCGGCGCCGCCCTGCCGTGGAAGCTCGGTCTGTTCCGCGACATCGTCACGCGCGCCGCCCGCGCCGCCGGAGACGTCCCCCTCACGGTCAAGATGCGCAAGGGAATCGACTCGGATCACCTGACCTACCTCGACGCCGGTCGCATCGCCGAGGACGCAGGCGTCGCCGCCGTCGCCCTCCACGCGCGCACCGCCGCCGAGTTCTACTCGGGCGAGGCGGACTGGTCCGCGATCGCCACGCTGAAGGAGGCGGTGACGAGCATCCCGGTGCTCGGCAACGGCGACATCTGGTCGGCCGACGACGCGGTGCGCATGCTGGACGAGACCGGCTGCGACGGGGTGGTGGTGGGGCGCGGATGCCTCGGCCGCCCATGGCTGTTCGGAGACCTCGCCCGCGCCCTGGGTGGCCCGGACGCGGCATCCGGTGATCCCGTCGACGCCACCTTGGGCTTCGTCGCGCACGCGTTCCGCCGCCACGCGGAGCTGCTGGTGGACTTCTTCGAGGACGAGGGGCGCGGCTGCCGAGACATCCGCAAGCACGTCGCGTGGTACTTCAAGGGCTACCCGGTCGGCGGCGACACGCGCGCCCGGCTCGCGACCGTGTCGAGCCTCGCCGAGATCGACGAGCTCCTCGCGACGCTCGAGCTGGACGCGCCGTATCCCGGAGCAGCCGCCGAGGGTCAGCGCGGACGGGCCGGCACCCCCAAGCGCCCGGCGCTGCCCGAGTTCTGGCTCGACTCCCGTGACCTGGGTGCCGAGGCATCCTGCGCCCTCGCCGACGCGGAGCTCGACCACAGTGGTGGCTGAGCGCGACGGCGGGGCGGCACTCGCGTCGGAGCGTCCGCCGGGCTATGACGACGCCGACGCCGAGCGCTTCCACTCAGAGCGCCACCGCTCCCTCCGCGACGACTTCGCGCGCGACCGCGCGCGCGTGCTGCACTCCGCGGCGCTGCGCCGGCTCGCGGCGAAGACCCAGGTGCTGAGCCCCGCAAGCCCGGCCGACTTCGCGCGAAACCGCCTCACGCACTCCCTCGAGGTCGCCCAGGTCGGCCGCGAGCTGGCCACGGCGCTGCGCCTCGCCGCCGACGTGGTCGACACCGCCTGCCTGAGCCACGACCTCGGCCACCCGCCGTTCGGTCACAACGGCGAGCGTGCGATGAACGAGTGGGCCGAAGACATCGGCGGGTTCGAGGGCAACGCCCAGACCCTCCGCATCATCAGCCGCCTCGAGCCCAAGGTCGTCGACGAGGACGGGCGCACCTTCGGTCTGAACCTCACGCGCGCGAGCCTCGACGCCACATGCAAGTACCCGTGGACGGCCGAGCACCCGCTGCCCGATCCCGGCGGCCGGCTGAAGTTCGGTGTCTATCCCGACGACGAGCCGGTGTTCCGGTGGATGCGCGAGGGCGCACCCGGCCGTGTGCGCTGCATCGAGGCCGAGGTGATGGACCTCTCCGACGACATCGCCTACTCCGTGCACGACTTCGAGGACGCGGTCGTGAACGGCTATCTCGATCCCGCGCGCCTCGCGGACGCCTCGGAGCATGCGGCCCTGCTCTCCGCGATACAGAGCTGGGTCGGGTTCGACTTCGCGCGGGACGAGCTCGAGGATGCCCTGTACCGACTCATGCGGATGCCGGAATGGATCACGTCCTTCGACGGCACGCGCGCCTCGCTCGCAGGTCTCAAGAACTTGACCTCCGACCTCATCGGGCGGTTCGCGCGGGCGGCGACCACCGCCACGCGTGAGGCCTACGGCATGTCGGCGCTCACCCGCTATCGTGCCCACGTGGTCGTTCCGCGCGTGGTGGAAGCCGAGATGGCGGTGCTCAAGGGCATCATCGGCGCCGTCGTGGTCTCGATCGAAGGCCGCAAAGACCTGTACAAGGAACAGCGGCGCGTGCTCAAGCGGCTGGCGACGGCGCTCTGGGAGCGTCCGGAAGAGCTCGACGCCCTCCACGCCGAGGACTTCGCCGCCGCCGGCACCGAGGCCGCCCGACGGCGCGTGGTCGTCGACCAGGTCGCGAGCCTGACGGACCAGCACGCCATCGCGTGGCACGGCCGCCTGGTCGGTGAGCTGGATCCCGCGACCATCGGCGTGTGGTCGCCCGCCGCGCGCGCGCCCAGGACGCGCTGATGGCGGGGCGCATCCGTCAGAGCGACGTCGAAGAGGTCAAGTCCCGAACGAACATCGCCGACATCATCGGTGAGCGGGTGGCGCTCAAGAACGCCGGTGTCGGCGCCATGAAGGGTCTCTGCCCGTTCCACGACGAGCGCAGCCCCAGCTTCAACGTGCGCCCGCAGGCGGGCTTCTACCACTGCTTCGGCTGCGGCGAGTCGGGCGACGTCTACTCGTTCCTGACGAAGATGGACCACGTCTCGTTCACCGAGGCCGTCGAGCGGCTCGCGGGGCGGATCGGCTACACCCTGCACTATGAGGACGGCGGAGCGGCACCCGAGCACACGGGACGCACGCGCCTGTACGCCGCCAACGCCGCGGCAGCCGAGTTCTTCCGCAGGCAGCTCCTCACCCCCGAAGCGGACACCGCGCGTCGCTTCCTCGGCGAGCGCGGCTTCGATGCGGGCGCCGCCGCCCACTTCGGGGTCGGCTACGCACCGAAGGGCTGGGAGGGCATGCGCGACGCGCTGCGCTCCGCCGGGTTCACCGACGAGGAGCTCACCAACGCCGGTCTCGTCTCGCAGGGTCAGCGCGGGGTCTACGACCGGTTCCGCGGTCGCGTCGTCTGGCCCATCCGCGACGTCACGGGCCAGGTCATCGGCTTCGGCGCCCGACGGCTCTACGACGACGACAAGGGCCCGAAGTACCTCAACACCCCCGAGACGACGATCTACAAGAAGGCACAGGTGCTCTACGGCCTCGACCTCGCGAAGCGCGACATCTCGCGCGATCACCGCGTCGTGGTCGTCGAGGGCTACACCGACGTCATGGCGTGCCATCTCGCCGGCATCACCACCGCGATCGCGACCTGTGGCACCGCGTTCGGCTCCGACCACATCACGGTGCTCCGGCGTGTGATGGGTGACGACTCGACGGCCGGCGAGGTCGTCTTCACGTTCGATCCGGATGCCGCGGGCCAGAAGGCGGCGCTGCGCGCCTTCGCCGATGCGAAGCGGTTCAATGCCCAGACGTACGTCGCGACGGGGCCGGAGGGGCTCGACCCCTGCGATCTGCGGCTGAAGCGAGGCGACGGCGCGGTGCGAGGGTTGATGGACACCAAGGTTCCCATGGTGGAGTTCGTGCTCGATCAGCGGATCGCGGGCTACGACCTGTCCAGCGTCGAGGGGCGCGTCGGCGCACTGCGGACCTCGGCCCCCGTCGTGGCCGAACTCCGCGACGCGCTGCTGCAGCCGGAGTACATCCGCGTGCTCGCGCGCCGCCTCGGCATGGACACCGAAGACGTCCGGCGCGAGGTCGAGCGCGCCGGCCGCAGCGGGGCACGGCGCGACAGCGCGCCCGCGACGACACAGGCCGACGACGCGCCCGGCGAGCCGCTCGTGCGCGTGACGGTATCGTCGCTGCCGCGCACGGCCGACGTCACCCTCGAGCGCGACGCGCTGATGGGGTTCCTCCAGTTCGGACACCGCATGGATGCCGCGCTGGTCGCACGCGCGGTGAGCCTGCCGTTCCGGCATCCCGCCCTCGATGCCGTCCGGCAGGCGGTGCAGCAGCACGCCGAGTCGATGCAGCGCCCCGGCTGGGCGGTCGAGGCCCTCTCCACGGTGCGCGAGCCGTTTCGCTCGCTCGGCGCCGAACTGCTCGCGTCCGACTTCCCGGCTCTCGACGACGCGGCGGCGCTGTCGTCGGCCTCCGACCTCGCCCGTCGGCTCGTGATCCGCTCACTGGACGCGCAGAAGAACGAGCTGCTGGGGGCCATCCAGCGCGTGCCCGCCGCGTCGGAGGACGGCCGGGCGATCCGGCTGCAGCTGCGCGAACTCGATGCAGAGCGCCAGCGGCTCGTCAACGAGTCCTGACACGTGGTGCGGCTG
Organism: Microbacterium sp. CFH 31415; assembly: GCF_022538185.1. Classification (GTDB taxonomy): domain Bacteria; phylum Actinomycetota; class Actinomycetes; order Actinomycetales; family Microbacteriaceae; genus Microbacterium. Next base: position 420,017 of record NZ_JAKYXC010000002.1, on the reverse strand, counting down.
GCGCGCGCGAGCCGCACAGGGCAGGATGAGGGCATGCCTCGACGACGAGCCGCCGACGCCGCCATTCACGCGGTCGACCTCTCGATCGCTCGCGTCGGACGCGGCGGAGCCGCCCAGCGGGTCATCGACGGCGCAACCTTCACGATCGCGCACGGCGGCACGCTCGCTGTCATGGGCCCGACTGGTGCGGGCAAGTCGAGTCTCGCGGCGGTGCTCGCCGGCTCCGACGACACGAGCCTCGCCGTCATCGGCGGCGATGCCGAGGTCGAGGGCATCGGCGTGCGCCGGCCCGGGCGTGCGCACCGGCTGCACACGTACCTGACGGGCTACCTGCCGCAGGCCGCCGGAGCGGCCCTTCCTGCCCGGCTCACGGTGGGCGAGGTCATCTCGGAGCCGATCACGAGCCGCGACCGGCGCGTGAATCAGCGGGCGCTGCAGATCCGGGTCGCGACACTCCTCGACGAGATGATGCTGCCGCTCGGCACTGCTGCGAAGTACCCGTACGAGTTGAGCGCCGGGATGCGGCAGCGCGTGGCCTTCGCCCGCGCACTGGTCCTGCAGCCCAAGGTGCTCGTCGCCGACGAGCCGTTCTCCAACATGGACGTCGAGGTGCGCAGGGCCGCGCGCGACGCGATCCTGCGACGCCGTGCCGAGTACGCGATGTCGACGCTCGTCGTGACGAATCAGGCCGACGTGGTCCGCGAACTCGATGCGGACGTGCTCGTGCTCCGCGGCGGCCACACCGTCGCGTACGGCCACGGCACGGACGACCTGCTGTGGACGCCGGATGGCGACGCCGACCACCGGCTGGTCGCCTCCTGACGTCACGAGCACCCCTCAGCGTTTGCTAACATAGTGGGGTTGCCTGCGTGAGCGGGTGACTCTTCCTCCATAGCTCAATTGGCAGAGCAATCGGCTGTTAACCGATAGGTTCTTGGTTCGAGTCCAAGTGGGGGAGCGAAAGCCTCGAGGCTCCACCCTCGGGGCTTTCTTGATGCCTGCGATCGACGGCGTTCAGGCGTCGATGTCGTCGACGCCCGGCGTCCAGGAGTGGCCGGGCCGGCCCCAGCCGCGCTTGCGCGCGATCTTCTGCGCGGTCTTCCAGTCGCCGTCGCCGAGGCGGTCGACGTACAGGATGCCGTCGAGATGATCGAACTCGTGCTGCATGATGCGCGCGCGCCAGCCGTCGACCTGGATGCGCACGGGACCGCCGTCGAGGTCGGTGCCGGTGACCAGCACCTCGTCGGAGCGACGGAGCGGGAACCGCTCGCCGGGGAACGACAGGCAGCCCTCGGACTCCTCGTCGGGGTCGGGGTCGCCGGGTTCGAGCGGGCGCATCCACAGCTCGGGATTGATGATCACGCCGCGCCACGGGGCGCCGTCGTCATCGGTGTACGAATACGTGTACACGCGCAGCGCCGCGCCGACCTGCGGACCTGCAAGACCGACGCCGGGCGCGGCATCCATCGTCTCGAACATGTCCGACACCAGCGTGCGGATCTCGTCCGTGATCTCGTCGATCGCCACGGCGGGAGCGTGGAGAACGGGGTCACCCATGATGCGAATCGGCAGAACGGCCACGCCTTGAGCCTACCGAGAGGCGACCGCGGCTAGTGTCGATGTGTGGTGTGGATGGCGGACGAGCTGCAGGACGTGGGCGACCAGCTGGTCGGCGCGTTCCAGAACCCGGCTCTCCTGGTCGGCATCCCGCTCGCCCTCCTCGGCGCCGTCTTCATGTCGTTCGGCGCGCAGTACCAGCACCGCGGCGTCACGAAGGTCGAGAAGCTGACCGGCTCGGCGGGCACCGGTGGACTGAACTTCCAGCACCTCCTCAAGCTCCTCTCGCGGCCCTCGTGGGTGGTCGGCACGCTCATGCTCGGGCTGGCGATCGCGTGCCAGCTGTCGGCGCTGGCCGTCGCGCCTCTCATCGTCGTGCAGCCGCTCGGGGCGATCGCGCTGGTGATCACGACTCTCCTGAACGCGCAGATCAGCGGGCATCGACCGACGAAGCGCTCGCTGATCGCGATCGGCGCGTGCGTGGGCGGCATCTTCGTCTTCGTCACGATCGCCGCACTGTTCGCGACTGAGAAGCCGGTCACGAACCAGCAGCTCATCACCATCCTCGTCCTGTTCGGCGTCGTGACCCTGGCGCTGGGCGCCCTCTGGCTGTGGCGGCGGCAGAAGCTCGGCGCGCTGTTCTACATCTCCGCCGCCGGCGTCATGTACGGCTTCGTCGCCACGCTCGCGAAGGTCATCATCGAGCGGATCAAGACCGGCGACTTCGAGTGGCTCACGCTGACGTGTCTCGTGGCGCTCGTCCTGGGCGCGGTCATCGGTGCGTATTTTGTGCAGACCGCCTACTCGTCGGGTCCGCCCGACCTCGTCATCGCCGGGCTCACGGTGATCGACCCGATCGTCGCCATCATCATCGGCCTGGCCATCCTCGGCGAAGCCAGCGGAGCTCCTGTATGGGTCTACCTCGCGTTCGCGGTCGTCGGCGGAATCGCGGTGTGGGGCGTCTTCCAGCTCGCGCGCTACCACCCGCAGATCCTGAGCGACAGCCAGGAGCTGCCGATCCGGCGGGGGAGCGAGCCGGGTGCCGACTCGACGCAGCCGATGACCGGATCGATCCGCGTGACCGAGGCGGTCGCCAAGGTCTGGCCCGATCCGCCGGTCAAAGACAAAGACGACCGGCGCTGATCACGCCGGGTCGTCGACCCGGATGACGAGTCTGCCGTCCTCGACCCGGCCTCTGTCGCTCGGGGTCGGGGCGGGAGCGGGCATCTCGACCGCCGTCTCCCACGCGGCGTGGGCATCTTCCGCGGACGGACGCCACACGGCATCGAAACCGGAGCCGACGCCCGCGAGCGAGCCGCCGGCCGAGCCGTCGAGCTGCTTGCGGAGCTGATCGCGCTTCATCCGGGGTGCCAGGGCCACGAGCACGGCGGTGGCGACGACGACGGCTCCGATCACCGCCCAGCCGATCGCATCCACGATGAGATCCTCCCACAGGCGCCGCGCGTGGGAATCGGAAAGGGCCGCCAGTCGGCGGCCCTTTCGCTTCGTAGGGCGGGTGGGACTTGAACCCACGATCGTCGGGTTATGAGCCCGCTGCCTTGACCAGCTTGGCCACCGCCCCCTGCGGACCGAGCCTAACGCCCGGACACCCTGTTCATCGCCGTGCCGATGTAGGAGTACTTCACGAAGACCTCCGCCGCGATGCCCGCCTCTTCGAGGAGGCCCTGCACCGCGCTGAGCATGTAGCTCGAGTCCCACCCCATGTAGAGCCAGGTGTCGTCGTCGAGGCGATCCCACTGGCCGTTCCACGACTGCGCGGTGTAGACGGGCCCGCCGCGTCGACCACTGTAGGCCACGACGGCGGGGCGAGCATCCGCCCACAGGCGCTTGAACACGCGGTTGAAGAGGTACTTCACGTCGGGCACCTCCCAGTGCTCGCCGCGGTACTCGACGTAGTCCCACTCGCGCTCCCAGCCGCGCGGCCATCCGCGCCGGTGCACGGCGTCCAGGATCGGCGTGAGGCCGTCGTCGTCGATGAGCGTGGTGCCCGGTCGTGCCCAGATCTCGACGAAGCGCTGCCCCAGGATCGCGGACCGCTCGGCGATCGCGGCGGTGCCCCAGGTCTCGCGCCGTGCGAGATCCGACGTGAGGCCCACGCCGCTGCGACCGTAGACCGCCCGCTTCTCGGGGAACGACGCGTCGAACGCCCGGAGGGACAGCTCCTCTTCGAGGAGGGTCAGGTTGCCGAGCGTCGAGGCGAGCGCGCGGTGGCTGTTCTGCTCGTCCTCGCTGTACTCGGACCAGGGGCGAACGCCGTCTCCCGACCACGACTCCGACGGCGACAGCGGGACGATGTGCTCGACGTCGAGTGGCGCGCCGCCGTCGACTCCCGCGAGACGCCCCAGCACGTAGGCAGGGTGGGGGAGCTCGGAGTACTTGAGGGCGGCGCGGATGCGCTCGTCGGACGGGGTGATGCGCGAGATGCCGGTGACGAGAGCGGCCTCACCCCCTTCGCGCGCGCGGATCAGGCGCGCGACGAGCCGGTCGTTGTCGAGGCCGGCCACGGTACGGCGCAGGAGCAGCGCCTGAAGGTGCTCCAGCGTGCGGATCAGATCCGCCTGCTCGATCGCGCCGTCGCGCCAGTCGCGGTAGACGCGCATGACGAGTGGGCGGACCGCCGGTCCGAAGACCGCGAGGTGACCGAGATGGCGCGAGACCGCGGCATCCGTCTCCCTCTCCGGCTCGAGCAGCACGCGATAGATCTCGGAGTACTCGCGCCACTCTGCGGCATGGCGGCGCAGATCGCCGATCTCGAGCCGCGGGAAGACCTGACGGAAGGTGTCGTACACACCCCGCCCTCGCGCGACGACGACCTCGCGCCCCGTCGTCATGATCAGGTACTGCCGCCAGAACTCGGCGATCGAGTCGCCCGTGTTCCGCTCGATCGGGAGCCAGCAATCCGACTCGATCTCGCGCTGCTCATCGTGCGAGAGCCCCATCAGGACGTAGTTGTGGATGAGCTCGTGGTCGCGCAGCGGCTCGCCCGTCGAGTTCAGGCTCTCGAAGATCTGCTGCGCGTTCGCACCGGCCCGCAGGGTGATGGCGACGTGCTCCAGCTTCTGCAGGCCCCGCCAGATGTGCGGGGCCTCGTCGGCGCTGACCTGGCTGCGGAAGAATGCGTAGTTGTCGTCGAAGCGTGAATCGCGCACGCCGTCGCCCTCGCCGCGGCGGTCGAGGACGACCTCTTCGTACACCTCCGCCCACGCGCGATGCGGCCGCAGCTTCGTCGCGTCCGCGTCCTGCGGATGCACCAGCACGCGGGCGAGCTCGGCGGCCATCTCCGGGTCGCTCTCGCGGACCGCGTGCTGCAGGGCGGCGACGAGGAGCATGATCGTCGTGACCCGCTGCTGCCCGTCGATGAGGACGAGCTCGGGGCGCTCTCCGGCGGTGGTCGAGGACAGGATCGACCCGATGAAGTGCATGTGGCGGTCGTCGAGATCCGCCACCGCGCGGATGTCGGACAGCAGCTGCTCGCACGCGCCGATGTCCCAGCGGTACTGCCGCTGATAGACCGGAACGACGATGGTCCAGTCGCCTGCCGAGAGCCAGCGGAGCGTGTTGACCGCGGTCGCGTCGACATTGGTGGCCCTGACCATCGCCCGGATACGCTCCTTCGAAGCTGTCGTGGCGCGGGGGCCGATCGGCCGCGGACACGCCGATCTCGAGTCTAATCGGCCGTGCCGAGGCATCCGTTATTCACGGTCCTGTCCAAGGGCGGCCGTGAGCCTCCAAGGTAGGCTTGCCTTAGTTGGGCCTGTTAAAACGTGCTGGCCCGCTGACCGAAAGGCAATCCGTCATGGGTTACATCAAGTCCGCTGCGCTCGAGGAGACCGGCTACGTCGTCCTCGACCGCTACAACCAGGAGCTCGACCCCAAGGAGTGGCTCGATATCGAGTACAACGACTGGAAGTCGTCGGGCGACACGCGCTTCGCGCCGCTCGCCAGCGCATTCGGCGACATCGAGTGCAACGGGTTCTGGAACCACAAGCCGCCGCGCACCGACAAGGACGGCGTGTGGATCGACTCGCAGGTCGAGAAGGCCCCGAACCTCACGCGCCGCGCACAGGAGCCGGGCGCGAACGTCGGTCGCTGCCGTGTCATCGAACTGCAGCCGACTCCCTACGGTGAGACCCTCTACAACCTCCACCAGGACGACAACAACCGTCTCAACCCCGACGGCACGGGCTGGGTGGTCCGCGGATTCTTCAACCTGACCGACGACAAGGACAGCTTCTTCGTCCTTCGCGAGAACCGCACCGACCCCGAGGGTGAGGTGCGCATCGCCCTCCCCGCCGGCGCGCAGCTCATCATCGACACGCAGCGCCTGTGGCACGCCGCGACGCACATCGGCACCGAGCCCCGCTACTGCCTGATCACGTCCTGGACGTCCGGCCCCGAGCTTGACGCGTACATCGAGAAGTACCACGGCGTCAACCACGTCGAGAGCGTCCACGTCCCGCAGGACGTCCTCGAGGCAGGCTATGCGGAGCAGGCCCGCAAGGACGCCGCTCGCGCCGCCTACTACGCCGCCAAGGGCCAGGCCGCGGTGAATGTCATGAGCGAGGCCTGATCGGCTTCACCCGCTCGCGAAGGCCCCGGCTCATCCGCCGGGGCCTTCGTCGTGGAGGGATGCCGCGACACGGCCGAATCACATCCTTGTGATTCCCCCTGCCCCTGGGCGATAATGGCGAGAGCACAACCGAATACACCGCCGGACATCCGTGCACAGGTCGTTGGGGAAGACGCACCTGATGAAACGGAGAGATCATGGCGACACCACAGGCGCGTGGAGTGATCTTCATTCACTCCGCGCCACGAGCATTGTGCCCCCACCTCGAGTGGGCGGTGGGTCGTGCCCTGGGCCGAGCGGTCAGCTTCGACTGGGCCGACCAGCCGGTGCTGCACGGTGCACGCCGCGCGGAGTTCTACTGGGAGGGCACCGCCGGCACCGGCGCGGCACTCGCCACCGCGATCCGCGGATGGGAGCACCTGCGCTTCGAAGTGACGGAAGACCCCACCCCGCGCAGTGACGGCGGTCGCTGGCTGCACACGCCGGGACTCGGCATCCACTACGCGCAGACCGACACCGCGGGCAACGTCGTGATCGGCGAGGACCGCATCCGCTACGCCATGGAGGTCTCAGGCGGCAGCGCCGTCGAGCTGCACCGTGAACTGCAGGTCGCGCTCGGCTCAGCCTGGGACGAAGAGCTCGAGCCCTTCCGTCACGCGAGCGACGACGCACCTGTCGTCTGGCTGCACAAGGTCGGCTGAGGCGCGGTGCGCCGGGCGACCCCCGGACGCGGCATCCACAACTTCACAGACTCAGGCGGCTCGAGGCGCCGCCACCGAGGCTCGGAGAGAAGTGACCTGGGCAGCGGGAAGGCGAATCGCCGCCTGACACGACAGACGCCCCCGGAGGCTTCCCGGGGGCGTCTTCGCGTATCGCGGTGAGGCGGCGCGTCGGATCCGACGTCAGACCGACCGGAACGCGACGACCGCGTTGTGCCCGCCGAAGCCGAACGAGTTGCTGATGGCGAGCTGCGGGCCGTCGCCCAGCGGCTGCGCCTCGCCCGACACCTTGAGCGGGATCTCGGGATCCTGCGTCGAGATGTTGATGGTCGGGGGAGCGACGCGGTCGCGCAGCGCGAGGATCGTGAAGATCGCCTCGAGCGCTCCCGTGCCGCCGAGGAGGTGGCCGGTCGAGGCCTTGGTGGCCGACACCGGGATGTCGTGCACGCGATCGCCGAACACGCTCAGGAGCGCCTTGTACTCGGCGATGTCGCCCGTGGGGGTCGACGTCGCATGCGCATTGATGTGGGTGACGTCGTCGGGCGTCGCGCCCGCGGCCTCTAGCGCGAGACGCACGGCGCGCGAGGCGCCGAGACCCTCCGGTTCGGGAGCGGTGATGTGGTACGAGTCGGCCGTGACGCCGCCGCCGGCGATCTCGGCGTAGATCTTGGCTCCGCGGGCCTTCGCGTGCTCCTCGGTCTCGAGCACGAGGCACGCCGCGCCCTCGCCCATGACGAACCCGTCACGGTCGACGCTGTACGGGCGCGAGGCGGTCTCGGGGGAGTCGTTGCGCTTGGACAGCGCCTGCATGGCCGCGAACGCCGCGAGCGTGAGGCCGTGGATCACGGCCTCCGAACCGCCCGCGATGATCACGTCGGCGTGGCCGGCCCGCAGCGCGTCGACGGCGTTCACGATCGACTCGGTGCTCGACGCGCAGGCGGAGGCGACGGTGCGCGCATAGGCGCGTGCCCCGAGGTGCATCGACACCGCGGCCGCGGGGGCGTTCGGCATCAGCATCGGGACGCTCATCGGCATGACGCGCCGCGGTCCCTTGCTCTTGAGCACGTCCCACGCGGCGAGCGTCGTCTGCAGCCCGCCGATGCCCGTGGCGAAGTCGACCCCGAAGCGCTCCGGCTCGACCTCGGGCTTGCCGGCATCCGCCCACGCCTCCTGTGCCGCCACCAGCGCGAACTGCGCGGACGGGTCCAGACGGTTGGCGACCGGGCGCTCGAGGACGGTGTCGGGACGCACCGTGGCCTCGGCGGCGAAGGTCACCGGGATCTGGTATTCCTCCACCCAGTCGTACTCGAGCGTGTGGGTGCCGGACGCCCCGCCGAGGAGGGCCGACCAGCTCTCGGGCGCGGTGCCGCCCAGCGGGGTGGAGGCGCCGATGCCGGTGACGACGATTCGGGGTGTGCTCATGGGCATGAAGTCCTCGTAGATGGCCGGTGGGGGCTGAGCGCCCCCACCGTGGCGTGCATCAGCAAGCCGGGGGTATGGGGCGGCGCCCCACAGGAATGGTGCTTACGCCTGGTTCGACGTGATGTAGGTGACGGCGTCGCCGACGGTCTTGAGGTTCTTGACCTCGTCGTCGGGGATGGTGACGCCGAACTTCTCCTCGGCGTTCACGACGATCGTCATCATCGAGATGGAGTCGATGTCGAGGTCGTCCGTGAACGACTTCTCGAGCGCAACCTCGTCGGCCGAGATGCCCGTCTCGTCGGTGATGAGCTCGGCAAGTCCGGCAAGGACCTCGTCGCTGCTGAATGCCATGGGTTTCTCCTGTTTCTTCGGGGTTCGCGAACCGGGTGGTCCGGCTCAAGTCTAGGGTCGGGGCGCAGAGGGCTCAGGGGAGCACGACGACCTGGGCGCCGAACACGAGTCCGGCGCCGAAGCCGATCTGCAGGGCGAGACCGCCACTCAGCTCGGGGTGCTCCTCGAGCAGGCGGTGCGTGGCCAGCGGGATCGAGGCGGCCGACGTGTTGCCCGTCGTCTCGATGTCGCGACCGACGACCACAGTGTCGGGCAGGCCCAGCTGCTTGGCGAATTCGTCGATGATGCGCATGTTCGCCTGGTGGGGCACGAAGGCCGCCAGATCGGATGCCTGCACCCCGGCGGCCTCGAGGGCCTGGCGTGCGACCTTGACCATCTCCCAGACGGCCCAGCGGAACACGGTCGGGCCCTCCTGTCGCAGGGTCGGCCACGGCGCGGTGCCGTCGCGGAACTCGGTGAGCGTGTGGTTCATGCCCACTGCTTCGGCCTTCGAGCCGTCGGAGCCCCACACGGTCGGGCCGATGCCGGGCGTGTCGCTGGGGCCGATGACGACCGCTCCCGCGCCGTCGCCGAGCAGGAACGAGATGCTGCGGTCGGCAGGGTCGACTACGTCGCTGAGCTTCTCGGTTCCGATCACGAGCGCGTAGTGCGCGGCGCCGGCGCGGATCAGGGCGTCGGCCTGCGCGACGCCGTAGGCGAAGCCGGCGCAGGCGGCGTTGACGTCGTAAGCGGCGGCGGGGTTCGATCCCACACGGTCGGCCACGATGGCCGACACCGAGGGCGTCTGCTTGGGGTTGCTGATCGTCGCGACGATCACGGCGTCGATCTTCGCGGGATCCACGCCCGAGCGCTCGATCGCCTCGCGGCCGGCATCCGTCGCCAAATCGATCGCGGTGGTCCCGGCGACCGCGCGCGTGCGCGTGATGATGCCGGTGCGCTGGCGGATCCACTCGTCGCTGGAGTCGATCGGCCCGACGAGGTCGTCGTTGGGCACGGCGATCTCACCGCGCGCGGCGCCGTAGGAGTAGATGCGCGTGTGGGCGGGCCCGGTGGGCTGGACGAGTGTGGGGGTCATGCGGATTCTCCGGTCATGCGTCGGCCGAGGCGCTCAGCAGAGCGGCTGCAGCCTGGAGGTCGTCGGGTGTCTTGACGGCGACGGCGGGAGTGCCGCGCAGAGCCCGCTTGGCGAGCCCCGTGAGCGTACCCGCGGGCGACAACTCCACGATGCCCGACACACCCGCGTCTGCGAAAGACGCCATGCACAGATCCCAGCGCACCGGCGAGGCCACCTGGTCGACGAGCAGGTCGGCGAATGTCGAGCCGGAGTCGACGGCCGCGCCATCGCGGTTGCTCCAGATCGTGATGCGAGGATCGGATGTCTCGACCTCTGCCGCGGCGCTGCGCCGCGCCTCGACCGCCGGAGCCATGTAGCGGGTATGGAAGGCGCCGGCGACCTGGAGCGGGATGACGCGGGCGCCTGAGGGCGGCTCGGCGGTGAGCGAGGCGAGGGCGTCGAGCGCACCGGCCGCGACGAGCTGGCCGCCGCCGTTGTAGTTGGCGGGGGTGAGGCCGAGCTCTTCGAGTCGGGAGACGATGGATGCCTCGTCCCCGCCGATGACCGCGCTCATGCCGGTCTGCTCTGCTGCAGCGGCCTCGGCCATGGCGCGTCCGCGGATGCCGACGAGGCGCAGGGCGTCCTCTTCGGACAGGATGCCCGCGGCCGCGGCTGCCGCGAACTCGCCGACGGAGTGGCCGGCGACACCGGAGACCGCGTCATGATCGGGGAGCGCGTTCCACGACAGGAGGCTGGCCGCCACGATGAGCGGCTGGGCCACCTGGGTGTCGCGGATCTGGTCGGCATCCCATTCGGTGCCGGCGGCGACGAGGTCGACACCAGACCACTCGGAGTAGGCGGCGAGCCGTTCGGCGGTGCCGTCGACGGAGAGCCAAGGGGACAGGAAGCCCGGGGACTGGGAGCCCTGTCCGGGGAAGACGGCGATTCTCACTCGTCCATCCTGTCAAGGATCATCCGGCGCCCTCTGGCGATCCCCGCACAGAAATGCCGGAGTGCTTTGTAAGACCTGTACAGATCAGGGGGCGCTTCGGCGCGAAACAGGGGCGCGTCGGCGGGTCGCGTCGGTGCCGATCGAGCCCAGAATGAGCGCCGTCTGCAGGATCAGCGCCTCACGCGGGCCGGTGGCATCCCAGCCGATCACCTCCGAGACGCGCTTGAGCCGGTAGCGCACCGTGTTCGGATGCACGAACAGCTCGCGGGCGGTCGCCTCGAGCGATCGTCCATTGTCGAGGTAGCTCCACAGCGTGGCGACGAGATCGGCGCTGTGCGACTGCAACGGGCGGTAGATGCGGTCGACCAGCGTCAGCTTGGCGAGCGGGTCGCCCGCGAGCGCGCGCTCGGGAAGCAGATCGTCGGCCTCGACCGGACGCGGGGCGTGTCGCCACGCGCGGGCGACGGCGAATCCGGCCAGCGCCGCGCGGGCGCTCTGGCCCGCGTCGACCAGAGCGGGAACCGTCGGACCCAGCACGAGGAAGCCAGGGCCGAAGCCGGGCTCGAGCCGCCGCGCGATCTCGGTGAAGGGCAGATCGGCGGCGACGTCATCGGGCCGTGCCGCCGACTCGGAGCGTCCCACGACGAGAACGAGCCGCGAGCCCTGCACACCGATGAGCACGTCGACGCCGAGCTTGCGGGCGGTGCGCCGAAGCTGGTCGATGTCGAACTGCGGCGGGGTGGTGCCCACGAGCACGGCGACCTCGCCATGGCCGTGCCACCCCAGCGCGGCGATGCGGCTGGGCAGCTCCTCATCGGCCTCGCCGGTGAGGATCGAGTCGACGACGAGCGCCTCGAGACGCGCATCCCACAGTCCTCGCGCCTCGGCGGCGCGTGCATACACGTCGGCGGCCGCGAAGGCGACATCGCGCGAGTAGAGCAGGATCGCCTCGCGGAGGTGCTCGCCCTTTCCGGCCACCCGCTCCTCGGTGATCTCGACCGTGACGCGGATGAGCTGCAGCGTCTGCTGCAGGCTCACACTGCGCAGCAGCTCCCGCGGCGCGGCCGCGAAGATGTCGGCCGCGATCCAGGGCGTCGAGGTCGGATCCTCGTACCACGAGATGAACGACGTGATGCCCGCCTGCGCGACCAGGCCGACGGCCGACCGGCGCGCCGGCGGCATGTCGGCGTACCAGGGGAGGGTCTCCTCCAGCCGCTTGATGGTCGCCGTCGCGAGGTCGCCCGAGATGCGCCGCAGCCAGGCGAGCGTATCGGTCTTGTCCATCGACGCGGGGGCGGGCATCGCGCCGGTCAGCTCTCGCCGCCGGCGTTTCCGCTCGTGCCCGCCGTCACATCGTGCAGGCGGTACTTCTCGATGGCCTGCGCCGCGAGTCCGCGGTCGACGGTGCCGTCCGCCGCGAGCGCCTGGAGCGTGCGCACCACGATCGACGGACCGTCGATCTTGAAGTAGCGACGCGCCGCGGCGCGGGTGTCGGAGAAGCCGAAGCCGTCGGCGCCGAGTGTGACGAAGCGGTGCTCCACCCACGGACGGATCTGGTCCTGGACCGCGTGCATGAAGTCGCTGACGGCCACCACCGGACCGGGGGTGTCGCGCAGCTTCTCGGTGATGTACGCGGTGCGGGGCTCTTCGTCCGGGTGGAGGAAATTGTGCTCGTCGGCGGCGAGGCCGTCACGGCGCAGCTCGGTCCACGAGGTGACCGACCACACGTCGGCCTGCACGCCCCAATCGTCGCGCAGCAGCTGCTGCGCCTCGAGCGCCCACGGCACGCCGACGCCCGACGCGAGCAGCTGGGCACGCGGGCCGTCGCCCTCGGGTGACGAGATGCGGTGGATGCCGCGCACGATGCCGTCGACGTCCACGCCCTCCGGCTCGGCCGGCTGCACGAGCGGCTCGTTGTACACCGTCAGGTAGTACATGACATTCGGGTCGGGGTGGTTGCCGCCGTACATGCGCTCGATGCCCGAACGCACGATGTGCGCGATCTCGTAGCCGTAGGCGGGGTCGTACGACACCGTCGCGGGGTTCGTCGACGCGAGCAGCTGCGAGTGGCCGTCGGCGTGCTGGAGACCCTCACCGGTGAGCGTCGTGCGTCCGGCGGTCGCTCCGATGATGAAGCCGCGCGCCATCTGGTCGCCCGCCGCCCACTGGGCGTCACCCGTGCGCTGGAAGCCGAACATCGAGTAGAAGACGTACACCGGGATCAGCGGCTCGCCGTGCGTCGAGTACGACGTGCCTGCCGCGGTGAACGCCGCGAGGGCTCCCGCCTCGTTGATGCCGACGTGGACGATCTGGCCCTGCGGGCTCTCCTTGTAGGCGAGGAGCAGCTCGCGGTCGACCGAGGTGTAGTTCTGGCCGTGCGGGTTGTAGATCTTCGCCGTCGGGAAGTACGCGTCCATGCCGAACGTGCGCGCCTCGTCGGGGATGATCGGGACGATGCGGTGACCGAAGTCCTTCGCCCGCAGGAGGTCCTTGAGCAGCCGGACGAACGCCATCGTCGTGGCGATCTCCTGGGTGCCCGAGCCCTTCTTCGGGAGCGCGTACGCCTCGTCGCCGGGCAGCTGCAGGCCGACGTGGTGCGTGCGGCGCTCCGGCAGGAAGCCGCCCAGCTCGCGGCGACGCTCCAGCATGTACTGGATCGTCTCGTCCTGCGGACCGGGGTTGTAGTACGGCGGCAGGTAGGGGTTCTCGTCGAGCTGCTCGTCGGTGATCGGGATGCGCATCGAGTCCCGGAAGTACTTGAGGTCCTGGAGCGTCATCTTCTTCATCTGGTGGGTCGCGTTGCGGCCCTCGAAGTGGTGACCCAGGCCGTAGCCCTTGATCGTCTTCGCCAGGATGACGGTGGGCTGACCCTTGTGCTCGGTGGCTGCCTTGTAGGCCGCGTAGACCTTGCGGTAGTCGAGACCGCCGCGACGCAGGTTGCCCCAGATGTCCTCGTCGGACCAGTCCTTCACGAGCGCCGCCGTGCGCTCGTCGCGCCCGAAGAAGTGCTCGCGGATGAAGGCGCCGTCCTCGGCGCGGTACGTCTGGAAGTCGCCGTCGGGCGTGGTGTTCATGAGGTGGACGAGCGCGCCGTCGGTGTCCTTCGAGAGAAGCTCGTCCCAGCCGCTGCCCCAGACCACCTTGATGACGTTCCACCCGGCGCCGCGGAAGAAGCTCTCGAGCTCCTGGATGATCTTGCCGTTGCCGCGGACCGGGCCGTCGAGGCGCTGCAGGTTGCAGTTGACGACGAAGGTCAGGTTGTCGAGGCCTTCGTTCGCCGCGACCTGGAGCTGGCCGCGGCTCTCGACCTCGTCCATCTCACCGTCGCCGAGGAAGGCCCACACGCGCGAGTTCGACAGATCCTTGATCCCGCGGTTGGTGAGGTACTTGTTCGTCATCGCCTGGTAAATGGCGTTGATCGGACCGAGGCCCATGGAGACCGTCGGGAACTGCCAGTATTCCGGCATGAGTCGAGGGTGCGGATACGAGGGGATTCCGTCGGGTGCCTTCGACTTCTCCTGGCGGAACCCGTCGAGCTGCGCCTCGGAGAGACGCCCCTCGAGGAACGAGCGCGCGTAGATGCCGGGGGAGGCGTGTCCCTGGATGAAGATCTGGTCCCCACCGGTCGGGTCGTCGAGGCCGCGGAAGAAGTGGTTGAAGCCGACCTCGTAGAGCGAGGCCGACGACGCGTACGTCGAGATGTGCCCGCCCACGCCGATTCCGGGTCGCTGCGCCCGGTGAACGGTGATCGCCGCGTTCCAGCGGAGCCAGCGCCGGTACCGGCGCTCGAGCTCCTCGTCGCCCGGGAACTCGGGCTCGTTGTCGGGCGCGATGGTGTTGATGTAGTCCGTGGTGGGAACCTGCGGCACGTTCAGCTGCAGCTCGTGCGAGGTCTGCAGGAGGCTGAGCATGATCTCGCGGCCACGTCCGTGGCCCTTCGCCTGAACGAGCTGCTGCAGGGACTCCTGCCACTCGGAGGTCTCGTCGGGATCGCTGTCGAGGGGTTCCTGCGAGTACGGATCCTGATCGTTGACAGTCACAGATGACCTTTCGTCGTCTGGCAGATCGTGCCAGGTAATCGCTACCGGAGCGGACAGGCGTTTGTCGGCCCTGTACAACGCACCATCCTCCAGCCTAGCGAGTCGCGGGTCCACCGGACTCCCTTTGTGAGCACCCGGCGACGAGGACGTGCGCGTGCGCGAGGCGCCGACCGTAGACTGAACGCCGAGGGCCTTTAGCTCAGCTGGTAGAGCGCCACGTTTACACCGTGGATGTCGTCGGTTCGATCCCGGCAAGGCCCACCGTCTTCACGACCGAGCGTCGTCGTCGCTGTCGTCTCTCTGGTGCGAAACGACGTGCGGCAGTGCGAAATCCTGGTAGCCGGGCTGGCCGATCCGCGAGTGCCGGCGGGAGTAGACGAAGTAGATGATGAATCCGGCGGCCAGCCACACCAGGAAGCGCAGCCATGTCTCGACCGACAGGTTCAGCATCAGGTAGACGCAGATCAGCGCCGACAGACCGGGGAGCCATGGGCTGAACGGCACCCGGAAGGCGCGTGTGAGGTCGGGCCGCTTGCGGCGGAGCACGATGACACCGACGGCGACGAGCACGAACGCCGACAGGGTGCCGATGTTGACCATCTGCTCCAGCACCCCGATCGGCGTGAACCCCGCGACCACGGCCACGATGACCGTCACGACGATCGAGACCACCCACGGAGTGCGGAAGCGAGGGTGCACCTTGGCGAGAACGGGGGGCAGCAGTGCGTCGCGCGACATTGCGAAGATGATGCGCGTCGCCCCGATCAGCAGCGTGAGCACGACCGTCGTCAGGCCCGCGACGGCTCCCGCCGAGATGAGCGTGGCCATCCATCCGGCGCCGTGGAAGGCGAACGCCTGGGCGAGGGCGGCGGTCGGGTCGAGCTCTTCGTAGGGGACCATGCCCGTCACGACGAGCGCCACTGCGCAGTAAAGCAGGGTGCAGATCACGAGAGAGGCGATGATGCCGATCGGCAGGTCGCGCTGCGGGTTCTTCGTCTCCTCGGCCGTCGTCGCAACGACGTCGAAGCCGATATACGCGAAGAACACGAGTGCGGCGCCGGCGAAGATCCCGCCGACACCGAACGCGGTCGGCTCGATGCCCGACAGGAACTGCAGGAGCGGCTGCGTGAGTCCGGACGGGGAGTCCGCCGGGACGGCGTCGGGCACGAACGGCGACCAGTTGGCGGGGTTGATGAACAACAGCCCGGCGACGATCACGAACAGCACGATGAAGAGCTTCACGGCGACGAGCACGAGGTTGACCCGCAGCGACTCCTTTATGCCGAAGGTCATGAGCGTGCCGAGCACGAGGACGAGCAGGATCGCCATGAGATCGACGGTGCCGCCGTACCCGATCACCTCGGGAATGGGCGCGCCCAGCTGCTCCATGAGCGTGCCGAGGTACGCGCTCCACCCCTGCGCGACGACGCTCGCTCCGAGGAACATCTCGAGGATGAGATCCCAGCCGATGATCCACGCGAACAGCTCACCCAGCGAGGAGTACGAGAACGTGTACGCAGACCCGGCCACGGGAACGGTCGAAGCGAATTCGGCGTAGCAGATCGCTGCGAGCGCGCACGCTATCGCGGCCACGACGAAGCTGATCACCACGGCGGGACCGGCGACGTCGTGCGCCGCGCGGCCGGTGAGGGTGAAGATTCCGGCGCCGATCACCACGCCGATGCCGAAGACGGTCAGGTCGAGAGCGCTGAGCGATTTCTTGAGCCGGAATTCCGGCTCGTCGGTATCCGCGATGGACTGCTCGACGGACTTGGTGCGGAGAAGGCTCATGGGACGCGCCCTTTCGACGGGGATCGACCGTTGAATGCTATGCCTCACCGGTCGTGGCGTCGATGCCCGGGGTAGGTTGGAGGGCGTGAACGCCAGCCCCGCCGACCAGCGCCGCCTCGTCGAGGTCGCCGAGCTCGATGCCCGTATCCGCCACGCCGAGCACGCCCGCAAGAACCCGCCGCAGGCGGCGAAGGTGCAAGAGCTCCTCGCGCACCGTCAGACGCTCGCGCAGGAGCTCTCCGTCCGTCTCGGCGCGCGCGACGACCTGCGCACCGAGCTGTCGCGCATCGAATCCGACGTCGCGGTCGTCGACGCGCGCAGCGCGCGCGACACCGAGCGCCTCGCGACCTCGAGCAACTCCAAGGAGGCACAGGGGCTCGAGAGCGAGCTCGCGTCGCTGGCCCGGCGCAAGAGCGACCTCGAAGACGCCGAGCTCGAGGTGATGGAGCGGCTCGAAGAGGCCGAGGCCGCGGTCGCCGAGCAGGAAGCCCTCATCGCCGAGACGAACGCTCAGGGCGCCGAGCTTAGCGCCGAGGGCAAACGCGTCGTGGCCGAGGCGACCGCGGCGTTCGAGGCGGCTTCCCGCGACCGCGCCGCCCTGGCCGGCGAGGTGCCGGCCGACCTGCTCGCCCTGTACGACAAGCTCGCCACACGCAGCCCCGGGGCCGCCTTCCTGAGGGCGCGCACGTGCGAGGGCTGCCACATGGTGCTGTCAGGCACCGACCTCAACGTCGTGCGGCAGACCCCCGAAGACACCGTCGTGACGTGCCCGGAGTGCGGCTGCATCCTTGTGCGGACGAACGAATCCGGCATATGACGCTCCGCCTCGTCGTCGATGCCGACGGGGGATCGTGTGGCGAAGCGGATGCCTCGGCCTGACGCGCCCGCCTGGATCGTCCTCGGTCACGCCGACGGCGGCGCGGTGGCCGCGCTGCTCGACGCAGGCGGCGCCGAGACCGGCCGTCGCGCGCTGACGTCGTCCGAGCTGCCCGGGTGGGTCGCGGAGCGCGAGGCGGCGGACGCACCGCGCTGGGTCTGGAACGACGCCCCTCAGTGGTATGGGCCGCTGTTGCGCGCCGGCGTGCGCGTGGGTCGCTGCCACGATCTGCGGCTGTGTCACGCGATCCTCCGCTCGTCGAGCCTCGTCGTCCGGGGTGCGATGCGCGGACCGGGTGGGTGGGATGCCGCGCCCTTCGTCGCCGTCGCCGACTCGGCGCCCGCGCTGTTCGATCTCGAGCGCGCCGAGCGGCCTGCCGGCCCGCCCGACGCTCTCGACGAGGCGCTCGCCGAGTTCGCGCGCCAGCGCGACGCGGTCGCGAGCTCCGCCGACCCCTCGCGGCTGCGGCTGCTCCTCGCCGCGGAGTCGGCAGGTGCGCTGATCGCCGAGGAGTTGCGGGCAGCGGGACTGCCGTGGGACGCCGCGGCCCACGACGGCATCCTGATCGATCTCCTCGGCGAGCGGCCGGCGGGTGGCGGGCAGCCTGCGAAGCTCGCCGCTGCGGCCGCGAGGGTGCGCGATGCTCTCGGCGATCCTGCGGCGAGCCTCGACTCGCAACCGAAGCTCCTGAGGTCGCTGCACCGAGCCGGCGTGCTGGTCGAGTCCACAAGCCGGTGGGAGCTCGCCGAGCACCAGCATCCCGTCATCGCTCCTCTGCTCGAGTACAAGAAGCTCGCGCGGCTGCTGTCGGCCAACGGCTGGGCATGGCTCGACGAGTGGGTCGCCGACGGACGCTTCCGTCCGGTGTTCGTCCCGGGCGGCGTCGTCACCGGCCGCTGGGCATCGTCGGGCGGCGGTGCGCTGCAGCTGCCGCGCCAGCTCCGCGAGGCGGTGCGCGCCGATCCCGGGTGGAAGCTCGTCGTCGCCGATGTGGCGCAGCTCGAGCCGCGCGTACTCGCCGCTATGTCGAGCGACGCCGCCCTCGCGGCAGCCGCACGCGGGCGCGACCTCTACGCCGGCATCGTGGAGAGCGGCGCGGTGCCGTCGCGCCAGCAGGCCAAGATCGCGCTCCTCGGCGCGATGTACGGCGCGACGACGGGGGAGTCGGGCCGGCTCATGCCGCGCCTGCGCCGGGCATACCCGCGGGCGATGGGTCTCGTCGACGATGCGGCTCGCACGGGGGAGGACGGCGGCGTGGTCTCGACCTGGCTCGGGCGGTCGTCGCCGTCGCCGTCCGAGGCCTGGGCGGCCGCGCAGTCCCAAGCGACCGAGGCCGAGGCATCCGGCGCCGACGAGACCCGCGCCCGACGGTGGGCGCGGGACCGCGGTCGCTTCACCCGCAACTTCGTCGTGCAGGGCACCGCCGCAGAGTGGGCGCTGGCCTGGATGGCCGACCTGCGGTCGCGCCTGCACGCGATGCCCCCGGTCGACGCGGACCTGGCTGCGCCGCGGTCGGGCCCGGTGTTCGCCCGCCGCCCGCACCTCGCCTTCTTCCTGCACGACGAGGTCATCGTGCATGCCCCGGCATCCCTCGCCGATGGTGTTGCACAGGCGGTGACGGATGCCGCGGCCGCCGCGGGGCGCCTGCTGTTCGGCGACTTCCCGGTGGACTTCCGCCTCGACGTGAACATCGCCGACTCAGCGCTCAAGGGCTGAGTCAGTCGCATCCGACGGGAACGATGTCGATCTCGGGATCCCCGATCAGCGGCGTGTGGAGCACGACCGGCGCGAAATCACGGTCGCTGTCCATCACGAAGCGGAATTCGAGTACGCGTGTCTCTCCGGGTGCCATCGTCACCGCGGCGGCGCTCGAGGGGAATCCGGCCTCCTCCACGTCTGTCGAGATCACCCGTTCACCGTCGACCCGCACGCCGCCGAAGAATGCGCCCGGGGGGGCCGAGACGGTCACGTTGGTCGCGATGTCGCCCGGTCGGACACCCTCGAGACCGCCGCCGGTCAGCCACCACGGCAAGGTGGTGCCGGCGTCCGGCGGCGCGGTGTTAGCCAGCGACACGCTGACCGCCACCTCGCGCTTGCCGTCGGGGCGGCATTGGGCGGTGCCCGCGCTCATGGAGAGGTCGAGGAAGGGTCCCATCTTGCCCGAGGTCGCGTCATTGAAGTACACCGCGAAGGCGTCGGCGCCGGCGGCCTGCTGCCGTGCTGCGGGGCCGCCCAGCGGGCCCTCCGCGAGTCGCTCCGCCTCGTCGGCGTGCGCGCTCCACAGCGCGACGTGACCCTGCTCGACCGGGCCGGCCAGCGCTTCGGCCCACGCGAAGGGGTCGATGTCCTTCGTCAGTATGCCCGACATCAGAGCACTCGTCAGCTCACGCTGGTACACCGTCTGCTGCTCCACGTCCAGCGACAGGTAAGGATCCACGAGAACCCGCTGCACGAGGTTGTCGGCGGTCAGTTCGCTGCCGTCCGGCAGTGGAATCGGACCGGTCGCAGACAGCAGAGCCCGGACGGCCCACATGTCGACGGACAGGATGGCGTCGGGGGCTACGTCGGACCGCGTGGCCCACCAGGCGCGCACGAGTTCGGAGGTCAGGCCGAAGTCCGATGGCATGGACGTGTTCTGCACGAATCTGCCCACGCGATCGCCGTAGAGCGCCGTCACGGACTCCGGCACGGGAGCGATGGGCTCCGTGCGGGCGGCGAACTGCCCGCCGTCCGCCTGGTCGACGACGTCGAGCGTTCCCCGGTCAGCGCGGAGGAGGACGAACGAACCGGTGATCCCGCCTCCCGTGCGCACCTCGGCGCTGTTCTGCAGCATGACCAGGATGTGCCGTTCGCCGTCCAGCCCGAGCATCGGCGGCAGGACCGCCATCGCCGAGGCGAGCGACTCCGCGACCGGCGCGGCTTCCGCAGTCAGGGCGGCGAGCCGGCCGACGCCGTCCGAGAGGGGGCTCAGCAGCGGGCCCCGATCGATGTCGGCGAGGGCTTCCGCGGCTCCGGTGAGCGCATCGGAGGTGTGCTGGACCGAGGGAGCCAGCTCGGCGAGACGATCGATGTCGAACCCGCCATCCTCGTTCGACGATTCCGCCGCGCCCTGGAGGGCGGGAATGAGTTCCTCGACCGCGCGGGAGATCTCGTCGAGCTGCGCCGACACCACGCGTGCGGCACCCAGATTGGCGCCGAGGACGGGCACGAACTCCGCGATGCGCCACGCGGGATCGCCCGACAGCGCGCGGGCTTCGGCAGCCCGGCCGGCGAGCTGGCCCACGGCCGAGTCGACCCGGGCGAGATCGCGTGCCGCGGCCGCGTCCTGAAGCTCCGCGGCCATCGGCGCCATCGCCTCGAGCTGATCCTTGACGAGGAGCGCGCGAATGCCGACCCAGGCCGCAAGGCCCACGACGACGAGCACGACCGCGCCGATGACCAGCAGGACGGTTCGACGCGAAACCCGTCGCCGTCCGGCGACAGGCTCTGTCACGCGGTCACCCGTTCGCGCGATGGCGGCGCCGCGCTGCGACGACGATCAGGCCGATGGCGGCCAGCAGCCCGCCCACCAGGGCGATCGGGAGCAGCGATGCGCCTAGGCCGGTAGCGGGAAGGAACCCGGCAACCGTCGGCTCGGGCGAGTCCGGACTGAGCATGGGCGTCTCCGGCGCCGCGGCGCACACCGGGGTTGCCGGCGGGTACGACAGCGGGACGGCGACCTCGGGGTTCACGGTGATCTTGGCCGAGATGTTGCCGCGCGTCCACCGGTAGTTGCCATCGGTTTCGACCCACGTGCCGTCCACGAAGGCCCAGCCGGGCCAGCCTGTCGCGTTGCCCGCACCGTCGACCGAGGCGCCGGGCCACAGGATCCGGCCGCTGAGCTTCCCGTCGACGAGGTCGCCGAGCACCAGGGTCGCGGTGTTCGTGCCGTCCGTGATCACGAGGCGCGCGGTGTTCCCGGTCGCCTGCTGGTCGGGGTCGGTCAGCTCGACGGCGTAGCTGATCCATGGCACGTCTCGCTCGCACTCGCCGACCGCGGTCGAGCCTGCGAGCGTGGGCTCGTCGGGCTCGTTCGGCGTGTAGCCGTCGGTGACATCGGTCTCCGTCGAATCGATGGACGCCGGTGCGGCGGCGTGTGCCGCGCTCGGCGCAAGACAAAGCATCGCTGCAACAGCGAACGCGAGAAGTGCGCTCTTACGCATATCGACCAGCCTCCCCAGGCGGCTCTTCGCAGAGCCTCTCCCCAGTTGGAGGCCCTGTGTGCGCTCATGATACTACGCGGAACGAAGCGCTCACGCCAGCGATCCACGAGCCGCCGGTGTGTCGCGGTCGCGAGAGATAGGATCGACTCCGCGAATGGGTCGGCTGGACGGTCGCGTCGCGAGCGGTCCGCCGCTTCGCGCCGAGGAACGTCCGGGCTCCGCAGGGCAGGGCGGTGGGTAACACCCACCCGGAGCGATCCGCGAGACAGTGCCACAGAGAGCAGACCGCCGGGACCTCGGTCCCGGTAAGGGTGAAAGGGTGGTGTAAGAGACCACCGGGGTCGCGGTGACGCGACCCGCAAGGTAAACCTCGCCCGGAGCAAGGCCAGACAGGGGATGATGACGCGGCCCGCTGAGTCCCCGGGTAGGCCGCTGGAGCGGCACGGCAACGTGTCG
This sequence comes from Microbacterium sp. CFH 31415, assembly GCF_022538185.1. Lineage (GTDB taxonomy): Bacteria > Actinomycetota > Actinomycetes > Actinomycetales > Microbacteriaceae > Microbacterium. The sequence goes on along the minus strand of NZ_JAKYXC010000002.1, from coordinate 398,005 downwards.
CCGAGAGAGATGACCGTCCAGGGGGCTCCGGCCCCCGGACAGAACCCGGCGTACAGGCCGGCCCATTCGCCCTCTCGTCAGGTGCGGCGCCGAGAGGTGTCAGGCGAGCGCGAGGGCTGCGGCGCTGTGCCGATGGGATGATCGCGGGGTTCCCCCGCGAGGCACCGAGAGGTGTCAGGCGAGCGCGAGGGCTGCGGCCCCTATGATGCCCGCGTTGTTGCGATGCACGGCCGGCACGATCGGCGTGCGCAGGTCGAGCAGGTGCAGGAACTGGTCGGCGTGCTTCGAGACGCCGCCGCCCACGACGAACAGGTCGGGGCTGAAGAGGAACTCGATGTAGCTGTAGTACCACTGCAGACGCTTGGCCCACTTCTCCCAGCTGAGGTCTTCGCGCTCCATGGCGGAGTAGGCGGCGTACGCCTCAGCATCCTTCCCGTGCTTCGCCCGCTGCACGTGGCCGAGCTCGGAGTTGGGCACGAGCACCCCGTTGTAGAGCAGTGCAGACCCGATGCCGGTGCCGAGGGTGGTGAGGATCGTCAGGCCGGGCTTGCCCTTCGCCGCGCCGTAGCGCACCTCAGCGACGCCGGCGACGTCGGCGTCGTTGGCGAAGTGGATGTCGCGCCCCAGCCCGTCCTCGAAGAACCTCTCGGCCTCGAAGTCGATCCACTTCTCCGAGACGTTCGCGGCCGACAGCGTGCGGCCGTTCTTCACGATCGCGGGGAACGCGACGCCGAGGGGAATGGACTCGCCCGTCACGCCGAGGGTCGAGAGCACTTCGGTGACGGCATCCAGCACGTCCTGCGGCTCCGCCCCCTCGGGAGTCGCGACCTTGATGCGGTCGCTGATGAGCTGTCCGCGCTCGAGGTCGACCAGCCCTGCCTTGATCCCGGTGCCGCCGATGTCCACGCCGACAGCGCGAGTCGCCTGAGAAGCCATGCCTTCACCCTATCCAGCCCCGGCGCGCGGGTGCGAGGCGACGGTCAGTAGGATCGTGCCGAGGGCAGCCTCGACCGATCGGAATCCCTGGAGCGCACCATGACGAGTGACAGCGAGAAGTACTGGTACAACCTCAAGACGGGAGAGGTCGAGAAGGGCTTCGAGTCTCCTGCCCCCGACCGCGCTGGACCGTTCGACACCGCCGAAGAGGCCGCTCAGGCGCCCGAAGTCATCCGCAGACGCTCGCGCGCGTGGGCCGAGGAAGAGGCACGGGAGGACTCCTGGGGTGGTTCCGCCGCGTCCGGTGACGACCGCGACGACCAGTAGTCTGGCTACGGCCGCATCGGGCACCCGGAGAGGATGCGATGGACAAGCAGCGTGACTTCGTTCTGAGGACGATCGAGGAGCGGGGCGTGAAGTTCGTCCGGCTGTGGTTCACCGATGTGATCGGCACGCTCAAGTCGGTGGCGATCGCCCCGGCCGAGGTCGAGGGGGCCTTCAGCGAGGGCCTCGGGTTCGACGGCTCCGCCATCGAAGGGCTCACGCGCTCGTACGAGTCCGACCTGCTGGCGCACCCCGACCCCACGACATTCCAGACCCTGCCGTGGCGGGGCGAGATCGACCCGACGGCGCGCATGTTCTGCGACATCACGACGCCCGACGGGCAGCCCGCGGTCGCCGACCCGCGCCATGTGCTCAAGCGCGCGCTCGCCAAGGCCGCCGACGCCGGCTTCACTTTCTACACCCACCCCGAGATCGAGTTCTACCTGCTCAAGTCGTCGTCGTTCGGCGCCGACGGACCCGAGCCCGTCGACTCGGCCGGCTACTTCGACAACGTGCCGGGCGGCACCGCGCACGACTTCCGTCGCCGCTCCGTCCGCATGCTCGAAGACCTCGGCATCTCGGTCGAGTTCAGCCACCACGAGGGCGGCCCCGGTCAGAACGAGATCGACCTGCGCTACGCCGACGCCCTCGCGACGGCCGACAACATCATGACGTTCCGCACGGTGATCAAGGAGGTCGCGATCGAGCAGGGCGTCTACGCGACGTTCATGCCGAAGCCCCTCAGTGGCAAGCCGGGCAGCGGAATGCACACCCACATGTCGCTCTTCGAGGGTGATGTCAACGCCTTCTACGAAGAGGGCGCGCAGTATCAGCTGTCCAAGGTGGGTCGTCAGTTCATCGCGGGCCTGCTGCGCCATGCCAACGAGATCGCCGCGGTGACCAACCAGTTCGTCAACTCCTACAAACGACTGTGGGGCGGCGACGAGGCCCCGAGCTTCATCTGCTGGGGTCACAACAACCGCTCCGCGCTGGTGCGCGTGCCGCTCTACAAGCCGAGCAAGGGCCAGTCGTCTCGAGTCGAGTACCGCGCGCTCGACTCCGCCGCCAACCCCTACCTTGCTTACGCGCTCATGCTGGCTGCCGGCCTGAAAGGCATCGAAGAGGGCTACGAGCTCCCGCCCGAGGCGGAAGACAACGTCTGGTCGCTGACCGACGCCGAGCGCCGCGCGCTGGGCTACGCGCCGCTGCCCGCGAGCCTCGACCACGCCCTCGAGTACATGGAGGAGTCCGAGCTGGTCGCCGAGACGCTCGGCGAGCAGGTGTTCAACTACGTGCTGCTCAACAAGCGCCGCGAGTGGCAGGAGTACCGCTCGCAGGTCACCCAGTTCGAGCTCAAGAGCAACCTCGAGATGCTCTGAGCCGCCGTGGCGCATGTCCGCGAGCGAACGTTCCAGCTCTCTCACCCATCTCGCGCGCCTCGGCTTCACGAGCCTGAGCGACGCCGACGCCCTCCTCGGGGAGGTCGAGGCGTCGACCGGCGTGCCGCGCGATTCGATGACGTCCGGCGCGCAGCTCGCGGCGGATGCCGATGAGGCCCTGAGCGCGCTCGCGCGCATCGCCCGGCGGGATGCCGATGCCGTGCGACGGCTGCACGGCGACGAACAGGGCTGGCGTGCGCTGTGGGCGCTGCTCGGTGCATCCACGGGGTTCGCCGACTTCTTCCACCGCAACCCGGCTGAGCTGTCGGAGCTCGCCGGAGCAGGCGTGACGCTTCCGTCCTCCTTCGAGCTGCGCGACACGCTCCTCGACGCGGTCGGCGCAGAGGACGGCTTCGCCCAGGACGGGGGAGAGGCAGCCTGGGTCGCCCTGCGCGTCCGCTACCGCCGAATGCTCGCCCGCATCGCCGCTTTCGACCTCTTGAGCGCGTCTCCCGTGGATCATGTGCCGTCGGTGGCGGCTCGATTGGCGGATGCCGCGGCCGCGGTCCTGGAGGCCTCGCTCGCGGTTGCGCGCACCCGGGTCTCGGGCGGCGCAGCGGGCGCCGGACTGTTCCCCCGCGAGCAGGTCGCGCGTGCGAAGCTCGCGATCATCGGGATGGGCAAGACGGGCGCGCGCGAGCTCAACTACGTCAGCGACGTCGACGTCATCTTCGTCGCAGGGACGGACGAGGGCGCGGCTGAGGAGCTGAGCGAGAGCCGCGTGGTCGACATCGCCACGCGCCTCGCCGTGCAGACGATGCGGGGCATCTCGGGCATCGAGATCGAGCCGCCGCTGTGGGAGGTCGACGCCAACCTGCGCCCCGAGGGCAAGCAGGGGGCGCTCGTGCGCACGCTCGACTCCCATCTGGCGTACTACGAGCGCTGGGCGAAGAGCTGGGAGTTCCAGGCGCTGCTGAAGGCGCGCGCGATCGCGGGCGACCTGGCGCTCGGCGAGGCGTACGTCGCGGCCGTGCAGCCGAAGGTGTGGACGAGCGCCGCGCGCGAGAACTTCGTCGACAGCGTGCAGCGGATGCGCGAGCGCGTGACCGAGCACATCCCGGCGGCGGAGGTGGCGCACCAGATCAAGCTCGGCCCGGGGGGCATCCGCGACATCGAGTTCACCGTGCAGCTCCTGCAGCTCGTGCACGGGCTCTCCGACGACCGGATCCGCCAGCGGGGCACGCTCGAGGCCCTGGACGCGCTCGTCGCCGAGGGATACATCGGTCGGAACGAGGCATCCGCCTTCGCCCGCGACTATCGCGTGCTGCGTCTGCTCGAGCACCGCGTGCAGCTGCGCAATCTGCGGCGAACGCACCTGATGCCGTCCCGGCCAGAGGAGCTGCGGGTGCTCGCTCGCGCGACCGGCCTCGCCGACACGGGCGACGGCGTGTGGGAGCTGTGGGAATCGGTGAAGCGCGAGGTTCGCGACATCCATGTCCGTCTCTTCTATCGTCCTCTGCTGTCTGCTGTCGCCGCCCTGCCGGCCGAGGAACGGGCGCTCTCGGCCGAGCAGGCCCACGACCGCCTCGCGGCGATCGGCTTCGCCGACCCAGCGGGGGCACTGCGCCACATCGCCGCGCTGACGAGCGGGCTGCGGCGGAAGGCGGCGATCCAGCGTCACCTCATGCCCGTGATGATCCGCTGGTTCGCGGAGGGCGTCGATCCCGACTACGGTCTGCTCGCCTTCCGTCGGCTGAGCGAGCGGCTGGGCGACACTCCGTGGTTCCTGCGGATGCTGCGCGACTCGTCGGCCGCCGCTGAGAGCCTGACGCGCGTGCTGTCGGGGTCGCGGTACATCGGCGAGCTCATGGAGTGGATCCCCGAGTCGGCCGCCTGGCTCGATGACGACGAGCTGCTGCGCCCGCGGACGGGCATGGCGCTCCAGCAGGAGGCCCGTGCGATCCAGGCGCGCCACGGGTCGGTCGAGGACGCGATGCGATCCGTCCGTGCGCTTCGCCGCAGGGAGCTGCTGCGCACCGCGATGGCGGCAGTCATCGGCACCATCACGATCGAAGAGGTCGCCGACGCGCTCACCACGATCACCGATGTGACGATCCAGGCGACGCTGCGTGCGATCCGCCCGACGATCGTCCCGCCTGAGGACGACGACCTCGATTTCTCGGTCATCGGCATGGGACGGTTCGGCGGGCGCGAGCTGGGCTTCGGGTCGGATGCCGATGTGATGTACGTGTACCGCGCGAACAGCGTCGACCCGCAGCGGGCCCATGAGCTCGCCGTGAAGCTGGTGGCGGCGCTGCGCACGCACTCCGAAGACCACCGTGTGCCGCTCGACCTCGACGCCGATCTCCGTCCCGAAGGGCGCAACGGGCCGATCGCGCGCTCGCTCGACGCGTACGCGGAGTACTACCGGCGGTGGTCGCTGTCGTGGGAGGCGCAGGCGCTCCTGCGGGCTCGCGGGGTGGCAGGCAGCGTCAAGCTCATCGGGTCCTTCATGGAGCTCGCCGACCAGGTGCGATACCCCGCGACCGTCGATCAGCAGGGTCTGCGCGAGATCAAGCGGATCAAGGCGCGCGTCGAGAGCGAGCGGCTACCGCAGGGCGCCGACCCCGCCCGGCATCTGAAGCTCGGCCCAGGCTCGCTCAGCGACGTGGAATGGCTGGTGCAGCTGCTGCAGCTCGAACGCGCCCATGAGGTCGAGGGGATGCGAACGACGTCGACCCTGGCCGCCCTGAAGGCGGCGCAGCAGGCGGGCGTCATCGCGGCGGTGCCGGCGGCGCGCCTCACCGAGGCCTGGCGGCTGGCGAGCCGCCTGCGGTCGGCCAACACGCTGCTCTCCGGCCAGACCAGCGACATCCTTCCTGTGGACCGCAAGCGCCTCGACGGCATCGGTCGCCTGCTGGGATACCCGCCGCGCTCCGCCACGCAGGTCGAGGAGGACTACCTCGGCGCCACCCGCCGGGCGCGACGCGTGTTCGAGAAGCTCTTCTACGGCTGAGCGGGGCAGAGAGTGACGCCCTCGATGCTGTCGCCGTCGAGCGGTGCACCGTTGAGTGCGGCCACCACGCGCACCGCGCGGTTCCAATAGCGCGCGTAGTGCTGCGGATCCGCATTGACCTGCGTGCGGTGCGCGACGAGAGTCGGCTCGAGAACCGCACGGTCGGGCACGCGCGCGAGCATCGCCCGGTAGAAGATCGTCGCCGCGCTGTACGGGTCCAGCCGCGCCTCCCGCGACCCCCAGCCGTCCTGCTGCTGGAACAGCCCGATCGAGGTCGTGCGCGAGCCATCGGGGTTGGTGACGCCGTTCGTCTCCCAGTCGCCGTAGTCGATGTTGCGCAGCGACGACTCGCCCATCGCGGTCATCACGGCGATCGTCTGATCGCGCTCGTCGAGCCCGAGGTCGCGGCCGGCGTTGAGGATCGTGCAGGCGTTCGCGAGCCGCTCGTTGCCGTAGCCTGCGACGCCGGGAAGGGCGGGGAGGATGAACCGTGGAGCCGGTGCGGCCTCGGGTTCATCGATGGGGATGGACAGCGCGTGCGCGACCAGAGCGCCCGCCACCGCGACGCCGGCGACGGTGGTGACGATCGTCGCCGCCAGGGACGCGGCGACGATGCCGAGGACACGCGGGAAGCGTCCCGTCCTGGCGCGCGATGCGCGCCGACGCACGGTCTTCCGGCGCCGCGCAGGCTTCGACGAGCGCGGCGCAGCGCGTCGCTTCGTCGCAGCGGGTCGGGAGGACATCGTTCGTTCGCTTTCGGTCAGACGGAACGCAGCCCGTTCAGCGTACGGGCGGCGACTGGGTGAGCGCCATGGCACGCAGAGCACGACGCGCGGAACGGCCCCCGGCGCGATGCCGGGGGCCGTTCCGGGAGCGATGCTCGACCGCGGTTCGACTCAGACGCCGAAGTACAGCTCGTACTCGAACGGGTGCGGACGCGCCGCGAGCGGCTTGATCTCGTTCTCGAGCTTGTACTCGATCCACGTCTCGATCAGCTCGGGCGTGAACACGCCACCCGCGAGGAGGAACTCGTGGTCGGCCGCGAGGGCGTCGAGCGAGTCCTGCAGCGAGTTCGGCACCTGCGGGATGTTCTTGGCCTCCTCGGGCGGCAGCTCGTAGAGGTCCTTGTCGACGGGCTCATGGGGCTCGATGCGGTTCTTGATTCCGTCGAGGCCGGCCATGAGCTGCGCGGCGAAGGCGAGGTACGGGTTGCCCGAGGCGTCGGGGGCGCGGAACTCGATGCGCTTGGCCTTGGGGTTGGAGCCCGTGATCGGGATGCGGATCGCCGCCGAGCGGTTGCCCGCCGAGTAGACGAGGTTGACCGGAGCCTCGTAGCCCTTCACCAGGCGGTGGTAGCTGTTGAGGGTCGGGTTGGTGAACGCGAGCACCGAGGGCGCGTGCGCGAGGATGCCGCCGATGTACCAGCGCGCGATGTCGGACAGGCCGCCGTAGCCCTTCTCGTCGTAGAAGAGCGGCTCGCTGCCGTTCCACAGCGACTGGTGGGTGTGCATGCCCGAGCCGTTGTCGCCGAAGAGGGGCTTCGGCATGAACGTCGCGACCTTGCCCCACTCGAGGGCGGTGTTCTTGACGATGTACTTGAACTTCAGGATGTCGTCCGCCGCGTGGACCATCGTGTCGAAGCGGTAGTTGATCTCGGCCTGGCCGCCGGTGCCCACCTCGTGGTGAGCCCGCTCGAGGTGCAGACCCGCCTCGATGAGCTTGAGGCTGATGTCGTCGCGCAGGTCGGCCTGCTTGTCGACCGGCGAGACGGGGAAGTAGCCGCCCTTGAACGGGGTCTTGTTGGCGAGGTTGCCGCCCTCTTCGACGCGCCCCGTGTTCCACGCGCCCTCTTCGGAGTCGACCGAGTAGAAGCTGGAGTTCTGCTTCACCTCGTAGCGGACGTCGTCGAAGATGTAGAACTCGGCCTCGGGGGCGAAGAACGCGGTGTCGGCGATGCCCGTCGACGCAAGGTACTTCTCGGCCTTCTTCGCGACCTGGCGCGGGTCCTTGCCGTAGATCTCGCCGTTGCGCGGGTTGTAGATGTCGAAGATCATGATCAGCGTCTTCGCCTCGCGGAACGGGTCGAGGTACGCCGTCGAGACATCCGGGATCAGCTGCATGTCGGACTCGTGGATGTTCGCGAAGCCGCGGATCGACGAGCCGTCGAAGAGCTGGCCGACCGTGAAGAACTCCTCGTCGACGGTCGACGCCGGGATGTTGAAGTGCTGCTGCACACCAGGAAGATCCGTGAACCGGATGTCGAGGAACTTGACGTCCTCGTCCTTGATGAACTTGAGCACCTCGGATGAATCTTTGAACATGAAGGCTCCAGTGATAGGGCATCGGGAACTGCCGCACGCGTGCGCGCTTGTCAGGAACGGTACCCGGAGGGGATTGCCCGGCAGTGACACCATTGTTTCCGGGATGTTACGGGGCCCTGGGTAGGCTTGACCGGTGACAGACCAGGCCCCCGACTATCCCGGGGAACGACTCGGGCTGCCCCGTGAAGGAAGCGGATCGATCGCGCGGCTCGGACGGCGCGTCGGCGCACTCTTCGTCGACTACGGGGCCGCGTACCTGATCTCCGGCTTCTTCGGCTGGGACCCGCTGGCGATCCTGGCGATCTTCGCCGCGATCCAGATCGTGTTCATCCCGACGCTGCAGGGCAGCCCCGGCCACCGCATCTTCGGTCTGCGACTCGTGCGGCTCGACGGGGCATGGACCGGCCTGTGGCGGCCCGTGGTGCGCACGCTGCTGCTGATCGTGGTCGTTCCCGCGGTGATCTGGGACGCCGACCAGCGCGGACTGCACGACAAGGCCGCAGGAACGATCCTGCTGCGCGCCTGACGCGCGATCAGCGCGGGCGCGGAGCTCGCACCTTGGTCGGGTCGATGCCCTTCGGAATCGGCAGCGAGGTGAGCGTCTGGGACACCGATTCGATGCGCTTGATGACCGCGGCCATCGTCGCGCGATCGACCTTGGTGGGCAGTGCCTTGATCGTCGCGGCGAGCTTCGAGATGGGCACGTCGCCTTCGCCGTGGCCGACGTAGAGCACGGTCACGGGGACGCCCGAGGCGACGCGCTGCACCTTCGAGCGCTCGTCGTTGACGAGGCGGGTGAGGCGACCCCGCGCGCCCTCGCCGACGATGACGACGCCACCGCGGCCGACGGCGCGGTAGACCGCCTCCTGGGTCTTCGGGTTGACGCCCACCGGCATGTCGGCCGCCTGCCACTTGCGGCCGAGCGACGTCGACAGCACGTGGCCGGCGGCTCCGGGCATCCCGTCGATCTTCTTGAACATCGCCCGGGTCGACAGGCGCGTCATGAGCATGAGGGAGCCGAGGATGCCGAGCATGAGTCCGGTGATGCCCCACAGGATGATGCTCCAGATCGCGACGGGCGGGATCAGGAAGCCCACGCCCACGCCGGCGGCGATGCCGAGCAGCACGATGCCCACGAGGAGCCACGGCAGCCAGGAGTACGCCTGCTGCGTGAACGTGTAGAGGGAGCGGATCTGCGAGAAGAAACCGGGGCGCTTCTCGGGAGCGGTACTGCGGGCGGCCATGGGGTCCAGCCTACCTTTCCGCGCGGGCGGACTGCGGCTCCTCCCCATGTCCTCGCGACCGGCGATCGTCCACAGGCGGAGATGAGCCCTCCCGGCGACCGCGAGTGCGCCGCAACGCTGGTGCGGTGACCCGTGAGACCGATGCCCTGCGCGCGCCGTACCGACCGGTGCGACCTGTGGGGGCGACTGATGACGGGCCCTGGCCGGGCCTTCTGGTGGGCCTGGAGTCGGGCGAGCGTCGCGTCCTCGTCGATGCGGCGGTGCTCGGACGCGAGTGGAAGGGGTGGGATGCCGCGCCCCACGGTCACGTGCTGGCGCCGATCGACGTCGTCAGGCGAAGCGACGGGCACGACGTGGCTCTGCCGGTGTGCACCGAGCGCGTCACCGATCTGCTCGCGCGCCGGGCGGCGACCGGCCCGCCGCTCATGCCCGGCGAGGCGGTGACGCTCGCCGTGAGCGTGCTGCGCGGATTCGCCGAGCTGCGCGATCCGTCCGCTGTCACGGGGGAGTGGTGGCTCACCGATGCCGGGCGCCCCGTGTTCGTGACGGATGCCGCGCCCCGATCGCTGCGCGACGCGTCGATCTCGCTGCTCGCCGGCGTGGCCCTCGGAAGGCCGCACGAGGCGTGGGACGCGGCGGGCGCCGCGATCATGGCGGAGCGTCCGTCGGCCATCGAGCTCGAGCGCGCTGAGGCATTGCTGTTCCACCTGGCCGAACCTCTCGCCATCACGACGGAGCCGGCCGGCCCGGGCGGCGTGCGGCCACTCGCGCGGTACGACCGCCATGACGCGTCGGCGGACGAGTCCGTGGACCGGCGGCGTCCGTGGGACGGTCTCCTCCGCCACGTCGACGGCGACCTCGCCGACCTCGTCTCGCGGGCCACGACGCGCGTGTGGCGGCGTGCGACGAGCGCACGCACGTCTTCGCGCCGGGCGTCGCTGCTCGTAGCGGGCGCCGCTGCGGCGGCGGTGCTCGGCGTGGGTCTGTTCTGGCCATCGGACGGCGACGACGCGGCGACGGCGGAGGTGCCGGTGCCCGCGACCACGGCGACGATCGAACCTGAGGGTGCGACTTCGACGGGGTCAGCTGATCCGGTCGGTGCGGTCGGCGAGGTCGAGACCGATCTGAGCCGCGTGGTGGGCGAGCTGCTTCACCAGCGCCTCGCCTGTCGCGGCGAGATCGACTGCCTGGCCGGCGTGATGGTGGATCCGGAGTCGTCGTGGGCGGCCGGGCCGATCGACGCGCCGCGCGAGCAACGGGCGATCGCGTTGCTCGACGACTTCGGCGGGGTCGCCGTGCTGCGCGTAGACGCGGTGGACGGCACAGCAGCTCAGTTCGTCGTCATCGAGCGCAGAGACGACGAATGGCTGCTGCGCGACGTGCACGCCGCCGCGCAGCAGCCATAGTCAAGGTGGCTCAGATGCCGAGCTGGCTCTCGAACTCCGCAGCCTCGAGACGGGCCTTCACGGCGCCGAGGAAGCGCGCGGCGTCGGCACCGTCGATCACGCGGTGGTCGTACGACAGCGCGAGGTAGACGTACGAGCGGACCGAGATCGCGTCCTTGCCGTCGACCGTCACGACGCCCGGGCGCTTGACGACGATTCCGGTGCCGAGGATTGCGGTCTGGGGCAGGAAGACGACCGGGGTGTCGAACAGCGCGCCGCGCGAACCGGTGTTCGTCAGCGTGAACGTGCCGCCGGCGAGCTCGTCGGGCTTGAGCTTGTTGTCGCGCGTGCGGGCGGCCAGGTCGGCGATCTCGTGTGCGATCTGCGCGAGGTTCTTCGACGCGGCATCGCGAAGCACGGGCGTCAGGAGGCCTCGCTCGGTGTCGACCGCGATCGAGAGGTTCTCGCCCGGCGGGTACACGATGTCGGTGCCGTCGACCGTGGAGTTGATCACGGGGTACGCCTGCAGCGCCTCGGCGGCGGCGAGCGCGAAGAACGGCAGGAACGACAGCTTGTCGCCCGTCTTGGACTGGAAGTCGCCCTTCACCTTGTCGCGGAAGCTCGAGAGCTTCGTGACGTCGACCTCGACCACGGTCGTCAGCTGCGCCGTCGACTGCATGGAGGCGACCGCACGCTCGGCGAGAACCTTGCGCAGACGCGACATGGGCTGGGTCGTGCCGCGAAGCGGCGAGACCTCGAGCGGTGCTGCCGCCGATGCGGGGGCGGCACCGGCTTCGGGCGCAGGAGCGGACGCCGCCTCGGCGGCCTTCAGCACGTCTTCCTTGCGGATGCGGCCACCGACGCCGGTGCCCTTGACCGTCGCGAGGTCGACGCCCTGCTGCTGCGCGAGCCGGCGCACGAGCGGGGTCACGTAGGAGACGACCTCATCGTCCTCGGTGGCCGGCGCAGCGGGAGCCTCGGCGGCGGGAGCAGGGGCAGGTGCGGCAGCCGGGGCGGGCGCGGGAGCCGGTGCAGCGGCAGGAGCCGGAGCGGGCGCCTCGGCGGGGGCGGCCGGAGCCTCTGCCGCGGGAGCCTGAGCCGCGGCTGCGGGAGCTTCGGCTGCGGGAGCAGGAGCAGGAGCTTCGGCTGCGGGAGCAGGAGCTTCAGCCGCGGGAGCGGGAGCGGCGGCGCCAGACTCACCGATGCGTGCGAGGGCCGACCCGACCTCGACCGTCTCGTCCTCCTGGACGAGGATCTCCTGAAGGGTGCCGGCGAAGGGCGAGGGGATCTCGGTATCGACCTTGTCGGTCGAGATCTCGAGCAGCGGCTCGTCGACCGCTACCTCGTCGCCGACCTGCTTCAGCCAGCGGGTCACGGTGCCCTCGGTCACGCTCTCGCCGAGCTCGGGAAGCACGACGTCCTTGCCGCCGGACGAGGCCGGGGCGGCAGCGGGTGCAGCTTCGGCGGCGGGCGCGGCCTCGGCGGGTGCAGCTTCGGCGGCGGGCGCGGCCTCGGCGGGTGCAGCTTCGGCGGCGGGCGCGGCCTCGGCGGGCGCGGCTGCCTCGGGCTGTGCGTCGGCCTCGGGCTGCGGGGCGGCCTCCGAGGATCCCGAGCCGTCGCCGATCTTGGCGAGCACGGCGCCGACCTCGACGGTCTCGTCCTCCTGGACCAGGATCTCCTCGATCACACCGCTGACGGGCGACGGGATCTCCGTGTCGACCTTGTCCGTGGAGATTTCGAGCAGGCCCTCGTCCGCCTGGACGGTGTCGCCGACCTGCTTGAGCCAGCGGGTGACCGTACCCTCGGTGACGCTCTCACCGAGAGCGGGGAGGACCACGGAAGTGCTCATGACGATGTCTCCTTCGGAATGGATATCGGATCTAGCTTAGTGATGCCGCGGGGCCCCAGCGTCAGAGCGCGTGGAGCGGTTTTCCGGCGAGTGCGAGGAACGCCTCGCCCAGGGCTTCGCTCTGGGTGGGGTGTGCGTGGACGAACGGAGCGATGTCCTCGGGATGCGCTTCCCAGCCGACGGCGAGCTGGCCCTCGGTGATGAGTTCGCCGACCCGGTCGCCGACCAGGTGCACGCCGATCACGGGGCCTTCCTTCACGCGGACGACCTTGACGATGCCGCCCGTGCCGAGGATCTCGCTCTTGCCGTTGCCGGCCAGGTTGTACTCGTAGGCCACGACTGCGTCAGCGCCATGTGCCTCGGATGCTTGCGCCTCGGTGAGGCCGACGGACGCGACCTCGGGGTGGCTGTAGGTGACCTTCGGGATCTGGGTATCGGAGACGACGACGGGGGAGAGACCGGCGATCTCCTCCGCGACGAAGATCCCCTGCTGGAACCCGCGGTGGGCGAGCTGCAGGCCGGGGACGATGTCGCCGACGGCCCACACGTGGGGCACGCTCGTGCGCAGGCGCTCGTCGGTCACCACGAAGCCGCGGTCGATCGTGACGCCTGCCTCCTCGTAACCGAGCCCGGCGGTCGCGGGGCCCCGCCCCACGGCGACGAGGAGGTAGTCCGCCTCGAACGTCTTGCCGTCCTCGAGCGTGACGGTCACCCCCTCGGGCGTCTGCGTCACACCCTGGAACCGCACACCGAGCGACGACGCGATTCCCCTGCGCCGGAACGCGCGCTCGAGGGCCTTGCTGAGCGCGACGTCCTCGTTGGGGACGAGGTGGTCGAGCGCCTCGACGATCGTGACATCGACGCCGAACGAGCGCCACACGCTCGCGAACTCCACGCCGATGACACCGCCGCCGAGGATCACGACGCGCGACGGGATCTCGTCGAGTTCGAGCGCGTGCTCGCTGGTGAGGATGCGACCGCCGATCTCGAGCCCCGGGAGGGTGCGGCTGTAGGACCCCGTCGCCAGGATGACGTCGGTGCCGCGGTACACGTCGTCGCCGACGCGGACGGCGGGTCCGGCCTCGAGGCGGCCCTCGCCCGGGACGACGGTGATGCCTCGCGACTTGACCAGTCCTTCGAGTCCCTTGAACTTCTTCGCGACGATGCCCTCGCGGTAGGCGCGGACCCCCGCCGGGTCGATGCCCTCGAAGGTGGCGCGGATGCCGATGGTCGCGGCATCCCGAGCAGTGTCCGCCACCTCGGCGGCGTGGAGTAGCGCCTTCGTCGGGATGCAGCCCCGGTGCAGGCAGGTGCCGCCCACCTTGTCCTTCTCGACGAGGGCGACGGACTTGCCGAGCTCTGCGGCGCGAAGTGCCGCTGCGTAGCCGCCGCTGCCGCCGCCGAGGACGACGAGGTCGAAGGTGTGGTCGGTCATCAGGACTCCTCTGTCGTGACGAAGCGGATCAGGCTGCGGACGGTGGCTGCCGTCGGTCCCTTGTCGGTGTAGCCGTAGCCCCCGCCCTTGTTCATCCCGACACCGGCGATGTCCAGGTGCACCCACGGTATGCGCGGAGCGTCCGCCTCATCGCCGGTGCGACCGACGAAGTGGCGCAGGAAGAGGCCGGCGAACAGCGAGCCGCCGGCGGGGTCGCCGATCTTCGCGTTCTGCAGATCGGCGATGGGGGAGTCGAGCTCATCCACCATGTGCGCGGGCAGCGGAAGCTGCCACGCCGGCTCAGCCTCGGCGGCGGCGGCGGCGAGGTAGGCGGCGACCGCCTCGTCATCGCCCATGACCCCCACGTGGCGGGTGCCCAGGGCGACGGTGATGGCGCCGGTGAGCGTGGCGACGTCGACGATGACATCGGGATGCTCGCGACTCGCCGCGACCAGCCCGTCGGCGAGCACCAGCCGGCCTTCGGCGTCGGTGTTGAGCACCTCGACGGTCGTGCCGTCGAGCATGCGCAGCACGTCGCCGGGGCGCGTGGCGCGGCCGGACGGCATGTTGTCGGCGACGCAGAGCCAGGCGGTGACCTTGACCGGCGCGCCGACGGTGGCGACGGCACGGAGCACGGCCAGCGCGGTGGCGGCGCCGCACATGTCGTACTTCATGCCGACCATGGACGCGGCCGGCTTCAGCGACAGGCCGCCCGTGTCGAACGTGATGCCCTTGCCCACGAGTGCGACGTGTCGCTTCGCGCTCTCGGGGGCGTACTCCAGGCGGATGAGGCGGGGCGGCCGGTCGGAGCCCTGCCCGACGCCGAGGATGCCGCCGTAGCCGCCCTCGCGCAGCGCGTCCTCGTCGAGCACCTCGACCCTGACGCCGAGGCCGTCGACGGCCTGGGTCGCGCGCTCGGCGAAGTCGGCGGGCCCGAGCCACTCGGCCGGCGTCGTCACGAGATCCTTCACGAGCGCGACCGCGTCGGCCGTCGCCGTGATCGCGGCGAGCCTCTCGGCGTCGGCGGCCGCGGTGCCGTGGACGACGACCTTCGACGCGCGGGGCTTGGGCGCCTCGGACTTGTAGCCGTCGAAGCGGTAGCCCCCGAGCGCGGCGCCTTCCGCCGCAGCGGTCCACAGGGCGTCGTCGGCGAACGGCGCGGCGACGGCGACCGTGGCGAAGCCGGTCAGGGTGCGGATCGCGGAGCCGACCGCGTCGCGCAGGGCCGCGGCATCCGGGGCCGCACCGGTTCCCACGACGGCCAGCGGCTTGTCCGACGTCTGCGGCGCGTAGACGCGCTGGAAGGAGTTGGGTGAGCCGGTGAAGCCGGTGGCGAGGAGTGCCTCCCGCAGGCCGGGCCAGCCGCCCAGATCGGGGGCGCCTTCGCCGTCGACCGGGGGAAGGGCGAGGAGAAGGACGTCTGCGTCGGACTCTCGGACGGGGGATTCGCTGTACGCGAGGTCGGGAAACGACATGGTCTCCATCCAACCACGGGTGTTCGCTCTGAGCGGGACGGCCGCCGACCCCGGGCGTCGGCGTCGGCTCGTAGCATGGAGGCATGCCCCTCACCGGTCCGCTGTTCGAGCGCTCCGCCTCCGCGCCTCCCGTGCCCCGGGGCCTCCCGCTCGTGGTGGCGCTGACCGGATTCACCGACGCGGGCAACGCGGTCAGCCGGGTCGTCGACTATTTCCGCGACGACATCGTGCCCACCCCGCTCGCCGTCTTCTCCAACGACGTGCTCCTCGACTACCGCGCCCGCCGCCCGGTGATCGCGTTCGACCAGGATCACCTGACCGACTACCGGCCGCCTCGGCTGGAGCTGTCGTTCGCCCACGATGCGCTCGGCCAGCCCTTCCTGCTCCTCGCCGGCTACGAGCCCGATTTCGCGTGGGATGCCTTCGCCGCCGCGGTCCTCGACTTCGTCGACGACTACGAGGTGTCCACGGTCACGTGGGTGCACGCGATCCCGATGCCTGTGCCGCACACGCGACCGATCGGCACGACCGTGAGCGGGACCCGCAGCGAGCTCACCGAGGCGCACTCGGTGTGGAAGCCGCACACCCAGGTTCCCGCCACCGCAGGGCACCTGCTCGAGTACCGCCTCGCTGAGGCGGGCATGCGCGTCGCCGGGTTCGTACTCCTCATTCCGCACTACCTCGGCGACACCGAGTACCCGGCCGCCGCTCTCGCCGCACTCGACAGCCTCACGGTCGCCACCGGGCTCGTGTTCACCGGAGAAGAGCTGCGCGAAGAGAACCGCGACTACCTGTCCAAGGTCGAAGAGCAGGTCTCCGGCAGCGACGAGCTCTCCCGCATGGTGAAGGGCCTGGAAGAGCGCTACGACGCCTATATGGCGGGGTCCACGCTCGCTGCGCCGATGATCCACACCGGCGACCTGCCCAGCGCCGACGAGCTCGCCGCCGAACTCGAGCGGTTCCTGGCGAGCCGCCCCACCGGCGACGAGGACAAGCGTGGCCTCTGATCGGAATGAGCGGGCTGTCCTGGGTGTTGTAGAGGAGAGCGATCCGATGCATTGCCGCGAATGCTGGCGGCAGATCCCAAGTATGCGATACTGGATGCTCTGACCCGTTGTCAACTGGTTCCCCGAGGTGCACTCGGCGGCGCCGGGACTTGACAAGGGTCTTACTAGTGTCCGAAATCTCCCGGGGGCGTCGGCACACACTCCCGGTGAAAGGCGAAACGTGACCTCAGGCACGAACACCAAGGCCCGCTCGGCCGCGAAGGACACCGAGACGGACGAGACCACGGCGGCCGAGGCTGCGACGAAGGCGCCCGCGAAGGCCGCGTCGAAGCCCGCCGCCAAGAAGACGGCGACCAAGACCGCGCCCAAGAGTGCGAAGGCCGCGCCCAAGAGCGCCAAGGCCGCGCCCAAGAAGGCTGCGACGAAGGGCGCCGCGTCCGACGAGGATCTCGAGGACGACGTCGAGGAGCTCGACGACGTCGAGCTCAACGCCGACGACGATCTGGAAGAGGCGGGCGACGACGACGCCGAGACGCCTGCTCGCCCGGCTGCGCGCCGTGGCGCGAAGGCCGCCGCAGCCGACGAGACTCCTGCGGCCGAAGACGAGGAGGAGGAAGAGGAGAGCACCAAGCCGGCGTTCACCGAGCCTCTTCCGACCGGTGCGATCGTCATCACCTCGAGCGACGAGGACGACGTCCCCGTCTACTCGACGCAGATCACCGGCGCGACGGCCGACCCCGTCAAGGACTACCTGAAGCAGATCGGCAAGGTGCCGCTCCTCAACGCGGCCGAAGAGGTCGAGCTGGCGATGCGCATCGAGGCGGGTCTGTTCGCCGAGGAGAAGCTGTCGCACATGTCGGCGGCCGAGAAGTCGTCGCAGCTCGGGCTCGACCTGCAGTGGGTCGCCCGTGACGGCCAGCGTGCGAAGTCCCACCTGCTCGGGGCCAACCTGCGCCTCGTGGTGTCGCTCGCCAAGCGCTACACCGGCCGTGGCATGCAGTTCCTGGACCTGATCCAGGAGGGCAACCTCGGTCTGATCCGCGCCGTCGAGAAGTTCGACTACACCAAGGGCTTCAAGTTCTCGACCTACGCCACCTGGTGGATCCGCCAGGCGATCACCCGTGCCATGGCCGACCAGGCGCGCACCATCCGCATCCCGGTCCACATGGTCGAGGTCATCAACAAGCTCGCGCGCGTCCAGCGCCAGATGCTGCAGGACCTCGGGCGCGAGCCCACGCCAGAAGAGCTCAGCCGCGAGCTCGACATGACCCCCGAGAAGGTCATCGAGGTCCAGAAGTACGGACGCGAGCCCATCTCCCTGCACACCCCGCTCGGCGAGGACGGCGACAGCGAGTTCGGCGACCTGATCGAAGACACCGAGGCCGTCGTCCCGGCGGATGCCGTCGGCTTCACGATGCTTCAGCGTCAGCTCGAGTCCCTCCTCGACTCGCTCTCCGAGCGCGAGGCGGGCGTCATCCGCATGCGCTTCGGGCTGGGCGACGGTCAGCCCAAGACGCTCGACCAGATCGGCGACACCTTCGGCGTGACGCGCGAGCGCATCCGTCAGATCGAGTCCAAGACGATGGCGAAGCTCCGTCACCCCAGCCGTTCGCAGTCGCTGCGGGACTACCTCGAGTGAGCGAGGCGAACGACGGCAAGGCGCTCACCGTCTCCGTCGAGGGTTCGTCGTACGCCCGCATCCCGATCCGCACGCGGGTCGTGATGCCGGGCGACGACCTCGACGGCTTCGTGAGCGAGTACGCCTCAGGACTCGTCCGTGACGGCGACCTGCTCTTCGTGACGGAGAAGATCGTCGCGATCACCCAGGGTCGCTCGTACCTCGTCGAGGACATCAGGCCGCGCAAGCTCGCCTACTTCCTCTCGAAGTACGTGACGCGCACGCCGTACGGCATCGGCCTCGGCATGCCCGAGACCATGGAGATGGCGCTGCGCGAGTGCGGCACGATCCGCATCTTGGTCGCGGCCGCCGTGTCGGCCGTGACCAAGCTGTTCGGCCGCAAGGGCGACTTCTACCGCATCGCGGGCGACAAGGCGCGGGCGATCGACGGACCGACGAGCGGCACCATCCCGCCGTACAACAAGGCCGTCGTCCTCGGGCCCGAGCGTCCCCGCGAGGTCGCGGCTCATCTCAAGGCGCTCCTCGGGGGCGTCCCCGAGGTCGCGGTGGTCGACATCAACGACCTCGGCGGCAACATCCTCGGGTCGACCGTCGACAAGGCGTACGAGAAGCGCCTCATCGCGATCCTGCAGGACAATCCGCTCGGTCAAGGGCATCAGTCCACGCCGCTCGGAATCATCCGCGCGGTCTGACCGCCCCCTCCCGCGTACGAAGGCGCGGCACCCCTCGGGGTGCCGCGCCTTCGGCGTTCGGGTCCGATCGGCTCAGAAGCCGATCGCGGCGCGGTAGCGGGGCTTGTGGCCGGTGCGGATGCCGGTGACGCTGGGCTTGTTCTCGTACACGCCGGCGCCCCAGTTGCCCTCCACGAGCACGGGGCCGTCCGGGGTCACGACGATGTCCCAGCCGACGTACTGCACCTGCGGCACGACGCGGGCGACGCGGTCGACGAACGCCTTCACCTCGTCGATCATCGGCAGCTGGAAGTCGGCGATGACGAAGCCGCTGTCGGGGTGCTTCTCGTGCACGTGGGCGTGCGAGTCGTACCCGGGGCCGACGGCGTGGCCGTCCTCGTCGAGCATCGTGTAGAAGCCGCCGAAGGTCATCTGGTCGCTCACGGCGCCGCGGCCGAACTTCTGCGCCATGGCGAGGATGTGCGTCTCCTCGCCGTCGAAGAAGGCGGTGACCCGGGTCGTGTTGACGGTGCCGGGGCACACGGCGGCGAGATCGGGGTGCTGCTGGATGACCTCCTCCATGAGCACCTCGCCGCGGTGGAGCAGCCCGCGGTGGAAGGCATTCCAGTCGTCCACGTCCTCGGCGCGGTATCGGTGCACGCCGGTGCCTGCCTGACCGATGGGTTCTTTCGTCACGATCGTGCCGAGGCGCTTGGTGAAGGCGCGGACGGCGTCGGCGTTGTCGTCCTCGACGACCATCCACTCGCGGTGCAGATGCTCGCTGAACACGCGGTTGAATTCCACCTTGTGATGGAACTGGTGCCGGAAGTCGGGGTGGTCGTACTTCTGCGACAGCTCATTCGAGACGGGGTGCGTCATGTAGGTCGCGCGCTCGGCGCGGCTGAGGATGGCGAAGTCGTAGTCGACGTAGTCCTGGAACCCGACCTGCCGGAAGCCGGCCGACCACAGCATGTCGACCAGGACGGCGGGCGTCCACTTGCCGTGCTGCTGCGACGTCTCCTTCGCACGTTCGACCACGGATCCGACGTCGATGCGACGGGCGCGGGCGGCGAGGTAGCGAAGGCGGGGCGCGAGGCCGAGGCCCTGAGAAGGCATGCGTACTCCGGGTTGGGGATCGGGGGTCCCGGATAGTCTAGAGGCGTGAGTTCGGCGAACCCTGGGCATGGCGACGCTGCGTGGATCCATGAGCCGTCCAGTGCCCCGGTCGCCCGAGTCTCGGCCTCCGCCATCGCGCACAACGCCACGCTGGCCGTGGCGCGGCTGCCGGAGGGCACGCGGGCGGTCGCCGATCTGCGGGCCGATGCCTGGGGTCACGGCGCACCCGCAGTCGCCGCAGAGCTGCTCGCCGCCGGGGTGGACCGCCTGATCGTCGACGACGCCACGGCTGTCCGCGTGCTCGCCGACGCGCGCGTTGCGGGAGCCACCGCGAGCGATTCGCCCGGCCTCGATACCCTGACGCTGTACGGGCTGCCGGGCGGTGCGCCCGACGCGGTGCCGGCGATGCGCCTGAGCGGCACCGTGCTGGGTGTGAAGGCACTCCGCGCAGGGGAGGGCGTGTCGTACGGGTACCGCTTCCGCGCGGCCGCAGACACCCGTGTGGCGCTGGTCACGGGCGGCTACGCCCAGGGCGTCGTGCGCGACCTCGGCAACCGGGCGCGCCTGACGATCGGCGGCGCATCGCTTCCCATCATCGGCCGCGTGGCGATGGACGTGTGTGTGGTGGATGTCGGCGCCGCCCCGGTGCGGCGCGGCGACGAGGCCGTCTTCTTCGGCGATCCTCGGGCGGGCGAGCCGTCGGTCGCGGAGTGGGTGGAGGCCACCGGCCTGCGCGCCGACGAGCTCGTCACCGTGGTCGGCTTGCGTGCGGCGCGGGAGTGGATCGCATGAGCGGGGTGCTTCGTATCGACCTCGATCGCTTCGCGGCCAACCTTTCTCGCGTGCGCGAGGCAGTCGCTCCGGCCGAGCTGATGCTCGTCGTGAAGGATGACGCCTACGGGCACGGGCTCGACGCGACCGTGCGGCGAGCGCGGCGCGAGGGCGTGCGCTGGATCGGCGCCTTCGACGTCGCCACCGGCCGTCGCGTGAGGGACGTGCTGGGCGGCGACGTCCGCGTCTTCTCGTGGATCGCTGCCTCGCGGGCGGAAGCGGCGGAAGCCGTGGCGGCGCGACTGGACCTCGGGGTCGGCGACGCCGAACTGCTTGAGGACGTCGCCGCCGAGGCGCGGGTCGCCGGTGCGCTCGCGCGCGTGCACCTCAAGATCGACACGGGCCTGCACCGCAACGGCGTACGTCCCGAGGAGTGGCCGGAGTTCACCGCCCGTGCGGCACAGCTCGCAGCGGAGGGATGCCTGGAGGTGGTCGGCATCTGGAGCCACATCGCCGAGGCATCCGACGAAGAGGACGACGCTGCCCGCGCTCTGTTCGACGCCGCGGTGACCACCGCGCGCCAGGCAGGCCTCTCGCCCACGATGCTGCACCTCTCGGCCAGTGCCGCCTCGTTCGCCCGGCCGGAATTCCGCTACAACCTCGTGCGGGTGGGGGCATTCTGCTACGGCATCCGCTCCGCCGGCGGCCCAGACGAAGAGCACCTCGGCGTGCGGCCGATCGCGACGCTCGAGGCGCGGGTCACCGCGGTCGACGACGACGGAGCCTCGATCGACGTCGGTCCGCTCGACGGCCTGCCGTCGATCCTCGCCGGCCGCGTGACCGTCGGCACTCCGGGTGGTCCGCGTGCCCTGACCGCTTCGGGATCGGGTTTCCGAGTGGAGGGGTGGACGAATTCCGCGCCCGGCGACGTCGTGCGCATCTACGGCCCCGGCGACGGGGGCGAGTCCTCGGCGACCGATCTCGCTGAGGCGATCGGGACGATCGGCGAAGAGATCGCGGTGCGCGTCTCGCCGCTGGTGCCGAGGATCTACTCGGGAGAGTGAGTCCCCGGCTCAGTTGGCCTCAGCCAGGCGGGCCGTCTCGTCGTGCCACGAGGTGGCGACGGCGCGGAGCTTCTCCTCGTACTTGCGGCCGTGGTGGGCGCAGAAGAGCAGTTCGCTGCCGTTGACCTCGGCCGCGATGTATGCCTGAGCGCCGCAGGAGTCGCAGCGGTCCGCCGCGGTGAGGCGGTACTCGAGGACGGAGCCCAGCTCGGTGGGTGTCGAAGTAGTCATCTCGGTGCCTCCTCGTAGTGATAGAACTCCGGTGCGGGTCATGAAATACAACCACGCCTTTGTTTCGAGAATGCCGCGAACGGGTCACATTTCGCTCAGCGCGTACGGCGCGGCCCCAAGAAGCGTGTCGGCCGACCGGCGTCTGTGACCCCGGATACCCTTGGAGATTGTGACCGCCGAGTACTCCGCCCACCATCTGCAGGTCCTCGAAGGACTCGAAGCGGTCCGCAAGCGCCCCGGCATGTACATCGGCTCGACCGACTCCCGTGGCCTCATGCACTGCCTGTGGGAGATCATCGACAACTCGGTCGATGAGGCGCTTGCCGGCCACGGCTCGCTCATCGAGATCATCCTGCACGCCGACGGCAGCGTCGAGGTGCGCGACCGCGCCCGCGGCATCCCGGTCGACATCGAGCCCCGCACCGGACTCTCGGGCGTCGAAGTCGTGTTCACGAAGCTCCACGCGGGCGGCAAGTTCGGCGGCGGATCGTACGCCGCATCCGGCGGCCTCCACGGCGTCGGCGCGTCCGTGGTCAACGCCTTGTCCGAGCGTCTCGACGTCGAGGTCGACCGCGGGGGCAAGACGTGGGCCATGTCGTTCCACCGCGGTGAGCCCGGCATCTTCGCGAACGGGTCGCCGTCGTCGGCGTTCACCCCCTTCGAGAAGAGCTCCGAGCTGCGCGTCGTGGGGCGCGCCGCGAAGGGCGTCACGGGCACCCGTATCCGCTACTGGGCCGATAAGCAGATCTTCACAAAGGATGCCGCGTTCACCCTCACCGAGCTCGAGCAACGGGCACGCCAGACGGCGTTCCTGGTGCCGGGTCTCGAGATCCTGATCCGCGACGAGCGCGGCGAAGAGGCGGTCGAGACCAGCTTCCGCTTCGACGGCGGTATCTCGGAGTTCGCGGACTTCCTCGCGCCCGACGCACCGATCACCGACACGTGGCGCCTCACCGGCAGCGGCTCGTTCACCGAGACGGTGCCGGTGCTGCAGCCGTCCGGGGCCATGGTGCCGACCGAGGTGCAGCGCGAGTGCGAGGTCGACATCGCGGTGCGCTGGGGGACCGGCTACGAGACCACGACCCGCTCGTTCGTCAACATCATCTCCACGCCTAAGGGCGGGACGCACCAGCAGGGCTTCGAGCAGGGGCTCATGAAGGTGCTGCGCACGCAGGTCGAGCAGAATGCGCGCCGCCTGAAGTTCGGCTCGAACGACAAGCTCGAGAAGGACGACATCCTCGCCGGACTCGCGGCGGTGCTCACGGTGCGCATCCCCGAGCCGCAGTTCGAGGGCCAGACCAAGGAAGTGCTCGGAACTCCGGCCGTCCGCCAGATCGTGGCGAACGTCGTCGCCAAAGAGCTCACCGCCCGGTTCACCTCGACCAAGCGCGACGACAAGGCGCAGACGTCGCTCCTGCTCGACAAGGTCGTTGCAGAGATGAAGGCGCGCATCTCGGCGCGCGCGCACAAAGAGACGCAGCGCCGCAAGAACGCGCTCGAGTCCTCGTCGCTGCCGGCCAAGCTCGCCGACTGCCGCACGAACGACGTGGCGGCGTCAGAGCTGTTCATCGTGGAGGGCGACTCGGCCCTCGGCACGGCGAAGCTCGCGCGCAACAGCGAGTATCAGGCGCTCCTGCCGATCCGAGGCAAGATCCTCAACGTTCAGAAGGCATCGATCAGCGACATGCTTTCGAACGCCGAGTGCGCCGCGATCATCCAGGTGATCGGCGCCGGCTCGGGGCGCTCGTTCGACCTCGACGCCGCGCGCTACGGCAAGATCATCCTGATGAGCGACGCCGACGTCGACGGGGCGCACATCCGCACGCTGCTGCTCACGCTCTTCTTCCGCTACATGCGGCCGCTGATCGACGACGGTCGCGTGTACGCCGCCGTGCCGCCGCTGCACCGCGTGGTCGTGATGAACCCCGGCACGAAGCCGAACGACACGATCTACACGTACACCGAGCAGGAGCTGCACGCCCTGCTGACCAAGCTCACCAAGGCGGGCAAGCGCTGGCAGGAGCCCGTGCAGCGCTACAAGGGCCTCGGAGAGATGGACGCCGACCAGCTCGCGACGACCACGATGGACCGCGCCGGCCGCACGCTCCGACGCGTGCGCATGCAGGACGCCGAGGCCGCGGCATCCGTCTTCGAACTCCTCATGGGCAACGACGTCGCCCCGCGCAAGGAGTTCATCATCGACTCGAGCGACCGCCTCGCCCGCGAGCGCATCGACGCGTGAAGCACCTGGGGCGGGTGCGACCCGCGCCCCGCGGAGATCAGCCGGATCAGCGGATGCCGGTGCCGACCGCGCCGATGACCGCGTCGAGCGGCGTGCCCGAAGCATCCCGCTTCGCACCCGCGTCCGGCAGCGTGCGAGTCGCGCCATCCGGAGCCACTGCACGGGGATCGGAGCCGACCCAGGCGAGCGTGAGCATGTCCTCGCCCTTGAGCAGGCGCTGAGCGCGCACGCCGCCGGTGGCGCGTCCCTTAGCGGGGAACTCCGTGAACGCCGAGACCTTCGCGCTTCCGGGGTCGGTGCCGGCGAGGGCGGCGCGGGAGCCTGCGACCGTGACCACCACGGCGTCGAACGCCGACGCACCCACGACGCCGAAGGAGATGACCTCGGCGCCGTCGCTCAGGCGGATGCCCGCCATACCGCCGGCCGCGCGCCCCTGCGGGCGCACCGACGACGCGTCGAACCGCAGGAGCTGGGCGTCGTCGGCGACGAACACCAGCTCGGCGCCGTCGGTCGCCGGCGCGGCGCCGACCACCCGGTCGCCGTCGCGCAGCGAGATGATCTCGATGTCGTGCTTGCTGCCGAGCTCGGTGGCCGCCACGCGCTTGACCACGCCGTGGCGCGTGCCGAGGGCGATGGGCGGGCCGTCCTCGAGGGGGACGATCGCCACGACGTGCTCGCCGGACGGCAGACCCAGGTACTGGTCGGCGCGTGTTCCGGCGGCGAGCTGCACGGAGTTGCCGGGCACGGAGGGCAGGTCGACGGGAGAGAACCGGATGAGGCGCCCGGCGCTCGTGACCGCACCGACGTCTCCGCGCGTGGTCGTGTCGACCCACGAGCGGATGGCGTCGTGCTTCGCGCGCCGCGACGGCGGCACGATGCCGCCGTTGGGCGCATCCGCAACCACTTCGGCGCGAGCCATGCGCCCCGTCGCCGACAGGAACACGCGGCACGGCGCGTCCGCGATCTGCAGATCGGCGGCTGCGGCGGCCGCACGTGATCGGGGCGCCGCCGGTCCGCCGTTGAGGAGAAGGGTGCGCCGCGGGGTGCCGTACGTCTCGGCCGCGGCATCCAGCTCCCGCGCCACCTGTGCGCGCAGCAGGATCTCGCTTCCGAGGAGCTCCTCCAATTCGGCGATCTCGGCCTTGAGCTTGTCGCGCTCGGCCTCGAGCTCGATGCGGGAGAAGCGCGTGAGCCGGCGCAGGCGCAGCTCGAGGATGTACTCGGCCTGCGGGTCGGACAGGTCGAAGACGTCCATGAGGCGCGTGCGTGCCTGCTCGCCGTCGTCCGACGTGCGGATGACCTGGATGACCTCGTCGATGTCGAGGATCGCGATGAGCAGGCCCTCGACGAGGTGCAGGCGCTCCTTGCGCCGCGCGAGCCGATAGCGGCTGCGGCGCGTCACGACGCTCATGCGGTGGTCGAGGTAGACGCGCAGCAGCTCGCGCAGTCCGAGCGTCTGCGGCTGACCGTCGACCAGGGCGACGTTGTTGATGCTGAACGAGTCCTCGAGGGGCGTCAGCCGGTAGAGGTGCTCGAGCACCGCATTCGGGTCGAAGCCCGTCTTGATGCCGATGACCAGCCGCAGGCCGTTGTGGCGGTCGGTGAGGTCGGTCACGTCCGCGATGCCCTGGAGCTTCTTCGCGGTGACGGCGTCCTTGATCTTCTCGATGATCCGCTCGGGACCGACGAGGTACGGCAGCTCGGTCACGACGATGCCGGTCCGGCGCGGGCCGAGCGACTCGATGGAGACCTTGGCCCGCGTGCGGAAGCTGCCGCGACCCTTCGTGTAGGCGTCCTTGATGCCGTCCAGGCCCACGATGATGCCGCCCGAAGGCAGGTCGGGGCCGGGCACGAACTCCATGAGCTCTTCGACGGTCGCCTCGGGGTTGTCGAGCAGGTGGATCGCCGCCCCCACGACCTCGATGAGGTTGTGGGGGGCCATGTTCGTCGCCATGCCGACGGCGATGCCGGTGGCGCCGTTGACGAGCAGGTTCGGGTACGCGGCGGGCAGCACCTCGGGCTGCTGGAACTGGCCGTCGTAGTTGGGGATGAAGTCGACGACGTCCTCGTCGAGGTTCTCCGTCAGTGCCAGAGCCGCCGCCGCGAGGCGCGCCTCCGTGTAGCGCGGAGCGGCGGGGCCGTCGTCGAGTGAGCCGAAGTTGCCGTGGCCGTCGACCAGGGGAACGCGCAGCGAGAAGGGCTGCGCCAGACGCACGAGCGCATCGTAGATCGGGGCGTCACCGTGCGGGTGCAGCTTTCCCATGACCTCGCCGACGACGCGGGCGCTCTTGACGTGGCCGCGATCGGGGCGCAGGCCCATGTCGGCCATCTGGTACAGGATGCGGCGCTGCACGGGCTTGAGCCCGTCGCGCGCGTCGGGCAGGGCGCGCGAGTAGATGACGGAGTACGCGTACTCGAGGAAGGACCCCTGCATCTCGGTCGAGACGTCGACGTCCTCGATGCGGCCGTGGTCGACGGGAGCGGAATCGGTGGGGGATGCAGGCATGACGATGTGGCCTCGGGTGACGGCGGTGCGGCGAGGGTCACCCGCGGGTGTGCGAGACTGACCCCGATGTCGATCAGCCTACCCGCGGACCCGCCGCGAGCCCGGAGCCTCACCGGTGTCGTGCCGCAGATGTCGGCAGCGCTCGATGGGACGTCGGACTGGTTCGCGCCCGCCGAGAGCGCCGTGGTGTTCGTGCTGGATGGCCTCGGATCGCACAACCTGTCGGCACGCGCCGGGCACGCGCGCTTCCTGGCGCAGGCGGGATCGAAGAAGGACGTGGCGCGCACCGTCTTCCCTTCGACGACGGCGTCCGCTCTGACCAGCCTGCTCACCGGCACGCTGCCGGGGGAGCACGGCATCGTCGGCTACCGCGCACGAGTCCCGGGGACCGACGACGTCGTGAATCAGCTGCGCGGATGGGACACCGACGGACTGCCGCTCGAGTTCCAGCGCGCGACGCCGCTCGCCACGTCCCTGGCCCGGCCGTTCTTCGTCGTCACGAAGAGCGAGTACCGCGGCACGGGCTTCACGGCAGCGACGCAGGCGGGCGCGGAGTTCATCGGCGTGGACGACCTCACCGAGCGCGTCCTCACTGCGGCGCAGCTCGGGACGCAGCATCCGGGATCCCTCATCTATCTCTATGCGCCCGAACTCGACGGCGTCGGGCATCGTCGCGGCTGGCAGTCCGACGAGTGGACCGTGATGCTGGAGAGAGTGGATGCCGCGGCCCGCGCTTTCGCCGAGGCGCTGGCACCGGGCACCGGCGCGGTGGTGACGGCCGACCACGGCATGGTCGACATCCCACGGCATCGGCAGATCCTCCTCCGGGACGGCGACCCTCTCCTCAACGGCGTGCGGCTGATCGGAGGCGAGCCGCGCATGCTGCACCTCTACGCAGAACCCGGCCACGCGGAGGACGTGGTGCACGCGTGGCGCGCGTCGGAGGAGGCGCGGTCGTGGGTGCTCTCACGCGACGAGCTGATCGCGTCGGGCGTGCTCGGGCCGGTGAGCCCCGAGGTGCGGGAGCGCCTCGGCGACGTCGTCGTCGCGGCGCGCTCGGGCGTCGTCTACTACGACGACCGACTCGCGGACAAGGCACCGCAGAAGATGATCGGCCAGCACGGCTCGTTCACCACCGAGGAGCGGGTCGTCCCGCTGCTGCGGCTGGGCGCGTTCGCCTGAGGGCGCCGCGGCTCTCGGTGCACGTCGGCGCGGTTCGCGCGGCGCCGCACCTGATCGGAGAGAGGTCAGTCGTCGCTGCGGGCGCCGAAGACGATCTCGTCCCACGACGGCATCGATGTGCGGCCCTTGCGGCGACCTGCCTCCGCCACTGCGGACGGCGCCACGTCGAAGTCGGAGACCTCGGGGTCGTCGTCGCCGGGGGCTTCGTCATAGCCGGGCTCGAGCGCGTCGAACAGCGCGACGGGCGACTGCGAGCGCGACGTGGAGGCCTCTTCGGCCCCGGGCAGCGGTTCGCGCTGACCACGGCGGCGGCGGAGCGCCTCGAGGAGGTCGGCCGTCTCGGCTGAGGTCACGGCCGGCTCGTCGGCGCGCTTGATCGCCGCCTGCTGCACGGCCGGCGCGGCGGGCGCAGGCAGATCGGGCGACTCGAAGTCGGCGTCGGGCAGCTTGCGCGGCCCGAAGGCTCCGCTGTCGAACCGGGTCTCGTCTTTGGCCGGCGTCGTCTCGAGCGCGCGCAGGCGGGGGATGAGGCCCTCGGGCAGCGAGCCCTGACGCGACAGCTGGATGGCGTCGGCGTTGAGCGGAGACAGCGTGCTGCGGCGGGGGTCGAAGCCCCAGCGTGCGTCGTGGTCGACCTCGCTGGCCGTGAACTCGAGCTTGATGATCCAGCCGGTGGGCTCTTTCCAGCTCGTCCATCGCTCGCCCGAGGCGCCCGCCTCGTGCAGCTTGGCGCGGACGGCGGCGCCGAACGTGGGGTTGCCCTCGCCCTCGAAGCCGCCGCCGAGCAGCACGGCGACCGCGAGCGCCTGGCCCACGATGTGCTCGCGCTCCGCGAGGACCGGGCCTTCGAACCGGCGGACGTCTTCCACGCGCGCGCCGAGAAGGTTCGCGACCTCTTCGGCCGAGAGCCCCGCGCGGATGTGCGATTGGATGTCGCGCGGACTCGGCCGCGCCGCCTGCGTGTCGTCGTCGCGGTCGCGACGCGCCTTGCGCAGTTCGATGCGCAGCACGTCGTCGACGGCGAGGGCGAACCTCTCGCCGGACTCGGTAGCCAGGACGAGTGTGTCGTCCTCGGTGCCGATGACCTTGAGCTGTTCCATGCGAACGCCCCTCCGATCCTGCGTGTCCCGGCCATGCTGACACAGGCGGTGTCCAAGGCCGGGAATATCCAGCGCGTGGCGCGAGTTTCACGGGGACGCATGGTCGAACAATCTGCGGCGCGCATTTGCGAAAACGGAGACGGTCATGCAAACTATCGCCGCCTGAACGGGCGCACCCGCGAGACTTCGGAAGTTGAGACGTTTACGAATGGCCACCGATTACGACGCCCCCCGCAAGACCGAGGACGACAGCGAGTCGATCGAGGCTCTCAAGGAGCGCGTTCCCGACAAGCTCTCGGGAGCGGTCGACGTCGAGGATGCCGACAACCCTTCGGGCTTCGAGCTCCCCGGGGCTGATCTGTCCGACCTCGAGCTCGACGTCGTCGTGCTGCCGCCGCAGGAGGACGAGTTCACGTGCTCGAACTGCTTCCTCGTGAAGCACCGCTCGCAGCTCGACCACGAGACCCCGGACGGGCCTATGTGCCGGGAGTGCTCGGCTTGACCTGGGCGCGGCGCACGGCGGCGGCGAGCCGGTCGGGTGTCCGCGACGAGATCACCCATGCCGGTGTCGGATCCTGAGGATCTGACACCGGCATCACTACGAGTCCGTCGATCCCACCCCGGATGACGTGCCACGATCGCGGGTCGAGAGCCGCGCCGCGGTGCTGACGGGCATCCTCCCCGACGTGCACCGCCGGGTCGCCCAGGAGGTCCACGGGGATGTGCGCACGCCCGGCGCGCAGCTCTCCGCCCTCGACGGCGACGACCGGCGAGCCCGCCACCAGCAGCGCGACCACGGCGACCCCGACGACCGCCCCGATCACGAGGGCGATCGTGGTGTCGATGGGGGCGAAGACGAGGGCGACCATCGGTCCGGCGACCGCGGCGCTGACCATGACCCAGAGGGACGGACCGAGCCGTTCGCGATAGTCGCGGGCTCCGACGTCGTGCGCTGTCTTCTGCATTACCCTCATTGGGTGACTGAAACGGTGGACGTCCCCATTATCGCCTCAGACGTCCCGGTGTACGCGCACCCGGGCGACGCCGGCGCCGACCTCATGGCCGCAGAGGCGATCCGCCTCGAGCCCGGCCGACGGGCGATGGTGGGCACCGGAGTGCGCATCGCCCTCCCGGATGGATACGTCGCGTTCGTCGTCCCGCGCAGCGGACTCGCCGCCAAGCACGGCATCACGGTCGTGAACGCTCCCGGGACGGTCGACGCCGGCTATCGCGGTGAGATCAAGGTCATCCTCTTGAACACCGATGCCGAGCAGGCCCACGACATCGCG
The DNA here is from genome assembly GCF_022538185.1 of Microbacterium sp. CFH 31415. Classification (GTDB taxonomy): domain Bacteria; phylum Actinomycetota; class Actinomycetes; order Actinomycetales; family Microbacteriaceae; genus Microbacterium. Next base: position 367,823 of record NZ_JAKYXC010000002.1, on the reverse strand, counting down.
GTCGGCGACCGCATCGCCCAGCTCATCGTGATGCCGGTGCCACGCGCCCGGTTCGTCCCCGTCGAGGCTCTGCCCGAGAGCGCCCGAGGCGAAGGCGGCTTCGGCTCCACGGGCTTCGCGGGCGGGGGCGCTGCTGTGCCGCCGACGAGCCTGGGCGAGTCCACGCGGGAAGCTCCCCGCGATCTTGACAAGAAGGACGGAGTCCTCGCATGACCGACCCCACTCCCGCAGCCGACTCCCCGCGCAAGGACGCGCCTGAGGACCGCGCCGTCGCCGGCCCGTTCGACGAGTCCGAGGCGAACCCCGTCCGCCCGTACATCGATCTCGGCGGGATCAAGATCCTCCCGCGGGAGGGCCTCAACTTGCGTCTCGAGGTCGAGGAGCAGACCAAGCGCATCGTCGCGGTCGGGCTCGACTACGCCGGTTCGACCCTGCAGGTGCAGCCGTTCGCCGCGCCGCGGACCGTCGGACTGTGGGCTGAGACGCGCGAGCAGATCCGCCAGCAGATCCGTCAGCAGGGCGGGCGCGTCGAGGAGCGCGAGGGTCCCCTCGGCCCGGAGCTCCTCGCTGAGGTTCCCGTGGCGGCGGGTCCCGACGGCACGTCGGGCAAGCGGCTCGCCCGGTTCGTCGGGGTCGACGGACCGCGCTGGTTCCTCCGCGGCGTGATCGGCGGTGCGGCGACGTCGGACGTCGAGGCCGCAGCTGCCGTCGAGGACCTCTTCCGCTCGATCGTGGTCGTGCGCGGCGGCTCGCCGATGCCGCCTCGCGACCTCATCCCGCTGCGCATGCCGGCCACCCCGGGCGCGGCGTGACCGACCAGCCCACGCCCTCGACCGGCGACGAGCAGCGCAGCGCCGGTCTGACCCCGCCCCCGGCGACCGAAGCATCCGCTTCCGACCTTCTCGGCGCCGCGCTCGGCGGTGCCGCGCGCCGTGCGGGGCTCGACCCCGCCGAAGGCGCCTCGACCGGTCACGTCGTCTGGGCCGCGATGGGCGGGTGGCGGGGCGTCCTCGAGTCCGTCCTGCCCGGCCTTGTCTTCATCGTCGTCTACACGCTCACCATCGATCCCGGAACGGGCGACGGCAACCTGTGGCTGTCGCTCGGACTGTCGGTCGGCATCGCGGCCGTCTTCACCGCGGCGCGGCTCATCGCCCGTCAGCCTGTGACGGCGGCGATCGGCGGACTGGTCGCGGCGGGCGTCGCCGCGGCCTTCGCGGCGTTCACGGGCGAGGCATCCAACAACTTCATCCCCGGCTTCATCACGAACGCGCTATACGGAAGCGCCTTCCTGACCTCAGCGCTCATCGGATGGTCGCTGATCGGCCTGGCCGCGGGATTCCTGATGGGAGAGGGCACCGCCTGGCGGGCCGACAAGCGCAAGCGCCGCGTGTACTTCTGGCTCGCGATCGCGTGGGCATCGCTCTTCGCCGCACGCCTGCTGGTGCAGCTGCCGCTGTACTTCGCCGACAACGTCACCGCGCTCGGGACGCTCAAGCTCGTGATGGGGCTGCCTCTTTTCGCGCCGCTCGTCGCCGTCACGTGGCTCGCCGTCCGCGCCCTGTATCCGCGTGGCGAGTCGAACGAGGCCACCGCCGCGGAGTGATACATTTATCTTGATATCAAGATAAATTGACCCCGCCGCGGATTAGGTCATCCTCACTAGCCGAGGGCTCCGGTGCGGGGGAAGATGGGGAGTGCCGGGCTCCGGCCCCGCTCCCGCCGCCGACGAAGGAGACAGACGTGTCCACGGTTGACAGCTTCGGTGCCAAGAGCACCCTGACGGTCGGCAGCACCGACTACGAGATCTTCCGCATCGACAAGGTCGCGGGCTACGAGAAGCTCCCGTTCAGTCTGAAGGTGCTGCTCGAGAACCTTCTCCGCACCGAAGACGGTGCGAACGTGACGAAGGCGCAGATCGAGGCACTCGGTTCGTGGGATGCCGCGGCCGAGCCCGACACCGAGATCCAGTTCACGCCCGCCCGCGTCGTGATGCAGGACTTCACCGGGGTTCCGTGCATCGTCGACCTCGCCACGATGCGCGAGGCGGTCACCGCGCTGGGCGGCGACCCCAACAAGATCAACCCGCTCTCACCCGCCGAGATGGTCATCGACCACTCCGTCATCGCCGACCTCTTCGGTCGCGAGGACGCCCTCGAGCGCAACGTCGAGATCGAGTACGAGCGCAACGGCGAGCGCTACCAGTTCCTCCGCTGGGGACAGACGGCGTTCGACGACTTCAAGGTCGTCCCGCCGGGCACCGGCATCGTGCACCAGGTGAACATCGAGCACCTGGCCAAGGTCATATACGACCGCAACGTCAACGGCGTGCTGCGTGCGTACCCCGACACGTGCGTCGGCACCGACTCCCACACCACCATGGTCAACGGCCTCGGTGTGCTCGGCTGGGGTGTCGGCGGCATCGAGGCCGAGGCCGCGATGCTCGGCCAGCCGGTCTCGATGCTCATTCCGCGCGTGGTCGGCTTCAAGCTCACCGGCGAGATCCCCGCCGGCGTCACGGCGACCGACGTCGTACTCACGATCACCGACATGCTCCGCAAGCACGGCGTCGTCGGCAAGTTCGTCGAGTTCTACGGCGAAGGCGTCGCGTCGGTGCCGCTCGCGAACCGCGCCACGATCGGCAACATGAGCCCGGAGTTCGGCTCCACGGCCGCGATGTTCCCCATCGACGACGTCACGATCGACTACCTGCGTCTGACGGGTCGCGACGAGGCTGCGGTCGCACTCGTCGAGGCGTACGCCAAGGAGCAGTCGCTCTGGCACGACCCGGCCCGCGAGCTCGTCTTCAGCGAGTACATGGAACTCGATCTCGGCACGGTGGTGCCCTCGATCGCCGGTCCGAAGCGCCCGCAGGACCGCATCCTGCTGTCCGAGGCGAAGTCGCAGTTCGAGGTCGACATCCTCAACTACGCCGACCCGACGGAGTCGAACGACATCGTCGACCTCGAGTCGAAGCACTCGTTCCCCGCCTCCGACCCCGGTGCGGTCCCGGGGGACGAGCACGAGGAGACGCGCGTCGTCCACATCTCCAGTGGCGGCCCGGCTGCGGCATCCAAGCCCGTCAAAGTCACCACGCCCGAGGGCACGTCGTACATCCTAGACAACGGAGCCGTCACCCTCGCCGCGATCACGTCGTGCACCAACACGTCCAACCCGTCGGTGATGCTCGCGGCTGGACTGCTCGCCAAGAAGGCACTCGACAAGGGCCTCAAGAGCAAGCCGTGGGTCAAGACCACACTCGGACCGGGCTCGAAGGTCGTCACCGACTACTACGAGAAATCAGGGCTCGACAAGGCGCTCGAGGGTCTCGGGTTCTTCACCGTCGGCTACGGCTGCACGATCTGCATCGGCAACTCGGGCCCCCTCATCGAGGAGGTCTCCGCCGCGATCAACGAGCACGACCTCGCGGTCACCGCCGTCCTCTCGGGCAACCGCAACTTCGAGGGGCGCATCAGCCCTGATGTGAAGATGAACTACCTCGCTTCGCCGCCGCTGGTCGTCGCGTACGCCCTGGCAGGCTCGATGCACTTCGACTTCGAGTCCGACCCGCTCGGCAAGGACACCGACGGCAACGACGTGTTCCTCAAGGACATCTGGCCGACGCCCGAAGAGGTGCAGGCGACGATCGACTCGTCGATCTCGCGTGAGCAGTTCATCAAGCAGTACGCCACCGTCTTCGACGGCGACGAGCGCTGGAAGAGCCTGCCCACACCCGACGCCGCGCAGTTCGAGTGGGACCAGGACTCCACCTACGTCCGGAAGGCGCCGTACTTCGACGGGATGACGATGGAGCTGACCCCGGTGGCCGACATCACCGGTGCCCGCGTGATGGCGGCCCTCGGCGACTCGGTCACGACCGATCACATCTCGCCGGCGGGCAACATCAAGGCCGGCACCCCGGCCGCGCAGTACCTGACCGAGCACGGAGTGGCGCAGAAGGACTTCAACTCCTTCGGCTCGCGTCGCGGCAACCACGAGGTCATGATCCGCGGCACGTTCGCCAACATCCGTCTGAAGAACGAGCTGGTCGCGGCGGTGAACGGCGGCCAGATCGTCGAGGGCGGCTACACGCGCGACTTCACGCAGGAGGGCGGCCCGCAGTCGTTCATCTACGACGCGTGCATGAACTACCAGGCGCAGGGCACCCCGCTGGTGGTCTTCGGCGGCAAGGAGTACGGCTCGGGTTCGTCGCGCGACTGGGCTGCCAAGGGCACCAGTCTGCTGGGCGTCAAGGCGGTCATCACCGAGAGCTTCGAGCGCATCCACCGCTCGAACCTCATCGGCATGGGCGTCGTCCCGCTTCAGTTCCCGGCCGGGGAGAGCTGGAAGTCGCTGGGTCTCGACGGCACCGAGATCGTCTCGATCTCGGGGCTCGAGCAGCTGAACGAGGGCGTCACGCCCAAGACGGTGCGGGTCACCGCCGAGCCGAGCGAGTTCTCGCCCGAGGGCAAGCAGACGGTCGAGTTCGACGCGGTCGTGCGCATCGACACGCCCGGCGAGGCGGACTACTACCGCAACGGCGGAATCCTGCAGTACGTGCTGCGTTCGCTGGTCTGACAGCTGATTCACGGGGGACCGGATGCCCCGGCATCCGGTCCCCCGTCTTGTCACAGGTAGACTTGCAGAGCCCTTCCGGGGCCGGAAAGGAGCCGGGATGTCGCTGCTGCCGTCCATTGGCGGACCCCGCGATCTCGACGCGCTGAGCACCACGGAGCTGGAGCGACTCGCGGAGGAGATCCGTGCGTTCCTCATCGAGAACGTCGCCCGCACCGGTGGCCACCTCGGTCCCAACCTCGGTGTCGTCGAGCTCACGATCGCCCTGCACAGGGTCTTCGACTCGCCCTCCGACCCGTTCATCTTCGACACGGGCCATCAGTCGTACGTGCACAAGCTGCTCACCGGTCGGCAGGACTTCTCCCACCTTCGCTCGCGCGGCGGCCTCGCCGGCTACCCGCAGCGGTCCGAGAGCCCGCACGACGTCGTCGAGTCCTCGCACGCATCCAGTTCGCTGAGCTGGGCCGACGGCGTCTCGCGCGCCCTGACGCGCACCGGGCGCAAGGACCGCCACGTGGTCGCCGTCGTCGGAGACGGCTCGCTCACCGGCGGCATGACGTGGGAGGCGCTCAACAACATCTCCGACGACAACGACCGCAATCTCGTCATCGTCGTCAACGACAACGGACGGTCGTACGCGCCGACCATCGGCGGCATGGCCCGGTACCTCAACCGCGTGCGCACCGCCGAGACGTACCGCAACCTGCACCGCGGCTCCGACACCCTCTTCCGCAAGCTCGGCCCCGCCGCCCGCGCCGTGTATCGCGGCGTGCGCGGCGGTACGCACGGCTTCCTCTCGCGCTTCACGAACAACGCGGCGCTGTACTCCAACCTCGACATCAAGTACCTCGGCCCGGTCGACGGTCACGACCTGCCCACGCTCATCGAGACGCTGGAGCTCGCCAAGTCGTACGGCGCGCCCGTCATCGTGCACGCGATCACCGAGAAGGGCCGCGGCTACCAGCCCGCCCTCGACGACCAGGCCGACGCGTTCCACGCTGTGGGCAAGATCGATCCGCTGACCGGCAAGACTGTCGGCAGTTCGGGCGGCGCGCCGGCGTGGACCGACGTCTTCGCCGACGAACTGGTCTCGGTGGGAGAGAAGCGCGACGACATCATCGCGATGACGGCCGCCATGCTGCGCCCGACCGGCCTGCTGCCGTTCGCGCAGCGATTCCCCGATCGGGTGTACGACGTGGGCATCGCCGAGCAGCATGCGGTCGCCTCGGCTGCCGGGCTCGCCTTCGGCGGGCTGCACCCCGTGGTGGCGATCTACGCCACGTTCATGAACCGCGCGTTCGACCAGGTGCTGATGGATGTCGCGCTCCACCGCGCGGGTGTCACATTCGTGCTCGACCGCGCCGGCGTCACCGGACCCGACGGTCCGAGCCACCACGGCATCTGGGACCTCGCCATGCTGCAGCTGGTACCGCACATCCGCATCGCAGTGCCGCGCGACGCGGAGCGGCTTCGCGAAGAGCTGCAGGAGGCCGTGGCCGTGCACGACGCTCCCACCGTCATCCGGTTCCCGAAGGGCGGTGTCAGCCCCGAGCTGCCCGCCGTCGAACGCCTCGAAGACGGGGTCGACGTGCTGGTCCGCTCGGAGGCGCAGGACGTGCTCATCGTCGGCATCGGTCCGATGGCGCACATCGCCGTCGACGTCGCCGGGCGCCTCCGCGATCAGGGCATCGGCGCGACGGTCGTCGATCCGCGATGGGTCGTGCCCGTCCAGCCGTCGATCGTGACGCTCGCGGCATCCCACCGTCTCGTCATCACGATCGAGGACGGCATCCGCGTCGGCGGCATCGGCACGCGTGTGCGCCAGGTGCTCCGCGAGGCGGGCGTCGACACCGCCGTCGACGAGCTCGGCGTGCCCGACGAGTTCATCGACCATGCCAGTCGCGAGCAGATCCTCGACGACGCCGGCCTCACGCCGGCGAAGATCGCGCACGACGTCGTGGCGCAGGTGCTGGGCACCCGCATCCCCGTCGCGCGCGGCGCGCAGACGACCGAGATCCCGACGATCCCCGCGCTCGCGCGCGACCAGCAGCGGCGCTGACGCCTCGCGCAGGCGGCGCGTCGGCTTCGGTGTCGGCGGGGTGCCGGCATCCGTCGTGAAAGCATGGACGGATGACCAGCGCCAACCTCAGCAGGGCGGAGACCGCAACACGGTCCGCCGCCGTCTCCGTCCTCACCGCCCGCGTCGAGCTGGACGTGACGACGGCGCCGGACGTGGATGAGACCGGGTTCGCGACGGTGAGCACACTGGAGATCGAGACGGATGCCGCAGCCGCCGGGTCCGCGGAGTCCGACGTCGAGACGTGGGTCGACTTCATCGGCGAGTCCGTCGAGGCTGTGGAGGTCGACGGCGTCGCGCGCCCCGTGGAATGGGACGGCGCCCGCGTCCGGATCACCGGACTGCGGGGGCGGCACATCGTGCGCGTCGCCGCGCGGGCGGCGTACAGCCGGTCCGGCGAGGGCATGCACCGTTTCGTCGATCCGGTCGACGGCCAGACGTACCTCTACACGCACTACGAACCCGCCGACGCACGCCGGGTGATGGCGTGCTTCGAGCAGCCCGACATGAAGGCCCGCTACACGTTCGTCGTCACGGCTCCTGCCGGCTGGACCGTGCTGTCGAACCAGGCGGTCGCAGATCGCACGGCCGACCGCGGCGCGCAGCGCGTGGAGTTCGCCGAGACGCTGCCGATCTCGACCTACATCACCTCAGTGGCGGCGGGACCGTACCACCGGGTCGAGGGGGAATGGCGTCGCGGCGATCAGGTCGTGCCGCTGGGGGTCTACTGCCGGGAGTCGCTCGCCGAGCACCTCGACGCCGACGAGATCCTCGAGATCACCGGGCAGGGCCTCGACTTCTTCGCCGACGCCTTCCGCTACGCCTACCCGTGGGGCAAGTACGACCAGATCTTCGTGCCCGAGTACAACATCGGCGCGATGGAGAACCCGGGCCTGGTGACCTTCACCGAGGCGTACGTGTTCCGCGGCGCGGCGACGGTGGCGCAGCACGAGGGCCGTGCCAACACGATCCTCCACGAGATGGCGCACATGTGGTTCGGCGACCTCGTCACGATGCGCTGGTGGGACGACCTGTGGCTCAAGGAGTCGTTCGCCGACTACATGGGCGCGCACGCCACGGCGGCCGTCACGAGGTTCCCGGACGCGTGGGTGACCTTCGCTGCGCGGCGGAAGGCGTGGGCGTACCTCCAGGACCAGCTGCCGACGACGCACCCGATCGTCGCCGACATCGCCGACCTCGAGGCCGCCAAGCTGAACTTCGACGGCATCACGTACGCAAAGGGGGCGTCGGTGCTCAAGCAGCTGGTCGCGTTCGTCGGCGAGGAGGAGTTCTTCGAAGGCGCCCGGCAGTACTTCGCCGCACACGCCTTCGGCAACACCACGCTCGACGACCTGCTCCGCCACCTCGCGGCCGCCTCCGGCCGGGATGTCCGCGCATGGTCTCGCGCGTGGCTGGAGACCACCGGCATGTCGACCCTCCGCATCGAGCGCGACGCGGAGAGCGCCGTGCTCGTGCAGTCCGACCCGCGCCCGCACCGGCTGCGGGTGGGGCTGTTCGATGTGCGTGACGAACGGCTGGTGCGCACCCGCACCATCGACGCCGACATCGCGCACGAGCGCACTCCGCTGGGCGAGATCGGAGCCGCCGACCTCGTGCTGGCCAACGACGGCGACCTCACCTACGCGAAGGTGCGTCTCGACGCCGTGTCGCTCGACGCGGTCGAAGCCGCGCTCTCGACGATCGACGACGCCCTCGCGCGCGGTCTCGTGTGGTCGGCGCTGTGGAACGCGACGCGGGACGGGGACCTGCCCGCGGCGCGGTACCTCGGCATCGTCCGACGGCACGCCGGCGCGGAGACGAACTCCGCGCTGCGCGCGGACGTGCTCGCGAACGCCTCGTTCGCGGTCGGCCACTACGTCACGGCGGAGCGCCGGCCGCAGGAGCGGGCGGCGTGGCTCGAGACGGCGTGGCAGCAGCTGGCGGCGGCCGACGCGGGCAGCGATGCTCAGCTGGCGTGGGCTCGCTCAGTCGGATCAGCGGCGCGGTACGACGATGGCAGGGTGGAGGAGCTGCGGGGGATGCTCGCCGGCACGGTGGCGGTGCCCGACGGACTGGAACTCGACCCCGAACTGCGGTGGGCATGGCTCACGGCGCTGGCGACGACGGGCCACGCGACGGTCGCCGAGGCCGACGCGGAGCTGCGCCGCGACCCGACCGCGAAGGGCCGGACCGCGCATCTGACGGTGCTCGCGGCACGGCCCGACGCAGACGTCCGCGCCGCCGCGTGGCACTCCGCGTGGGAGGACACGACGCTCACCAACGATCATCTCAGTGCAACCATCGCGGGTGTTCGCGCCGGCGGCCGGCGCGACCTCATCGCGGCGTTCGACGAGGCCTACTTCGCGCGGATCCGCGGTGTGTGGAGCGCACGAAGCATCGAGATCGCCGCGCGCCTGGTGCGCGGGCTGTTCCCGGAGGGCGAGTCGCTCGACCTGGTCGACGCCTGGCTTGCGCGGAACGAGGACGCACCGGCAGCTCTGCGGCGCATCGTGACCGAGCAGCGCGACCACCTGGCGCGCGATCTGCGCGTCCGCGCGGCTCAGCCCTCGTAACGTCCGGCGGCATGGCGGATCGCGTGCGCCACGTGCGAGGATTCTCCGACCCCGTGGAGCGGGGTGACCTGCCGGAGAACGGCGACGGCGCGCCCATCGATACGGTGGGTCCGGGCGGCTGAGCCACCCCCGCCCAGACGCACGAGCGGCCCCGGACCGAAGTCCGGGGCCGCTCGTGGCAGAAGGCGTCAGTTCGAGCCGATGCCCGTGATGACCGGGTGGTGGAACGTGTCGCCGAAGGCGCGCTCCGATGCCCCCTCGCGGTCGAGGTACGGCGAGGCGCCGCCGTCGATGAACGGCCAGCCCGCACCGAGGATGAGGCAGAGGTCGATGTCTTCGACCTCGGGCACCACTCCCTCGTCGAGCATGATCTTGATCTCCTGCGCGAGTCCGTCCTGCACGCGACGGAGGATCTCATCGGCCTTGGCCGGCGTCGACCCCACCGCGGGCTTGAGCACCTTCTCGGCGGCCTTGGTCCAGCCGGTGACGCGTCCGCCCTTGTCCTTCTCGACGACCTCGGGAAGCTCCGCGAGCGCGTGGAAGTTCTCGTTCGCGTAGAACCGATCGGGGAACGCGCGCACCATGGTGTCCTGCACGTGTGCGGCGACCTTCCAGCCGACCAGGTCGATCAGCTGGAACGGTCCCATCGGCAGGCCGAGCGGCGCGAACGCCTTCTCGACCTCCGCCACGGGCGTGCCCTCATAGACGGCGCGCGCTGCCTCGCCCATGACCTTGGCGAGAAGCCGGTTCACGACGAAGCCGGGCGCATCGGCGGTGAGCACGGCGTTCTTGCCGAGGCTCTTCGCGACGACGAAAGCCGTCGAGAGCGCGGCATCCGATGTCTGGGGCGTCTTCACGATCTCGACCAGCGGCATGACGGCAACCGGATTGAAGAAGTGGAACCCGACGAGGCGCTCGGGGTGGGCGAGCTTGGCGCCGATCTCCTCCACCGACAGCGACGAGGTGTTGGTCGCGAGGATGGCATCCTCGGCGATGATCTGCTCGATCTCGCCGAACACCTGCTGCTTGACGCCGACCTCTTCGAAGACGGCCTCGATGACGAAGTCGCAGTCCGCGTAGAGGCTCTTGTCTGTCGTGCCGGTGACGAGTCCGCGCAGCCTGTTGGCCGCGTCGCCGTCGAGACGGCCCTTGGCCTCGAGCTTGCCGATCTCTTCGTGGATGTAGGCGATGCCCTTGTCGACGCGCGCCTGGTCGAGGTCGGTGATCAGCACGGGCACCTGCAGCTTGCGCACGAACAGCAGCGCGAACTGGCTGGCCATGAGACCTGCGCCGATGATGCCGACCTTCGTGACCTTCTTGGCGAGCGCCTTGTCGGGGGCGCCGACCGGACGCTTCGCGCGCTTCTGCACGAGGTCGAACGCGTACATGGATGCCGCGAACTGGTCGCCGGCGACGAGTTCGGCAAGCGCCTCGTCCTCGCGGGCGAAGCCCTCTGCCTTGGTGCCGCTCTTCGCCTTGTCGAGCAGGTCGAGCGCGACGTACGGCGACTTCGGCACCGTGCCGATCTTGGACTCGAGCATGCCGCGCGCCATCTTGATGGCGATGGGCCACTTGGTGAGGCGCTCGATCTTGCCGGGCTCGTTCTTGCGCTCCACCTTGGTCTTGCCGGTGAGCACGCGGTCGGCCCACGCCAGCGAGTCCTCGAGGTAGTTCGCGGCGGGGAAGATCGCGTCGACGATCCCGTAGTCGAACGCCTGCTGCGGCTTGAGCATGCGGTTCTGCTTGAGCGGGTTCGAGATGACGACCTCGAGCGCGTTCTCGATGCCGATGAGGTTCGGCAGCAGGTACGCGCCGCCCCAGCCGGGGATGATCCCGAGGAACACCTCGGGGAGCGCGATCGCGGCGGCCGAGGCGTCCACGGTCCGATACGTGGAGTTCAGGGCGATCTCGAGTCCGCCGCCGAGCGCGAGCCCGTTCACGAAGGCGAACGACGGCACGCCGAGGGTGCCGAGCTTGCCGAACACGTGGTGGCCGAGCTGCGCGATCAGGCGAGCGTTGTCCTTCGAGCCGACACGCGAGATGTCGGACAGGTCGGCACCGGCGGCGAGGATGTACTGCTTGCCGGTCACCGCGACGGCCTGGATCTCGCCGGCGGCGGCACGGGTGGAGAGCGCGTCGAGCGTCTCACCGAGCTGCGTGAGCGTGGTCGGGCCGAGCGTGTTCGGGCGGGTGTGGTCGCGGCCGTTGTCGAGCGTGATGAGCGCGAGCACCTTGCCGGAGGGGAGGCGGATGTCGCGCACGCGGGAGTGCGTCACCACCTCGCCGTCGGCGAGGGCGCTCAGCGGCGAGAAGTCGATCTCGTCGTAGTTCGTCATTGCGGCGGGCTCCTACTTCTTCTTCTTGCCGTCGTAGTGCGGGTTCTCCCAGAGGACCGAGCCGCCCTGTCCGAGGCCGACGCACATCGCGGTGAGGCCGTAGCGGACGTCGGGGCGCTCGGCGAAGTGGGCTGCGAGCTGGATCATGAGACGCACGCCCGAGGCGGCGAGCGGGTGACCGAACGCGATCGCCCCGCCCCACGGGTTCACGCGCGGGTCGTCGTCGGCGATGCCGAAGTGGTCGAGCAGCGAGATCACCTGGATGGCGAACGCCTCGTTCAGCTCGAACATGCCGATGTCGTCGATCGTCAGGCCGGCCTTCTTGAGTGCCTTCTCGGTCGAGGGGATCGGTCCGATGCCCATGATCTCGGGCTGAACGCCCGCGAACGCGTACGACACGAGTCGCATCTTCGGGGCGAGTCCGAGCTCCTTCACGGCGCCGCCGCCGGCGAGCAGCGACATCGTCGCACCGTCGGTGAGGGGCGACGAGGTGCCGGCGGTCACGCGACCGTGCGGACGGAACGGCGTCTTCAGGCCCGCCAGGTCTTCCATCGTGGTCTGCGGACGACGGCCCTCGTCTTCGGTCGCCAGGCCCCACGAGCCCTCGGCGTCCTTGATCGCGACGGGCACGAGGTCTGGCTGGATCTTGCCGGCATCATACGCAGCCTGCACCTTGTGCTGGCTGAGCATGCCGAACCGGTCCGAGCGCTCCTTGGTCAGGTGCGGGAAGCGGTCGAAGATGCGCTCCGCGGTGACACCCATGTTGAGCGCACCCGGGTCGACCATCTTCTCGGCGACGAAGCGCGGGTTCGGGTCGGCGTTCGCGCCGATCGGGTGGTGACCCATGTGCTCGACTCCGCCCGCGAGGGCGACGTCGTACATGCCCATCCCGATCGAGCCCGCCATTGTGGTGACGCTCGTCATCGCGCCCGCGCACATGCGGTCGATCGCGAAGCCGGGGACCGACTGGGGGAGGCCGGCGAGGATCGCCACGCTCCGGCCGAGGGTGAGCCCCTGGTCTCCGGTCTGACTGGTCGCGGCGATGGCGACGTCGTCGATGCGCTCCTTCGGAACGTTCGGGTTGCGCTCCATGAGCCCGATCGTCGCCTTCACGGCGAGGTCGTCCGCTCGGGTGTTCCAGTACATGCCTTTTTCGCCGGCGCGCCCGAAGGGGGTGCGCATTCCATCGACGAAGAAGACGTCCGAGATCTCGGCCACTCTGCCTCCAAAAATAGGGATGCCGCCAGCCTAGGATCGCGACGGAGGGCAGGAAAAACGGGTGGCGGAAACCTACGAAGCCGTTTCCGCCGCTTTCGTCGGCTCTTGCACGGAACCCACAAAGGCATCGACGATTACCTGTGCAGTCTGCGCAATCTGCCACTCGCGCGCGCCGAGCGAGGACAGAGCCTCGCCGAGCGATGCCGCGGTCAGCGGCTCGGGCGGAGCCCACGCGACACGGCGCAGCAGCTCAGGGGTCAGCAGATTCTCGGTCGGCATGCGCAGCGCTTCGGCCAGCTGCTCCACGGCGGGCCGTGCGGCTTTCAGTCGGGCGTCGGCCTCAGGGTTTCGATCGGGCCAGGCCCGGGGCGGGGGAAGCGAGTCGCCGCCCGTCGCCCGCTCGAGCGGAAGGTCCTTCGAGGCGCGTCCGTCCTCGATCGCCGCCCACCACCGGTCCAGCTGCGAGCGGCTGGCCCGGCCGGTGAACTCCTTCACGCCGGCCAGCTCCTGCTTCGACTTCGGGTCTGCGAGGACCGCGGCGACGAGCGCGCGGTCCGGCACGAGCCGACCCGGCGCGACGTCCTCGTTGCGGGCGTAGTCCTCGCGCGCGGTCCACAGCGAGCGGGCGACCGCGAGCGCCTTCCGGCCTCGGACGGTGTGCAGGCCGCTCAGCCGACGCCAGGGCTCGTCGCGCGGAGGCTTGGGCTCGCGCTCGAGCACCGCCCGGAACTCCTCGTCGGCGAAGGAGGTCTTGCCCTGCTGCTCGAGCTCGCTCATCAGGACGTCGCGCACGTCGACGAGGTGCTCGACGTCGAGCGCGGCGTACTCGAGCCAGGATTGGGGGAGTGGCCTGGTGGACCAGTCCGAGGCGGAATGCGCCTTGGCCAGCGTGATGCCCAGCGTGTCTTCGACGACTGCGCCGAGGCCCACCCGGTCGTGCCCGAGGAGGCGGGCGGCGAGCTCGGTGTCGAACATCGACGCGGGCTCGAGTCCGAGCTCGCGCAGCGACGGCAGGTCTTGGCTCGCGGCGTGCAGCACCCATTCGGTGTCGCCGATCGCGGCCTGGAGCGAGCTGAAGTCGCCGATGGGCGGCGGGTCGAAGAGGAACACCCCTGCTCCGCGGCGGAAGACCTGGATCAGGTACGCCCGCTGGGAATAGCGGAAGCCGGATGCGCGCTCCACGTCGACGGCGACCGGTCCCTGGCCCTCGCCGAGGCGCCGCGACGCGTCGATCAGGTCGTCGAGCCGATCGATGACGAGGTACTCAGTCACGCGTCGCCTTACGAGAACCCAGCATTGCAATCCCTTCCGAGCCCGGCGGAAGACCCGCGAGCATGCACACCAGCTCTGCCCATGCTTCCACGTGCGGAGCGATCCCGCCTTCGGGAGACCACGAGGCGCGCAGCTCGATCTGCGCGCCGTCGCCCTCGTGCTCCAGCGATCCGAAGCCTTTGGAGAGGGTCTTGGTCGCAGTGCCCGAGGCCGAGTGGAATCCGGCGCGCCGCGACCGGAGGGCATCGGTCAGCCATGACCAGGCGACGTCGGCGAGGAGCGGGTCGACGCCGATGTCGGGCTCGAGGGGCGCCTGTGCGAAGCAGACGATGCGCCAGGAGCCGTTCCACTGCGGGTGCTCCTCGGGATTGTGGAGCAGGATGAAGCGGCCGGTGCCGTAGGCGGAATCGACGCCCTCCTGCTCGGGGCGCACGTCACCGGCGAGAGCGAGCGCGAACGGCGCGAGTCCCGACGGCGCGGGGATCTCGCGGACGGCGATGTCGGCGCGGAAGTCGATCGCCCGAACCTGGTCGGCCACCTGCTCGAACGGCGTCGGAGCCGCGGGGGGACGATGCTCAGCCACGCGGACAGACTAGAGTGAGGCCTCGATGGTCGCCTCCAGGCGCGCCGCGATGAGCGGCGCAGCCCCCAGTCTCGTCGCCGGGATCCGGGCCGCGCTCACCGTGATCAGCGTGGCCCTCGCCGGCGTGCTCTCCGCTCTCGCCGTCGCGTCGGTGCACATGGCGCGCCGGGTGGTCACGCCGGCCGTTCGCCTGCCCGACACCCGCATCCTGTCGCTCGACACCGCCGCGCAGACGATCACGCTCACGCGCACACCCGACACCGAGCTTCCCGGACGCTATGGGCTCTTCACGAGCGGGACGTCGAACTACGTCAAGCTCGGCTCGGTGCTGTCCGAAGACGAGACCAGCGTCAAGCGCAAGCTGCTCACCCACATCGGCTCGGACTCGCGGCTGTCGCCCGATGCCGCGTTCAGCGGGTGGTACTTCGACCGTCCCGACGAGCTGCACCTGCCCTACACGCCCGAGCTGATCGGCTCGGCGGTCGGACCGTGCCCGGCGTGGCTGTTCCCCGCGGGAGACGGCGCGGTGTGGGTCATCCAGGTGCACGGCCGAGGGACCTCCCGCGCCGAATGCCTCCGGGCGGTGCCTCTCTTCCACCAGGCGGGGATCACCTCGCTCGTGGTGTCGTACCGCAACGACGGCGAGGCACCGCGCAGTCGCGCAGGCACCTACACGCTCGGCGCAACGGAGTGGCGTGACGTCGACGCGGCCGTGGGGTTCGCGCGCCGACGCGGCGCGGAGCGCATCATCCTCATGGGGTGGTCGATGGGCGGGGCGATCTCGCTGCAGGTCTCGCTGAACTCGCCCCACCGCGACGCGATCGCCGGGCTGATCCTCGAGTCACCGGTCGTCGACTGGCGACTCGTGCTCGAGTACCAGGCGCGCATCATGAAGGTTCCGCCGACGGTGAGCGGGCTCGCCATCGGCGCGTTGAAGAGCGAGTGGGCGACACCGATCACTCGGGCGGGCAGCGCGATCCCCTTCGACCGCCTCGACGTGGTCGCGCGCGCGGGAGAGCTGCGGCATCCGATTCTCATCCTCCACAGCGACGA
Organism: Microbacterium sp. CFH 31415; assembly: GCF_022538185.1. Classification (GTDB taxonomy): domain Bacteria; phylum Actinomycetota; class Actinomycetes; order Actinomycetales; family Microbacteriaceae; genus Microbacterium. The sequence continues at coordinate 352,139 of NZ_JAKYXC010000002.1, read as the reverse complement.
CGACGGCTTCGTCCCGTCCGACGCGTCGCACGACCTGGTCACGGCGCGTCCCGACATCGTCGAGCTCGAGGTCTTCGAGGTGGCGCGCCACACCAAGCTGTGGAACTACGACCAGGAGCGCTGGAGCGCACGCATCCGCACCTGGCTCTCGGCCCATGACCTCAGCGCCGTGACGTCGTCCGCCGAGGACTGATCGCGGCAGCCTGTCAGGCGCTGCGCTTCGCCTGCACCTGGCGCTTCGCCCGCATGAGCATGCCGGTCATGCCGGAGATCCGCAGCGGCGAGACGACCCGCGTGAGGCCGATGCTCTGCGGGAAGTCCGCGGGGATCGCGAGCACCTCGTCCGACGTGAGCCCGGTGATCCCCTGGGCGAGGATGCTCGCGAACCCGCGGGTCGTCGGCGCCTCGGGCGGTGCCGTCGCGTGCATCGCGACCACGTCGTCGTCGCCGACGTCGATCACGATGAACACGGGGGACTGGCACTCGGCGACGCGCTCGTAGAGCTCGGGGTGCCCCTCGTACTCGGCCGGAACCGGCGGGAGCTCCTGCGAGAACTCCAGCAGCAGCTGCAGCCGCTCGGATTCGGGCAGCTCGAGGAAGTCGTCGCGGATCTCGGCGAGGCTCGCAGGCAGAACGGGGTCAGACATCCCCGCCATCATTTCACGTGCGACGAGCGCCGGCTCAGCGCGCCGGCGCTTCGCCCGGCTCCGAGCCCGCGACGATGGGCACGCGAACCGCGCTGCCCCACTCCGTCCACGAGCCGTCGTAGTTGCGGACGTCCTCGAAGCCGAGGAGGTGCTTCAGCACGAACCAGGTGTGGCTCGAGCGCTCTCCGATCCGGCAGTACGCCACGACGGAGTCACCGTCGGACAGGCCGACCTCGTCGCGGTAGATGGCGTCGAGCTCCGCGCGCGTCTTGAAGCCGCCGTCCTCGGCGACCGCGCGCGCCCACGGCACGCTCTTCGCGGTCGGGATGTGGCCGGCGCGCAGCGCGCCCTCCTCGGGGTACGCCGGCGCGGACGTGCGCGACCCGTCGTACTCCTCGGGCGAGCGCACGTCGATGAGGGGCTTGCCGAGGTGGGCGAGCACGTCCTCCTTGTATGCGCGCAGCGCGCGGTCGTCGCGTTCGACGACCGGGTAGTCGGTCGCGGGCCGGTTGGCCGGTTCGGTCGTAATCGGGCGGCCTTCGGCGATCCATTTGTCACGGCCGCCGTCGAGCAGGCGAACATCCTCGTGACCGAAGAGCGAGAAGACCCACAGGGCGTAGGCGGCCCACCAGTTGCTCTTGTCGCCGTAGATCACCACTGTGTCGTCGCGGCTGATGCCTTTGCGGCTGAGCAGCTCGGCGAAGCCGGCGCCGTCGACATAGTCGCGGACCACCGGATCGTTGAGCTCGGTGTGCCAGTCGACCTTCACCGCGCCCGGGATGTGACCGGTCTCGTACAGCAGCACGTCCTCGTCGGACTCGACCACGACCAGACCGGGGGTGTCGAGCCGTTCCTGCAGCCACTCGCCGGTCACGAGCCGGTTCGGCTCGGAGTACTCGGCGAACTTCGCGGACGACGTGTCGGGCTCGACGGTCATGGGCTGCTCCTCGGGTCGGGGCGTCAAAGGGGACGACTAGGGTTGAACCGTCCGATCTCACCCTAGATTCCCGGGCACGCACACCGCCTCTTCCCGTAAGACACCGACACAGGATGCGCATGACCGCTTCGACCACCCGTACCGGCATCGTGCACCTCGTGGAGCGCGCGCCGCAGCTCGCCGGTGCCGACATGGTCGCAGCCCTCGTGCCGCCGCCGCAGTTCGCCGACGCGACCTTCGAGACCTACCGCGCTGATCCCGCCTACCCGTCTCAGCAGGAGGCGAAGGATCTGCTGCTCGCGTTCTCGGGCGCCGGGCAGCCGGCTAAGGGCGGCTTCTTCCGCAAGGCCAAGCGGCCCGAGACGAAGCCGGGCGTCTACCTCGACGGCGGCTTCGGCGTCGGCAAGACGCACCTGCTGGCCGCGATCTACCACGCGCTGCCGGCTCGCCGGAAGTACTTCGGTTCGTTCATCGAGTACACCGCGCTCGTCGGAGCGCTCGGCTACAAGAACACCGTCGAGCTGTTCCGCGGAGCCGACCTGCTCTGCATCGACGAGTTCGAGCTCGACGACCCGGGCGACACGATGGTGATGACGCGTCTGCTCGGTGAGCTCGTGTCCTCCGGCACACGGCTGGCGGCGACATCCAACACCCCTCCCAACGCCCTCGGCGAGGGACGGTTCGCCGCCCAGGACTTCCTGCGCGAGATCCACGCGATGGCGTCGAGCTTCCAGACCATCCGCATCGACGGCACCGATTATCGTCATCGCGCGGTCGACGGACACGCCCAGGTGCTGACCCAGCCCCAGTACGAAGCGGCGGTGGCGGATGCCTCGGCCTCGGGCCTGGTGTCGGACGACACGTTCGCCCACCTGGTCTCGCATCTCGCGAAGGTCCACCCGTCCCGGTACATCCGCCTGATCGAGGGGCTCAGCGCCGTCGGCATGCGCGACGTGGAGCCCTTCACCGACCAGTCCGCCGCCCTGCGGTTCGTCGCCTTCATCGACCGCGTCTACGACGCCGAGCTGCCGATCCGGGCGACCGGGATCTCGCTCGACCTCGTCTTCCCCGAAGAGATGCTCGCCGGCGGGTACCGCAAGAAGTACCTGCGCGCCGTCTCGCGGCTCGTCGCGTCGACGCTCGCGTGACGCACACCTCCTCCTGCGCGGATTCGCGGCGCGTTCTCGTCGCGCCGAAACAGGATGTTTACACGTACGGGGCCGCTGTAACGATCGGGAAACACGACACGCACGGCCGGTGAAACGCTCGCTCGCCAGACTGACGGAACACGCAGCGCCCTCCCGAGTGCTTCGTGGCTCTGTCACCACCGAACCCGATGCGAGGTATCACCCCATGGACGCACCCGGCAACATCGCCTGGGCGGTAACCGCAACCGCTCTAGTCCTCCTCATGACGCCCGGTGTGGCGTTCTTCTACGGCGGCCTGGTCAAAGCGAAGAGCGTCGTCAGCATGATGATGATGAGCTTCGGCGCACTCGGCCTCGTCGGTGTGCTCTGGATCCTGTACGGCGCCAACATGAGCGTCGTCGACGGCACCTGGAGCTTCGCCGGCAACCCCTTCAGCGACTTCGGGCTCGCGAGCCTCGCGTCGGGTGAGGATGCGAATGTGGGCCTGCTCGGCACCGCGTACGGCGCCACCTTCGCCATCATCACCGTCGCCCTCATCTCCGGCGCCATCGCCGACCGCGCCAAGTTCGGCGCATGGATGATCTTCGCGGGCCTGTTCGCGACGCTCGTCTACTTCCCCGTCGCCGCTTGGGTGTGGGGCGGCGGCTGGGTCTACAACCTCGGCACCACGCTGTTCGGCGAGGAGAGCGGCGTCGCCGTCATCGACTACGCCGGTGGTACGGCCGTGCACATCAACGCCGGTGCCGCAGCCCTCGCCCTGGCTCTCGTCCTCGGCAAGCGCATCGGTTTCCAGAAGGGCATCCTCAAGCCGCACAACGTGCCCCTGACGCTGCTGGGCGCATCGCTCCTGTGGTTCGGCTGGTTCGGCTTCAACGGCGGCGCGGAGTGGCTGTCGGAGGACATGGGGGGCGTCGGCCTCATCACGATCAACACGCTCGGCGCGACCGCGGCCGCGGTCATCGGCTGGATCCTCGTCGAGAAGTTCAAGGACGGCAAGCCCACGTCGGTCGGCGCCGCCTCCGGTGCCGTCGCCGGCCTCGTCGCGATCACCCCGGCCTGCGCCAACCTCACCCCCGGATGGGCCCTGCTGCTCGGTGTCGTCACCGGTGCCGTCTGCGCCCTGGCGATCGAGCTTAAGTTCAAGCTCGGCTTCGACGACTCGCTCGACGTCGTGGGCATCCACCTCGTCGGCGGTCTCATCGGCACGATCTACCTCGGCTTCTTCGCGACCGAGACCGGCCTCTTCCTCGGCGGCGGCCCCGAGCAGCTCGTCGTGCAGGTCATCGCCGCCCTCGGCGTGCTGATCTACTCCTTCGCGGTGTCGTTCGCGATCGGGTTCGTCATCGAGAAGACGATCGGCTTCCGCGTCAAGAACGAGGACGAGATCGCCGGTGTCGACACGGTCGTGCACGGTGAGGAAGGATACCTCCTGGACGAGCGCGTCTGACGCACCGACCGAACGAGGGGCGTCGCGGTCCGACCGCGGCGCCCCTCATCGTCAGCGCTAGGGTGACCTGGTGACGCAATCCCGCCTGCTCAGCCGATTCGCGCAGCTCTTCCATTCGGCAGGGGCGAGCACACGGCCCTCCGACGTCGAAGGCGATGAGCCCGGCCGGTTCGGAGACACCGCCACCGTCGAGATCGTGCCTCCGGCACCGGGCGGCCTGCACATCAGCTATCTCCCGGATGTCGACGGCGAGCCGGACGCGGGCGAGATCATCTGGACCTGGGTGCCGTACGACGAGCGTGACGGACGCGGCAAGGATCGGCCTGTGCTCGTGATCGCACGCGAGGACCACGACTGGGTGTACGCCGTCCGGCTCACGAGCAAATCCCACGACGGCGACCGCGACTATCTCGCGCTCGGCTCGGGATCGTGGGATGCGCGAGGTCGGCCGTCCTGGGTCGACATCGAGCAGATCTACCGCGTCCACCGGGCCGGCATGCGGCGCGAGGCGTCCGTCCTCGAGCCGGACCGCTTCGCCCGCGTGGCCGCGGCGCTCGGCAGCCGCTACGGCTGGGGCGCGGAAGGCGCCACGGCGTAGGGCCTACGGATAGGCCGGCTCGGACCCTCTCACGCAACGAGGGGCACGCCGCCGGCCGAGCCGGCGACGCACCCCTCGAGCGCGTGTGCTGCGGATCAGCCGCAGGTCGACGCGGAGTAGTCGATGACGTCCTCCACGGTGATCGTCTCACCGCCGATCGTCGCCGTGCTCGTGATCTCCACGGAACCGGCCGGGATGCTCTCGAGGCGGGTGGCGAAGGCCTGCGAGCGGCTCTTGTCCGCACCCAGCGACGGCACCGGGCGCGATCCGTACGTGGTCGTCACCGTGGACGAGACACGTGCGTCCTCGATGTTGGTCACCGTGACGATGAGCATCACCTTCGAGCCGACGCACCGGGTGTCGATCGAGGTCGAGACGAGACCGGAGCCCTCGACCACGGCGGTCTCGGTGCTCTCGTTCCCCGCGTTGTCGGTCGCCCGGACCGTGGCGGTGCGGTCGACGATCGACGGCTCCAGCGTCGACGTGGCTTCGCAATCGGCCCACTCGCCCTCGTCGACGCGCAGCTCGCAGGTGGCGATGCCCGAGTTCTCCGCGACACCGGCGGGAAGCGGGTCAGTCGCCGAGACGGCGACGTCCCAGCCGTCCACCTGGACGTCGACGTCGGGCGCTGTCGTGTCCAGCTTGTACGCCACGTCGGTCGTCCACAGCATGACCGCGTCGCCGCCGAGCGAGGCATCCCGATACTCGAGCTGCGCCCAGTTCGTCCCCTCCACGGCATTGACGGGCACGGTCATGCCCCGAGAGATGTCGGTGATCGTGTCGGCTGCGACGACACGGGGGCCGTCGTTGTGGCCTTCGACCAGCCGCAGCCATGCCGGCGAGAGACCGGTGTCGTTGAAGTCGGTCCAGTCCACCTCGAGGTGGGGCGCCTCGTTCAGCCAGGCGTCCTCCTCGACGGCCGCACCGCTCTCATCGACGACCGACGCCTCGACATGCACGGGGGAGTTGTAGTGGGCCATGACGCCCTCCCACTCCTCGAGCGTGACGGGAAGCACCGAGCCATGGCGCGGGCTGACGGGCAGCGACCAGTGCGGCGACGTCTCCGATCGGGCATTGCACGAGCTGGAGAGGCCGGTGGTGTTGCACCACGACTGGCCGAGGTACTCCCACTCGTTCGGCGGCGTGTCCATCGAATCCGCACGCCACGCGACGTAGCCGCCACCGGAGGCGTAGTCGATGAAGACATACCACTTGTCCTCGACGTTGTCCTTGAAGACGAGTGGTCCCTCGAGGTTGCCGCCGGAGAGACCCGGGATCTGCCACTTGCTCGAGCCGTTGGGGTTGCCCACCATCGTCCACGCGTTGGGGTTCTCGGTCAGCGGCGTGATGGGGTTGCGGTTCGTCACGTACGGGGTGGTCTCCTCCGCGCCCCACGTGTCGTACAGGTCGTCGAGCGAGTCGATGTACTGCAGCAGCACCCGGAAGCCGTTCTCGTCCTTGGTGAGACGGTAGATCCGGTCATCCGTCGCGATCATCGTCGAGTCGATCATGCCCCAGCCCTGGCGGCCGGTGGAACGATCGAGGTTGACCCAGGTCGTCGGCTCGCTGAAGGTCACGAAGTCCTTGGTCGTGGCCACGCGGATGCGGTTGTACGAGATCTGCGACGTGTTGCGGCTCTCGATGTTCTCGTCGGGGTAGAGGTTCGACGCCCAGAAGACGATGTACTGCTCGTTCTTCTCGTCATAGAAGGCCTCCGGCGCCCAGACGTTGCCGGCGTGATCGTCCTCGACCTTGATGAAGCGGGGCTCCGACCAGTTGACGAGGTCGTCGGATTCGTAGACCACGAGGTTCCGCGAGCCCTTCGACTGGCGGTACGACCACGACTGGCCGTCCTGGTAGGTCTTCAGGTCGGTCGCGAGGAGGAAGAAGCTCTCACCGTCCGCCGAGCGGATGAGTGACGGGTCGCGCAGGCCCATCTGCCCCTGGGGCGGGTTGACCGTCTGGAGGATCGGCTGTGACACCGACGTCCCCTCGTCGTAGTTGAGCTCGTACCAGTTCAGGGGGTCGTTCCCCTTGGATGCGCTGATCCAGATCTGCTCGCCGTTCCTGCCGCCGTCATCGCCGCCGTGGAACGACGCGAAGACGTAGCGTTCGTACTCCTGCTCCGGCGCTTCTTGCTCCGCCGCCGTGACAGCGGCGGCGTCAGGCGGAGACGAGGTCTCGGGGATCTGGGCCATCGCGGGGGTCGCGGCGAGCATGGCGACGCCCAGCGCGCCGGTCGTCGCCAGCGACAGGAGGCGGGCCGTGACTCGGCGGCTCGGTGTTCGGTTCGGCGAGGTGGGGGATGGGATCTGTGGCATCGGTGCCCTCTTTCCGGACGGTTCTGGAACGTCGCCTGGTCCGACGCGGGCGTCGTGCACGGCGAGTCAAGACTCGTCGCAGTGGCGACCACCGTGTCGACCGGAGATCCGCAGGGGAGCGGATTGATGGCCACGCTATCGCGTTACCGCTCACATTCGCCGAGGCGTGAGAGCATCCTCATCCGGCGCCACCATCTCGTGCGGATCCCGGTCAGAGGGTTCGCGTACGGGACACGGTCGGGACGACCGGCTCTGTCGAGGGCTCCGACAACGGAAAACCCCCGCCGGAGCGGGGGCATTTCGGTGGGCGATACCAGACTCGAACTGATGACCTCTTCCGTGTGAAGGAAAGAAGACCGTCCCAACGGGTCCCATCTCGTCCCCAGAAAGCCCGGAATCTCGGTGCCCAGTAGCATCGGCAGCACGCGCCGTCCCAACGCATCCCAAACCATCCCATCCCGTCCGCACACACACGCGCACACAGCGCCGGTCGTGCCGTACCTGCGCCCGCGCCCGCGCGGGTTTCGCTTCGACCGGTCGAACGGGCGCTCGCGCGCGTTTGGTCATCGACTGGTCGATGAGCGCGGCAAGTGCTGATGATTAGCCGCCAGGCGATGGTCGAAATGGGGACCACCGGTTCGGACCCGCTCTCCAGCATCACTTGGCGGCGCCGACCATCCAAGGCTCACCATCGATGCAATCAGCGTTGGCCCATGCCGCGTCGACCTCGTCACCAGGCCCACCGGTCATTGTCACGGTGGACCCTGATGCGGCGACGGCGTCCCCGTCGGCGTTCAGGACGGTGAACGCCTGGCTGTCCCCGTGGACGGTGTATCCGCTAGGCCACACAAGATTCACGGTGCCGCCCGCGGTCTCCGCCTGGACACACCCCTTGTCGCCGATGACTAGGTCTGCGGTGAGCTGAACCTCCATGCCGGTCGGTTCGGTCTGGTTACTCGTGACAATCCGGATCTCGTCCCCGGTCGGGGTGGGGTCAGGCGGGGAAACGGAAGTGCAGCCCGCGGCAACCAGGGTGATCAGTACAGCACCACTCACCGTGCCAAACGATCTCCATTGCGCCCTCATGACGGCGCACCATAGCATGCGAAAATGCAGCGGAGTCTTCTTGGCGTCGTCGGTCTTCTCGCAATCGGGCTCTTCGTCGCCGGCTCGACCAACGTCGCGTTCGCCGAGGAGCGCACAGCGCCCCGTTCCGTGGACGACGGCAAAGAGACACCACCCGACCAGGACCCTCTTCCTGCCGATCTGACCGGCGACGCTGACCAGTCGGCCGAACGCGATCGGTTGCGGTCGCTGCTTGCGCCACTGGTGGAGTACGACGGCGGGCTCCTCTGGGACGGCGATTCTGGAGTGCTGACCGTTCGGATGACTTCTGACGCCGCCCTGGAGCAGGCCCGGAAGATCGTTTCCGCGTCCGCGACCCCTCTCGCCACGGAATTTGAGCGAGTTGAGTATTCACAGCGCGAGCTCGACGAACTCGCGGCCAGGTTGCTCGAGCATCAGAAGGAGTGGGCCGGAGCCACTGGCATCGGCGGGGGTCATGATCCGGCGAGCAACCGGGTGTTGCTGCAGGTTGACCCGAATTTCAAGGACGCCCCGATCCTCATTCGTGCCATCGAGAATCTCGACGACCCCAGGGTCGTTCTTGAGCGAATCGAGCCGGTGGAAGGGTGGGCACCCGAGAGCCGCGTGGACGACTACCAGCCGTACACGGCCGGCGCAGCTATTGATTCCGCTAACTACGGATGCACCTAGGGTTTACGTGGAAGCGCTGGGGTTCGGGGCAAATCGTAGGCTCGACAGCCCGACACTGCATCGATGTCAGCTGGTATAACAACGGCACGTATGTCGGCACAGTGTTCCAGTCGAAGCCGGGCGTCGACTCAGCCATCATGAGCGGGACCTCCTACTCGCCCACGGTTTTTGTCGGCAACCAGACGACGAACGTCGTCCGTCGCGTAGTCGCGATCGACACCGCCTGGGGCGCGGGCGATTCCGTCGCGATGAGCGGACGAACCACCGGTCTCACCGTCGCGACCGTGAAGATGCCGACTTACACCCTGCCCTCGTGCGCGGGTACAACCTACTCCGGCATGAGCGGTGTCCTCATGAATCAGCACTACACCGACCACGGCGATTCGGGCGGCCCCTGGCTCACAACCCAATCGGTGACGGGTTACGCCGTCGCCCACGGCCAGCACTTCGGCTTCGGATGCGCGTCCGGATATACCGGCTCGTTCTTCGTGAAGCTCAACGCCATCAGCGCGGCGCAAGAGGCCTCGATCCTCTTCTATTGAGAACAGGGGTTGTCGGTCCATCCATACCCGGTGCGGCTCGCCAGAATCGTCACGTTGGCCGCATTCTCGATCCAGCAGGACTTGCGACACGAGCTCCTGACGCCGATCCTGTCGATGTCATAGCGCCCGCAACTGCGCAACCGGGCGTGAGGTGGTCGACCTACCGACTGCGGCAGGAGCGGGCGCGAGCGCGCGAAGGGTCATGACCGGGAATGCGAGCTCGTGCTCGATGCGCTCAGCAGCGTAGGGGTTCTCGCCATAGCGATCTTGAAGGAGGCGGAACAGCAGGCGCGGCGTCTCTGCGCCAACGTGCACGGGCTCCTCCTTGCGCCATCCGCGAGACGAGATTTGACGGTAGAGCGTCGAGACGCGGTCTTTGTCGATCGTGCCGGCTGCCTCGCCCCGTTTCACCAGCGCGGCGATCGAGACGCCCCAACCAGCTTTCACCCGCGCGAGCTGCTGCAGCGTCGAGTCTGGTGGAATCAGTTCGGCCGCGCGAGAGTCGGGAACGAGGAACGCGCCCGCAAACAGGTGCGCCTCCGTCTCCGGATCCGCCGACTGGCGGAAGGAGTGGAGCACAAGATGGCCGAGCTCGTGCGCGAGAGTGAAACGAATCGGTGCACTGCTCAGCTGGCGGCTGCGGCAGGACAGCGAGCGGGAGCTCTGGGGCGAAGCGTGGACCGACACGGGCTATGTCTTCACCATGGAGAACGGCGAGCCCGTGAAGCCCGACTACGCGACGCGCCTGTTTGAGACGCTCCGCAAGCGCGCGGGGCTCCCGAAGATCACGCTGCACGGCGCGCGGCATGAACACGCGTCACTCTGGATCGCGGGCGGGGGAGACGTCACGCAGCTGTCGAAACGGCTCGGCCACTCGACGAGCCGCATCACCGCTGACCTCTACGTGGCGCGCGTCGGCGACGCCGACCGGGTGCACGCAGAGCGCGTCTCAGCGATGATTCCGAGGGCATCGTCACACACACCGCACACACAACCGGCCTGAGCGGGCAAAGCAAGAGGCCCGGAATCCGCGACTTCCGCGTGATTCCGGGCCTCTTTCCGGTGGGCGATACCAGACTCGAACTGATGACCTCTTCCGTGTGAAGGAAGCGCGCTACCAACTGCGCCAATCGCCCGCTGCCCCGAGGGGCCGAGAGTCGATACTACCGGATACGGGAGGGTGCCCGAGACCGGAATGTGAGACACGCGCGGGTCGCGCTCGGTTTGGCGCTCCGCCGTTCGTGGGATAAAGTTCTTCAAGTGCCCGGGTGAGAATCCGGGAACGAAATGCGGATGTAGCGCAGTTGGTAGCGCATCACCTTGCCAAGGTGAGGGTCGCGAGTTCGAGTCTCGTCATCCGCTCGAGTGCAGGGGCCTTCTCACCGGGAGGCCACGGCACGTGGGGTCAAACCACACGCGGTGGCGTGGCCGAGCGGCTAGGCACCGGCCTGCAAAGCCGTTTACACGGGTTCGAATCCCGTCGCCACCTCCACTCGAACTGAATAGCCTGTACAGGCGCGATTGGCGCAGCGGTAGCGCGCTTCCCTGACACGGAAGAGGTCACTGGTTCGATCCCAGTATCGCGCACCACCCGGAAGACCCCCGCATGCCGGGGGTTTTCGCGTTTTCGGCTCCGAACCGCGCGAGCCGTGTCTCACCGCTTCCGACGGTCGGGGTACCGCTCCCGGATGCGCGACTGGAAGAAGCGCCCCGGGCTCTCGGCGGCGAGCAGTCCGTCGTGCACAGACGGCGGAACCGCGAAGAATTCGTACACGTCACCTGATGTGAACTCGATCTCGAGGATCGCCATCGCGGGGTCGTAGCCGACCGCCGCGATGGCGGAGGACTCGATGCGCCGTCGCCTCATGTCGCCGAGCGTACGACGGAGCGGCCATGCCGGACCGCCGCCCGCGCCGCGGGCGCGGTGCGCCCGGAGCGACTGGATAGACTCGACGAATGGAACTCGCCGTGTCGACGCACGCATTCTGGGCCGTGACGGCCGGCACGCGAACGCTCGGCGCCTGAGCGGGCAGGACGCGCCCGGCGTCCGAAGCTGAGTAGCCTTGATCCGAGCCACCTCCAGGAGAGTTTCCGTGACTGACGTGTCGTACCCCGCCGACGGGTTCGCCCTTTTCCCCGACCGCTCTGTGGTCGCCCTCCGCGTGAACGGCGAGCTGAAAGACCTCGCCACGCGGGTCGAGGACGCCGATGAGGTCGAACCCGTCATCATCGACAGCCCCGACGGGCTGAACATCCTGCGGCACTCCGCAGCGCATGTCCTCGCCCAGGCCGTCCAGCGCATCAACCCGCAGGCCACCCTCGGCATCGGCCCGCCGATCACCGACGGCTTCTACTACGACTTCGGTGTCGAGCACCCGTTCACGCCCGAAGACGTGAAGGCCATCGACAAGGAGATGCAGCGCATCATCCGCGAGGGGCAGCGCTTCGTGCGCCGCGTCGTCTCCGACGAGGAGGCGCGCGTCGAACTCGTCGACGAGCCGTTCAAGCTCGAGCTCATCGGGCTCAAGGGCGGCACGAAGGAAGCCGCCGAGGGGGCCTCCGTCGAGGTCGGCGCCGGCGAGCTGACGATCTACGACAACGTGGACCGCGACGGGCAGACGGTCTGGAAGGACCTGTGCCGCGGTCCCCACCTGCCGAACACACGCATGATCGGCAACGGCTGGGCGCTCCAGCGCGTCGCGGGCGCGTACTGGCGCGGCAGCGAGAAGAACCCGCAGCTGCAGCGCATCTACGGCACCGCCTGGCCTTCGAAGGACGAGCTGCGCGCCTACCAGCAGCGAATGGAGGAGGCCGCCAAGCGCGACCACCGAAAGCTCGGCAAGGAGCTCGACCTCTTCTCGTTCCCGGACGAGATCGGCTCGGGCCTGTCGGTGTGGCATCCGCGCGGCGGAGTCGTGCGGGGCGAGATGGAGCAGCACGCGCGTCGTCGCCATGTCGAGGGCGGCTACACCTACGTGTACACGCCGCACATCTCGAAGCAGGACCTCTTCCTGCAGTCCAACCACCTCGTCACCTACAAGGAGGGGATGTTCCCGCCCATCCACCTCGACGAGGAGCGCGACGAGGCCGGCGAGATCACCAAGGCAGGCGTCGACTACTACCTCAAACCGATGAACTGCCCGATGCACATCCTGATCTTCAAGGAGCGTGCACGCAGCTACCGCGACCTGCCGATGCGCCTCGCTGAGAACGGTACGGTCTACCGCAACGAGCTGTCGGGCGCCCTGCACGGGCTCACCCGCGTGCGCGGCTTCACCCAGGACGACTCGCACCTGTTCGTCACCCCCGACCAGCTCGAGCAGGAGACCACGCGCGTCCTCGAGTTCGTCATCTCGATGCTGCGCGACTTCGGGCTCGAGGACTTCGAGCTCGAGCTCTCGATGCGCGACGACGAGAAGGACAAGTGGATCGGCTCGGACGAGTTCTGGGACTACTCGACGAACGCGCTGCGCAACGTGGCGCACGCGAGTGGCCTCAAGGTCACCGAAGTCCCGGGCGAGGCCGCGTTCTACGGCCCGAAGATCGACCTGAAGACGAAGGATGCCATCGGCCGCACCTGGCAGCTGTCCACGGTGCAGGTCGACGTGAACCTGCCCGAGCGCTTCGAGCTCGAGTTCACCGACCGGGACGGCCAGAAGAAGCGGCCGATCATGATCCACCGGGCACTGTTCGGCTCCATCGAGCGCTTCTTCGCGATCCTGCTCGAGCACTACGCGGGCGCGTTCCCGGTGTGGCTGTCGCCGGTGCAGGTCGTGGGCATCCCCGTCGCCGACGACTTCGCCGACTATCTCGGTGAGGTCATCGCGCAGCTGAAGACCGAGGGCGTCCGCGCCGAGCTCGACCACAGCGACGACCGCATGCAGAAGAAGATCCGCACGCACACCACCCAGAAGGTGCCGCTCATGCTGATCGCGGGCGCGCAGGATCAGGCCGCCGGCACGGTGTCGTTCCGCTTCCGCGACGGCACACAGGAGAACGGTGTGCCGATCGCCGACGCCGTGCGCCGAGTGCACTCGGCGATCGCATCGCACGCTCTGGTGAACGGCGCCGAGGACTTCTCGTGACGGATGGCCGCCCGGGTGCGGACCCCGCGCTCATCGACGCGGCGACGCTCCCGGGTGTGCCGGACGGGTTCCAGCGCCTGTGGACCCCGCATCGCATGGCGTACATCAAGGCCGGGCCCGATCCGCTGCGCGAGACGTGCCCGTTCTGCGAGGCCCCGGACAAGTCCGACGAGGACGGGCTCATCGTGGCGCGCGGACGCACCGCCTACGCCCTGCTGAACCTGTTCCCGTACAACTCGGGCCACCTCCTGATCTGCCCGTACCGCCACATCGCGACCTACGACCAGGCCACAGATGAAGAGGTCGTCGAGATCGGCGCGCTGACGCAGCAGGCCATGCGGGTGCTGCGGACGGTGTCACGCTGCGACGGCTTCAACATCGGCATGAACCAGGGGAGTGTGGCCGGTGCCGGCGTCGACGAGCACCTCCATCAGCACGTCGTGCCACGGTGGGCGTCCGACGCGAACTTCTTCCCGATCATCGCGCGCACCAAAGCGCTGCCGCAGCTGCTCGGCGACGTGCGCCGCGCGGTGGCCGAGGCCTGGGCAGAGTGAGAACAGAGGAGCGGGGGGGGGGGGGGCGGGCCAGCCCACCACCAGAAAACACCCCCGGGGGGGGGGCCCGGGAACCACGGCGGGGGGCCGGGCGGTGGGGATGTGGCCAAACCGTTGGGGGTGTCCTGGGCCGGTGGCCCCCGCTCCTCTCTCATGCCACGCGGGTGACGTCGAACTGCATCCGCGGGCTGGCGTAGGCCTCCTGCGACTCGACGAGCTGCAGCTCGCGCTGTCCTGACGCGTGCGTGCGCTCGAGGAGGTCGAACACGCTCGACGTGGTGCACGCGAGCGCGTAGGCCAGATCGCCCGTGCCCCGGTAATGCGCCGTGAAGAGCGCCGCGGTGACGTCGCCCGAGCCGTTGGCCTTCATCGGGATGTGCGGGGTGCGCACGATCCAGGCGCCGGAGTCGTCGACGGCGAGCATCTCGATGGTCTCGTCGGGTGCGTCCGGGCGTTCGACGCTCGTGACGAGCACGGTGCGCGGCCCGGTGGCGCGGATGAGCTCGACGGAGGCGAGCGTCGTCTCGAGCGTGTCGGGCTGGGTGTCGGTGAGGAATCCCAGCTCGAACTGGTTCGGCGTGATGATGTCTGCCGCCGGTACGACCCGATCGCGCAGCAGGATCGGGATCGCAGGGGCCACGAAGCAGCCGGACTTGGCGTTGCCCATCACCGGGTCGCACGAGTACACGGCCGACGGATTGGCCTGCTTCACGCGCTGCACGGTGTCGAGGATGACGTCGGCGATCCCCTCACTGCCCTGGTAGCCCGAGAGCACGACGTCGATCTCGGGGAACGCACCGCGCTCCTCTATGCCGAGGATGACCTCGCGCACATCATCGGGGCTGATGAGCGGACCGCGCCATGCTCCGTAGCCGGTGTGGTTCGAGAAGTTCACCGTGTAGACGGGGAGGACCTCGACGCCGATGCGCTGCAGCGGGAAGACGGCGGCCGAGTTGCCGACGTGGCCGTAGGCGACGGCCGACTGGATCGAGAGGATCTTCACCGCTCGATCATCCCACCTCGGCCAGCACAGGCCGGCCGCGCGCCGCGCGGACCGCTGCCGCGAGGTCGGCGGCGAGCTGCTCGGCGTCGTCGTCTTCGAGATCGTGCACGGTCAGGCGCAGTCGACGCGAAGGTGTGCCCACCGAGAGGACGAACTCGTCGCCGGTGCGGGCGAGCCAGCCGCGCCGCATCAGCTGCTCCGACACCGAGCGGGCCGGCGCCGGCAGCGACACCCACAGGTTGAGGCCGTCACCCGCTTCGGCGGGGATGCCGTGCGCGGTCAGCCGCTCGGCGAAGGCGGCGTTCCGCGCGGCGTAGTGCTCGCCTGCGTCATGGATCGCCCCGACGGTGGCGGCGTCCGTGACCTGAGCGTGCACCAAGCGCTGCAGCAGGTGGCTCACCCAGGTGGTGCCGGGCGTGAGCCGCATCGCGAGCCGGTCGGCGGTCTCGGGGTCGGACGCGGTCACAGCGAGGCACATGTCGGGTCCGAGGAACTTCGACACCGACCGCACGAGCGCCCACCGCCGCTGCTCCGGCCCGATGAGCGAGTGGTACGGGCGTCGCGAGAGCATCGAGAAATGGTCGTCCTCGATGACGAGCACGTAGGGGTGATCGCGCAGCAGCGCGCGCAGATCGGCGGCACGGCGCTCGGAGAGGCTCGCCCCCGTCGGATTCTGCGCGCGCGGGGTGCACACGACCGCCCGCACGCCGTCCTCGAGTGCCCGGCGCAGGCCGTCAACGGTCATGCCCTCGCCGTCGACCGGAACCGGCACGGGTCGGTAGCCGCCGAGCCGGACGGTGTGGATGCTCGCCAAGAAGCACGGATCCTCGAGCGCCACCGCATCGTCGCGCGTCAACGCCTGCGCAAGCAGTCTCTCGACCGCGTCGGCCGCTCCGCTGGTGATGGTGAGGCGAGCGGATGCCGCGGCCGTCAGCCCTTCGGTCATCCACCGCTGCGCCCAGACCTCGAGGTCGGGATCGATCACGGGTTCGCCGTAGAGCACCGGCCGACCCGCGGCCCGCGCGAGCGCCTTCTCGAGTCGCGGGATCCGGTCGGGATCGGGGTTGCCGGTCCCGACATCGCGCAGCACGCTGTCGGCGGCGAATCCCTCCTGGGCCACGGCGGCATGGTCGGCGACGTGTGTGCCTCCGCGTCCGCGCGTGACGATGACACCCGCCTGGGTGAGCTGGCGGTAGGCAGCAACGGCGGTGTTGCGGTTGACGCCCAACTCGTCGGCGAGAGCGCGCACCGACGGGAGCGGGTCGCCGGGGCGGAGCATCCCGCGCTCGATGAGGGAGCGGAGACTGTCCGCGATCTCCGATGCGGATCGTCCGCTGATCTCGAGGTCCATGGCACCGCCCTTCGCGGTCCGAGTCTAGGTCGCGGTACATGATATCTTTTGGCCTAGGTCAAACCCGATCCACTCTCCGCCGCGCGGTCGCGCGGCCCTCCGAAGGGAATCGCTGTGAGCACTGTCGACACGGGCACCGGACGCGTCAAGCGCGGACTGGCCGAGATGCTCAAGGGCGGCGTCATCATGGACGTCGTCACGGTCGAGCAGGCGAAGATCGCCGAAGACGCCGGCGCCGTCGCCGTGATGGCGCTCGAGCGCGTTCCGGCCGACATCCGCGCACAGGGTGGAGTGTCGCGGATGAGCGACCCCGACATGATCGACGGCATCATCGAGGCCGTTTCGATCCCCGTCATGGCGAAGGCCCGCATCGGCCACTTCGTCGAGGCGCAGGTGCTGCAGGAGCTCGGCGTGGACTACATCGACGAGTCCGAGGTGCTGTCGCCGGCCGACTACGTCAACCACATCGACAAGTGGGGCTTCACCGTGCCGTTCGTGTGCGGTGCGACCAATCTCGGTGAGGCCCTGCGGCGCATCAACGAGGGAGCGGCCATGATCCGCTCCAAGGGCGAGGCGGGCACCGGAGACGTGTCTGAGGCGACGAAGCACATCCGCAAGATCACCAGCGAGATCAACCAGCTCAAGTCGATGACGAAGGACGAGCTGTACGTCGCCGCGAAGGAGCTGCAGGCGCCGTACGACCTGGTCGCCGAGGTCGCCGAGACCGGGACGCTTCCCGTCGTGCTGTTCGTCGCCGGCGGAGTGGCCACCCCGGCCGACGCCGCGATGATGATGCAGATGGGCGCCGACGGCGTGTTCGTCGGCTCGGGCATCTTCAAGTCGGGCAATCCCGCGCAGCGCGCGGCCGCGATCGTGAAGGCGACGACGTTCTACGACGACGCCAAGGTCATCGCCGACGTCTCGCGCGGGCTCGGCGAGGCGATGGTCGGCATCAACGTCTCCGACCTCCCGGCACCGCACCGCCTGGCCGAGCGCGGCTGGTGATCGGAGCCGCCTCGTGATGTCGTCCCGGCCTGCCGTCGGCGTCCTCGCACTGCAGGGAGACGTCCGAGAGCACGCGCGCGTGCTCTCGGGCCTCGGCGCCGACGTGAGGCTCGTCCGGCGCCCGGACGAGCTCGCGGCGGTCGAGGGCCTCGTGATCCCGGGCGGGGAATCGAGCGTCATCGACAAGCTCTCGCGCGCGTTCGGGATGCGTGAGCCCGTCCGAGCGGCGATCGCCGACGGGCTGCCGGTGTACGGCACGTGCGCGGGCATGATCCTGCTGGCGGATCGCATCACCGACGGCATCAAGGGGCAGCAGACGTTCGGCGGCCTCGATGTGACGGTGCGGCGCAACGCCTTCGGCAGCCAGGTGGACTCGTTCGAGACCGATCTGGCGATCCCGGTCCTGGGCGACGAGCCCGTGCACGCGGTGTTCATCCGCGCGCCGCTCGTCGAGGAGGCGGGCGCGGGCGTCGAGAGGCTCGCCCGGCTCGACGACGGGCGGATCGTCGCCGTGCGCCAGGGCAATCTGATCGCGACCGCGTTCCACCCCGAGGTCACCGGCGAGGATCGGTTCCACCGACTCTTCCTCGACACCGTGCGCTTGGTCCGGAGCGTGAGTCGTCCGGCGGTACATTCGGTCGCATGACGCTCATCGACTCGCTGTCTCCCTCGCCGCGATTCCCCCTCGAGTTCGCCCTCTGAGACGATGACGACCTGGGTCGCGCTCTTGCGGGGAGTGAACGT
Source organism: Microbacterium sp. CFH 31415 (assembly GCF_022538185.1). Taxonomy (GTDB): domain Bacteria; phylum Actinomycetota; class Actinomycetes; order Actinomycetales; family Microbacteriaceae; genus Microbacterium. The sequence goes on along the minus strand of NZ_JAKYXC010000002.1, from coordinate 333,981 downwards.
CGGCGGCATCACGATCCGCAGCGCCGACCTCGCGGAGGTCTTCGCCGAGCTCGGCTTCGAGAGTGTGCGCACCGTGCTCGCCAGCGGGAACGTCGTGTTCGAGGCCGGGGAGCGGCATCCCGTCGGGCGAAGCTCAAGACCGCGATCGAAGGGGCGCTGCGCACCCGCTTCGGCTATGACGCGTGGATCGTGCTCGTGACCCGGGGCGAGCTCGCCACTGCCGTGGACGGGTTCCCGTTCGACGACGCCGATGCGTCCCGGCAGCCCTGGGTGATCTTCTGCGTCGACGATGCGACCCGCGATGAGCTCGTGACCGCAGCGGCGCCGCTGGATGCCTCGGCCGATCCGGTCGTGTCCGGACCCGGCGTCGTCTACTGGAATCCCGTCAAAGGCACGACCGTGGACACGCCGTTCGCGAAGGTGCTCGCGAAGACCGCCTTCAAGCCGCGCACCACGAACCGCAATCTGCGCACCCTCCGGCGCATCCTGGGCTGATCGGCTCGACGACTGCGCGCAGCGCCCGTCCACCGCGGCACGCGACGGACGAGGCAGGTTTAGAATGGTCAGCCGGTGGCCGGACCCGAGCGCGGTCGGCCGCGGCCGGGCGGGAGAGCCGCCGCCGAGCTGATCAGGAGAAGCATGTCCGGGCATTCCAAGTGGGCCACGACCAAGCACAAGAAGGCGGTCATCGACGCGCGCCGTGCCAAGTCGTGGGCCAAGCTCATCAAGAACATCGAGGTCGCCGCGAAGCTGGGCGGCCCCGACCTGCAGGGCAATCCCACTCTCTTCGACGCCGTCCTCAAGGCGAAGAAGACGTCGGTCCCGAAGGACAACATCGACCGTGCCATCAAGCGCGGCGCCGGCATCGGCGGCGAATCGGTCGAGTACCTGTCGATCATGTACGAGGGCTACGGTCCCAACGGAGTCGCCCTCATGATCGAGTGCCTCACCGACAACAAGAACCGTGCGGCGGCGGAGGTGCGCACGGCGCTCACCCGCAACGGCGGCACACTCGCCGACCCCGGCAGCGTCGCGTACAACTTCACGCGCAAGGGCGTCATCGTCGTCTCGGAGGAGGGCACGAGCGAGGACGACGTCATGATGGCGGTGCTCGAGGCCGGCGCCGAAGAGGTCGAGCCTCACGCGCAGGGCTTCGAGGTCATCACCGAGGCGACCGACCTCGTCGCCGTCCGCACCGCGCTGCAGGACGCGGGCATCGAGTACGAGTCGGCCGACGTCGAGTTCGTGCCGAACCTGAAGGTCGAGATCGACGCCGAGACGGCACGCAAGGTGTTCCGCCTGATCGATGCGCTGGAGGACAGCGACGACGTGCAGAACGTCTTCAGCAACTTCGACCTGAGCGCCGACGTCCAGGCCGAGCTCGAGAACGACGAGTAGACCTCGGCTCCGACCGTGGCGCGCCTGGAGCGCGCCTGCGCACAACGCGCCTAGCGTGGGGGAGTGACCACTCCCTCCGCGCGCGGTGTGCTGCGTGTCCTGGGCATCGACCCCGGGCTCACGCGCTGCGGCGTCGGCGTCGTCGACGTGTCGCCTGATCGCTCCGCGCGGCTCGTGCACGTGGGTGTGGTGCGTTCCGATCCCGGCGCGGCGATCGAGCAGCGGCTCGCGCTCATCGCCGCAGGACTGCGTGCGGTCATCGACGACCACGCGCCCGAGGTGGTCGCCGTCGAGCGCGTCTTCGCGCAGCACAACCGCCAGACGGTGATGGGCACCGCGCAGGCGAGCGGCATCGCGCTGCTGGTGGCGGGGGAGCGCGGCCTTCCCGCAGCGACGCACACGCCGTCCGAGGTCAAGGCCGCCGTGACCGGCTACGGCGCGGCCGACAAGCGCCAGGTTCAGGCGATGGTCGCGCGGGTGCTGCGTCTCGATGCGCTGCCGCAGCCGGCGGACGCCGCCGACGCCCTTGCCCTCGCCCTCTGCCACGCGTGGCGCGGCGGACGGGCGGCGGCCGCGGCATCCGGTCCCCTCACTCCGGCGCAGCGTGCATGGGCCGATGCCGAGCGCCTCGCGCGGCGATGACGAGCGTGTCGCTCGAACAAACGTCCGAACGCACACGTAGGCTCGGAGCATGATCTCGTCAGTCCGCGGCACCGTGCTGCACATCGAGCCCGATTCGATCGTGGTCGAGGTCGGCGGGGTCGGGCTCTCGGTCGCCGTGACCCCGCAGGTCGCGCGCGCTGCGCACCTCGGCGAGCAGATCATGCTGCACACCAGCCTCATCGTGCGCGAAGACGCGCTCTCGCTCTTCGGCTTCGAGGGTCGCGACGAACTGACCGTCTTCACGCAGCTGCTCGGCGTGACCGGCGTGGGCCCGAAGTCTGCGCTCGGCGTGCTCGCCACGCTCACCGTCCCGCAGATCGCCGACGCGGTGAGCGCCGACGACGACGCCCCGTTCCGGCGCGTTTCGGGCATCGGCCCCAAGACCGCCAAGCTCATCGTGGTCCAGCTCGCGGGAAAGATCGTGGCCTCGCACACGTCACCGGCGAGCCGGGCGGATGCCTCGGCCGCCGTTCCCGCGCAGGTGGTGCAGGCGCTCATCGGCCTGGGCTGGTCGGAGCGCGTGGCCGCCGAGGCGGTGGAGTCCGTCGCCGGCGATGCGGCGCCCGCCGATCGCGCGTCGGTGCCGGCGCTGCTGCGGCTGACGCTGTCGGTGCTCGGGCCCGCGCGGAAGGAGCCCGTCGGTGGATGACTTCCGAGACGCCGCCGAGCCCGTCGACGAGACCGAGCTGGCGATCGAGGGTGCGCTGCGCCCGGCCTCCCTCTCGGAGTTCGTCGGACAGCAGAAGGTGCGCGGCCAGCTTCAGCTGCTGCTCGACGCCGCGCGCATCCAGCAGCGTCCGCCCGACCACATCCTGCTGTCCGGTCCGCCCGGTCTCGGCAAGACGACCCTCGCGATGATCGTCGCCCACGAGAGCGCGCGCCCGCTGCGTCTCTCGAGCGGACCCGCCATTCAGCACGCCGGCGATCTCGCAGCACTCCTGTCGAGCCTCACTCCGGGCGAAGTGCTGTTCATCGACGAGATCCACCGCATGGCCCGTTCGGCCGAAGAGATGCTGTACCTCGCCATGGAGGACTTCCGCATCGACATCATGGTGGGCAAGGGCGCCGGCGCGACCAGCATCCCGCTCGATCTCGCGCCGTTCACCCTGGTCGGCGCGACCACGCGCTCCGGCTTGCTGCCGAACCCGCTCCGCGACCGCTTCGGCTTCACCGCTCACCTCGAGTACTACGAGCCCGAAGAGCTCGAGCAGGTCATCGCGCGGTCGGCGGTCATGCTCGGCGTCTCGGTGCCACCTGAAGCCCGCGCCGAGATCGCGCGCCGTTCGCGCGGCACGCCCCGCATAGCGAATCGCCTGCTGCGCCGCGTGCGCGACTACCTGATCGTCCACGGCGACGGCGAGGCGGCCGACACAGCGCTCGTCGACGCCGCGCTCGACCTGTACGACGTGGACTCGATCGGCCTCGACCGGCTCGACCGTGCCGTGCTGGACGCGGTCGTGCGACGGTTCCGCGGCGGCCCGGTTGGGCTCGGCACGCTGGCGGTCGCGGTCGGGGAGGAGGCGGAGACCATCGAGTCGGTCGTCGAGCCCTACCTGGTGCGGATCGGATTCATGGGGAGGACCCCCCGAGGGCGCGTCGCGACACCTGAGGCATATGCTCACCTGGGCGCCCGGCCCGTCGAATCGGTGCTCGACTTCGATGACCTATAATCGCTGGAGGCTTTCGCCTACCCTCCTCCTCGCAGGCAGCGCCGCCATGGTGTGTGCCTGACCCGAAAGGTCACCTCACCTCCAATGAACGAGTTCTTCACCAACTACGGCCTCATCATCCTGCTGGTCGTGCTCCTGGTCTTCATGTTCTGGAGCTCGCGCCGTCGGATGGCGAAGCAGAAGCTCGAACAGGAGGAGCGCGCGCGCAACACCGTGCCCGGTGCCGAGGTGCTGCTGCAGGGCGGGCTCTACGGGACGATCGTGTCGTACGACCCCGAGAACCTCGACCAGCCGGCGGTCGTCGAGATCGCGCCCGGCGTCGACATCAAGGTGCACAGCCAGGCGATCCTCCGCGTCGTCACCGCGACCGTCGAGCAGCCCACCGAGGATGACTTCGTTCCGACGACCTCCCCGGCCGATGACGTCGTCGTCGAGCCGGCGCCTCTCGTGAGCGATGACGTCGCCGACGGCCCCGCGAATGCGGACTCCGACCCGGACTCCGACAGCGGCACCAAGCCCCAGGCCTGACCACCGGCCCTGCGGGGCTGCCTTCCAGAAAGCGGAATCAGTGGCGACTTCCACTCCCGTCCGGCATGCGTGGCGCGCGCTGACCGGTCTCCTCGTCATCACGGCCCTACTTGCCGCGATCAACGCACTCGGTGTCTACGTCTTCCAGCAGAGCTCCTGGACGCCGGAGCTCGCGCTCGACCTTCAGGGCGGCACGCAGATCGTGCTCGAGGCGCAGACCGAGGACGGCGCTGCTCCCTCCGAGGAGCAGATGAACCAGGCGGTCACGATCATCCGCCAGCGCGTCGACGCCTCGGGCGTCGGCGAGGCCGACGTCACGACTCAGGCGGGCAACCAGATCGTCGTGCAGATCCCCGGTCAGGCCGACGAGGAGACGCGCAACCGCATCGAGGCGTCCGCCCAGCTGCAGCTGCGCGCTGTGCTGTACACGGGCTCGCCGGCGACGTCGTTCGTGGGCGAGGACGGCAAGGAGACTCCGTTCCCGACGCCCGAGCCGACGCTGCAGGCCACCCCGACCGCCGAGCCGACGAACGGCAGCGACCTTGCGTGGATCACACCGAAGCTCCAGGCCGAGTTCCAGTCGTACGACTGCGCAGATCCTTCGAACGATCCCGCCAACGCGCCAGCCGACCAGCCGCTCATCACGTGCGACCCCGCCGGCGAGATCAAGTACATCCTCGGACCGGTAGAGCTCGACGGGTCGTCGATCGACGACGCCAACTTCGGCCTCCAGCAGCAGAACGGGCTGTGGGCGGTGAACCTCCGGTTCGACGAGGAGGGCACGCGCATCTTCGGCGATATCAGCCAGCGCCTGTTCGGTGCCGAGCCGCCCGTCAACCAGTTCGCGTTCGTGCTCGACGGGTACGTCCTCTCCGCGCCCTCGATGAACGCGGTGATCCTGGGCGGCGACCCGAGCATCACGGGCAACTTCACGCAGGAGACCTCGAAAGTCCTCGCCGATCAGCTGAAGTACGGCGCCCTGCCGCTGAGCTTCAGCGTCGAGAGCTCGAACTCCATCTCAGCGACGCTCGGTTCGCAGCAACTGCAGATCGGCCTGATCGCCGGTCTCATCGGCCTGGCGCTCGTGGCGATCTACTCGCTGATCGTCTACCGTGCGCTGGGCTTCGTGATCATCGCGTCGCTCGCGGTGATGGCGGTGCTGACCTACCTGACGCTGTGCATCCTCGCCTGGCGGATGGGCTTCCGCCTGTCGCTCGCCGGTGTTGCGGGCCTCATCGTGACGATCGGCTTCACGGCCGACTCCTTCATCGTCTACTTCGAACGGATCAGGGACGAGCTGCGCGACGGCAAGTCGATCACCAGCGCCGTCGAGGACGGCTGGAACCGCGCCAAGCGCACGATCTACATCTCCAAGTCGATCAACATCCTGGCGGCCGTCGTGCTGTACATCCTCGCGGATGCCACGGTGAAGGGCTTCGCGTTCACGCTCGGACTCACGACCGCGATCGACGTCCTGATCTTCATCCTGTTCACCCACCCGGTCATGCAGCTGCTCGCGCGAACCCGGTTCTTCGGCGGCGGCCACCCGCTGTCGGGTCTCGACCCCACCGCGCTCGGCGCCGTCTACCGCGGGCGCGCGCAATTCCGCGAGCCGGTTGCCGCGACGGCCACGACGGCAGCAGGGCGTCGCTCCGTCAAGTCGCGCGGCGAAGCAGTCCGCCGCCAGACCATCGCCGAGCGCAAGCAGGCTGAACTGGCCGCAGCTGCCGCGTCCGATACCTCGAAACCCGGCACGACCGCCAAGGAGGGAGACGACTGATGCGCTCCATGAGCCAGTTCGGCAACGACCTCTACACGGGCAAGACCTCGTTCCCCTTCATCGCTCGTCGTCGCCTGTGGTTCCTCATCGCGGCGATCCTCGTGATCGGCTCCGCGCTGGTGCCGCTGTTCCGTCCCATCCAGTTCTCCATCGAGTTCACCGGCGGCTCCCAGTTCACCGTGAGCGGCGTGAGCACCCCCGTCGACCAGTCCCTGGCCACCGACGCCGTGCACAGCGTCGTCCCCGACGCCACGACGAAGGTGGTCACGATCGGCGACGACGCCGTGCGCGTGCAGACCGATCAGCTCGAGGACGCCGAGAGCCGCGAGGTCGCGACTGCGCTTGCCGACGCCTACGGCGTCCCCGAGAGCGAAGTCAGTGCGTCGTTCATCGGCCCCAGCTGGGGAGCCGACGTCACCCGCCAGTCGCTGTGGGGTCTCGCGATCTTCCTCGCGCTGACCTTCATCATCCTCGCGCTGTACTTCCGGACCTGGAAGATGTCGGTCTCGGCCATCATCGGCCTCGTGGACGTGCTCATCATCACCGTCGGCGTCTACGCGCTCTTCGGGTTCGAGATCTCGCCGGCGGCCGTCATCGGATTCCTGACGATCCTCTCGTATGCGCTGTACGACACCACTGTCGTGTTCGACAAGATCCGGGAGAACACCAGTGAAGACGGTGAGGTGTCGGGTCGCACGTTCGGCGAGTCCGTCAACCTCGCCGTCAACCAAACGCTCGTGCGAAGCATCAACACGACCGTCGTCGCTGTGCTGCCGACGGGAGCGATCCTGTTCATCGGCGCGCTGTGGCTGGGCGCTCAGACGCTCACCGACCTGTCGCTCTCGATCTTCGTCGGAACGATCGTGGCCGCCTACTCGACGATCTTCGTGGCGGCGCCGCTGTACTCGCTGCTGCGCGAAGGCGAGCCGGCGATCAAGGCGCGCGACGAGCGGGTCCTGGCGGCGCGCGAGCTGGCGCGGACGCCGGCCTGACGCGCATCCGCGCGGGCGTAGGATTGTGAGGTCCAGCGGAGGGGAGGGGTTCGGATGACCGAGACCGTCCCTCCCGCCCAGACCTCCTCGCTTCGCCGCCTCGTGCCGCGCATCTTCTCGCGATCCGCCCGGCGCGACGACGTCGAGCAGCTTCTCCGCACGGTGCGCACTCACCACCCCAAGGGCGACCTCTCGATCATCGAGCGCGCGTACGCCGTCGCCGACAAAGCGCACAGCGGGCAGACCCGTCAGAGCGGCGAGCCGTACATCACCCACCCGCTCGCGGTCGCCCAGATCCTGGCCGACCTCGGGCTGGGGCCGAAGGCGATCGCCGCCGCGCTGCTCCACGACACCGTCGAAGACACCGGCTACGCGCTCGATGCGCTCACCGCGGAGTTCGGCGACGAGGTCGCGATGCTCGTCGACGGCGTCACGAAGCTCGACAAGGTCAAGTACGGCGAGAGCGCTCAGGCCGAGACGGTCCGCAAGATGATCGTCGCGATGTCGCGCGACATCCGTGTGCTGCTGATCAAGCTGGCAGACCGCCTTCACAACGCGCGCACCTGGGGCTTCGTTCCACCCGAGAAGGCGCGTAAGAAGGCGACCGAGACCCTCGAGATCTACGCACCCTTGGCGCACCGGCTCGGCATCCAGGCGATCAAGTCCGAGCTCGAGGATCTCTCGTTCGCGGTGCTGCACCCGAAGCTGTACGCGGAGATCGAGAGCCTCGTCAAGCAGCGCACCCCGCAGCGCGAGCAGTACGTGCAGAACGTGATCGATGCCGTCGACACCGACCTGCGCGAGCTGCGCATCCGCGGCCGCGTCATGGGCCGTCCGAAGCAGCTGTACTCGGTGTACCAGAAGATGGTCGTGCGCGGCCGCGAGTTCGACGACATCTACGACCTCATCGGCATCCGCATCCTGGTCGGCAGCGTGCGCGACTGCTACGCGGTCCTCGGTGCGATCCACGCACGCTGGACGCCGCTGCCCGGGCGGTTCAAGGACTACATCGCCACCCCGAAGTTCAACCTCTACCAGTCGCTCCATACGACCGTGATCGGTCCGGGCGGGCGCACCGTCGAGATCCAGATCCGCACCAACGAGATGCACCAGCAGGCCGAGTACGGCGTCGCCGCACACTGGAAGTACAAAGAGCGGATGAACGGCGGCAAGAGCGACACGAAGGCGCTCGACACCGACATGGCATGGCTCGCGCACATCTCCGACTGGCAGGCCGAGACCGCCGATCCCGGTGAGTTCCTCGATTCCCTGCGGTTCGAGATCGGCGCGAAAGAGGTGTACGTCTTCACGCCGAAGGGACGCGTCATCGGGCTCCCGGCGGGCGCGACACCGGTGGACTTCGGCTATGCCGTGCACACCGAGGTGGGCCATCGCACGATGGGCGCCAAGGTCAACGGGCGCCTCGTGCCGCTCGAGTCCGAGCTGAAGAGCGGCGACGTCGTCGAGGTGTTCACGTCGAAGAACCCGGACGCCGGCCCCAGCCAGGACTGGCTCGGCTTCGTCAAGAGCACGCGCGCACGCAACAAGATCCGCGGCTGGTTCACCAAGGAGCGGCGAGAAGAGGCCATCGAGCAGGGCAAGGAGTCCATCGCCCGCGCGATGCGCCGCCAGAACCTGCCGCTGCAGCGGCTGATGAGTCAGGACTCGTTCACCGAGGTCGCCCACCAGCTCCGCTACGAGGACGTCTCGGCGCTGTATGCAGCGGTCGGCGAAGGCCACGTGTCGACGCAGTCCGTGATCGAGAAGGTCACGGCGCTGGTCAGCGCCAACGACACGAGCACGGGTCCGATCGAGCTGCCCGGCGTCGGCCGCCCACGCCAGCCGCGCAACGGTGACAGCGGAATCCTCGTGCGAGGAGCCCCCGACATCCTCGTCAAGCTCGCGAAGTGCTGCACGCCCGTGCCCGGCGACCAGATCATGGGATTCGTCACTCGCGGCAGCGGCGTGTCCGTGCACCGGGCGGACTGCACGAACGTCAAGTCGCTGATGGACGACCCCGAGCGTCTGATCGACGTCGAGTGGGCCCCGACGACCAAGAGCGTCTTCCTCGTGCAGATCCAGGTAGAGGCGCTCGACCGCTCCGGCCTGCTCAGCGATGTGACGCGGGTGCTCAGCGAGCATCACGTCAACATCCTGTCGGCGTCGGTCTCGACATCGAGCAACCGGCTGGCCCTGAGTCGTTTCGTGTTCGAGATGGGTGACATCGTGCACCTCGACCGCGTCCTCAACGCAGTGCGACGGATCGACGCGGTGTACGACGTCTACCGCGTCACATCGTCGTAGCGGCCTCTGCGGCGGCGAGGCCGCGCAGCAGGACGATGGCGGCGCGCTTGTGGGGGAGCGCCCCCGCCTCGAGTCGTGCGATCGCCGCGTCGACCAGGTCGCTCCGGCCCATGGCGAGCAGACGGGCCGCGCGCGTGTGCGCGTCGTCGCCGACCCGGCAGAGATCTTCGAGAGTGCGCACCGGAGTCGTCACGCGCACGCCGCCGACGGTCACGAGGTCGGCAGGATCGACGGCCAGGTCGCGGTAGACGAGGTGGCGACTGGGCACGCGATGCAGCCGCCGCGGCACGGCGCGCTGCACGGTGTGCGGGGAGGGCGGCTTGGAGAGCACTCCGTGCACCCAGGCGGCGGTGAGATGCGTGGCGGCGAGGGTGTCGCCCAGCAGGCCGGTCAGCGAACCGGCGCGCAGAGCCCGCGTCTCGACCGCGTCGGCGGGGATGTAGGCGTCGCCCAGCTCGACCACGTCGCCGTCCAGACGCGCCGCCATGAGCTCGGCGAGCGAGAGACGGTCATCGACGAAATAGAGGAACGGCGAGGCCATAGCGGCAGTGTGCCGCACTGATCAACGCACGCGACACCGTTCCCGCCACGCTGTGGAGAACCTGGCGGGAGACGAGATCGTGGGTCAGCCTCCGACCGCCTTCAGCCACGCCTTGCGAGCGTTGAGCGCGTCCGTCGCGTCGGCGATGGCCTTCTTGTCGCCGGACTGCTTCGCGGCGGCCAGCTCGGCCTCGAGCTTCTCGATCGCGTCGGTCAGCTGACGCGTCATGTCATTCGCGCGCGCCTTGGTCTCGGGATTGTTGCTCTTCCAGTCTGCGTCCTCGCGCGTGCGCAGGGCCTGCTCGATCTTGCGCAGGTCGTCGTCGAGCGAGCGCTCGGCGTCGCGCGGGAAGATGCGCCCTATCTCGTCCCAGCGACGCTGGATTCCGGTGAGCAGCGTGCGTGCCTTGCCGAGGTTGCGCTCATCGGCGACCGCTCCGGCCTCGACGAGGAGCGCGCGCTTGGCCTCGATCTTCTCGCGGGATGCCTCGGCGTCGGCCGCCTCGCGCTCGACGCGTGCTCCGTACAGGGCGTCACCGGCTGCCTTGAAGCGCACCCAGAGGGCGTCGTCGACCTTCTTGCCGGCGCGGCCGGCGGTCTTCCACTGGTCGAGGAGCTCGCGGTAGGCGGGGATGCCGTCCTCGCCCTTCGTGGCGAGCGCTTCAGCCTTCTCGACGAGCTTGGTCTTGCGCTCGCGAACGCCCTTGTGGACCTCGTCGAGCTCGGCGTAGAACTCTCGGCGGTGCTTGTCGACGGTCGAACGCGCGTCGCGGAATCGCTTCCACAGCTGCTGGGCGGTCGACTTCGGAAGGCGGGGGCCGTTCTGCTGCTGCGACTGCCACTGCTCGAACAGCTCGTTCAGCTCGGCGGTCGCCTGCTTCCACTGCACCGTGCGCGGGTCGCGCCCGGCGAGGGCCTCAGCCTTCTCCACCAGCTCGGTGCGAGCGCGGACCGCCTCGTCGACGGCCTCGCGCGCGGCGGCGGCTTCGGACTCGGATGCCGCGGCCAGCGTCTCGGTCAGCGCGGCGACGCGCGCCTCGAGGGCGGCGAGGTCGCCCACGGCTGCGGCGCCGTCGAGCTTGGCCGACACGGCCTTGGCAGCGGTGCGCAGGTCGGAGGCCGACGCGCCGCCCCGGCGCCGGCGCACCTCGAGGAGAGTCACCTCGCTCGCGAGATCGGCGTACTTGCGCTCGAAGTAGGCGAGAGCCTCCTCAGGGGAGCCATCGGGGAACTGCCCCACGACGCGCCATGTGTCACCTTCGCGGACCGACACCGTGCCGTCGTCCTCGACCCGACCCCAGGGCTCGCTCGGCGCGGCGACCTGCGCCGCGACCGTCGCACGCGGGCGCGGCGTCGGCACCGGCGCGGCCGGACGTGCCGGCGCGGGAGTCACGGACGTCTCGGGCGCGGCGGTCTCGCCTTCGGTTGCGTCGTGCGCGGCAACAGAAGCCTCGGCGTCAGGGACCTCCGCCTCCGCAGGCGCTTCGGCCCCCGCTGCCTCAGCAGCCTGAGGCGCTTCGACCTCGGGCGCGCCGGACTCGGCCTCGATGACGGCGTCGTCGCCGTCGGACCGGACGTTCTCGGAGGCCTCCGTCGCGGGGACGTCGGCGTCGACGACCTCGGGCTCGGGCTGGGTGTCCGCGGTCGAGGGACCGGTGGACTCGGGAGTGGACTCTGCTGCAGCAGTCACGGGATGCACCTCATCGCGGCTCGCGCCGCCTGTGGGGGGTTGGACGGCTCCCAAGCCTAGTACGGGGAGCCGTCTGCTCAGATGCCCGGACCGCCGTGTTCTACGGCGTCGGAGTGGGTGTGACGCTCGGGGTGGGCGTGTCCGTCGGCGTCCCCGTCTCGGTGGGGGTGGGCGCGGGAGTCTCGCCGGGGTTCATGCTCTGCGTCGGCTCGGGCGCGGGGGCGCCGGGACCGCTGACGAAGTACGCGGTCTGCGCGGCGAGGACGCCGACGACCAGCAGGCCACCGGCGATGCCTGCGATGAGGTTGTCGCGGGTGCGGCGGCGAGACTGTCCGTTGTGGAACTCCACACGCGCCTGGTACAGCCGTGCACGCTCCCGCGCCTCGCGCGAGCCGCGATCCTTGCCACCGTTAGCCACGGAACCTCCTCCGCTCCGGGTCGGTTCCCGGGCCGGGTTGATCCTATGGCGCCGCTTCACCGGCGGCAAAACTCCCTCCGCGCCCGCCGTCGCAGGCGCGGGCTAGCCTGGGACGGTGACTTCTCCGACCGCGCTCTTCCAGGGGCAGACGCCCCTTGCGGTGCGGATGCGTCCGACCTCGCTCGACGAGGTCGCCGGGCAAGGACATCTCCTTCGTCCCGGATCGCCTCTGGTCACGCTCGCGAATCCCGAGGCGGCGGCCCGCGCGGCCACGTCCGTCATCCTCTGGGGACCGCCCGGGACGGGCAAGACGACGCTCGCGCAGGCGATCGCGCGCTCTTCCGGGCGCCGTTTCGTCGAGCTCTCCGCGGTGACGGCCGGCGTGAAAGACGTCCGCGAGGTGATGCAGGAGGCACTCACGCAGCGCGACCTCTACGGACAGTCGACGATTCTCTTCCTCGACGAGATCCACCGGTTCACGAAGGCGCAGCAGGATGCCCTGCTGCCGGGCGTCGAGAACGGCTGGGTCGTCCTGATCGCCGCCACGACCGAGAATCCCTCGTTCTCGGTCATCTCGCCGTTGCTCTCCCGCTCGCTGCTCCTGACGCTCAAGCCCCTCACCGACGACGACCTGCGCCTGCTCATCGATCGCGCGGTCGCCGACGCCCGGGGTCTTGCCGGGGCGGTGGCGCTGACGGATGAGGCCCGCGATGCGCTGGTGCGCCTGTCGTCCGGCGACGCGCGTCGCGCGCTCACCGCGCTCGAGGCGGCGGCCTCCTTCGCCGAGCCCGCCGACGATGAGGCCGAGACCGCCGACGGCTCCGAGCCGCCGCAGATCACGCCCGAGCACGTCGCGCAGGCGGTCGACCGCGCGCTCCTGCGCTACGACCGTCAGGGCGACGAGCACTACGACGTCATCAGCGCGTTCATCAAATCGATCCGCGGTTCCGACGTCGACGCTGCGATGCATTACCTGGCGCGCATGATCGAGGCGGGGGAGGACCCCCGCTTCATCGCCCGTCGCCTGATCATCTCGGCAGCCGAAGACATCGGACTGGCCGACCCCCAGGCGCTGGGGATCGCGGTCGCCGCCGCCGACGCCGTGCAGCTGATCGGCATGCCCGAAGGGCGCATCCCGCTCGCCGAGGCGACGGCGTACCTCGCCACGACAGCGAAGTCGAACGCCGCCTACCTCGCGATCAACGCCGCGATCGCCGACGTGCGCGCCGGCGGCTTCGGCCGGGTGCCGGTGCATCTGCGCGACGCGCACTACCCGGGCGCGAAGCGCCTCGGTCACGGCAAGGGGTACGTCTACCCGCACGACTCCGAGGTGGGCGTCTCGCCGCAGCAGTACCTTCCCGATGAGCTGCGCGGCCGCCGGTACTACGAGCCCACGAATCACGGCCAGGAGCGCGATGTGCAGGCACGGCTCGAGAAGATCCGGCGCATCCTCGCGGGGGAGCGCTGAGGCGCGGCATCCGCTGGGCTCGTCCCGAGCCGCCGTCTGATAAACTTGACCGGCTCGAAACACAGTTTTCGGGCATCCTCTCTCTTCTTCACCGACCTTCCGGCATGCCCCGGCGTGCATCCGGACAGGGCGAAGAGACCGAGATACGTCCGCGAGCCGTGATCGACATGGCCGCGTCATCGAAAGGAACGCTTCGTGGCAACGAAGTCCCAGGACCGCCGCAAGGTCCGTCTCTCCCGCGCTCTCGGCGTGGCACTCACCCCGAAGGCCGCCCGCTACCTCGAGAAGCGTCCGTACGCTCCCGGTGAGCACGGCCGCACCAAGCGCAAGCAAGACAGCGACTACGCCGTCCGTCTGCGTGAGAAGCAGCGTCTGCGCGAGCAGTACGGCATCCGCGAGAAGCAGATGCGCAACACGTTCAACGAGGCCCGCCGCACCCAGGGTCTGACCGGTGAGAACCTCGTCGAGCTCCTCGAGATGCGTCTCGACGCCCTCGTGCTCCGTTCGGGCTTCGCCCGCACGACCGCACAGGCGCGCCAGCTCGTCGTGCACCGTCACATCCTCGTCGACGGCCAGCTCGTCGACCGCCCGTCGTTCCGCGTGAAGCCGGGTCAGCTCATCCACGTCAAGGCCAAGAGCGAGGGCACCGAGCCCTTCCAGGTCGCAGCCGCCGGCGGCCACGCCGACGTCCTGCCGCCCGTTCCGGGCTACCTCGAGGTCGAGCTCGACAAGCTCCAGGCCCGTCTCGTGCGTCGCCCCAAGCGCGCCGAGGTCCCCGTGGTCTGCGACGTCCAGCTCGTCGTCGAGTACTACGCGGCCCGCTAGGGCCGCGCCAGGAGGCTGCGCGAAGCGCCGCGTCCGAATTCGCACTGCCCGCTAACTCGAGCCGCGAGAATCGCGCGAAGGGCGTCGGGGATTCCCGACGCCCTTCGTCGTTTCCGCCTACGATGGTGGGATGCCGCGCCCCGCGGCTCCGCGAGGAAGTGGTGACATGAAGAACGTGCTGTGGTTCCTGTTCGGCATCGCCGGCGGGTTCGTCGTCGCACACCTCATGAACAAGGACCCGCGAGGACACGAGATCCTCGCCGAGGTCGACGCCCGCATCACGGAGTTCACCGACCGCATCGGCGATGCGTATCGCGAGCAGGAGTCCCGCATCTCGGGCCTGGCCGACGATGTGAAGGATGCCGCAGCCGACGTCGCCGAGACGGCCCGCGCCACGGCGGCCGGCGCCGCCGAAGCCGCAGCCGACACGGCGAACAAGCTCACCGACTGACCCAGCGCGCCGCTGCCCCGTCTCAGGGGAGTGGACCGCGCGTTTTCTGCGAGGAACCCGAATGAAGACCGCCGAGATCGCTCAGCGCTACCTCGACTACTTCGAGAAGAACGGCCACACGATCGTCCCCTCCGCCTCTCTGGTGACGGACGACCCTGCGCTGCTGTTCACGGTCGCCGGCATGGTGCCGTTCATCCCCTACCTGAGCGGCGACGTCCCCGCGCCTTACCCGCGTGCGGCCGACAACCAGAAGTGCATCCGTCTCAACGACATCGAAGAGGTCGGCAAGACGCCGCGCCACGGCACGTTCTTCCAGATGCTCGGCAACTGGTCGTTCGGCGACTACTTCAAAGAGGGCGCCATCCGGTACGCGTGGGATCTGCTGACCTCGTCCGAGGCAGACGGCGGTCTCGGGTTCGACCCGAAGGACCTCTGGGTCACCGTCTACGAAGAGGACGATGAGGCGCACGACCTCTGGCTGGAGCTCACGGACCTGCCCGAAGAGCGCATCCAGCGGCTCGGCAAGGACACGAACTACTGGAGCACCGGTCTGCCCGGCCCTGCCGGACCCTGCTCCGAGATCTTCTTCGACCGCGGTCCCGCGTACGGCGCCGACGGCGGCCCGGCCACCGACGACGACCGCTATGTCGAGATCTGGAATCTCGTCTTCATGCAGTACGAGATCACCAACGTGCGCTCGAAGTACGACTTCGACATCGTCGGCGAGCTGCCGAACAAGAACATCGACACCGGCATGGGCCTGGAGCGCATCGCGTTCATCAAGCAGGGCGTCGACAACATGTACGAGACCGACCAGGTGCGCCCGGTGCTCGACCGTGCCGTCGCCCTCTCGGGTCGCACCTACGGCGCGAACCACGACGACGACGTGCGCTTCCGCGTGGTCGCCGACCACGTGCGCTCGTCGCTCATGCTGATGTCCGACGGTGTGACGCCCTCCAACGACGGGCGCGGCTACATCCTGCGGCGGCTCATGCGCCGCGCGATCCGCTCGATGCGCCAGCTCGGCGTCGAGGGCCCGACGTTCGCCGAGCTCTTCGCCGCATCGCGCGACGCGATGAAGGACGTCTATCCCGAGGTGGAGGCCGACTACGCCCGCATCTCGCAGTACGCGCTGGCTGAGGAGGAGACCTTCCTGCGCACGCTCGCGGCGGGTTCGAGCATCCTCGAGGACTCCGTCGCGCAGACGAAGCGCGACGGCGGCACCGCGCTCACGGGCGCCGAGGCGTTCCTCCTGCACGACACGTACGGGTTCCCGATCGATCTCACCCTGGAGATCGCCGAAGAGGCCGGGCTCACCGTCGACCGCGCGGCGTTCGACACGCTGATGCAGGAGCAGCGCGCGCGGGCGAAGGCCGACGCGCGTTCCCGCAAGCGCCAGCTCGCCGACACCAGCGTCTACCGCGAGTTCCGCGCGAAGGGCGAGACGGTCTTCACGGGCTACACCGATCTCGAGACCGAGTCGCGTGTTCTGGGCATCCTCGTCGACGGCATGGCCGTCGATCGTGCCTCCGCGGGACAGATCGCCGAGGTCATCCTCGCCGAGACGGCCCTCTACGCGGAATCGGGCGGCCAGGTCGCCGACAAGGGCGTCATCGTCGGTCCGGGCTACGAGCTCGAGGTGCTCGACGTGCAGAAGCCCGTCGCGGGACTCATCAGCCACACCGTCGAGGTGACGACCGGTGAGGTCGCCGTCGACCAGCCGGCGACGACGGTGGTGGACGCCGTGAACCGCCGGGCCGCACGGCAGGCCCACTCGGCCACCCACCTCGTGCACGCCGCTCTGCGCGACACGCTCGGCAAGACGGCGACGCAGGCGGGCTCGCTCAACCGCGCCGGCTACATGCGCTTCGACTTCACGTGGGGGCAGTCGCTCTCCGACGAGACCAAGAGCGAGATCGAGGAGATCGCCAACAACGCGGTGCGCGACAACCTCGAGGTGACCACCCGTGTGCTCGCGCTCGACGAGGCCAAGTCGCTCGGCGCCATGGCGCTGTTCGGCGAGAAGTACGGCGACACCGTGCGCATGGTCGACATCGGCGGTCCGTGGTCGCGCGAGCTCTGCGCGGGAACGCACGTGTCGACGAGTGCCGAGGTCGGCCTCATCAGCCTGGTCGGGGAGTCGTCCGTCGGGGCCGCGAACCGCCGCGTGGAGGCGCTCGTCGGTCTCGACGCGTTCCGGTCGCTCGCGGCCGAGCGGGCCATCGTGTCGCAGCTCACCTCGACGCTCAAGACGCCCCGCGACCAGCTCCCTGCGCGCATCGCCGAGCTGACCGCGAGCCTCAAGGCCGCCGAGAAGAAGATCGCCTCCTTCGAGGCCAAGGCCCTCGGCGACCGCATCCCGGCCCTCGCGCGCTCCGCGTCGACGATCGGCGGCCATCTCGTTGTCGCGGAGTCGCTCGGCGCCGCGTCGTCCGCGGACGACGTTCGCTCCCTTGCCCTCCAGGTGCGCGAGCGCCTCGGCGCCCAGCCTGCGGTCGTCGCGCTCGGCGCGGAGATCGGCGGTCGCGCGGTGGTCATCGTCGCCACGAACGACGCCGCACGCGCCGCGGGCGTGAAGGCCGGCGTGCTCGCGAAGACCGCGGCCGGAGTGCTCGGCGGCGGCGGCGGCGGACGCGACGATGTCGCCCAGGGCGGTGGGACGGATGCCTCGGCGCTGTCCGCTGCGCTCACCGCGGTGAAGGACGCGCTCAGCGCGTGAGCGGATTCCGTCGCGGGGTGCGGCTCGGCATCGACGTCGGGAGGGCGCGAGTCGGCGTCGCGCGCTGCGATCCCGACGGGCTGCTCGCCACCCCCGTCGAGACGGTGAAGCGAGACGTCGGCGCTGTGGCGCGCGTCGCAGCGCTGGCGGAGGAGTACTCGGCGGCCGAGATCCTGGTCGGTCTGCCGCTCAATCTGCGCGGCGAGGACACCGCCTCGACTGCCGATGCCCGGGACTTCGCCGCGGCGGTGGCCGCGGCATCCGCTGTGCCGGTGCGGCTCGTCGACGAGCGCCTGTCGACGGTTTCCGCGCATGCCGCACTGCGTGATTCGGGCCGATCCCAGCGTTCGTCTCGTAGCATTGTGGATCAGGTCGCCGCGGTCGTGCTGCTCCAGCAAGCACTCGACGTCGAGAAGAGCACCGGCCGACCACCCGGAACACCCGTCCACCAGGAGCCCGCCTGACATGCCCGAGACCCCGTCTGGAGATCCGTTCGCGGATCTGTTCGGCCAGCTTCCCGACCCTCGGTCGCGCGATTTCCGGCGCTCCGGCGATGACGCCGGCTTCGGCTCACGCGCGGGCGACGGTGGCGAGGAGGACGGGGCACAGGGTCCCGCACGCCCGGCGACCGGAGCGCCGCTGTCGCGCCGCGAGCTGCGTGCGGCAGCCGCCGGCCTGAGCGCGGCGGCGCGTCGTGCGGGCGCGCCGGCCGACGAGTCGCCGGCTCAGACGGCCGTCGACGCGGGGCCGACTGCGGCGATGCCGCGCTCGGCGCAGCGCGAGGCCGTCACCGATGGGTCGGGCGTGCTCGCGCAGCCCCGCGCCTACACGCCCCGCCCCGCCGATCCGGTCGACGACGACTCCTGGATGCTCGCGGGCGACGCCGAGCCCGCGCTGCCGTACAGCCGCACCGGGGCTACCCCGATCGCCCCCGCCTCCTCAGGCTCGCCCGTCGACCCGACCGAGGCGTTCGGGGAACGGGTGACCGCCGCCAGCGCGCGCGCCACCTCGCCTGCGACGCTGGAAGACCTTTTCAGCGGCCACAGCTCGAGCGATGACCTCGGCAGCGTGCCGCCGCCCAAAGACAAGCGCAAGCGGCGCATCGGCGGCTGGATCGCCCTCGGCGTGATCTTGCTGATCATCGGCGGCGTGGCGGGTGGCGCCTGGTACGTCTGGACGACGTACGAGGACAAGGTCCGCGAGGTGATGGGCTGGGAGCTGCCCAAGGACTTCGAGGAGGGCCTCGCGAACGGCGAGGCGTACGTCACCATCAACGAGGGCGACACCGGCATGCCGATCTCGCAGGCGTTGTTCGACGCGGGCGTCACGATGACGCCGAACGCGTTCTACGACTACCTCATCGACACGGGCGAGAACCCGCCGTTCGTCCCAGGCGTCTTCAAACTGCAGCTGCAGATGACGTCGGAGGCGGCGCTGGCGGCGCTGCTCGATCCGGCGAACAAGATGGAGAACACCGCCCAGCTGCGCGAGGGTCTCACCGTCGAGCAGTCCCTGCCGCTCCTGGCCGAGGGCACCGGCCTCCCCGTCGAGGACTTCGTGGCCGCGACAGCCGACGCGTCCGCCTACGGCGTCACGCCCGATCCCGCGGTCGTGGCGGCGGGCGGGCAGCCGCTGGAAGGCTGGCTGTTCCCGGCCACCTACACATTCAACCCCGACGTCACGGCCGAGCAGGTCATCCAGACACTCGTCGACCGCACGGTGCAGTCGCTCGATGCTGCGGGGGTTCCCGAAGAGGATCGTCAGCGCGTGCTGACGGTCGCCTCGATCATCGAGCGCGAAGCACGGTACGAGGCTGACATGCAGAAGGTCGCCACGGTCATCGAGAACCGGCTCGACCCGGACAATCAGGAGACCTTCGGTCTGCTGCAGATGGACTCGACCGCCCAGTACGGCTTCGGCGAGATGCACGACGGGTCGGCGAGCACCTCCGAGGAGGCGCAGTTCGATCCGAACCCGTGGAACACCTACGTCAACGCCGGACTGCCTGTCGGACCGATCTCCAATCCGGGCGACGCGGCGATCTCGGCCGTCATGAATCCGTCGGGCGGCGATTGGATGTACTTCGTGACGGTCAACCTCGACACCGGCGAGACGGTGTTCACGACGAACCTCGGCGATCACAACCGCGCCGTCGCGCAGTGGATCGCCTGGTGCGAGGATCACCCGGACTCCGGGTGCTGAGCTCGAACGCCTCTCGCCTCGAGGTGTGGGGCGACCCGATCGCGCACAGCCGATCGCCCCAGCTCCACACCGCGGCGTACGAGGTGCTCGGGCTGCCGTGGTCGTACGGCCGCCGCCGGGTGGACGACAGCGCGTTCGCGGGGGAGCTCGCCGGCCTCGACGCTTCGTGGCGGGGTCTGTCGTTGACCATGCCGCTCAAGAAGGTCGCCCACGACGCCGCACACGAGCTCGACCGGCGCGCCGAGCTGACCGGCGCCGTCAACACCCTGCTGCTGGCGGGCGGAGCCGCCCGCGGATTCAACACCGACGTCGGAGGGATCGTCCGTGCCCTGGCTGAGGAGGGGATCACCCGCCTCGACGAGGCCCGGATCATCGGCGCCGGAGCGACCGCTACCTCCGGGCTCGTGGCCCTCGCCGAGCTCGGCGCGACACGGATCGACGTCGTCGCCCGGCGACCCGAAGCCGTGGCGCGACTCGCCGATCTCGGTCGCCGACTGGACATCGACGTCACCACGACGCCGTTCGAGGCATCCGCTCTCCCGACCGTTCCCGTGACGATCGCCACGCTCCCCGGAGATGCACCGGTGGCGGATGCCGCGGCCGACGCGTTCGCGGCCGCCGGAGGGCTCCTCTTCGACGTCGTGTACGGGCACTGGCCCACGACGCTGTCCGCGGCATGGCAGCGTGCCGGCACCGCGGCGGTGTCGGGGCTCGGGATGCTGCTGCATCAGGCCGTCCTTCAGGTGAGGATCTTCGCCACCGGCGCCGTCGACACCCCGCTCCCCGACGAGGGCGCCGTCGTCACGGCGATGCGCCGCGCACTCGAGTCCGCCTCCTGACGTAACCGTCCTCCCGCACGTGGGAGACTGGAGCAATGCTCCGCGTGCTCACGGCCGGCGAATCCCACGGCCCCGAACTCGTCGCCATCATGGAGGGCCTCCCTTCGGGCGTCCCCATCTCGAGCGCCGCCATCCAGGCGGACCTCGAGCGTCGCAAGCTCGGCTACGGTCGCGGTTCGCGCATGAAGTTCGAGCAGGACGAGCTGACGATCTCGTCCGGGGTGGTGCACGGCAGGAGCCTGGGGAGCCCGATCGCCCTGCGCATCGGCAACACCGAATGGCCGAAGTGGGTCGAGGTCATGAGCCCCGAGCCCCTCGAACTCACCGAGAAGTCCCGCGGCCGCGGCGCGGCCCTCACGCGGCCCCGTCCGGGTCACGCCGACCTCGTCGGCATGCAGAAGTACGACTTCGACCAGGCCAGGCCGATCCTCGAGCGGGCGAGCGCCCGCGAGACGGCGGCGCGCGTCGCCCTCGGCGCCGTCGCCCGGGCGTTCCTGTCGGAGCTCGGCATCCGCCTCGTGAGCCACACGCTCTCGATCGGTCCCGTCCGCGTGCCCGACGACGCGGCGCTGCCGACTCCTGACGACGTCGCTGCGCTCGATGCCGATCCGCTCCGCTGCTTCGACGCCGCCACGAGCGAACGGATGGTGGCAGAGGTCGATGACGCCCGCAAGGACGGCGACACGCTCGGCGGCATCGTCGAGGTGCTGGCCTACGGGCTTCCTCCGGGACTCGGGTCGCACGTGCACTGGGACCGCCGCCTCGACGGCAAGCTCGCTCAGGCCCTCATGAGCATTCAGGCGATCAAGGGCGTGGAGGTCGGCGACGGCTTCGTCACCACGACGCGCCGCGGCTCGCAGGCGCACGATGAGCTCTTCGCGACGGGCGACGGCATCGCGCGGTCCTCCGACAAGGCAGGCGGCACCGAGGGTGGCATGTCGACCGGCACGGTGCTGCGCGTCCGCGCGGGCATGAAGCCGATCGCCACGGTCCCCAAGGCGCTGCGCACCGTGGATGTCGCGACCGGCGACACCGCGTCGGCCCACCATCAGCGCTCCGACGTGTGCGCCGTGCCCGCCGCGGGCGTCGTCGCGGAGGCGATGGTCGCGATCGTCCTGGCCGATGTGGCGCTCGAGAAGTTCGGCGGCGACAGCGTCGCCGAGACCCGACGCAACCTCGAGGCGTATCTCGCCGCGATCCCCGAGGCGCTCCGCACTGCGGACGCCAGCGATCCCTCGCTCGCACAGCATGACCTCGCCCTCTAGCGCCGTCGTCCTCATCGGCCCGATGGGCGCGGGCAAGACCAGCGTCGGCAAGAAGGTCGCCCGTGCGCTCGAGATGCCGTTCTTCGACACCGACGCCGCGGTGTCGCGCGCGCACGGCCCGATCGAGCGGCTGTTCGCCGAGCGCGGCGAGACGCACTTCCGCGCGCTCGAACGGGAAGCGGTCAAGGAAGGGCTCGCCGGCGGGGGAGTCGTCTCGCTCGGGGGCGGCGCGGTCCTCGACCCCGACACCCGCGCCGACCTCGCGCGGCACCGGGTCGTGCTGCTCACCGTCGCCCCGCGGGTCGTCGCCACGCGGGTGCGCGGCTCGAGCCGTCCGCTGCTCGCCGGCGAGGACCCGCTCGAGCGATGGACCCGCATCTACGAAGAGCGGCGCCCGATCTACGAACAGCTGGCCGACGTGACGTTCGACACGTCGAGCGGCCCGCTGCAGACAGTCGTGGAGCGCATCGTCGACTGGGCTCGCCCTGAGCACGCTGCGCCGTCCACCCACCTCGAGGGAGATTCATGACCGACGCCACGACCATCACGGTGAGCGGCGACGCGAGCTATGCGATCACGGTGGGGCGCGGCGTCCTGCCGATGCTCGGCGATGCCCTGCCTCCCGCTGCCCGCAAGGTGCTCGTGATCCATCCGCCCACCCTCGCTGCACAGGCAGAGGGCCTCCGCGAACTGCTGAAGGGCGATCGGGAGGTGCTCCTCGCCGAGATCCCCGACGCCGAGGCGGGGAAGCGCATCGAGGTGGCCGCGTTCTGCTGGCAGGTCATGGGGAAGGCCGACTTCACACGGACCGACGCGGTGATCGGTTTCGGCGGCGGGGCGGTGACCGACCTCGCCGGGTTCGTCGCGGCCACCTGGCTCCGGGGTGTCGAAGTGGTGCAGGTGCCGACGACGGTGCTGGGCATGGTCGACGCCGCGGTGGGCGGCAAGACCGGAGTGAACACCGCCGAGGGCAAGAACCTCGTCGGCGCGTTCTGGGCGCCCCGTGCCGTGCTGTGCGACCTCGACCTGCTGGACTCGCTCTCGCGCAACGAGCGTGTCGCCGGCTACGCCGAGGTGGTCAAGGCGGGCTTCATCTGGGCTCCCGAGATCCTGGATCTCATCCAGGCCGACCCGGAGGCCGCGACCGACCCACGCAGCGACGCCTTCCGCCGCACGATCGAGCTCGCGATCGACATGAAGGCCCGGGTCGTCGGAGAGGACCTGCGCGAAGCGGGGCTGCGCGAGATCCTGAACTACGGGCACACGCTCGGCCACGCGATCGAGCACGCCGAGCGGTACCGCTGGCGTCACGGCGCCGCGATCTCCGTCGGGATGGTGTTCGCGGCCGAGCTGTCGCGACTGGCAGGGCGACTGCCGGATGCCGCGGCCCAGCGCCATCGCGAGATCCTCGACACCCTCGGCCTGCCCACGTCCTACCGGGCGGGCGCATGGCCGCAGCTGCTCGCGACGATGCAGCGCGACAAGAAGAGCCGTGGCGGGATGCTGCGGTTCATCGTGCTGGACGACATCGCGAAGCCGACGGTGCTGCAGGCGCCCGATGAGTCGCTGCTCTTCGCGGCGTACCAGGAGGTCGCCGGCTAGCGCCCCGCGAAGATCACCCCCGAGGTGGGACCGCCCTTCCGGCAGGATGAGGGCACCGGGTCGTCGCCGCGCCCCGGCACCACATTAGGGAGGCGGTCGTGATGGCCACTGCTTCGACCAGTCCGTCACGTTCGGTGGCGGTGCTCGGCACGCTGATCCTCGTCGCAGCGGTCGCGAATCTGCCGCTGGCGGTGGCGAACGTCGCGCTTCCCGACATCGGCATCGCGTTCGACGCCTCCCAGACCCAGCTCAACCTCGTCGCCATCGGATACTCGCTGGGCCTCGCCGCATCGGTGCTCTGGCTGGGAGCGGTCGGCGATCGCCACGGCCGTCGGATGATGCTCCTGATCGGCGTTCTCCTCTCGCTGCCGGCAGGGATCGTCGCGGCCTTCGCTCCCACGATCGAGGTGCTCATCGCTGCGCGTGTCGTGGGCGGCATCGCGGCGGGCATGGCGTACCCTACGACGCTCGCGCTGATCACCGCACTGTGGTCGGGCGCGGCGCGCACGCGCGCCATCGCCCTGTGGTCGGCCACCGGCGGGGCGATCTCGGCGCTCGGCCCGCTCATCTCGGGCCTGCTCCTGGAGACCTTCTCGTGGGGGTCGGTGTTCCTCGTGACGATCCCGCTGATCGTGGTTGCCGTGCCGCTGGTGCTCAGGTTCATCCCGGCGCACGTGAACGAGGCGACCGAACCGGTGGACAACCTCGGCGGCCTGCTGTCGGCGGTGCTCATCGGGGCGCTGATCGTCGCGATCAACTTCGCGACCGTGCCCGACTCGACCGTGCTGGTGCTGAGCATGACAGGGCTCGCGCTCGTGACCCTCGTCGGCTTCCTCTGGCGGCAGCGCCGCGCGGCGAACCCGCTGTACGACCTCGACGTCGCGAAGCGCCCGGTCTTCTGGGTCGCCGCGGTGGCGGGGATCATCGTGTTCGGCTCGCTGATGGGCGCGATGTTCATCGGACAGCAGTTCCTGCAGAACGTCTTGGGCTACACCACGATCGAGGCGGGCGCCGCCATCCTCCCCGCAGCCCTTTTCATGGTGATCCTCGCCCCGCGCTCGGCGAGGCTGGTCGAGAGCCACGGCGCTCGGTTCACGATGCTCATCGGCTACGTGCCGGTGCTGCTCGGCTTCCTCACGATGCTGCTGCTGTGGCGCGAGGGCGCGAGCTACTGGAGTGTCGCGCTCGGCTATGCGTTCATCGGCGCCGGCGTGGGGCTGGCGGGGACGCCGGCGTCCCGCTCCCTGACGGGGGCCGTGCCGGTGCGGCGTGCGGGCATGGCGTCCGGCACCGCCGACCTGCAGCGCGATCTCGGTGGCGCCATCATGCAGTCGATCTTCGGCGCACTGCTCACGGCGGGGTATGCGTCGTCGATGCTGTCGCAGATCGGTGGCTCGGCAGATGCCTCGCAGATCACCTCCAGCCAGCAGTCCACGCTCACGAAGTCGTTCGCGAGCGCCGAGGCGGCGGCGAAGCAGTACCCGCAGTACGCCGACGCCATCACCCAGGCGGCCAAGGAGTCGTTCCTGCAGGGACAGGACTGGGCGTACCTCGCCGGCATCATCGCCGTGCTCGTCGGAGCGGCACTCGTCTTCTGGTTCTTCCCGAAGGCGGCGCGCGAGCGCGAGCTGCTCGCCCAGTACCACGCCGAGGACTCGGCATCCGGCCGCTGATAGCGTGACGAGGTGACCACGCCGCACCGCCTGCTCCTCGTGAACGGGCCCAACCTCAATCTGCTCGGCACGCGCGAGCCCGGCATCTACGGATCGTCCACGCTGTCCGACGTCGAGGCGCTGGCGGCGGCCGCTGCGGCCGCCAGAGGCTTCGAGCTGCGCGCGGTGCAGAGCAACCACGAGGGCGTCCTCCTCGACGCCATCCACGACGCACGGCACGATTGCGCGGGCATCGTCATCAATCCGGGCGGACTCACGCACACCTCGGTCGTACTCCGCGATGCGCTGGCCGGCGTCGCGCTGCCCGTCGCCGAGGTGCACATCTCCGATGTGAACGCGCGCGAGGAGTTCCGCCGTCACTCCTACGTCGCGGACGTCGCCGTCGTGCACGTCGTCGGCGAAGGGGTGCAGGGCTACGCGACCGCCATCGAGCGACTGATCGCCGTCATCACCGGGCAGGCGGACGGATGATCGGATGCCGCGTCGAGGGGTCTCGCCGCGGCATCCCGTAGAATGCACTGTCGGCCGCGATCGGCCCTTTCCCCTCACGAACGGAAACCACCACCCCCATGGCATCCACCGCAGACATCAAGAACGGCGTCGTCCTGAACATCGACGGTCAGCTCTGGAGCGTCGTGGAGTTCCAGCACGTCAAGCCCGGCAAGGGTGGCGCGTTCGTCCGCACGAAGCTCAAGAACGTCATGTCCGGCAAGGTCGTCGACAGGACGTTCAACGCCGGTGCCAAGGTCGAGCTCGAGAACGTCGACCGCCGCGACTTCACGTACCTGTACAACGACGGCGAGGGCTTCGTCTTCATGGATGTCGCCGATTACGACCAGATCACGGTCAACGCCGCCACTGTGGGCGACGCCGCGAACTTCCTGCTCGAGAACCAGCAGGTGCAGATCGCGCTGAACAACGGCAACCCGCTCTACATCGAGCTTCCCGCGTCGGTGGTGCTCGAGATCACGTACACCGAGCCGGGCCTGCAGGGCGACCGTTCGTCGGCCGGCACGAAGCCGGCGACGGTCGAGACCGGCTACGAGATCCAGGTGCCGCTGTTCCTCGAGACCGGCACGAAGGTCAAGGTCGACACCCGCACCGGGGACTACCTCGGCCGCGTCAACTGACCGTTGAGCGCCCGCAGCAAGGCGCGCAAGCGCGCCCTCGACATCCTCTTCCAGGCTGACGTCCGCGGCGACGAGCTCCCGTCGACGCTCGCCGCCGAGGCGAAGCGCGCCGCGAACGAGCCGGCGCGCGAGGCCTCCTGGCTGTACGCCCGCGAGATCGTCGACGGCGTGATCGACAACCGCGAGGCGATCGACGAGCAGATCACCACCTTCGCGAAGGACTGGTCGCTCGCCCGCATGCCCGCGGTCGACCGGGCCGTGCTGCGCATCGGCGTGTGGGAGATCCTCTACAACGACGAGGTGCCGGCGGCGGTCGCGATCGACGAGGCGGTGGAACTCGCCAAAGAGTTCTCCACCGACGACTCGGGCTCCTTCGTCCACGGAGTCCTGGGGCGCATCGCGCGCTCCTCCTGATCTTCGGCGATGCACCGCCCCCTGCGGGTGCGGTGCATCTCCTTTTGCACGGCGGGGACGCCCTGGTGCGCCATGGCCCCCTCATAGACTTGTCGAGGAAGGAGCCAGCATGCGCATCACGGGCCTCGGTCACGCCGGAATGTTCATCGAGACGGCAGGGGGGAGCATCCTCTGCGACCCGGTCATCGGCCCCACCTTCTTCGGATCGTGGTTCCCGTTCCCCGACAACCGCGGGCTCGACTGGGCGAAATACGGCAAGGCCGACTTCCTCTACATCTCGCACCGTCACCGCGACCACTTCGACCCGGCGCTGATGGAGCGCCACGTGCCGAAGGACATCAAGGTCCTGCTGCCCGACTACCCGACTGACGACCTGGAGCAGGATCTCCGCAGGCTCGGCTACGACAACATCATCTATACGCAGGCGGGCGTCCCGCTCGAGTTCGGTCCGCTCACGCTGATGGTGACCCCGCTGCGGGCTCCCAGCGACGGCCCGATCGGCGACTCGTCGCTGAGCGTGGACGACGGCACCGCCAGCATCCTGAACCAGAACGACTCGCACCCGCTCGACCTCGACAAGCTCATGTCATTCTCGAAGCCCGAGGCGTACTTCACGCAGGTCTCGGGTGCGATCTGGTGGCCCATGGTCTACGACCTGCCTCAGGACGCCAAGCAGAACTTCGCCAAGCTCAAGCGCGACGCGCAGAACAAGCGCGCGATGTACTACATCGAGAAGGTGGACGCCGAGCACGTCTTCCCGATGGCCGGCCCGCCCATGTTCCTCCGCGAGGAGCTGTTCAAGTTCAACGGCACAGGACTGGACGACGACGCGATCTTCACCGATCAGCGCGAGTTCCTGGCCCACATGGCCGAGCTGCGCCCCGAGCAGAAGGGCTACGAGTTCGTGCCGGGAACGGTCGTCGAGCTCAACGGCGGAGAGCTCAGCGTCACGCAGACGCTGTACACGCAGGCCGAGATCGACCGCATCTTCGACGACAAGTGGGCCTATCTCGCCGAACAGCGCGACTCCCGGCAGGACGAGATCCGCGCCGAGGAAGCATCGCGCGCGCCCTTGCTGCCGCCCGACGAGATGCTCGCGGCGATCAAGGAGTGGTGGGAGCCGCTGCTGCGACGGGCACGCACGATCCGCAACGGCGTGGGCGGAATGGTTCGCTTCCGCATCGGCGACCTCGACATGGTCGTCGACTTCCCCAAGGCCAAGGTGCGCGAGTACGCGGGGGAGGAGTGCATCTACTGGTACACGATCCCCGCCGACCTGGTCTCGACGAACATCCGAGACGGCGAGATCGACTGGTCGAACTCGATCTTCCTGTCGATGCAGTTCGAGGTCGGGCGCAGTGGCAAGTTCAACGAGTTCCTCACCACCTTCCTCAAGTGCCTGTCGCGCGACCGCATCGAGTATGTCGAGAACTGGTACGCGGAGCAGACCGACCAGACCGAGGACGCCCAGCTCGGCGAGTGGATGGTGCAGCGCCGCTGCCCGCACCTTCGGGCCGACCTCACGAAGACCGGCAAGATCGAGGACGGCGTGCTGACCTGCTCGCTGCACGACTGGAAGTGGGACCTCGCGAGCGGCAGGTGCCTGACCAGTCAAGGTCATCCCATCCGCGCCGGCAAGGTCGAGGACGACGCGCAGCGCGAGCCCGCGGCCTGACCCTCCTTCGAGCAGGCCGGTCTTTGTAGATCTCTCACAAGGCGAGCCGCGTTGGTCGCCGGAGCGGCTGTGGAGACAGCGCCAATCTGTGCGGCGACGTATCATCGCGCGTCCGTTCGGATCCTGATCACCGTGCCCGCGAATGCGGGCGGTCAGATTTCGAAGGAGTCCCGCCATGACCACCATTCCCGTCCACGGCGCCGCGGGCGTCGTCGGTTCTTCGTCCACCGGTGGCCCGAACCCGATCCGCTCGCTGTTCGCGGCGGAGGCCCGCGCTGAGGCCGCACTGAAGGTGTCGCTCCAGCGCTGGAGCATCCCGGCGCTGCGCATGGCCGTCGGACTGGTCTTCGCCGTGTTCGGCGCCCTCAAGCTCTTCCCGGGGGTCAGCCCGGTCGAGGCGCTGGTCAGCCAGACGTGGGAGAAGCTCACGTTCGGGCTCATCACCGGCCAGGCGGCACTGGTCGCGACCGCGGTCATCGAGGTCGCCGCCGGAGCGCTTCTCATCGCCGGCGGTGCGTTCGCCCGCGTTGGCCTGGTCGTGCTCGCCCTCGCGTTCGTCGGCATCCTGTCGCCGATCGTGCTGCTGCCCGCCGAGGTGTTCGGCCCTGTCGGCCCGACCCTGACCGGGCAGTACATCTTCAAGAACATCGTGCTGATCGCCGCCGCCCTCGTCGTCGCCTCGCAGGTGCTGCGAGGTCCGGCTGCGCGCCGCTGACGCGCACGCGACGGCGAAGGCCGGTCCCTGCTCGGGATCGGCCTTCGCCGTGTCGTAGACTGGGCCGCGATCACCAGCAACCTTTAAGCCCGTCCCGTGAGGCGGAGAAGGGAGCGGCGGATGAGCACGCGCATCGTGCTGCACCAGGCCGACATCACCCGGGCCCTGACTCGGATCTCGCACGAGATCCTCGAGTCCAACCGAGGCCCCGAGAATCTGGTCCTCCTGGGCATCCCCACTCGAGGAGTCACGCTCGCCCGCCGCATCGGCGCGCTCGTGGAGCAGTTCGGCGGCGCCTCCGTGCCCGTCGGCGCGCTCGACGTGACGATGTACCGCGACGACCTGCACCGCAACCCCACGCGGGCGCCGCAGCCGACGTCGATCCCGCCGGGGGGCATCGACGGCAAGGTCGTGGTGCTCGTCGACGACGTGCTGTTCTCCGGTCGCAGCATCCGCGCCGCCCTCGACGCCCTGCAGGACATCGGCCGGCCGACGGCAGTGCGCCTGGCCACGCTCGTCGACCGCGGGCACCGCGAGCTGCCGATCCGGCCCGACTTCGTCGGGAAGAACCTCCCCAGTTCCCGCGACGAACGCGTGAACGTGCGGCTCGACGAGACCGATGGCCGCGAGGAGGTGACGATCGAGTCATGAGGCATCTGCTCGACACCAAGACCCTGTCGCGCGCGGACGCGCTGCGCATCCTGGACGTCGCGGAGGACATGGCCGACACTCAGCAGCGCGAAGTCAAGAAGCTGCCGACGCTGCGCGGCAAGACGGTCGTGAACCTGTTCTTCGAGGACTCGACACGCACGCGCATCTCGTTCGAGGCCGCGGCGAAGCGACTGAGCGCCGACGTCATCAACTTCTCCGCCAAAGGCTCCAGCGTCTCGAAGGGGGAGTCGCTGCAGGACACCGCCCAGACGCTCCAGGCGATGGGCGCCGACGCGGTCGTCATCCGTCACGGCGCCTCGGGCGCGCCGCGCACCCTCGCGACGAGCGGCTGGATCACTGCCGGCGTCGTGAACGCCGGCGACGGCACCCACGAGCACCCCACGCAGGCACTGCTCGACGCGTTCACGATCCGCAAGCGCCGGTTCGGCGCCGACAGTCGTGGACGCGACCTCGCCGGTGTCTCGGTGACGATCGTCGGCGACATCCTCCACTCCCGCGTCGCCCGCTCGAACGTCTGGCTGCTCACCACGCTCGGTGCGGACGTGACCCTCGTCGCGCCGCCGACGCTGATCCCGCAGGATGTCTCGGCGTGGCCCGCGCGGGTGGTGTACGACCTCGATGAGGCGATCGCGGGCAGGCCCCACGCGCTCATGATGCTGCGGATCCAGCTGGAGCGCATGAATGCCGCGTATTTCCCCACTGAACGGGAGTATTCCCGCCGCTGGGGTCTGGACGCCCGGCGTCTGCAGTCGCTCGGTGCAGATAGCATTGTCATGCACCCCGGTCCGATGAACCGGGGACTGGAGATCTCCGCAGAGGCCGCGGACTCGCCCCGCTCGACGGTGCTCGAGCAGGTCACGAACGGCGTCTCGGTGCGCATGGCCGCGCTCTACCTGCTGCTGGCAGGGGCGGAGAGCGGCGAGGATCCCCGAGCGGGCGCAGAGAAGGAGAACCCACGATGAGCCTGCCCCGATCCGCCGCGAGCGGCGATTCCCCGGCAGAGACCCTCCTCTTCCGCGGCGCCCTGGTCGAAGGCTCGACCGCCGCCGACGTCCTCGTCGCAGACGGCATGATCGTCGAGATCGGCACGGGGGTGAGCCGCGCCGGTGCGACCGTGGTCGACGCCGACGGCCTCGTGCTGCTTCCCGGCCTCGTCGACCTGCACACCCACCTGCGCGAGCCCGGGTACGAGGCATCCGAGACGATCCTGAGCGGCTCCCGCGCAGCAGCGGCCGGCGGCTACACCGCCGTGTTCGCGATGCCCAACACCTCGCCCGTCGCCGACACGGCCGGCGTCGTCGAGCAGGAACTCGCTCTCGGCGAGGCGGCCGGCTTCGTCACCGTCCAGCCCATCGGTGCGGTCACCGTCGGACAGAAGGGCGAGCGACTCGCCGAGCTCGGCGCGATGGCCGACTCTCGCGCCCAGGTGCGCGTCTTCAGCGACGACGGGTTCTGCGTGTGGGACCCGCTCATCATGCGCCGCGCACTCGAGTACGTGAAGGCCTTCGACGGCGTCATCGCGCAGCATGCGCAGGACCCGCGCCTGACCGAAGGCGCACAGATGAACGAGGGCGCCGTGTCGGCCGAGCTCGGTCTCGCGGGGTGGCCTGCGGTCGCCGAGGAGTCGATCATCGCCCGCGATGTCCTCCTCGCCGAGCACGTCGGGTCGCGGCTGCACGTGTGCCACCTCTCGACCGCCGGCTCGGTGGAGATCATCCGCTGGGCCAAGAAGCGCGGCGTCGACGTCACGGCCGAGGTGACGCCGCATCACCTCCTGCTGACCGACGAGCTCGTGCGCGACTACGACGCCCGGTTCAAGGTCAACCCGCCGCTGCGGCGGGAAGAGGACGTGCTCGCGGTGCGCGAGGGCCTCGCCGACGGCACGATCGACATCGTCGCGACCGACCACGCGCCGCACCCCGCGGAGGCGAAGGCGTGCGAGTGGCATGCCGCGGCCAACGGTATGCTCGGCCTCGAGAGCGCCGTGCGCGTCGTGCAACAGGCGATGGTCGACACCGGCCTGCTGACGTGGGGTGACGTCGCTCGGGTGATGTCGCGCGAGCCCGCCCGCATCGGGCGTCTGCGCGGGCACGGCACGCCGTTGACCGAGGGGCAGCCCGCATCGCTGACCTTCTACGACGCCGCGCCCGTGCGCACGTTCTCGACCGCCGACCTGCGTGGCCGCAGCGTCAACTCGCCGTATCTCGGCCGCGAGCTTCCCGGCGAGGTGCGCTGGACGCTCCACGCCGGGAGTCCGACCGTCGTCGACGGCGTCGTGCTCGACGCGCTGGGAGTGCGCGCATGAGCCAGCAGACCGCCATCCTGATCATGGTCGGCGCCGCGGTCCTGCTCCTCGCCCTCGGGACGTGGGCCTGGCTCGGGCGCCGCAAGCGCGACCGCGGTCTGCTGGCGCCGGTGGGCGAGATCCCCGCGGGAGCGACGACGCGGTCGGTTCACCCTGTCCTGTACGTCGCGACGACCCGCCACGGCGAGCCGCTCGAGCGCCTCGCGATCCGGGGCCTCACGTACCGGTCGCGTGCGGACCTCACCGTCACCGACGCCGGTGTCGCGCTCGATCTCACCGGTCAGCCGCGCGTCTTCATCGACGCGGACCGTATCGCCGGCGCCGGTCAGGCGACGGTCACCATCGATCGGGTCGTCGAGCGCGACGGTCTCCTGCGCCTGTCGTGGCGCCTCGACGACGGCACCGTCGTCGACTCCTATCTCCGCCCGCAGGACGCCTCGGCCCGTGCCGTCGCCGACGGCATCTCGGCGATCCACACCCCCACGCAGACGGGAACCGACGTATGACCTCCCTCTTCCATTCCGACCCCGCGGTGCTCGTCCTCGAGGACGGCACGCGCCACGTCGGGCGCGCGTACGGCGCTCAGGGCACGACTATGGGTGAGGTCGTCTTCGCGACGGGCATGACCGGCTACCAGGAGACCCTGACCGACCCGTCCTACGCAGGGCAGATCGTGCTGCAGACCGCACCCCACATCGGCAACACCGGCATGAACGACGAAGACCCCGAGTCCCGGCGCATCTGGGTGTCGGGCTACATCGTGCGCGACCCCTCGCGCGTCGTGTCGAACTGGCGCGCCGACGAGTCGCTCGACGACGCCCTGGTGAACGACGGCGTGGTGGGCATCTGCGGCATCGACACGCGGGCGGTGACCCGCCACATCCGGGCGGCGGGAAGCATGCGCGGCGGCATCTTCTCGGGGGATGCTGCGTCGCTCGACGCAGAGCGCCAGCTCGAGCTCGTGCGCGAGGCGCCGCAGATGGCCGGGCAGAACCTGTCCGCGCAGGTGTCGGTGGAAGCCGCCCAGGTGACCACCGCGACGGGGGAGCGCATCGGCAATCTGGCGGTGCTCGACCTCGGGGTGAAGCAGGCCACGATCGACAACCTCGCCGCCCGCGGGTTCGACGTACACGTGCTTCCGCAGAACGTCACGATCGACGACATCCGCGCCATCGACCCGGTCGCCGTGTTCTACTCCAACGGACCGGGCGACCCGGCGGCGTCGGGCGACCACGTCGAGCTGCTGCGAGGTGTGCTCGACGACGGCCTCCCGTTCTTCGGCATCTGCTTCGGGAACCAGCTTCTGGGTCGTGCCCTCGGCCTCGGCACCTTCAAGCTCCCCTTCGGTCACCGCGGCATCAACCAGCCGGTGCTCGACAAGGCCACGGGCCGCGTCGAGATCACCGCCCACAACCACGGGTTCGCCGTGGACGCGCCGATCGAGGGCGCGTTCGACAGCCCCCACGGCTACGGACGCATCGAGGTCAGCCACGTCGGGCTGAACGACAACGTCGTCGAGGGCCTTCGCGCCCTCGACATCCCGGCCTTCTCGGTGCAGTACCACCCCGAGGCCGCGGCCGGCCCGCACGACGCCAACTACCTGTTCGACCGCTTCCGTGACCTCGTCGTCGCGACCCTGGAGACCAAGAAGAATGCCTAAGCGCGACGACATCAATTCCGTCCTCGTCATCGGTTCCGGCCCGATCGTCATCGGCCAGGCGTGCGAGTTCGACTACTCGGGCACCCAGGCCTGCCGGGTCCTGCGCGACGAGGGCGTGCGCGTCATCCTCGTCAACTCGAACCCGGCCACGATCATGACCGACCCCGACTTCGCGGACGCGACCTACATCGAGCCCATCAACTGGCGCGTGATCGAGACGATCATCGCGAAGGAGAAGCCTGACGCGATCCTGCCGACGCTCGGCGGCCAGACGGCTCTCAACGCCGCGATCGACCTGCACAAGAACGGCATCCTCGAGAAGTACGACGTCGAGCTCATCGGCGCCGACTTCGAGGCGATCAACAAGGGCGAGGACCGCCAGATCTTCAAGGAGCTGGTCATCGCGGCCGGTGCCGATGTCGCGGCATCCGTCATCTGCCACACCATGGACGAGCTGCTGGCCGGCGCCGAGAGGCTCGGGTACCCGCTCGTCGTGCGCCCGTCGTTCACCATGGGCGGACTCGGATCGGGCTTCGCATACGACGAGGCCGACCTCCGCCGCATCGGCGGAGCCGGCCTCCACGACTCGCCGACCAACGAGGTGCTGCTGGAGGAGTCGATCCTCGGCTGGAAGGAGTACGAGCTCGAGCTCATGCGCGACACCGCCGACAACACGGTCGTCGTGTGCTCGATCGAGAACGTCGATCCGGTCGGCGTGCACACGGGCGACTCCATCACAGTGGCGCCGGCGCTCACCCTCACCGACCGCGAGTACCAGAAGCTGCGCGACATCGGCATCGACATCATCCGCGCCGTGGGCGTCGACACCGGCGGCTGCAACATCCAGTTCGCGGTCGACCCGAAGACGGGACGCATCATCGTCATCGAGATGAACCCGCGCGTGTCGCGCTCATCGGCGCTCGCCTCGAAGGCGACCGGCTTCCCGATCGCGAAGATCGCGGCGAAGCTCGCCATCGGCTACCGCCTCGACGAGATCCCGAACGACATCACCAAGGTGACGCCGGCGAGCTTCGAGCCGACGCTCGACTACGTCGTGGTGAAGGTGCCGCGCTTCAACTTCGAGAAGTTCCCCGCAGCCGACACGACCCTCACGACGACCATGAAGTCGGTCGGCGAGGCGATGGCGATCGGCCGCAACTACGCCACGGCCCTGCAGAAGGCGCTGCGCTCGCTCGAGAAGCGCGGGTCGAGCTTCCACTGGGGCGACGAGCCGCGCACGGTGGACGAGCTGCTCGAGGTCGCGAAGACCCCGACCGATGGCCGCATCGTCGTGCTGCAGCAGGCGCTGCGCAAGGGCGCGACCGTCGAGCAGGCCTTCGAGGCGACGAAGATCGATCCCTGGTTCCTCGACCAGATCGTCCTCATCAACGAGGTCGCCGAGTTCGTGAGGACAGCGGCGGAGCTGGATGCCCCCACCCTGCGCGTCGCGAAGGAGCACGGCTTCAGCGACGCCCAGATCGCGGAGCTGCGGGGCGACAGCGAGGTGTCGGTGCGCGGCATCCGCCACGCGCTCGACCTGCGCCCGGTCTACAAGACCGTCGACACCTGCGCGGGGGAGTTCCCGGCCCTCACGCCGTACCACTACTCGAGCTACGACTACGAGACCGAGGTCACGCCGTCGGAGCGGACGAAGATCGTCATCATCGGCTCCGGCCCGAACCGCATCGGGCAGGGGGTGGAGTTCGACTACTCCTGCGTGCACGCCTCGTTCGCCCTCTCGGACGCCGGCTTCGAGACGGTGATGGTCAACTGCAACCCCGAGACCGTCTCGACGGACTACGACACCTCCGACCGCCTGTACTTCGAGCCGCTGACGCTCGAGGACGTGCTCGAGGTCCTGCACGCGGAGTCCCGCTCGGGGAAGATCCTCGGCGTCATCTGCCAGCTCGGCGGCCAGACGCCGCTCGGCCTCGCGAAGGGCATCGAAGAGGCCGGCTACACGATCCTCGGCACGAAGCCCGCGGCGATCGACCTGGCCGAGGAGCGCGAGCTCTTCTCGCGGCTGCTCGACGATGCCGGACTCGTGGCGCCGCGCAACGGCACCGCGACCGATGTCGAGGGCGCGGTCCGCGTGGCCGAGGAGATCGGCTATCCGGTGCTCGTGCGTCCCAGCTTCGTGCTCGGAGGTCGCGGCATGGAGATCGTCTACTCCACCGAGGCGCTGCGCGACTACTTCGTGCGCATCGCCGACGCGGCGATCATCGGTCCCGGGCTCCCGCTGCTGGTCGACCGCTTCCTCGACGACGCGATCGAGATCGACGTCGACGCGCTGTTCGACGGCGACGAGCTCTACATCGGAGGCGTCATGGAGCACCTCGAGGAGGCCGGCATCCACTCCGGCGACTCGAGCTGCACGCTGCCGCCCGTCAGCCTCGGACGCTCCGACATCGACCGCGTCCGCACGGCGACCCACGCGATCGCCGAAGGCGTCGGCGTGCGCGGCCTTCTCAACGTGCAGTTCGCGATCTCGGCCGGCGTCCTCTACGTCATCGAGGCGAACCCGCGTGCCAGCCGCACGGTGCCGTTCGTGTCCAAGGCGCTCGGCATCCCGCTCGCGAAGGCAGCGTCGCGCATCATGGCGGGAGCGACCATCGCCGAGCTGAAGGCCGAGGGTCTGCTTCCCGTGCAGGATGGCTCGCGCGTGCCGCTTGACGCCCCTGTCGCCGTGAAGGAGGCCGTGCTCCCGTTCAAGCGGTTCCGCACGGCCGAGGGCCAGACGGTCGACTCGGTGCTCGGCCCGGAGATGCGCTCCACCGGCGAGGTCATGGGCATCGACCGCGACTTCCCGACGGCGTTCGCGAAGTCGCAGGAGGCCGCGTACGGCGGCATGCCGCTCGAGGGGACCGTCTTCATCTCGGTCGCCGACAGCGACAAGCGCGCCGTCATCCTTCCAGCGCACCGCCTCCAGCAGCTCGGCTTCGACCTGGTCGCGACGGAGGGCACCGCCGAGATCCTCTCGCGCAACGGCATCAAGGTGCGCGTCGTCGGCAAGTTCTCCGAGACGCAGGAGACCGGCGCCACCAACATCGTCGACCTCATCAACGCCGGTGAGATCGACATCGTCGTCAACACCCCGAGCGGCGGCAGCGCCCGCGCCGACGGCTACGAGATCCGCGCCGCGGCCGTGGCCGGCGACAAGGCGCTGTTCACGACGATGGCGGTGCTCGGCGCGGCGGTGAGCGCCCTGCCGGTGCTGCGCGAGGGCTTCGATGTGAAGAGCCTGCAGGAGTACGCCGCGGACCGGGCGGTGCGCGCGTGACCGCATTCGGCACGCGGCTGCGCGCCGCGCTCGACGCCCACGGCCCCCTGTGCGTCGGCATCGATCCGCATGAGCACCTGCTCACCGAATGGGGAGTGGATGTCTCGGCCGCCGGCGTGCGCGAGTTCGGCCTCCGCGTGGTCGAGGCCGCGTCAGGCCGCGCCGGGGTGGTCAAACCGCAGGTCGCGTTCTTCGAGCGCTTCGGCTCGGCCGGCTTCGCCGCGCTCGAAGACGTGCTGTCGGCCGCGCGCGGCGCGGGCCTGGTGGTGATCGCCGACGCCAAGCGCGGCGACATCGGAACGACCATGGACGGCTACGCCGCCGCGTGGCTCACCGCCGGCTCGCCGCTCGAGGCCGACGCGGTGACGCTGAGCCCGTATCTGGGCGCAGACTCGCTGCGTGCCACGCTGACGACCGCCGTGCGCCACGACAAGGGCGCGTTCGTGCTCGCCGCCACCAGCAACCCGGAGGCCTTCGCGCTGCAGAGCGCGCAGGTCGTCGACGTCGCCGCGGGCGACGGGCAGACCGTGGCGGAGCGCGTCGCGCGCGACATCGCCTGGGTGAACGGATCGGCCGCGTTCGCGGGCGGGCTCGGACCGGTCGGTCTCGTCGTGGGGGCGACCGTCGACCGTGCCGCGGTCGGGCTCTCCGACGAGGCGCTCCGGGGCGCTCCCATCCTGGCGCCCGGCTTCGGCGCGCAGGGTGCGGCCCCTGAGGATCTTCCTGCGCTGTTCGGCGCCGCCGCCTCCCACGTGGTCGCGTCCGAGAGTCGCAGCATCCTATCGGCGGGGCCTGCCGACATCGCGGCCCGCATCGCGGAACGTGCCGAGCTCTACCGGGAGGCCCTCCGTGGCTGACATGCGCACCACACCTCCGGAAGTCGACCGGGTGGCGGCATCCCGTCGCGCCGTGGCCGCCCGGCGGGAGCGGGCATCGCTCAAGAAGGACGTCGCGATGCGCGTCATCACGCCGCAGGAGCTGCTGCGGCGTGCCCTGGCCGAGCCGGAGTCGCCGGCGGGCGCCATGCGGGTGACAGAGTTCCTCACGTCGATCCCCGCCATCGGTGAAGGCAAGCGCGACCGGATCCTCAAGGACCTCGAGATCTCGCCGGTCAAGCGACTCGGCGGCCTGGGTGCCCGTCAGCGGGAGACGCTGCGCCGCTTCCTCGACGAGCGCTGGCCCGAGCTCGAGCCGCGCGGCGGTCGCAGCAGGCTCGTCGTGCTCGCGGGCCCGACCGCGGTGGGCAAGGGCACGGTGGCGGCCTACATCAAGGAGCACCACCCCGAGATCCACCTGTCGGTCTCGGCGACCACGCGCGCGCCGCGCCCCGGCGAGGTCGACGGCGAGCACTACTATTTCGTCGACGACGCCGAGTTCGACCGGATGATCGCGGCGGGGGAGTTGCTCGAGCATGCCACCGTGCACAACGCGCACCGCTACGGGACCCCGCGCACCCCGATAGAGCGCGTGCTCGCCGATGGGCGCACGGCACTGCTCGAGATCGACCTGCAGGGCGCCCGCCAGGTGCGGGCGGCCGAGCCTTCGGCAACCCTGGTCTTCCTCCTCCCGCCGAGCTGGAACGAGCTCGTCGACCGGCTGGTCGGCCGCGGCACGGAGGACGCCGAGGAGCGCGCCCGGCGGCTGCGCACGGCCAAGACGGAACTGGCCTCGCAGGGCGAGTTCGACTTCCGTGTCGTGAACGACGACGTCGCCCGCGCGGCGAGCGAGGTGGCACGCCTTGCGCGCTGATCGGCGCCGCTGACGTAGAATGGTGGGATGCCTCGGTTCGTCCGGGGCCCGCAGACCTTCCCACCGTCATCCGATCCAGGAGGATTCCCATGGCCGGAACGAACCAGGGCATCATCGAGCCCCCCATCGACAGCCTTCTCGAGAAGGTCGACTCGAAGTACCAGCTCGTGATCTTCGCGTCGAAGCGTGCGCGCCAGATCAACGACTACTACTCCGACCTCCACGAGGGCAACCTCTTCGACAACGTCGGCCCGCTCGTCGATTCGACCGTCGAGGACAAGCCGCTGACCATCGCGATGCACGAGATCCACGAGGACAAGCTCCGCCTTCGTCCCGTCGAGTAAAGAGCCCGCGATCTCCTGATGCCCCCGGGGCGGCACTGTCCGCCTTCGGGGGCATACTGGTGCCGGCACACTTCCGATCTGGAGCACCGATGACCGACCTGCGTCTGTTCACGTCCGAATCCGTCACGGAGGGGCACCCCGACAAGATCTGCGACCAGATCTCGGACAGCATCCTCGACGCGATCCTCGCGGCCGACCCCAGAGGCCGCGTCGCCGTCGAGACCCTCGTCACGACGGGCCTCGTGCACGTCGCCGGCGAGGTGTCGACGTCCGCGTACGTGGAGATCCCCGCGATCGTCCGATCGGTCGTCAACAGCATCGGGTACACCTCGAGCGACACCGGCTTCGACGGCGACTCGTGCGGGGTGAGCGTGTCCATCGGCGCGCAGTCCTCCGACATCGCCGCGGGGGTCGATAAGGCATTCGAGCGCCGCGAGGACGGCTCCGAAGACCCGCACGACCTGCAGGGTGCGGGCGACCAGGGCATCATGTTCGGCTACGCGACGACCGAGACCCCTCAGCTCATGCCCATGGCGGCATGGACGGCGCACCGCATCGCCGAGCGGCTGTCGGAGGTGCGCCGGTCGGGCGAACTGCCGTTCCTGCGCCCCGACGGCAAGACGCAGGTGACGCTGGGCTATGACGGCCACGTCCCGCGCACCGTCGACTCCGTCGTGCTCTCGACGCAGCACCAGCCCGACATCTCGCAGAAGGCGCTCCGCGCGGCGGTGCGGGCCGAGGTCATCGACCCGGTGCTCGAGACCACGGGCCTCGAGATGCCCGACGTGAAGTACTACATCAACCCCGCGGGCCCGTTCGTGATCGGCGGTCCCAAGGGCGACGCCGGCCTCACCGGCCGCAAGATCATCATCGACACCTACGGCGGCGCCGCCCGGCACGGCGGCGGTGCATTCAGCGGCAAAGACCCGTCGAAGGTCGACCGCTCCGCCGCTTACGCGATGCGCTGGGTCGCCAAGAACGCCGTCGCCGCCGGTCTGGCCGATCGCCTCGAGGTGCAGGTGGCTTACGCGATCGGCAAGGCCAAGCCGGTCGGGCTCTACGTCGAGTCGTTCGGCACGGGCCGGGTGTCCGACGAGGCGATCACCCGGGCGATCCTCGACGTCTTCGACCTGCGTCCCAAGGCGATCATCGATCAGCTCGATCTGCTGCGTCCCATCTACGCCAAGACCGCCGCGTACGGGCACTTCGGCCGCGAGCTGCCGGAGTTCACCTGGGAGCGCACGGACCGCGCCGACGACCTGCGCGCCGCCGCCGGGCTGTGATGCCGGGCGCCCCGCGCCGGGGGCGTGAGGAGCGCCGTTCCGCCTGCGGAGGTCGGGAATGACGGCGCGGAGGGTCGCCCGGGTCCTGCTGGATTCCCCGCTGCCGCAGCTCGATCGGCTCTTCGACTACTCGATCCCGGACCACCTCGCCGACAAGGCCGTGCCGGGCGTGCGCGTGAAGGCGCCGCTGCGCTCGGCCGGCCGCGTGGTCGAGGGCTATCTGGTCGAGGTGGGCGAGCCCGACGCCTCCGATCGCCCGCTGTCCGATCTCGAGGCGGTGGTGTCGCCCGTTCCCGTGCTCACCCCGGGACTGTACGCGCATGCAAGACGCTGCGCGGACCGGGCGGCAGGATCCGCGAGCGACATCCTGCGCCTGGCGATCCCGAAGCGCATGGTCCGCGCCGAGAAGGCCTGGCTCGCAGCGGGGGCGCCCGCGAAGCCCGAGATCGAGCCGGGCGCGCGTGACTGGGCGGACGCGGTGC
Source organism: Microbacterium sp. CFH 31415 (assembly GCF_022538185.1). Taxonomy (GTDB): domain Bacteria; phylum Actinomycetota; class Actinomycetes; order Actinomycetales; family Microbacteriaceae; genus Microbacterium. The sequence continues at coordinate 293,245 of NZ_JAKYXC010000002.1, read as the reverse complement.
TCGCCGAATACCCCGGGCTCGCCGGGGCGCTCGACGCATCGGAGCGGCTGGCGGTCGATGCGCCGCCCCAGCCCTCGATCACGGCCGACGGAGCGGCCGTGGGCGCGTGGGCTACTCTGCTCGTGGCCGCCGCCGTCCGCACGCTCGCCGGCGGGCGCAGCGCGGTCCTCGTCGTCCCCGACCACCGCGATCGTGCACAGCTCGAGGCGGCCCTGGCAGGTCGCGTCCCCGCCGAGGCCGTCGTGCGCGATGACGCGAAACAGAGTTCGCCGCTGCGGTACGCGGCCTACCTGCGCACCCTGGCCGATGCCCCGTGCATCGTCATCGGCAATCGGTCCGCCGTCTACGCCCCGGTCCACGCGCTCGGTCTCGTCGCGCTGTGGGACGACGGCGACCCGCTCCTGTCGGAGCCGCTGAGTCCCGGCGTCCACGCGCGCGATGCCGCTCTGCTGCGCCACGAACTCGACGGCGGCGCCCTCGTATTCGCGGGTCACACCCGCACGACCGACGTCGAGCGGCTCGTCGCTGTGGGGTGGCTCCGCGAGCTCGCTGCCTCGCGGCGCCGGAGCCCGCGGGTCGTGCTGAGCGCGACGCGCGAGGGCGAGTCGCGCGGCTCGCGGGTGCCGTCCGCGGCGTTCGCGGCGGCGCGCGAGGCGCTCGCCCACGGCCCGGTGCTCGTGCAGGTCGCGCGGCCGGGCTACGCGCCCGTGCTCGTGTGCGCGGACTGCCGGCATCCCGCCCGCTGCGCCCACTGCGGCGGCCCGCTCCACGCGGCCCGGCAGGGCGCCGTGCCGACGTGCAGCTGGTGCGGCCGTGCCGCAGGAGGGTGGACCTGCCCGGACTGCTCCTCCACACGCGTGCGCATGGCGTCGTCCGGCAGCGAGCGCACCGCCGACGAACTCGGACGCGCGTTCCCCGGCGTGCGCGTCATCGTCGCCGACGGCGAGCACCCCGTGACGCATGTCGACGCGAGGCCCGCCCTCGTGGTCGCCACCCGCGGCGCGGAACCGCTCGCCGCGGGCGGGTATCGCGCCGTCGTCCTCCTCGACGGCGATCGGATGCTGCTCGCCGACGACCTACGGATCGGCGAGTCATGCCTCCGCTGGTGGTCGAACGCGGCGGCTCTGGCCGCGCCGGGCGGGCCGGTGCACCTCGTCGGCGTCGCCGGACCCGTCGCCCGTGCTCTCGCGACCTGGACGCAGTCGGCGTACGCCCGCATGGAGCTCGCGGATCGCAAGCCTCTGCGGATGCCGCCGACCGTGCGCGTCGCAGCCGTGGACGGCGACAGACTCGCCGTCGACGCCGCCCTGGCCGAACTGCGGAGTGCGGTGCCGGAGCTCGACGGTGAGGCGGTGCTGGGTCCGCTGCCGCGCGACGAGGGCGTGCGTGCGCTGGTGCGGTTCGACTACGCGCTGGGGGGCCGTGTCGCCGACAGCCTGCGGGCGTCGGTGGTGAGTGCGGCCATCAAAGCCCGGCGACCGGCGAAGCGCTCGACGGGGCAGGCGACGGACGCCCAGGCGGCACGTGTCGCGGCCGCCCGCAATAGACTCAAAGTTCGGGTCGACGTGCCCGATCTCGACCTGTGAGGAATCCCATGCGACTCGTCTTCGCCGGAACGCCCGAGCCGGCGGTGCCGGCGCTCCGGCGGCTCGCGGCATCCGATCACGACATCGCAGCCGTCATCACGCGTCGCGACGCTCCGCTCGGGCGCAAGCGGGTGCTCACCCCCTCACCGGTCGCCGCCGCCGCCGAAGAGCTCGGCCTGCACCCGCTCCGCACCGACCGGCTCGATGCGGAGGTCACCGAGCGCATCACGGCACTCCGTCCCGAGCTCGGCGTGATCGTCGCGTACGGCGGCCTCGTGCGCGAGCCACTGCTGTCGACGCCCGTTCACGGCTGGATCAACCTGCACTTCTCGCTTCTCCCGCGCTGGCGCGGCGCGTCGCCGGTGCAGCACGCGCTGATCGCCGGTGACGCCCAGACGGGTGCCAGCGTCTTCCAGCTCGTCCCCGAACTCGACGCCGGCGACGTGTTCGCCGAGCGCTCGCATCCGATCGCCGATGGCGCGACGGCCGGCGACCTGCTCACAGCATTGGCGGAGAGCGGCGCGGATCTCCTCGCGGAGGTCGTGGACGCGATCTCGGCCGGCACGGCCGTCGCGCGCCCGCAGGTGGGGGAATCGACCTATGCGCCGAAGCTCGGCGATGCGGACGGCGCCGTGAGGTGGACCGATGCGGCCGACGCCGTGCTCGGCCGCATCCGCGGGGTGACGCCCGAGCCCGGCGCGCACACCACAGTCGACGCCGCGCGTCTGAAGATCCACGCGGCACGCGCCGCCGGCTCGGACGCGCCGTCGCTCGAGCCCGGGCGCATCGCGCTCCACGACAAGGCGGTCCTGGTCGGCACCGGCACCTCGCCGATCGTGCTCGAGACCGTGCAGCCCGCGGGCAAGGGGGCGATGCGCGCAGCGGACTGGTGGCGCGGACTGCGCACCAGCGACCCGGTGGCGGGGTCGTGAGCCGCGTTGCCGGTGCACGGCTGGTCGCGTACGACACCATCCGCGCCGTGCACGAGTCCGACGCGTACGCCAATCTTCTTCTGCCCACGTCGATCGCCCGCGCCGGGCTCTCCTCGGCCGACGCCGCGCTGGCGACGGAGCTGACCTACGGCACGCTGCGACGTCAGGGCACGTACGACGCGGTCATCGCGGTCGCCTCGGATCGCGGCATCGCCGAGATCCATCCCGGTGTGCTCGATGCGCTGCGCCTCGGGGTGCACCAGCTGCTGTCGACGCGCGTCGCCTCGCACGCCGCGGTCAACGAATCGGTCGAGCTCGCCCGCACGGCGGGAGGTCGCGGCGCGGCCGGCTTCGCCAACGCGGTGCTGCGTCGCGTGTCGCGAGACACGCCAGGGGACTGGATGACCCGCATCGCCGAGGGCGCGCGCTCCGACGACGAGAAACTCGGGCTGCTGTTCTCGCATCCGGTGTGGGTGGTGCGCGCGCTGCGCCGGGCGCTGGCCGCCGAGGGACGAGCCGAGGAGCTCGAGGCGCTGCTCACGGCCGACAACGCCGCGCCGCGCGTCACGATGATCGCACTGCCCGGACTCGCGGAGATCCCCGATGACGCCCGCAGGACGCCGTTCTCGCCGTATGGCTTCCGCCTCGGCGGGGGCGACCCCGACGCGATCATCCGCGGGTCGGACGGACGTGTGCGCGTGCAGGACGAGGGCTCGCAGCTGGCCGCGCTGGCGCTCAGCCGCGCCGAGCCGGTGCGCGAGGGCGAGCGGTGGCTCGACCTCTGCGCGGGCCCGGGCGGCAAGACCGCGCTGCTCGCCGCGGAGGCGCTCACCCACGGGGCGCAGCTCGAGGCGAACGAGATCTCGCCGTCGCGCGCGGGGCTCGTGCGCAACGCTCTCGCGGGCGTGCCGCTCGACGTGCCGGTGTCGGAGCAGGATGGCCGCCTCCGTGCCGAGGAGGCGCCCAACACCTACGACCGCATCCTCGTCGACGCGCCGTGCACCGGGCTCGGCGCGCTCCGTCGCAGGCCCGAGGCGCGATGGCGTAAGGCGCCGGGCGACGTCCCCGAGTTGAGCGAGCTGCAGCGCGAGCTCCTGGGCGCGGCGGTGGGAGCGCTCAAGCCGGGCGGAATCGTCGCCTACGTCACGTGCTCTCCCCATCTCGCCGAGACGGCGGGTGTCGTCGCCGAGATCCGGCGCGAGTGGGGGGCGGCGGTCGAAGAGCTCTCGGCGCGAGACGTGGTGACGGGCCTGTCCGACAGCGACCCCGCTCTCGCGCCGCAGGCCGACGGCTCCGGCCGCGCGCAGCTGTGGCCGCACCGGCACAACACCGACGCGATGTCGATCTCGCTGCTGCGCCGCGTCTGAGATCCGCCGGTCCGAGCCGTGCCCGACTGAGCCCGACGGCGTCAGGTCTGCAGCCGCAGACCGAGGGGGAGCCCCTCGAACTCGCCCTCCAGCACGGCGAGCGCGGCAGGGTGGGTGCGTGCGAGCTCGCGGGCGTCGAGCGTCAGCGTCGCCCCCTCCGGCATGCCGCTGGCGAGTTCGCGGAGCACCAGGAGCACGCGCTCCGTACCGGCGAAGCCCAGCTCGCCGCTCAGCCGGATCGTCGGTCCCTCGGCCGTGCCTTCGACGCTGACGGCCGGCGCCGCGAGGTTCTCGTGCGGTTCGAGCAGATGCATGCCGAGCCGCTCCGAGAGTCGTTCGACGATCGCCACCGCGCGCACGCTGTTTCCGTACTCGTCGAGCCGGGGACTGAACGCCGCAACGCCGAACTGCGACGGTGCGACGGCGATGATGCCGCCGCTCACGCCGCTCTTCGCCGGGAGCCCCACGCGCAGCATCCACTGCCCGGAGTAGTCGTACATGCCGCAGCTCGCCATGATCGACAGCACGTCGCGTGCGACGGCCTCGCTGACGACGCGCTCGCCCGTCACGGGGTTCCATCCGCCGAATGCGAGCGTGGATGCCATGACCGCCAGATCGCGGACGGTGACGAGCACGGAGCACTGGCGGAAGTAGGTCTCGACGGCGAGGTCGACCGGCACGTCGATGACGCCGTACGAGCGCATGAGGTGGGCGAGGGCGCGATTGCGGTCGCCGGTCGACGACTCCGACGCGTATACGGACTCGTCGATCCAGAGCGACCGCCCTGCGAAGGCCGAGAGCAGCTCGACGATGCGCGCGGTGCGGGCGTCGACGTCGTCGCCGCCGATGAGCGCGGTGGTCGCGATGGCGCCGGCGTTGATCAGCGGGTTGGCGGGCCGACCGGTGTCGGCCTCCAGGCTGATGGCGTTGAAGGGCTCGCCGCTGGGCTCGGCGCCGACCTTGGCGAACACCGCGTCGCGGCCGTGATCGACGAGGGCGAGGGCGAGCACGAAGGGCTTCGACATCGACTGGATGGTGAACTCGGCGTCTTCGTCGCCGACGGATCGCACTCGCCCCCGTGGTCCGACGACGGAGAGGGCGAGTCGCTCCGGATCGGCTTCGGCGAGCTCGGGGATGTACGACGCCGTGGCGCCGTCGCCGAGCGGCCGGACCTCGTCGAGCGCGCCGCGCAGCAGCCCCGTGATGGTGTCCACGGCTCGACCATAATGGACCCGTGCCTCACCGTGACGAGAACGGCCGCGATGGCGGCGTCCGCATCAATCCGAGCATCCTGGCCGCTGACTTCGCCAACATGCAGGCGGAGCTCGCGCGCATCGCTGCCGCCGACTTCGTGCACGTCGACGTCATGGACAACCACTTCGTGCCGAACCTGACCTTCGGTCCGCAGATGGTCGAGCGAGTCCAGGCGACGAGCCCCGTCCCGCTCGACGTGCACCTGATGATCGCCGACCCCGACCGATGGGCACCCGGCTACGCCGAGCTCGGCGCCGCGTCGGTCACCTTCCACCTCGAAGCCGCCACCGAGCCGGTCGCCCTCGCGCGCCGGCTGCGCGCCATCGGTGCGCGTGCCGGCGTCGCCATCAAGCCGGCGACCGCCGTCGAGGGACTCTTCGATCTGCTCGACGACTTCGACCAGATCCTCGTGATGACGGTCGAGCCCGGCTTCGGCGGCCAATCCTTCATGCCCGAGACGATGCCGAAGCTGCGGCGCCTGTCCGACGAAGCGCGACGGCGCGGCTCGTCGGTGTGGCTGCAGGTCGACGGCGGCATCACCGAGTCGACGATCGCGCAGGCGGCGGACGCGGGCGCCGACACCTTCGTGGCCGGTTCCGCGGTGTTCGGCGCCGAGGATCCCGGCGCCGCCATTACCGGACTCCGCTCGGCGGCGGCGCAGCACCGGCACGCTCACTGACGCTTCGTCGGTGCGCTGCCCGATGCCTCCGCGCGTCACGCGGAGCCGAGGCATCCCGCGCGTTCGCTAACCTGGCATGGTGAAGACGTTCGATGCGCTGTTCGACGAGCTCGCCGCCAAGGCGGCCGAGCGCCCCGAAGGATCGGGGACCGTCGCGCAGCTCGACGCGGGCGTGCACGCGATCGGCAAGAAGATCGTCGAAGAGGCGGCCGAGGTCTGGATGGCCGCCGAGTACGAGTCGGCGGATGCCGCGGCCGAGGAGATCTCGCAGCTGCTGTATCACCTGCAGGTGCTGATGCTCGCGAAGGGGCTGAGCCTCGAAGACGTCTACCGACATCTCTGAGCGCGCGCCCTCCTTCCGCCCTCGAACCGAAAGCTCCGCTGCCATGCTGCGAATCGCCGTGCCGAACAAGGGCTCGCTCGCCGAGACCGCCTCCGAGATGCTCGCCGAGGCGGGCTACACGGGCCGACGCGATCCCAAAGACCTCCATGTCATCGACCCCCGCAACGAGGTCGAGTTCTTCTACCTGCGCCCGAAGGACATCGCGACCTACGTCGGCTCGGGCGCGCTCGACGTCGGCATCACCGGCCGTGACCTGCTGCTCGACGCCCGCATGCCGGGCGCCCGCGAGATCGAGGCGCTCGGTTTCGGCGACTCCACGTTCCGCTTCGCGGGTCCTCCGGGTCGCTTCTCCGACGTCGGCGACCTTCACGGCATGCGGGTGGCCACCGCGTACCCGGGTCTGGTCGACGGCTTCCTCGACGATCACGGCGTCGCCGTCGACCTTGTTCCGCTGGACGGCGCGGTCGAATCGGCCGTGCGGCTGGGGGTGGCGGATGCCGTCGCCGACGTCGTTTCCACCGGGACGACGCTTCGCCAGGCGGGCCTGGAGATCTTCGGCCCCGTCATCCTCGAGTCCGAGGCCGTCCTCATCGGCGCGCCCGACGAGGCCGAGGGCACCGCGACCCTCCTGCGTCGGCTGCGCGGGGTGATGGTCGCGCGTCGGTATGTGCTGATCGACTACGACCTGCCCGTCGCACTGATCGACGAGGCCGTCGCACTCGCGCCCGGCATCGAGTCGCCCACGATCTCGCCGCTGCGCGACCCCGAGTGGGTGGCCGTGCGCGTCATGACGCCGCGGAACAGCGCGAACCAGGTCATGGACGCGCTGTACGCCCTCGGCGCGCGCGCGATCCTCGTCACCGCGATCCACAACGCGAGGCTGTGATGAGCCTCGTCTGCCGCGTCATCCCGTGTCTCGACGTCGCGGGCGGGCGCGTCGTCAAGGGCGTGAACTTCGAGAACCTCCGTGACATGGGCGACCCCGTCGAGCTCGCACGCGAGTACTTCCGGCAGGGCGCCGACGAACTCACCTTCCTCGACGTCACGGCGACGGTCGACGAGCGGTCGACGACGTACGACGTCGTGCGTCGCACAGCCGAGGAGGTGTTCATCCCGCTGACCGTTGGCGGGGGAGTGCGCTCGGCTGAGGACGTCGCCCGCCTCCTCTCCGTCGGAGCAGACAAGATCGGCGTCAACTCGGCGGCGATCGCGCGACCTCAGCTGCTCGATGAGATCGCGGACCGCTTCGGCGCGCAGGTGCTCGTGCTGTCGCTCGATGTCAAGCGATCGACCGCGACCGAGTCCGGCTTCGTGGTGACGACGCACGGCGGCCGCACCGAGACCAGCCTCGATGCCCTGGACTGGGCGCGTGAGGCGATCGAGCGCGGCGCCGGCGAGCTGCTCGTGAACTCGATCGACGCCGACGGCACGCGGGAGGGGTTCGACCTCGAGCTCGTCGCGCTCATGCGCGAGGTCTCGAGCGTTCCGGTGATCGCCTCCGGCGGTGCCGGCGAGGCGACGCACTTCGGCCCGGCGATCGAAGCCGGCGCAGACGCGGTGCTCGCGGCATCCGTCTTCCACTCCGGTCAGCTGACCGTCGGTGACGTGAAGGCGGCGATGGCCGCCGACGGGATCGCCGTGCGCGACGTGCGAGGGGTGCCCTCATGACCGAGACCGTGCAGGACCGCATCGACCGGGTGGCGTTCAACGCCGACGGACTGGTGGCGGCGATCGTGCAGCAGTGGGACTCCCGCGAGGTGCTGATGCTCGGATGGATGGATGCCGAGGCCCTGCGTCGCACCCTCACCGAGGGGCGGGTGACCTTCTGGTCCCGTTCCCGTCGGGAGTACTGGCGCAAGGGCGACACCTCGGGCAACATCCAGCTCGTGAGGGGTGCGCGCCTGGACTGCGACGGGGATGCGATCCTGCTCGAGGTGGACCAGGTCGGACCCGCGTGCCACACCGGAACCCGCACCTGCTTCGATGCCGACGACCTGGCGCCCGTCGCCGGACCGGAGCGCGGCACCCGATGAGGCTCTGGCGGCGCGTGACGGTCCTCCTCCTGGGCACCCTCGTGGTCGCCGCGACACTCGTCTTCCCCGGCAAAGCCGTCGCCGCCGTCCCCGGCGTCGAGCGCGTGGCCGGTGACGACCGCGACGCGACGTCGGCGCGCATCAGCGCCGCGACCTTCGCACCCGGGGTCGCCGCGGCCTACGTCGCCGCGGGCAACAGCTTCCCCGACGCCCTGTCGGGCGCGGCGGCAGCGGGCACGCGCTCCTCGCCCGTGCTGCTGACCCACCCGGACTGGCTGCCGCCCGTGATCGCCACCGAGCTCACCCGCCTGCGTCCGGCCGAGATCATCGTTCTCGGCGGCGAAGGGGCGGTCTCGCCCGCCGTGGCCGCAGCGCTCGCGCGCCTGACGACGGGCAAGGTGACGCGCCTGCAGGGTATCGACCGGTATGCGACCTCCGCGGCCATCAGTGCGAAGACCTTCCCTAGCGGTGCGTCGATCGCGTACGTGGGCAGCGGGGAGGCGTTCCCCGACGCACTGTCGGCCGGTTCGGTCGCCGGTGGGCAGCGCGGTCCGATCCTTCTGACCCAGTCCGGTGTGCTGCCGACCTCGGTGCGCGACGAGCTCGTTCGGCTCAAGCCGGCATCGATCGTCATCGTCGGCGGCGCCGGCGCCGTGTCGGCTGCCGTCGCCACGCAGATCCGCACGGCTACGGGCATCACCCCGACGCGTCGATCGGGCGCGGACCGCTTCGCCACGTCGGCCGACATCAGCGCATCCGCCTTCGCCCCAGGCGTGCCCGTCGCCTACGTCGCGAACGGAATGGATTTCCCCGACGCGCTGTCCGCCGCAGCCGCGGCGCGCGGTGCCCCGCTGCTGCTCACGACGACCTCCTCGATACCGCTCCCCGTCGCCCGCGAGCTGATCCGGCTGAAGCCGGCGAAGGTCGTCGTCGTCGGCGGCACGGGCGTCGTCTCCACGACGACGGCCACGCGCCTCAGCATCGTCGGAACGGATCTTGCGACGGCGACCGGGTCACGCCTCACCGCGTCGACGGAGGTGCGGGCAGGCACCTGTCTCCCGTCGCCCGACCGCACGGTCTCGCTGTGCGTCTCGGCGACCGGATCCTTCTCGGTGTCGCGCGGGTCGACTGTGCTCTGGTCGTCGGGCACCACCGACGCGGCGCCACGCGGGCTGCGGCTGCGCTCCGATGGCAACGCGATGCTCTACAGCGTCGACGGTCGCCTGATCTGGGAGTGGAGCACTGCCGGCACTCTCGCAAGCGAGCTTGTCGTGCAGAACGACGGAGACCTCATGCTGCGCACTGCGGCGGGCCAGATCTCCTGGTCGAGCATGTCGAGCGCCACCGCGCCCAAGTGGCGGCTGCCGTACGCGGCCGGCCAGAGCTGGGCGGCGGGCGGGCCGCATGCGAACTCCGGCGGCACCGCCGGAGCCCGAGGGTCGATCGACTTCGGACCGCGGGCGGGCGGCGACCGCCGGGTGCTCGCAATCGCCGACGGCACCGTGTACCGGGTGCAGTGCGGCTCCGGCTCGTACCTCGGGATCAACCACGCCGGCGGGTGGCAGTCGACGTACTACCACCTCGTGAACTACCAGGATCAGCTGGTCGGCACGCAGGTGAAAGCCGGGACGTACCTCGGCGACGTCGGCCGCACGGTCCCGTGCGGGGGCGGCGCCAACTTCGACCACGTCCACCTCGTGATCCGGCGTGCCGGCATCCCGGTGTCCGTCGAGGGCATGCGTTTCGGCGACTACACGGCGCGCAGCTCCGGGGCGGACTACTGGGGCTTCTGGGCCGACGTCGCCGGCCGTCGCGTCCTCACCGCCAACGGCGGCGCGACGTGCTGCCTTCCCGCACGATGAGCGGCTCCGCCGCGCCAGCGTCTCCCGGTTACAGTGAAGGGGTGACCCGTCGCGCCCGCCTCGCCGCCGTCGTGGCGATCCTCCTGTGCGGCGCGATCGGCGTCATCTCGTCGACGCAGACGTGGCTGGTCGTGGTCCTCGGCGACAGCGCAGGCCGCACGCTCGAGGTTCCCGGCGCCTCGGCCATCCCCGTCCTCGCCCCGCTCAGCCTCGCGGTGCTCGCCCTCGGCGGTGCGCTGTCGATCGTCGGATCCGTCCTGCGCTACGCGTTCGGGGCGCTCACCGTCGGCATCGCCGTCCTGCTGACGTGGGCGACCGCTCAGGTCGCGCTCACGCATCCGGTCTCAGCCGTCTCCTCGACCGTCACCGAGGCGACCGGAATCACGGGGGAGTCCGCCGTCGCGGGGCTGCTCGACTCGATCACGTCGACGGCCTGGCCGATCGTGACGCTCGTGGTCTGGATCCTGCTGATCGCCGCCGGAGTGTTCACGCTGGCCACCGCGCACCGGTGGCGGAGCAGCGGCCGCCGCTACCGCACCGACGAAGCCTCAACCACCGCAGGACCCCCAGGATCGCGCCCGCACGACGCGATCGACTCGTGGGACGACCTGTCACGTGGCGAGGATCCGACCGCCTGATACGTCGTCAACACTGCTGTGGCGCGGATGTTGCACGCCGGTCCATTTCGTCGCTAGTGTGGCGCCACGCGCCCAGAAGCGTCTCCGGGCACGAGATGAGATGTGCGGTTTGGGGAAGCCCACAAGGGGCTGCTGCCGCACTCGTCCCTGGGGGTCTATACGGTGCTTGCGGTGCGTCAACCTGCGTCGATGTCGGTCGGTCGGGCGTCTCGTACTGGCGGGGCCGTTGGTCGCACTTTCCTCACTGTCGTCGTCGTAATCGTGCTCGCGCTGGGGACAGCGGGTCCAGTCCACGCCGCCACGGCGTTCAAGACGGCACCGACGCCGACGATCTCGGGGACGGCGGCAGCGGGGTCCAAGTTGACGGCGAATTCTGGGACGTGGTTGCCGACGGCGACCTTGAGCTACCAGTGGAAGCGCAACGCCACGGCGATCAGCGGAGCGACTGCTAAGACCTATCTGGTGACTGCAGCCGACCGCGGAACGAAGATCACGGTCACGGTGACGGGGAAGCGTGCGGGCTACACGACGACTTCTAAGACGAGTGCAGCGAAGGCGATCCCGACGATCGCATTCACGACGGCTCCGGCACCGACGATCTCGGGCACGGCTGCCGTGGGACAGACGCTGACCGCGACGCCGGGGACGTGGTCGCCGACGGCGACCTTGACCTATCAGTGGAAGCGCAACGGCACCGCCCTCGCGGGTGCAACCACGAAGACCTACGGCGTGGTCGCCGCCGACCGCGGAACGAAGATCACGGTCACGGTGACCGGAAAGCGTGCCGGCTACACGACGACCTCAAAGACGAGCGCCGCAACGACCATCCCGACGACCGCTTTCACGACGGCACCGACGCCGACGATCTCGGGGACAGCTGCTGTAAGCCGGACGCTCACCGCGAATCCCGGGACGTGGTCGCCGGCGGCGACCCTGACCTACCAATGGAAGCGCAATGGAACAGCTATCAGCGGCGCGATCGCGAAGACGTATCTCGTGGCGGCGTCCGACCGTGGCACGAGCCTGACAATTACGGTGACCGGCAAGCGTGCCGGCTACACGACGACGACGAAGACGAGTGCGGCGAAGACAATCCCGACGATCGCGTTCACAACGGCGCCCGCGCCGACGATCACGGGCACGGCTGCGGTAGGCCAGACGCTCACCGCGAATCCCGGCACGTGGTCGCCGACGGCAACTTTCACCTATCAGTGGCAGCGGAATGGCACGGCCATCACCGGCGCCACTGCGAAGACATACGTAGTCATCGCGGACGACGGCGGCTCGACCCTCACCGTCACCGCGACCGGCTCCAGGACGGGATACACAACAACCAGCAGGACGAGCGCCAGCAAGACCATCCCGACGGTGCCGTTCACGGCGGCGCCGACGCCGACGATCACCGGTACTGCAGCTGTCGGTCAGACGCTGATGGCGAGTCCTGGGACGTGGTCGCCCACAGCGACGCTGAGCTACCAGTGGAAGCGCGACGGCGCCGCGATCCCGGGAGAGACCGAGAGTTCGCATGTCGTCGCCCCCTCGGACGCGGGCACCGAACTCTCGGTGAGCGTGACGGGTGCACGAATCGGATACACGACTACAACGCGCACCTCCTCGGGACTCACGGTGGCGGCGACGGGTCGGGTGACCATTCCTCTCGGTGGGCCGATCGCCGAGGATATGACGCTGCTGCCGGCGGATGAGGCGATCTACGTCGTTTCAGGAGCCCTTCGCGTTCCGCAGGGGCAGACGCTCACCATTCCTGGCGGCGCCGTCGTGAAGTTCGCTCCGGGCGCCGGCGCCGACCTGTACGTGAGTGGTTCGCTTGTGGTGGAGGGGACGGTGGGGAATCCGGCGATTCTGACGTCGCTTTATGACGACACCGTGGGTGGTGACACCAATGGTGACGCGGATGACACCACCCCGCAGGCCGGCAACTGGGGCGGCATCACGTTGGAGAGCGGGTCGAGTGGGTCGGTGTCTGTGACGCATGCGCGGGTTCGGTATTCCGGTAGTGGAGTCACCGGGGATGGTGCGTTGTTCATGGTTCGGGATTCGCAGATCGATGGCAGTGTCAGTACGAGTCGTTCGTCGGGTTCGACGTATGCAGGTCGGAAGATCGAGATCACGGGGAACGCGATCAGTGGTGGTGGTCTGTCGGTGACCGATGACAACACCTCGGCCGGGGCTGTGCCGTTGGTGGTCACCGGGAACACGGTGAGTGGAAACTCGTCGGGCTATCCGATCGAGATCGCTTCCCGTGGACTGCGGCCGTCGAATCTCGTCGGCAACATCGTCACCGGAAACAAGATGAACGTGCTCGCCGTTCGGGGAACGCTGGTCGAGGACTGGACCATCCCCACGAGCGGACCGCAGCTCGTGATCGCCGACGGCAACTTCCGCGGCAGCAACTATTACGGGCTCACCGTAGCCGCTGGCGTCACGCTCACAGTGCCCGCGGGTGCGCTGCTCAAATTCGCCCCCGCCAACGCGGTCAGATACGACTACTACGCAGACAAGTCGTTCCTCAGCGTGAGTGGTTCGCTTGTGGTGGAGGGGACGGTGGGGAATCCGGCGATTCTGACGTCGCTTTATGACGACACCGTGGGTGGTGACACCAATGGTGACGCGGATGACACCACCCCGCAGGCCGGCAACTGGGGCGGCATCACCGTTCAGGCTGGCGGAGCACTTCGGGGGACTGCGCTCGACGTTCGCTTCGCAAGTACCGGCATCTCGATGTCGAAGACTTCTGCGCTGGCACTGAACTCCTCCTCGATCACGCGGGTGGGACAGACATGCTTGGAAGTCAGTGGAGCTGACAGCGCCAGCTACTTCCACGGCATTGTTCGCGATTGCGAGTACGGGATCTTCTCGACCAGCCTTACGTACCTCGATGCCTCAGATGTCGACTGGGGCGACGGGCAGCCTCCTGGCAACGGTGTCGACGGTCGGCCGCGCGCGGCGGGGCCAGGCGTCGACGTCTTCCCGTGGGTCGGCTGGGTCGAGCCGCCGCCGGCACCGCAGCCCGTCTACTACCCGGCCTCGTCATGCAGAGATCTGCTCGTCATCGGTGTGCGTGGCTCTGGAGAGGAAGCGACGACGACCAACCGCCGCATGGGAAATATGGTGAACCGGTTCTACGACGCCTTCGTCACGGAACTCGCCAAGATGGTCGGAACACCGGTCTCGAGTCGGACTCTGGGCCTGGAGTACCCCGCGTACGCAGTACCGCTCTCTGCCTCGGATGCTCCCGGGCTCCTGACATACACGAGCGGGGCGTGGTACGGCGCTGTCGAGCTGATGTCGGCGATCAAGACCGAGATCGAGCGGTGCGGGAGCTCCGGCGAGAGGATTGTTCTTGTCGGATACTCACAGGGTGCGTGGGTGATCCATTCAACCATTGCGTATATGCAGAAGACGGGAAGGCTGCCCGTCAACAACCTAGCCTCCGTCCTCCTCATCGCAGACCCGCAACGATCGCAGCTCGGGGCCGAGCTCAATATGGGCACGGCAACGTCGGATACGTGGGGCGTCGCGAACGCCCAAGTCGTCGGTGTTCCCGCCGCTAAGTTCAGCAACTGGCTTGCCGGATCGATTTATCCGGATGTTCGGGAGTTCCAGGCGAGCAACATCAGCAGTACCGACCTGATCACCCCCGTGGACATACCCGTCGCGCTGTTGTCCCGAGTCGTGACTATCTGTAATTCCTCCGATCCTGTATGCGCAATCGGAGGGCGAGGCTTCCCAGACATCAACGTGCACAGTGAGTACCCGACGTCAAGCTCATGGCTTAGCTTCGTGACGGAGGCAGCATCAACGACCCGTATCTATGTCGATTAGTCACGAACCCCCAACCTGTCACGTGGCGAGGATCCGACCGCCTGACCGCTAGACTGACGTCATCCCGCGCCTAACTGGAGGAGATCCATGAGCAACCACATCGGCGACCCCGGCCACGGACACTCGCCCGCCGCCTGGACGGCCGTAGTGATCATGCTCGTGGCGGTCACCCTCGGCACGCTCTTCTACTGGTTCGACATGCCCGTGCTCGTGTGGGCGTCGGCTGCGCTTCTGGTCGTCGGCCTCATCGTCGGCTGGATCATGGCCAAGGCCGGCTACGGCGTCAACGGCCCGAAGTACACCGCGAAAGAGCACTGACGTGCTGGCCGACCTGACGGCCGGCGCGGTGGAGGATGCCGAGGCGCGTGCCTCGGCGCGGCCCATTGCCGCGGTCGAGGCGGCAGCGCTCGCGCAGCCGTCGGCGCGCGATGCTCTGGCCGCCCTCGCCCCCGCCGACCGCGTGAAGATCATCGCGGAGGTCAAGCGCGCGAGCCCGTCCCGCGGCGACCTCGCCGCCATTCCCGACCCCGCTCATCAGGCACAGCTCTACCAGCAGGGCGGCGCGTCCGCGATCTCGGTGCTGACTGAGGGGCGACGGTTCAAGGGCAGCCTCGCCGACCTCGAGGCGGTCAAGGGTGCGGTCGAGCTGCCCGTGCTGCGCAAGGACTTCATCGCCACCGAGTACCAGGTGCTGGAGGCCCGCGCGTCGGGCGCCGACCTCGTGCTGCTCATCGTCGCCGCGCTCGAGCAGGACGTCCTCGCCCGGCTCCACGCGCTCACGCTCGAGCTCGGCATGACGCCGCTCGTCGAAGCCCACGCTGCCGACGAAGTCGACCGCGCCGCCGACGTCGGTGCGCGCGTCATCGGCGTCAACGCCCGCGACCTGTCGACGTTCGAGCTCGACCGCGATCTCTTCGGCCGCCTGGCCGACCGCATCCCCGCCGGGGCGGTGAAGGTCGCGGAGTCGGCCGTGCTCGCACCGGCCGACGTCGCGCACTACCGTGCGGCGGGGGCCGACGTGGTGCTCGTCGGCGAGGCGCTCGTCACGAGCGACCCCATCACCACCCTGAAGGCGTTCCTGGAGGCCGGCGCATGAGTCTTCGCGAGGCATCCGGACCCTTCTTCGGTGACTTCGGCGGCCGGTACATGCCCGAGTCGCTCATCGCGGCGATCGACGAGCTCACTGCCGAGTACGAGGCGGCCAAAGCCGATCCTGCCTTCCAGGCGGAGTTCGTGCGGCTGCTGAACACGTACGCCGGGCGTCCGTCGCCGATCACGGAGGTGCCGCGGTTCGCCGAGCACGCCGGCGGTGCGCGCGTGTTCCTCAAGCGCGAAGACCTCAACCACACCGGCTCGCACAAGATCAACAACGTGCTCGGCCAGGCACTGCTGACCCGCCGCCTCGGCAAGACGCGCGTCATCGCCGAGACGGGCGCCGGTCAGCACGGTGTGGCGACGGCGACGGCGGCCGCGCTGTTCGGCCTCGAGTGCACCATCTACATGGGCGAGGTCGACACCGAGCGCCAGGCGCTCAACGTCGCCCGCATGCGCCTGCTCGGAGCCGAGGTCGTCCCGGTCACGACCGGGTCCCGCACCCTCAAAGACGCGATCAACGACGCGTACCGCGACTGGGTCGCCACCGTCGAGACGACGAACTACATCTTCGGCACGGCGGCCGGCCCGCATCCGTTCCCAGCCATGGTCCGTGATTTCCAGAAGGTCATCAGCGAAGAGGCGCGCGCGCAGCTCCTCGACGAGGCCGGGCGCCTTCCCGACGCCGTCCTCGCGTGCGTCGGCGGCGGCTCGAACGCCATCGGCATGTTCGACGCCTTCCTCGACGACGAGGGTGTGAAGCTCTACGGCGTGGAAGCGGCGGGCGACGGCGTCGACACTCCGCGCCACGCCGCCTCGATCGAGCGGGGTCGCCCCGGCGTGCTGCACGGCGCCAAGACCTTCGTGCTGCAGGACGACGACGGCCAGACCATCGAGTCCCACTCGATCTCTGCGGGGCTCGACTACCCGGGCGTCGGCCCCGAGCACGCGTGGCTCGCCTCCATCGGCCGCGCCGAGTACATCCCCGCCACCGATGACGAGGCCATGCAGGCGCTGCGTCTCCTCTCGCAGACGGAGGGCATCATCCCGGCCATCGAGTCCGCCCACGCTCTCGCCGGCGCGCTGCGGATCGGGCGCGAGCTCGGACCCGACGCGATCCTCGCCGTCTGCCTGTCCGGCCGCGGCGACAAAGACATGGACACCGCGGCGCGCTACTTCGAGCTGTACGACGAGGGAGCGGATGCCGCGACCGCGGCGGCAGCTCCGCACGACGAGGCCGCAAAGGGCGAGGGGGAGAAGCTGTGACCTCGCGCGTCGCCGCCGCGATCGACGCAGCCCACGCCGACGGGCGCGGAGCGTTCATCGGCTACCTCCCGCTCGGCTTCCCCGACCTGCAGACGAGCATCGACGCCGCAGTCACCCTGGCCGAGAACGGGGCCGACATCCTCGAGCTGGGCCCGCCCTACTCCGATCCCGTGATGGACGGCACCGTCATCCAGGAAGCGACCCAGGCGGCCCTCGCCGGCGGCTTCCGCCTGCGCGACACGTTCACCGCCGTCGCCGAGATCACGCGCCGCGTCGATGTTCCGGTGCTCGTCATGACGTACTGGAACCCGGTGCTGCAGTACGGCGTCGACCGCTACGCCGATGAGCTGCGCGCAGCAGGCGGGGCGGGGCTCATCACGCCCGACATCACGCCCGAAGCGGCGAGCGAGTGGATCGCCGCGAGCGAGCGCACCGGTCTCGACCGCGTCTTCCTCGCCGCGCCCACCTCCACCGATGAGCGCCTCGACCTGATCGTGGAGAACTCGACCGGCTTCGTGTACACGGTGTCGACGATGGGCATCACGGGGGAGCGGGCGGAACTGGATGCCGCGGCCCGCACGCTGGTCGGTCGTCTCCGCGAACGTGGAGCCGAGCACGCCTGCGTCGGCATCGGCATCTCGAATGCGGCGCAGGTTGCCGGCGTACTGGGCTATGCCGACGGCGCGATCGTCGGCACCGCCCTCGTGCGCGCCCTGCGCGACGGCGGGCTGGAGGGCCTCGGCGAGGCCGCTCGCGCACTTGCAGCGGGCACGATCCGCACCGCGAACTAGACTTCTGACGTCGGCCCGCCGCCGACCTCCCCACAGCAAGGATTCCCGCTCCCATGATCAACGCCGCACCGAGCCTCGCCCAGGGCGTCGTCGCCAGCATCCCGAGCCCTTCCGTCAGCTCGTTCCAGCTCGGCCCGCTCACGATCCACTTCTACGCGCTGTGCATCATCGCGGGCATCATCGTCGCCGTCTTCATGACGAACCACCGCCTCACCAAGCGGGGCGCCGAGCCGTGGGTCGTCATCGACATCGCGCTGCTGGCGGTGCCGCTCGCGATCATCGGCGCGCGCATCTACCACGTGCTCACCCACTTCGACTTCTACTTCGGAGAGGGCAGGAACCCGCTGTCCGCGCTGTACATCTGGGAGGGCGGCATCGCGATCTACGGTGCCCTGATCGGCGGCGCCGTCGGCGCGTGGCTGGGCTGCCGCTGGACGGGCATCCGGTTCTGGGCCTTCGCCGACGCCCTTGCACCCGGACTCCTGCTCGCGCAGGCGATGGGCCGCTTCGGCAACTGGTTCAACCAGGAGCTCTTCGGCCTGCCCACCGACCTGCCGTGGGGCCTCGAGATCGCGTACCCGAACCCGGCGTGGCCGGTCGGGCTCCCCGAGGGCACGCTGTTCCACCCCACGTTCCTCTACGAGGTCGTGTGGAACGTGCTCGGCGTGGTGGTGCTGCTATGGGCCGGCCGCAAGTTCCGACTGCAGTGGGGTCGCCTGTTCGGCCTGTACCTCATCTGGTACAGCGGCGGGCGCATCGTGTGGGAGTCGATCCGCATCGATCCGAGCGACATCTTCCTGGGAGTGCGCACCAACGTGTGGGCAGCGATCCTCGGCGTGATCCTCGGTCTGGTGATCTTCTTCGTGCAGAAGCGCCGTCACCCCGGCTACGAGCCGTCGCCCTATGTGTCCGGACGCGAGTGGACTGCCGGACAGGCTGTACAATCGCAGGACACCGACGACTTCGTCGACGTCAGCGAACCCCCGACGTCCGAGTCTGTCGAAGGCACCGCCACAAGCACCCCCGCCACGAAACAACGCATGCTGAACAGCTAGCACGTGCAGTTCGACTAGCACAGGGCCGACGTCGTCCCATCTTGAAGCATCAACGTGAGGACGGTAGGTATGGCTTCGAGCCCCCGTCGCGTCGTCTCCTCCGAGACGAGCACCCAGAACAGCGGCACGGCCGGCTTCCCCGGCAAGCAGGGCATGTACAACCCCGCCTTCGAGAAGGACGCCTGCGGGCTGGCGATGGTCGCCACGCTGCGCGGCGAGGCCGGGCACGACATCATCGACCTCGCGCTGACGGCGTTGCGCAACCTCGAGCACCGCGGTGCGATCGGCTCCGATGCCGGCACCGGCGACGGCGCGGGCATCCTCACGCAGATGCCCGACGCCTTCCTGCGCGCGGTCGTCGACTTCGAGCTGCCTCCGGTGGGGGAGTACGCGGCGGGCATGGTGTTCCTGCCCCGTGACGACGAGGCGCGCGCCGCCCAGAAGACGGGGATCGAGCGGATCGCGGCATCCGAGAATCTCACCGTCCTCGGCTGGCGGGAGGTGCCCACGGTCGACGAGAACCTCGGCAAGCTCGCGTTCGCGGCGCGCCCCGTGTTCGAGCAGCTGTTCGTCTCACGTCCGGCCGTCGGTGACGCGCCGGCATTGTCGGGCATCGCGCTCGACCGGCGCACGTTCCGTCTGCGCAAGCGCGCACGCACCGAGCTCGACGCCTACTTCGTGTCGCTCTCGGCGCGCACGCTCGGCTACAAAGGCATGGTCACCACGCTTCAGCTCGAGCCGTTCTACCCCGACCTGCAGGACGAGCGCTTCGCCTCGGAGCTCGCCGTCGTGCACTCGCGCTACTCGACCAACACGTTCCCGTCGTGGCCGCTCGCGCAGCCGCTGCGCATGCTCGCCCACAACGGCGAGATCAACACGGTCAACGGCAACCGCAACTGGATGCGCGCGCGCCAGTCCCAGCTCGAGTCCGAGCTGCTCGGCGACATCGATCCCCTCCTGCCGATCTGCACGGACGGCGCGAGCGACTCGGCGTCGTTCGACGAGGTGCTCGAGCTCCTGACACTGACGGGTCGCAGCCTGCCCCACGCGATCATGATGATGGTGCCGGAGGCCTACGAGAAGCAGGCCGACATCGACCCAAAGCTGCGCTCGTTCTACGAGTACCACTCGATGCAGATGGAGCCCTGGGACGGTCCGGCCGCGCTGATCTTCACCGACGGCACGCTGGTCGGTGCGACCCTCGACCGCAACGGACTGCGCCCCGGTCGGTGGACCGAGACCACCGACGGCCTCGTCGTGATCGGCAGCGAGACGGGCGTGCTCGACATCGCCCCCGAGCGCATCAAGCGCCGCGGGCGTCTGCGCCCGGGACGCATGTTCCTGGTCGACACCGTGCAGGGGCGCATCGTCGAAGACGACGAGATCAAGCGTCAGCTCGCCGAGCTCGAGCCCTGGCAGGAGTGGCTCGACTCGGGTCGGGTGCGCCTGGCCGAGCTTCCCGAGCGCGAGCACATCGTGCACCCCATCGCCTCCATCACGCGCCGCCAGCGCACCTTCGGCTACACCGAGGAGGAGGTCAGGATCCTCCTGACCCCGATGGGCCAGACCGGCGCCGAGCCGCTCGGCGCAATGGGAAGCGACACCCCGGTGGCCGTGCTCAGCGAGCGACCGCGTCTGCTCTTCGACTACTTCACGCAGCAGTTCGCGCAGGTCACCAACCCGCCGCTCGACTCCATCCGCGAAGAGGTCGTGACGTCGCTGTCGCTGGGCCTGGGCCCGGAGCGGAACCTCCTGGAGTGGGGGCCGGGCCACACGCGCGTCGTGACGCTCGACTTCCCGGTCATCGACAACGACGAGCTCGCGAAGATCCAGCACATCGACACCGCCCTCCCGGGCCGCACGTCGGTCACGATCCGCGGTCTCTACCGCGTCGAGGCCGGACACAAGGGCATGCAGAAGCGCCTCGCGCAGATGTGCCAAGAGGTCGACCAGGCGATCGAGGACGGCGCCGAGTTCATCGTGCTGTCGGACCGCGACTCCAACAAAGACCTCGCACCCATCCCGTCGCTGCTGATGCTCGCCGCCGTGCACCACCACCTCATCCGCAACCAGACCCGCATGAAGTGCGGCCTCGTGGTCGAGGCAGGCGATGTGCGGGAAGTGCACCACGTGGCGACGCTCATCGGGTATGGCGCATCCGCCGTCAATCCGTACCTCGCGATGGAGACGGTCGAGTATCTCGTCCGAGCCGGGTACATCACGGGGATCACCCCCGAGAAGGCGGTCCGCAACCTCATCTACGCGCTCGGCAAGGGCGTGCTGAAGATCATGTCGAAGATGGGCATCTCGACCGTGTCCTCGTACGCGGGCGCACAGGTGTTCGAGGCCGTGGGCCTCTCGCAGGAGTTCGTCGACAGGTACTTCACCGGCACCGAGACGAAGCTCGGCGGCGTCGGGCTCGACGTGATCGCGTCCGAGAACTCGGCGCGTCACGCGTACGCGTACCCGGAGGACGCCGCGGTGCGCGCGCACGAGCGGCTGTGGACCGGCGGCGAGTACCAGTGGCGGCGCGACGGCTCGCCGCACCTCTTCAACCCCGACACGGTCTTCCGGCTGCAGCATGCGACGCGGACCCGCCGCTACGACATCTTCCGCGAGTACACGAAGCTCGTCGACGACCAGGCCAACGAGCTCAAGACCCTCCGCGGACTGTTCAAGCTCAAGACGGCCGGCCGCTCGCCCGTGCCGATCGACGAGGTCGAGCCGGTGTCGTCGATCGTGAAGCGGTTCTCGACCGGAGCGATGAGCTACGGGTCGATCTCCCGTGAGGCGCACGAGACGCTCGCGATCGCGATGAACCGTCTCGGTGCCAAGTCCAACACGGGCGAGGGCGGCGAAGACGTCGATCGCCTGCTCGACCCGGAGCGCCGCAGTGCGATCAAGCAGGTCGCCTCGGGCCGGTTCGGCGTGACGAGCCTCTACCTCACGGAGGCCGACGACATCCAGATCAAGCTCGCTCAGGGCGCCAAGCCGGGGGAGGGAGGCCAGCTGCCGCCCACCAAGGTGTACCCGTGGGTGGCGCGCACGCGTCACGCGACGGCCGGCGTGGGACTGATCTCGCCGCCGCCCCACCACGACATCTACTCGATCGAAGACCTCAAGCAGCTCATCTTCGACCTCAAGCGGGCCAACCCAGGCGCGCGGGTGCACGTGAAGCTCGTGAGCCAGTCGGGCATCGGCGCGGTCGCGGCGGGCACGGCGAAGGCCCTGGCCGACGTCATCCTCGTCTCCGGCCACGACGGCGGTACGGGCGCCAGTCCGCTCAACTCGCTC
Organism: Microbacterium sp. CFH 31415; assembly: GCF_022538185.1. Taxonomy (GTDB): domain Bacteria; phylum Actinomycetota; class Actinomycetes; order Actinomycetales; family Microbacteriaceae; genus Microbacterium. The sequence continues at coordinate 271,210 of NZ_JAKYXC010000002.1, read as the reverse complement.
AAGCACGCGGGAACACCGTGGGAGCTCGGACTCGCCGAGACGCAGCAGACCCTCATGCTCAACGGCATGCGCGACCGTGTCGTCGTGCAGGTCGACGGGCAGCTCAAGACCGGCCGCGATGTGATCATCGGAGCGCTGCTCGGCGCCGAGGAGTTCGGGTTCGCGACGGCGCCGCTCGTGGTGTCGGGCTGCATCATGATGCGCGTCTGCCACCTCGACACCTGCCCCGTCGGGGTCGCCACGCAGAACCCGGTGCTGCGCGAGCGCTTCACCGGCAAGCCGGAGTTCGTCGTCAACTTCATGGAGTTCATCGCCGAAGAGGTGCGCGAGTACCTCGCCGAGCTGGGCTTCCGTTCGCTCGACGAGGCGATCGGCCACAGCGAGCTGCTCGACATCGACGGAGCCGTCGAGCACTGGAAGGCGAGCGGCCTCGACCTGTCGCCCGTGCTCGAAGGCCCCGCGTTCGCCGATGACGAGCCGCGCCGCAACACGACGGCTCAGCTGCACGAGATCGAAGACCACTTCGACGTGCCGCTCATCGAACTCGCCCACGACGTCATCGAGAACGGCGGCGAGCTGACGATCGACCTCCCGATCCGCAACACCGAGCGCGCCGTCGGCACGCTGCTGGGTCACCACGTGACCCGGGCGCGCGGCGAGAACGGGCTGCCGTCGGGAAGCATCGTCGTCAACCTGACCGGCTCGGCCGGGCAGTCGTTCGGAGCGTTCATGCCCGCCGGCATCACCCTGCGGCTCGAGGGCGACTCGAACGACTACGTCGGGAAGGGTCTCTCGGGCGGACAGATCGTGGTGCGGCCTCCGCGGGGCGCCACCTTCGACGCGTCCCAGAACGTCATCGCCGGGAACGTGATCGGCTACGGTGCGACGCAGGGCACGCTGTTCCTGCGTGGAGTCGTGGGGGAGCGGTTCTTCGTCCGCAACTCCGGCGCGACCGCCGTGGTCGAGGGCGTGGGCGATCACGCGCTCGAGTACATGACGGGCGGCCTCGCCGTCATCCTGGGTGCGACGGGGCGCAACCTCGGCGCCGGCATGTCCGGCGGCACCGCCTACGTGTACCGGCTCGACCGCAAGCTGGTGAACCGCGAGGCGCTCGCGACCGGCGAGCTCGTACTCGGCGAGCTGGGCGCCGGTGACGCCGAGATCCTGCGCGACCTGCTCGAGCAGCACGTCGCAGAGACCGAATCGACGCTCGCGGCGGCCCTGCTTGCCGACTTCGACAACGAGCTCGACAACTTCGTCCGCGTCCTTCCGCGCGATTACGCCGCGGTGCTCGAGACGCGTCAGACGGCCGTCGCCGAGGGGCTGGACCCCGACGGCGATGTCGTCTGGAACCGCATCCTGGAGGTGACGGGTGGCTGACCCGAAGGGCTTTCTGAAGGTCACCGAGCGGGAGCTGCCGCCGCGGCGTCCCGTGCCGGTGCGCATCATGGACTGGAAAGAGGTCTATGAGCCGGGCGACACCGCCGTCCTGCGTCGGCAGGCCGGTCGTTGCATGGACTGCGGCGTCCCGTTCTGCCACAAGGGATGCCCGCTGGGCAACCTCATCCCCGAGTGGAACGACCTCACGTGGCGGGGGGAGGGCCGCTCGGCGATCGAACGCCTGCACGCGACCAACAACTTCCCGGAGTTCACGGGCCGGCTGTGTCCGGCGCCGTGCGAGAGCTCGTGCGTGCTGGGCATCAACCAGCCGGCCGTGACGATCAAGCAGATCGAGGTCTCGATCATCGACGAGGCGTTCGCGCACGGCTGGGTGGAGCCCGAGCCGCCGGGACGCCTCACCGGCAAGACGGTCGCCGTCGTGGGCTCCGGTCCGGCCGGCCTGGCCGCCGCCCAGCAGCTCACGCGCGCGGGCCACACCGTGGCCGTGTTCGAGCGTGACGACCGCATCGGAGGGCTGCTGCGGTATGGCATCCCGGACTTCAAGATGGAGAAGAAGCACCTCGAGTCGCGGCTTCGCCAGATGCGGGACGAGGGCACGCGCTTCCGGGCGGGCGTCGAGATCGGCAAGGACATCGCGTGGAATGACCTTCGCGCGCGTTACGACGCCGTCGTCATCGCGACGGGCGCGACGATCCCGCGCGAACTGGCCATCCCGGGCCGTGATCTCGCCGGCGTGCACTTCGCCATGGAGTACCTCATCGAGTCGAACAAGGTCGTGGCGGGCGATGCGATCGCCAACCAGATCTCCGCCGAGGGCAAGCACGTCGTGGTCATCGGCGGCGGTGACACCGGCGCGGACTGCATCGGCACCGCCCACCGTCAGGGCGCGCTGAGCGTCACGAACCTGGCGATCGGCCGGCGTCCTCCGGGCGAGCGTCCCGACCACCAGCCGTGGCCCATGGCGCCGACCCTCTTCGAGGTGTCGTCGGCGCACGAGGAGGGCGGCGAGCGTTCGTACCTCGCCTCCACGGTCGAGTTCCTCGGCAACGACGGCGGCGAGGTGCGTGCGCTGCGCGTTGCCGAGACCGAGTTCGTCGACGGCCGCCGTGTGCCCAAGAGCGGCTCCGAGCGCGAGATCCCGGCGGATCTGGTGCTCATCGCGATGGGCTTCACCGGTCCGGAGCGCGCCCTGCTCGAGGAGCAGCTCGGCGCCCAGTTCACCGGCCGCGGCAACGTGCACCGCGAGAACGACTACCAGACGACGGCGCCCGGAGTGTTCGTCGCGGGCGACGCCGGCCGCGGCCAGTCCCTCATCGTCTGGGCCATCGCGGAGGGCCGTGCAGCCGCCGCGAGCGTTGACTCCTACCTGATGGGCGAAACCCAGCTGCCTGCCCCTGTCCGCCCCACTGATGTCGCCATCGGCCTGCAGCCCGCGTAGGCTGGCCACGGCATTCGCCCCCGAAAACCCGGAGAAACACACGGATGAGACGCGCCAAAATCGTCGCAACCCTTGGCCCCGCCACGTCGTCTTATGAGAGCGTCCGCGCGATCATCGACGCCGGCGTGGACGTCGCCCGCTTCAATCTGAGCCACGGCGACTATTCGATCCACGACAACAACTTCGCCAACGTACGCAAGGCCGCCGACGACGCAGGACGCGCGGTCGCCATCCTCGTCGACCTCCAGGGCCCGAAGATCCGCCTCGGCAAGTTCGAGAACGGCCCCCACGACCTCGCTGTCGGCGACATCTTCAAGATCACCGTCGACGACATCGTGGGCACCAAGGAGATCGTCTCGACGACCTTCAAGGGTCTGCCGCAGGACGTCAAGGCCGGAGACTTCCTCCTGATCGACGACGGCAAGGTGCGAGTCGAGGTCGTCGAGACCGACGGCACCGTCGTGACGACGAAGGTCATCGTGGGCGGCCCGGTCTCCAACAACAAGGGCATCAACCTGCCCGGCGTCGCGGTGAACGTGCCCGCGCTGTCCGAGAAGGATGAGGCCGACCTGCGCTGGGGGCTGCGCGCCGGAGCCGACATCATCGCGCTCTCGTTCGTGCGTGACGCGAAGGACGTACAGCGCGTTCACGTGATCATGGCCGAAGAGGGTCGCCACGTGCCCGTGATCGCGAAGATCGAGAAGCCGCAGGCCGTCGACAACCTCGAGGAGATCATCGACGCGTTCGACGGCATCATGGTCGCGCGAGGCGATCTCGGCGTCGAGCTGCCGCTGGAGGCCGTGCCGATCGTGCAGAAGCGGGCGGTCGAGCTGTGCCGACGCATGGCCAAGCCGGTCATCGTCGCGACGCAGATGCTCGAGTCGATGATCGAGAACCCCGTCCCGACCCGCGCCGAGACGAGCGACGTCGCCAACGCCGTCCTCGACGGCGCCGACGCGGTCATGCTCTCGGGCGAGACGAGCGTGGGCAAGTACCCCGTCGTCGTGGTCGAGACGATGGCCCGCATCGTCGAGTCCACCGAGGAGCACGGACTCGAGCGCATCCTTCCGCTGACGACCAAGCCCCGAACGCAGGGCGGCGCGATCACCCTCGCCGCACTGGAGGTGGCCGAGTTCGTCGAGGCGAAGTACCTCTGCATCTTCACCGAGTCGGGTGACACCGCGCGCCGCATGTCGCGGCTGCGCCCGCGCATCCCGATGATCGGATTCACCCCCGAGCCGTCGATCCGACGCCGCATGGCCCTCACGTGGGGTGTCGAGTCGGCGCTCGTCGAGCACGTCGCGCACACCGACCGCATGTTCATCCAGGTCGACGACTACTTCCTCTCGAGGGACCTCGCGAAGGTCGGCGACAAGGTCGTCGTGATCTCGGGTTCGCCTCCTGGGATCATCGGCTCCACCAACGACATCCGCATCCACAAGATCGGCGATGCGGTGCACGGCAAGGCGCCGATCTACCAGTCCGGCGAGTAGTCCCGGCAATCCTGCCTCGGAACGGTCGCGCTCACTATGCTGAGCGCGACCGCTCCGTTTTCCGGGCAGGAGGCCCTCGCATGGATCTGTTCTGGTGGCTGTTGTGGATCTTCTGGTTCGTCGCCTACATCTACGTCGTGATCGTCGTGATCACCGATCTCTTCCGGGATGACAAGCTGAGCGGCTGGTTCAAGGCGCTCTGGATCATCGCGCTGGTGTTCGTGCCGTTCCTGACCGCGCTGGTGTACGTCATCGCCCGCGGCTCGGGCATGGCGCAACGCGCGCGGGAGCGCTACGCGAGCGCCCCCGAGAACGACGACTACCGGCCTGCCGCGTCGACGAGTCCCTCGGAGGACATCGCCAAGGCGAAGGCCCTGCTCGACGCGGGGACGATCACGCAGGGTGAGTTCGACGCCCTCAAGAGCAAGGCGCTGGGCGGCCAGTACTTCGGCGCGTAGCCGGGGGAGGACGCGACGAAGGCCATTCGACGGCGGGTGATCGACAGCCCGGCCCCGGGCCCCGCACGCCTGGGATGCTGCGCGAGCCGAGTCGGCTAGCGTTGGAGAGCGCGTCTGAGATCTCGCGCGGGAGGAACCCATGACTACACGCACGCCCGAAGCCACGGTGCACATCCTGTCGAGCACCGTCGCGGAGGTCCATGTCGGAACCGACGTGGAGGAGCTCGTGGCCGCTGACAGCCGTGCGCTGCGGGACCGCGTGGTGGAGGAGATCCGGCTCCTCGCCGCATCGGCCGGCGAGCCCGCACGCGCGACCCTCGTGGAGGGCTCATCGCGGTGGCCCTTGATCGTCCACCCCGATGGCACCTTCGCGGAGAACCTCGAGCCGTCGCCGCCGGCCGCGCCGGCGGGGGAGCCAGTGGTCCCCGCGCCCGCGGTGTCCGAGACCGCGATGTCCGAGCCCGCGGTCCCCGCGCCCGCGATGCCCGCGCCCGCGGTCCCCGCGCCCGCGGTCGCCGTCACCCCGGCCTTCGCCGCCGATGCGCCGCCTGCACCGACACCTACGGTCATGGCCACGCGCAGCACCGCGTCGTCCGTGCGCGACCACTCGAAGCCGACCGTGCAGGATCTGCTCGAGTCGCGCGACAAGGGGGACCGTCCGCGCGCGACCGAAGGGTGGCAGGGCGCCGTGCGCCGCGCAACCGGAGGCCTCGTCTCACCCGCTCCGGGCCGTGCGGAGCAGTCGCGACTCGACCGGCAGCAGCGCGTGCAGCGGCGTCTCGACGCCCCGCGCACGATCGTCGTGCTCAACCCGAAGGGCGGAGCTCACAAGACCACGAGCACGCTGCTGCTCGCTGCCACCTTCGGCACCCTCCGGGGCGGTGCGACGCTCGCGTGGGACAACAACGAGACGCGCGGCACCCTCGGCTGGCGAGCGCAGAACGCGCCCCACCACCGCACTGCAGTCGATCTGCTGGAGGAGCTCGATCGCTTCGCCGATCCGGATGGCTCCGGACTGGCCACCCTCGACACCTACGTGCGAACGCAGGTCGACGCACGGTTCGACGTTCTCGCGTCCGACGAGGACGCCGCGGCGTCGTCGACGATCGACGCGGCCGCCTTCGACCGGCTGCACGCACTGCTGCGGCGCTACTACCGCCTGATGATCATCGACACCGGGAACAACATGCGCGCGTCGAACTGGATCGCGTCCGTGGCGGCGGCGGATCAGCTCGTCATCGTGTCGACCGTCCGCGAGGACACCGCTGCAAGCGCCGCCTGGCTGCTCGACGGACTCCGCGAGAAGGGGTTCGGTGAGAAGGTCGACCGTGCCGTCACGGTTCTGACGGCACCCTCCGCGAAGGCCGACCGACGCCTCGAGAGCCGGCTGACGCGCCACTTCGAGCAGGTCACGTCGGGCGTCGTGATCGCTCCGTTCGATCCCTCGCTGGTCGATGGCGGACCGGTCGACTTCGATTCCCTCTCACCGGCGACCCGCGACGCGTGGCTCACTGTCGCCGCCACGGTGGCCGATCGCCTCTGACACGACGACGCGACCACCTCGAGGGGCGCTCGCAGTCCGTGCCGGTGGTGGGAGTCGAACCCACACGCCCTCGCGGGCAACCGAGTTTGAGTCGGTCGCGTCTGCCATTCCGCCACACCGGCCCGCGCGTCCTGCCGCGCGTCCGCGATTGACCATACCGTAGGATTCAATGGTGACTGAGCAGGAGCTGACCCCCGGAGCGCAGGCCTCCACCCCCCGTCGAGTCGTCGTGGCGGAGGATGAGTCGCTGATCCGACTCGATATCGTCGAGATCCTCCGAGACAACGGCTTCGACGTGGTCGGCGAGGCGGGTGACGGCGAGACCGCCGTGCAGCTCGCCACCGATCTGCGTCCAGACCTCGTGATCATGGACGTCAAGATGCCGCAGCTCGACGGCATCTCCGCCGCCGAGAAGCTCAGCAAGAACCACATCGCCCCTGTGGTGCTCCTGACCGCCTTCAGCCAGAAGGAGCTCGTCGAGCGGGCGAGCGAAGCCGGCGCCCTGGCATACGTCGTCAAGCCGTTCACCCCGAACGACCTGCTGCCTGCGATCGAGATCGCGCTCGCGCGCTACGAGCAGATCATCACGCTCGAGGCCGAGGTCGCCGACATGGTCGAGCGCTTCGAGACCCGCAAGCTCGTCGACCGGGCGAAGGGCCTGCTCAACGAGAAGATGGGCCTGTCCGAGCCTGAGGCGTTCCGCTGGATCCAGAAGGCGTCGATGGACCGTCGCCTCACGATGCAGGACGTCGCGAAGGCGATCATCGAGCAGCTCGCCCCCAAGAAGTGAGCTGATCCTCACCCAGGACTTGCGAGAAGCGGATGCCGCGGCATCCGCTTCTTCGTCTCTACTGGTCCTTGATCTCGATACGCGACGTCGGGCTTCGCCCGTCGGCGCTACTCGATCCGGCGGACGTGGTTCGTGATGCGGATCGTGGAGCACCGGCGCCCCTGGTCGTCGGTGACGACGACCTCGTGCACCGTGACGGTGCGGCCGAGGTGCACCGGAGTGCAGACGCCGGTGACGACGCCGGACGTCGCCGAGCGGGTGTGCGTCGCATTGATGTCGACGCCGACCGCGAGTCGTCCGGGTCCTGCATGGAGGTTCGCCGCCATCGAGCCGAGCGACTCGCCGAGCACGACGTACGCCCCGCCGTGGAGCAGGCCGACCGGCTGCGTGTTGCCCTCGACGGGCATCGTCGCGACGCACCGCTCCACCGAGAACTCGGTGAACTCGACGCCCATCTTCTCCGCGAGGGCTCCCATGCCCCGCGCCGCCGCCCATGCGAGTCCGTCGACGTTCACGGGGGCGTTCTCGGGCATGGCTCACCTTCGGGCTGCGGCGGGTGGGGGTGTCTCCGGCCCTGACTAGGCTTGCAGGGTGACGGACTCCGCAAAGCCTACCCTTCTCGTCGTGGACGGCCATTCGCTGGCGTATCGGGCCTTCTACGCCCTTCCCGTAGACAACTTCTCGACGAAGGACGGCCAGCACACCAACGGCATCTACGGGTTTCTGGCGATGCTCATCAACCTCATCAAAGCGGAGAAGCCGACGCATCTGGCCGTGGCCTTCGACACCTCGCGCCAGTCGTTCCGCACGCGCGAGTACGCCGAGTACAAGGCGAACCGCTCCGAGACGCCGTCCGAGTTCAAGGGGCAGATTCCGATCCTGCAGGACTGCCTCGCGGCCATGAGCATCACGGTGCTCCAGAAGGAGGACTTCGAGGCCGACGACATTCTCGCCACGCTCGCTACGCAGGCCGCGGCCGAACACTACGACGTCCTCGTCTGCTCGGGCGACCGCGACACGATCCAGCTGGTGAACGACGACATCACCCTGCTCTACCCCAACGTGCAGGGCGTATCGCAGCTCAAGCGATACGACCGTCAGGCGGTCATCGACCGCTACGGCGTGCCCCCCGAGCAGTACCCCGACGTGGCGGCACTCGTCGGTGAGACGAGCGACAACCTCCCCGGCGTGCCGAAGGTCGGCGAGAAGACGGCCGTCAAGTGGCTGAACCAGTTCGGCTCGCTCGACGAGCTGCTCGACAACGCCGACAAGGTGACGGGCGTCGTGGGCGGCAACCTGCGTGCGCACCTCGACGAGGTGCGCCGCAACCGCACGCTCAACCGTCTGCTGACCGACGTCGAACTGCCCGTGACGGTCGCCGACCTCGAAGTGAAGCCGATGGACGCCCAGGCCGTGCGCGACATCTTCGCCCGGCTCGAGTTCAAGACCCTCATCCCGCGTGTGGCCGAGCTCGCCGGCATCGAGCAGCAGATGGCGGCGGTGACCTCTGCGGCCGCGGTGCCCATGCCGGCTGCAGCCGAGCTCGCCGCTTCCGAGCTGCTCGCGTGGCTCGAAGCCGTCGAGGGCGAAGTGGGGGTCACGGTCCTCACCGAGGGCGGCCTTCCCACCAGGCTCGGAGTGGCGACGCTCGAGGCTGCGGCTGAGGCGACGTGGACTCCCGAGCTCGCCGAGACGCTCGGGTCCTGGCTCGCCTCCGACGTACCGAAGATCTTCAGCGACGCGAAGGCGCAGGTGAAGGCGCTTCGTCGAGTCGGCCTGCGCGTCGACGGGCTCGCGTTCGACACGATCGTGGCCGGATGGCTGCTGCGCCCGAGCTTCCCCGACAAGAACCTGGCCGACCTCGTCGACCGCTACCTCGACGAGAAGCTCCCTGAGGCCGACCCGACCCAGCTCGTCCCCGAGACCGAGGGCGCGACTCCCGGTCAGCTGTCATGGTTCACGATGCGCGTGACCGAGGCGCTGCGCGGCGAACTGCCCGAGAGCGTCGCGCGGGTGCTGACCGACATCGAGCTGCCCACGCTGCTCACCCTCGCCGACATGGAGCTGGCGGGCGTCGCCGTCTCGCACGGCACCCTGTCGACCTTCTCGGCCGAACTGGGTGAGCGGGCCGATGCGATCGCGCAGCAGGCGTTCCAGGCGATCGGCCGCGAGGTCAACCTCGGCTCGCCCAAGCAGCTGCAGGAGGTGCTGTTCGACGAGCTGCAGCTTCCGAAGACCCGAAAGACCAAGACGGGATACTCGACGGATGCCGCGGTCCTCGCCGACCTGCAGGAGTCCAACCCGCATCCGTTCCTCGACCTGCTGCTCCAGCACCGCGAGGCCACGAAGCTGCGCCAGATCATCGAGTCGCTCGACACCGCGATCGGCGCCGACGGGCGGATCCGCACGACGTACGTGCAGACCGGCAGCCAGACCGGCCGGCTGTCGAGCACCGACCCGAACCTTCAGAACATCCCGGTCCGCACCGACGAGAGCCGCCGCATCCGCTCGGCGTTCGAGGTGGGCGAAGATTACGAGACGCTGCTCACAGCGGACTACTCGCAGATCGAGATGCGGATCATGGCCCACCTGTCCGAAGATCCCGGGCTCATCGAGGCGTTCAACTCGGGCGAAGACCTCCACCGCTTCGTCGGCGCCCGCGTGTTCGCGGTAGACCCGTCCGACGTGACGCCGGCGATGCGCACCAAGGTGAAGGCGATGTCGTACGGGCTCGTGTACGGTCTGTCGGCGTTCGGTCTCTCCAAGCAGCTGCGCATCGAGCAGAGCGAGGCGAAGCAGCTCATGATGGAGTACTTCGCACGCTTCGGGGCGGTGCGCGACTACCTGCGGTCGTCGGTCGAGCAGGCTCGCATCGACGGCTACACCGAGACGATCTTCGGCCGCCGTCGGCCGTTCCCCGACCTCGCCAGCCCCAACCGGGTGCTGCGTGAGAACGCCGAACGGGCGGCCTTGAACGCTCCGATCCAGGGCAGCGCGGCCGACATCATGAAGATCGCGCTGTTCCGCATCCACGACGAGTTCATGTCGCGCGACCTGCGCTCGCGGGTGCTCATGCAGATCCACGATGAGCTCGTGGTCGAGGTGGCTCCGGGCGAGTGGGAGGTCACCGAGCAGATCGTGCAGGACCGCATGGGAGACGCCGCGGAACTCTCGGTGCCCCTCGACGTGCAGATCGGCCGCGGACCGAACTGGAACGAAGCCGGACACTGAGCCCCACGTTTGGCGCGTCACGCCCGGGCTCCTTAGGCTCGACTCCATGACTCAAGAAACACGCACGCCCACGCAGATCGACACGATCGCTGATGCATGGGTCGACACGCTCGCCGAGCTCGAGCCGACGCTGGCCACCTACATCGGCCGTTCGGAGTACAACGACCGGTTCGGCGACTACAGCCCGGCCGGCCAGCAGCGCCTCGTCGAAGAGGGCCGCAAGACGCTGGCGGCTCTCGCCGAGGCGACCCCGGTCGACGACATCGACGTCGTCACCCAGGAAGACCTCGCCCGCGAGATCCAGGTGGGCATCGAGCTCAACGAGGCGAACTGGCACCTGCGCGACATCAATGTGATCGCATCTCCCGCACAGGACATCCGTTCGGTTTTCGATCTCATGCCGACGGCGACCGCCGACGACTGGAGCGTCGTCGCGACGCGCCTGAAGGCCGTCCCCGGCGCCCTCGACGGCTACATCGAGACGCTGCGCGAGGGCATCGCCCGCGGGGTCGTCCCCGCACGCCGCCAGGTGACCGAGGTCGTCACGCAGATCGCGCGCTACACCGAGGATGAGGGCTTCTTCGCGACGTTCGTCGCCGAGGCCGCACCCGAAGAGGGTCAGCTGCCCGCTTCGCTCGCGCGAGAGCTGGCCGACAGCGCGAACGCCGCTCGCGTCGCGTACGACGAGCTCGCGAGCTTCCTCGGCAGCGAGCTCAGCGCAGCGGCGACCGACGATGACGCGGTCGGTCGTGAGCTGTACGCGCTGCACTCCCGTCGGTTCCTGGGTGCGACCGTCGACCTCGACGAGACCTACGATTGGGGGGTCGAAGAGCTCGCCCGCATGGTCGCCGAACAGGAGTCGATCGCGAACGAGATCAAGCCCGGGGCATCCGTCGAGGAAGCGGTGGCGTTCCTCGAGCAGGACGAGTCTCGCAAGCTCTACGGCACCGAGGCGCTCCAGAAGTGGATGCAGGAGACCAGCGATCGCGCGGTCGCCGAGCTCGGCAAGACGCACTTCGACATCGCCGAGCCCATCCGCAAGCTCGAGTGCATGATCGCCCCCACGAAGGAAGGCGGCATCTACTACACGGGTCCGACCGACGACTTCTCGCGCCCCGGCCGCATGTGGTGGTCGGTGCCTGAGGGCGTCGAAGACTTCGACACCTGGCGCGAGCTCACCACCGTGTACCACGAGGGCGTTCCCGGTCACCACCTGCAGATCGCGCAGGCCGTGTACAACCGGGCGCAGCTCAACTCCTACCGCCGCCTGCTCGGAGGCACCTCCGGTCACGCCGAGGGATGGGCCCTCTACGCCGAACGTCTCATGGAGCAGCTCGGCTACCTCGACGACCCTGCCGATCGCCTCGGCATGCTCGACGGGCAGCGCATGCGCGCCGCGCGCGTCGTGCTCGACATCGGCGTGCACCTGCGCAAGCCCCGGCCCGACGGCCAGGGCACGTGGGACGCCGACTTCGCGCTCGAGTTCATGCGTCACAACGTGAACATGTCCGACGAGTTCGTGAAGTTCGAGGTCAACCGCTACCTCGGCTGGCCGGGCCAGGCGCCGTCCTACAAGGTCGGACAGCGCATCTGGGAGCAGCTGCGCGATGACGTCGCGGAGCGCGAGGGAGCGGACTTCTCGATCAAGCGCTTCCACAAGCGCGCTCTCGACATCGGCGGCGTGGGCCTCGACACCCTGCGTTCGGCGCTGTCGCGCTGAGCCGACGGGTCACTCACGGAGGTCGTGGGACAGCAGTTCCACGACCTCCGCGTCGGTCGTCTGGGTGAAGTCGTCGTAGAACTGCCCGACCGCCCAGAAGTCGCGCACCCGGTGCGGGCAGACGTACTCGTCGACCACACCGCGCTCGGGTCGCCAGTCCACGGGCGCGACAGGAGCGGCCAGCACGACCGTCTCCGCGCCGCGCGCGCGCAGCGAGAGGCATGCCGCGGTCGCCGTCGCGCCGGTCGCGATGCCGTCGTCGACGACGATGGCCGTGATCCCCTCGACGTGGTCGTCGGTGTGGAAGAGCGCACCACGGCGCTGGAGCTCGACGCGCTCCATGTCCTCGACGAAAGCCAGCTGCTCGGGGGTGACATGGCCCGCCCGCAGAGCCGCGTCGTTCACGACGCGCACATCGTCCGCGATGGCACCCACCGCGAATTCCTCGTGAGAGGGGGCACCGAGCTTGCGCACGACTGCGACAGCCAGCGGGAGCCCGAGCGAGCGCGCGGCGGCGGCCGCGACGACGACGCCGCCGCGGGGGATACCGAACACGACGGCGTCCTGGCGGGCCCAGGGCTGCAGCGACTCGGCCAGTTCCCGGCCCGCGGCGGAGCGGTCGGCGAAGAGTGCCATACCGCCACGCTACGCCCGGCGCCCCGGCTTGTCTTCGGGAATGCCGGCGATGCCGTCGTGGTTCCTCCCGTCGTGCATCTTATGCACGCGAATGGAAAGGACACGCGATGAGCGACCTCGCATCGGTCGAGCTGGGCCTGGACACCTTCGGCGACATCACCCGCGACGAGTCGGGGGAGCTGCGCACAGGAGCGCAGACCATCCGCGATGTCGTCGACGAGGCGGTGCTGGCCGACCAGGTCGGCCTCTCGTTCTTCGGCGTCGGGGAGCACCATCGCCGCGAGTTCGCCGTCTCGAGCCCCGAGATCGTGCTGGCCGCCGCGGCCGCACGCACGGAGCGCATCCATCTCGGAACCGCCGTCACGGTCCTCTCGAGCGATGACCCCGTGCGCGTCTACGAGCGCTTCGCGACGCTGGACGCCGTCTCGAACGGCCGCGCCGAGGTGATCCTCGGGCGCGGTTCGTTCATCGAGTCGTTCCCGCTGTTCGGCTACGATCTGCGCGACTACGAGACGCTCTTCGACGAGAAGCTCGATCTGTTCTCGCAGCTCATCGAGGAGAAGCCCGTCACCTGGCAGGGGACACTCCGCGCGCCGCTCACCGACGCCGATGTGTTCCCGAAGACCGAGAACGGTCTGCGGGCGTGGGTCGGCGTAGGCGGCACCCCCGAGTCGGTGGTCCGCGCGGCTCGCTACGGCTACGGCCTCATGCTCGCGATCATCGGTGGTCCGTCCGATCGCTTCCGTCCCTTCGCCGACCTGTACCGGCGGTCTCTGACGACGTTCCAGCGCGAACCGCTGCCGATCGGCGTGCACTCGCCCGGGCACGTCGCCGACACCGACCAGCAGGCATGGGAGGAGGCGTACGAAGGCTTCGAGGCGATGAACAACACGATCGGCCGCGAGCGCGGCTGGCCCCCTTACAGCCGCATGCGCTTCCAGCGCGACGTCGGGCCAGAAGGCGCCCTGTACGTCGGCTCGCCCGAGACGGTCGCCCGCAAGATCGCCGGCACCGTGCGCACGCTGGGGGTTCAGCGCTTCGACATGAAGTTCTCGACGGGCACGCTGTCGCATGCGCGCATGATGCGGTCGATCGAGCTCTACGGCACGAAGGTGGCGCCGCTGGTTCGCGACCTGCTGTCGTGAGTGCCGCCGGGGCGGCCGCATCCGTAGCATGAAGATATGACGGATGCCGACACCCGCGCTCCCGCGACAGTTTCGGAGCGCCTGGACCGGCTGCCGTTCACGCGCCGGCACCTGCGCGTCCTGACCGGGTCGGGCCTCGGCTGGGCACTCGACGCGATGGACGTCGGGCTGATCTCGTTCGTGATCGCCGCGCTGGCAGCCCAGTGGAGCCTGCAGCCCTACGAGACCGGGTGGATCGCCTCGGTGGGATTCATCGGCATGGCGGTCGGTGCGAGCCTGGGCGGCCTGCTCGCCGATCGCTTCGGCCGGCGCTCGGTCTTCGCGCTCACGCTCATCGTCTACGGGCTCGCGACGGGTGCGAGCGCCCTCGTCGGCGGGCTGGTGGCATTGCTCGTGCTGCGGTTCTTCGTCGGACTCGGGCTCGGAGCCGAGCTGCCCGTCGCGTCGACCTACGTCAGCGAGTTCGCCCCCGCACGCATTCGCGGCCGCCTCATCGTGATCCTCGAAGCATTCTGGGCAGTCGGGTGGACGGCAGCGGCCCTCATCGGCTTCTACGTCATCCCCGCCTCGGAGGCGGGGTGGCGGTGGGCGTTCGCGCTGGGCGCGATCCCCGCCGCCTACGCACTGTTCGTCCGCTGGGGGCTTCCCGAGTCGCCACGGTGGCTCGAGCGACGGGGCCGGCACGCCGACGCCGAGGCTGTCGTGCGGTCGATCGAGGCGGCAGCCGCACCCTCCGCGGTCGCCCAGCCGGCCAGTGCCCAGCCGGACACCGAGCCGCCCGTGGCGTCCTCAGTCCGTTCGCGTCTCGCATCGCTGTGGTCCCGCGAGTTCACGATGCGGACGGCCTGCCTGTGGCTGGTGTGGTTCTGCGTCAACTTCTCGTACTACGGCGCGTTCATCTGGATCCCGTCGATCCTCGTCGCGCAGGGGTACGACCTCGTGCGGTCGTTCGGCTTCACGCTGATCATCACGCTCGCTCAGCTTCCGGGGTATGCGGCGGCGGCCTGGCTCATCGAGGTGTGGGGCCGCCGCGCGACGCTCTCTGTCTTCCTCGTGGGGTCCGCTGTGTCCGCCGTCGTGTTCGGCACCGTCGGCAGCGAGGGCGGCGTGATCGCCGCGGGCATGGCGCTGTCGTTCTTCAACCTCGGGGCGTGGGGAGCCCTCTACGCGGTGACACCCGAGATGTACCCCACATCGCTCCGGGCCACCGGCTCGGGCTGGGCCGCGGGCGTAGGCCGCATCGCGTCGATCATCGCACCGCTCGCCGTCCCGGCCCTCCTGGCGATGGGCGGTGCTCCCACGCTCTTCGTCGTCTTCGCGGCGTTCTTCGTCGTCGCGGCGGTCGCGGCCTGGGGCCTCGTCGACAAGCGGGGCGTCGCCCTCGACGACCGCTGAGCGAGTCGCGCAACGCGCTTAGGCTGGGACGATGGCATCCGTGCGGTACGTCGCGATCGGCGACTCGTTCACCGAAGGCGTCGGCGACGAGCTTCCCGACGGTCGCGTGCGGGGCTGGGCCGATCTCGTCGCGCAAGGCTGGGCGGATGCCTCCGGTCATCCGGTCGAGTACGCGAACTTCGCGATCCGCGGCAAGCTCGTCTGGCCGATCGTCGAGCAGCAGCTCGAGCCCGCGCTCGCGCTGCGGCCCACCCATCTGTCTTTCAATGGCGGGGGCAACGACATGCTGCGGCCCCGCACCAGCGTCTCGCGCATCGTCGACGCCTTCACCCACGTGCTGCGACGATGCGATGAGGAAGGCGTGACGCTCATCGTGCTGTCCGGCGCCAATCCCTCCGCTCAGCTGCCGCTGAGCCGCGTGATCCAGCGGCGCGGCGACCTGCTCTCGGCCGCCGTCGCGAAGCGGCTCGCCGATCGCGGCGATGTCATCCGGGCGTTCAACTGGCCCGATCGCGAGCTGTCGAGCCCGCCGTACTGGTCGGAGGATCGCCTGCACATGAACTCGCGCGGCCACCACCGCGTGGCGGCTCGCGTGCTCACGGCGCTCGGGCAGGAGCCTCCGGCGGAGTGGTGGTCGCTGCCACCGCTGCCGCCCGCGGCCACGCGCGGGGCCGCCTACTACCGCGAGCACGTCGGGCCCTGGGTCCGGCGACGCCTCACCGGCACCTCGTCGGGAGATGGGCGCGCGCCCAAGCACGGCGAGTGGTTCGACGTGCCGCCGTCAGCCCTCTGACTCGACCAGTGCGTACTCGGAGCCCGACCGCGTGCGCTCGAGCAGTCCGGCGTCGACCAGGTGCCTCCGCAGCCCCGCCACGTCGTCGGCGAACCGCGCCAGGCGCTCATTCGTCTGCTGCTCGCTCAGCACCTCGCCCGGTTCGAACGCGTGAGTCGCCACCCACGCGAGCAGTTCGCGGCGATCGCCGTCCTGCACCGGAAAGCGATCGATGCGACCCGCGCCGTCGAGGAACCGCGCCGGCCCGGTGGCCTTGGAGACAGGATTCTCCTCCAGGATGCCGCGCAGCAGGGCGTCGGCGAAGATGAGGCCGTCGGCGGTCTCGCGGACCAGCCCGAGCCCGGCGAGGCGTGCGACGGCACGCTCCCGGCGGGCGGCCGTGAGCGGAGGTGCGGCCATCGCCTCGGCCAGCACGACCCGCAGGTCGGGGTTGAGGAGCGCCGCGATGACGCCCCGCCAGCGGTCGCTCACCCGCCGATCCCATCGACTGCATAGGTGAGCTCCGCGAACGCACCCGCCTGCCGGACGCCGGTGAGGGTCAGCCGGTCAGGGCCGATGCGGCGGGGGAGCAGCGGTTTGCCCGAGGGCAGCGTCGCCGGGGCCACCGACACGACGATCTCGTCGAGCAGGCCCGCGTCAGCGAACTGGCCCGCCAGGTCTCCGCCGCCGACGATCCATACGTCGCGGTCGCCCGCAGCCGCGCGGATCGCGGGCCAAGCGTCCGTCACGTCGCCGCGGATGAAGCGGATGTCGGCACCCGGCACGTCCGGCAGCTCCCGACCGGTGAACACGAACGTCGGACGTGCGCCGTAGTACGCCGGCCACTTCTCGGGGTGATCCACGAGGTGCTCGTGCCGGAGCACCCACTCATACGTCGCCGACCCCTGCACGAGGACGCCGATGCCGGAGAGGAAGTCCATGAAGTCGCTGTCGCCGCCTTCGCCGCCTGGTGCCGCGAAGAGCCAGTCGAGAGAGTCGTCATCGTCTGCCAGGAAGCCGTTGAGGGTGGTGGCGGTGTAGAAGATCACGCGGGCCATTCCGTCACCGTACCGTGATGCGGCGACATCCTTGACAAGTATTCAACCGGTAGGTACTGTACCGAGCAGTTGAATAAACGAGGTGATCATGACCGACCAGCTGAGCCGCACCTTCTCGGCCCTCGCCGACCCCACGCGACGCGCTATCCTCGAGCGACTCAGCGGGGGAGAGGCGAACGTCGGCGAGCTCGCGGCGCCGTTCGACATGACGTTCGCCGCCGTTTCGAAGCACCTGCGCGTGCTGGAAGGGGCGGGGCTCGTCACTCGGGGCAGGGACGCGCAGTACCGACCTGCGCGGCTCGACGCGCGGCCCCTGGCCGCGGCATCCCGCTGGATCGAGAACTACGCGCAGTTCTGGGAGGACAGTGTCGGCGCCCTGGACCAGTACCTCAACGCCCTTCAACAGCTCTCACCCTCGGCGCCCGACCAGCACGACCAGGCCCATCAGGAGAACGATCATGACTGAGTACTTCACCGTCACCCGCACGCTGAACGCGCCGCGCGAACTCGTGTTCGAGGCGATCACCACGCCCGAGCATTTCGCAGTGTGGTTCGGCACCGCTGCCGTCGAGGTGCCCCAGGACACGCTGACCATGGACGTGCGTCCGGGGGGCGCCTTCCGTGCGGTGATGCATCTGCCCGACGGCCATCGCATCCACTGGTCGGGGGAGTACCAGGTCGTCGAGCCTCCCGCGCACCTCGCGATGACGCTGACCGATCAGCCGGGCGACGACGTCGGGCTGCCCGTGCTGTTCGACCTCGAAGAGGTCGATGGCGGCACCAGGCTCACCATCCGCCAGGACCGCTCCGACTTCACCGACGAGCAGGTCGCCGCGACGATCGCGGGCTACAACGCCTTCGTCGACGACATCGAGCGCGTGCTCGCGACGATGCAGGACGCCTGAGCCCCGCGTCACAGAGCGCCCGCGCGGCGCAGCGCGCTCATCGCGAGCTGGCTGCCGGCGCGGGCGCTCTCACGCGGGTCGGCACCCGACAGCGTGGCGGTGATGCAGCCCGCCGCGAACGCGTCGCCGGCGCCGGTCGAGTCGAGCACGTCCTCGACCCGGTCCACCGGCACCTCGACGCGGGAGTCGCCCTCGATCACGACCACGGGGTCGCCGCCGCGCTTCACCACGAACACGGCACCCGTCAGATCCAGGTCGAGCGCGGTCGCCGTGCGAGCCTCCTCGGCGTTGGCGAACACGACCGCCGGCGCGAGGTCGTCGACGATGCGCTGGAGCCGTGCCGCACCGAGGTCGCGCATCGTGGCGACGCTCGAGAGGTCGAGGCTGACACGCGCCCCGGTGCGTCTTGCGGCGGCCGCGGCATCCGTCACCGCCGTTCTCGAGGCGGGCTCGGCGAAGCCGTACAGCGGCAGATGCACCCAGTCGACGCCGGCGAGCCATTCGGGATCGATCGCGGCGAGGTCTGCGGCTGCGCCCCGGTCGGTGATCATGGTTCGCTCTCCGTCGGCGTCGACGAGGACGACGATCGCACCCGTGCGTCCTTCCCGCTGCACCCGCACGTCGACTCCGGCCGCAGCCATCTCGGCGACGAGGACGCGGCCGATGGTGTCGTCGCCCACCCGGCCGATGAAGCGCACGGGATGCCGCGGCGCGGCGGCGACCGCCACGTTGGCGGCACTTCCTCCGCGCGTGATACGCACCTCCGCGGGATTATCGGTGCCCCGTTCGAGCGAGGAGCCCCCGAGCACGATCAGGTCGGCGATCAGGTCGCCGATGACCGCGAGCATCAGGCGCGGTCCGCCAATGCGCGGGCGATGAGCGCACCGAGTTCGACGTTGCCGCGGTAGACCTCGACGTTGGCGTCGAGACTGCGCCCGCCCGTCTCGCGCTGCAGGAAATCGAGGAGGAACGGGGTGGTGTCGTGACCCGTCACGCCCTGGGCCTCGGCCGACGCGAGCGCGCGGGAGAGCACCTGGTCGTGGAGGGCCGGGTCGAGCTGGTGGTCGGCGGCGACCGGGTTCGCGACCAGAAGGGTGGAACGGATGCCGAGACCGTCGCGCGAGCGGGCGATCTCGGCGATCTCAGCGGGGGAGTCGACCGCGTGCTCGATGTCGTGCCCGGAGTCGGCGATGTAGAAGCCGGGGTAGTCGGTGGTGCGATAGCCGACGACAGCCAGGTTCAGCGTCTCGAGCCGTTCGAGCGTCAGCGGGATATCCAGGATCGACTTGACCCCCGCGCTCACGACGATGAGCGGGAGCGTCGCGAGCGTGCCGAGATCGGCGCTCTCGTCGAAGGTCCGCTGCGCCTCGCGATGCACGCCCCCGAGGCCCCCGGTGGAGAAGACCCTCACTCCCGCGAGGTGGGCGAGGTATGCCGTCGCGGCGACCGTCGTGCCGGCGCTGCGTCCCCGCGCGGCGAGGACAGGCACGTCGCGCAGACTCGCCTTCACGACGTCATCGCTCGTGGACAGACGCTCGATCTCGGCGGTCGAAAGGCCGACGGTGGGCCGGCCGTCGATCACGCCGATCGTCGCGGGCACCACGCCGAGGGAGCGCACCCGATCCTCGGCCTCAAGGGCGACGTCGAGATTGCGCGGCCTCGGCAGCCCGTGGGTGAAGATCGTCGACTCGAGCGCGAGCACGGGGTCGCCCGCGGCAACCGCGGCGCGGACCTCGGGCGAGATGGCGAGGGGAGAGGGCACGGGCATCCTTCCGACGGGTACCGCCACCATACAAAGCCCGGGTCCGGGTCCCGTGGATCGGCGCGGGGGCCGAGGACACGTGAGTGTTCGGTCGACGACAGCCGGCGATGGTGGACGGAATGCAGATGCCCTGAAACCGGAGGATTGTCAACCCCCTGCACGAGGTTCGGCGGATCGGGGAGCGTATCTGTCGGGACGGTTGCGTCCCGAACACAGGGGAGGGCCGATCGCCGTGCCCCGGAAAGGAACCTCGCATGAGCATCGGAGCAGGAATCGCACTGTTCGCCATCGGCGCCATCCTTGCGTTCGCGGTGAACGTGGAAGTCGAATGGGTGAACCTCGACATGATCGGCTACATCCTGATGGGTGCCGGCCTGGTGATCTTCCTCGTCGGAATCGTCCTGATGGCCCGCCGCCGCCGTTCGGAATCGGTGACGCACACCGCAGTCGACCCGACCGCCAACGAGCGGGTGACCCGCCGGTCGACGACCACGCCGGATGACACCGTCGGTCTCTGACCGCACCATCGTTCGAACGGGGGCGGGGCCGCGAAGGCTCCGCCCCCGTTCGCCGTCCGCGGCGACGAGCAGTCTGCGGCATCGGGCCCGCTACGCCCGCTCCACGGGCAGCCAGAGCTCGCACGTCGCGGTGGCGAAGTCGGGGGAGCGGTCGAGCACGGCGACCATCGACGGGCCCGGGCGAAGGCGCCACGGGTTCGAGGGGAACCAATCGGTCGCCGTCGCCGCCCACGTCGACTGCAGCGCGGCGGGGTAGTCGCCGTCCACACGGAACACCGCCCACGATCCCGCGGGCACCTCGATGGTGTCGAGGTCGTCCGGAACAGCCGAGTCCGCTCTCACGGCCACGCCGTGGAGATAGGTGAGCTCGCTGCCTTCGGTGTAGTCGGGCGCGACGTCGTCGCTCACCTGCAGGATGCCGGCGGGCTCGGTGTCGCTCAGTGCCTTGAGGCGCGCATGCGCCTCCGCGGGAAGACCCGCGATGTGCGCTTGGATGTGCGGGTTGGCGCCGTCGTGGATGAGCGGCACGCGCGCGGCGTGGCCCACCAGGCGGAAGGCGGGGCGATCTGCGATACGGGTGTCCATGGGGGAGTTCCCTTCGACGGTCAGGCGGAACCTGAGTTGCGGCTGTGAGCGAAGGGGACCGCCGTCGCGGCGCACGTCGCCGGGGCCGACGCCGTGCACGGCGCAGAACGCGCGCGCGAACGCCTCGGTCGAGCCGTAGCCGTAGCGCACCGCGATCGTGAGCAGTTCGTCGCCGGAGACCACATCTGCCGCAGCAGCCGTCATCCGCCGACGGCGCACATACTCGGAAAGCGGCATCCCGGCGAGCGATGAGAACATCCGGCGGAGGTGATACTCGGTCGTGCCGGCGTCGCGTGCGAGGGCCGCGAGGTCGATGTCGTCGGTGAGATGATCCTCGACGAACTCGACCGTGCGATTGAGCGATGCGATCACGGTTCCTCCTTCAGATACCAGCCTGCGCGGGGAAGCGGGGGCGCGCCCGATGATCCCGGACCGCTTCTGTCGGTTCAGAAACGCGAGTTGACATAATGTGCATTATCGGCGAGAGACCATTCTGGTCGCACGTCCGATTCTCCTCGGTTGAGCAGGACGCGTCGCGCGCGGGTATCGTCGCTGTCGCGGATCGGCTGGCCGGCGTCGTGTCGGTGATCCGCGCCGCGTACTGCCAGCCCTGGAGTCGACTGCCCATGCGTGAACGCAATCTGCCGCTGGTCCTGACCCTCGTCGCCGCACAGCTCGTCGTGATGCTGGACTCCAGCATCCTCAACGTCGCGCTGCCGTCCATCGCCGAGGACCTCGGACTCACGGCCGTCGGCACCGCGTGGGTGCTCAACGCCTACTTCCTGACCTTCGGCGGTCTGCTGCTGATCTCCGGACGCGCCGCCGACGTCTTCGGACGGCGGCGCATGTTCCTCATCGGCGCCACCGTGCTCGCCGCCGGCTCGGTCCTCGGCGGCTTCGCTGCCGACGAGACGATGCTCGTGCTTGCGCGCCTGGTGCAGGGCGCGGGGTCGGCCATGCTCAGCCCTGCGGCCATGTCCGTCATCCTCGCGACCTTCTCCGGGACGACGAAGACGAAGACGATGGCGTGGTGGGGCGCGGCATCCACCGCGGGCGGCGCGCTCGGTGTCACCGTCGGCGGCATCCTCACCGGCGCGTTCGGCTGGCAGAGCGTCATGTTCGTCACCGCCGCGGCCGCCGCTCTCGTCGTCGTCGCGGGCCGGCTCCGACTCGAGCGCGACACGCCGGCGACGCGTCGCACCTTCGACGGCACGGGTGCGGCTCTCATCACCCTCGCGGCCGGCGCCGTTGTCTACGGCGTTCTGAGTATCCCTCACGCGGGACTCGCATCTGTCGAGGTCGTCGTCGCGGCGGTCGTCGCCCTCGCCGCCGGGATCGGCTTCGTGCTCGTCGAGCTCCGCTCATCGGACCCCGTCCTTTCCCTCCCGGCCCTGCGCGAACCGCGCGTCGCCGGAGGCATCGTCGTCAACCTGCTCGGCGGCGGCGCGCGGATCGCGTGCTTCGTGCTGGTCGCGCTGCTCATTCAGCAGGTGCTCGACTACGACCCCGCGGTCGCCGGTCTCGCCATGCTCCCCACCTCGCTCGCCGGCTTCGCCATCAGCACCCTGGTTCTCCCCCGCGCACTCGCCCGTTTCGGACCGGAGAAGGTGACGGTCATCGGGCTGATCCTGCTCGTCGTCGCGCATCTGCTGTTCGCGACCATCGACTACGGCGCGCCGTACGTCTGGCGAGTGCTCCCCGTTCTCGTCATCGCAGCCGCCGGAGTGGCCTTCAGCTTCACCCCGACCACGCTGGTGATCTCCAGCGGCATGGCCGCGCGCAACGCGGGCGTCAGCTCGGGTCTCGCGTCCTCGACGGCCCAGATCGGCGGCGCCATCGGCATCGCGGCGTTCGGCGCCGTCGACGCCTATCGCCGCGCCGCCGTGCTCACCGCCGGCGGCACCGACCTCGCTGCAGCCGAAGCAGGGCTCTCCGCCGCCCACCTCGCAGCGGCGATCGCCGCGGCAGCAGCGACTCTCCTCGCCGTCGCCACGTTCCCGTCGCTGCGGCCACGGCGGCGACTTCCCGACGACGTCGACGCAGCCGCCTGACCTGGGCGGCGCGGCTGACTCAGCAACGCAGGCGCAGAGCCGCGGCGTCCCGCTCATACATAGCCGCGTGCTCGAGGAAGTCGGCGCGCCCGGTCTCGTCCGCGCGGTCGCGCGTGAAGGCCGCGAGGTCGTCGAGCCGCTGCGCCATGACATCCAGGATCTCCGCCTCGGTGAACTGCATGCCGTACGCGTCGAACAGCTGCGCGAGCCTGCGATCCGTGTCCAGACCGTCGGCACCCACCGCGTCCTCGGCGAACGGAACGAGCCGGTACGCCAGGTACGCCAGATCCCACAGCCGCGGTCCCGGCGACGCGAAGTCGAAGTCGATCACGCCGACGAGACCTCCGTCGCGCGCGACGAGGTTGTAGGTCGCGAAGTCGTTGTGACAGATCACCTCCGCAGGCTCGCGACGTGGCGACCGCCACACGAGGGACTCCTGGGCCACAAGGACGGCGCCGGCGTCGTGGAGCTGCCGCAGCAGTCGACCGGCTGCATCTAGGACATCGCCTGCCCACCTCACGCCCGGGGTCGCGTCGCTGAGCATCTCCCCCTCGAGGTAGGTCAGGATCTCGCGGCCCTGTGCATCCCGACCGAGTACACGCGGCACCCCCTCGACGTCGGCGTCGGCCAGGGCGCCCAGCAGCCGGTGGACCGCAGGCGTCCACCGCCCCGTGACGCGCCGCACCGTGTCACCGACACGGATCACCGGCGCCATGTTCCCGCCGCTCAGGTGCCGCTCGATGTCATCCACGCGTTCCACGCTACCCACCCCGCTTAGGCTCGTAGCGTGCTGGAATCGCTCACCGGGTTCGTCGTCGTGGGCGTCGCCATCCTCGTCGGGTGGATCATCGGCCGGATCGATCTGCTCGGCGAGCACGGCCGTCCGGTGCTGGCCCGGCTCACGTTCTTCGTACTCTCCCCCTTCCTGCTGTTCGTCGTGCTCGCGCAGGCCGACGTCCGCACGCTGTTCTCGGCCCTGCTCCCGGTGTCGGCGATCGCTGCCGTCGCGATGATCGCGGTGTTCGTGGTCATCGCACGCTTCGTGTGGAGGCGCTCCGTCGGCGAGACCGTGATCGGCGCCCTCAGCGCCGGGCAGGTGAACTCGAACAACATCGGCATCCCCCTGTCGCTGTACCTGCTGGGCAGCGCGGCATACCCGGCACCGGTCATCCTGCTGCAGCTGCTGATCTTCACCCCGATCACGATGTCGATCCTGGATGCCGTCACCTTCGGCCGCGCGACGCTGTGGCGCTCCATCGTCCGCACCGCGACGAACCCGATCGTGCTCGGCTCGGTGCTGGGCACGCTCGTCTCGGTCGCCAGGGTGGAGCTGCCGCCGGTCGTGCTCGAACCCGCTGTGCTCATCGCCAACGCGTGCGTCCCGGTGCTGCTGATCAGCTACGGCATGTCGCTCGTCGGTCAGCGCGTGCTCGCCCCGTCGGGCCGGCGGCGCGACATCATCCTCGCGACGACGCTCAAGCTCGTCGCGATGCCTGTCGTGGCGTGGGCGGTCGCCGAGTTCGTGTTCGGTCTGAGCGACCAGGACGTGCTCGTGGTGGTGGTGCTGGCCGCGCTCCCCACGGCGCAGAACGTCTTCAACTACTCGCAGCGCTACGACGTCGGCGAGACGATCTCGCGGGACACCGTGTTCCTGACCACCCTGGGCTGCCTCCCGGTGCTCATCGTCATCACGCTCCTCCTCGGCTGACCCCGCAGGCGGCGTCAGGAGTCGGACAGCTCGCGGAGCATCCCGATCACGACGCGGGTGCGCCCGTCCGTACGCAGCACGGTGAAGAGCGTGTGCGTGCACGAGCGGCAGCGCACGATCGCCGCCGTGTCGTCGAGCTCCACGACCGTCTCGGCCAGTGGTCCCGCCGACCCGCACCCGCCGCATACTGCCGTCATGACCGTGATCTCGCCGGCCAGCAGATCGTCCATCATTCCTGCCAGCGCGTTCCCGTCGACCGTCGATGTCGCGTTCTCCGCACGCATCATGCGCCCCCGAATCGTTCCGTCTTCACGCGCGCCGGCGGATGCCCGAGGCGCACCAGCGCATCGGCGACGTGCTCGACGAACCCGGTCGGTCCGCACACGAACACCGTCGGTGCATCGCCTGCCGGCCAGATGGCCGCGCGGATCCCCTCGTCGTCGAGTCGGCCGACGCGCCCGGTCCAGCCCGCCGGAGCCTCCCGCGTGTACGCCCACGTGACCGCCACTCCCCCGTCGCCCGCCGACATCTCGATCTCATCGCGATATATCGCGTCTCCGGGGCGGCGGACGGAATACAGCAGGCGGAAGGATGACGCGGCCGCGGCATCCCGAGCCGCCCGCGCCATCGCCATCAACGGCACGATCCCCGACCCTCCTGCGATGAGCTGCACCGGTCCCTCTCCCCCGGCCCGCCAGACGAAGTAGCCGCCGAGCGGTCCCTTCACCTCGAGTTCATCGCCGGGGAGCACGTCGCGCACGAGGTACGGCGACACCTCGCCGTCAGGGATCTCGTCGACCGCGAGCTCGATGACCGGGCCCGCGCCGTAGGAGCCGAGCGAGTAGGAGCGCTCGGCCTGGTAGCCGTCCTCCGCGGTCAGCCGGATGTCGACGTGCTGGCCGGCGTCGCTCCCGGGCCAGTCCTCGACGTTCAGCCGCAGGACGCGGGCGCTCGGGGTCGCCTCTTCGACCGAGGCGACCCGGGCGGGGCGCCACCCGCCGACGATCACCAATACCGCTCCTCGGTCCACGGGTCCCCGTGCATGTTGTAGCCGTTCTGCTCCCAGAACCCCGGCTCGTCGCTGTCCATGAGCGTGAGGCCCTGCACCCACTTCGCGCTCTTCCAGAAGTACAGGTGCGGGACCAGCAGCCGGGCGGGTCCGCCGTGCTCGGGGTCCAACGGCGCGCCGTCGAACTCGAATGCGACCCACGCCCTCCCGCCGAGGAGGTCCTCCAGCGGGATGTTGGTGGTGTAACCGCCATAGGAGTGCGCCATCGCGAACGCGGCGTCGGTGTCGACGTGCTCGAACACCGTGTCCAGGGACACACCACGCCACGACGTGCCGAGCTTCGACCACCGGGTCACGCAATGGATGTCGGTCGACACGTGCTCGATCGGCAGCTCCATGAACTCGTCCCAGGTCCAGGACACCAGTTCTCCCGACTCGTTTCGCACGCCGAACGACCACTCGGCCGTGTCGACCCGAGGAGTGGGCCCGGCCGACAGCACCGGAAAGTCCTCGGTAAGGTACTGCCCCGGCGGCAGGTTCGCATCGCTCTCCCGACGACGTGCCCCGAAACCGCGTGAGAAGACTGCCATGGTTGCCCTCCGTATCGGACTGCGCGCACGCTCACCGTAGTACCGGGGCCGCCGGGTGCGCGAGGGCGGAAATGCGCGCTCCCTGCCCGAGTGCGCGACACGCAGTGTGCAATGCGCCGATATTCGACCTCGGGTCTAAGCTTTGACCGCTCGTTAACAGCAAATTCTCAGAAAGGACCCTCGCATGTCCACAGCAGACGCGGCCGAGAAGTCGGCCGTCAACGGCATCCGCACGGCACTCGGCATCGGCGGTGTTCTCGCGGTCATCGTCGGCATCCTGATCCTGGCCTGGCCGGGCAAGACCGCGATGGTCGTCGCGGCGATCATCGCCATCTACGCGATCGCCGCCGGGCTCGTCTACGCCGGGCTCGGCATCTTCTCAAAGAACAAGGGCGGGTGGGCGCGCGTCGGACACATCGCGCTCGGAGTGCTCTTCGTCATCGCGGGTGTCGTCGCGCTGATGAACCTCGGCCAGACCACGGCCTGGCTCGCCGTCTTCGTCGGCATCCTCGTCGGTATCATGTGGATCGTCGAAGGCATCGTGGCTCTCTCGACCCTCGGCGACGCCGCGTCGAAGGGGTGGTCGATCTTCTTCGCGATCATCAGCATCATCGCCGGTATCGTGCTGCTCTTCTCGCCGCTGTGGGGCGCCGCGGTGCTGTGGTGGCTGATCGGCATCGCACTCATCGTGCTCGGCATCATCAACGTGGTGCGCGCGTTCACCTTCGGCAAGAAGGACCTCTGAGGCGTCGATACCGCGAAGAGGGGCCCCGGCGTCGCGCCGGGGCCCCTCTTCCTACTGCGATCGGTCAGTCGGCCGGCAGGTGCCGAGCCCACCACGCGAGCACCGCGTCGAACCGCTGCACGCGGTGGCGCGGCTGGCCCGAGCGGGTGAGCTCGTGATTCTCGCCCGGGAACACGAGCATCTCGGCCTCGGTCCCATTGCGCTTGAGCGCCGCGTAGTAGCGCGTCGCCTGCTCGAGCGGGCACCGGAAGTCGAGCTCGGAGTGGATGACGAGGGTCGGCGTCGTCACCTGCTCGACGACCGCCATCGGGCTCTGCCGTGAGATGGCATCGGCATCGATCCCGACGTACTCGTCGCCGAAGAACGTGCCGATGTCGCTCGTGCCCTGGAAAGACACCGGGTCGAGGAATCCGCGCTCGACGATGGCCGCGGCGAACCGGTGGTCGTGGGCGATGACCCACGCGGTGAGGTAGCCGCCGTACGAGCCGCCCATCACGCCGACCCGCGTGCCGTCCAGGCGGGGGTCCGACGCGATGGCGCCCTCGAGGAAGTCGATCACGTCTGCGAAGTCGACGGTGCCCATGGCCCGGCGGATGCTGCGTCCGTGCGCGCGCCCGTAACCGGCCGAGCCCCGCGGGTTGCTGTAGACGACGGCATAGCCGGCATCGACGAGGACCTGCGTCTCGTCGAACAGGTGCACGCCGTACGACGCGTACGGCCCACCGTGGATCTGCAGGATCACCGGGAACGGACCCTCGCCCTCGGGAACGGCGACCCAGCCGTGCACGGGATAGCCGTCGCGACCGTCGACTGTGAGCTCGCGAGGAGTGACGATTCCGGATGCCGCGGCCCGCGCCCCGAAGGCGGTGAGCGTGCGGTCGGTCCCCTCCTCGACGAGGACGAGCTCGCCGTAGGAGTCGGGCCGCGCGATCGCGGCGACGATCCGCTCGCCGGCGGCGGCATGTCCCGCCACCTCGACGTCGCCGCCGAGCACTTCGCTGATCTCGCCCGCGCGCGTCACGCGCAGCAGCCGCACGCGCCCGCGAGTGCGGTCCTGCACGAGGAAGTCATCCCCTACAACCGTGATGTGGCTTCCGACCTCGCCGAGGTCGACGGATTCCGCGTCGGTCAGACGGCGCGGCCCGTCGGCTTCGAGGAGCCAGAGCCCCACCCCGGGAGCGACGAAGTCGATGCCGTCTTCGCCGACCTCGTGGCCGAGCAGCGCGACGGTCCCGTCGGGGGCGACCTCGACTCCGTAGAGCGACAGCCCGGCGTCGACGCCCAGCACCTCGCGCTGTCCTGAGCCGTCGGTGGCCACGGCGATGACGCGCGTGCGGAGGTCGCGACGCGACGGCTCGATCTCGTCGACGGCGGTCAGCACCTCGGTGCCGTCGGCGGAGAAGACGACACCGCCGTGCGACACGGCGCCCTCGGTGAGCCGCCGTGCGTCGGACGCCACCGTCTTCTTCTTCGGGGGCGTCCCATCGGTGTCGCGGACAGCGGCGGCGGGTTCGTAGAACGGCTCGGAGTCGGTCGCGGGAGCATCCACGACGAACATGTGCGCGGGGCGGTCGGCGATGTACCCGAGTCCGTTGGCGTGCCAGCGGATCCCGGTGATGTGGCGGGGCGCCTCGGCCGAGGCATCCAAGCCCTCCACACTGCCGTAGCGCCCCTTCTCGGGAACGCGCGCGGCGAAGGCCAGTGTGCGCCCGTCGGGCGACCATGCGAAGCCCTCGACGCCGAGGACCGTGTCAGTCGCCTGCACGGGCTCGCCGCCTGCGGCCGAGACGACCCAGACCTGGCCCTTGCCTTTTGCGTCCGCGCGCACGAAGGCGAGGGTCTGCCCGTCCGGCGACAGCCGAGGGCCGGAGTCGGACGTGCCGCGCGTGAGGCGGCGGGGAGTGCCGTCGGGCAGGTCGACGCGCCAGAGCTGGCCGACGGCGCGGTTGGCTTCCAGGTCGGCGCGCGAGGTCGCGAACACGGCGAACGAGCCGTCAGGCGCGATGGCGGGCCGACCGACTGAGACGAGCGTGTCGATGTCGAGCGCGCGCACGCGTCACTCCCCCGCGAACGAGCTCGTGTCGCCGACGAGGCGGGTGTTGTCCGCCGGGACGGGGTCCAGTGCGGCCGCGGCGACCTCCGCGGCGAACTCCGACACGTTGTAGAGCTTGCCGGCGTCGTCGCGGCGGGCCGCGATCGCGCCCGGGTTGGCGCGCTCGAGCAGCGTCGCGGTGATCGTGCCCTCGATCATGTCGCCCGACACGACCACGAAGCCGATCCCGCGCTCGCTCAGCGCGGGGATGC
Source organism: Microbacterium sp. CFH 31415 (assembly GCF_022538185.1). GTDB lineage: Bacteria > Actinomycetota > Actinomycetes > Actinomycetales > Microbacteriaceae > Microbacterium. The sequence goes on along the minus strand of NZ_JAKYXC010000002.1, from coordinate 241,953 downwards.
GCTCGCGCAGGGCGTCTTCGCCGGCGCGCTTCGAGAGCGCGACCGGCTCGTATTCCGGCATCGTGGGGGTCGTGCGGATGAAGTGCGCCTGGTGGCTCGTCACGAACACGACGCGTGAACCGTCGCCGAGGAGCGGCAGAGCGGTCTCGAGCACGCGCACCTGTGCGTCGCGGTTGAGCTGAAGCGCGTAGTCCTCCGCCATGCCGGACTCCATGCCGCCCGAGGCGTTGAGCACGAGGATGTCGAGGCTGCCGAACACACGGCCGACCTCGTCGAACATCGCCTGCACCGAGTCCGCGTCGGTGAGGTCGGCACCGACCACGAGCACCTCGACGCCGAGTCCACGCAGCTCGGTGGCGAGCTTCTCAGCACGCGGCGCCTTGTTGCGGTAATTGATGACGACGTTCGCGCCCGCCTCGGCGAGATAGCGCGTGGTGTCGGCGCCGATGCCGCGAGAGGCACCGGTCACGAGGGCGGTCTTGCCGCTCAGTGAACCGGCAGGAAGCGTGGGGGATGTCTCAGTCACGCCCTCGACCCTACCTGCTAGGTTCGAAGGACAAGGAGGCGCATCGTGGAGCTCATCCAGACCATCGAGCAGTGGGCGTGGATCGGGTGGCTCGTGCTGATCCTGGTCTTCCTGGTCATCGAGATGCTCACGCTCGATTTCACGTTCCTGATGCTGAGCATCGGCGGTCTCGCGGGTCTCGGCTCCGATCTCCTCGGGGCACCCATCTGGCTGCAGGTCATCGTCGCCGGCGTCGTCGCGGCCGTGCTCGTCCTCTTCCTGCGTCCGCCGCTGCTTCGGCGCCTTCGGCGCGGTGAGGACCCGACGCCCTCCAACGTCGACGCCCTCATCGATCTCCGCGGACGTGTGATCGCGACCGTCTCCACGCACGGCGGCCAGGTCAAGCTCGCCAACGGAGACGTGTGGACGGCGCGCTCCGAGGCCGGCGAGCTCGAACCGGGCACCCCCATCCATGTGAGTCGGATCGACGGCGCCACCGCTGTCGTGCGCTCCGACGCACCGACCGCATCTCCGACGGAGGACCCCCGCGCATGACCGACCTCGACACCCTGATCCCCACCACGATCGCCTGGCTCCTGGCGATCGCGGTCTTCATCTTCGTGCTGGTCGTGATCGTCCGCTCGATCCGGATCATTCCACAGGCGAGCGCGGGCATCGTCGAGCGCCTCGGTCGCTACCACAAGACGCTCAGCCCGGGCCTGAACCTCCTGGTGCCGTTCATCGACCGCCTTCGTCCCCTCATCGACATGCGCGAGCAGGTCGTGTCGTTCCCGCCGCAGCCCGTGATCACCGAAGACAACCTGGTCGTCTCGATCGACACGGTGGTCTACTTCCAGGTCACCGACGCGCGCGCCGCCACCTACGAGATCGCGAACTACCTGGGCGCCGTCGAGCAGCTCACCACGACGACACTGCGCAACGTCGTCGGTGGTCTGAACCTCGAAGAGGCACTGACGAGCCGTGACAACATCAACGGCCAGCTGCGTCTCGTCCTCGACGAGGCGACGGGCAAGTGGGGCATCCGCGTCGGACGCGTCGAGCTCAAGGCGATCGACCCGCCGCACTCGATCCAGGACTCGATGGAGAAGCAGATGCGCGCCGAGCGGGACCGCCGCGCTCTCATCCTCACGGCCGAGGGCACGAAGCAGTCGGCCATCCTGACAGCCGAGGGTCAGCGACAGGCCGAGATCCTGAAGGCCGAGGGCGACAAGCAGGCCGCCGTGCTGCGCGCCCAGGGCGAGGCCGAGGCGATCCAGACGGTCTTCGACGCCATCCACGTCGGCAACCCCGACGACAAGCTCCTGGCCTACCAGTACCTGCAGACCCTGCCGAAGATCGCCGACAGCGCCTCGAGCAAGCTCTGGATCATCCCGAGTGAGTTCACCGAGGCGCTCAAGGGGCTCAGCGGCTCATTCCTCGGCGCCGCGACCGACGCCCCCACGCCGCAGCGCAGCGTCGACCCGCCCACTCCGTGACCCACCCCTGGTTCGAGGGCGCCCGCACCCCGCGGGTCCTCGCGCATCGGGGGCTGGTGGTGGCGGAGGATGCCGCGCACGGCGTCGAGGAGAACTCCTTCGCCGCCGTCGCAGCAGCCCACTCGGCGGGCGCCGAGTACGTCGAGTCGGACTGCCACGTCACCGCGGACGGAGTCGTCGTGCTGTTCCACGACGACGACCTCTCGCGGGTGACCGGTGACCCCCGGCTCGTCGCCGACGTCACGTCCGTCGAACTCGGGGACCTGATGTCCGGCCGCGGCGGTCTGATCACGCTCGCGCAGGCGCTCGACGCGTTCCCCACTCTCCGGTTCAACCTGGACGTCAAGGCAGCCGCCGCCGCCGTGCCCGTGGGCCGGATCGTGGCGCCGCACGGCGACCGTGTGCTGCTCACGAGCTTCTCCGATCAGCGGCGACGCGCCGCTCTCGCTGCCGCGGAAGCATCGGCGCGCGGCATCCGCCCCGCCACCTCCGCCGGTTCGGCGACGATAGGGCGAGTGCTCGCCGCCGTCGCCACGCGCTCCGATCGACTCGTGCGTCGCGCGCTCCAGGGGGTGGACGTGCTGCAGATCCCAGAGCAGCAAGGCCGTCTGCGCGTGCTCACGCCACGGCTGATCTCCGCCGCCCACCGCCACGATGTCGAGGTGCACGTGTGGACCGTGAACGAGCCGGACGACATGCGCCGGCTGATCGACTCGGGTGTCGACGGCGTGGTGACCGACCGGGCCGATGTGGCCCTCCGCACGCTGGGCTGACTCGGTTCCGCCATACGGCCGAGGCGGCGCTCCTCCCCCCTGTGCATCCACTGTGAAAGGCGAGCGCGCAAGCCCCTTTCGGATGATCCGCTCAGGTCGCTTGGTTATACCTATACAGCGACGAGAGGACCACAAAATGGCAGACCGCAGCTTGCGCGGCATCCGACTCGGCGCCCAGAGCCTACAGAGCGAAGAGGGCGTCGTGTTCCATGAGCGTGCACAGCACATCTATTCGTGTACGTCTTGCGGACGTGACACGACACTGACTTTCGCGGCCGACGCCGAGGTTCCGCCGGCATGGGAGTGCCGCACCTGTGGTGCGGAGGCGCTCCTGCGCGTCGGTGAGGGCACCGCGACGGTCGACCACTCGGGTGACAAGACCCCCCGCTCGCACTGGGACATGCTGCTCGAGCGGCGTTCCCTGCCCGAGCTCGAGGAGCTCCTCGAGGAGCGTCTCGCCTATGTCCGCGCCCGTCGGGGCGCCGGCGAGGACGTCACCCTCGACAAGATCAGCGCCTGACCCTCAGTCAGCCGCCTGCGCGACGCCGGTTCCTGCGGGAACCGGCGTTTTCGCGTCCACGCGGCCGGTCAGCGTCACCACGACGCCCAGCGCCATGAGCACGAGAAGGCTGCCCCACCCGAGAAGAGCCTGAACCCAGGGGCCCGCGATGACGGCGGGCGTCAGCCCGGTGCGCAGCGGCACCTCGGTCAGCATGTGCCCCGCCTCACCGGCCGGCAGTCCGTCGAGGGTGCTGCCGTCGGGCGCGATCACCTGGCTGGTGCCCACGGTCGACAGGTTCACGACCGAACGGCCGGTCTCGACCGCGCGCATGCGCGCGAACGCCAGCTGCTGGAGGTTCTCGTCGGTGTCGCGGAAGTCGGCGTTGTTGGTCTGGAACATGTAGACCTGGGCGCCGTCCTGCGCGCCGGCCCAGATGACCTCGTCGTAGATGACGTCGAAGCAGATGGCGAGGCCGACGCCGACCCCGTCCACGTCGAGGAACGGCGCATTCGTGCCGGGCGTGTACTCCCGCTGGATCAGACCGATGAGGTCGGGAGCGAGCGACTCGTAGAACCACCGGTCGGGCACGTACTCCCCCATCGGCACGGGGTTGGTCTTGTCGTGGTACTGGACTGCGCCCTCGCCCGCCTTCCACAGCATGGAGGTGTTGAACGTGTCCTCGCCGCGCGTGGTCGCCGCGTTCACGATGAGGGGTGCGCCGATCCTCTCCGAGAGCGCATCGAGCGTGCGCGCCGTGCTCTCGTTACGGGTCGGGTCGGAGTCGATGCCGCCCTCCGGCCAGAGCAGGACGTCCACGTCCTCATCGAGAAGCGGAGCGGATGCCGCCAGCTGTGCGTTCAGCACGTCGTTGCGGTCGCGGGGGTCGAAGTAGCCGGAGGGGCCGTTGCCCTGGGCGCTGCCGACGCGCAGGGTGCCCGCCGCGGTCGTCGGGAAGGCGGGCACGAGCAGGAGCAGGGCGGCGAGGCCGATCGAGGGAAGTGCGGTGCGCACGTCGCGGAACCGGGCGACGCGCCCCCACTCGATGGCTGCCGCCGTGAAGGTCACCATCAGGAAGGAGAGACCTGCGACACCCATCCACGACGCGAGGTGCGCCAGCGGGCTCTCGGACTGGCTCATGCCGATGCGCGCCCACGGGAACCCGGTGTAGGGCCACGAGCCCATGAACAGCTCGCGTGCCGTCCAGAGGCCGCCGATGAGGATCGGCAGGGCGATGAGCGACACCCATCGCGAGCGGAAGAGCCGCGGCATCCATCGGTATGCCAGCGTGAGCGCGATCGAGCCGACCGCCATGAAGACCGTCTCGAGGCCGGCGAGGGCGAACCAGGGCACGAGGCCGAGGTACCGCGTGATCCACATGATGTGGATCAGGTAGAACGTGGCGCCGAAGATGAACCCGACCAGCAGCGCGCCCCACACCGAGCGACCGATGAGGGCAACGAGCGACAGCCCGACGCCGACGAACGCAAGCGGCCACCAGCCGACGGAGGGGTAGGCGAGGTCCAGGATCGCCCCGCCCGCGATCGACGCCACGACAGCGGCCCACAGGGGCAGGAGCGGGCGCGGCGCGGCGGCGAGAGGCACGTGAATACCCTAAGCGGCGGGAACTGGACGGCCGCTGTCAGACGGCCGAGTAGGCGACGATTCCGCGGCGCACGGACTCCAGCGCCTTCCGTGCGGTCGAGGCGAGGGCGGGCTCGGCCACGATCGAGAGCTGGTCGAGGAGGTCGATCGTCTGCTTCGACCAGCGCACGAAGTCGCCCGCCGCCATGTCGGCCTCGCTCAGCACACGGTCGAGCATGCCCCCGCGGGCCCACGAGTGCATGGCCTGCGCCAGTCCCGCGGCGATGGGCTCGGACCCGGGCAGTCGGTGCTCGCGCTCGAGGTCGTCGAGTCGCTGCCACAGGTCGAGGGTCTCGGCGAACGCGGTGCGGAACGGCCCACGCGGGAGGCCCCCCTCCCCCGGTCCGGCCTCGTCGCGCCGCGGCTCGTACACGATGCAGCAGGCGAGTGCGGCGAGCGAGGGAGCGTCGAGCGCGTCCCACAGGCCGCGTCGCAGCGACTCGGCGACCAGCAGGTCGCGCTCGCCGTAGATGCGGCGCATCGTGCGCCCCGACGGCGTGAGGGTGGTCACGCCCGCGTCGTCGAGTCGCACGTATTCGAGCTCGTCGAGTACGTCGACCACGCGGTCGAAGATGCGGGCGACGGTGCCGGTGCGGGTGTCGATCTGCTGACGCAGCTTGTCGACCGTCCGACGCAGCTTCCAGTACCGCTCCGCCCATCGCGCGTGCTGCTCCCGGTCGGGGCACTGGTGGCACCCGTGGCGCTGCATGCGCTTGCGCAGGTTCGCGATCTGGCGCTGCCGCTCATCGCGAGTGCGGCGCGAGGCGTTCGCATCCTTGCGGTTCAGCTTCTCGAGGTCGCTAAGCTCGCGCCGGATGGAGGAGTACTCGGTGAAGTCGCCCCGGTCGCACGTCATGGCCTGCTCGTAGCCGGCGAGGGACTCCTCCTGCTCGCGCACCTGGCGGGCGAGTCCGACGACGGCCCGGTCGGCCTGGAACTGTGCGAACGACGACTCGAGGATCTCGCGGGCGCGCGCCCGCCCGAACTGGTCGATCAGATTGACCGCCATGTTGTATGTCGGCCGGAAGCTGGAGTTGAGCGGATACGTCCGGCGCGAGGCGAGCGCCGCCACCGCCTGCGGGTCGAGGCCCTCCGTCCACTGGATCACCGCGTGGCCTTCGACGTCGATCCCGCGACGCCCCGCGCGGCCGGTGAGCTGCGTGTACTCCCCCGACGTGATCGCGACGCGGGCCTCGCCGTTGAACTTCTCGAGCTTCTCGAGCACCACGGTGCGCGCGGGCATGTTGATGCCGAGCGCGAGGGTCTCGGTGGCGAAGACGGCTTTCACCAGCTTGCGCTGGAAGAGGTCCTCGACGACCTCCTTGAACGCCGGGAGCAACCCCGCATGATGCGACGCAACACCGCGCTCGAGGTTGTCGAGCCACTCCCAGTAGCCGAGCACGGCGAGGTCCTCGTCGTGCAGGCTGCGTGTGCGCTCCTCGACGATCGCGCGGATCTCGGCGCGCTCCTCGTGCGAGGTCAGCCGCACCCCGGCGCGGCGCACCTGCTGCACGGCGGCGTCGCAGCCGACGCGGCTGAAGATGAAGAAGATCGCCGGCAGCAGGTTGGCACGCGCCAGCAGCTCGACGACGTCGGGGCGGTCGAGTCGTTCGATCCGCTGCACGTTCGCGGACCGCACGGGGCGCTTTCCGCCGCGGTTCGGACGACGGCGGGATGCCTCGTATCCCGCGTTGCGTGCACTGCTGGCCGACTGCGCCCTGCGGTTGTTGTCGAAGTTCGCGCCCTTGAACGACCGGATGCGCATGAGCTCCTGGTTCACCTGCGCGGTCGCGATGCCGGCGCGGTCGTCGAACAGGGGCAGCAGGTCGCCGCGCACGAGCACATGCTGCTCGAGCGGCACGGGACGCGTCTCGGACACGATCACCTCGGTGTCGCCGCGCACCGTGTCGAGCCAGTCGCCGAACTCCTCGGCGTTCGACACGGTCGCCGACAGCGACACCAGCTTCACACTCGGCGGCAGGTGGATGATGATCTCCTCCCACACCGCGCCGCGGAACCGGTCGGCGAGGTAGTGCACCTCGTCCATCACGACGTACCTCAGTCCGCGCAGGGCGGGCGAGTCGGCGTACAGCATGTTGCGCAGCACCTCGGTCGTCATGACCACGATGCGCGCGCTGCCGTTGATGTTCGTGTCGCCGGTGAGCAGGCCGACGTCGTCGGGACCGTAGACGTCCTGCAGCTCGCGGAACTTCTGGTTCGACAGCGCCTTGATCGGTGTCGTGTAGAACGCCTTGTCGCCGTGGCCGCCGACCACGGGCTCGCGCATGGCGAGGTGCACCGCGAACTCGCCGACGATGGTCTTGCCCGCGCCGGTGGGCGCGGCCACCAGCACGCTGCGACCTTCCTCGAGGGCGCGGCATCCGGCGATCTGGAACTCGTCGAGCGTGAAGCGCTGGGATGCCGCGAACGCGGCCGTGATCGGATGGCTCCGGTCGAGGGCGGCGGACGCCTGTGCGCGGGCGTACCGCTCGGAGGGCCCGGGGTCGGTCATGCGGCGGCCTCGGGCGGGAGGAATTCGGCCTGGCGCTTGGCCTTGCGCCGGTCGAACAGCATCGACAGCCCGGCGGCGGCGAAGAACAGCACGACCAGGATGCCGGCGAGCATCAGCATGCTCACGACGTCGGCGGCCGGAGTGGCCAGAGCCGCGAAGATCACGGCGATGAGAACCGCGACGCGCCAGCCCTTCAGAATCGCCCTACCCGACATGACGCCGGCGAGATTCATCGCCACGAGGAAGACCGGCAGGATGAAGGCGACTCCGACGACGACCAGCAGCTTGAAGACGAAGTCGTAGTAGAACAGCGCGTCGTAGAACTGCGCGCCGCCCTGCGGCACGAATGTGGCCATGAGCTCGACGACGTGCGGCATGATCAGCAGGCCTACGTAGCAGCCCGCGAAGAACAGCGGAACGGCTGCGGCCATGAACCCGACCGTGTATCGGATCTCTTTGCGCGTGAGTCCGGGCATGATGAACGCCCAGATCTGCCAGATCCAGATCGGCGCCGAGATCAGGATGCCGATTGCGAACGAGATGCGCAGTCTCATATCGAACGGGCCGGTGATGGTCTGGTACATGAACTCGACCTTGCCCTCTTCGCCCTGCGTCTCCGCGACGACGCGGATCGGCTCGGTGATGAGGTGGATGACCGGGTCGGTGATGAAGAACGCCACCACCATGCCGATGACGAGGGCGAGGGCCGCCCACATCAGGCGCCGACGCAGCTCGATCAAGTGCTGCCCCAGCGACATGCGCTTGTCACGCCGCGTCGGGTCGGTTTCCCCTACGCGCGGCGATCCCGCCGTTGCCACGACGGCGTCAGGGCTTGGAATCGGCGGTGCCGCCAGCGTCCGTCCGGATCTCCGTCGACGGAGCCTCGGTCGAGGCGGCGGTGGCCGACTCTGCGTCGGTCTTGGACGAGTCTTCGTCCTTCATCGCCTTCATCTCACCCTTGAAGACGCGAGCGGACTGACCCATGCTCTTGGCCAGCGCTGGCAGCTTCGCCGCGCCGAACAGCAGCAGGATCACAGCGAGGATGATCAGGAAGTGCCACCCCGTGAGGCCTTGCAGCATGTCGAATTCCTTTCGGCGGGTCCGGACTCAGTGTAACCCGCGGTCGGGCGGCGAAGTGCGCAGCGCAGAAAGTACCGGGCGAGCGGTCAGCGGTACTGGCTCAGGCCTGCATCGGCCCACTCGGCTGCCGCCTGCCTCGCGGCGGGCGGTTCGAGGACCTCCACGTCGCCGCCGCGCTTTGCGACGAGGCGTCTCAGGCTGTACTCGTCGGCGACGTGCATGGTCGCGACGGTCACGCCGTCGACGGTCTCGAGCGATGCGCGGTCCAGGTAATCGCCGAGCAGGGGGCCGACCGACTCGTCGAACCGGATGCGCACCACCATGTCGCCTTCGCCCGACTCGAACCAGCCGCGGGCGGGCTCTCCGGCGTGAGTGATCGGGATCTCCGTGAGCTCGAGCTCGCTCACCCGGTCGAGGTGGAACGTGCGCATCGCCTCACGGAGGTGGCACCACCCCTGCAGGTACCACTGGCCGTCGGCGATGTGCACCTTGACCGGGTCGACCGTGCGGGTCGTGGGCGCGGCATCCGGAGCCTTGTAGGTGAACGACACGGCCACGCCCCGGCGGAGTGCGGTCGCGACGAGGTCGCGGACGGTGTCGACCGGGCCGGGGGCGACGATGACCTCGGCCGGAGCGCTCGAAGCTCCCCGCGCGAGCTTCGCCAGGAGGCCCGAGAACAGATCGGTGTCGCCGACGCCGGGGATCGTGCGCGCGAGCTGGAGTCCCGCCAGCAGCGCCGCGGCCTCACGTGCGGTCAGCTTTGGCGACCTCTCCAGGCCGACCGAGTTGGTGATCACGATGAGATCGCGCTGATCGAGCAGATCCCAGTCGATGTCGAACAGGTCGTTCGCCATCTGCCAGTAGCCGCCGTCGCCGGGCAGCCCGATCACGGTGAGCTTCTCCACCATCGAGCGCATCTGATCGGGGGTGACGTCGAACTCGTCGGCCGCCTCTGCCACCGAAACCTCGCCCTTGCCGATCAGATACGGGACGAGCTGAAGCATCAACGCGGCGCGATCCGTCGCGACCAGCGAGCGGCGGGCGGTCATGCGGATGCTCCGTTCACGTCGCGGGCGGCGGCGAGACGCTCGATCACCTGATCGCGCAGCTCCGCCGGCTCGACGACCCGCACCTCGGGGCCGTAGGACGCCAGCTCATCGGCGAAGATGTGGACGTCGACGTATGGCACGCGGATGCCCTGCTCGGCAGGGCGCGCGCGACGCGCCAGCCGCAGGGCGGCCTCGGTGCCGGGGTTGACCTCGAGCAGCGACGTGCTGCGCGCGGCCACCTCTTCGAGCCCGCGCAGGGCGCGCTCGCCCGCGCCGTCGCGCAGAGCGGCGTCGAACGTCTCACGCGTGGTCGCCACCGGTCCGACGATCCGCGACAGCAGGAAGGTGCGGTCGGCCCGCACATCGAGGTCGATGCCGAACACGTGCCAGCGCGCTTCGTACTCGACGAGGGCGAGCGGCTGCACGCGACGCGTGCGCGGCGCCGCCTCGCCGGGCTTCAGGTACGGGAACCGCACCACACGACTCTGCTCGATCGCCCGCTGGAGATCGGGGAACGACGGCTCGCGCAGACTGATGCGGGGTGAGTAGCCGATGATCGGCTCGTCGACGGGGATGCCCAGCGCACGAATCTTGCGGAGCCCGCTGCGGGCATCGTCCGACATGGAGCTCTCGCTCCACACACCGCCCGCGAGATTGAGCAGGGCGAGTTCGGCAGGAGTGAACTCGATGTCTTCGGGGAGCGCGTACTCGGTCGTGGGAACGCGGTAGCGGGCTTCGCGGAGGTCGTCGGGATCGGCCCAGTCGCCGATCGTCTCGATGGGCACACCCAGGCCGCGCAGGCTCTCCTTGTCGCGCTCGAACATCTTCTCGAGGGCGTCCTTCGACGCGCCTGACTCGCTCTGCTCGCGGTAGCCGGCGACGGAGGACAGGATGGTGTCCTTCGTCAGTCCCTGGTCGGTGGCCATGAGGGCGACGACCAGGTTGACGAGTCTCTCCTCAGGCGGGGACTTGGCAGGGGCGTTCGCAGGCACCCCATCATCCTAGGGTCGGTGCGGCCGGCTCGTCGGCGGTCCGGCGACCACTGGTCGCGCGGAGACGGTGTCGACTTACTGCGTGGTGCCGGGGTCGACGCCGAGGAGGTCGAACACGAAGACGGTCGGCTTCTCGGTGCCGCCCTGCTCGGCCGGCACGACCACCAGCACCTGGGAGCCGATGGTCTGGCCGACGAGCGCCTCTGCGAGCACCGGGTCGCTGTCGAGCGGGACCGACTGGGGCTGCGAGTCCCACGTGTTCGTGACCGCTTCGGTCTCTCCCCACGGCACGCCGAGGATGTGCGCACGGACCGGCGCGTCGGCCGTGACGACCTCGCCGTCGCCCTTCTTGAGGGTCTGGACGACGACGTCGTCCGGGGCCTCGCCCTCGGGGATGATGAGGCCCGGACGTCCGTCCGGCGTGCGCACGACGGTGGGCATGCCGGTTCCGCTGTTGAACTGGTCAGCTCCGTCGGCAGCACCCAGATAGACCTTGTGCACGTCGATGACGGCGACGGCGGAGTCGCCCTCGGCCAGGCCGATGCTCGCGGCGGCCTCGGCCTCGATGTCTTCCGGCGCCAGCGACACGACGACCCGCGAGCCCGCTGAGGCGCACTGGAGCGCGTCACCCCACGTCGGGAACGTCTGAACGATCTGCGGCAGGCCGAGCACGTTCGACTGTTCCTCGGAGTACGGGCTGGCGACGAGCGTCTCGCCGGTGTCGCCCGATACGAGCGTGAAGTCGATGACGACGAGCTGGTCGTCACGCGTGATGACCGCCCCGCCTGTTCCCTGCTCCAGCGTCGCCGACGACCCCTCCGTGACGTGGAACGGAGTGTAGAGCTCGACGTCGGGCGCGCTGCCGACCTCTCCGCTCACCTCGACGACGTCGAGCAGTTCGGCGTCGGAGACGGACTCGGAGCAGTCGGAGCTTCCGGGCAGCGAGCAGCCGGCCAGGCCGACGGTCGCGAGTCCGAGGATCGCGAGGGCAGCGGGGATCTTACGCACCGCAACAGTCTAGGCGGCATCCGGATGTGCGCTGTGCGCCTACACCGCGTCGGGAGCGTCGCTCTGCTCGGCCGCGTGGCGCGCGCCCTCCGCCGCACGCTGCGCTTCCCGGACCCGCTTGCGGAGGTTCTTGTCGGTGATCTGGCGGTCGCCTACCGCGCCCGGCGTCCACAGCTCGACGTCCTCGTCGCCGTAGCTGGTCTTCGAGGCGCGGCGCTTGACCTCGGGCGGAATCGCGCCCGGAGCGAGACGGCGCGCCCAGAGCAGGAATCCGGTGTGCGCCACCATGCGGTGGTCGGGCCGCACCGCGAGTCCCTCGACGTGCCACCCGCGCACCATGGTCTCGCTGGCCTCGGGCTCGGTGAACAGCCCGGTGTTGCGGAGATACTCGGCCACGCGGCTCAGCTGGGTCGCCGTGGCGATGTAGCAGAGCACGACGCCGCCCGGCGTGAGGGCGTCGGCGACCACGTCGATGCACTCCCACGGGGCGAGCATGTCGAGCACGACCCGATCGACGGATGCCGGGGCGACGGCATCCGGAAGCGCCTCGACCAGATCGCCCACGACGACGCTCCAGTTCTCAGGGGTCTCGCCGAGGTAGGTCTCGACGTTGGCCTGAGCGACCTCGGCGAATTCGGGTCGGCGCTCGAACGAGATGAGCCGGCCCTCGGAGCCCATGGCGCGCAGGAGCCAGAGCGAGAGCGCGCCCGAGCCGACCCCGGCCTCGACGACCACCGCGCCGGGGAACACGTCGGCCTCGGCGATGATCTGCGCGGCGTCTTTCGGGTAGACGATCGCCGCGCCGCGCGGCATCGACATCACGAAGTCGCGCAGGAGCGGCCGGAGTGCGAGGTACTCGTGCCCGCTGCTGTTGGCGACGACGGACCCGTCGGGCTGGCCGACGAGCTGCTCGTGCTTGAGCACGCCGTGGTGCGTGTGCAGCTCGCCCTTCTCGCGCAGCGTGATCGTATGCAGTCGACCCTTGGGCCCGGTGAGCTGCACGCGGTCGCCGAAGCGGAAGGGGCCACGGGGTCGTTCGGTCACTTGGCGGCCTCCTTGGCGCGGTGTTCGGCATGGAAGGATGCGACGTCCTGGGCGGTGCGCCCTTCGAGGGTCGGCCACACGGCGTGCGCGCCCGCCCCCGCGATCGAGACCATGAGCGGCACGCCGATGGTGGCGGCGCCGGACGCGACGGCAGATCGCAGACCGTTCGGCGAGTCTTCGATCGCGACCACCTCGTCGGGCGTGACGCCGAGCGCCTCGCACGCCTGCAGATACGGGTCGGGGAACGGCTTCGGCCGGGTCGAGTCGTCACCCGCGATCACCACGTCGAACGCCTCGAAGTCGATCAGGTCGACGACGGTGCGCGCCATGCGCCGCATCGACATCGTCACGAGCGCCGTCTTGATGCCCGCGGCGCGCAAGCTCGCGAGCAGCTCCCTCGCGCCGGGGCGGAAGGGCACGCCCGTCTCGCCGAGCTGGCGCATCACGTCGTCGGTGAGGTGATCGATGATGGCGTCGACGCTCATGCGCACGCCGGCGCTCTGGAAGATCCGGGCCGAGTCCTCGAGTCCCAGGCCGACGAGTGCCAGTGCCTGCTCGTGCGACCAGGTTCCGCCGAAGCGCTCGACGAGCGGCGTCTCGGCCGCCATCCAGTAGGGCTCGGTGTCGACGAGGGTTCCGTCCATGTCCCACAGGACGGCGGACAAGGACGGTGCGCTCACCGCTCCATGCTACCCAGCGGCCCGCGGCCGCCCCGCCGAACGTGGCTCAGGGGCTGGGCGGGGGTACCCCCGGCGCGCGTGCCACCGACCACAGGCAGTGTGCCGGGCCTATCCTGGAAGGACCCGCATCGCGGGTGGAGGAGGTCTCGTGGACGGACTGGGACGCCGGGTGCTCGTCGCCGCGTTCGACGGGTGGAACGATGCCGGAGAGGCCGCGTCGTCCGCCGTCACGCAGCTGCGCGAGGGCGGGACGTACGAGACCGTGTTCTCGGTCGACCCCGAGCTGTACTTCGACTACCAGTACACCCGTCCGCAGATCGCCGCCGACGCGGACGGCAAGCGCGTGCTGCGGTGGCCCGAAGCATCCCTCCTCCGTCCCACCCGCACGACGCGCGGCGGCACTCAGCTCTGGCTCCTGACCGGAGTGGAGCCGGCACGCGCCTGGCAGGCGTTCGCGTCCGAGTTCATCGACATCGCACTCCGCGAGGACATCACGGGCTTCCTTTCGATGGGGTCGATGATGTCGGACGTGCCGCACACCCGCCCCATCTCGGTCTTCGCCGGCAGCGACAACGACGCGCTGCGCACGTCGCTCGAGCTCGAGCGGAGCACGTACGAGGGTCCGGTCGGCATCCTGAGCGTGCTCGGCCACGCGGCCGATGCCGCCGGCATCCCGGCGGCGAGCCTGTGGGCCAGCGTGCCGCATTACGTCGCGGGTCACACGCCCTCGCCCAAGGCGACGCTCGCGCTGCTCGACCGGCTCGAGGACCTCACCGGCGCCACCGTGCCCCGAGGCGACCTCGCGACCGAGGCGGCGGCGTGGGAGGCGTCCATCGACGCGGCTGCGGCCGACGACGAGGAGATGACCGAGTACATCCGCCAGCTCGAGCGGACGCGCGACACGTGGGACTCCCCCGAGGCGTCCGGGGACGCGATCGCTCAGGAGTTCGAGCGCTACCTGCGTCGCGGCGGAGACGGCCCGACCAAGCCCGGCCGCGACGACCCGCGTCGCTGACCCGCTACGCCGAGATCGCACCCACGCTGAGCAGCACCAGCAGCGTCGAACCGAGGGCCACGCGGTAGACGACGAACGGCAGGAAGCTGTGCTTGGAGATCCAGTTCATGAAGAACGCGATCACGCCGAGCGCGACGAGGAAGGCGACCACCGTGGCGACGGCCGTCTCGCCGAGGGTGAAGACGCCCGGCTCGTTCCAGCTCTTGGCCAGCTGGTAGAACCCGCTGCCGAAGACCGCGGGGATCGCCAGGAGGAACGCGTAACGGGCCGCCGCCGAGCGCTCGTAGCCCATGAAGAGTCCGGCCGTGATCGTGCCGCCCGACCGCGAGACGCCCGGGATCAGCGCGAGCGACTGCGCGAACCCGTAGATCACGCCGTGACCGACGGTGATGTCCTGGAGCTTGCGCTTCTTCGCGCCCACATGGTCGGCGATGCCGAGGAGCACGCCGAAGAAGATGAGCATGCCGGCGACCAGCCACAGGGACCGGAACGTCGTCTCGATCTGGTCCTGGAACAGCAGCCCGAGCACCACGATGGGGATGCTGCCGACGATGATCAGCCAGCCCATCTTCGCGTCGGGGTCGTTGCGCGGGATACGTCCGACCAGCGCCTGGCACCAGTGGCTGATGATCCGCACGATGTCGCGCCAGAAGAACAGCACGACGGCGGCCTCGGTGCCGATCTGCGTGATCGCGGTGAACGCGGCACCCGGATCCTGCGCCGACGGAAGGAACTCCCCCAGGATGCGCAGGTGCGCGCTGGAGGACACGGGCAGGAACTCGGTGAGTCCCTGCACGAGACCGAGGATGATCGCCTCGAGGAGCATGGGCGCCTTTCGATGCGGGATGCCGGGCCGCGGCATCCGCTGTCTGTCAGTACGTGCGGAGGAGATCGGTCAGCACTCGCTGGCCGAACTCGAGGGCGTCGATGGGCACGCGCTCGTCGACGCCGTGGAACATCCCTGTGAAGTCGAGGTCGGCGGGAAGCCGCAGCGGGGCGAAGCCGTACCCCGTGATGCCCAGATACGCGAGCGCCTTGTTGTCGGTGCCTCCGCCCATCAGGTAGGGGATGACGGGCACGCCGGGGTCGTGGCGGTCGAGCGCCGACACCATCGCGTCGACGAGGTCGCCTGCGAAGGGCACCTCGAGTCCGATGTCCTGGTGCACGACCTCGACTGCGACGTCGTCGCCGACGATCCGGCGGATGTCGGCCAGCGCGGCGTCCTCGGTGCCGGGGAGCACGCGGACGTCGATCAGCGCCTCGGCGCGATCCGGGATGACGTTGTGCTTGTAGCCGGCGGTCAGCCCGGTCGGATTGGTGGTGGTCCGCAGGGTGGAGCGGAGGAAGCCGGATGCCGCGCCCGTCGCTGCGGCGATCTCGTCGGCGTCGCCCGAGCCACCCGTGAGGACGCCGAGGCGCTCGGCCATCTCGCGTGTCGTGTCGGTGAGCGTGACGGGCCACTCGGTGCGGCCCAGCGCGGCGACGGCCGCTGCCAGCCTCGTGACGGCGTTGTCGCCGTGGAAGCTCGAGCCGTGGGCGGCACGCCCGCGCGCCACGAGGCGGATCCAGATGAGTGCCTTCTCCCCCACCTGCAGGAGGTACGCGCGGCGGTCGCCGACCGCGATCGAGTACCCGCCGACCTCGCTGATCGCCTCGGTCGCCCCGTCGAACCACTCGGGCTTGTTCTGGATCACCAGCGCGGAGCCCTCGACGCCGCCGTTCTCCTCGTCGGCGAAGAACGTCAGCACGAGGTCGCGCTCGGGCTGCTCGCCGCCACGCAGGATGTCGCCCACCGATGTAAGGATCATGGCGTCCATGTCCTTCATGTCGACGGCACCGCGGCCCCACAGCATCCCGTCGCGCACGACGCCCTCGAACGGGTCGACGCTCCAGTCCTCTGCGATGGCCGGCACGACGTCGAGGTGGCCATGCAGGACCAGCGCCGGCTTGGAGGGGTCACGGCCCGGAACGCGGGCCATCACGTTCGTGCGGCGCGGGATGGGCTCGTAGTACTCGGGAGTGAGCCCGAGTCGCTCCAGATAGGCGCCGACGTACTCGGCGGCTTCGCGCTCACCGGCGGCGCGTCCGCCGCCGTGGTTCGTCGTGTCGAAGCGGATGAGATCCTGGGCGACGGAGGCGACTTCGGGCAGCTCCACGTCGGAAGAAGACATGCCGACCAACCTATCCTCTCGACGAAGAAGGCCCCCTTTCGGGGGCCTTCTTCCTACTGTGCGCGAGGGGGGACTTGAACCCCCACGCCCTATACGGGCACTAGCACCTCAAGCTAGCGCGTCTACCTATTCCGCCACCCGCGCAGGTGGTTTTCGGTTTCGCAACCGAGGAATGACATTACCACGTCGCCTGGCCTTCAACGAATCGGCAGGGACCCTGCGCGCGTCATCCCAGTGTGACGCCGAAGAGCAGCCCGAGGGCGTAGGTGACCGCCGCGGCGCCGAAGCCGATCGCGAGCTGGCGCAGCGCGCGGCGCAGCGGCGGCGCCCCGGAGAGCAGCCCCACCGCCGCGCCCGTGCACATCAGCGCGATGCCCACGAGAGCGAGCGCGAGGACGATCGCGGCAAGCCCCGACAGCCCGAAGATCCAGGGCAGCACCGGGATGATCGCGCCCGAGGCGAAGAACAGGAAGCTCGACAGCGCCGCGCTCCAGGCGCTTCCGACGACCTCGCCGTGGTCGATGACCTCGATCGACGAGGAGTGGGTGCGTCCCTGGCCAAGGGCGCGCGCGGCCTCGACCGCCTGTCGCGCGCGGGCGGTCGCCTCGGACTCGGCCATCCCGCGGGTGCGGTAGACGAGCGCGAGCTCATTGGCATCGATGTCGAGGTGCGGGATCGCCCCGTCGGCGAAGGTGCTCGGCTGGGTGGACTGCAGCAGCTCGCGCTGGGAGCGGACCGACACGAACTCGCCCGCGCCCATCGACAGCGCGCCGGCCAGCAGCCCGGCGACCCCGCTGAAGAGCACGAACTGCGGTGAGACGCCCGTGGCGCCGATGCCCATCACGAGCGCGAGGTTCGACACGAGCCCGTCGTTCGCCCCGAAAACGGCGGCGCGGAACGTGCCGGACAGGCGGCGGCGACCCCGTGCGGCCAGACCCCGGACGACTTCGTGGTGGATCTTCTCGTCGGCGCCCATCGCCGGCGTCGCGAACGGCTCATCATCGTACGGCGAGCGGGCTTCGGCGTTCTGCGCGAGCGCGAGGACGAAGATCGAGCCGAACCGCTTCGCCATCCAGCCGAGCAGGACGGTGCGCACGTCAGGTCGGGGCAGCCGAGCCGGCTCGCCGCCCAGCAGCCGCAGCCAGTGCGCCTCGTGCCGGCCCTCGGCGTCGGCGAGAGCCGTCAGGATCTCGCGCTCCTCGCCCCTGCGGCGAGCCGCCAGTTCGCGGTACACGTGGGCTTCGGCGCGCTCGTTCACCAGGTAACGCTCCCAGCGCCGTCGATCGCGGGACGTGGGGGAAGCGGGCACACTCACAGAAGGCCTCCGGGCCGGGGTCAAGGGGACCCATCCACGGTAGTCACCGGTCGGACGCCGCATCCCTCGAGGCCGCGGATTGACAGCATTTCGGGGCTCCGAACCACCTCACCCGCTGCGCCCGGCGAGCTCCTCGCGAAGGCCCCGCTCCCCCGCCCTCATCACGTGCGCGTGTGCGCCCTCGAACGCCGGGCGCAGCGCCCACGCCCACGTGTTCATCCAGCGACGTTCGGTCACGACGTCCCACAGGAATACCACGACGGACGCCGCGTCCCCGTCCGGCTCCACCGACAGGCGTCCCCTGCCGCGCAGATCGCCTGCGCTCGAGGTCGCGAGCGTGCGCCCGGGCTCGATGTCGTCCACGGTCAGCCGGACGCGGAGCCGGTAGCCGAGGGGGCTCCGCACCGTGAGAAAGAGGATCACGCCGGGTTCCAGAGACGCGGGCGCGCCCTCGAAGCGGACCCCTGGCCACCAGGTCGTGCCGGGGCCGGTCAGGTCAGGCGCTCCATCGCCAGAAGGCGTCGTCAGCAACCGGACCGTCTCGCGCCACACGCGGTCGGCGTCGGCGGGCACACTCCACCGCGAGACGAACGAGTACTCCGCGGGCATGCCGGGAGTCTAGGCGGCGGGTGCGGCGCTCAGGAGTGCACGCGCTTGCGCAGCACGTCGATGCGCGACTGCAGCTGGGCGACCGTGGCATGCGAGACGGCCGGGCCGCCGCAGATGCGCCGCAGCTCGGCGTGCACCAGACCGTGCGGCTCGCCGGACTGGCGGGCGTACAGCCCGACCAGGCTGTTCAGCAGCTGCCGCTGCTCCTTGAGGGATCGGTGCAGTGCCGGCGGCAGCGTCGTCTCTGACTCGCCGGGCGGGCTTTGAGCCTCCCGCGCCTCGCGCACGCGCCGATGCCTGCCTTGACGAGCCTGGCGCTGCATCAGGAGCTCGTGCACGTGCTCGGGCTCGAGGAGCCCGGGAAGCCCGAGGAACTCCTCCTCCTCGGGGGTTCCCGGCACGGCGAGCTGGCCGAACTCCTTGCCGTCGAACAGCACGCGGTCGAAGTGCGCGTGCGAGCCGAGCGCCTGGTACTCGAACTCCTCGGTGAGCGCGTCGGACGCCTTGTCCTCGCGCTCTGCGGCGTCCATCAGGTCTTCTTCGGCGTTCCACTCGTCGCCGTCGCCGTCGCGGTCGAGCGCGTGATCGCGCTGCCGCTCCATCTCGTTGGCGAGGGCGAGCAGCTGCGGCACGTTCGGAAGGAAGACGCTCGCTGTCTCGCCGCGGCGCCGTGCGCGCACGAAGCGCCCGATGGCCTGCGCGAAGAACAGCGGCGTCGAGGCCGACGTGGCGTACACACCGACGGCGAGACGCGGCACGTCGACGCCCTCCGAGACCATGCGCACGGCGACCATCCAGCGGGTGTCGTCCTTCGAGAACGCCTCGATGCGCGAGGATGCCTCGGCCTCGTCGGAGAGGACGACGGTGACGTCCTCTCCGGCGATGCCGCGCAGGATCTCGGCGTAGGCGCGCGCGGCGGTCTGATCGGTCGCGATCACCAGTCCGCCGGCATCGGGCACCTGCTCGCGGACCTCGGACAGGCGCCGGTCGGCGGAGCGCAGCACGGCCTGGATCCACTCCCCCTCGGGTGAGAGCGCCGTGCGCCACGCCTGTGAGGTGATGTCCTTCGTGTTGTCCTGGCCGAGCTGCGCCTCCATCTCGTCACCGGTCTTGGTGCGCCAGCGCATCTGCCCCGCGTACACCATGAACATGACGGGCCGCACGACGCCGTCCTCGAGGGCGCGACGGTAGCCGTAGGCGTAGTCGGTGCGGGAGACGCGGATGCCGTTCTCATCGGGGTGGTACTCGACGAACGGGATCGGCGCGGTGTCGCTGCGGAACGGCGTGCCCGAGAGCAGCAGCCGGCGCGTGGCGCGACTGTACGCCTCGCGCAGCGCGTCGCCCCAGCTGAGGGCGTCGCCGCCGTGGTGGACCTCGTCGAGGATCACCAGGGTGCGCGCATCCATCGTCAGCCGCTGATGGACGGATGCCTTGACCGCCACCTGGGCGTAGGTGACGGCCACCCCGTGGTAGTGCCGGGCGGGCGCGAAATGGCGGTTGCTGAAGGCGGGGTCGAGGCGGATCGACACGCGCGCGGCGGCGTCGGCCCACTGCGTCTTCAGATGCTCGGTCGGTGCGACGACCACGATCCGATCGATGATGCGCCGGCGCAGCAGCTCGCTCGCGAGCCTCAGGGCGAAGGTGGTCTTGCCGGCGCCCGGCGTGGCCGCGGCGAGGAAGTCGCGTGGTCCGCCGCCCGGCCCGTCCGGCCCGTCGAGCTCGAAGTAGAGATCGAGCGCCTCGGCCTGCCAGGCGCGCAGCCGCTGCGCGGTTCCCCACGGAGCGCGCTGGGGGTAGGTGGGCGAGAGGTGATCGGCGGCTCTGCCGCCGAGTGGAACAGACGCCTTGGCGAAGCTGCCGAGATGCGCCTCCTCGCGGGTGGCGTCGAGGACCGTCTCGTCGTCCATTGCACCTCCCCGCCAGCCGCGCACAACGAGTCACAACCTTAACCGAGCGCGACGACAACACCCGTCCACCGCACCCGGTGCAGCAGCATCCACCCCCGTCCGCACCACGCGGTACCCTGTCTGTCGGCCACGAACCGAGGAACCATGACACGCAGCGACGACAACCGCACTCCGTACGTCCCCAACGCGCAGCCGCACCCGTGGCGGCGCTACGTCGCGATCGGCGATTCGTTCACCGAGGGCGTGGGCGACCCCGAGCCGACGGCGCCGAACGGATTCCGCGGCTGGGCCGACCGCGTCGCGGAGGTTCTGTCGCAGCAGGTCGATGACTTCGCGTACGCCAACCTCGCGATCCGCGGACGCCTCATCGGCCAGATCGTCGCCGAGCAGGTCGAGCCCGCGGTCGCCCTCAAGCCCGACCTGGTCACGTTCTCGGCGGGCGGCAACGACGTGATCCGTCCCGGGGCCGACCCCGACGCGGTGGCCGCACTGTTCGAAGACGCCGTGGTGCGCCTGGGGAGCAGCGGGGCGACGGTCGTCGTCTTCACCGGCATCGACACGAACTTCACGCCGGTGTTCCGCGGCATCCGCGGCCGGGTGGCGATCTACAACGAGAACATCCGTGCGATCGCCGACAAGTACGACTGCATCGTGGCCGACCAGTGGGCGCTCAAAGAGGTGCAGGACATGCGATTCTTCGACGACGACCGCCTGCACTACAACCGGCTCGGACACCACGAAGTGGCGCGCATGGTGCTGCGCGCGCTCAACGTGCCCAACGATCTGCAGCCGATGCAGCCCGATCCGATCCCGTCGCGCACGTGGCGCGAGGCCCGTGCGGTCGACCTCGTGTGGGCGCGCGAGTTCTTCGTGCCCTGGGTGCTGCGCCGCCTGCGCCATCAGTCGTCGGGCGACACGATCACGGCGAAGCGCCCCGACGTGCTGCCCGTGACCACGCTCGCTCCCGGGCGCGACGCGACCGAGCATCCGGGCGAGAACGCCTGACGCGAGGCGTTCAGCGCGCTCGCAGCTCCCACAGCGCGACAGCGCTGGCGGCGGCGACGTTCAGGGAGTCGACGCCGCCCGCCATCGGGATGACGACGGCGGTGTCGGCGGCCGCCATCGCCGCGCGGCTCAGACCGTCGCCTTCGGCGCCCAGCATGAGCGCGACGCGACCCGGCACCCGCTCCCGGAACACGTCCAGCGGAACGGCGGTGTCGGCGAGGGCGAGCGCGGCGAGGTGGAAGCCGGCAGCGTGCAGGATGCCCCGCGCCTCACGCCACTCGGGCAGCCGTGTCCACGGCACCTGGAAGACCGTCCCCATGCTCACCCGCACACTGCGGCGGTAGAGCGGATCCGCGCAGCGTGCACTGACCAGGACGGCGTCGGCGCCGAGACCCGCGGCGGCACGGAAGATCGCGCCGACATTGGTGTGGTCGACGATGTCCTCCAGCACCACGACGATCCGCGCGTCAGCGATCACCTCGGCGACCGGGGGCAGCGCGGGGCGGTGCATGGCCGCCAGTGCTCCGCGGTGGACGGCGTAGCCGGTCAGCTGCTCGGCGATCACGGCGTCGGCGACGTAGACCGGCACGTCCGGATGCGGCGCGAGGATCTGCTCGGCGTCGCCGAGCCACTTCTCCTGCACGAGGACCGAGCGCGGCGAGTGTCCCGCGGCGATCGCGCGCCCGATGACCTTCGACGACTCCGCGATATACAGCCCGCCCTCGGGTTCTAGCACGCGGCGCAGCGCCACGTCCGTCAGATCGCGGTAGTCGGCCAGTCGCTCGTCGTCCGCCGACGTGATCCGCTCGATCCGCACGGGTCCACTCTCGCACGACGCGTAACATCCCGGTAAACCGTGCGGCCTACACTCTGACCCGAAGGGGTGATTCGTGACCACCGTGACCGAGCTGGACGCCGCAGCGATCGACGCCGTGTCGCGCGCCGTCGCGGCCCTCGCCGGTCGCCGCGTCGCGGTGCTCACCGGCGCCGGGGTGTCGACGGACTCGGGCATCCCCGACTACCGCGGCCAGGGCGCCCCCGTGCGCACCCCGATGACCGCGGAGCACTTCCTCTCGAGCGACTCCGCGCGCCGACGCTACTGGGTGGGCAGCCACCTCGGGTGGCGGGCTTTCGCCGCGGCCGAGCCCAACTGCGGACACCGCGCGCTGGCGTCGCTCGAGCAGAGCGGAGTCGCGACGGGCGTCGTGACGCAGAACGTGGACGGCCTGCACGTGCGTGCCGGCAGCCGGCGCGTGGTCGAGCTCCACGGCACGATGCGCCGCGTGTTCTGCACGCACTGCGGTCAGGTGTTCGACCGGCGCGACCTCGCGCACCGCGTCGAGCACGACAACCCATGGATCACAGTGCCGGAGAACGTGCCGCTGGGTCCCGACGGCGACGTCCTGCCCGAGCGCACCGACGGCTTCGTCATCCCCGAGTGCACCGTCTGCGGCGGGATGCTCAAACCCGACGTGGTCTTCTTCGGCGAGTACATCCCGGCCGAGAAGTTCCGCGAGGCCGAGCAGCTCGTCCACGCCAGCGAGGGTCTCGTGATCGCGGGCTCGTCGCTGGTGGTCAACTCCGGCATCCGCCTGCTCGAACGTGCGCGGCGCCGACGTCTGCCCGTCGTCATCGTGAACCGCGGCGCGACGCGGGCCGACTCCCGCGCGACCGTCAAGATCGACGCCGGAACGAGTGAGGTGCTCCGCGCACTCGCCGACGCTCTGCCCTCAGCGGGCTGACAGGCCACTGCCCGTAGGCTCGACGGGTGACCGTCCTCACCCTGATCCGCCACGGCGAGACCGACTGGAACCGGACCCGGCGCATCCAGGGCTCGACCGACATCCCGCTGAACGACACCGGCCGCGCGCAGGCGCGTGCCGCCGCTGCCGCGCTGCGGGAGGCCCGGGATCCCGCGATCCCCGTCACGGTCGCCGCGAGCGATCTCGCGCGTGCACGCGAGACCGCCGAGATCATCGCCGCCGAGTTGGGCACCGAGCCGCCGCGGCTCTACCGCGGGCTCCGCGAGCGGAGCTACGGCGAGGCCGAGGGCGTCGACGCGGAGGACTTCCTGCGCCGGTGGGGGCCCTGGCACACCGCAGAGGTGCCGGGCGCCGAGCCGTGGCCGAGCGTGCGGGCGCGTGCGCTGACCGCGATCGGCCGGGCGGTCCGGGATCATCGCCGCGCGACGGCGCCGGCCGAGGCGTCCCTCATCGTCGTCGCCCACGGCGCGCTGATCCGCGAGGTCATCCGCCACGCGTCCGGCGGCACGCTGCCGCTGGAGGGCGAGCGCGTGGCCAACGGCTCCGCCCACGAGCTGCTCTACGAACGCGACCGAGTGCGACTGCTTTCCTACGTGGGGTCGGTCACCTAGGCTCGGCGCCATGGCCAGCGCCGCCACCGTCGACGAGTACATCGCCGGGTTCCCGCCCGAGGTCGCCGAACGCCTGCAGCGCATCCGCACGCTGATCGTCGATGCCGTCGCCGCGGAGTCCGGCAGCGCGCCCGAGGAGAAGGTGCGCTACGGAATCGCCGCGGTCATGCTCGGCGGCCGCTACGCGCTGCACTTCGCAGGCTGGAAGAAGCACATCGGGCTCTATCCTGTTCCCGTGCTGACGGCGGCGCTCGAAGATGAGATCGCGCCGTACCGCTCCGAGAAGGACTCCGTGGTCTTCCCGCACTCGCGCGAGGTGCCGTACGACCTGATCGGCCGCGTCGCGCGCGAGATCGCCGCTCAGCGAGGGCCGGCGAAGGACTGACCCCGTTCGGCGAGATCCTCGCGGAGGATCCTGACAGCCTTCGGGCCCACGCCGTGGATCGCCAGCAGCTCACGCTCGGTGCGCTCGGCCAGGGACGCGTAGTCGACGATGCCCTGCAGCGCGAGCTCACGCAGCGCGACCCGCCCGATGCGCGACGTCAGCTCTTCGCTCATGACTCCGCGCGGCGCAGGGTTTCCCGCGCGTGCTGGAGGACCGGCTCGTCGACCATGCGGCCGTCGTACGTGAACACACCGCGCTCGGTCTCGGCGGCTGCGAGCACTCCCCTCGCCCAGTCCACCGTCTTCCCGTCGGGGCGATACGCGTCGCGGATGATCGTGACCTGGCTCGGGTGGATGCAGGCGGTGGCGGTGAATCCGGATGCCGCGGCATCCGCTGCGTCGATGGCCAGACGCTTGGTGTCCTCGATGTCGAGGTGCACGGCGTCGATGGCCGCCTTGCCGCGCGCTCCCGCGGCCAGCAGCACGCGGGCGCGCGCATACCTGGCGATGTCGCGGTAGCGGCCGTTCGGCTTGCGGCTCGATGTGCCGCCGATGCTCGCGACGAGATCCTCGGCGCCCCACATCAGAGCGCTGACGTTCGGCAGAGCGGCGATGCGGTCGGCCTGCGCGATACCCTTCGCCGTCTCGCAGAGCGCGATGACCTCGAAGCGGACGTCGAGCTTCTGCAGCCGTTTGGGCGATTCGGCCTTCGCGACCATGATCCGGCGATAGTCGGTCTGCGACAGGGTCGCCAGGTCGGAGACGAAGTCGTCGGTCCCGGGCGGGTTCACGCGCACGATCACCCGGTCGGGGTCGAGCTCCGACTCGATGACGGCGCCACGGGCAGCGGCCTTCGCAGGTGCAGCGACGGCGTCCTCGAGGTCGAGGATCACCGCGTCGGCGCGCTCGAGCGCCTTCGCATACCGCTCCGGGCGATCCGCAGGGCAGAAAAGGATGGCGGGCCCGAGGCTGAAGCGGGTATCGGTCATGGCGTTCCTCCGGCGTCGGACGCGGCATCCCGAACCGCGTCATCGGGCGCGAACCACATCAGCGCGGTGCGCGTCGCTGTGGCGACAACGACTCCCTGCTGGTTCCGTCCGGTGTGGCGCATCGTCACGATCCCCTGGCGGGGCCGCGACGACGAGGGGCGCTTCTCGAGGATCTCGGTCTCGGTGTAGAGCGTGTCGCCGTGGAACACGGGCGCGGGGAAGGCGATGTCGCTGAGGCCGAGCTGGGCGACGAGGGTGCCCTGGGTGATCTGGGAGACCGACGCGCCGACCATGGTCGACAGCGTCCACATCGAGTTCATCAGGCGCTGCCCGAACGGCTGCCCCTCCGAGAACGCGGCATCCAGGTGGAGGGCCTGCGTGTTCATCGTCAGCGACGAGAACAGCACGTTGTCGGCCTCGGTGGCGGTGCGTCCTGGCCGGTGGAGATAGCGGGCGCCGACCTCGAGCTCGTCGTAGTAGAGCCCGCGCTGCACGATCGCGCGCGCCTCTCCCGTGCCTTCCACAGCTGTCACGCTACCCCGAGAGCGCGCGCGATGACGAGCAGCTGCACCTCGTTCGTGCCCTCGCCGATCTCGAGGATCTTCGAGTCCCGGTAGTGGCGCGCGACGGGGTACTCGTTCATGAAGCCGTTGCCGCCGAAGACCTGTGTTGCGTCGCGCGCGTTGTCCATCGCCGCGTCGCTCGCGGTGAGCTTGGCGATCGCCGCCTCGGTCTTGAACGGCTTGCCGGCGTCCCGCAGGCGCGCTGCGTGGTGCCAGGCGAGTCGGGCGTTGTGCACGCGCAGCTGCATGCGGGCGAGCAGGAACTGGATGCCCTGGCGCGTCGCCAGCGCGTCGCCGAAGACGGTGCGCTTCTTGGCGTAGTCGATGGCGGCCTCCAGGCATCCCTCCGCCGCTCCGGTCGAGAGGGCGGCGATCGCGATGCGCCCCTCGTCCAGGATGTGGAGGAAGTTCGCGAAGCCGCGGCCGCGCTCACCCAGGAGGTTGCCCGCGGGGACCCGGACGTCCTGGAAGGTGAGGGGGTGGGTGTCGGACGCGTGCCAGCCGACCTTGTCGTAGCCCGGCTCGACGGTGAAGCCCCGGGTGCCCGACGGCACCACGATGGTCGAGATCTCCTTGCGCCCCTCGGCCTCGCCGGTGACGGCGGTGACGGTGACGAAGCGCGTGATGTCGGTGCCCGAGTTGGTGATGAATTGCTTGGACCCGTTGATGACCCACTCGTCGCCGTCGAGCCGCGCGGTGGTGCGCGTCGCGCCGGCGTCGGAGCCCGCTTCGGGCTCGGTGAGCCCGAAGCCCGCCAGCGCCTTTCCAGCGAGGAGGTCGGGCAGCAGCTCCCGCTTCTGCTCCTCTGTCCCGAACCGGAAGACCGGCATGGCACCGAGGCTCACCCCCGCCTCGAGCGTGATCGCTATGGACTGGTCGACTCGCCCGAGCGCCTCGATCGCGAGGCACAGCGCGAAGTAGTCGCCGCCCTGTCCGCCGTACTCCTCGGGGAACGGCAGCCCGAAGAGGCCCAGTTCGCCCATCTGCGCCACGACGTCCATGGGGAGCGTCTTGGTGCGGTCGGCCTCGTAGGCCTGCGGTGCGACGACCTCTTCGGCGAAGTCGCGCACCAGTCGCGCGAGCTCGCGTTCGTCGTCGGTCAGATTCGCGTGGTCCATGGGTCTCCTCGGGGTGGTCAGGAGCGGGTATCGGGTTCTTCGGACGAGACGTGGGCGAGCACCTGGTCGCGACGCACCTGGTCGCCCGTCGCGACGTCGAGGCGAACGACGCCCGCGTGGGGCGCGACGACGGGGTGCTCCATCTTCATGGCCTCGATCGTGACGATGCGGTCGCCGGCGGCGACGCGGGTGCCGTGGCCGACGTGCAGCGCGACGACCGCACCGGGCATCGGCGCGCGCAGTTCGGGATCGGTCGCGGCGGCATCGCGCTCACGCGCGGCGAGGCGTGCGTGCAGGGCATCGCGCCTGCTCAGCGGGCGGAGCCGATGGGTCGCGCCGTCGGCGTGCACCCAGAGCGCGCCGTCCGCGTCCTGCGCCACGACCGCGTCCATGGGCTCGTCGGCGGCGTGGCCGCCATCCGCGGTCTGGAGTGCTCCGTCGTCGTCGAGGAACCGCTGCACGGTGCCCGCCCGCAGCCCGCCGATCCGCCAGCCCTCCGCCGTGCGCCACAGTTCGCCGGCGCTCGTGCGCCGAGACGACGCATCGGCGACGAGACGCTGCGCCGCGGTCGCCGTCTCGTGCGGATCGTGCTGTCTCGCGAACGCGGCGGCGGCGGCGAGGGCTGCCGCCGAGGGCTCCGCGCCCGCATGCGCGGGCAGGCGGTCGATCAGACCGGTGTCCAACGCGCCGGACTGCACGTCCTCGTGCGCCAATAGAGCGCGCAGGAACCCGATATTGCTGTCGACGCCGAGCAGCACGGTCTCGGCCAGGGCGGCGTCGAGCTTCCGGAGTGCGCCCGCGCGATCCGCAGCGTGGGCGATCACCTTCGCGATCATCGGATCGTAGTCGGCGGTGACGGTGCTGCCGGTCTCGACCGCGGCATCCGTCCGCACATCCGCCGCGGCATCCCACACCAGCACCTCACCGGTCGCGGGGAGGAAGCCGCGCTCCGGGCTCTCGGCGTACACGCGCGCCTCGATCGCGTGCCCGTCGAGGCGCACATTCTCCTGCGCGAGGGCGAGGTGCTCTCCCGCGGCGACGCGCAGCTGCTGCTCGACGAGGTCGATGCCGGTGACGAGCTCGGTCACCGGGTGCTCGACCTGCAGGCGCGTGTTCATCTCGATGAAGAAGAACTCGTCGGGGCGGTCGCCGGCCACGAGGAACTCGACCGTCCCCGCGCCGAGGTAGTCCACGCTCGCGGCAGCCGCGCACGCGGCGGCTCCGAGGCGAGCGCGCGTCGCGGCATCCACCACCGGCGAGGGCGCCTCCTCGATGACCTTCTGATGGCGACGCTGCAGCGTGCACTCGCGCTCACCGAGGTGGATGACCCCGCCGTGCGCGTCGGCGAGCACCTGCACCTCGATGTGGCGCGGGCGCTCGATCAGCCGCTCGAGCAGGAGGCTGTCGTCGCCGAACGCGGCGGCGGCGACACGCCGGGCAGTGGCCAAGGCGTGGGCGAGGTCGTCTGCCGAACGCACCACCTGCATCCCCTTGCCGCCGCCGCCCGCGGAGGGCTTGACCAGCAGCGGGTACCCGGTGGCCTCGGCGGCCTCGGCGATGGCGGCATCGGACATGCCGATCGCGCTGAAGCCGGGGACCGTCGGCACGCCGTGCCCCGTCACGTGCTCCTTCGCGCGGATCTTGTCGCCCATGACCTCCAGCGCGCGCTCCCCCGGTCCGATGAACACGATGCCGGCGCCGGCGCAGGCGCGCGCGAACTCTGCGTTCTCCGAGAGGAACCCGTAGCCCGGATGCACCGCGTCGGCGCCGGTCTGGCGAGCGGCGGCGATCACGGCGTCGATGTCGAGGTACGAAGCGGATGCCGCAGCCGGCCCGATCCGCACGGCCAGGTCGGCCTCCCGCACGTGGGGAGCGTCGGCGTCGGCATCGCTGTAGACGGCGATCGAGCGGATGCCGAGCCGGGCCAGCGTGCGGATGACCCGCCGCGCGATCTCCCCGCGGTTGGCGACGAGGACGGTGGTGAAGGGGGGCGTGTGCGTGTCGGTCACGGGGCTCACATCCGGAAGACGCCGAAGCGCGGTTCGGGCAGCGGGGTGCGCGAGACGACGTCCAGCGCGAGGCCGAGCAGGTCGCGGGTGTCCGCAGGATCGACGACGCCGTCATCCCACAATCGGGCAGTGGCGTAGTACGGGCTCCCCTGCTCTTCGTACTGGGCACGGATCGGAGCCTCGAACTCGGCCTGGTCGGCCGCGGACCACTCCTCGCCGCGCGCGTCGAGCTGGTCGCGCTTGACGGTCGAGAGGACGGATGCCGCCTGGGGTCCGCCCATCACCGAGATGCGGCTGGCCGGCCAGGTCCACAGGAACCGCGGCGAGTAGGCGCGACCGCACATCGAGTAGTTGCCCGCGCCGAACGAGCCGCCGATGACGACGGTGAGCTTGGGCACGCGGGTGGTGGCGACGGCGGTGACCATCTTGGCCCCGTCCTTCGCGATGCCGCCGGCCTCGGCATCCCGCCCCACCATGAAGCCGGAGATGTTCTGCAGGAAGAGAAGCGGCGTGCCGCGCTGGTCGCACAATTCGATGAAGTGGGCGCCCTTCTGGGCCGATTCGCTGAACAGCACGCCGTTGTTGGCGATGATGCCGACCGGGTGGCCGTGGATGCGCGCGAAGCCGGTGACCAGCGTGTCCCCGTACTCGCGCTTGAACTCGTGGAACTCGCTCGCGTCGACGAGCCGGGCGATGACCTCGCGCACGTCGTACGGCTGGTTGACGTCGATCGGCACCACGCCGTACAGGTCGGTGGGATCGACGGCCGGGGGAACGCTCGGGGTGACGTCCCACGCGGGTTCGGCGGGCAGCGGCAGCGTGGCGACGATGTCGCGGACGATCTCGAGCGCGTGCTCGTCGTCCTCCGCGAGGTGATCCACGACGCCCGAGCGCTTCGCGTGAAGCTCTCCGCCGCCGAGCTCCTCGGCGGTGACGACCTCGCCGATCGCCGCCTTCACGAGGGGCGGCCCTCCGAGAAAGATCGTGCCCTGGTTGCGGACGATGACCGTCTCGTCGCTCATCGCCGGCACATAGGCCCCGCCGGCGGTGCACGAGCCGAGCACCGCCGCGATCTGCGGGACGCCGGCGGCCGACAGCCGCGCCTGGTTGAAGAAGATGCGGCCGAAGTGGTCGCGGTCGGGGAAGACCTCATCCTGCTTGGGAAGGAAGGCGCCGCCCGAGTCGACGAGATACACGCACGGCAGGCGGTTCTCGAACGCGATCTCCTGCGCGCGGAGGTGCTTCTTGACGGTCATCGGGTAGTACGTGCCACCCTTGACGGTGGCGTCGTTGCACACGACCATGACCTGGCGCCCGTGGATCAGTCCGATGCCGGCGATCACGCCGGCCGCGGGTGCCTCGCCGTCGTAAAGACCGTCGGCGGCCAGCGGGGCGATCTCGATGAAGGGACTCCCCTCGTCGAGCACGCGCGTGACGCGGTCGCGCGGGAGCAGCTTCCCTCGTGCGACATGGCGGGTGCGGGATGCCTCGGGGCCGCCGAGCGCCGCCTTCGACAGCCGCTCGCGCAGCTGCGCCGCCAGCGTCGCCTGCGCGTCGCGGTTGCGGGCGAAGCCTTCGTCCTGGACGACCGCGGTGGTCAGCGCACTCATGTCATCTCCGTCGACGTCACGATCGGGTCACGTTCGTTGAGCGGACGCGACACAATTGGTTAGTGTTCACTAACTGGAGTCTAGGTTAGCGAGGATTAACTGAGATGACAAGCGGTGTCACCGAGCGCGACCGGGCCAAGGCCGATCGCCAGGCGTCGATCCTGCACGAGGCCGCGCGTCTCTTCGCGGAGCGCGGGTTCAGCGGCGTCAGCCTGGAGGACCTGGGCGCCGCCGTGGGCGTGAGCGGACCCGCGCTCTACCGGCACTTCGCCAACAAGCAGGCACTGCTCGGCGCGATCCTCATCGGCGTCAGCGAGCGACTGCTCGCAGGCGGCCGCCGGGTCATCGACGACGGCGGCACTCCCCCGGCCCAGCTCGAGGCGATCATCGCGTTCCACGTGGATTTCGCCCTGAGCGACGCCGACGTGATCCGGGTTCAGGATCGCGATCTGGCCAGCCTGGCCGACGACGACCGTCACACCGTCCGCCGACTGCAGAGAGAGTACGTCGAGGTGTGGATCGGCATCCTGTCGGCGCTCCATCCCGATCGCACCGTGGCCGAGCTCCGGGTGCGGGCGCACGCGTGCTTCGGCCTCATCAACTCGACACCGCACAGCGTCCGGGCGCTGCGGTCGCAGCCCGACGACGGCGCGGTGCGCGGCATCCTCGAATCGATGGCTCTGGCCGCACTCACCGCCTAGCGAGTGTTCGGCGTCGTCGCGCCCACCGCGAACGCGACGAGGCAGATCGGCGACAAAGGACAAGCCCCTGAGCAACCCCGGCCGTGGGCTTCTCGGCCTGCTGCTCGCCCGCTACGCCGGGCCGGGGCATCCCGACCCCGTCACCTACGCCGACGCGTACGACGTCCTGCAGGCGCACGGGCTGGACCTGTTCTACCCGAAGCGCGGCTGAGGGCGGAGGCGGGGGCGGCTCAGGCAGGACGAAGGGGCCGGGCGGATGCCTCCGCTCGGCCCCTTCCGTCGGTCCGCGGTCAGCGCAGCAGCATGGCGCGGCCCGGCTCGCGCAGCACATCGGCGACCTCGACCATGAAGCGCGACCCCTGCTCGCCGTCGACCAGCCGGTGGTCGAACGACAGCGCGAGGGTCATCACGTCGCGCAGCGCGATCTCGCCGCGGTGCTCCCACGGCTGACGCCGCACGGCGCCCAGCGCGAGGATGCCGGCTTCACCGGGATTGAGGATGGGTGTGCCGGCGTCGACGCCGAAGACGCCGACGTTCGTGATCGAGAACGTGCCGCCCATCATGTCGGCCGGCGGCGTCTTGCCCGCCCGCGCGGTCTCGGCGAGGGTGCGGATGGCGTCGGCCAGCTCGACCAGCGTGAGGTCCTGGGCGTCGCGGATGTTCGGCACCACGAGTCCCCGGCCGGTCGCCGCAGCGATGCCCAGGTTGACGTAGTGGTGCTGCACGATCTCGCCGGCGGCGTCGTCCCAGCGCGAGTTCAGCTCGGGGTGGCGGGCGAGTGCGAGGCACACGGCCTTGGCTGCCACCGCCATCACGCCGATCTTGTGCTCCTGCAGCGCGCGGTCGCCCTTCAGCGATGCGATGAGCTCGGTCGTCGCGGTGACGTCGACGGTGAGGAACGTCGTGACGTGCGGGGCGGTGAACGCGCTGCGCACCATCGCGTCGGCGGTGTGCTTGCGGACTCCGCGGATGGGCGTGCGCGTGGTGCGCTCCCCCGTGGCAGCCGCTGTGCGCAGCTCGGGAAGGAACTCGGGCTCCGGCACGGGCGCCGCCGTGATCGGCGTCGCTCCGACGCGCTGGGCGTAGGCCTCGACATCCGCGCGCGAGATGAGCCCGTTGGCGCCGCTCGCCTCGACCAGCGCGAGGTCGATGCCCAGCTGCTTCGCGAGGAGTCGCACCGGAGGCGTCGAGCGAGGACGCTCGAGCGGTCGCTCGTGGGCGACCTGGATGGCGTCGTGCGGCGCGGCTTCGAGGACAGCGGTGTCGGATGCCGCCGGCCGGCCCGCGACCGCACGCGAGCGTCGCTGAGGGCGGGCGGTGCCGCGCGGGGCGACGCCGTACCCGACGAGGTTGGGCTCCGCCGTGGCGGGCTCCTCGCTCTGCTGCGGCTCGGCAGCCGGAGCGGGCGTGGGGGCGCTGTCGCCGCCGAGGTCGAACGAGATGAGCACCGAGCCCACCTCGACGACGTCACCGGCGGCCGCGTGCAGCTTCGTGATCTTCCCCGCGTGCGGCGAAGGAAGCTCGACGACGGCCTTGGCCGTCTCGACTTCGGCGATCGTCTGATTGAGGGTGACGGTGTCGCCCTCCGCGACGAGCCACGCGACGATCTCGGCCTCGGGAAGCCCCTCGCCGAGGTCGGGGAGCCTGAAGTCCTCCATCACAGCACACCTCCCGTCATGCTCGAGCCGCGGCCGCCCTCGGCTGCGCCGAGCTCCTCGAAGGCGCTCATGCTGTTCGGGCGGTCCATCACGCGGTCCACGGCATCGAGGATGCGGTCGAGGTCGGGGATGAAGTGCTTCTCGAGCTTGGCCGGCGGATACGGGATGTCGTGACCGGTGACGCGCTGCGGAGCGGCCTCGAGGTAGTTGAAGCATCGCTCGGTCACACTCGCGATGAGCTCTGCTCCGACGCCGGCCTCGCGGGCCGCCTCGTGCGTGACGACGACGCGACCGGTCTTGCGCACCGAGGCCGTCACGGTGCGGTAGTCGACGGGCGAGATCGAGCGCAGATCGATGACCTCGATCGAGACGCCGTCGTCCTCGGCGGCGGTCGCGGCATCCATCGCCGTCGCCACCTGCGAGCCGTACGTGAGCAGCGTGACGTCACTGCCCTCGCGGACCACCCGCGCCAGACCCATCGGCGGGGCGTCGGCGAGGTCGACGTCCAGGTCGACCTCCCCCTTCGTGTGGTACAGCTTCTTCGGCTCGAAGTACATCACCGGGTCGTTCGACGCGATGGCCTGACGCAGCATCACATAGGCATCCTGCGGGTTGGAGACCGCGATGACCCGGAGTCCCGACGTGTGCACGAAGTACGCCTCGGGAGACTCCGAGTGGTGCTCGGCGGCGCCGACACCGCCGGCCCACGGGATGCGGATCGTGATGGGCATCTGCACGTTGCCGCGTGTGCGGTAGTGGAGCTTGGCGACTTGGCAGACGATCTGGTCGAAGGCCGGGTAGACGAACCCGTCGAACTGGATCTCGACGACCGGGCGGTACCCCCGCATCGCGAGGCCCACCGCGGTGCCCATGATCCCGGACTCGGCCAGAGGGGTGTCGACGACGCGCTGCGCGCCGAACTCGTTCTGCAGCCCGTCGGTGATGCGGAACACCCCGCCGAGCTTGCCGATGTCCTCGCCCATGACGAGCACCTTCGGATCGTCGGCCATCGCGCGACGCAGACCTTCGTTGATGGCCTTGGCCATGGTGAGCTGCGTCATCGCGCCACCGCCTCGTCCTCGGTCGCGAAGCCGTCGAGGTACGCGCCGAACCACGCGCGCTGCTCTTCGAGGCCCGAGTGCGGCTCGGCGTACACGTTGTCGAGCACCGTGATGGGGTCGCGGGTGACCGCGCCCTGTGCGGCGGCCCGGACCTCGGCCGCGAGGGCGTCGGCGTCGGCCGCGACGCTCGCCGCGAACTCGTCGTCGAACTCGCCCTGGGCACGCAGCAGCGCCTCGACGCGTGCGATCGGGTCACGGCCCTTCCAGCGCTCGACCTCCTCCTTATCGCGGTAGCGCGTGGGGTCGTCGGAGGTGGTGTGGGGTCCGATCCGGTAGGTCACCGCCTCGATGAACGCCGGCCCGTTGCCCTTGCGCGCGTGGTCGACCGCCCACCGCATCGCGGCGAGGCAGGCGAGGACGTCATTGCCGTCGACGCGCATGCTGGGGATGCCGAAGCCCGGCGCGCGGCCGGCGATCGGGAACTTCGCCTGCACCGTGACGGGCTCGGAGATCGCCCACTGGTTGTTGCTGCACACGAACACGACGGGCGCGCCGTACGAGGAGGCGAAGACCATGGCCTCGTTGACGTCGCCCTGACTGGATGCGCCGTCCCCGAAGTAGGCGGCGGCGACCTGGTCGGTTCCGTCGCGCTGGATGCCCATCGCGTAGCCCACCGCGTGCAGCGACTGTGCTCCGATGATGATCTGCTGCGAGGCCGTGTTGATGTCGTAGGGGTTGTACGTCGAGTGCTCCTCGCCGCGCCACGCGAGCACGTAGTCGGCGGGCTTGGCGCCTCGCGCGAACACCACGCCGGTCTCGCGGTAGCTCGGGAAGGCGAAGTCGTCGGCGCGGAGCCCGCGCGCCGTGCCGATCTGCGTGGCCTCCTGGCCCTGGCACGGAGGCCACAGCGCCAGCTGGCCCTGACGCTGGAGGGCGACGCCCTCGCTGTCGATGCGCCGGAGCAGCACCATGTCGCGGTAGAGCGCGCGCAGGGCGGCGGCATCCACATCCGCGACCCAGCGGTCGAGTTCGGGGTCGGCGATCCGCTCGCCGTCGGGGGTCACCAGCCGGGCGACGTCTTCGGTGTCTGTCGCAAGATCGGCGGTCGGGGTCAGGGTGTGCGTCATCGCCATCACTCCTCGGTGCAACCCTCCCTCGTGAGGAGGGGCGTCGTGGTTCACCGGCAGCTTCGCCGGTAGCCCGAGAGTACGTCGACATCGCACCTCGCTCAAGCATTCACGATCCGCTTGAGCATGTTGACAACCAACCACTCCTCAAGGCGTGCTAACGTTTCGCACTATGAGTGCCCTCGATCATGTCGACCTGGAGCTCCTCGCCGCCCTCTCCGCAGACCCGCGAGCCACCGTCGTCGCGCTCGCCGAGCGGCTCGGACTCTCGCGCAACACCGTCCAGGCGCGCATGGCGAGACTGGAGCGCTCCGGCGTGTTCCTCTCGTATGAGCGGGCCATCTCGTCGTCATCGCTCGGCTACCCGATCGAGGCCTTCATCAGCGTCATCGTGCGCCAGGCCGACCTGCCGCGGATCACCGCCGAGCTCGCGCGCGTCCCTGAGATCGTGCAGGCGCATGGACTGTCCGGCCAAGTTGATCTGCTCGTGCGGGTCGCGTGCCGTGACACCCAGCATCTCTTCGACACCGATGCCCGCATCCTCGCGATCGAGGGCGTCGAGCGC
Source organism: Microbacterium sp. CFH 31415 (assembly GCF_022538185.1). Classification (GTDB taxonomy): domain Bacteria; phylum Actinomycetota; class Actinomycetes; order Actinomycetales; family Microbacteriaceae; genus Microbacterium. The sequence goes on along the minus strand of NZ_JAKYXC010000002.1, from coordinate 206,490 downwards.
ACGGAGACCTCGCTCGTCATGGGCGAGGTCATCCCCCATCGCGTGATGCCGCTCATGGAGCTCGCCCGCCGCGAGTCCTGAGCCTCACCCGGTCAGGGCAGGGGGACGGATGCCGCGGCCGGCGTCGCAGGCTGTGCAGGCGCCCGGCGCAGGTCATCCACCTTCACGAGGATCACCCCTGCGAGGATGAGAGCTCCCCCCGCGAACTGGATCGGCGCAGGCACCTCGGCGAGGAACACCCACGCGAAGCCGAGGGCGAACAGCACCTCCGAGAGGCCCACGAACGACGCGACGCGCGACCCGATGCGCGGCACTGCCATCACGCCGAGCGCGTAGCCGAGCGTCGTGGCGACCGCCGCGACCCACAGGAGCGGAACGAACCAGGGGACCTCGACGCCGCCGAGCATCACCGAGACCGCCGGAGCCTCGAACGGCATCGCGCCCGTCAGACACAGGACGCCCATCATCGCCGCGCCTACGAGCAGGCCGCTCGCGGCGAGAGCCGGCGGAGGCAGATCGTCGCGGGCGCGCTCGGAGATCACGAAATAGGCGCACACGCACACAGCCGCGGCGAGGGCGAGCAGCGTGCCGATCAGGTCGAAGGAGGCACCGGAGATGTCGACGACGAGGATCAGCCCGACCACCGCCACCGCGGACCCCCAGAGCACGAGCGCCGACGGCGCCCTGCGGGAGCGGAGCCAGACGAACGCGACGAGCATGACCGGCGCGAGGTACTGGATCAGCAGGGCGACGGCCACCGGCATCCGCTGCATCGCAGAGAAGAAGAAGAGCTGGCAGCCGAGCACGGGCATGAGACCGAAACCGAGGATCAATCGCCAGTGCTGCCTCAGGAACCGGGGATTGCGGCCGATGGCCCGGAAGACGGCGGGTGAGAGGATCAGCCCGGCCAGCCCCATGCGCACGAGGAGCGCCGCGCCCAGCGACCAGCCGTTCTCGAGCAGGGGCTTGATGAACGGACCGCTCGACGAGAAGGCCAGAGCGGACGCAACCGCCATGATGAGCCCCGTGGTGCGAAGACGCGGGGATGCCACGACCGGCGTGATCACCGGAAGCGAGGCGGTCGGAACGGTCATGGGCGGCATCCGGCTGTCAGGAGTGAAGTGTGCTTACACTGGTGACGGTATCGGAGAGGATGTCAGGAGTCAACATGGTTTTCATTCATGACACGAAGCGCACCCTCATGATGGTCGTCGACCTCGTCAACACGCTGCCCGGATACGACGGCGACGACACTCTGCAGTCGCCCGAAGACCTGCGCGAGTTCCTCGTCACGAACCCCTACTCCGGCACGATCCGGCTCGACGCCGATGCGGTGGCGGCGGTGCGTGCGGTGCGCGCGCGACTGCGCGAACTGTGGGCGGTCGACCGTGCCGGCGCGGTCCCGCTCGTCAACGCCATGCTCGCCGACGGGGAGGCTCTGCCCCGCCTCGTCATCCACGACGAGTACGACTGGCACATCCACGCCACGTCCGACGACTCACCGCTCGCCACGCGCATGTTGGTCGAGGCGGCGATGGCGTTCGTCGACGTCATTCGCTCCGACGAGTACGAGCGGGTGCGTACGTGCGCGGCGGACGACTGCGACGCCGTCTACATCGACTACTCGAAGAACGGCTCGAAGCGCTACTGCGACACCGGCAACTGCGGCAACCGCATGAACGTCATCGCGTACCGGGCTCGGAAGGCGCGAGAAACGCCCTGATCGCCGTGGCGGCAGCCGCCGGCGTCTCGTAGTGGATGAGATGCCCGACATCGTCGATCTCGACGAGATCAGCCTCGGGGAAGAGAGTCACCAGATGCCGCTCCGCCTCGATCGGGGTGATGTCGTCACGCACCGCTGCGACCAGCAGAGTCGGCTGGGCGATGCGCGGAGCGAACTCCCGCACATCGCTCGAGACCGAGGCGACGAACGCGTCGTGCAGCACGTCACGGTCGGCGAAGCGCGAGAAGTAGGTGTCGTGCTGGTCATGGATGAAGCGACGCAGGTCGGCGTCCTTCGTCTTGGCCATCGACTCGCTCATGACGCGCACGATGAGCCCGTTGCGCAGGAGCGCGTCACCGGCCCGCTTCGGCAGGCGTGCCCCCGCCCAGTAGTAGAAGACCGCGAGACGGGTCAGCAGGCCGCGCGGGCCCTCCAATGCGGGCGCGCCGATCGGGTTGACGAGGATGACGCGTGGGGTGGCGAGGCCGCCGGCGACAGCGGCCGAGACGACGATCGAGCCGAACGAGTGGCCGAGGACGACCGCACCCGGGGACACGGTCGCCGCGAACTCGCGCAGCCAGCGGCCGTAGGCGTCGAGGTCGTGCCGGATGCCCGGAAGCGGAGGCGTTTCGCCGAAACCGGGGAGATCGGGTGAGATGATCCGCACGTCGGGGAGGTGGGCGACGACCGGCTCGAGGCCGTGGTGCTCGCCGCGGAAGCCGTGCACGGCGATCACGGTGGTCTCGGCGTCGTGGTGCCCGTACACCCAGTACGCAGTCGTGCCGCCGAGCACCGTCGCCTCGCGCCGCTCGACGGGGATGACATCGAGCAGCGGTGCGTACGGGTTCGGGGAGGCCACCCCCCGAGTCTACGAGGGCGGTGCCGGAGCGCCTCGAACGCGTTGTCGGACGGGGCCCATACCGTGTGGGGCATGGTTCGATGGCAGCCCGAGACACTGTCGCTCTTCGACACTCCCGAGTGGCTTCGCGTCGTCGGGGTGTTCGACCTCGAGACGACTGGGGTCGACGTCGCCACCGACCGCATCGTGACCGCCCATGTTGGCGTACTCGACGCCTCGGGGGCCGTCATGAGCGCTCGCGACTGGCTCGCCGATCCCGGAGTCGAGATCCCCCAGGGCGCGACCGCGGTGCACGGCATCACCACGACCCACGCCCGCACGCACGGACGCCCCGCCCCCGTCGTCGTCGGCGAGGTCGTCAGCGCCGTCCGGGGGCTGCTCGATGCGGGCATCCCGGTCGTCGCCTACAACGCACCGTACGACTTCTCGCTGCTCAAGCACGAGGCGCTGCGGCACGGCATCGATCCCATCGCGGACCCATCCCCCGTGATCGATCCGCTCGTCGTCGACAAGGCGTACGACCGCTGGCGGCGCGGCAAGCGCACCCTGTCGGTCGTCGCGGAGCACTACGCCGTGCGACTCGACGGCGCGCACGACGCCTGCGCCGACGCGGTCGCCGCGGGCCGAGTGGCTCAGGCGCTCGCCGAGCGCTTCGCGCCATGGCTGCCCGCGACGGTGCACGAGCTGCACACCCGGCAGATCGCGTGGGCGCGTGCGCAGGCTGCGAGCCTGACCGACTACTTCATCCAGATCGGGCGGCTCGACCCCGATGATCGCCTCGACGGCAGCTGGCCGATCCGCTGACCAGCGCATGCCCGGGAACGGCGAAGGCCCCGCCGAAGCGGGGCCTTGCACGTGGGCTGCTTACTTGGAGCCGAAGTTCTTGAAGCGCTGGTTGAACTTCTCGACGCGACCGGCCGAGTCCATGATGCGCTGCTTTCCCGTGTAGAACGGGTGCGACGCCGACGAGATCTCGACGTCGATGACGGGGTACTCGACGCCGTCGAGCTCGACCGTCTTGTCGCTGGTCACCGTCGAACGGGTGAGGAAGGTCTCGCCCGAGCCGAGGTCGCGGAACACGACCGCCTGGTAGTCGGGGTGGATGTCAGTCTTCATGGGAAGTCCTTTGAAAGTGGTGCCCTGGATTTTGCCAGGACGGACAAAGTCTGAGGTGCGAGCGCACCAAAGAGCGATTCTATCAGCCTCCTGGCCCCGACGCGGAATCGAGACCGAGTTCTGTCAGTGCGCGGCGCGCGCCGCGTACCGCCCGTCGTGCTCGGTGAGCTGGATCTGCACGCCGAACGTCTCGGTGAGGTTCTCGGCGGTGAGGGTCTGGCGCACCGGTCCGGCGGCCACTGCACGGCCCTCGCGGAGCAGCAGGACGTGCGTGAATCCGATGGGGATCTCCTCGACGTGGTGGGTCACCATGACCATCGCGGGAGTCGTGGGGGCCTGCGCGTAGCCGCTGAGCAGCGTGAGCAGCTCTTCGCGCGCACCGAGGTCGAGGCTCGCTGTCGGCTCGTCGAGCAGCAGCAGCTCGGGGTCGGTCATGACCGCGCGTGCGATCTGGACGCGCTTCTGCTCGCCGTCGCTCAGCGTGCCGAACGTGCGGTCGGCGAGGTGGTCGAGCTTCCACTCGGCGAGCACGCGCAGAGCGCGACGCTCGTCGATGTCTTCGTAGTCCTCGCGCCAGCGGCCGAGAACCGAGTACGCGGCAGTGAGCACGACGTTGAGGACCGTCTCCTCCGGCGGGACGCGGCGAGCCATGGCAGAGGACGCGAAGCCGATCCGCGGACGCAGCTCGAACACGTCGGTGCGGCCGAGCCGCTCCCCCAGGATCGAGACGACACCCGACGTCGGGTGCATGAGAGTGTCGGCGAGCTGCAGCACCGTGGTCTTGCCGGCGCCGTTCGGCCCCAGGATCACCCAGCGCTCGTCATCGCTGACGGTCCAGTCGAGGTGGTCGACGATGTCCTTGGCGTTTCTGCGGACGACGACGTCGGAGAATTCGAGCACCTGCGGCATGTCGTCCAGCCTATCGGCCGTCGGCGGCGACCTCCGCGTACAGCGCCGCGGTCTGCTCGGCGATGCTCCCCCAGCTGAAGTCCTCGGTGGCCCTCGCGCGCCCTGCCGCGCCATACGCCCGCGCGCGCTCGGGATCGCTCACGACCTCCGTCAGCACTCGTGCCAGATCGGCCACGAAGCGCGCCGGGTCGGTCGGCGTGCCGGTTCCGTCCTGCGCCTGGTCGATGGGCACCAGGCGTCCGGTGACGCCGTCGAGGACGACCTCCGGGATGCCGCCGGTCGCTGTGCCCACGACGGCGGCGCCGCACGCCATCGCCTCGAGATTGACGATGCCCAGCGGCTCGTACACCGACGGGCAGACGAACGTCGTGGCGGCGGTCAGGATCGTGCACAGCTCGTGGCGCGACAGCATCCGATCGATCCATACGACACCCTCACGGGTCTCCTGCAGTCCGCGTACCAGCCCCTCCACCTCCGCCATGATCTGCGGCGTGTCGGGCGCGCCCGCGCACAGGACGACCTGCACGTCGGGTGGAAGCAGCTCTGCCGCACGAAGGAAGTAGGGCAGCCCTTTCTGGCGCGTGATGCGCCCGACGAACACGACGGACGGTCGCGACGCGTCGACGCCCAGCTGTGCGAGCAGGTCGGGATCGTCGACCGGATGCCACGACTCGACGTCGATCCCGTTGTAGATGACGCGGACCTTCGCGGGATCGAGCGCCGGGTAGCTGCGCAGGATGTCCTGGCGCATGCCGTCGCTCACGGCGACGATGGCCGCGGCGCCCTCGTACGCCGTCTGCTCGATCCAGCTCGAGACCGCGTACCCGCCGCCGAGCTGCTCGGCCTTCCATGGCCGGAGTGGCTCGAGACTGTGCGCCGTGACGACGTGCGGGATGCCGTGAAGGAGCGACGCCAGGTGTCCGGCGAAGTTCGCGTACCAGGTGTGGCTGTGCACGACGTCGGCGCCCGCGACATCGGTCACGATCTCGAGGTCGGTGCCGAGCGTCTGCACGGCCGCGTTCGCGGAGGCGAGCTCGGCCGGCACACCGTACGCGGACGTCCCCGCCTCGTCGCGGTCGGCGCCGAACGCCCGGACCCGCACGTCGATGCTCTGCCGCAGCGCCTTCACCAGTTCGGTGACGTGCACGCCGGCTCCGCCATAGATCTCCGGCGGGTACTCCTTGGTCACGATGTCGACGCGCATGGGACGCAACCTAGTACACGAGTCATCCCGCGTGTAGCCGTTGGGCCCGATCGGGATGCGGGCCTAGGGTGGTGCCATGCCTGCAGCGCCGAAGGTCTTCGGAATCATCCTCGCCGGCGGCGAGGGAAAGCGTCTCATGCCGCTCACCGCGGACAGGGCCAAGCCGGCGGTGCCGTTCGGCGGCCAGTACCGGCTCATCGACTTCGCGATCTCGAACCTCATCAACTCCGGCCTGCGGCAGGTCGTCGTGCTGACCCAGTACAAGTCGCACAGCCTCGACCGCCACATCTCCCAGACGTGGCGGATGTCGGCGCTGCTCGACTCGTACGTCGCCTCGGTGCCCGCCCAGCAGCGCCTGGGCAAGCGGTGGTTCTCCGGCTCGGCGGACGCGATCCTGCAGAGCCTGAACCTCATCAACGACGAGCAGCCCGACATCGTGGTCGTCATCGGCGCCGACCACGTGTACCGCATGGACTTCCGTCAGATGCTGGCCGCCCACATCGACTCGGGCGCGCGCGCCACGGTCGCCGGCATCCGTCAGCCGATCTCGCTCGCCAACCAGTTCGGTGTGATCGACGTCGACAAGTCCGACCCCACGCGCATCAACGAGTTCCTCGAGAAGCCGCAGAACCCGACCGGGCTGGCCGACTCCCCAGGCGAGGTGCTGGCGTCGATGGGCAACTACATCTTCGACACCGACGCGCTGATCGAGGCCGTCGAGGCCGACGGCGAGCTGCCGACCTCCAACCACGACATGGGCGGCGACATCGTGCCGTACTTCGTCGGCCGCGGCGAGGCAGGCGTGTACGACATGAACCGGAACGACGTTCCGGGCTCGACTGATCGCGACCGCTACTACTGGCGCGACGTCGGGACGATCGACTCGTTCTTCGACGCCCACCGGGACCTCATCTCGACGCTGCCGGTGTTCAACCTGTACAACACCGACTGGCCGATCCACTCGCAGGCGGTGAATTCGCCGCCCGCGAAGTTCGTGCGCGACTCGGTCGGGCGGATCGGCAACTCGATCGACTCCATCGTCTCGCTCGGGTCCGTGCTCTCCGGCACCCACCTCGAGCGCAGCGTCGTCGGTCCATGGACGCTCGCGGGAGGCGGCTCGACGATCACCGACTCGGTGCTGTTCGACCACGTGCAGGTCGGCGCGGGCGCGCGGATCCACCGCGCGATCCTCGACAAGAACGTCGTGCTGGCCGACGGGGCCACCGTCGGCGTCGACCGCGATCGCGACCTGGCACGGGGCTACACCGTCACCGACAGCGGCATCACCGTGGTCGGCAAGGGCATCCACGTCGAACGGTGACCGCCGGTTTGGGGTCTCGTGTGCCCGCGGCGCTAGCGTGGAGGGATGCCTGCACCCGCCCACGCCCGATTCCTCGTCGTGCTCGACGCCGACTCGACCCTGATCCGCAACGAGGTCATCGAGCTCATCGCCGATGAGGCCGGACGCGGTCCCGAGGTCGCCGCGGCGACGGAGGCGGCTATGCGGGGGGAGGTCGACTTCGCGGCCAGCCTGCGGTCGCGGGTCGAGCGGCTCACCGGCGTCCCTGTGACGGCGTTCGCGAACGTGCTCGACCGGATCGAGCCGACGCCCGGAGTGCGCGAGCTCATCGACGCCGTGCACGCGCGCGGCGGTGCGGTGGGCGTCGTGTCGGGCGGGTTCCACGAGATCCTCGACACAGTCGCGCCGTCTCTGGGTGTCGACGTGTGGCGGGCCAATCGCCTCGCAGTGGCCGGCGACACACTCACCGGGGTCGTCGACGGCGACATCGTCGACGCCGAGGGCAAGGCGGCGGCGCTGCGCGAGTGGGCATCGGCGGCGGGTGTGCCGCTGGCTCGCACGATCGCCATCGGCGATGGCGCGAACGATCTGAAGATGATGGATGCCGCGGGCCTCGGCGTCGCCTTCAACGCCAAGCCGGCGGTGCGCGAGCGCGCCGACGTGGTGGTCGGCCCCGTCGACCTGGCCGAGGTGATCGCGCTGCTGCCCTGAGCTGCCGGAATGTCGGCGACCCTCGATAGCGTCGCCGTCATGGACATCATCCTCGTTCCCGGTCTCTGGCTCGACGCGGGGTCATGGGACCCCGTGGTTCCCGCGCTCCGACAGGCGGGCCACACGCCCCGCCCCCTGACTCTTCCGGGCGTCGGCGCGCCGGCGGCCGAGTCGGCCGACATCGGCATCCAGGACTGGGTCGATGCCGTCGTGGCCGAGGTCGACGCGTCGGCCGGCCCGGTCATCCTCGTGGGGCACAGCGGCGGGGGCAACGTGGTGTGGGCCGCTGCCGAGGCGCGCGCCGATCGCGTGGCCCGCGTGGTGTTCGTCGACACCGTGCCGCCCCCATCAGGGGGAAGCATCTCCGAGTTCGACGTGATCGACGGTGTGATCCCGTTCCCGGGCTGGGAGTCCTTCGACGAGCCCGACGTCGCCGACATCGACGCCGAGACCCGTGCGACCTGGGCGCAGCGCACGCGCTCCGTCCCGGCCAGGGTGCCGACCGACGAGGTGCGGTTCGAAGGCACGGCGCGTCATGCGGTCCCCGTGACCATCCTCTCCGGAGGCATGGACGAGGCGGCCTTCCGCGAGGCGATCGCCCAGTGGGGGCCGTACGGCGCCGAGTTCGACGCGATCGCCGATGCCGAGGTCGTCGCGCTGGGTTCGGGCCATTGGCCGCAGTTCTCTCAGCCTGAGCGTCTGTCGAGTGCGCTCATCGCCGCGGTGCGCTGAACGACGGATCGGCCGGGCGGGGTCAGTGCCCCATCCCGAGACCGCCGTCCACGGGGATGACAGCGCCCGAGATGTAGGCGGCATCGTCGGACGCCATCCACGTGACGACGCCCGCGACCTCGTCCGCCGTGGCGAAACGGCCGGCGGGGATGCTCTTCTTGTACTCGGCCTGTGTGGCGTCGCCCAGCTCTGCCGTCATATCCGTCTCGATGAACCCGGGTGCCACGACGTTCGCAGTGATCCCCCGCGCGCCGAGCTCGCGGGTGAGCGAGCGGGCGAAGCCCACGAGCGCGCTCTTCGAGGCTGCGTAGTTGATCTGCCCGGCCGAGCCGTACAGTCCCACGACGCTCGAGATCAGGATGACGCGCCCCCAGCGTGCCCGCAGCATTCCCTTCGACGCGCGCTTGACCACGCGGAACGCTCCTCCGAGGTTCGTCGCGACCACGCTGTCGAAGTCGTCCTCGGTCATGCGCAGCAAGAGCGTGTCCTTGGTGATGCCGGCGTTCGCGACCACGATCTCGACAGGACCCAGAGCCTGTTCGACCTCGGTGAAGGCGGCGTCGACCGCCGCGGCATCCGTCACATCGGCGCGCACCGTCAGCGTGCCCTCCGGACCCTCGCCGGAACGAGCGGTCACGGCGACCTTGTATCCCTGCGCCACGAAGCGCTCGGCGATGGCACGGCCGATGCCGCGGTTTCCGCCGGTGACGAGGACGACGCGATCGCTGGACATGATGAGGCTCCCGGAGGGTTGTGACGGATCCGGACCAGCCTAGTCGCGCAGCGTTTGACACCCCACGCCGTGCGCTGGAACGCTAAGAGCAGTCTCGAGAAAGGTCAGCCCGTGAGCGACAACACCCCCGACGCGCCCGCACCCGACCCGGCGGCGCAGCCCGGCGCCGGGTACCCACCGCCGGCAGCACCGGCGTATGGCGCCCCCGCCCCCTACGGCGCACCCCAAACGCCCCCGACGTACGGAACGCCTCAGGCACCGTACGGCGCAGCCCCGCAGTACGGCGCCGCGCCGCAGTACGGGGCCCCCGCCTACGGCTACGGCGCACCGGCCAAGACCAACGTGCTCGCAATCGTCTCGCTCATCGCGTCGATCGTCGGATTCATCGGAATCCTGCCGTTCATCGGATCTCTCGGCGGCATCATCACCGGCCACATCTCGCTCAACCAGCTGAAGACCAACGGCGAGAACGGCCGCGGCATGGCGCTTGCCGGCACCATCGTCGGGTATGTCGGCCTCGCGCTGTGGATCCTCGGCACGATCCTGTTCTTCGCGTTCTTCGCCTGGGCCATGGACCAGGGCACCGTCTACAGTTCCTGACCGCTCGCGGCCTCTGCAGGCGCCCTCGAGGGGACGTCGGCAGGGGCCGCGCGGCGTAGTCTTGAAGGACGGTGAAAAGTTCGAGTCGGCCCCAGTCCGCCACGTCGCTGCCGCGTGCGCCACGTGACGATGTCGACGCGCGATCGACCAGGTATCTGCTCACCATGGGCGTCCGCGTCGCCTGCTTCATCCTGATGGTCGTCATCACGCCGTACGGCTGGTACACGTGGGTGTTCGGTGCCGCGGCCATCTTCCTCCCCTACATCGCGGTCGTCCTCGCCAACGTCGGCCAAGAGGCCCGGCGCAACCGCCGGGAAGACCCCGAGCGCGCACTCCCCGCCGCGCCCGCCCCTGCGGGCGGTCCCCGCGCGGGCGACGTGATCCGCATCGACGAGACGCCGGCTATCGACGGGGCGTCGCCTGCCTCTGCAGCCGCGCCTCCGTCCGGAGCCGCCGAGCCGGACACGACCGACGACCGCCCGGACGGCACCGCATGAGCCTCGCGCAGGACGAGCCCGTCGCCTCCGCGACCTGCTCGAGGGCAGGATGCCGCGCCGAGGCGACATGGCGGATCGACTGGCGCAATCCGCGCATTCACACCGCCGACCGCACGAAGACCTGGGTGGCGTGCGACGAGCATCGTGACTACCTGCGTGAGTTCCTCGCCGCACGCGACTTCCCCGTCGCGGTGGAGCCGTTGCGCGCGAGCGGAGCGGCCCGGTGACCGCCCGTCGCGAAGTCAGCATGCAGTCGCTCCCTCGTGCCGGTCGCTGGGCGATCTACATCTCGCTCGCGGTCGTCTTCGCGATCGCCTGCGCATTCCTGTCGAACTGGCAGTTCACCCGCAATGAGGAGCGCTCCGCGCAGCTCGCCCTCGTCGAAGCGAACTACGACGCCACGCCCGTTCCCCTCGGCGAGCTGATTCCGGCCGGTGGCGCGCTCGACCCCGGAGACCAGTGGCACCCGGTGCGCCTGGTGGGCGAGTACGTCGCCGACGACGCGCTGTTGGTGCGCAACCGGCCGCATGGTGGGACCTCGGCTTTCGAGGTGCTCGTGCCGTTTCGTCTCCTGGACGGTCGCGTGCTGCTCATCGACCGCGGCTGGGTGCCGCCGGGCGACGACCAGCCCGAGCCCGATGCGGTCCCGGCCCCGCCCGAGGGCGAGGTGACCGTGATCGCACGGCTCAAGCCCGGCGAGCCGCTCCCGTCGTCGGGGCGCTCCGCGCCCGATGGCCAGGTGCCGACGATCCACCTTCCGCTCGTCGCGGACGCCGTCTCCGCCGACGTCGGTCGTGCGCTCGAGCTGAGCGCGTACGGAGTGATGGCCTCGGAGGATCCCGCGGCCGCCGACCGCCCCCAGGCGCTCGCGTCCCCGTCCGAAGACCCGGGCCCGCACCTCTCGTACGCGATCCAGTGGATCCTCTTCGCGGTGATGGGTTTCGTGTTCATCGGCTACGTCATCCGCACCGAGCGGCTCCATCGCCGCGAAGACGCCCAGGACGAGCCGGAATCGGATGCCGCTCCCCCGCGTCCGGCATCGCGCCGACGTGATCGCGATGCCGAGGATGAGGACGCCCTCCTCGACGCCGCGGGCCGCTGACGCCGGGGATCACGCGAGCGTGGTGGGTTTCGCTACGCCGCGGCTGAAGCCGCGGCTACTCAACCACCGGGAGTGCTGATCACGCGAGCGTGATCAGATCGGCGTAGTCGCGGCCCCAGATGTCCTCGACACCGTCGGGCAGGATGAGCACGCGCTCGGGGTTGAGCGCCTCGACAGCGCCTTCGTCGTGCGAGACGAGCACGACCGCGCCCTCGTAGTGCGACAGCGCACCGAGGATCTCCTCGCGGGAGGCGGGGTCGAGGTTGTTGGTCGGCTCGTCGAGCAGCAGCATGTTCGCGCTCGAGACGACGAGCGTCGCCAGCGACAGCCGGGTCTTCTCGCCACCGGAGAGCACCCCGGCGGGCTTGAGCACGTCGTCTCCGGTGAACAGGAACGACCCCAGCACCTTGCGGGCGTCGGTGGCGGTGATGTCCGGCGCAGCCGACATCATGTTCTCGAGGACGGACCGCGAGACGTCGAGATTCTCGTGCTCCTGCGCGTAGTAGCCGACCTTGAGACCGTGACCGGGTTCAATCCTGCCGGTGTCGGGCTTGTCTACGCCCGCCAGGATCCGAAGCAGCGTGGTCTTGCCGGCGCCGTTGAGCCCCAGGACGACCACCTTCGAGCCGCGGTCGATCGCGAGGTCGACGTCAGTGAAGATCTCGAGCGAGCCGTACGATTTCGACAGCCCAGACGCCATGAGCGGCGTCTTTCCGCACGGCGCGGGCTTGGGGAAGCGCAGCTTGGCGACCCGCTCCTCCTGACGCACGTCGTCGAGACCCGACAGCATCTTCTCGGCGCGCGCGACCATCTGGTGCGCGGCGGCGGCCTTCGATGCCTTCGCGCCGAACCGGGCGGCCTGCAGCTGCAGCGCCGTGGCCTTCTTCTCGACGTTGGCGCGCTCCTTCTTGCGGCGCTCCTCGTCGGCCACCCGCTGGCGCAGGTAGTTCTTCCAGTTCATGTTGTAGACGTCGATGACCTGACGGTTCGCGTCGAGGTAGAACACGCGGTTCACCGTCTCGCCGACGAGCTCGACATCGTGGCTGATGACGATGAGCCCGCCCTTGTAGCCCTTGAGGAACTCGCGCAGCCACACGACGCTGTCGGCGTCGAGGTGGTTCGTCGGCTCGTCGAGGATCATCGACTCGGCATCGGAGAACAGGATGCGCGCGAGCTCGATGCGTCGGCGCTGACCGCCCGAGAGGGTGCGCAGCGGCTGGTCCAGGATGCGGTCCGGCAGTGACAGGTTGTGCGCGATCGAGGCCGCCTCCGCCTCGGCTGCGTAGCCGCCGAGCGCCTCGAAGCGCTCGGTGAGGTTCGCGTACTTGCGCATGGCGCGGGCCGCGGCAGCCGGATCATCACTGCCCATCGCGACGGATGCCTCGTGCATGCCGAGGGCGAGGGTCCCGAGACCGCGGGCGTCGAGGATACGCGTTCTGGCGAGCATCTCGGGATCGCCCGAGCGGGGGTCCTGCGGAAGATAGCCGAGCTCCCCGATGCGATCGACCTTGCCGTCGGACGGCAGCAGGTCGCCCGCGAGCACCTTCGTCAGTGTGGTCTTGCCGGCGCCGTTGCGGCCCACCAGCCCGACCTTGTCGCCCGCCGAGACGCGGAACGACACGTCGGACATGAGCACGCGGGCGCCCACGCGAATCTCGAGGTCGTGCACGGCGAGCACAGCGGAAGTCCGATCCGTCGATGGAGAAGGGGAAGCGGCCGAACGGCCAGCCTCCCAGTATAGGCGGCGGAGACGGTGCGGCTGCCGGGCGCCGTTCCCGCCTCGGAACGACGGGAGCCCCGGCCAGACCGGCGGGGCTCCCGCGCGAGGGTCGAGAGATCAGCCCTGCGCCGCGGAGGCAGCGGCCGCGGCGGCCAGCTGCTCGACGATGTCGGGAAGGATCCAGGGCAGGGTGAGCGCAGTCGGAGAGATCGCGGCGACGTTCTCCTCGCCGACGATGGCTGCGACGGCGCCGGTCCCGACGGCGGGGATGAGCGCGGCGCGGTCCGACGCCAGGAAGTCGTCGATGTCGGCCTGCTGCTCGGCCTGCGTGAAGAGCACGTCCGCGTCGATCTGATCGAGGTTCTCGCTGCTCACGGTCGTGTAGAAGGTCGACTCGCCGCTGTCGAGCGCGGTCACGGAATCGGCGCTCGTGAAGCCCAGGTCCTCGAGGATCTCGACGCGCGGGTCTGCGGGCAGGTACAGGTAGAACGTGTCGACGTCGTCGTCCGCATAGGCGATCGAGAGGCCCTCGAACTCCGGGTGCTCGGCCGCGGCGTCAGCGATCTGCTGATCGAGGTCGGCCAGCACGGCGTCCGCCTCATCCGCCAGGCCGAGCGCGCGACCGGTGTCGCTGATGACGTCACGCCACGGCGTGGCCCAGAGCGCCTCCTCCGGCGCGATCACCGGGATGCCGGCGCCGGTGACGGCGTCGTACTCCTCCTGCGTCAGTCCCGAGTACGACGCGATGAGCACGTCGGGGTCGGTCGCCAAGAGTTCCTCGACCGACAGCTCGTATGCCGAGTTGTCGAGGATGACGGGGGGCTCGCCGCCGAGCTCGGCGACCGCCTCGTCGACCCACGGGGTGATGAGGTCGTCTCCGCCGCCGTACTCCGACGACGGGATCGCGACGGGCACGATTCCGAGCGCGAGGACGGCGTCCGTCGCACCCCAGCCCCACGTGGCGATGCGCTCCGGCGCCTCGTCGAGGGTGGTCTCGCCGTAGATGTGCTCGAAGGTCACAGGGAAGCCGTCGGAGGCGGCGGCGTCATCCGAGCCGGAGGACTCGGGCGCAGCGGCGCCGGCGCAGCCGGAGAGCACGAGGCCGCCGGCCAGCGCGATCGCGACCGCGGTCAGGGCGCTGAGGCGCAGGTGTGGAGTGGACATGGGGTCATCCTTTCGATCGCGTCAGGCCTCGTCCGCTGCGGCGTGGGCGCCGCCGGGGACGGGGATGACGAGGGGGGTGGAGGTGAGGGGGTCGGGGATCACGAGCGCGTCGAGATCGAAGGCGTTCGCCACGACGTCGTGGGTGAGGACGTCGGCCGGTGCGCCGTGCGCGACCACCCGCCCGCCGCTCATGACGACGAGGTCGTCCGCGTACCGCGCGGCGAGGTTCAGCTCGTGCAGGACGACCACGATGGTCGTGCCGTCCGTGCGGTTCAGCGTGCGCAGCAGATCCAGGACTTCGATCTGGTGGCTCAGGTCGAGGAACGTCGTCGGCTCGTCGAGCAGGAGCACGCGCGGCTCCTGGGCGAGGGCCATGGCGATCCACACGCGCTGACGCTGACCGCCCGACAGGTCGCCGACGGGCCGGTCGGCCAGCGCGGCGACACCGGTCTTAACCATCGCATCGTCGACCCGGGCGGTGTCGGCGGCGCTCCACCGCTGGAAGACGCCGCGATGCGGGTGGCGGCCGCGCGAGACGAGCTCCGCGACCGTCAGGCCGTCGGGTGCGGTGGGATGCTGCGGCAGCAGCCCCACACTCTGAGCGAACCGGCGGCGGGGCAGGGTCTGGATGTCGATGCCGTCGAGCTCGACGCTTCCGGCGAGCGGCTGGTTCACGCGGGCGAGCACGCTCAGCAGCGTCGACTTGCCGCAGGCGTTCGCGCCGATGACCATCGTGATGCGGCCGGGGGCGAAGTCGAGATCGAGATCTTCGATCACCCGCCTGCCGGGGTAGCCGGCAGCGAGCCCGCGGGCGCTGAGGCGCGGTGCGGATGCGGAGGTCACAGGTTGCGTCCTTTCGAGGTCGCGAGGAGCCAGAGGAGGAAGACCGCGCCGATGGCACCAGTCACCACGCCCACCGGCACCGACAGGCCGGGCAGTGCGAACTGAGCGATGAGGTCGGCGGCGGCGAGCAGGCCGGCGCCGACGGCGGCGCCCGTGCCGATGCCGACGGCGCCGTGGCCGAGCAGCGGCCGGGCGATCGCCGGGGCGCACAGTGCGATGAAGCCGATCGGGCCGACGAACGCGCACGTGACCGCGGTGAGCAGCACGGCCGTCAGCACCGTCACCACCCGCACGCGCGAGGCCTTGACCCCGAGCGAGGCGGCGGTCGGCGCGCCCATCTGCGTGATCGGGAGCCAGCGTGCGCAGGCCACCACGGCCGGAGTGCACAGGACCACGACGACCAGCACGGTCAGGACGCTCCACCACGGCGTTGAGGAGAGGCTGCCCGTCAGCCAGATCAGCGCCGCCTGGGCGAGCTCGACCTGTGCGCGGACCATGAGGTAGTTCGTGATCGCGACCGTCAAGAACGCGATGCCGATGCCGGCGAGGATCAGGCGGTATCCGCCGTCCGCGCGGTGCCGGCCGGCCAGCAGCAGGAACGCGGCCACCGCGAGGCCGCCCAAGAATGCGGCGACGGCCAGCACCGGACCGCCCATCCCCAGCGTCAGGATGCCGAAGACGGCCGCTGCCCCGGCGCCCCCGCTGATGCCGAGCAGGTCGGGACTGGCGAGCGGGTTGCGCAGAAGTGACTGGAGCAGCCCGCCGGCCGCGCCGAGAGCGGCGCCGACGACGAGAGCCATCACCAGCCGCGGAGCGCGCACCTGGAAGATGACGTACGACTGCACGCGGTCTCCCCCGCCCCACAGGGTGCCCCAGACGTCGGCAGGGGCGATGGGATAGTCGCCGATCGAGAGCGAGAGCATCGCGAGGAGCACGAGGGCGACCATCACCGACGAGACGACGAGCGAACGGCGGCGGCCCACCCGGGCGCGGACCTTCAGAACCGAAGCGGTCACAGGGTCACCCGCCCACGCCGGAGGACGAGCGAGATCAGCACGGGAGCGCCGACGAACGCGACCACGAGGCCGGCCTGCACCTCGCCCGGCAGGGCGATGACGCGTCCGAGCACGTCGGCGGCAAGGAGCACGGCGGCCCCCGCGGGTGCGCCGATGGCCAGCAGCCACCGGTAGTCGCCCCCGATGACGGCGCGCAGCGCGTGCGGCACGAGCAGCCCGAGGAAGACGATCGGCCCGGCGATCGCGGTCGCACTGCCGCACAGCAGAACGGTGGCGACGATGCCGAGCGTGCGGGTGCGGGTGACGCTGTGCCCGAGCCCGGTGGCGGTGTCGTCACCGAGGGCGATGAGGTCCAGGCCGCGGGCCGACGTGAAGGCGATGACGGCGCCGACCAGGATCGGGAGCACCACGACGGCGACCGTGTCGAGACCGCGGTTGGTGAGGCCCCCGACCTGCCAGTAGCGGAACACGTCGAACGCGGTGATCGACGTCGTGAGGATCAGAGTGCTCACGGCGGTGAGCCCGGCGGTGACCGCGGCGCCGGTGAGAGCCAGCTTGGCGGGATTGGAGCCGTCGGCGCCGCGTGAGCCGATGACGGCGACGGCGACCGACGCGACTGCTGCACCGATGAAGGCGAACCACACGAAGCCCGACGGCGCAGTGATGCCCCACAGCGTGATCGCGGCGAGGACGGCGACGGACGCACCGGCGTTGACGCCGAGCAGTCCCGGATCGGCCAGCGGGTTGCGGGTGAGGCCCTGCATGAGCGTGCCGGCGAGGGCGAGCGACGCCCCGGCGAGGATGCCGATCACTGTGCGGGGCACACGCTGGGTCAGGATCACGCTGTGGTCGGCGAGTGACGTGTCAGGTCGCAGGAGGGCGTCGATCGCCACGGACGGTGCGACGGGTCGCGCACCGATCATGAGGCTCACCAGGACCATGACCACCAGAAGCGCGATCGTGGTGAGCAGAACGAGCCTCCCGCGCCGGTCGCGGGCCGTGGTCATTCCTGCCGCTCGGCCTGTCCGAGCCGCCAGTACCCCATGAAGGCGACCCGCTTCCGGTCCACACCGCAGCCCTGCACGAGGAGACGGCGCAGGCCCTTGACCATGGCGGCCTCGCCCGCGATCCAGGCGTAGAACTCTCCCTCGGATTCCTCGGGGCTGTCCCACAGCAGATCGGTGTCGACATCGACGTCCGCGAGCTCCTGACGCCGAGGCGCGGCGGCGCGTGCCAGCGTGTCTGCGGCGGTCGTCGACCACGCGGTGACGGCCTCGGTGAGAGCGGCTCCGTGGTCGCGGTCATCGCGCGCGAGCCATGTCACACGGAAGCCCGGGGCGACCTCGAGGGTGAGGGCGTCGGCGCGGGTCGGCACCTCGATGAAGGCGTCCACCTCGAACGAGGCGTCGAGCGACTCGAGGATCGAGCCGATGGCGGGCGCTGCGGTCTCGTCGCCGGCGAGCACGAGTCGACGCGCGGTGCCCGGGTGCCAGTCCAGACCGAGGCGATAGCCGTCGCTGCGCCGATCGGGTCCGACGATGACGATCTCGTCGCCGACCGAGGCCGACTCGGCCCAGCTGCCCGCGGGGCCGGCGCCATGGTGCACGACGAAGTCGACGTGCAGCAGACGCGCGTCGGCATCGATGCGGCGGACCGTGTAGGTGCGCAGCGGGCTGCGCGATTCGGTCGGGATGCCGCGCCACGCGGCGTACCAGTCGCCCGCGTCGATCATGGCCTCGTCGTGCTGGCCGATGTCGCTGAGCGACCCGTCCGAGAGCGGCAGGATGAGCTTGATGCGCTGGTCGAGGCCGGCCGTGCCGAACACGTCGAAGTCGGGCCCGGTGAACGCGACGCGAACGAAGTGCGGCGACAATCGGTGCACATCGGCCACGGTCGCGATGTAGGGGCGATACGCGGGCCGCGTGCTGACGGCGATCGAGGTGCTCACATAGTAAGGCTAGCCTTACCAACCCTGCTTCCCAAATTCTCCCGTCATGAATGACGGGAGACCGGTGACGTCTCGTGCGCGTGCCCCATCCGCAGGCCCGGGACCAGCGCGAGCAGCGCGAGCACCGTCGCCATGGCGAAGACCGCCGGGAAGCCGGCATCCGTCCCCATGAGAGTCGTGAAGACGAGCCCCATGATCGCTATGGAGGTGGCTGCGCCGACCGAGTCCGAGATGGAGAGCGCCGAGGAGTTGAAGCCCTGATTCTGCGGAGTCGAGTAGGCGAGGGTCAGGACCGTGAGTCGCGGGTACATGAGACCCATGCCCGCACCGGCGAACGCCCACCCGAGGATGATCACCGCCGGATGGAGGCCGAACAGCGCAGTGGCGCCGGCCAGCAGGGTCGAGGTCGTCAGCAGCGCCGTGCCGATCAGGGTGATGCGCGCGTTGCCGAGCCGGTCGCCGATGCGGCCCTGCACATCGGCACCTGCCGCCCAGGCGACCGCGCCCGCTGTGAGACCGAGACCCGCCCACGTCGGTGAGAAGTCGTAGTGATCGATCAGCAGATACGGAACGTAGATCTCGGCACCGAACAGCGCTCCTGCGATGAGTCCGCGCATGAGGACGACGCTGGGCAGACCGCGGCGCGCGAGAAGTGTCCCCCTGGGCAGAAGCGGCCGCGAGGCGAGAGTGATGACGACAGCGGATGCCGCGACCACCACCCACGCGTAGACGCCGAGCTCGCCGGCCAGACTGAGCGCCAGGGCGCCGGCTGCGACGGCGACCGCACACGCCATGCGCGGGCCGACGCGGCCGGTGGCGGGATCGTCGGTGTGGAGCGGAAGCCCGTGCAGACGCAGGACCACCATCGCGAAGGCGATGACGGTGAGAGCTGCGACACCCAGGAACACCCACCGCCAATGGAGGAACTCGGCTACCGCGCCGGCGAGGAACGGGCCGATGAGCGACGGGACCACCCACGCCGCAGAGAACGCCGCGAACACCTTGCCGTGCATGGTCGCGGGATAGACGCGCGCGACGACCACGTACAGCGCGACGGTCTGGCCGCCGGTGCCGAGGCCTTGAACGAGCCGGCCGGCCACGAGCAGCGGCATGGCCGTGGCGAGCCCGGCGATGACGAGTCCGATGACGAACAGCACGACGGCGGTCGTCAGAGGGGCGAGCACTCCCCCGCGGTCGCACCATGCGCCCGCGGCGACCATTCCGATCACGCTCGTCGCGAGAGTGCCGGCGAACGCCACGGCGTAGAGGGCGTGACCGTCGAGGTCGTCGCTGACCACGGGCATCACCGTCGTCACGGCCAGCGCCTGCATCGCCGCGAGGAAGATGAGGGCGACCGCCCCGACGGTCACCCAGACGTACCGCGACTGCCAGATCCCCGTCTCGGTCTGGACGGGTGCGGCGCTCATCAGACCAGGCTACCCACCCGCCGGATCGCCTCGGTCAAGAGCTCGGGGGAACACCCGAAGTTGATCCGCACGTGCCCCTTGCCCTCCTCGCCGAAGAACGGGCCGAGATGGAAGGCCACCTTCGCCTCCCGACGGATCTTCACCGCGGGGTTGTCGCCCCACCCGACGCCTGCGAGGTCCACCCACGCCAGGAAGCCGGCATCCGGGATCCGATATCGTGCGGCGGGCACGTGCTCGGCGAGCAGCTCCGCGAGGAGCCGACGGTTGTGGTCGAGTGCCGAGAGCTCCGCATCGAGCCAGGGATCGCTCTCCTCCGAGAAGGCGGCGACCGCCGCGAGGGCGCCGAACAGACCGGTGCGCCACTCGACCTCGTCTGGAAGCGAACGGACCGTCGCTGTGGTGGCGTCGTCGGCGGTGACCATGAGCGCGCACTTGAGACCAGCCAGATTGAACGCCTTGCTCGCGCTGACCACTGCGTAGCCGATGCGCGCGGCGACGGGTGAGGCATCCAGGAAGGGGGTGAAGGTCGCGTCGTGGTGCGTCAGGGGGGCGTGGATCTCGTCGCTGATCACGGTCGCGCCGTACGCCGCGGCGAGCTCCGCGAGTGCCGCCAGCGTCTCTCGCGCGTGCACGGTGCCGGTGGGATTGTGCGGATTGCAGAGCAGGATCGCCCGCGCTCCGCCGGCGAAGGCCGCCTCGATCCCGGCCAAGTCCAGCTCCCACCCGGTGCCGTGGTCGATCAGCGGCACGCGCTCGACCACGCCGCCCGCCTCGGGGACGCACTCGAAGAACGGCGGATACACCGGGGGCGTCACGATCACGCGGTCGCCCGGCGCGATCGTGTGGCGCAGGATCTCGACGATCGCCATCATCACGTCGCATGTCGTGCGGATGCGTGCCGGATCGGCGCTCCACCCGAACCGGCGCTGCGCGAATCCCGCGTACGCGGCTGCGACGCCGGCATCGGGCGGGGTGTACCCGGTGTCGCCGAGGGCGACAGCCCGGGTCAGCGCGGCCGTGACTGCGGGGGCCTGCGGATAGTCCGTCTCGGCGACGAAGAACGGCAGCACGTCGTCGCCGTACTTGCGCCACTTCGTGCTCGTCCGCTGTCGCAGCTGGTCGAGGGGAAGGGCCTGCAGGGGGGCGACGCTCATGCGCTCGACCATATCGAGCGCGCCCGCGCCGGCACGCACCCGCCGTCATCGAGTGAAACGCCGAGCATCTGGACGTCAGATGGCGAAGCCCAGGGCCCTCATCATGTCGCGGCCGTCATCGGTGATCCGCTCCGGACCCCACGGCGGCATCCAGACCCAGTTGATGCGGAAACGATCGACGACCTCGTCGAGAGCCTGGGCGGTCTGCTCCTCGAGCACGTCGGTGAGCGGGCAGCCGGCCGACGTCAGGGTCATGTGGATGACCAGCGCGTCGTTCTCGTCATCCCAGCCGAGGTCGTAGATGAGGCCGAGGTCGACGACGTTGATCCCCAGTTCGGGGTCCATGACGTCCTTGAGAGCCTCGGTGACCTCGTCGTACTTCTCGGGCGTGAGCGTTGCGGTCATGTAACGATTCTATGCTTCGGTGCCCACGGGGGCGTCGGCCGGCTCTTCCTCGCCGGTGGGGAGGTAGCGGTCGTAGCCCTCGTCCTCGAGGCGGTCGGCCAGCTCGGGGCCACCCTCTTCGGCGATGCGTCCGCCCACCATGACGTGGACGAAGTCGGGGCGGATGTAGCGCAGGATGCGCGTGTAGTGCGTGATGAGAAGCACACCCAGGTCATTGTCGACCTTGGCGCGGTTCACACCCTCCGAGACGATCTTGAGCGCATCGACGTCGAGTCCGGAGTCGGTCTCGTCGAGGATCGCGATCTGCGGCTTGAGCAGCTCGAGCTGGAGGATCTCGTGGCGCTTCTTCTCGCCGCCGGAGAAGCCCTCGTTCACGTTGCGCTGGGCGAACTTCGGGTCCATGCGCAGCGCCTTCATCGAGGACTTGACCTCCTTCGTCCACGTGCGGATGGACGGCGCCTCGCCGTCGATGGCCGTCTTGGCGGTGCGGAGGAAGTTCGTGACGGTGACGCCGGGGATCTCCACCGGGTACTGCATCGCGAGGAACAGACCGGCCCGGGCGCGCTCGTCGACCGACATCTCCAGGACGTCCTCGCCGTCCAGCGTGATCGTGCCGCTTGTGACCGTGTACTTGGGGTGACCGGCGATCGTGTAGGCGAGCGTCGACTTGCCCGAGCCGTTGGGGCCCATGATGGCGTGCGTTTCGCCGGTGCGGATGGTGAGCGTCACGCCGTTGAGGATGGGAGTGGTTCCGGCATCCGTCTCGACCGTCACGTGGAGGTCGCGGATCTCGAGGACAGACATTCAGGCTTCTCTTCTCATTGTGCGGGCGGTCGGGTCCGTGAGGAGCTATCCGACCGGCTTCTTCACGTCGGGATCGATGAGCACGTCGTCGCCGTCGATGACGACGGCGAAAACCGGGACGGGCTCGTAGGCGGGGAGATTGAGCGGCTTGCCGGTGCGCAGCGAGAACGCCGAGCCGTGGGCCCAGCACTCGAGCGTGTCGCCGTCGACGAAGCCTTCGGAGAGGGAGATGTCGCCGTGGGTGCAGGTGTCGCCGATGGCGTGCACCTCGCCGGCGGAGTCGAGCACGACCGCCATCGCGACACCGTCGATCTCGACACGGCGGGCCTCGTCCTGGACGAGCTCGCTGAGGGCGCACGCGCGCTGAGCGGTCATCGGGCCACCCCCTGCGCGAGCTCTTCCTCGATCGCGGCGAACAGCTCGTCCTCGAGGGCGGGAACGCCGATCTTCTGAACGATCTCGGCGAGGAAGCCGAGCACGACGAGACGGCGCGCCTCGTCCTCCGCGATTCCCCGAGCCTGCAGGTAGAACAGCTGCTCGTCATCGAAGCGGCCGGTCGCGCTGGCGTGACCGGCACCGCGGATGTCGCCGGTCTCGATCTCCAGGTTCGGGATCGACTCGGCGCGAGCCCCGTCCGTGAGCACCAGGTTGCGGTTCGCCTCGTACGAGTCCGTTCCGACCGCGTCGGGTCCGATCAGGACGTCGCCGATCCAGACGCTGCGGGCGCCCTCACCCTGCAGCGCGCCTTTGTACAGCACGTCGCCGCTGGTCTCGGGGCCCTTGTGATGCAGGTAGACCTGGCTTTCGAGGTGCTGCCCCGCGTCGGAGTAGCTGAGGCCGTAGAGCTCGCCACGCGCACCCGCGCCGGCGAGCTCGACGCTCGGGTTCACCCGCACGACACCGCCGCCGAAGCTGACGACGATGTGACGGAGCGTCGCATCGCGATCGACCCGGGCCTGGTGGGATGCCGCGTGCACCGCGTCGTCGTCCCATCGCTGCACCGACACCACCGTGAGGTGGGCGCCGTCGCGGACGATGATCTCCACGTTCTGCGCGTGCTGCGCGGTTCCGGCGTGATGGAACACGATGGTGGCGTGGGAGTTGGCCTGCGCCTCGATGACCACGTGCGCATGGGCCAGGCCGCCGGTGCCCTTGAGATCGATCATGATCGGCTCGCGGATCTCGACGCCGGCGGGGATGCGCAGCAGCGGTGCCTCCGACTCCTGTCTCCACGCGATGGCGCTGGGGAGGTCTTCGGGCTGGAACACCTCGCCGCGGGGGGCGGTGCCGTGCGTGAGGCGCTCCTGCACCAGCGTGTCCGGCGCGTCGACGTTCACCTCGATGACGCCGTGGGGTCCGGCCTCATCGACGTAGAGCGCGGCCAGCTGAGCGACTGGAGTGTGCTTCCAGTTCACCTCACGGCCGGTGGGCGCGTCGAAATCGGAGGGGTCGAACGAGCGCAGGCGCTCGTCGCGGGTCTGCACCGGCACGAACGCGCCGGCACCATCGGTATGGCCCTGCGCACCGGGGACGGTGACAGGGGCCTGGGTCACGGAGCTCACTATCCGACGGATCCTTCCATGCCCATCTCGATGAGCTTGTTGAGTTCGAGCGCGTACTCCATGGGCAACTCGCGGGCGATCGGCTCGATGAAGCCGCGCACGATCATCGCCATGGCCTCGTCTTCGGGCATCCCGCGGCTCATCAGATAGAAGAGCTGCTCCTCGCTGACCTTCGAGACCGTGGCCTCGTGGCCGAGCTGCACGTCGTCGACGCGGATGTCGATCGCGGGATAGGTGTCGGAGCGCGAGATCGTGTCGACGAGCAGCGCATCGCAGCGCACGGTGTTGGCCGAGTGGTGCGCGTTCGCGTCGACGCGGACCTCGCCGCGGTAGCCGGCGCGGCCGCCGCCGCGGGCGATCGACTTGGAGACGATCGACGACTGCGTGTACGGCGCCATGTGGATCATCTTCGCGCCGGCGTCCTGGTGCTGACCGGGGCCCGCGAAGGCGACAGACAGGGTCTCGCCCTTGGCGTGCTCTCCCATCAGGAAGATGGACGGGTACTTCATCGTGACCTTCGAGCCGATGTTGCCGTCGATCCACTCCATCGTCGCGCCCTCGTGGGCGACGGCCCGCTTGGTGACGAGGTTGTAGACGTTGTTCGACCAGTTCTGGATCGTCGTGTAGCGCACGCGGGCGTTCTTCTTCACGATGATCTCGACGACGGCAGAGTGCAGCGAGTCGGACTTGTAGATCGGAGCCGTGCAGCCCTCGATGTAGTGGACGTACGATCCCTCGTCGGCGATGATCAGCGTCCGCTCGAACTGGCCCATGTTCTCGGTGTTGATGCGGAAGTACGCCTGCAGCGGGATCTCGACGTGCACGCCCGGCGGGACGTAGACGAACGAGCCGCCCGACCAGACCGCGGTGTTCAGCGCGGCGAACTTGTTGTCGCCTGCCGGGATGACGGTGCCGAAGTACTCCTCGAAGAACTCGGGGTGCTCGCGCAGCGCGGTGTCGGTGTCCATGAAGATGACACCCTGCGCCTCGAGCTGCTCGTTGATCTGGTGGTAGACCACCTCGGACTCGTACTGCGCGGCGACGCCCGCGACGAGTCGCTGGCGCTCGGCCTCGGGGATTCCCAGGCGCTCGTACGTGTTGCGGATCTCTTCGGGAAGCTCCTCCCACGACCCGGCCTGCTTCTCGGTCGAGCGCACGAAGTACTTGATGTTGTCGAAGTCGATCTCGCTGAGATCGGCGCCCCAGGTCGGCATCGGCTTGCGGCCGAACAGCTGATAGCCCTTGAGACGGGTCTTCAGCATCCATTCCGGCTCGCTCTTGAGGGCCGAGATGCCGCGGACGACGTTCTCGTTGATGCCGCGCTGCGCGACGGCACCCGCGGCGTCGGTGTCGTGCCACCCGAACTCGTAGACACCCAGGCCATCCAGCTCCGGGCGGTCGATCAGCACATCAGACATCGTCACGTTCTCCTCCGGGCTCTAGCGGTGTCATCCGCCCCGGCATTCCGGCTCCTCCGGTGGAGTTACCGGAGGGGGATGCCGCTCGTGGGCCCTCTCATTCGGCGCAGACCATCGCGCCTAGACTGTCAGTGGTTCACCGCGCCCGAACCCATGCGGTTCATCGCGAGCGACCGACCCCTCGATTCTACAGGTTCCACCCTGGCACCGGGCTCCGCATGTCCTGCGGACCGTGGCGCGGAACCATCTCCAGGAGGCTACGAGAAGCATGTCCGCGCAACCGACGACGACGGAGACCGGCGTGTGGCAGCGCTGGTGGAGCCGCCTTCCGGCGACGATCGACCGTCGGGTGATCGCACTCGCGTGGGCGACGCTCTTCGTTCAGATCGCCATCGTCGGCACGGGTGGTCTGGTGCGGCTCACGGGATCCGGCCTCGGATGCCCGACCTGGCCCCGCTGCACGCCGGAGTCCTTCGTCGCGACGCCGGAGATGGGCATCCACGGCGTCATCGAGTTCGGCAACCGCCTGCTGACGTTCGTGCTCGTCATCGTCGCGATCCTGATGTTCCTCTTCGTCGTGCGGATGCGCCGTGAGCGTCCGGATCTCTTCTGGCTGTCTCTCGTGATCGGCCTCTACGTGCCCCTCCAGGCCGTGATCGGCGGCATAACCGTGCTGACGAACCTCAACCCCTACGTCGTCGGGCTGCACTACTTCGCCTCGGTCGTGCTGGTCGCGCTGGCGGCCGCACTGGTCGTGCGTGTCTACGCCACCCCGGGTCCGCGCGTGCTCGCGGTGCCCGGGTGGTACGCCGTCACCACCCACATCACGAGCGCGTTCGTGGTCATCACGGTCATCGTCGGCATCCTCGTGACCGGTTCCGGTCCGCACGCGGGCGACGGCGGGGCGGCGCGCAACGGTCTCGACGCGGAGTTCATGCAGCACGTCCACTCGTGGCCCGCGTACATCACCCTCGGCCTCACGATCGTGCTGCTGGCCGCCGCGCGCCGGACTCCCCCGGCCCAGCGGCTGACGCTCTGGGTCGGCGTTCTCCTGCTCGTCGAGCTCGCACAGATCGGTGTCGGACTCTGGCAGGCGCGCACGGGCCTGCCGATCTGGCTCGTCAACATCCACATGGTCCTCGCTGTGATGCTGATCGCGGCGATGACGGCGGTCGTGATGCACCTCACGGCGCCGGTCGCCGAAGTCGAGCGCACAGCGGACTCATAGCCGACGCACCGCTCCTGCACCGGGGCGCATGGAAGCGTGACGGATGCCGCGGCCGACCGTGCCGCGATCTCGGAGGAGTGATCCCAACAATGCCCACCCGCCCCCGTTTGCTCCGCAGCATCCCGTTCTGGGCTCTTGTCGTCGCCTCCCTGGCCACCGCTGCCTACGGATCGTGGCTCCTGCTCGACAAGCTCGGCGTCATGACCACGACGCTCACCGACGGCACCGCCACGGGTGTCGAGGTCTACGTCGGTCAGTCCATCGCGGTCGTCGGCGGCATCCTGCTCGGCGCCGGCGTGCTCGGCGTGATGCTCGCGCTCACCGTCGCCGCCATCGCGACGCTTCGTCCGTACGCTCCCGTCGACGTCGCTGAGCCCCTCGCGTGGACCGCAGACGACGCCGTCGACGCGCCGGCTGCCGGCCACGGCTACGAGCGTGGACTCGGCTACACGTCCGCGATTCCGACGGCCGACGTCGACGCCCGGGACGACGCGGCAGTCACCCCGCCCGCGACCACGCGCTGACTTCGTCCCTCGGCCCCCTGCGCCGGCTGCGGCCGGCTCAGGGGGCCGAGTGCTGTCCGCTGACCACGGGCAGGCTCAGTGACGCGCGACGATGGCCCCGGTATCCGTGCCCGTCGGCAGGGCCCCGTACTGCGCCGCCCGGTCATCCCCCAGGCGCGCGGCGATGAAGGCCTCGGCGTCCGCCGACGGGGCGTGGCGCAGCATGAGCGAGGCCTGCAGAGCGATCGCAAGCGACTCGCTCAGGCGGCGCGCCTGCGCCTGCGCCTCGGTCTGATCGGCGCGGGCGAGCCTGCCGAGCAGTGCGAGCGTGCGCGCGGTGTGCGTGTCGAGGATCATCGAGGCGCCGGCTGTGGTGGACAGCTCGTCGGCGAACGCGGCCGCCGAGTCCGGATCGCGCGTGAGCGCACGCAGGACGTCGAGCGCGATCACGTTGCCCGAACCCTCCCAGATCGCCATGACCGGCTGTTCGCGGTAGCGCCGCGCGAGCGGGAACGACTCGGTGTAGCCGTTGCCGCCGAGACACTCGAGCGACTCATACGCATGGTGCGGGCCGCGCTTGCAGACCCAGTACTTGGATACCGGAGTCGCCAGCCGGCGCAGGGCGATGTCACGATCGGATGCTTCGGCCTCGAACAGCTGCGCCAGTCGCAGGCCCGTCAGCATCGCCGCCTCGGACTCGAGTGCGAGGTCGGCGAGCACGGCCGTCATCGCCGGCTGGTCGACGAGCTTCGCCCCGAACGCCGATCGCCCCCGTGCGTGCCACGCGGCCTCCGCCACCGACTGGCGCATGCCGGCGGCCGTGCCGAGGACGCAGTCCAGGCGCGTGCGCTGGACCATCTCGATGATCGTCCGCACGCCGCGGCCGGGCTCGCCGAGCACGAAGCCGACCGTGCCGTCGAACTCGACCTCGGCGGAAGCGTTCGACCGGTTGCCGAGCTTGTCCTTCAGCCGCTGCAGGCGGAACGCATTGCGCATGCCGTGCGGCAGCAGCCGCGGCACGAAGAGACACGACAAGCCCTCCTCCGTCGCGCCGGAGCGCGTCTGCGCGAGGACGAGGAAGCCGTCCGACATCGGCGCCGAGCAGAACCACTTGTGTCCGGTGAGCTGATAGGCGTGGCCGCCCATCGACTCCCCCACAGTCGTTCCGGCCCGCACGTCCGAGCCGCCCTGCTTCTCGGTCATCGCCATGCCGACGAGTGCGCTCGCCTTCTCCTCGTTGGGCAGCAGGCGCGGCTCGTACTCGCGGGAGAAGAGCCGCGGCAGCCAGGCATCCGCGACCCACGGGGAGTCCTGAATCGACGCGACCGCCGCGTGGGTCATGGAGACCGGGCACGCGTGACCGGGTTCGACCTGCGCGAACAGCATGAAGGTCGCCGCACGGGCCACATGCGCACCCGGTCGCGGCTCGGCCCACGCCGACGTGTGCGCTCCGTGGGCGAGCGCGTCGGAGATCACACGGTGATACGACGGGTCGTACTCGACCTCGTCGAGTCGGAATCCCCAGCGGTCGTGGGCGTGGAGTGTCGGCGTGTGCACGTTGGCGAGTTCGGCGTCCCGCTGGAACCCGGCCGATCCGACGAGAGCGCCCACCTCGTGGAGGTGAGCGCTCGCCCACCCCGCCCCGAACGCGTCCACGGCAGCCGCGAGCGGGGCGTTCAGCGCGAACTCGTCGATGTCGACGCGCCACGGTGGCTGGTTCTCGACGTAGTGCGTCGCCGCCCCGATGACGCGTTCCCCGCGGGAGAACGCTGTCATGCCTGCTCGCTGTCGTCGCGCGCGAAGGCCAGCGCCGCCTGCTCGTCGAACGTCAGCGGCGCGCGGGTGATGATGTCGTGGACGAACTCCAGCTTGTGCCGCACCGGTCCGACGATCGTGAACGGGTAGAGGTCGCCGAAGCCCATCGCCCGGTTTATCCGGTTGAAGCCCTGCGACATCCACTCCCAGTCGTTCAGCAGGCGCTGAACCGGCTCGTCGCGGTACGAGGCCAGCGGCACGACGTCGGTGTCGCGGAGGTTCGTGACCGTCGCGTCGAGGTGGATTCCGATCACCGCGGCCGTCTGCAGCGTGCCGGTGATGTGCAGGTAGTGCGCGAACGTCTCGGCGAAGTCCTCCCACGGGTGCATCGTCGCGTACTCGGAGATGAAGCTCTCGTGCCAGTCGGGCGGCGCGCCGAGCTTGTAGTGACGCGTCAGCGCCTCCCGGTAGCTCGTGCGCTCGTCGCCGAACAGTTCGCGGCACCGGGCCCAGGCCCCGTCGTCGTTGAGGAGCACGTTCTGGTAGTAGTGGCCGACCTCGTGGCGGAGATGCCCGAGGATCGTGCGGTAAGGCTCGCCGAGCCGCACCCGGAGTGCTTCGCGCCGGTCGTCGAGGCTCTCTGCAAGGTCGATCGTGATGATTCCGTTCGCGTGGCCGATCACCACCGGCTTGCCGTCGGAGAGGCTCGAGATCAGGTCGAATCCGAGTCCGCCCGGCCTGACGTCCCATGGCACGACCGGCAGCCCGAGGTCGCCGAGTTGGAGGAGGAGCCGCCGCTTGGCCTCCTCGGTCTTGGCGAGCTTCTCGAGTGCGACCGTGTCGTCGGCGTCGGGCTGTCGCCGGGTGAGCCGGCACGAGAAGCATCGTCCCGCGGGAGCGTCCTCGCGCACGAGCCAGTTGCACGCCCATTCGCGGTTCGAGCACGTGTACCAGGTCTTGTCCCCGATCAGAACGCGCCCCTGGCGCAGGCCGAAGAACTCGCGCGTGACGATGTGGTAGCCGAGTTCTGCTTCACAGTTCGGGCATGTCAGGGCGTCCAGGTAGACGAAGTGCCGACAGTGCGGACACCGGGGCTGAGAGCTCACGGTCTCACCGTAGTGCGCGCCGTGCGCGGTCGGACGATGGAGCGGGTCATGTCGCCGGCGCCAGGGCGAGGCGCAGCAGCAGGTCGTCTTCGGCACGCGGGTCACCGCGCCCGTCCGTGTTGTTCGTGAGCACCCACAGAGTGCCGTCCGGGGCGACGACCGCGTCGCGGAGCCTGCCCTGGTCGCCCGTGAGGACCGCCAGCGGCTCGGCGGCGAGCGCGCCCGCCGCGGTGTCGACGGTCCAGAGCCGCTGGCCGCGGAGACCGGCGACGAAGACGGTGTCACCCTGCGCCGCGATGCCGCTCGGGCTGGCCTCGCTCGTGGTCCACGCGACGACCGGGTCGACCATGCCGTCGCGTCCCGCCGTCCCCTCCACGATCGGCCAGCCGTAGTTCGCCCCCGGCTCGATGCGGTTCAGCTCATCCCAGGCGTTCTGGCCGAATTCGCTCGCCCACATCGTGCCGTCACTCGTCCACGCCAGCCCCTGCACATTGCGATGCCCCAGCGTCCACACCGCGTTGTCCCACGGATTGCCCGGTGCGGGGTCGCCCTCCGGCGTCAGGCGCAGGATCTTTCCGCCGAGCGCCGCGGGATCCTGCGCCGCGTCGCGCCGCTGCGCGTCGCCGGTCGAGACGTAGAGATAGTCGTCCGGGCCGAACGCGAGCCGTCCGCCGTCGTGGGTGCTCTCGCGCGGGATGCCTTCGAAAACCACCTCCGCCTCACCCAGCGTCAGCTCCCCCGGGGCACCGAGCAGCGGCATCCGCACCACACGGTTGTCGTCTCGCGCGCCGTGGTAGGCGTAGAGCCACGTGTCTGCGCCGTCCGAATGCAGTGCCAGGCCATGGAGTCCCGACTCGCCACCCGAGACCACCCCGGGGACGACCCCGGCGTCGCGCACCTCCCCCGCCGGCGTGAGCTCGAGCACCCGGCCGTCGTTCCGCTGCGAGATGAGCGCTCCACCGTCGCCCGTCGGGACGACGGACCACGGCGCCTGGAGTCCCGAGGCGAGTGTCTCGGGGTTCGATGCCACGCGCCACCAGCCTTCGGCGGAAGCGGTCGCGGTCGGCGCGGGTGTCGCCGCCTCCGGCGAGGAAGCGCGGGGCGGGACCGGCGCTGCGGGCGGTGTCGCGGAGCAGGCGGATGCGGCGAGGGCGGCGAGAGCGAGGCATCCCGCCACCGCGGTCAGGCGCGCGCGCATCATGCCGCCGCGGCGGCGGCCTCGATCGCGGCGATGTCGATGCGGTGCATCGTCAGCATGGCCTGCACCGCGCGGTGCGCGGTTTCCGGATCGGGGTGACGGATGAGCTCGATGAGGCGATCGGGGATGATCTGCCATGACAGGCCCCAGCGGTCCTTGAGCCAGCCGCACGGCTGCTCCTCGCCGCCGTCGGCGACGAGCGCGTCCCAGTAGCGGTCGACCTCCTGCTGATCGCCGCACGCGACGTAGAGGGAGACCGCCTCGGTGAAGGGGAACTGCGGCCCGGCATCCATCGCGTAGTAGTCGCGTCCCGCGAGACGGAAGTGCGCGTGCATGACCTTCCCGCCCATCCCAGGCACCTCATCGGGGTACCGTCCCACCGAGACGATCGCCGACTCGGGGATGAGCTCGGTGTAGAAGGCGATCGCGGCTTCGGCATCGTTGTCGAACCACAGGAACGGGGTCACGTCGGTCATGGGGGCCTCCTCGGGACTCCCCCAGGCTCCCCCGTCGCCGCGAGACGGTCAAGCGCTCGGGGCATCCGCAACGGCATCGCGCCCTGAGTCCGATCAGCCGTCCACCGGAGAGGGCGCCGTGAGAGCCTCTCGGCCGGCCTCCACCCCGGGGCGCTCCGCGAGCCGAAGCCAGGTGCCGACGATCGTGTCGGGGCTCAGCGAGATGGACTGGATGCCGCGGTCGACGAGCCAGTCGGCGAGATCCGGATGATCCGAGGGGCCCTGGCCGCAGATGCCCACGTACTTCCCGCGCCGGTTGCACGCGTCGATCGCCATGCCGAGGACGCGCAGCACGGCTGGATCCCGCTCATCGAACTCATCCGCGACGAGCTCGGAGTCGCGGTCGATGCCGAGCACGAGCTGCGTCATGTCGTTGGACCCGATCGAGAACCCGTCGAAGTGATCCAGGAACTGGTCGGCGAGGAGCGCGTTCGAGGGGATCTCGCACATCATCATCACCTCGAGTCCGTTGCGCCCGCGCTCGAGACCGTGCGTGGCGAGCTCCGCGCTCACGGCTGCTCCCTCCGCCACGGTTCGCACGAACGGCACCATGATCTTGAGGTTGGTCAGTCCCATCTCGTCGCGCACGTAGCGGAGTGCTTCGCACTCCATCGCGAAGCACTCTCCGAACTGCGGGGTGAGGTACCGCGCCGCTCCGCGCCACCCCAGCATCGGGTTCTCCTCCTGCGGCTCATACCGGTCACCACCGAGGAGGTGCGCGTACTCGTTCGACTTGAAGTCGCTGGTCCTGACGATCACCGGGTCGGGTGCGAAGGCTGCGGCGATCGTCGCCACGCCCTCCGCGACCCTCCGGACGAAGAACTCTCGCGGCGAGGGATAGGCGGCGATCCTCACGTCGATCTCTGCGCGGAGCTGCTCCGGAAGCGAGTCGAGCTCGAGGAGAGCACGGGGGTGGATGCCGATCTGGTTCCCCACGATGAACTCGAGCCGGGCCAAGCCGACCCCGTGATGGGGCAGTGCCGCGAAGCCGAACGCCTGATCGGGCGTGCCGACATTGAGCATGAGTTGCACCGGAAGCTCCGGCATCCGCTCGATGGCGATCTCCTCCGTCACGAAAGGCAGCAGCCCCTCGTACACGAGCCCGCTCTCCCCTTGCGAGCAGACGACCGTCACGCCGTCGCCGTCGGCCAGGTCCCGCGTAGCCGTCCCGGTGCCCACGACAGCGGGGATGCCGAGTTCACGCGCGATGATGGCCGCGTGGCACGTGCGCCCGCCGCGGTTCGTCACGATGGCGGCCGCCCGCTTCATCACGGGCTCCCAATCCGGATCGGTGATGTCTGCGACCAGGACGTCGCCGGTGCGGACCTTCGCCATCTCCGACGGCGACCGCACGACGCGCACCGTTCCCCCGCCGATCCGCTGACCGATCGCGCGACCCTGCACCAGCACCCTGCCGTGCTCCTGGAGCGCATAGCGGGTGTGGCTGTGCCCTTGCAGGCGAGACGCGACGGTCTCGGGCCGAGCCTGGAGTACGTACAGAAGCCCGTCGACGCCGTCCTTCGCCCACTCGATGTCCATCGGACGACCGTAGTGATCCTCGATGATGAGAGCGGACCGCGCGAGCTCCATCACCTCGTCGTCGTTGATGCTGTGCACGCGGCGCTCCGCCGGTGGCACAGTCGTGATCATGGTGCTCGCCCCGACCTCATGGCCCGCGGCGAACCTCATGGCGATGGCCTTCTCCCCCACGCTGCGGCGGAGAATCCCCGGCCGGCCCTCGCGGACCGCCGCCTTGTACACCGCGAACTCGTCCGGATTCACCTGTCCCTGGACGACCGTCTCGCCCAGGCCGTACGCGCTCGTGATCAGGATCGCGCCGTCGAACCCGGTCTCGGTGTCGATGGTGAACATGACGCCCGAGGCCCCGATGTCGGAACGCACCATGCGCTGCACGGCAGCGGAGAGCGCCACGTCGCCGTGAGCGAAGCCCTGGTGCACGCGGTAGGCGATCGCACGATCGTTGTACAGGGATGCGAACACCTTGCGCACGGCGGCCAGCACATTGTCGACGCCGGCGATGTGGAGATACGTCTCCTGTTGACCCGCGAAAGAGGCACTCGGAAGGTCCTCCGCCGTCGCCGACGAGCGCACGGCCCACGTCGCGTCGGCGAGGTCCGGTTCCGCAGCCGTCATGTCGTCGAACGCGCGCCGGATGTCGGACTCGAGATCCGCCGGCAGCGGCTGATCCTCGATCCAGGAGCGAATGGTCCGGCCCACGCGAGCGAGGTCTTCGACATCGGACACGTCCAGCGGCGCCAGCAGCGCCTCGATGCGCCCGGCGAGCCCGGCCTGTCGCAGGAAAGAGCGGTACGCGGTCGCGGTGGTGGCGAACCCGCCAGGCACCCGCAGCCCGGCGCCGCTGAGTCGCGAGATCATCTCTCCGAGCGACGCGTTCTTCCCGCCGACGTGGGGCAGGTCGGCCATGGTGATCTGGTCGAGCGCGAGGATGTTCGTCATGACACGACCCTGTGCCGGGAGCCGCTCCGGCGTTGGGCCGAAGGTCCCGCATTCTGGCCGGCCTGACCGGCTCCGCACGGCGGTCGGGTGGCGCCGCGGGTCCAAGGTCCCTATCGGACGATGATCGGGGAGAGGACGATGGGCCTCGTCGCCCCGTGCGCAGACATCCGAGGAGTGAGAGATATGAAGGCGCTGGTCTATCAAGGTCCGGGATCCATCGAATGGCAGGAGAAGCCGGCACCTCGGATACAGAAGCCCACGGACGCGATCGTGAAGATCGAGACCACGACCATCTGCGGCACGGATCTGCACATCCTCAAGGGTGACGTGCCGGCGGTGGAGTCCGGGCGCACCCTCGGGCACGAAGGCGTCGGCGTCGTCACCGAGGTCGGTGAGGCGGTGACGGAACTCGCCGTAGGAGATCGCGTGATCATCTCCTGCATCTCGGCGTGTGGGAAGTGCAGCTACTGCCTCGAGGGGATGTACTCGCATTGCCTCGCCGACGAAGGAGCGTCCGGGATCGGCTGGATCCTCGGACATCTCATCGACGGCACACAGGCCGAGCTCGTGCGGATCCCCTTCGCGGAGACCTCGCTTCACAAGGTGCCGGAGGGCGTGTCGGCCGAAGAGGCCGCGATGATCAGCGACATCCTGCCCACGGGGCACGAGATCGGGATCCGATACGGCGCCGTCGAGCCGGGCGATGTCGTGGCGGTCATCGGCGCGGGTCCGGTGGGCCTTGCAGCCATGACCACAGCCTCGCTGTATGGACCGAGCCGGGTCATCGCGATCGACATCGACCCCAACCGCGTGGAGCAGGCGAAGCGGTTCGGTGCGAGCGACGGTGTCGTCTCCTCGGGCGCGGACTGGCGTGAGCAGGTTCTCGCCCTCACCGACGGGCTCGGTGTGGATGTCGCGATCGAAGCCGTCGGGCTGCCGTCGACCTGGGACATGAGCCTGGAGATCGTGCGGCCGGGCGGTCACGTCGCCAACGTGGGCGTGCACGGCAAGCCGGTCACGTTCCCGCTGGAGTCGGCCTGGATCCAGAACCTGACGATCACCACGGGCCTGGTCAACACGGACACTTCGCGGATGCTCATCAAGCTGCTCGCGCAGGGCCGCCTCGACGTCGCCGGCTTCATCAGCCACCGCTTCTCGCTCGGCGACATCATGGATGCCTACGACACGTTCGGCCGCGCGGCCGAGACGAAGGCCCTCAAGGTCATCCTCACGGCCTGACCACGGCGCAGAGGAGAAGAGGAGCATGGAGCGCATCGATGAAGCGGGCGTCTGGAAGCTGACCGAGGAGGAGTGCTGGAACCTCCTCGCGCGTCGGGAGCTGGGCCGCCTCGCACTCACCGGCCCGACGGGGCCGGAGATCTTTCCGGTGAACTACGTCGTCGACGGCCCGCGGCTGCTGTTCCGCACAGCGCCCGGCTCGAAGCTGGCCGATCTCTCGGCGGAACCCGACGTGGCCTTCGAGGTGGACGAGTACGACGAGAGCTCCGCAGCGAGCGTCGTGGTGAAGGGACGGGCGAGCAGACTCGAGCGTCAGAGCGAGATCGATGCGGCCGACGCTCTGCCCCTTCGTCCGTGGATTCCCACGCTGAAGTACCGCTGGGTCAAGATCTCTCCCGCGGCCATCAGCGGCAGGTGGTTCGAGCGCACTCCCGAGCCGGATCGCTACGTGGCGTCCCGAGCGGCAGACACCACCTGAACGGGCGCCCCAGGCCCGGGATCCTCCCTGACGTCAGCGCGGGGTGGTCTTCAGCCGTGCGGTCGTGTCGCGGCGGAGGATCGCCTCGAGGACGGCTCCGGTGGCGATCGCCATCACCACCGCCATCACCAGACCGGCACCGATGCCGATGAGCACAGACAGCGCCGGCTCCTGCCCCTCATGCCACAGAGGTGTCGCGATCGCCAGGAAGGCGCCGAGCGCGAGCGTCCAGGCCGCCGCCGTCCCGACGACCCACCATCCCGCGCCGCGAACATGGCGGCGCAGCTCCAGCCACTGCGCCGTGCCGACGGAGAAGAGCACCGCGCCGGCGGATGCGCCGACCATTCCCACCTTGACCACACCCGGCAGACCGGCGAAGTCGGTCGCGGCGGACGCGAGCATGCCGGCGCCGTACGCGACGGTCGCGCCGGCCGCCGTCAGAAGCACCCACGCCGCGACCCGAAGCCGGGCGAGTCGCCGACGCAGCACGACACTCTGCGCAGCGCCCAGCACCGCTCCTTCGAG
The DNA here is from genome assembly GCF_022538185.1 of Microbacterium sp. CFH 31415. Taxonomy (GTDB): domain Bacteria; phylum Actinomycetota; class Actinomycetes; order Actinomycetales; family Microbacteriaceae; genus Microbacterium. Next base: position 170,518 of record NZ_JAKYXC010000002.1, on the reverse strand, counting down.
CGCGCCGGCCGCGAGTGTCGCGTAGACGAACACCGGCGTACCGGACGTGACCACACCCACCACCGCAGGCACGAGGAAGCCGATGGCCTCGCCTGCGCTCACGACCACGAGCCACCGCGTCAGCCACCGCGAGTCGTCCGCTCCCTCGACTGTCATGCCTTACCTCTCGCAGCCGCCGAACGACTCGTCGAGGAAACCGACGACACGGGAGACCCACTCCTCGCGGGAGCTCTGCAGCGCTTGCGTGTGCTCGACGCCCGGCGCGACCCATATTGACACTCGAGACGGGTCGATCCGCTGCAGGCGCCGGGCGACCAGCTCCTCGTCCTGCTCGTCGCCCGCGGCGATCAGCAGGAACGGAGTCCGGTCCGCGCCCGCGAGCGAGTCGACCAGGCTGTCGGGACGAGGTGCGGGAGTGAGCACCTCGATGAGGGCGTACGTGACGGTGTCGAGCCCTTGCTGCACGACGCCTGCGATGCCGTACTCCTCGACCAGCCAGGCCTTGTCGGCGGCGGTCCGACCTGTCGCGCCCTCCGCCGCCACCGCGCAGATCCTCTGGTCGACGCCGGCAGCGCCGATGGCCTCCTCGCCGCCCATCGACAAGCCGACGACCGCGATCCGATGCGGATCGACTTCGGCGCGGCTTTCCAGATAGTCCACGGCTGCGTTTATGTCGCTCTCGCCATACCACCCGAGAGCCATCGCCTGACCGCCGCTGGCCCCGTGTCCGCGGGCGTCCGTCAGGAGCACCCCGTACTCGGCGGCCTGAAGGACGCGAGCCTGCGCAATCGTGTGGGAGGAGGTCGAGCCGGCGCCGTGACGGAGCACCACCGCCGCGCCGTTGCGCGATGGGATGTACCAGCCCGCCAGCGCCGTGCCGTCGGCGGCCGTCATCGACGCCCACGTCGCTCCGCTCGGTGGCTCCCCTGCGGCAGGCCGGGGCGGATACGCCGCGGCGAAGGCGATCGACGTCGAGTACACGGCGACGAGCACCACGCCGAGCCAGGGCAGCAGGATGAGCCTTCCCCATCGTCGCGTCGCCCTGAGGAGGAGGACGACCGCCACGGTGAACAGGATCACCGCCGCGGCCGGTCCCAGTGCCAGCGGCAGAACGGCGGCAACCACGGATGCGCGCGGGAGAGCGATGCCGAGCGCAGCGGACGCCGCGAGCCACCCGGCGATCGTCGCTCCGGCGGGGAGGAGGAAGAGCGACGGGCGACGCGAGTCGGCGACGTGCGCCCCGACTGCGCGGTCACGATCCGCTGTCTCGACGGCCGAAGGCATGCGTACACCCTGGCGCGGTCCCCACACTCGCAACGTGCCGAAGGTCCTGCCATCGGCCCAGCGACCTGCGGTCCGGCGCACCGCCGTCCGTACGCCATTCCGGCGTGATGCCGGGCTCCCCGCCGATCTGTTCGTGACCGCGGTCCGCTCACGGGTGAGTCGCCGATCCTATCCGCCGCCACGACTCCGGAAGGATTGGCCGAGGCTGCGCAGCAGCAGCAGGATTCCGCCGAGGCCGAGAAACCCACCGAGCACCGACACCGCGGGCACGCCTGCCAGCTCCGGGCCGGTGTCGCTCACGCCGAGCAGCACGCCCGCGAGCACGAGAGTGACCCCGACGACGGTGACCGTCAGGCGCGATGCGAGCCGGTCCACCCATGTGCGCTCGTCGGCACTGTCGAACACCACCGCCTTCACCGCGAAGGTGCCCTCGTCCAACTCACGGGAGATGTTCTCCACTCGCCGGCCCATTCGCAGCATCCGCTCGACGGACAGAGCGAACTGAACCTCCGCGGTCATCGCCATGTCGTGCAGCGACAGACCGCGCGTGGAGACAGTGGATGCCATACGAATGCCGCTGCGCGTGAGGTTGTATCCGTCGGACAGCCGCCGGAGCGTCCCGTCGAGGGAGCTGAGCGTGCGGAGCACGAGCAGGAGCGACGGCGGAATGGCGAGGTGGTGACGCCGAAGTGCGTCCACGAGCAGGCGGAAGATGTCTTCACCGGACGCGCTGAAGCGCACTCGGGTGACGAGAGCGCCGATGTCTCGCTGCAGCGCCGACTTGTCCAGCGCTCCGTGGTGCGTGCAGATGAGCAGCACCAGATCTGTGGCGCCGGCATCGTCTTCGTTCGCCATCGCTATCAGCAGCGCAGCGAGGAGCCTTCGGAGGCTCTTCTCCACGATCCCGATCGCTCCGTAGTCCACCAGCGAGACCCATCCGACAGGATCGCTCCCGTGGTCACATCGCGCCATGACGTTCCCGGCATGAAGATCTGCGTGAAACACCCCCCGGACGAGCACCTGGTCCAGCACGGCCGCCACCAGGTGGTCGGCGATAGCGCGAGCCACCCCCTCCGACAGGTCGCCCGGCGCGATGCGGCTGACCGGTGTTCCCAGGATCCGCTCCATCACCAGCATGCGTTCCGTCGAGTGCTCGCTGTACGCGCGGGGAGTGCGGACCGGCCAGGGGGATGCGGCGCCGGCCCTCCGCACGAGCTCGAGGTTCGCCAGCTCGATCCGGTAGTCCAGTTCCTGGTGCAACGCCCAGCTGAATTCGGCGACGAGGGCGACCACGCCGTATTCGCGTGCCCAGGTGGTGCGGCGTTCCAGGTCGCCCGCCAGCCGGTTGAGGATGTCCACGTCCGTGACCACCTGCCGGCGGGCGACAGGTCGCTGGATCTTGAGGACGACATCCTGGCCGTCGATCAGGCGCGCAGCGTGGACCTGCGCGACTGACGCCGCGGCGAGCGGCTCAGGGTCGACGAAGCTGAACACCTCTGTGATCGGCCGGCGCAGCTCGCTTTCCACGACCTGCCTGGCCGCATCCCAGGGGATCGGCGTCGAGTCGGTTTGGAGGGTAGCCAGAGCGTCGACGATCTCCCGAGGGAGCACATCGTCACGGGCCGAGAGCATCTGCCCCAGCTTCACGAACGTCACACCGGCTTCGTTTGCGGCCGCGACGATCGCTGCAGGCAGCTCGCGTGGGGCGTCGCCTCGCCCTCTGCGTTCGAAGAGCGCGAGTCCGTGACGTGAGGCGATCGAGAGAATCTCGGCGTAGCGTCGTGCCCGATCGCGTCGGCGGAGCGCATCGCGGACCATCTCGACAGGGCGCCCCCAGCCACCGGACGGCCAGACGAACTCGATCGTGACCACGCAGACGACGACGGCGGCGAAGAGCCAGCCCAAGGTGAGCGCGATGAAAGAAAGCGCGATCGGTGTGCCCACGGCCACGCGGCCGTCCTCGTCGAGCACGCCCGCGGCTCGAAGCGACCACAGCGCCAGGGGCAACGCGACCAGGAACACGACGAGCGACGTCGCACTCGCCCGGAACCAGCCGACCGTCCGATCCAGCAATCGGCGTGACGCCCAGGCGGCCAGGGCGGTGAAGCCTGCTCCGACTACGACGAGGATGACCCATGCGGGCATGGTCACGGCCCCTGTCGCAGCGAACAGCTGAGCGGACCCATCATCCGATGATGAGTGGCGGCAGGGTGGACCCGAAGGTCGAAGGTCCCGCGCGGTCGTATGGCTCCGCCCGGCAGGACCTTCGGCCCGACAGGTCCCGCGCCCTCGCGGCACGCTGAGTCGTGTCGCGTGGATGGGATGCCGCGAGCGCTCGCGAGGCGCGGCCACGGAGCCTCGGTGTGCGGCGGAAGGACCGAAGGTGTGACCGCAGTGTCGGAGACGTCGTCGGAGTCGGGCCTGACCAGCGCGGAGGCGTCCGCGCGCCTGGCAGAGGTCGGACCCAACACGCTCAAGCCCCGCCGGCGTGCATCGGTGTGGCGAATGCTGATCGCTCAGCTGACGCATCTCCTGGCCCTGTTGCTGTGGGTGGCGGCCGGCCTTGCGCTCGTGGCGGGGACGACGGCCCTCGCCGTGGCGATCGTGGTGATCATCATCTTGAATGCGGCATTCGCCTTCGCCCAGGAGTACCGCGCGGACCGCGCTGCGGAGCAACTGCGATCACTCGTACCGGTCACTGCACATGTGGTCCGCGACGGCGCCGCGGTCGAGGTCGCGGCAGCGGATCTCGTGCCTGGCGACCTCGTCGTGCTGGCCGCAGGTGACCGGGTCGGCGCCGATCTGCAGATAGCGTCCTGTGATGGTCTGCTGGTCGATGAGTCGATCGTCACCGGCGAGAGCGTCGCCGTCGCTCGCGGTGCGGGTGACCGGCTCATCGGCGGCACCTTCGTGGTTCAGGGGACTGCGCGCTCCGTTGTGATGGCCACGGGTCCGCGCACGCAACTGGCCGAGATCGCGCGGCTCACAGAGGGAGCCGCGAGACCTGCCAGCCCACTCACTCTCGAACTGCGGAGAGTCGTTCGAGTCATCGCGGTGATCGCGGCGACGGTGGCCGCAGGCCTCGGTGGCGCGGCGCTCCTCCTGGGCCTCGGACCGCTGGCCGCCGCCATCTTCGCGATCGGCGTCGCCGTCGCGCTCGTGCCGGAGGGCCTCCTCCCCACGGTGACGCTCTCGCTCGCTCGGGGTGCGGAGAAGATGTCCACGCGGAACGCGCTGGTGCGTCGTCTCGATGCCGTCGAGACGCTCGGAGCGACGAGCTTCATCTGCACAGACAAGACGGGCACCTTGACGCAGAGCCGAATGAACGTCGTGATCGTCGTCACCGTCACCGGTGCTGTCCACGTGCACGGGGAGGGTTACCTCCCCGTGGCTCGGCTGACGGGTCCCCCGTCCGCCGTCGCCCTCGCCGCTGACGTGACGCGCGCCGCACTGCGCTGCGTCAGCGGGCGCGTGGCGGAGACGCCGGAAGGCTGGGTGGCCGACGGCGACCCGATGGAGGCCGCATTCCATTGCCTTGCTCTGAGATTGGGGCTGACCGTCGAGCCCGAGGGCCAGCGCACCGCCTATACCTCGGAGCGCATGGTCAGCTCCTCGATCGACGGGACCACGGTCTCGGTCCTCGGCGGCCCGGAGGCGGTGTTCGCACGGTGCCGGGCAGTGCCGGATGACATGGTTCGAGCCGTGCAGCAACTGGCAGACGCGGGCAAGCGCGTGCTCGCGGTCGGGACACGCCGTTGGACTGCCGAGCCGTCCCCGGAGGCCGAACACGACCTTGAGCTGCTGGGCCTTCTTGCGCTCGAGGATCCACCCCGGGAAGGTGTGGCGGAGGCCTTGCGAGCCTGCCGGAGCGCGGGCATCCGCATCGCCATGATCACCGGTGATCACCCGCGAACCGGGGCCGCGATCGCCCGTGAACTCGGGCTGCTGGGCACACGGGGCGTCGTGCTGGACGGGGCAGACCTTCCCGCTGACGACGTCGCGCTGGCGGACGCCATCGACCATGACGACGGAGTCGTCGTTGCGCGCGCACAGCCGGCGGACAAGCTGCGGATCGCCCGGGCGCTGCGCAGCCACGGGCACGTCGTGGCGATGACCGGCGACGGCGTCAACGATGCGCCGGCGTTGCGGGAGGCCGACGTCGGCGTCGCAATGGGAGCCGCCGGCAGCGATGTGGCCCGGGAAGCCGCCGATGTGGTGCTCCTGGACGACCACTTCGCGACGATCGTGGCGGCGATCGAGTTGGGGCGTGCGACCTTCCAGAACGTGCGGCGCTTCTTGACCTACCACCTCACCGACAACGTCGCCGAACTCGCGCCGTTCGTGGTGTGGGCGGTGACAGGCGGCTCGGTGCCGCTGGCGATAGGCGTCCTCCAGGTGATCGCGCTGGACATCGGCAGCGACATGCTCCCCGCGTTGGCGCTCGGCGCCGAACCCGCGCGCGCAGACACCATGAAGGGCCGTCGTCAGCGCTCCAGCATCGACCGGGTGCTGCTCGCCCGAGCATTCCTCGTCTTGGGAATGACTGAGGCCATCGTCTCCATGGGTGCATTCGTGGCGGTGCTGCTGCTGGGCGGCTGGCGGTGGGGCGACGTTCCTGCTGCATCGCTCCAGGCGTCCGCATCCGGAACAGCGTTCGCGGCGATCGTGCTGGGGCAGATGGCGAATGCATTCGCGTGCCGCAGCACGAGGCTGCCCGTCTGGCGGTTGCGGTTTGGGGAGAACCGCGCCGTCGAATGGGCGGTGGCGGCGCAGGCGGTCCTGTTGCTGATCTTCCTCGGCGTCCCGCCATTGGCGACGCTCTTGGGGGGCAGCTGGCCGCCGCCGCACGGCTGGCTTCTGGCGGCCGTCGCCGTCCCGGCGGTCCTGGTCGCAGATGCCGTGCACAAGTCGATCGCCGCAGGACCTTCGGCCTCTCGCGGGCGCGGTGCCCCGTCGATGCTGAAGTCGACGAAAGGACTGCCATGAGCGATGACCGACGCACCGTGTGCTCCCACCCGCTGCGGCCGAATCGTCCTAGGTTTGTCGCGTGAGCATGCATGGTGGCGAGCCGCACGTCGCGGGGATCGCGGGAAAGCTGAACTGGCTCCGGGCAGGAGTTCTGGGAGCCAATGACGGCATCGTCTCGGTCGCGGCGATCGCTGTCGGCGTGGCTGCGGCGACACCGGACCTTGCGGCGATCATCCCCGCGTCGTCGGCTGCGCTGATCGGCGGAGCTCTCTCGATGGCGCTGGGCGAGTACGTCTCGGTCAGCAGTCAGAGCGACAGCGAGCGAGCGCTGATCGCCAAGGAGACGGAAGAGCTCCGCACGATGCCCGAGCAGGAGCTCGAGGAGCTCGCGGGGCTCTATCGTGCGCAGGGGCTGAGCGACGAGACGGCGAAACGGGTGGCTGTGGAGCTGACCGAGCGCGACGCGCTCCGTGCCCATCTGTCGATGGAACTGAACATCGATCCGGACGACCTCGTCAGCCCATGGCGGGCGGCCGCGGCATCCGCTCTGGCGTTCGTCTGCGGTGGAATCCTCCCGTTCCTCACCATTCTCCTGCCGGAGTCGGTCCGGATCCCCGTGACCTTCATCGTCGTTCTCATCGCACTCGGGGCCACAGGCGCGCTCGGCGCCCGCATCGGTGGAAGCCCCGTCACTCGAGCCACGATCCGCGTCGTCGTCGGCGGCGCGATCGCTCTGGCGGCCACGTTCGCGATCGGTGCGCTCTTGAACACCACCGGAATCGCCTGACGCTGCGCCGAGCCCTCCGTCAGGCGCTCGGCACCGTCGGAGTCGTGGACGGTCAGTGCGGAGTAGGACGCCCGCGCGGCTCCCCCGGTGCATCATCGACCGGGATCGGATCAGCCGCGCCGCGGTCGCCACGGGTCTTGACGAGGCTCGCAACGGTCGCCACGGCGATCGTCCCTGCGATGAAGAGCAACGAGAGCCAGATCGGAATCTCGGGAATCACTGTGATCGGATCGCCGCCGTTGACGAACGGCAGCTCGTTCTTGTGGAGGGCGTGGATGAGGAGCTTCACCCCGATGAAGGCCAGAATGACCGCGAGGCCCTGCGCGAGGTAGACCAGGCGCTCCAGCAGGCCACCGATCAGGAAGAACAGCTGGCGCAAGCCCATCAGGGCGAAGGCGTTGGCGGTGAACACGATGTACGCCTCTTCGGTCAAGCCGTAGATCGCGGGGATCGAGTCGACGGCGAAGATGAGGTCGACGAAGCCGATGGCGATGATGGTCAGCAGCATCGGCGTTGCCCAGCGGCGTCCCTGCCGAACGACGGTGAGCCGGTCACCGTGGTACTCGTCGGTGACGCGCAGGTGACGACGCACGAAGCGCATGACCCGGCCATCGGCGGGGTTGGAGTCGCCGTGAGAGAACGCCTGACGATAGGCCAGGAACAGCAGCAGCGCACCGAACCCGTAGAACACCCACGAGAAGTTCTCGATCAGCGTGGCACCGACGGCGATGAAGACACCGCGCAGGATCAGGGCGATCACGATGCCGATCATCAGGACCTTCTGCTGATAGATCTTCGGCACCGCGAAGCTCGTCATGACGATGAGGAAGACGAACAGGTTGTCGATCGACAGCGCCTTCTCGGTCAGATAGCCCGCGAAGTACTCGCCGCCGAACGTCCAGCCCGACACCGTGCCGATGCCGACGCCGAAGAGCAGGGCGAGACCGATGTAGAACGCCGACCAGCGCGCGGACTCGCCTATGGTCGGCTCGTGCGGCTTGCGCACATGCGCGTAGAACTCGTAGACGAAGAAGGCGATCGTTACCGCGATCGTGATGAACCAGACGAGCGGAGTGACATTCACAGCGGGGTCCTAACCTTGGCGTGAGCGGATCAGCGCCAAGGTCTTCTCCATCCTCGTGGCCGAGGACCGAGGGCCCGGAATGCGACGAGCATTCGTAATGACGAGCCGAACGTGTCGGAGTACTCCCCTTGGACTCGCCAGTGTAAACGAACGACGGGTTCTGGGGCCCGTGACCGCGCGGTAGGTCGAGCGAGACTCAACGGAGTGTCCAGTAGAACGACCATCGATCATTCGAACTCCCTGATCGGGGAGCGAAGTTTCGGTGCTTTACCGGGAGTTTTGGTGGACCTGAGGGGACTCGAACCCCTGACCCCCTGCATGCCATGCAGGTGCGCTACCAGCTGCGCCACAGGCCCTTGTTCTGCTGCCCCGCGAGGCAACTCCACAAGCTTACAACACGTCGCGGCGTGCCCCGAACCACCGCAGACTACTCGGTGGGCGTCCGGGCCGGAAGATCGATCGGGACGACCGGGCAGTCCTTCCAGAGCCGCTCGAGGCCGTAGTAGACGCGCTCCTGCTCGTGGAACACATGCACCACAAGGTCGCCGAAGTCGAGCAGCACCCAGCGTGCTTCGTGGCGCCCTTCGCGACGCAGGCGCTTGTGCCCGGCCTCCAGAAGGCGGTCCTCGATCTCATCGGCGATCGCGGCGACGTTGCGCTCGCTGCGACCGGTCACGAGCAGGAAGATGTCGACGAGTGGAAGCGGCACCGACACGTCGAGCGCGACGAGGTCTTCACCGCTCTTCGCGTCGGCGGCCGCCGCCGCGATCTGCAGCATGTCGAGGGACTGAGCGGATGCCGTCATCACAGCACCCCCGTGACGAAGGCGAGGATCAGCACGCCGACCAGCGCGAGCGCCAGAGCGCCGGCGGTGATCGCGAGCGTGAGCATGAGCTTGCTGCCCTTCTCGGGCACGGGAGGCCGGATGACCTCGCCGGCGGTCTTCACCGTGCTGATCGCAGCGCTGGCGGCGATCGGGGTGGGCGATGAGTGCGCGGGCAGCTCGCCGTCGACGAGCGTGGCGTCGACTTCCTTGCCGTCGGCCGTTCCGCGCGCGTGACCGGTGGACCCGAGCCCCTCCGGGAGGTTGAACGTGCCGGTGATGAGCACCTCGCCCGTCGAGCTGAGCGGGGCGACGATGGGCGAGACCTCGGGCGCCTGCGACAGGATGAGCGCGTTGGGCATCGAGACAGAACCCGTGGAGCGAGCGAGCAGCTGGTCGAACGACGGCGGCAGGTCGGCCTGCTCGGGCTCGGCCGCGAGAAGACCCGCGCCGAGGAGCGGGCTCACGCTGCGTTCCCTGTCGGCCTCGATCTCTTCTGCGGTCGCGGTGGTCCGGTCGGCAGACTCGTGACCGTCTGACCACGGGGAGACCGGGCGCACGGGCTCGGGCCGCGGCGCCTCGGCGGTGCGCTCCGGCGCCGCTTGGACGACCGGTGCGGGCGCCGTTGCGAGACCGAAGAGGTCGTGCATGCCGCTGTGCAGGCTGACCGGCTCCGTGCGGGTGAGCGGCGGAGCCTCGGTGACGAGGGTCGCCATGGAGGCGGAGTGCGCCGCAGCGACCTCGGGGGTGATGACCGGGACGGACGCCGTGCGGATGCGCTCCTGCTGACGTGCCTGGCGCCGGGTGAGGGGCGATGCTCCGAGGTCGACAGCGGAGTCGGCGACGGGCGCCGGCGGCACGACTACGGGATCGGCAGCTCGCGGGAGGTGCGCCGATGCGATCGGAGCGGAAGCCTGCTGCGGGGCCGGCGCGGGCTGCTCGGACTCTGCCTGCGCAGGAGCTTCGGCGGGAGCGTCGACGCCCGCACGCGGCGCCTCCGGCTCGGCAGTCGCCGGGGCCGCTGCCGTGGCAGCGCTCTCAGGGGTGATCACGGGGGTGGATCCGGTGTTCCGGATCTCGCGCAACTGCTTGCGCGTCAGCGGTGGGTTCGCCGGCTGCTCGGGTTCAGTCATTCCTTGCTCCGGTAGAGATGGTGCTTCGCAATGTATTGGACGACCCCGTCAGGAACGAGGTACCACACCGGGTGTCCTTGTTCTACGCGGTCACGGCAGTCCGTCGACGAGATGGCGAGAGCGGGGATCTCGAGCTGACTCACGTCTTCACTGGGCAACCCGTCTGTGCTGAGGACGTGCCCGGGGCGGGAGACCGCAACGAAATGTGCGAGGTCCCACAACTCATCATGGTCCCTCCAACTGAGAATTTGCGCTATGGCGTCGGCGCCCGTGATGAAGTACAGCTCCGCGTCGGGACGCTCCGCCTTCAGATCGCGCAGCGTGTCGATCGTGTAGGTCGGGCCCGAACGATCGATGTCGACGCGGCTCACCGTGAAGCGGGGATTGGATGCTGTGGCGATCACCGTCATGAGATAGCGATGCTCGCTCGGCGAGACGCCATCCTTCTGCCACGGCTCCCCCGTCGGCACGAACACGACCTCGTCGAGGTCGAACCACTGTGCGACCTCGCTGGCGGCGACGAGGTGGCCGTGATGGATGGGATCGAACGTCCCACCCATGACCCCGATCCTCGGGGCTGCCGGCACCGTCATTCAGTGCGGCCTAGTGGCCGTGCCCCACGTGCTGGACGTCGTTGGCGTGAGCGCGGGCGTAAGCCTCGGCCTTGTGCGAGTGGCGGTTGGCGACGTTGCGGTACGACAGCGTCACGACGGCCAGGGCGCCGAAGACGCAGATCGCGACGATGCCGTACCAGACGGTCTCGAGGGCGACGTTGCCGTGGTGCTCGGTTTCCGCGGCGAGGGCGACGATCGTGGCGATGGTCATTCGTGCTCCGTTCCATTCGCCTGCGGGCACAGGCTGTATGTCAGTTTAGGCGGTCAGTCGCGCACTTGTCCGACGCCCCGCGCCAGCCACTTCGTGCTCGTGAGCTCGGAGAGGCCCATCGGGCCCCGTGCGTGCAGCTTCTGCGTCGAGATCCCGACCTCGGCGCCGAAGCCGAACTCGCCGCCGTCGGTGAAGCGGGTGGAGGCGTTGGCCATGACGACGGCAGAGTCGACCTCCGCCAGGAAGCGCTCGGCGTGAGCGGGGTCGTCCGTGATGATCGACTCGGTGTGGTGGGTGGAATAGCGGCGGATGTGGTCGAGCGCCTCGTCGAGGTCGTCGACCACGCGCATGGCGATATCGAGGCTCAGATACTCTGTCGACCAGTCCTCGTCCGTCGCCGGGACGACGTCCGACACCAGCGCCGAGACGGTCTCGTCACCGTGCACCGTGACGCCTGAGCCGCGCAATGCCTCGACAACCGGCGGAACCAGCCGGGCTGCGGCATCCTTGACCACCAGGACGGTCTCCACGGAGTTGCACACGCTCGGACGCTGCGTCTTGGCGTTCACGACGATGTCGCGCGCCCAGTCGAGTCGCGCGGTCGAGTCGAGCACGATGTGCACGACGCCGGCACCGGTCTCGATGACCGGGACGGACGACTCTGTGACCACGGTCTCGATGAGCTGCGCGCTCCCCCGCGGCACGAGCACGTCGACGATGCCGCGGGCCTGCATCAGCTCCCGCGCGCCCTCTCGTCCGAAGTCGTCGACGGTCTGGATCGCTTCGGGGTCGATGCCCTGCTCGGCCAGGGCGCCGCGCATTGCCCGCACGAGCGCGGCGTTCGTGCGCTCAGCGGCCGTTCCGCCGCGCAAGACGACGGCGTTCCCCGAGCGCAGCGCGAGTGCGGCGATGTCGACTGTGACGTTCGGGCGCGCTTCGTAGATCGACCCGACGACGCCGAACGGCACGGCCACCTTCGTCAGTGCGACACCGTTCGCGAGGGTCCGGGTGTCGAGGACGCGGCCGACGGGGTCGGGCAGCTCAGCGACCTCTCGCACCGCCGCCGCAAGGGAGGCGACGCGCGGTTCGTCGAGCCGCAGGCGATCCTGCAGCGCAACCGACAGTCCCGTGCTGCGCCCGCGCTCGAGGTCCTCGGCGTTCGCGGCGACGATGTCGCCGGCGGCGTTCTCGATCGCCCGTGCGATCGCCTCGAGGGCGTCGCGCTTGGCGGCGTCGGAGAGGAGCCCGACACTGCGGGACGCCTCCTTGGCGAGAAGCATCCGCTCGCGGGCAGTCGTCGCGGTGGTGGTCATCCCACCAGTTTATCGACGGCGGTGCGCACGGGTCCGGTCGCCGGGGCCGCAGTCGGTTCGGGGTGCGGCTGGAACCACGTGCCGATCTCGGCGCCCGCCAGCGCCTGGTCGACGAGGTCGGCGCTCGTGACGAGAACGCCGATGCCGGATGCCGCGGCCAGCCGCGCAGCCGAGACCTTGGTCGCCGCGCCGCCGGTGCCGACGCTGTTGACCACGACCGAGCCGAACTCGAACCCATGGAGGTCGTCGCCGTAGGCGACGCGGGTGATCGGCGTCGCGCCTGGCTCGTCCGGCGGCCGTGTGTAGAGGCACTCGATATCGCTCAGGAGCACGAGCGCGTCGGCACCGACCAGCTGCGCGACGAGCGCGGCGAGCCTGTCGTTGTCGCCGAAGCGGATCTCGTGCGTGGCGACGGTGTCGTTTTCGTTGACGATGGGCAGGATCCGCAGTCCGAGGAGGCGCTCCATCGCGCGGCGAGCGTTAGAGCGGTGCGTGGGGTTCTCGAGGTCGCCGGCCGTCAGCAGCACCTGGCCCGCGACGATGCCAAAGCCGCGGAGCGCCGCCTGGTAGCGGTAGATGAGCACGTTCTGGCCCACGGCGGCAGCGGCCTGCTGTGTGGCCAGGTCGCTCGGGCGCTCGTCGAGCTTGAGATACGGCATGCCGGTGGCGATGGCACCCGACGATACGAGGACGACCTCGACACCGCGTCCGTAGGCGGCCGCGAGGGCGTCGACGATCGGACCGATCTTGTGGGCGTTCTCGCCGCTGATCGACGAGGAGCCGACCTTGACGACGACCCGGCGCGCCTGCGGCAGGTCGCGCCGTTCCAGCGTCACTCGTCGCCCTCCGCGCTCCAGTCCTTCGCTGCACGGCGCTCGGCCTCGAGTTCGGCGCGGGCTTCAGCCTTGGCATCCATCATGTCGTGGTAGCGCTCGCGACGCTCGGACGTCGTGCGGCGGCTGCTCTGCACCAGGCGCGGATCGGTGCCGCGGGGGGCGGTGGCGAGCTCGGCCACCGACTTGAGCGAGGGCTCCCAATCGAAGACGATGCCGTCGCCCTCGCCGATGACGACGGTCGCACCGGGGGTCGCGCCCGCGCGGAACAGCTCGTCCTCGACGCCCAGCTTCTCCAGCCGGTCAGCGAGATAGCCGACAGCCTCCTCGTTCTGGAAGTCGGTCTGCTGAACCCAGCGCACCGGCTTCTCGCCGAGGATCCGGTAGATGTTGCCGTAAGTGCCGCCCTCGACACGGATCCAGAACTCCTTCTCGGAGCCCTTGGGGCGGATGACGATGCGCTCGGGAGCAGGGGTCTTGGCCTGCTCGACGCGGTGCGCCGCGACGATCTCGCCGAGCGCGAAGGTGAGCTGGCGCAGACCCGCGTGGCTGACGGTGGAGATCTCGAACACGCGGAACCCGCGGGCTTCGAGTTCCGGCCGCACGAGGTCGGCCAGGTCCTTCGCCTCGGGCACGTCGACCTTGTTCAGTGCGACGAGCTGCGGACGCTCGAGGAGCGGCGTCTGGCCCTCAGGCACTGGGTACGCGCCGAGCTCGGCGAGGATCACATCGAGATCGCTCAGCGGGTCGCGACCCGGATCAAGCGTCGCGCAGTCGAGGACGTGCACGAGCGCGGTGCAGCGCTCCACGTGGCGCAGGAACTCGAGGCCCAGGCCCTTGCCCTCGCTCGCGCCCTCGATGAGACCGGGGACGTCCGCGACGGTGAACCGCACGTCACCGGCCTGCACGACACCGAGGTTCGGGTGCAGCGTCGTGAAGGGGTAGTCGGCGATCTTGGGCCGCGCCGCGGAGACGGACGCGATGAGACTGGACTTGCCCGCCGAGGGGAACCCGACCAGGGCGACGTCGGCGACGGTCTTCAGCTCCAGCTGGACGTCGCCCTCCCACCCGGGCGTGCCGAGCAGCGCGAAGCCGGGGGCCTTGCGCTTGGGGTTGGCGAGCGCCGCATTGCCGAGACCGCCCAAGCCTCCCGGCGCGACGACGAAGCGCATCCCCGGCTCGATCATGTCGACGAGCGTTTCGCCCGAGGGGTCCTTCACCACCGTTCCGACCGGCACCGGGAGCTCGAGCGACTCCCCCGCCGCACCGGAGCGGTGATCGCCCATGCCGAACCCGCCGTTGCCGCCGGAGCGGTGCGGCGAGTGGTGGTACGACAGCAGGGTCGTCACCTGGGGGTCGGCGACGAGCACGATGTCGCCGCCGTGCCCGCCGTTCCCTCCGTCTGGACCGGCCAGCGGCTTGAACTTCTCACGGCGCACGGACACGCAGCCGTTGCCGCCCTTGCCGGCGCGCAGATGCAGCGTCACACGATCCACGAATGTGACCATGCGTTCCCCCTCACGAGCGGTCTGGGTCAGCCCCAGAGTAAAGGGAAAGGGGCGAGCCGAAGCCCGCCCCTTTCCTCGAGTGTGCGCAGTCCGAGGATTACTCCGCGGCGGCCACGATGTTGACGACCTTGCGGCCGCCCTTCTGACCGAACTCGACAGCGCCCGCCGCGAGGGCGAACAGCGTGTCGTCGCCGCCACGGCCGACGTTGGCGCCGGGGTGGAAGTGGGTGCCGCGCTGACGGACGATGATCTCGCCGGCGAGGACCTGCTGGCCGCCGAAGCGCTTCACGCCCAGTCGCTGAGCGTTGGAGTCACGACCGTTACGGGTGGAGCTTGCGCCCTTTTTGTGTGCCATCTCTGCGTCTCTTCCTGGACTTACTTGATGCCGGTGACCTTGACGCGCGTGAGGTCCTGACGGTGCCCCTGGCGCTTCTTGTAGCCGGTCTTGTTCTTGAACTTCTGGATCACGATCTTCGGGCCGCGCTCCTCGCCGAGGACCTCGGCGGTGACGGTCACCTTGGCGAGCTTGTCAGCGTCGGTCGTGACAGCGTCGCCGTCCACGAGCAGGACGGCGGGCAGCTCGATCTTGTCGCCGATCTTCGCGGCCTGGCGGTCGAGAACGACGATCGTGCCGACCTCGACCTTCTCCTGCCGGCCACCGGCGCGCACAACTGCGTAAACCACTTCACACCTGTTTCTACTGAGATGGAGCGCACGGCTCCGGTTGTCTTTGCGAGACTCTGCTCTTGCGAGAAGAGGAAGTCCTGGTGCGGGAGCGACGGCTCCAGCCGGCTGCTGAGCCTGTCGAGCATCGCCATATCCTGCGAAACGGGACGCACCAAAGGACTACTTTACCGGATGCCGCGACCAACGCCAAAAGCGGACCGAACCGTGTCGCGGCATCCCTCGTGAAATGATCTCGGGGTGGCGATCCTCATCGACGATCCGCGGTGGCCCGCCCACGGGAGGCTGTGGGCGCACCTCGTGAGCGACAGCGATCTCGACGAGCTGCACGCGTTCGCCGCGGCGAACGGCATCCCCCGCCGCGGCTTCGACCGCGATCACTACGACGTGCCCGATGAGTCCCACGCCAGGCTCGTCGCCGCGGGTGCAGAGCACGTCGACGGCCACGAACTGGTGCGGCGGCTCATCGCGTCGGGGCTCCGCGTGACAGCGCGGGAACGACGCGCCGGCCGCTGACCCCTTCGGAGCAGGCGGACGGCGCGTCGTCGAGATCAGTCCTCGGAGGGCGTGTGCGACACCGGCGTGCCGGTGAGGGCGGCCGTGGTCACGCGGCGGCGCGACCGGCCCTGCCCCGGGGCCTTCGGCTCGGGAAGCGCCTCGAGCACCGAATCGAGCAGGATGTCCTTCTCGGTCTTGGGCGCCTTGGCCTTCGTCTTGGCCGCGTCGCCGCGCTTCTTCCGGGCCTTCTTCGGCCGCTCCGCCGGCGCCTCGACCGCGGCCGGCTCATCTGCCGGGACCTCGTCGTGGTGGTGGATGGTCGACGCGGCGATCTGCGCGAGCGCAGACTTGACGCCCTCGGTGATCACGTGCGTGCCGTTGGAGCCGCCGGTGGCCTGCTGCTGCGCGCCTCCTCCGCCGCGGGAGCGGCGGCCCGAGGGCGCACCGCCCGGCGACTGCGCGCCGCGGTGCTTGACGACGGGGTCGTGGTGCACGATCACGCCGCGGCCGGCGCAGACCTCGCAGGGCTCGCTGAAGGTCTCGAGCAGCCCGAGGCCCAGCTTCTTGCGCGTCATCTGCACGAGGCCGAGGGAAGTGACCTCGGCGACCTGGTGCTTCGTGCGGTCGCGGCTGAGGCACTCGACCAGGCGTCGCAGGACCAGATCGCGGTTGGACTCGAGCACCATGTCGATGAAGTCGACGACGATGATGCCGCCGATGTCACGCAGCCTCAGCTGGCGAACGATCTCCTCGGCAGCCTCGAGGTTGTTCTTCGTCACGGTCTCTTCGAGGTTTCCACCCGAGCCGACGAACTTCCCGGTGTTGACGTCTACGACTGTCATCGCCTCGGTGCGGTCGATGACCAGCGAGCCACCGGACGGCAGCCAGACCTTGCGGTCCAGCGCCTTCTCGATCTGCTCGGTGACACGGAACTCGTCGAACGGGTCGCGATCGCCCTCGTAGGCCACGACGCGCTCGAGCAGGTCGGGCGCGACGCTCTCGACGTACTTCGTGATGGTCTGGTGCGCGTCCTCGCCCTGGATGAGCATGCGCGTGAAGTCCTCATTGAACACGTCGCGCACGATCTTGACGAGGAGGTCGGGCTCGGAGTGGAGGAGCGCCGGCGCCTGGATCGTCTGGACCTGCTTGCTGACATGCTCCCACTGCGTAGTGAGCCGCTGCACGTCGCGCGTGAGCTGGTCTTCGGTGGCGCCCTCGGCGGCGGTGCGGACGATGACACCCGACGACTCCGGCAGCACCTCCTTGAGGATCTTCTTGAGGCGCGCGCGCTCGGTGTCGGGGAGCTTGCGGGAGATGCCGTTCATGGCTCCGCCCGGCACGTACACGAGGTAGCGGCCCGGCAGCGAGATCTGGCTCGTCAGACGCGCACCCTTGTGACCCACGGGGTCCTTCGTGACCTGCACGAGAACCTTGTCACCCGACTTGAGCGCGAGTTCGATGCGGCGTGGCTGGTTGCCGGTCTCCACCGCGTCCCAGTCAACCTCGCCGGAGTACAGCACGGCGTTGCGGCCGCGGCCGATGTCGACGAACGCGGCCTCCATGCTCGGCAGCACGTTCTGCACGCGACCGAGGTACACGTTGCCGATGAGCGAGGCGTCCTGGTTGCGCGCGACGTAATGCTCGACGAGAACGTTGTCTTCGAGCACGGCGATCTGGATGCGACCGTTCTTGGAGCGGACGATCATGACGCGGTCGACGGCCTCGCGGCGTGCGAGGAACTCCGCCTCGGTCACGACCGCGCGACGGCGGCCGGCCTCACGGCCGTCACGGCGGCGCTGCTTCTTTGCCTCGAGGCGCGTCGAGCCCTTGATGCGCTGCGGCTCGGTGATCAGCTCGACGGCGCGCTGGCGCGGCTGCGCGGGCTCGGACGGAGCGGATGCCTCGTCCCGGCCCTCTCCGCCGCGGCGGCGACTGCGACGCCGCGGCGATCCGGACGACTGCTCGGAGTCGCGCTCGCGCTCCTCGTCGGGCGCCGGAGGCAGGAACGCAATCTCGGGTGCGTAGAAGTGCAGCTGTGTCGACACCTGGGACACGAAGTCCTCGGGCAGGAGTCCGAGGCCCACCGCGGTCAGCGGAGCCTGCGGCTCGGGCTCTCCGGAGGTCTCCGGCTCTGTCGTCGCCTCCGCTTCGATCGGCGCCTCGAGCGTACTCGCGGCGTCCGCCGCCGCGTCGGCCGCGCCGGAGCCCGGCGCCGCCTCGGTGGCGCCGACTTCCGTCACGGGCGCTGCGCCGCCCTCTTCGAGGACCTCGACGGCCTCGATCACGGCTTCGGTCTCAGCCTCCGCGAGATCGGCTGGGTCGTTCGCCGCGTCGGTCGCCGCGGTGTCCGCAGCATCCGGCGCTAGCGCGGCATCCGATTCGTTCTGGGGGTTGAGGTCTGCATCTGTTCCATCGGCCATCACTGGCTTACTCCCTGCGGGTCGGCACCGCGCGCCGCCCGGCGAAATCTCTTGCGGTGCCGCACCTGCGGTGCCGCGAACTCACTCGGTCTGCAACGGGATCCCGGCTCATGCGGCGGGAGCTCACGCTGCCAAGGGCATTCGTCGCCCTGAAGTCTTCTGGTGATGCGGGTCGCGGCGCGGCCGCGGGGCATCGACGACCATTATCGCACTTTCGCCCGCCGATTGCTCGCCGACGCCACGCCGAGGGTTTTCCACGGTTCGACGCGCGGCATCCGCTCAACCTCCGATGCCATAATCCGAGGCATGCCGCGCGCCCAGACCCACACCCGTCCCGCCGGCCTGGCCGTCTGGCTGATCATCGCCGGTGTGATCGGGTGGATCGCCGCCTTCGCGCTCACGATGGAGCGCCTGCACCTGCTCGCCGATCCCGACGCCATCGCGTCGTGCGACTTCAGCCCACTGGTGCAGTGCACCGCGAACCTCGGGTCATGGCAGGGCAGCGTGTTCGGGTTCCCGAACCCGATCCTGGGCCTTGCGGGGTGGGTCGCCCCGATCGTGGTCGGCGTCGCGATCCTCGCCGGCGCGCGGTTCGCCCGCTGGTTCTGGTGGCTCTTCGAGCTGGGGATGACCTTCGCGTTCGGCTTCGTGATCTGGCTCATCAGCCAGAGCATCTTCGAGCTCGGCACGCTGTGCCCCTGGTGCATGGTCACCTGGGTCGTCACGATCCCGACGTTCTACGCCGTCACCCTGCACATCCTGCGCTCGGGCATCGTGGCGGTGCCGGCCGGAGTGCGCTCGGCGTCGGAGCGCCTGATGGGCTGGCTCCCGCTGCTCGCCGTGGGAAGCTACGCCGTCATCGCGATCATCGCGCAGGTGGAGCTGGACGCGCTCCAGCGCATCTTCCCCGGCTGAGCCGAATCAGGCGAACCAGATCCCCAGCTCGCGCGCGGCCGATTCGGGGCTGTCTGAGCCGTGCACGAGGTTCTGCTGCACCTTGAGACCCCAGTCGCGGCCGAGGTCCCCCCGGATGGTGCCCGGCGCGGCCGTGGTCGGGTCGGTGGTGCCCGCCAGCGAGCGGAAGCCCTCGATGACGCGGTTCCCGGCGAGGCGGATCGCCACCGACGGACCGGACATCATGAACTCGAGGAGCGGCTCGTAGAACGGCTTGCCCTCGTGCTCGGCGTAGTGCCGCTCGAGGGTGCTGCGGTCGGGTTCCACCAGGCGGATGTCGACGAGGGAGTACCCCTTCGCCTCGATGCGGGCGAGGATCGCACCGGTCAAGCCGCGCGCCACTCCGTCGGGCTTGACCAGGACGAGGGTCTCTTCGGTGGCCATGTCAGTCTCCGTTCGCCGTTCCGGCTTCTTGTGGGGGATTCGCCGCGAGCTGCGCGTTGCGCCGATCGAGCTGGGCTCCCTTGATCGTCGCATACGCGTACATCCCACCGAAAATGAGTGCCACCAGCCCGAGCGCCGGAACGAGGAACGCGCCCAGCGCCACGATGACCTGGAGCACCCAGCCGACGGCGATGCCCCAGCGATAGCGAACGAAACGGCCGGTGAGGACCATCAGCACGGCGACGACGGATCCCGCGACGATGCCCCACCAGGGCTCGATGGGTTCGGGGAGTGCCTTGAGGCCGTAGATCACGAGGCCGCCGAGGAACGCGATGATCGACTCGAACGCGAGGACGATCGACGCGAGCGACTCCGCGGCGCCGCGGGCACGCCGGGCAGGCTGCTGAGGGGCGGTGCCGGTCATGCCTCCCACCCGCTCTTCCATTCCTCGGCGTCGGCCAGGGTGATCGCCTCGCCCGCGAGCACGACGGACCCGGCGATGATCACTGCACGGCGTGCGGAGTCGGCTCCCCACGCCCGCGCGGCCTCCGCGGCCTGCGCGAGGTCGTCGTAGACGGTGACTGGCAGCTCGTGCGACTCCGCCAGATCGGCGAGCCGGTCGGCGTGCTCGGCGCGCTCCGACGCCGGCGCGGTCGCGAAGACGTGGCTGGCGACCGGTGCCAGCTCCGCCACTATCCCTGCGGCATCCTTGTCGCCCAGCACCCCGAGCACGACGCCCCACTCGTCGAAGTCGAACGACTCCCGCAGCGCTGCGACGAGGGCCCGCGCACCGTGCGGGTTGTGGGCGGCGTCGACGAGGACGGTCGGCGCGACTCCGACGAGCTGCAGGCGGCCGGGTGCGGTCGCCCGCGCGAGTCCCTCGGTGAGCACGGCGCCCGCGATCGCCTGCGAGGCGCCGCCGATGAGCGCCTCGACGGCGGCGATCGCGAGTGCCGCGTTGAAGCCCTGGTGTCCACCGTAGAGCGGGAGGTACTCCTCGTCGTAGGTGCCGGCGAGACCGCGCACGGTGATCTGCTGCCCGCCGACGGCGAGCCGCTGCTCGGCGAGACCGAAGTCCTCGCCCTCGAACGCGATGCTCGCGCCGTGCGCGGCGGCCGCGTCTCGCAGCACACGCTCGGCAGCGGGATCCTGGCGCGCCGATACGACTGCTGCGCCGTCTTTGATGATCCCCGCCTTCACCGCTGCGATTTCGGCGATCGTGTCGCCGAGCCGGTCGGCGTGATCGATGTCGATGGGCGTGAACACGGCGACATCACCGTCGGCGGTGTTGGTCGAGTCCCACGATCCGCCCATGCCGACCTCGAGAACGAGCACGTCGATCGGGGCGTCCGCGAAGGCGACGAAGGCGAGCACTGTGAGCAGCTCGAAGAACGTCAGCGGCGCGTCGCCGGCGGCCTCGAGCTCGGCGTCGACCAAGGCCACGAACGGCTCGATCTCATCCCACGCGTCAGCGACGGCCCCGTCGGCGATGGGCTCGCCGTCCACCATGATGCGCTCGGTGAAGCGCGCGAGGTGCGGGCTCGTGAACAGCCCCGTCCGCAGCCCGTGTGCGCGCACCAGGCTCTCGATGATGCGGCTGGTCGAGGTCTTGCCGTTCGTACCCGTCACATGCACGACGCGGTAGGTCTTCTGCGGATCGTCGAGCAGCTCCAGCACACGGCGGGTGCGCTCGACGCGCGGCTGCACCCATCGCTCCCCCTGCCGCTCCAGCAGCGCCGCGTAGACCGCGTCGGCGCGACTCACATCGCGATCACTCATGCGGACGCCTCCACCTTCGTCACGGAGACCGCGAACGCTCCGCGGTTCGCGAACGTTCCCGCGGGGAACTCGGCCGTGTGGTGCGGATCGGTGTCAGGAAGGCTGCCGCGCGGCCCGTAGAGGGCGTGCTCGACCGCGAGGGTCTCCCCCGCGACGTCCGCGATGGTGAACGCCGTCTCGACGCCGACGCGATCGTCGATGTCGTCGAAGGCGAGCTCGAGACGGATGCGGTCGCTCACGTCGAACCCTGCCGCCTTGCGGGTGTCCTGCACGGCGCGGATCACGTCGCGGGCCAGGCCCTCCGCTTCGAGCTCGGGCGTCGTCGCGGTGTCGAGGAGCACGAAGCCGCCGTCCGCGAGCAGCGCGATCGCGGTGCCCTCGTCGACCCCGCCGGCTTCCAGAGTGAGCTCGTACTCGCCCTCCTGCAGGGCGATGCCGTCGACGACGACCACGCCGTCGATCTCCTCCCACACGCCGGCCTTCGCACCCGAGATGACGTGCTGCACCTGCTTCCCCAGACGCGGCCCCGCCGCGCGGGCGTTGACCGTCAGCCGCTTGCTGATGCCGTAGCGCTCCGCGACGCCGCCGTCGAGCTCGACGAGCTCGACCGCCTTGACGTTGAGCTCGTCGCGCAGGATGCCGTCGAACTGCGCGAGGGACGCGGCATCCGGCACGACCACCGTGAGCTTCGCCAGCGGC
The DNA here is from genome assembly GCF_022538185.1 of Microbacterium sp. CFH 31415. Taxonomy (GTDB): domain Bacteria; phylum Actinomycetota; class Actinomycetes; order Actinomycetales; family Microbacteriaceae; genus Microbacterium. The sequence continues at coordinate 148,542 of NZ_JAKYXC010000002.1, read as the reverse complement.
AGGCGCACGCGCTTGCCCTCCTTCTTGCGCAACGCGTTGGCGACGCTCGACACCTGGCGGACGGCGTCCATCGCGGTGCGGATGTCGTCGGCAGCCGGGAACGCCGCGGCATCGGGCCAGTCCTGCAGGTGCACGCTGCGGCCGCCGGTCAGCCCTTGCCAGACCCGTTCCGAGACGAGCGGGATGAGCGGTGCGGCGACCCGGGTGAGCGTCTCGAGCACCGTGTAGAGGGTGTCGAACGCGTCGCGGCTCGTCGGGTCATCGGTCACGCCGACCCAGAAGCGGTCGCGCGAACGGCGGATGTACCAGTTGGTCAGTGCTTCCGCGAAGTCCCGCAGCTTCCCCGCAGCCAGCGTCGAGTCGAGGCCTCCGAGGTCGACCGCGACGTCGCGCACGAGGTCGCCCAGCAGCGACAGGATGTAGCGATCGAGAACGTCGGTCGAGTCGGTGCGCCAGGTGGCTTCATAGCCGTCGGGTCCGGACGCGTTGGCGTAGGTCGCGAAGAAGTACCAGGCGTTCCACAGCGGCAGCATGAACTCCCGCACGCCGGCGCGGATGCCCTCCTCGGTGACGACGAGGTTGCCGCCGCGCAGCACGGAGCTGGCCATGAGGAACCAGCGCATGGCGTCGGACCCGTCGCGATCGAACACTTCGCTGACGTCGGGGTAATTCTGCAGCGACTTCGACATCTTCAGCCCGTCGCTGCCCAGCACGATGCCGTGGCACGACACCCCGGTGAACGCCGGGCGGTCGAACAGCGCCGTCGACAGGACGTGCATCACGTAGAACCAGCCGCGGGTCTGCCCGATGTACTCGACGATGAAGTCGGCGGGCGAGTGCTCCTCGAACCATTCCTGATTCTCGAACGGGTAGTGCACCTGCGCGTAGGGCATGGAGCCCGAGTCGAACCACACGTCGAAGACGTCCTCGATCCGGCGCATCGTACTCGCGCCTGTCGGGTCGTCGGGGTTCGGGCGGGTCAGCTCGTCGATGAACGGACGATGCAGGTCGACCTCGCCGTCCGCGTTGCGCGGGAGGCGGCCGAAGTCGCGCTCCATCTCCTCGAGCGAGCCGTACACGTCGACGCGCGGGTACTCGGGGTCGTCGCTCTTCCACACCGGGATCGGCGAACCCCAGTAGCGGTTGCGGCTGATGGACCAGTCGCGCGCGCCCTCGAGCCATTTGCCGAACTGGCCGTGCTTGACGTTCGCGGGCACCCAGGTGATCAGCTCGTTGTTCGCGAGCAGGCGGTCCTTGATGTCGGTCACCCGCACGAACCAGCTCGACACCGCGCGGTAGATGAGCGGGTTGCGGCACCGCCAGCAGTGGGGGTACGAGTGCTCGTAGCTCGCCTCGCGCAGCAGGCGGCCCTCCTGACGGAGCAGGCGGATCAGTGGGCGATTGGCATCCATCCACAGCTCGCCGGCGACATCCGTCACCTGCGGCAGGAACCGTCCGCCATCGTCGAGGCTCATGATGAGCGGGATGCCGGCAGCCTCGGTGACGCGCTGGTCGTCCTCGCCGTAGGCCGGGGCCTGGTGGACGATTCCGGTGCCGTCGCCGGTCGTGACGTAGTCGTCGACGAGGATGCGCCAGGCGGTCCCGGTGCCCCAGGTCTCGGCATCCGCGTAGTAGTCGAACAGCCGGTCGTAGGACACGTCCTCGAGCTCGGAGCCCATCACCGTCTGGACGACGGCCTCGCGTGCCGCTTCAGCGCTCTCGTAGCCGAGGTCCTTCGCGTACCCGGCGAGCAGCTCCTCGGCGAGGAGGTACCTGTGCGCGTAAGCCTCGGCGGGCTCGTCGGCCCGTCCGTCCGGCGTGTGGTGCACGTCGGCCGCGCCGGCTGGGCCACCCGGCAGCACGACGTAGCGGATGTCGGGACCCACCGCGAGGGCGAAGTTCGTCGGCAGGGTCCAGGGCGTCGTCGTCCACGCCAGCGCGCGCACGCCGGTGAGTCCGAGGGCCTCGGCCTTCATTCCGACGAGCGGGAACGTCACCGTGACCGAGGGGTCCTGGCGCATCTTGTAGACGTCGTCGTCCATGCGCAGCTCATGGGTCGACAGGGGCGTCTCATCGCGCCAGCAGTACGGCAGCACGCGGTGCCCCTCATACGCGAGTCCCTTATCGTGCAGGGTCTTGAACGCCCACAGCACCGACTCCATGTACGACGGGTCGAGCGTCTTGTAGCCGCGCTCGAAATCGACCCAGCGCGCCTGACGCGTGACGTAGTCCTCCCACTCGCGCGTGTAGGCGAGGACCGACTCGCGGGCCTTCGCGTTGAACGCCGCGATGCCCATCTCCTCGATCTGGGTCTTCTCGGTGATGCCGAGCTGCTTCATCGCCTCGAGCTCCGCGGGCAGGCCGTGCGTGTCCCACCCGAACACGCGGTCGACCCTCTTGCCCAGCATCGTCTGGAAGCGCGGGAACAGATCCTTGGCATAGCCGGTGAGCAGGTGACCGTAGTGCGGCAGACCGTTCGCGAACGGCGGGCCGTCGTAGAACACCCACTCCTCGGCGCCCTCACGCTGCGCGATGGATGCGCGGAACGTGTTGTCGGACTGCCAGAACGCCAGCGTGTCGCGCTCGATCTCGGGGAAGCGCGGGCTCGGCACGACGGAGTCGGCGGCGGGTCCGAACGAGGACTTGGGGTAGGTCATGTCACTCCAGCAGGTTGCGGTGCTTCCTGCGAGGACGACCCTTTCGAGCCGCGGTACCACCCCGCGTGACCCCCGCCGAACGGCGGAGACCCTCTCTCACTGCGGCTGTGACGGGCCTGACCCGCTCGGTTCTAATGGGGACCGGAGTCCTGTTCTTCCGAGAGCTCCCCGGTGATGGCCGGATCGATGCTGCTGCGATGAGTCTACGCGGGTGCCGCACCCCGCGCACGCGGCGGGAGCGAGCGAGCCGCGGCGAGCAGCTCTCGCGTGAAAGGATGCTGCGCCCCGGCGAACACCTCCGCGGTCGGACCATGCTCGACCACGACGCCGTCCTTCATCACGAGGACCTCGTCGGCCACGGCCGCCACGACATCGAGGTCGTGCGAGACGAAGACGAGCGTCAGCCCACGGTCGCGCTGCAGTCGCGCCAGCAGGGAGAGGACGCGCTCGCGCACGAGGGGATCCAGAGCCGAGACCGGCTCGTCGAGCACGAGCACCTCGGGTTCGGCCGCCAGCGCGCGGGCGATGGCGACCCGCTGGCGCTGCCCTCCCGAGAGCTCCGACGGGCGTTGGCGGGCGAGCGCCGGGTCGAGCTCCACCTCGGCGAGCAGCTCGATAGCCCGCTGCTGCCTGGCCGCGCGCGGGACACCGCCCGCCTCGAGCGCCTCGGCGATCGACCGGCCGATGCGCCAGCGGGGATCGAGCGCGCCGGCGGGATTCTGGTGCACGAGCTGGATACGGCGCAGCCCCGCCGCCGTCGGGATCTCGCCGTCGAGGAGGACCTCGCCGGAGTCCGGGCGTTCGACGCCCACGATCATGCGGGCGACGGTCGTCTTGCCCGACCCCGACTCCCCCACGATGCCCAGGGTGCGTCCGCGGGGCACGGCGAAGCTCACGTCGACGGCCGCCGGAACGTCGAACGCCTTGGACAGCCCGCGCACGCGCAGCCGCGCGGGCGCCTCTTCGCCCGAGGTCGGCCGCGGCTCGTGCGCGGCGGCGGCGACCAGACTGCGCGTGTACGAATGCTGCGGGTCCCCGAACAGCGCCTCCGTCGCGCCGCGCTCGACGACACGCCCGTCGCGCATCACGAGCACGCGATCGGCGACCCCGCGCACGGCCGAGAAGTCGTGGCTGATGAACACGACGGCGACGCCGCGGTCGGCGATGTCGCGCAGGAGGGTGAGGATGCGCGCCTGCACCGTGGCGTCCAGCGCGGTCGTGGCCTCGTCGGCGACCAGGATCGTCGGCGCGCCGGCCAGCGCCGAGGCGATGAGCGCCCGTTGCCGCAGTCCGCCGGACAGCTCGTGAGGATACTGCCGTGCGCGCCGGGCGGGGTCCGGCATGGCGACCTCGGCCAGGAGGGCGTGGACGCGATCGCGGAGCGCGGGGCGCGGCATCCGCTCGCCGTGCAGTCGAAGGGGCTCGGCGACCTCGGCCTCCACGCGGCGCAGCGGGTCGAGCGACACCAGCGCATCCTGCGAGACGAGGGCGATGCGGGATCCGCGCAGCCGGCGCCAGGCCCGCTCGCTCAGGCCGCGCGCGTCGACACCGTCGATGTCGAGTGCGTCCGCGCGCACCGTGGCGCCCGCCGGAGACAGCCCGAGAAGCGCGCGGGCGGTGAGGGACTTGCCGGCGCCGGACTCGCCTATGATCGCGACGCACTCCCCCGGCGCCACCTCGAGGTCGAGGCCGTCGACGGCTCGCAGCTCGCCGATCGAGACGCTCAGCCCGCGCACGGTCAATCCGCTCATCGTGTGCGCCCCTCCGCTCGGGCGCGCAGGACTCGGCCGACGATCGTCGCCGCGATCACCGTGAGCGTGATCGCGGCGCCCGGGAACGCCGACACCCACCATGCCTGCCCGATCACGTTGCGCCCGCCCGCGAGCATCAGGCCCCACTCGGGGCTCGGCTCGGTCGGCCCCAGGCCGAGGAAGCTGAGCCCGGCGGCGGCGAGGATGCTCGAGCCGATGCCGATGGTCGCGAGAACGCTCAGCGCCCCCACGACGCCGGGGACGACGTGACGCGTGAACGCCAGCGGCGCCGAGATTCCGAGGATGCGCGCCGCCTCGACGTGCTCGGCGAGTCGCAGCGAGCGGGTCTGCACCCTCGCCAGGCGGATGTAGATCGGGACGGCGGCGATCGTCACCGCGATCGCGACGTTCACCGGCCCCGGTCCGAGCACGGCGACGACGACGAGCGCGATGAGGAACTCGGGGAAGGCCAGAAGGATGTCGGTGGCCCGCATGGCGACGGCGTCGACGACGCGCGGGGCCACGCCGGACAGCGCACCGACCGTCAGACCGATCGCGAACGCCAGGGCTGTCGCCAGGACGCCGATCCCGACCGATCGGCCCGTGCCGTAGACGACGCGCGAGTAGACGTCACGGCCGCTCTGGTCGGTGCCGAAGAAGTGCTCAGGGCTGGGGGGAAGCAGAGCGGCGCGCACGTCGGTCTGGAGAGGGTCGTGCGTGGCGAAGAGCTGGGGCGCGACGGCGACCGCGGCGATCGCCGCGAGCACGACGAGCGCGACGGTCATGCCGATCCGGCGGGTCTCGCTCATGCGACCACCTGCTCCCGAGCGACGCCGGTGCCCGGTGCGCGCCGCAGCCGCGGGTCGAGCAGCGGATAGGTGAGTTCGACGACGAGGTTGACGATGACGAAGACGACCGCGCTCAGGAGGATGATGCCCGTGATCACGGGGAGATCGCGGTCGGTGATGGCTGCGAGAGTGACGCGTCCGAGCCCTGGGCGGGCGAAGACGGTCTCGACGAGCACCGCACCGCCGAGGAGCGAACCCACCAGATAGGCGGCGAGCGTGAGTGCGCCGGTGGCGCCGTGCCGAAGCGTGTGGTGGAGGGTGAGCCACGTCGGCCCGGCGCCGCGGGCGCGCACAGTGGTGGCGAACGGCTGACGCTCGGCGGCCTCGATGCCGTCGCGGAGCACCTGGCCGAGCAGCGCCGCGATCGGCAGGGCGAGCGTGACGGCAGGGAGCACGATGGTCGCGGGATTGCGCGAGCCCGCCACGGGAAACCACCCGAGGCCGAACGCGAAGATGCTCAGCAGGAGCAGGCCGATCCAGAAGACCGGCGAGGACAGGATCACCAGCTCGACGCCTGCGACGGCGCTGCGCGACGCCCGGCCGCGCGCGAGCAGCGCCACGGCGAACGCCACCGCCACGGCGATCAACAGGGCGAGTGCGGAGAGTTGCAGCGTGGCGCCCAGCTGACGGCCGATGACCTCGGTCACCGGCATCCGCAGCTGGTACGACTCGCCGAGGTCGCCGCGCAGCAGCTGCCCGAGGTAGGCGACGTACTGCTCCAGCGGGGGCCGGTCGAGGCCGAGTTCAACCCGGATCGCATCCTTCACCGCGTCGCTGACCTGGGCCTGCGGCCCGAGCATCACCTCGACGGGGTCGCCGGGGATCACCCGCAGGGCAAGGAAGGCGAGCGTGGCCGCTCCCCACAGCACGATGACGACGGATGCCGCGATCCCTGCGGCCCGCGCCGCCAGGCGCGCGAGAGCCTCACGCCGTGCCGTCATCTCGTGCCGAGCCCTGCCCTCTCCGGGCGCCGGGTCAGCCGACGCTGACGTCGTAGAACAGCGGGCGCCCGTACAGATCGTAGGCGAGCCCCTCCACCGAGTCGCCCACCGCGGTGATGAGCGATGGGCTGTAGAGCGGGACGATGGCGACGTGCTCGGCGTTCCACTGCTGCACCTCGCCGTAGATCTCGCCGCGCTCGGCGGTGTCGGCCGTCGCCACGCCTCGCTCGAGGAGCGCGTCGAGGTCGGCGTCGCTCACCTGCGAGGCGTTCTGGAAGCCGTCCGTGTGCAGGTGGCTGCGCAGCAGGTCGGGGTCGACGCCCGAGAAGCCCCAGTCGGTCAGGTCGAACGTCTTCGGACCGTACTGCTCGTTGTACGCGCCGGGCTCGAGGACCTCGCGCACGATCTCGAAGCCGATCGCCTTGAGGTCGGACTGTATGGCATTGGCCAGTGCGGCGCGGTCATCGGGAACGGGCGTCCAGGCGATCCAGCGCGCGGAGAGCCGCTCGCCGTCCTTCGTGCGGTAACCCTCGGCGTCGCGCTCGGTCCAGCCGGCCTCGTCGAGGAGCGCCTCGGCCGCGCTGGCGTCGAATGGCCACGAACCCTCCAGCGACGCGTCGTAGGTCGGCGTCGTGGATCCGAGCACCGACCACGCACGCGGGAACTGGCCGAAGAAGATCTCGTCGACCGCCGTGTCGATGTCGATCGCCTGCGCGAACGCCTGGCGCACCTTCTCGTCCGCGAATACCCCGTACTTCTCGTTCAGGTACAGCGAGTACGGGAGGCCCGGGTACTCCTTCGCGTCGACCGTGAGCGACTCGTCGAGGTCGGCGGCCAGGTTCGGAGGCAGCTGGCTGGCCAGGTCGGCCTCGCCGCTCTCGACGACACCCACCCGGACCGACGCCTCGGGCAGGATCTCGACGCGCAGCGTCTCGAACTGCGCGGCGCCGGAGTCGTGCGGACCCCATGCGTAGTCGTCGTTGCGCGTGTAGACGATCTCCTGGTCGGGCGTGTACTCGGTGAGCTCGAACGGCCCGGTGCCGACGGTGATGCCTGGGCCGCCCGCCTTCAGCTGATCGGCCGACGACTCGAGGACGGCCGGCGAGTAGAACCCGAGGAGGGCGGTGCTCGCCGCCTGCAGGAACGGGGAGTACGGCTGGGTGAACGAGACGCGCACGGTGTGCTCGTCCTCGACTTCGGTGCCGGCGTAGAACTCGCCGCCCAGCATGCTCGCGGCCTGGGCCGACGCGGTCTCGGGGTCGGCGATGCGGTCGAAGTTGGCCTTCACCGCCGCCGCGTCGAAGGGCTCACCGTCGTGGAACGTGACATCGTCGCGAAGAGTGAAGACGTAGGAGGCGCCGTCGTCCTCGATCTCCCAGCTCTCGGCGAGCCACGGCGAGAACGTGCCGTCGGCCTCCTGGAACACCAGCGAGTCGAGCGCGGCGCGCTGCACCATCGACGACACGTCGAGCTGACTGGTCTGGGGGTCCATGTGACCGGCCGACAGGTTCGCACCCTCGATCGCCCAGACCACTTCACCACCGTCGTCACCGGCGTCGTTCGTGGTGGCGGCGCAAGAACTGAGCACGAGCGCGGCGATGAGCGGAGCGGCGGCGACGGCCAGGCGTCGGCGCAGGGGGGTAACGGGCATGGCTGACCTCGGGAAGTCTGAGACGGGGATACCACTACGGTAGCGGTTTGTGGACGCAGTCGATAAACGCGCATGACCGCTCGGGTGTTCCCGGCAGTCGATAGCGTCATCGCATGGCTCGTCCCCTTGCTTACCCGCTGGCTCCGCGCGTCTCCGCGCCCGATCTCCCCCGCGAGTTCTTCGACGTCATCGGGCTCGAGCGGCGCGGAGATCACCTTCAGGCGAGCATCGGCGGACTGAGCGGCGAGGTGGACGCCTCGCACGCTGCGCTCACCGAGTGCATCGTGGCCGCGGCATCCGTCGATCGTCTCGACCTCACCGGAGCGACCCTGGTCGATGTGGAGTTCAACGGGCTGCGCGCGACAAGCGTTCGCGGCGCCGACGCGCGACTCCGACGCGTGCTGCTCACCGGAGGACGCATCGGGACCCTCGACCTGGGAGCGGCGGGCATCGACGAGGTCGAGCTGCGCGGCATCCGGATCGACTATCTCTCCCTCGGCGGGGCGAAGGTCGAAGACCTGCGCGTGGCCGACTGCGCGATCGAGACCCTCGACCTTCCGCAGGCGACCCTCACGCGCGTGCGCTTCGAGAACACCCGGGCCGGTGAGGTCGACACCCGCGGCATGCGCGCCGACAGCGTGGACTTCCGAGGGCTCGACGCCGCGGCGTACCTCGACGTCTCCTCGCTGCGCCGGGTGACCCTGACCCCGTGGCAGGTCGAGCAGCTCGCGCCGGCGTTCGCCGCGGCGCTCGCCACCGACGTGCAGGACTGACGAGACCGGGCTCGGCATGCCGACCCGGTAGAATCGTGCGACAACCCACACTCAGGCACGCTCACACAGTGCCGCACATATCGCACGAGGAGACCCATGGCCGACGCGCTGATTCCCGACAAGCCCGCACTCGAGGGTCTCGAAAGCAAGTGGGATACCGCCTGGAAAGAGCAGGGCACCTACCTGTTCGACCGCATCCGCGCCGCCGAGGTCGGCCGCGCAGGCATCTTCTCGGTCGACACTCCCCCGCCCACTGCGTCGGGAAGTCTCCACATCGGCCACGTGTTCAGCTACACGCACACCGACGTGAAAGTGCGCTTCGAGCGCATGCGCGGCAAGACCGTCTTCTATCCGATGGGCTGGGACGACAACGGCCTGCCGACCGAACGTCGCGTGCAGAACTACTACGGCGTGCGCTGCGACCCGTCGCTGCCGTACGACCCCGGTTTCACGCCCCCGTTCGAGGGCGGTGACAACAAGAGCAGCCGCGCCGCAGACCAGGTTCCCGTGAGCCGCCGCAACTTCATCGAGCTCTGCGAGAAGCTCACCGTCGAGGACGAGAAGCACTTCGAAGCGCTGTGGCGCTCGCTCGGACTCAGCGTCGACTGGACGCAGACCTATCGCACCATCTCGGACGACACCCTGCGCACCAGCCAGCTGGCGTTCCTGCGCAATCTGGAGCGGGGCGAGGCCTACCAGGCGATGGCCCCGACGCTGTGGGACATCGACTTCCGCTCGGCGATCGCCCAGGCCGAGCTCGAAGACCGCGATCAGCCCGCCGCGTATCACCGGGTGGCCTTCCACAAGGCAGACGGTTCCGGTGACGTCCACATCGAGACGACGCGTCCCGAGCTGCTTCCGGCGTGCGTCGCGCTCGTGGCACACCCCGACGACGAGCGCTACCAGCCGCTCTTCGGCACCACCGTGCGCACCCCGCTGTTCGAGGTCGAAGTGCCCGTGCTCGCGCACCCGCTCGCCCAGCAGGACAAGGGCTCGGGTATCGCGATGATCTGCACCTTCGGTGACGTCACCGACATCATCTGGTGGCGCGAGCTCGACCTGCCCAACCGCACGATCCTGGGCCAGGATGGCCGCGTCATGGCCGAGGCGCCCGACGTGATCGCAACGGATGCCGCCAAGGCCGCATACGCGGAGCTGGCGGGCAAGACGGTGTTCAGCGCGAAGAAGCGCATCGTCGAGCTGCTGAAGGAATCGGGCGAGATGGAGGGCGACCCCCGGCCCTTCACCCACGCCGTGAAGTTCTACGAGAAGGGCGACCGCCCGCTCGAGATCGTGTCGACCCGTCAGTGGTACATCCGCAACGGCGCGCGCGACGAAGCTCTCCGCGACAAGCTGATCGCGCTCGGGCGCGAGGTCTCGTGGCACCCCGACTTCATGCGGGTGCGGTTCGAGAACTGGACCAATGGGCTCACCGGCGACTGGCTCGTGTCGCGCCAGCGGTTCTTCGGCGTGCCGATCCCGGTGTGGTACGCCCTAGACGAGAACGGCGACCGCGACTACACCCGGGTACTGACGCCCGACGCCGCCTCTCTGCCCGTCGACCCGACGACCGATGCGCCCTCGGGCTACACCGAGGACCAGCGCGGCGTGCCGGGCGGCTTCGACGGTGAGGCCGACATCTTCGACACCTGGGCAACCTCTTCGCTGACTCCGCAGCTCGCCGGCGGCTGGGAGCGCGATCCCGAGCTGTGGAACCTCGTGGCGCCGTTCGACGTGCGCCCCCAGGGTCAGGACATCATCCGCACGTGGCTCTTCTCAACGATGCTGCGCAGCGCGCTGGAGGATGGCCGCGCGCCCTGGACGGATGCCGCGATCTCGGGGTTCATCGTCGACCCCGACCGCAAGAAGATGTCGAAGTCGAAGGGCAACGTCGTGACGCCCGCCGACATCCTCGTCCAGCACGGCTCGGACGCCGTGCGCTACTGGGCGGCGTCGAGCCGCCTCGGCACCGACGCCGCCTTCGACCCGCAGAATCCGACGCAGATCAAGATCGGCCGTCGCCTCGCGATCAAGGTGCTCAATGCAGCCAAGTTCGTGCTGTCGTTCCCGGTACCCGAAGGTGCGCAGGTCACGCACGCGCTGGACGCATCCATGCTCACGACGCTGGACGCCGTGGTGCGCGACGCGACCACGGCGCTGGAGTCGTTCGATCACGCCCGCGCCCTCGAGATGACGGAATCGTTCTTCTGGACGTTCTGCGACGACTACCTCGAGCTGGTCAAGGAGCGCGCCTACAACCAGACCGACGTGGGCCAGGCGTCCGCGGCGCTCGCCCTGCGGACCGCCCTCTCGACCATGCTGCGACTCTTCGCACCGGTGATCGCGTTCGCCTCCGAGGAGGCGTGGTCGTGGTTCAACGACGGCTCCGTGCACACCTCTGCGTGGCCCGAGCCGCTCGGGACCGAGGGCGACACCGCCGTGCTGAAGGTTGTCGGCGAGGCCCTCATCGGCATCCGCCGCGCGAAGACCGAGGCGAAGGCCTCGCAGAAGACGCCCGTGACGCGCGTCACGATCGCCGGGCCCACGGCATCCCTCGACGCCCTCCGTCTCGCCGAAGGCGACCTCAAGGCAGTCGGCCGTATCGCCGAGATCGTCTACGCCGAGGCCGACGAGCTCGCCGTCACCGACATCGAACTCGCACCCCAGGAGGCCTGACATGCAGCTCGGCACACGCTGGACCTCGGGCGACGAGCCTCCGAGGTCGGTGCCGCCGGCGCTGCGCGGCGAGATCGAGGCGGTGGATGCCACGATCCCCGCGGATCAGCTCGGTCAGCCGCGGCCCCGGTGGACGATGACGTGGCTCGAGGGCAGACCGATCGCCGAGCTCGATACCGGCATCATCGTGTCGCTCGACGAGAACGGCGAGGCCTTCGCGCGCAACGACCCCGAGGACGGCTTCGGCTGATCGGCCGTCACTCCTCGGGCTCGCTGTGCTTCGACGCCTCGAGGAGCAGCTTCGAAGCGATCAGTGCGGCGAGCAGGGTCGCCACGGCGGCGATCACGTAGGGCAGACGCAGGTCATAGCGCGCCACCCAGCCGCCGAGCAGCGTGGCGAACGGGAAGAGTCCCCACGTGAAGGTGCGGATGATCCCGAGCACGCGGCCGAACAGGTGGCCAGGCACGATCGCCTGGCGCAGTGCACCCCACGGCACGTTCCACACCGAGACAGCACACGCCATCAGGCCGTAGGCGATCGTGCCGGTGACGACCTCGGGTGCAGCCCAGACGGCGGCGAGGGATGCCGCGGCCACGAGGTTCGCACCGAGCATGACCGGGCCCCGGCCGAAGCGCTCCACCAGAGTGGACGCCACGAGGGAGCCCGCGAGGGCGCCGAGTCCGATGCCGGCGGTCACGAGGCCGATGGCGGCCGGCGCGACGGCGAGCTCGTCGAGGAAATAGAGGATCGTGGGAGCCTGGGCGAAGGAGAACGCCGAGCCGACGACCGAGGTGAAGACCACCATCGACCGCAGGAAGTGGTGATGCCACAGGTACGAGATCGCCTCGCGGGCCGACACGCTTTCGTCGGCAGCCGACGATGCCACGGCGGCGTTCGCCCGCTCCCCAGCCTGCTCGGCGGGGCCTTCGGCTGCGGACAGCGGTTCGCCTGCGACGACGGCGGCCGCCGGCTCCGGGGCGTCCTGCCGTTGCGCCGCGGGGGCATCGCGCAGCGGACGGGCGGCCGACAGCGGCAGCATCACGGCGAGGGCGATGGGGATGAGGTAGCCGGCCGCGCCCACCCAGAGCGGGAGTGCGAGCGACACGGCGAACAGCACGCCGCCGATCGGCGTGGCGATGAAGTTGTCGATGGTGATCTGCGCGGCCTGCAGGAATCCGTTCGCGCGATCGAGGGAGCGCCGCTCGACGAGCGACGGGACGATCGCATTCGTGGCGTTGTCGAACAGCGTCTCGCCGAACCCGAAAACGAGGGTTGCGGCGAAGAGCCACCAGATGTCGAGCGCGCCCGTCACCGTGAGGAACGCGAGGCCGACGGCCGCCAGGCCGCGCAGCGCGTTGGCGAGCGCCATGATCCGCCGGCGGTCGTAGCGGTCGACGATCATGCCCGCGGGCAGGCCGAACACGAGCCACGGCACGAACGCGAGCGCCCCGAGTGCGGCGATCGCGAGGGGGTCGCGGGTGAGCGTGGTGGCGATGAGCGGAACGGCGACGCGGCCCACTCCGTCGGCGAGATTGCTGAAGGCCGCCGCTGTCCAGAGCTTGCCGAAGTCGGCGCCCAGTCGCGGCTTGGCTGCGGGTCGCCCGCTCGATGACGCGACAGGCTGAGGGGGCCCGCCCTTGCGCCCGGCCCCCTCGGTCTGGTCAGCGGTGTCCACGGTGTCGGTCATCGCGGGAGCATCCCCACGGCGCCCATGGCCAGTGCGTCGGAGCGGATCTCGCCGGCGGCGGTCTGCGCAGCCCGCGGGCCCTCGGTGGTGCCCCGGCGCTCGAGGCGGGTCGCGACGAAGCGGTCGAGGCCGGCGGCGGTGGTCAGCAGCATCCGCTCGAATCCGGTGGTGCGGACGACGGCGTGCGATGCAGTGAGAGCGGTCATGACTGTCCTCCAATTTCGGGAAGCGGGAAGAGGTCGGCGCGGATGGTGACCGGCCGCACGTTCTCGCCGCTCTGGTTGCGGTAGTTGTCCACGGCCTCGTCGATCAGGGCCATGATCTTGAGCGCGAGCTCTTTGCTCTGCTCCGGAGTGAGCCGGGCGGTGGCGGTGGATATCAGCGTCCCCTCCTGCCACATCTCGTCCTCGCCCCCGATGCCGCGGTTGACGAACTCGAGGAGCTGGTCGTTGCGGTTGCGCAGGAACTCGTTCATCACGACCTGCGTGGCAGCGCGGCCGGCGGGCGTCGTCATGGCATCGGGGCTCGCGAACGACACGCCGCCGATGGGACGCTCCCACCAGCGCTCGCGGCCTGTGCCGCGGTCGGCGGCCTCCTGGATGAGGTCGTGCTTGGCCAGCGCGCGCAGGTGATAGCTGGTCGCGCCGCTCGACTCGCCCAGCCGCTCGGCAAGGGAGCTGGCGGTCTGCGGACCGTACTGGCTGAGGATGTCGTAGATCTTCACGCGAAGCGGGTGCGCCAGCGCCCGAAGAGCGCCCGAGTCGAGAACACGGTCCTCGTTGTGTCGCTGCTCGGCCCGGGCCATGGCCGCGGCCTGGTCGCTGGTCTCGTTCTCTGCCATGCGTTCAGAGTAGCCATGCAAAGACTTCTTTGCAAGCACTTCTTTGCAACATACATTTTGCAAAGGAATGGCGGCATTGCGGTGCTCGCTGACTTAGGCTGTACGCCATGCCCAACGAGAACCCGCTGCTCTCTCCCGCCACGCTCCCCTACGGTCTGCCCGACTACACGGCGATCCGGCCGGAGCACTATCTGCCCGCTTTCCAGGCGGCGTTCGCGGAGCACGCGCGCGAGATCGCGAACCTCACGCGAGTGCGGTCGATGCCGACGTTCGACAACACTCTCGTACCGCTGGAGGAGAGCGGCAGGCTGCTCGGCGACGTCGCCCGCACTTTCTACACGGTGTCGTCCGCCGACGCGACGCCCGACATCCAGGCGATCGAAGAGGAGCTCGCTCCCCTGATGTCGGCGCACCAGGACTCGATACAGCTCGACGCGCAGCTGTACTGGCGCATCAAGACCGTGCACGATCAGCTCGACTCCCTCGGTCTGGAGTCCGAGCAGCGCTACCTCGTCGAGCGCCACTACCGCGAGATGACGCATGCCGGCGCCGCGCTCGACGACGCCGCCAAGCAGCACCTCACCGCGCTCAACCAGCGCCTGTCGACTCTGACCACGTCGTTCGAGAAGAACCTCCTCAATGACACCAACGACCTCGCCGTGGTCTTCGACAGCCCGGCTGAGCTCGACGGCCTCACCGAGGGCGAACTCTCGGCTGCCGCGCAGGCCGCGGCGGATCGAGGCCTGGACGGCAAGTGGGTCGTCACCCTGACCCTGTTCACGGGACATCCCTATCTCTCCTCACTGACCGACCGTACGAGCCGCAAGCGGATCCTCGACGCCTCGCGCGCGCGCGGCTCGCGCGGCAACGAACACGACAACCGCGCCGTGCTGCTCGAGATCGTGCGCCTCCGGGCCGAGCGCGCCGCGCTGCTCGGCTACGACACCCACGCCGCGTACATCACCTCCGACGAGACCGCCGGATCGCCCGAAGCCGTGCACGACCTCCTCCGCCGGCTCGCAGTGCCGGCAGCGCGCAACGCCGCCAAGGAGCAGGCCGCGCTCCAGGCGATCGTGGACGCCGAGCCCGAGCCGTTCACGCTCGAGGCGCACGACTGGGCGTTCTACACCGAGAAGGTGCGCGCCGCAGAGTACGACCTCGACCGCAGCGCGCTACGCCCCTGGTTCGAGGCCGAGCGCGTCCTGCAGGACGGCGTGTTCCGTGCCGCCACCGACCTCTACGGCGTGACGTTCGCCGAACGGCCCGACATCCCCGCGTACCACCCCGACGCGCGTGTCTTCGAGCTGCACAACGCCGACGGGAGCGAGCTGGGGCTGTTCATCCTCGACCTCTATACGCGCGACACCAAGCGCGGCGGCGCGTGGATGAACTCTATCGTCTCGCATTCCGCTCTGCGTGGCACGCGACCCATCGTGGTGAACAACCTCAACGTTCCCAAGCCGGCGCCCGGCACGCCGTCCCTCCTGACCCTCGACGAGGTCACGACGCTCTTCCATGAGTTCGGACACGCCCTCCACGGTCTGTTCGCGACCGTGACGTACCCGCACTTCGCCGGCACGAACGTGTTCCGCGACTTCGTCGAGTTCCCCAGTCAGGTCAACGAGATGTGGATCTACTGGCCCGAGATCCTCGACTCGTACGCCCGCCACGTCGACACCGACGAGCCGCTGCCTGCGGAGGTCGTCGAGAAGCTGCACACGTCCGAGGCGTTCAACCAGGGCTTCGCCACCAGCGAGTACCTGGCCGCGTCCTGGATCGACCAGGCGTGGCACTCGCTGACGTCGGCGCAGGCGACGGCCGACATCGACGTGGCGTCGTTCGAGGCGGCAGCGCTCGCCGACATCGGCCTCGACAACCCCGCCGTACCGACGCGCTACTCGTCGACGTACTTCGCGCACGTGTTCTCAGGTGGGTACAGCGCGGGCTACTACTCGTATATCTGGAGCGAGGTGCTCGACGCCGACACCGTCGAGTGGTTCCGTGAGAACGGCGGCCTGACGCGCGACAACGGCGACCGGTTCCGGCAGCGCCTGCTCGGCGTCGGCGGGTCGAAGGACCCGCTCGAGGCATACCGCGATTTCCGTGGGCGGGATGCCGACATCCGGCCCCTCCTCGAGCGCCGGGGCCTCGTCGCCTGAGCGGTCAGCCGAACGGTCGGCCGGCGCCGGCGCCTGAGCGGTCAGCCGGCACCGGCGGTCAGTCCGGATGCGCCGTGACCCATGCGGCTGCCGCCGCGCGGGAGGAGACCCCGAGCTTCTGCCGCGCGTTCGCCACGTGGCGGTGGATGGTGTGGACGCTGAGGAACAGCTCGTCGGCGATCTGCGCGTCGGTGCGCCCGCGGGCGACGAGCACGAGAACCTGACGCTCGCGGTCCGAGATCGGCCCCTCTCCGCGCGGCGCACCGCGCTCCTCCGGTGCTCGGATCGCAGCGAGCTCGGAAGGATCGGCGCCGGCGAAGGCGAGTGCTTCGCGCAGCAGGGCGCGGCTGTCGCCGTGCCAGGGGTGGTGTGCGCTGCCGTCGAGGATGCGCAGCTCCGCGCCGGGGATCGCCGCCGCCGTGCCGGCTCCGAGCGCGAGCGGGATCGCGCGGTCGCCGCGGCGGTGCATCACGAGGGTCGGTGCACGCACCGCACCGGCGGTCGCGCTCACGTTGATCGCGTAGACCTCGGCCAGCGCGTCCGCGGCGGCCTCGGACGATCCGCTCGCTCGCTGATGCCGCAGATAGGCATGCTGCTCGTCGGGTGTCGCAGCGGGGAAGAACACGTCCGACATGACCCTGCCGCCCACGCCCCAACTCCGTCGCACGAGATCGACGAGGGCGTCGCGGTCGGCCTCCGGGGCGATGTCGGTGCCGCGCAGGTAGGCGCCCGAGAGGATCATCCGATCCACCCGCTCGGGAAACCGCGCGGCCAACTCGATCGCGACGGGAGCGCCAGACGACCCCGCGAGCACGGTCGCCGCGTCGACGCCCGCGGCGTCGAGGACCGCGGTGAGTGCGTCGACATGACGCCCGACCGCGATCGCACCCCTCGGCGACCGCGTCAGCCCCGTGCCGGGTGGGTCCATCCGGATCACCCGCCGATTCCCGGCCAGCGTCTCGACGAAGTGGCGGATCGGCGGGTACTCGAGGTCGTGGACGAGGTGGCTCATCCACCAGCCGCCGAGCAGGAGAGGCTCTCCCTCTCCGAGCTCGGTCCAGGCGACGTCGTCGGCCCCCGACCATGTGTGCCGGATCGTCGTCGAGGTGCCGTCCACCTGATCAGTATGGAACACGCGCCCCGTGTCCGCGGCGCATGCGCAGCGCGTGCAGACCCTGGTGGCGCAGGGCGATCCAGGTCGCGTCCGCCCTCGCCACGATCTCGCCCGCGGAATCCGTCAGCGCGACCGACGTCTCGTAGCGCCGTCCCTCGTGCGCGCGTGTCCAGCTGTGGACGACCAGCTGCTCCCCCACCCGCGGACGTCGTTCGACCTCCGCCGTCATGGTGCCGAGCAGGCAGAGTTCACGGTCGCGCAACGCCGCCGCGGGATAGCTCGTGCAGTCCATCGCGGCCCACACGGCGGGGAACGGCGCCGCCCCGCCCACCGAGTCCCGGCCGTCCACGACCCACGGGGCGGTGAGCAGTTCGGGGCGGCCAGGTGCGAATCCGGGCGTCACGTGCATGCCGTCGGCACGGCGCGGCCCGCAGACGACGCAGTCGGAGAGAGGATGCCGCAGCCCGGCGAGCGGGTGCGCGTCGCGAGCCATGAGCGCTTCCTCGAACGACGGCGCGGCGGGAAGCGCAGTGTCTGCCAGCACACCCGGGCGGGCTTCAGCGACCACGCGTCGCCCGGACAGGACACGGGCGCCGCCCTCGCCATCGGGGCGCGCGACGAGCAGCCGTCGCAGCGGCACCGGTCGTCGCAGCACGACCGTGACGGTGTCGGCGTCGACGTGGCGCGCGATCATGCCCGCCGCGTACCCGCCGTTCGCCGAGTGCCGCGGTCCGTTCAGGCGCGCGTCGATCGAGAACACCGAATCGGGCAGGGGCGGGGACGCGGACGCCGTTCCCGCCAGTCTCGCGGCAGAGCCGGCGTCGGGGCGGCCGAAGAGAGCCGCGGCGTGATGGGTGGAGAACACGAGTCCAGTCATGACCCGAGTCAATCGCCGGCGGCGCCGGTGGCGCGTCGCGCGAATCAGCCAATCGTCGATGGCCGGATTGGGCCATCGACCTGGGCACCGATGGGCAGCTTCAGACGGGTCAGGCGCTCTTGCGCTTCTCGCGCAGCACCAGCGTCGGGGGCGCACTCTCCTCGACGGAGGCGCGCGTGACGATCACCTTGTCGACATCGTCGGTGGAGGGGATCTCGAACATGATCGGTCCGAGCACGTCTTCGAGGATCGCGCGGAGTCCGCGGGCGCCCGTCTTGCGCTCCACAGCGAGGTCGGCGATCGCCTCGAGCGCCTCGGTGTCGAACTCGAGCGTGACTCCGTCGAGCTCGAACATGCGATGGTACTGCTTGACCAGGGCGTTCTTCGGCTCGGTCAGGATCTCCATGAGCGCCTCGCGGTCGAGCGGTGACACCGACGCGACCACGGGAAGACGGCCGATGAACTCGGGGATGAGACCGAACTTGTGCAGGTCTTCGGGTCGCACTTCGCTGAAGAGGCTCAGGTCGTCGCCCTTGTTGTGCAGCGGTGCGCCGAAGCCGATGCCGTGCTTGCCGACGCGCGCGGAGATGATGTCTTCGAGGCCCGCGAATGCACCGGCGACGATGAACAGCACGTTCGTGGTGTCGATCTGGATGAACTCCTGGTGCGGATGCTTGCGCCCGCCCTGCGGCGGAACCGAGGCGACCGTGCCCTCGAGGATCTTCAGCAGCGCCTGCTGCACGCCTTCTCCGGAGACGTCGCGCGTGATCGACGGATTCTCCGCCTTGCGGGCGATCTTGTCGACCTCATCGATGTAGATGATGCCGGTCTCGGCGCGCTTCGTGTCGAAGTCGGCGGCCTGCAGGAGCTTGAGGAGGATGTTCTCGACGTCTTCGCCGACGTAGCCGGCCTCGGTGAGAGCGGTGGCATCGGCGACCGCGAACGGCACGTTGAGGCGCTTCGCGAGGGTCTGAGCGAGGTAGGTCTTGCCGCAGCCCGTCGGGCCCAGCAGCAGGATGTTGCTCTTGGCGATCTCGATCTCGTCGGCGCGCTGCTCGGCCGACTGGATCGTACCGTGCGCGCGCACGCGCTTGTAGTGGTTGTACACCGCCACGGAGAGCGCCCGCTTGGCGGCCTGCTGCCCGACGACGTACTCCTCGAGGAAGCCGAAGATCTCACGTGGCTTCGGGAGGTCGAAGTCGGTCACCACACCCGAGGACGACTCGGCCATGCGCTCTTCGATGATCTCGTTGCACAGCTCGACGCACTCGTCGCAGATGTAGACGCCGGGGCCGGCGATCAACTGCTGCACCTGCTTCTGGCTCTTGCCGCAGAAGGAGCACTTGAACAGGTCGGCGCTCTCACCGATGCGTGCCATGCGGCTCCTCCTCGTCGCGCCGGGGGCAGACCCCTGGCTGTCCTCCGAGCCTAATCGTTCGAGCCGACATGCGGCGGGATTGCGACACGCGTTGTGGAGGATGCGGCGTCCGCCCACAGCGAAGCCCCGCCACCCCGGGCATGCGGGGAGACGGGGCTGCGCGGCATCCGCTCTACTTCGTCAGTGCGGCGGGGGTGCGCTTGCGGGTCGTGAGCACCTGGTCGACCAGACCGTAGGCGAGAGCCTCCTCGGCGCCCAGGATCTTGTCGCGATCGATGTCCTTGTTGACCTCTGCGACGGTCTTGTTCGAGTGCTTCGACAGCGTCTCCTCGAGCCAGGTGCGCATGCGCATGATCTCCTGTGCCTGGATCTCGATGTCGCTCGCCTGCCCGTGGCCCGCCTCGCCCATCGCGGGCTGGTGGATCAGGATGCGGGCGTTGGGCAGCGCGAGACGCTTGCCGGGCGCACCGGCCGCGAGCAGCACGGCGGCGGCGGAGGCCGCCTGACCCAGCACCACGGTCTGGATCTGCGGCGAGACGTACTGCATCGTGTCGTAGATCGCAGTCATGGCCGTGAACGAGCCGCCGGGCGAGTTGATGTACATGATGATGTCGCGATCGGGGTCCTGGCTCTCGAGCACGAGCAGCTGGGCCATGACATCGTCGGCCGACGCGTCGTCGACCTGAACGCCGAGGAAGATCACGCGGTCCTCGAAGAGCTTGTTGTAGGGATCCTGGCGCTTGTAGCCGTAGGCCGTGCGCTCCTCGAACTGCGGGAGGACGTAGCGGCTGCCGGGCATCTGGAGCCCTTGCGGGGCGCTGGGTCCGAAGGTGGGGGTCTGCATTGCGGGTTCTCTCTCTTTCGCCTTCGGTGCGCTCAGTTGGCGGTTCCGCCGCCGCCGATGACGTCGGTCGCGGACTCGCGGATGTGGTCGACGAACCCGTACTCGAGGGCCTCGTCGGCGCTGAACCAGCGGTCGCGGTCGCCGTCGGCGTTGATCTGCTCGACGGACTTGCCCGTCTGCGCCGCCGTGATCTCGGCGAGGCGCTTCTTCATGTCGAGGATCAGCTGCGCCTGGGTCTGGATGTCGCTCGCCGTGCCGCCGAAGCCGCCGTGGGGCTGGTGCAGCAGCACGCGCGCGTTCGGCGTGATGTACCGCTTGCCCTTGGTGCCCGCCGTGAGGAGGAGCTGGCCCATCGAGGCGGCCATGCCGATGCCGACGGTGACGATGTCGTTCGGCACGAACTGCATCGTGTCGTAGATCGCCATGCCGGCCGTGATCGATCCGCCGGGCGAGTTGATGTAGAGGTAGATGTCCTTCTCGGAGTCCTCGGCGGCGAGCAGGAGGATCTTCGCGCAGATCTCGTTCGCGTTCTCGTCGCGCACCTCCGACCCGAGCCAGATGATGCGGTCCTTCAGCAGCCTGTCGAAGACGCTCGTCGCGACAAGTGGTTCGGCCATGTGTACTCCTGATTCCGTGGTCGTGCCATCGAATCTACCGGCGCGCTGCGGGCGACCCGCCCGTGTTCGCCCTGGGCAGATCAGTCCTGTGGGTCGATGAGATCGCGCGCGTACGCGGCGACCGAGCGGGTGTA
The DNA here is from genome assembly GCF_022538185.1 of Microbacterium sp. CFH 31415. Classification (GTDB taxonomy): domain Bacteria; phylum Actinomycetota; class Actinomycetes; order Actinomycetales; family Microbacteriaceae; genus Microbacterium. The sequence continues at coordinate 127,593 of NZ_JAKYXC010000002.1, read as the reverse complement.
GCGCGGCAGGTGCGGCGCGAGTGCCGTGAGAGCGACGGATGCTGCGCGCACGGCCTCCCCCGATGACACCAGCGCGAGGGCGTAGAAGGCCGCGGCCGCGTCGCGCAGCGGCGCGCCGGGGTCACGCTCGTACTCCGCGCGCAGCAGGTCGAGCGCCTCGTCGAGCTCGCCGAGATTCCGGATCGTGCTCGCGAGCTGGATGACCGCCTGTGTGCGCAGCTCGTCGTCGAGGCCTGCCTCGAGCGCCGCCCGGTACAGCGGCTCGGCCTCGGCCTCGAGCCCGGCCGAGTCCCGGGCGCCCGCCCGCTCGAACAGCGCACGCCCGTCGTCCTCATCCCGCTCGGCGGCGAGCTCGTCGATCAGCCGCACCCGCTCCGCGTCGTCCAGTCCCTCGTCGGCCCACACCGCCGCGACCCGGTCGTTCCAGTCGGTCATCGTCATCCTTCTCTGACAGAGAGGGGGACGGATGCCGCGGCATCCGTCCCCCGTTTCACTGCGATGCAGCGATCACTCCTTGTCGGCAGCGGCCTTCTTCTTGGTCGGCGCCTTCTTCTTGGCGGGCTTCTCGGCCTCTTCGGCCTCGATCACGGCGTCGGCGTCGGCCGCGGCATCCGCGATCTCCTGTGCCTCCTCCACGACCTCTTCCTCAGCCTCGGCCTCATCCTCGACGGCGACGAAGCCGGTGAGGTCGACGGTCTTGCCGTTCGTGTCGACAACGTTGACCTTGCCGAGCGCGATCGCGAGGGCCTTGTTGCGGGCGACCTCGCCGATCATCGCGGGCAGCTGGTTGCCCTGCTGCAGCGCGTTGACGAAGTCCTGCGGAGCCATGCCGTACTGGGCGGCGGACTGCACGAGGTACTGCGTGAGCTCGTCCTGCGAGACCTGCACGTTGACCTGCTCGGCGATCTTGTCGAGGAGCATCTGCGTCTTGAACTGCTTCTCGCTGGCCTCGGCGACCTCGGCGCGGTGCACGTCGTCCTCGAGGCGGCCCTCGCCCTCGAGGTGGGTGTGCACCTCGTCCTCGATGAGCTGGGCGGGAACCGGGATCTCGACCTGCTCGAGAAGCTGCTCGATGAGCTTGTCGCGCGCGGCCGAGCCCTGCGTGAACACCGACTGCTCGCCGACGCGGTCCTTGAGGCTGTCACGCAGCTCGCCGATGGTGTCGAATTCGCTGGCGATCTGGGCGAAGTCGTCGTCGGCCTCGGGAAGCTCGCGCTCCTTGACGGACTTCACGACGACCGAGACCTCGGCCTCCTCGCCGGCGTGGTCGCCGCCGACGAGCTTCGAGCGGAAGGTGGTCTCTTCGCCGGCGGTCAGCGAGTCGATGGCCTCGTCGATGCCCTCGAGCAGTTCGCCCGAGCCGACCTCGTACGAGACGCCCTCGGCGCGGTCGATCTCGGCGCCCTCGATCGTGGCGACGAGGTCGAGCTCGACGAAGTCACCCGTGGCGGCCGGGCGGTCGACGGTCACGAGCGTGCCGAAGCGGCTGCGCAGACGGTCGAGCTCCTCGTCGATGGCGCTCTCGTCGACCTCGATCGCGTCGACCTCGACCGTGGTGCCCTCGAACGCGGGCAGCTCGAAGTCGGGGCGGACATCCACCTCGACCTCGACCTTGAGGTCGCCCGAGAAGTCCTTCTCGGCCGGCCATTCGGTGACCTCGGCGCTCGGACGGCCGAGGACGCGGAGTTCGTTGGACTCGACGGCCTGGCGGTAGAACGTGTCGAGCCCCTCGCTGACGGCGTGCTCGAGCACCGCGCCGCGCCCGATGCGCTGGTCGATGATCGGTGCGGGGACCTTGCCCTTGCGGAAGCCGGGGATCTGGACGTCCTGAGCGATGTGCTCGTACGCGTGCGCGATCGACGGCTTGAGCTCGTCGGGCGTGACCGTGATGTGCAGCTTCACCCGGGTCGGGCTGAGCTTCTCGACGGTGCTGTTCACCATGCTTGTTCGTTCTCCTCTATCGGACCGCGCGCGCATGCGCGGCTGAAGGTCTGGGTCGGAATTCTGTGAGGGGCCGTGATGTCGGGGCGACAGGATTTGAACCTGCGGCCTCCCGCTCCCAAAGCGGGCGCTCTACCAAGCTGAGCTACGCCCCGGGCGGGTTCGCACGCACGCGTGCGCCATTCGGCCCCGAGAAGTCTAGCCGACCCGCCCGGCAGTCGCCTGCGCGCGCCGCTCGGGCTACATGCGCTCGACCCACTCGGCACGCCAGTCGGGAGCCGGGAACGGCTTCGTCCAGTACGCGGTCTCCTGAGCGATGCGGCCGTCGCGCAGCTCGAAGATGAAGATCGACTGGTACGGATCGCCGTCGCCGTAGTCGAGGTCGGCTTGAGCGACCCACACATCGCCGTCGCCGATCAGCCTCCGCAGCGAGATCGCCGGCAGCTGGGGGAATCGCGTGTACACAGCGCGGCGATTGTCGCCGCCCACGATGCGCTCCCCCGACTGCGGCCACTCCATCACCGCGTCCTCGTGGAACAGGTCGTCCATTCCGCCGACGTCGCCCGCATTCAGCGTGGCGATGAGCGCTTCGACGACCTCTCGGCCCGTGCGTGCCATGATCGGCTCCCTCCGCTCTGCCGCGCGTCGGGCTGACCTGGGGAGCGGGATGACGGCCACCATGTACTACGATTGGTCGGTGCCCGTCAGCGGGCGCACGGGGATGTAGCTCAATGGTAGAGCCTCAGTCTTCCAAACTGATGGTGCGGGTTCGATTCCCGTCATCCCCTCCACAGCCCTCTCGGGCGGCCCCGGCCCGCGCGAGAGGGCTTTTGACGTAACGCCGCCGGCTGCGCTGTCGTTTCCTGCATCCGTTGCCGGTCCACGCGGGCGCGAATGCAGGAAACGACAGCGCCGACCCCGCGGCACGCATCCACGCCACCGCTCCACTCGCTCGGCACGACGTCGGCGATACACCGTGCCATTACAGGGATAGGCCGTGACCCGTGCCTACCCTGAGGGCGTGAGTGTGTCCACCGCCGAGCCCAGACGGCTGCAGGGCGCCGCCGCGCCGGCCGCGCCTCGGAAGTCCGCGCCGCTCACCCAGGAACGACCGATGCGGTTTCCGGATGCCTCGTCCCGAGCCGTGATGACGCGGCGCGGATGGTGGCTGGTCGTCCTGAACTTCCTGGTCCCCGGCTCGGCACAGGTGCTCGCGGGGAACCGCCGTCTGGGACGCGTCGGGATCGTCGCGACTCTGGTCATGTGGGCGCTCGCGATCGCCGCCGCGCTGGGAGCGCTGCTGGCGCGGTCGGTGGTGCTGGCGATCGGCACGAACTGGTTCGTCCTGCTCCTCGCCCAGGGGCTGCTCATCGCTTACGCCGTGCTGTGGCTCATCCTCACGGTCGACACTCTGCGCCTCGTGCGCCTGGTGCGGACCGGACGACGCGCACGGTTCGGCATCGCCGCGGCATCCGTCGTCCTTCTCGTTCTGGCCTGCGGAACTGCGGCGTACGGAGCGAACGTGGCCGGCACCACACGCGAGACGCTCGGCGCGATCTTCGGCGCGAGCGGTCCCTCCGTCGAGCCGTCCGACGGCTATTACAACATCCTCCTCCTCGGCGCCGATCACGTTCCTTCCAACGATTCGAAGCGGTTCGACAGCATCTCGGTCGTCTCGATCAACGCCGAGACCGGCGCGACCACCATCACCGGCTTCCCGCGTGACATGCCCGGCTTCCCGTTCTCGGAAGGGCCGATGCAGGATCGCTACCCGAACGGCCACGAGGGTCACGCCGACGCGACGTGCGGGTGGGGCAGCGGCATCAACCAGCTCAACACCGAGGTCGAGGTCTGTCAGGACGGCTCGCTGATCTATCCCGACGCGGTCTCCAAGGGGTCCGCGCCGGGCATCGAGGCGACCAAGGATGCCGTCGAGGGCATCCTGGGCATCGAGGTACCCCATTACGTGACGATCGATATGTACGCCTTCGAGGACCTCATCGACGCCCTGGGCGGTGTCGAGATCGACGTCAAGGAGCGAATCCCGATCGGCGGCCCGGGCTATACCGGGGAACCGCTCGAAGATTGGGTCGAGGGATGGATCGAGCCGGGCACGCAGCGCATGGACGGCTTCACGGCGCAGTGGTACGCCCGCTCCCGTCACACCACGAGCGATTTCGACCGGATGCGCCGGCAGCGGGAACTGCAGCAGGCGATCCTTGCGCAATTCACTCCGCAGGTCGTGCTCACGCGCTTCCAGGAGGTGGCGGACGCCGGTGCGGACATGGTGAGCACAGACCTCCCCTCGTCGTTCATCCCGACTCTGCTCGATCTGGCGCTGAAGGCGAAGCAGCAGGAGATCACGACGATCGAGCTGACGCCCGACGGCGGCATCGACGAGCACGACCCTGACTGGGCTTACATCAAGGAGCTGGTGCAGACGAAGCTGCACCCGCCGAAGCCGACGCCCGAGGGCTGACGCCGTCGCGGCCGCGGCCGGTTCTGCGTGACCACGCCACCGCAGCCGGGCGCCCACCGGCTCCCCTGCATCGGGTGATTTCCGCCGCCCCGCTACCGGACGGCGTGCCCGAAGAGCAGAATCCGACTCAGGACTCGATCGGACAGAACGTGAGGGAGCACCGATGAGTACGCCCACCTCGCCCGCAGGCGCCCCCAAACCGCGCAGACTCCCGCGCCGGCCGGCGTCGAGTCTCACCGAGAAATGGACGCGGATCGACGGCGTCGACGTGTTCTACCGCGAGTCGCCGAACCCGCCCGCCGACGCACGCGTGATGACCCACGTGCACGGCTTCGGACTCTCGGGGAGGTACCTGCTGCCGACAGCCGAACGCCTCGCCGACCGATTCCACACCTTCGTCCCCGACCTGCCCGGGTTCGGCCGCAGCGGCAAGCGGCGCGACATGCTCGACATTCCCGATCTCGCCCACGCTGCCGCCGACTTCCTGGACGACCGCGGCGTCGAGAAGTCGACGCTGGTGGGCAACTCGATGGGCTGCCCGGTCATCATCGAGTTCGCGCATCACTACCCCGAGCGGATCGACCGTGCGGTGCTCGTCTCCCCCGCCGGCGGCATCTTCAATCAGCCGCTCCGTCGCGCGATCGCCCAGTTGACGACGGATGCTCCGCGGGAGCCGACCCGGATGGCACGGGTCGCCGTACCCGACTACGTGCGCTTCGGCGTGCCCAGCACCATGCGGATGTTCCGCGCGCTGACGCAGTACCCGTCGCTGCAGCGCCTCCTCGAGATGCGCATCCCGACGCTGGTCGTGCTCGGGCAGCGCGACCCGCTGCTCCCCCACGCGCACCGCGTCGACGAGGTCGCCAGTCAGACCGACAGCCACGTGCTCGTCGTCCTGCTCGAAGGTGCCGCGCACGCCATCAACTTCAGCCATCCCGGGCAGCTCGCTCACGTCATCACGCTCTTCATGGACGACAAGCCGATCGAGAACGACCCGTCCTGGCCAGGGCATGTGCGCCTGTACGAGGTCCACCGGGGCAAGCACCATCCGCCGCCGCGGCAGGCCGAATGAGGCGGATCAGTCGACGGGTCGCGCGTCGAGATGCTCCTCGATGTGGGCGAGGTAGTGCGCGGCGTTCGCGACGAGGCCCGCGCGCTCCTCGTCGGTGAGCCCACGGCGAACTTTGGCGGGGACACCGGCGACGAGCGAGCCGTCGGGGATGTCCGAGCCTTCGAGCACCACAGCTCCGCCGGCGACGAGGCAGCCGCGGCCGATCCGGGCGCCGTTCAGCACCACCGCACCCATGCCGATCAGCGAGCCGTCGCCGATCGCGCAGCCGTGCACGACGGCGTTGTGCCCGACCGACACGTCCTCGCCGATCACGACCGGCTTTCCCGCATCAACGTGCACCGAGACGTTGTCCTGCAGGTTGCTGCGCGCCCCCACCGTGATGGTGTCACCGTCGGCACGCAGCACGGCGTTGTACCAGACGCTCGCGCCCGGCCCGAGCGTGACGCCCCCGATGACGCGGGCACCGCTGGCGATGAACGAAGTGGCGTCGAGCGCGGGCGTCCTGCCCGCCGCGCTGAGCACCGATGCTCCGGAAGCGATCGTCATGATCCGACTCTATTCGGCCAGGGCGTTCCGGATCGCCTCGGAGTACCACGGCGCGAGAGTATCGGCGAAGGTCACCGTGAGGTGATCCTGGTCGCGGTAGATGTTCGCACCACCCACGACAGGGACACACAGCTCCTCGCCGCAGAACACGTCCGTGAAGTCGAGGAGCGTGACGCCGTCGCGCTGGGCGGCAGCGTCGCGCAGCGGGTCGTCCGCGACGAGCACATCGGACCGCAGTCCGTCGCATTCCGCGGCATCCCGCGTGCGAAGGCACTTGTTGGGGTCGGTCTCCCAGACGGGGTTGTCCACGACGGTGATCACCGGCACGCCGTGGTCGAGCATCGCGTCCCACGCGTCGACGTAGCCGGCGACCGCCGCGTCGTACGACGAGTCGAACCCGGCGGACGAGTACGGGGTCGTTGCGATCGCCGCGGTGAACACCGCGTCGAGGTCGGCGTCCGCCATCGCCGCCGTGACGCCCTCCCGCCATTCCGTGCATGCGGCGCCGAAGGCGCCGGGCGTGGACAGCGGTGTGGAGTTCCATGGGCACGCGCCTTTGAACCACGTGACGAGCTGCCAGCCCTCGTCCTCGGCGATGCGCTGGAACGTCGACAGCAGCTGGTAGGCATGGCTGTCGCCGACGAGGGCGACGCGCGGCGCGTCGGGGTCGTCGGACCCGAACGTGCACGAGACCGGTCGGGCGTCGGTGAGCTGCACGAAGCACTGAGCGTCGGCCGGGCGGTCGATGCCCGCGAATCCAGGCGCCGGGAGGATCGTGTCGCCGAAGTCGGCGTCGGCGCACGAGGCGTCGAGCACCGCGGCTGCGCCGAAGCACGGCGGCGGGTCCTCCTGGAGCTGCTGGATGTCGCGCACGCCCGCGTTGTAGGCGGGCGCGTTCACGAACCACGCGGTCGACGCGACGACCGCCACGATGAGCATCGCGCCGAGCGAGCTCCACAGCGTGACGCGCGCAGGCCGTGACGTCAGCACCTTCCAGCTGCGGGCAGGGTCTTCGACGAACTTCTTGGTGAGCCACGCGAGCACGAAGCAGAGGATCAGCAACGCAACCCGGTGGTAGATGGTGAGGCCCCAGAACGGCACCGACGGCGCGATGATGATGAGCGGCCAGTGCCAGAGGTACAGCGAGTACGAGATGTCACCGACGAACTGCGCCGGACGGATCGCGAGGATGCGCGTGGGGTACCACCAGCGCTCGGTGTTCGAAGCGGCCAGCACCGCCGCTGCGCCGAGGGTCGGAAGGGCGGCCATGTACCCCGGGAACGGCGTCTGGCCGTCGAACGTGAAGATCGCGTAGACGAGGACGAGCACGCCTGCCCAGCCCAGCACGAAGCTCCCGATCGCGTTGCGGACCCGGAGCAGGGGCACCAGGGCGATGAGCGCGCCGACACCGAACTGCCACATCCGTCCGAAGGTCACGAAGTACGCCGGAGCAGGGTTCGTGATCGTGAACACGACGCAGAACGCGAACGAGACGACCGTGACGATCGCGAGGGCCGTGATGACGGCGCGACGGCGGGCACCGCGGAAGAACTTCACTCCGACCCATGCCGCGAGCAGCATGAAGAGCGGCCACATGACGTAGAACTGCTCCTCGAGCGACAGCGACCAGTAGTGCTGGACGGTGGTCGGGTCGCCCGAGTGGTTGAGGTAGTCGGCGCTGTTGAGCGCCAGGAACCAGTTCTCGACGTAGAACGTCGACGCGAGGATCTCCTGCACCTCGTTCGGAAGCGCCGAGGTCGGCGTGAGGTATGGCGACATCGCGACGATCGCACAGAAGAGCAGGACGAGGAGGGATGCCGGCAGCAGGCGTCGCGCGCGGCGCGCCCAGAACTGGCCCAGTCGCACGCTCCCCGTGGCCGAGAGCTCGCGCATGAGGTGTCCGGTGATCAGGAAGCCGGAGATCACGAAGAAGATGTCGACGCCCACGTAGCCGCCCGTGACCCGGCCCGGCCAGAAGTGGTAAAGCACGACCGCGAGCACGGCTATCGCGCGCAGACCCTGCACGTGCGGGATGAACCGCGACGGCTCGGCGTGCTCGGGAGAGCGGTCGCGCGGCTCGCGGGTCACGGTGGCGGCGGGCGCACGCAGATTCTGCGGCCCGAGGTCGTGATCAGCGGAAGGCACCTATCGACGTTAGCCGGTGTCGGCTGACAATCCGGCATGACATCGCGGCGTCCGCGCCACCGGTTAGCCGAGCCTTGTCTTGCTTGCGGAATGCCGGGTGCTGAGTAGCGTTGCACCCACCGGAGGACGCACGCCGATCGAGGCGTCCCTCCCCATGATGGAGGCGACCGATATGACCAAGACGAACACCACCCCCGCTACCGCTGCCGACCCCACCGTGGCCGCCGCCAGCGCCCAGTTCCTCACTCCCGTCGTGCTCGGGTTGCAGGCCCTCGCCGTCAACGGCAAGCAGGCCCACTGGAACGTGCGCGGCGCGAACTTCATCGCCATCCACGAACTCCTCGACACCCTCGTCGCCAATGCGCAGGCTGGCGCCGACCAGGCCGCCGAGCGGATCGTCGCACTCGGCCTCCCGGTCGACGCGCGCGTCGGCACGATCGCCGGGAAGACCTCGACCGCTGTTCCCGCCGGCTTCACGCAGTGGGAGGCTCTGATCCGCGACGTGATCTCCGACATGGACGCCGTGATCGCCGACACGCAGGCCGCGATCGACGGCCTCGACGAGTTCGATCTCACGAGCCAGGACGTCGCGATCGGCATCAAGGAGACGCTGGAGAAGGATCGCTGGTTCCTGTTCGCGCACCTCGCGGAGTGACTGCGCGCGCTCGCCGAGCGAGCGCAGCGAGACGAGACGCCCCGGACCTCGACGAGGTCTCGGGGCGTTTCGTCCGTTTCGTGCGTCAGGAGCTCTGAAGGAACGCGAGCACGGCGAGCACCCGTCGATGCTCCGTGCCCGACTCCTCGAGCCCGAGCTTGGCGAAGATGGCGCTGATGTTCTTCTCCACGGCGCCGACGCCGATGAAGAGTCGCTCCGCGATGCTCGCGTTGCTGCGACCCTCGGCCATGAGCGTGAGCACATCGCGCTCCCGGGGCGTGAGGGTCGCCAACGGGTCGGGGCGTGCCGCGATCAATCCCTGCACGACGAGCGGGTCGAGCACCGTGCCGCGCTCGCGCACCCGCCGCACAGCATCGGTGAACTCCTCGAGCGAGGTGACCCGGTCTTTCAGGAGATAGCCGACTCCCCCGTCGCCGCCCGCGAGGAGCTCACGAGCGTACACGCCTTCGACGTATTGGCTGAGAACCAGGATGCCGACGTGCGGCAGGGCCCCGCGCAGCGTGAGCGCGGCGCGGATGCCCTCGTCGCGGAACCCCGGCGGGAGCCGCACGTCGAGGATCGCGACATCCGCCTCCGCATCGCGCACCCGCGCGACGATGTCGTCGGCGTCGCCCCACGCGCCCGCGGTGACGTAGCCGGCCTCGTCGAAGAGGCGCACCAGGCCCTCGCGCAGCAGCACCGAGTCCTCGATGAGGACGACGCGCACTGCACCTGTGTCATCGCCTGCTGCCATGCCCTCAGCATAGGGAGCGCTCACGGCGCGACCTGGGTCACCGGCACGTGCACGCCGATCGAGGTCGGCCCGCCCACGGGGCTGTCGACGACGAGAGTGCCCCGCAGGCCGGCAACGCGCTCGCGCAAGCCCTCGAGCCCGTGGCCGACGGCGTACGTCGCGCCGCCGCGGCCGTCGTCGACCACCCAGACGTCCAGCATCGACGGCGCGCCCGAGACGGATGGGCGCAGCGACGCCTTTACGGTCACGGCGGTGGCCCCGGCGTGCTTCACGACGTTCGTGAACAGCTCGGCCACGACGAAGTAGACCGTGCGTGCGACCTCCGGGCTCGTGACGGCATCGATGGTCGGGTCGATGTCCTTGTGCACGACGAGCGGCGTCGTCGCGGCGACGGCCGAGAGGGCGGCGGCGAGGCCGCGGTCCTGCAGGAGCGGCGGGGCGACGCCGCTCGAGAGCGCGCGCAACTCGTCGAGCGCGGCCTTGGCGTGACTGCGCGCCTCACGCGCGAGCTCGGCCGCGGCATCCCCGTCACCGGATTCGGCACGGCGTTCGAGAGCCGCGAGATCCAGCTGCAGGCGCACCAGTCGCTGCTGCGGGCCATCATGGATGTCGCGCTCGAGGCGGCGCAGGGCGACGTCCTCGGCGTGCACGGCAGCGCCACGGGCCGCTGCTTCGGCGCGCACCTCGGCTGCGAGGTCGTCCGACCGCCAGCGTCCGAGCATGCCCTGCGCGACGGCGTGGTGACCGCGGGCGAGACCGCCGAGGACCCACGGCATCGTGAACGTGAAGATGACGCCGGCGATGAAGTACAGCGTGACCTCGACGGCCCACGACGACCAGCCGCCGAACATCCACGGCAGCGCATCGGCGACATAGCGGCCCCAGTCGCTGCCGTCGCCGCGCGGGATGAAGACTCCCCAGAACCAGTACGTGAGTCCGCCGAGCCCGACGCTCAGCCATACCGTCGTGAGCGTGAAGGAGATCGTGCTGATCACCGGGTTCACGACCATGCCGTGCACGAGGTACAGCCAGTAGTGGGCGTTGCGGATCGGGCGCGTGAGCACCATCCAGAAGCCGTTCGTGCCCGTCTTGTCGCGATTCCACTCGGGCTCGGCGATCTGCGGCAGGCCGGTGAGCCAGAGGAGGCCGCGGTCTGCGATGCCGAACCCGCGCGCCACGAACAGCGACCCGACGATGATCGGCAGGCCGACGATGAGGACGAGCAGCCCGACCCCGGTCCAGAACAGCGCGGCGAGCACGCTCACCGAGATCATCGCCAGCACGAAGACGGCGATGAGGTAGACGGCGCTGCCGGGCGTGCGGCTCCAGGCGCGGCCGTAGTCCGCCCAGAAGCCCTCTTGCGCCGCGCGGGGCGCGGGCGTGACGGCGTCAGTGGTCATGGTGGTCATCGGAATCTCCCTCGGGACGTCGCAGGTCGGGCTCTTGGCCCGGCTCGACGACCAGGAACTGTCCCATCATGCCCTGGTCCTCGTGCCACAGCAGGTGGCAGTGATACATGTACGGAGTGGTCGGATCGGCGTAGTCCTCGAACCGCACGAGCAGCCGGTACTCGCGGTCCTGCTCGAGCGCGATCGTGTCCTTCCAGCCCGACAGCCGCGCCGGCGGCTTCCGGCCGTCCACGCTCAGCACGCGGAACTGCGTGTCGTGGACGTGGAACGAGTGCGGCAGCGGATTGTTGTTGTGGACGGACCAGACCTCGCTCGTGTCGACGGTGGCGACGACGTCCGAACGGCCCAGGTCCATCTGGCGGTCATTGATGCTGTGCCCCGACATCTCGAACGAGCGGTGGGCCGCGGCATCCGATTCATCCGCCTCCGGCATGTCGGCGAGCGTCTTCGGAAGCTCGGGAGACGGGAGGAGGGATGCCGCGGCCCGCAGCTCGAGCACGTCGAAAGCTGCACCGCCGGCGTGGAGGGCCGGGTCGGGCGCCTGCGATCGCAGGGCGACACGCTCACCGGGCGATAGAGCGACGACGATCTCGGCACGCTCCCCCGGCGACAGCGGCACGCTCGTCGACGCGAAGGGTTCCTCGAGGAGGCCGCCGTCGGTGCCGATGAGCGCGAACTCTCGACCGTCGGCGAAGGTGAAGTCGTACATGCGCGCACTGGACCCGTTCAGCAGGCGCAGGCGCACGTGCTCGGTCGTCACATCGAGGTACGGCGCGACGGTGCCGTTCACGAGGATCGTGTCGCCGAGCACGCCGTCGAACTGCATGCCGATGCTGCCGGAGAAGGCACCGTCTGCGCTGAAGGACCGATCCTGCACGATGACCGGGATGTCGTCCACGCCGTACTCGCGCGGCAGCGGCAAGGCAGCCTCCTCCTCGTCCTGGATGATGAACATCCCCGCGAGGCCGGCGTCGACCTGCTCGCGGGTGCGCCCGTGGAGGTGCGGGTGGTACCAGAGGGAAGCGGCGGGCTGGTCGATGGTCCACTGCGGCCGCCAGGTCGCCCCGGCGGCGATCGGCGTGTGCGGTCCGCCGTCCATCGCGGCGGGCAGGTGCATGCCGTGCCAGTGCACGGTCGTGCTCTCGGCGAGGCGGTTGGTCACCTCCACCCGCACGTCCTCACCGCGGGCGGCGACGAGCGTCGGGCCGAGGTACGAGCCGTTGTAGCCGAGCGTGGGCGTCTCGGTGCCGCCCAAGAAGGACGTGCGGCCCTCGCCGGCGTCGAGCTCGAAGACCCGCACGCCGTCCTCGACCTTCGACGGTGCGAGTTCGGGGATCCGCAGCGGCTGCTCGAAAGTGAACTCACCCGCCGCCGGCGGCGTTGGCCGTGCACTGTTCGACCCGAACCAGATCGCGCCGGCTGCGATCAGCAGGATCACCAGGGCGAGCGGGACGGCGACGAGGATCGCCACCACCCGCCGCCGGCGGCGCGGCGCAACCACCGGCGGCGCGGGCGGCAGCGGCGGAGAAGGCGGCGAGGGCAGAGCGGAAACCATGCCTCCAGCCTCGCCAGAGCACGCGGGAGGCGGCATCCGACTCCCTCCCGAACCGGGAGGGGGGTTGTCCCCCGGATGAGGCGCCGGGTCGGCTACGCGAGGTGCGTCAGCCGGCCGCCGAGGAGGGTGGCGGTGACGCTCATGCCGCGCAGCTGCTCGTGGTCCGCCGCGAGCGGGTCGTGCGCGCAGACGGCCAGGTCGGCCCGTGCGCCCGGCTCGATGCGCGCCGGAGCGGCCGAGCCGCCGTGCGTCGATGCGCCGAGGGCGACCTCGGCCCGCACGCTCTGCGCAGCCTGCCACGGCTCGCGCCCGTCGCGCGTGCGGAAGACCGCTGCCGCCATCGCGGCCCACGGGTCGAGCGGCGACACAGGGGCGTCCGATCCGAAGAGCAGGTTCGCGCCGGAGTCGTCGAGCGACCGCAGCGGATAGGGCTGCGCCGTCTGCTCGGCCCAGATCGTGTCGGTGAGGTCGCGATCGTCGATCGCGTGCTCGGGCTGGACGCTCACTCCGACGCCCAGCCGGGCGAAGCGCGGGATGTCGGCGTGCGCGACCAGCTGCGCGTGTTCGATCGTGCCCCAGGCGCCGGTCGCGGCGAACGCATCGAGGGCTGCCGAGTTCGCGACGTCCCCGATCGCGTGGATCGCCGAGGCGATCCCCGCTCCGGTCGCGCGGGTCATGAGGTCGACGAGCGTCGCGCTGTCGACCGTGAGCATCCCGTGGTTGTGCGGGTCTCCCGGGTAGGCATGGGAGGTCGCCGCGGTGCGGGTTCCGAGGGAGCCGTCGGTGATCACCTTCAGCGGGCCGACACGGGCGAGATCGGATGCCGCGCCCCGCGCCGCATCGCCCGTCTGAAGTCCCTCGGCGACGGCGCGGTCGAGGAACTCCGGGTAGATCCCGAACTCCACGCGCAGCGTGTCGAAGCCCCGGCCGATCCGGCGCGCCCACGCCTCTTCGTTCCACGCCATGTCGAGGTCGACCAGTCCCACGACGCCGCGGGCGGCGGCATCCCGTGCCATCCTCTCGACCAGAGGATCCGCGACCTGCGCCGGCACCGCGTTGAGGCGGCGCGAGATCTCGAACGCCGGGTCCTCGCGCAGGATGCCGGTGCCGTCCGGCTCGAACCCCTCGCGCCGCAGCGCCGCGGTGTTGAGCCACACGCTGTGCACGTCGGCATTGATCAGGTAGGTAGGGACCTCGCCGGTCGCCGCGTCGAGCGTCTCGAGCGTGGGAGGTTCGCTCCACAGGGCGTCGCGGAACCCCGTACCGACGCGTCGGCCGTCGGGAAGCGGCGCCGCGGCGCCCATGATGGCAGCCGCGTGAGCAGCCGAGGTCGCTCCGCCGAGTGGCTCGCGTTGTGCGGCCAGCGCCCACTGCACGACATGCACGTGGTGGTCCCACAGTCCGGGGATCAGCCACGCCCCGCGAGCGTCGAGCACAGCGCCGTGCCGGGCGAGGGCGCCCGCCGGCGCGATGTCGACGACGAACCCGTCGGCGAGGTGCACGTCGACCGGCTCGTCGAGGAAGGGGTCGGTGCGCTCCGCACCACTCAGGCGGACGTTCGCGAGGACGTCGGGCCTGTCACCGCGTTGAAGGGTCATCGGGCCGCCCTCCGGGTGTCGAGGTCGCGCCGCATCTCGCCGGCGAGGCGCGGGTCGGCGTACGGTCCTGCCCCCGCTTCGAGTTCCGCGATGATCGTCTCGACCACGTCATCGGGACGGTTCTGGCTGAGCTTGCGCTTGGCGACGACACGGGTCGGCGTGAGGCGGAATCCGACGGTGCCGCGCTCGAGCTTGGTGACGTACTCCGCATCGTTCGGCGGCTCCCAGAGGAGGCGCGGCTGCGGCATCCCACGCTCGAAGCGTGCGACCAGGCGGTCGAGCACCTCGAGGTTCTCCTGCGGAGTGAGGAGCTCGGGCACACCGGTCAGGTGAGCCGAGACGAAGTTCCACGTCGGCACGTTGGGTCCGTCCGGGTACCAGCCGGGCGAGATGTAGCCGTGGGGCCCTTGCACGACCACCAGCAGCTCGCGCTCACCGAGACCGTGGATCATGTCGTCAGGCCGGCCGACGTGACCCACGATCGTGAGGTCGTCGCGGCCGTCGTCGAGGAGCACGGCGTAGTGCGAGGCGACGAGGCCCGCATCGGTCTGGCTGACGAGGGTGACCCACGGGTTGAGCTCGACGAGGCGACGCAGCTCGCCGACATCGGTCATGGCGAAGCTCGGGTTCTGACGCATGGACTCCAGCCTAGGGTCGGCTCAGCGCTGGCAGTTCGGGCACCAGTAGAGCTTGCGTGTGGCCACCTCTTCGACGACGATCTCGGTGCCGCAGATGCGACAGGGCAGCCCCGCACGGTGGTACACCCAGTGCCGGTCGTCGCGGCTCGCCATGGCCCGTCGATACGCGCCGGGATCGAGGTCGTCCATCGTCATCATCTGACCGGTCTCGACGCCGATCGCGAGCAGGCGCACCCAGTCGCGCCAGAGTTCGTGCACCGTCTCCTCGGGCACCTCGCGTCCGGGCGTGTGGGGGTCCTGCCGCGCCCGGAAGAGCAGCTCGGCACGGTACACATTGCCGATACCGCTCACGACGGACTGGTCCATGAGCAGCAGGCCGATCGGAGTGGGCTTGCGCCGCACCACCTTAGTGAAGCGCTGCTCCCCCTCCATCACGTCGTCGACCAGCGGATCGGGTCCCAGCTTCGCGATGGTCGCGGCCACTTCATCGGGGGTCTGCAGCTCGCACGCCGTCGGCCCCCGCAGGTCGGCGGCGGTCGATTCCGTCAGCAGGCGCAGGCGCACCTGGCCGACCACCGGAGGCGGCCAGACATCGCCGTCATCGGCCAGTCCCGTGGTCTGCTCCGACATGCGCACGTGCACACGGGTCCGTCGGGGCGCGCCGATCGAGGTGAGCGAGTTCTCGCCCGCATCGTCCAGGATCGGATCGTCGTCCGCGAGGGCGGTGCCGCGCTGATTCGTCTGCCCCATGCGGCCGTTCGCCGAGGCGATGGTCGGGTCGACGAGGATCTCGCCCGCGAAATCCCAGGCGCCGTAGAGGCCCAGGTGGACGCGCAGCGTCAGGTCGTCGTCGAACTCGAGGAACATCTGCTTGCCCACGGCGCGAACGGCGGTGGCCGTGCGCCCGTCGATCACCGCCGCACCTTCGGCGAAGCGTCCTTGCGGGCTCGACGCCGCGACGTCACGACCGACGAAGTTGCGGTCGAACTGACGCGCGATGCGGTGGACGGAATGGCCCTCGGGCACGCTCGGTCAGCCTGCCTCGGGGTCGAACGAGCTGTCGTCCGCCGCGAGCACGTCGGGCTGTCCGGTCGTCGAACGAGGGTCGGGCTGGAGCGCACCGTCCTCCTCGTACGCGGCGAGCTGCGCGATGCGGCGCGCGTGGCGCTCCTCGCCCGAGAACGGCGTGGCGATGAAGCGGTCGATGAACGACACCGCCTCTTCGAAGGTGTGCTGACGGGCGCCGATAGCGATGACGTTCGCGTCGTTGTGCTCGCGGGCGAGCTCGGCGGTGGCGATGCTCCAGGCGAGCGCGGCGCGGACGCCCACGACCTTGTTCGCCGCGATCTGCTCGCCGTTGCCGGAGCCGCCGAAGACGACACCGAGGGTCTCGATGCCCGCCGCCTGATCGCGCACCACGGCCTGCGCCGCGCGGATGCAGAACGCCGGGTAGTCGTCGAGGGGGTCGTAGTCGATCGGCCCGTGGTCGACGACCTCGTGACCGGCGGCCGCGAGGTGGTGCTGCAGCTGGGTGGAGAACTCGAGGCCGGCGTGGTCGGTCGCGATATGGATGCGCATGAGGTCAATCCTAGGGAGCGGTGCGGGGACGCTTCGGGCAGGTTGCGCGGTCCGTCAGGGCGCCACGCCGGCCGCCGCGGGCTTGAATCCCGCGCGCACGTTCTCGCAGCAGGCGGGGCGGCAGACGTCGAACCACGGGCCCAGGTCGGTGAGGTGCGGGCGGTCCGCTGCGGCCGTGCCCCGAAGTCGCTCCTCGACGAGGTCGACGAGGCCCGACACGAACGCCGGGTCGACGCCGGGGGTCGGCGTGCGCACCGAGCGCAGGCCCGCTTCGGCCGCAGCATCCGTCGCCTCGGTGTCGAGGTCCCAGAGCACCTCCATGTGATCGCTCATGAAGCCGAGCGGCACGATCGCGACCGCCTCCACGCCCGCACCCGGCAGGTCGGCGATGACGTCGTTGACATCGGGCTCGAGCCACGGCTGGGTGGGCGGGCCGGAGCGCGACTGGTACACGAGCTCCCAGCCGACGCGCGCAGCCGCAGGGATCTCGGCGGCGACCGCCGACATGACGACCTCGGCGACGGCGAGGTGCTGCGCGGCGTAGGCTCCTCCCTCGCCCCATTCGAGGTGGTGCGGGTCGCCTTCGCGTGGACCGGAGCGCTCGGCGTCGGCGGTCGGGATGCTGTGGGTCGAGAAGAGCACGCGCACGGACTCGGGCGGCAGCCCGTCGGCCAGGAAACCGCCGACGGCGTCCCGCACACCGTCGATGAAGGGCTGCACGAACCCGGGGTGGTCGAAGAACTGGCGGACCTTGTCGATCGTCACCGATTCCCCGAGGCCCGTCGCGTCGAGGACGCGCGCGAAGTCCTCGCGGTACTGACGACAGCTCGAGAACGACGAGTAGGCACTGGTCGCGAGGGCGAGCAGATTCGAGTGACCGGATGCCGCGGCATCCTGCACCGCCTCCTCCAGATACGGAGCCCAGTTGCGATTCCCCCAGTACACGGGCAGGTCGATGCCGCGGGATGCGAGCTCGGCTTCGAGTGCGGCCTTGAGTGCGCGGTTCTGGGCATTGATGGGGCTGATGCCGTCGAAGTGCCGATAGTGGTGGGCGACCTCTTCCAGTCGCTCGTCGGGGATTCCCCGGCCGCGCGTCACGTTGCGCAGGAACGGGATGACCTCATCCTGCCCCTCGGGGCCGCCGAAACCTGCAAGCAGGATCCCGTCGTAGGCGACCGGAAACTCTATGTGCGGGGCCCCTGATGCCGCGGCCGGCGATGCGAACGGAACAGTCGGGGCGTGCTCACTGAGCGGCTCGGCAGGTGTCACCCCTCCATCCTGACACCCCGAGGGGAGGACCCGTCCCGCCCGCGCGATATGATGGTTCCATCATGCCACTATCCCCGCAGCAGCGGCCACTGTACGAAGTGAAGGCCGGCCTCTTCAAGGGCCTCTCCCACCCCCTCCGCATTCGCATCCTCGAGCTCCTCGCCGCGGCCCCCGAGGTGAGCGTCGCTGCGCTGCAGGAGGCGACGGGGCTCGAGGCATCCCACCTCTCACAGCACCTCGCCGTCCTGCGCCGCCATCGCCTCGTCGAGTCGGAGCGCCGCGCCAGCCACGTCTACTATCGCCTCGCCGATGAGAAGGTCGCCGAGCTGCTCTCCGTCGCACGAGCGCTGCTGCGCGACATCGTGCGCAACGACGGCGCGCGCGCGGCCGACGTCGACGAGCTCCCCGAACTCACGCCGGCGACACCTCGCCCGGCAGACGCAGACTCATGACCGCTTCTGCTTCCTCCCCACCCCAGCGGAGCCGGCTGCGCGCAGCGACACTCACCCTCCTCCCCTCGGCGGCCGATTACCGCCTCGCCCACCGCACCTGGCGCGGCGATCTGATCGCGGGCGTCACCGTCGGCATCGTCGCGCTCCCGCTGGCGCTGGGGTTCGGCGTGAGCTCGGGCCTCTCGGCGGAGGCGGGCCTGATCACGGCCATCGTGGCGGGACTCATCGCGGCCGTCTTCGGCGGGTCCTCGGTGCAGGTGTCGGGTCCGACGGGGGCGATGGTGGTCGTGCTGCTGCCGATCGTCGCGACGCACGGCGCCGCCGCCGTGGCCGCCGTGAGCGTGCTCGCAGGCATCGTCGTGCTCGCAGCCGGCGCCCTGCGGCTCGGACGCGCGGTGTCGTTCATCCCGTGGCCGGTCATCGAGGGCTTCACCCTCGGGATCGCGGTGATCATCTTCCTCCAGCAGGTTCCGCTTCTCGTCTCGCCCACGACTGCTGCCGCCGACGAGCACAGCTCCAACCCGGTGATCGCCGCTGTGCAGGCCCTGGCGGGCGCCGACTGGGCATACGTACCGTGGGCTCTGGGAGCGGTCGCGATCGTGGCCGGGTGCATGATCGCGGCTCCCAAGCTCCACCGGTCGCTCCCCGGCTCGCTCATCGGCATCGTGCTCGTCGCCGCACTGGCCGCGCTGCTGCCGTCACCGCTCGCACTGATCGGCGTCCTGCCTTCGTCCCTGCCCGCTCCGGCACTCCCCGCCGTCGAGCCGGGCACGCTCGTGACGCTCGTGCCGGCGGCGCTGACGGTCGCCGCGCTCGCCGCCATCGAGTCGCTCCTCTCGGCACGCGTCGCGGCCTCCCTCGCCGACACCGGCGCGTACGACCCCGACAGAGAGCTGGTCGGTCAGGGGCTCGCCTCCATCGGGTCGGGACTTTTCGGAGGGATGCCGGCCACCGGCGCCATCGCGCGCACCGCGGTCAATGTCCGGTCCGGGGGTCGGACCCGGCTGGCTTCGATCACCCACGCGGTCGTGCTGCTCCTGATCGTCCTCGTAGCTGCCGGTCCGGTCGGGATGATCCCGCTCGCGGCGCTGGCCGGCGTGCTCATGGTCACGGCCACCCGCATGGTGCACACCGCCACCGTCCGCTCGATCCTGCGGTCCACGCGCGCCGATGCCCTCGCATTCGCGATCACCGCGGTGATCACCGTCTCGTTCGATCTGATCGTCGCCGTGGCGATCGGCGTGCTGTGCGCAGGGGTGTTCGCCGTGCGCAACCTCTCGCGCGCCACCGGCGTCAGCCGAGAGCCGCTGCCCGAGCCCGCGCAGCCGGGAGACGACCGCATCGCGATCATCCGGTTCGACGGCCCGCTGTTCTTCGCCGCGGCCGACCGCGTCTTCGACGCCGTCACACGCACGGAGGGGGCTTCCGTGGTCATCCTTCGGATGTCGCAGCTGGAGCTCGTCGACGCGACCGGTGCTCACATCCTGAGCGACATCGTGCAATCCCTCGAGCGGCGCGGGGTGACCGTTCTCATCAAGGGCGTCCAGCCCGGCCATGAGGAGCTCTTCCGCACGGTGGGCGTGCTGAGCTCGCTGCGGCATCACAAGCACCTCTTCACCGACCTGCCCGGCGCGATCGAGCACGCGCGAGTCCACATCCGTCGAGAAGCGCAGAAGGACAGCGCATAGGCTAGGACGGTTGTCGCCGGCGCCATCAGCGCTGCGGCCAGCGGCTCGAGCGCGGCCCCCGGTTGCGTATCGAGATCACCGACCCTCACCCACGGGAGCAGAGCAGTGCCTGGAGAGAACCTCACCCGCAGCGAGGCGCAGGAGCGTCGCGCCATCATCGACACCCACTCGTACGAGGTCGCGCTCGACCTGACGAAGGGCGCTGAGGTGTTCTCCTCGCGCACCGTCGTGCGCTTCTCGGCGACGCCGGGAGCCGATACGTTCATCGACCTGATCGCGCGCGAGATCCGTGAGGTCACGCTCAACGGCCGTTCGATCGACCCCGCGACCGCGTTCGCCGAGTCGCGCATCGCGCTCGCCGGGCTCGAGGCCGAGAACGAGCTCGTGATCGACGCCGACTGCCTCTACACGAACACGGGCGAGGGCCTCCACCGCTTCGTCGACCCGGTCGACGACGAGGTCTACCTCTACTCGCAGTTCGAGGTTCCCGACTCGCGCCGCGTGTACGCGGTGTTCGAGCAGCCCGATCTGAAGGCGACGTTCCAGTTCACCGTCACGGCGCCCGCCGCCTGGAAGGTCGTCTCGAACTCGCCCACTCCCGAGCCCGAGGCGCACGGCGACGGCAGCGCGACGTGGACCTTCGAGGCCACCCCGCGGATCTCGTCGTATATCACCGCCCTCATCGCCGGTCCGTACGAAGCGACCTTCTCCGAGCTGACCAGCTCGTCGGGCCGCGTGATCCCCCTGGGCGTCTACGGACGCAAGAGCCTGTGGCAGCACCTCGACGCCGATTACATCTTCGAGAAGACCCGTCAGGGCTTCGCATACTTCGAGGACAAGTTCGACTACGCGTACCCGTTCGCCAAGTACGACCAGCTCTTCGTGCCGGAGTTCAACGCGGGCGCGATGGAGAACGCGGGCGCCGTGACCTTCACCGAGTCCTACGTCTTCCGCTCGAAGGTGACCGACGCCGTCAAGGAGCGACGCGTGGTCACGATCCTGCACGAGCTCGCCCACATGTGGTTCGGCGACCTCGTCACGATGAAGTGGTGGAACGACCTCTGGCTGAACGAGTCGTTCGCCGAGTGGGCGTCGACGATCGCGACCGCCGAGGCCACCGAGTGGACCGAAGCATGGACCACGTTCAACGCCATGGAGAAGACCTGGGCGTACCGCCAGGACCAGCTCCCCTCGACGCACCCCGTCGTCGCGCAGATCAACGACCTCGAAGACGTCCAGGTCAACTTCGACGGCATCACGTACGCCAAGGGCGGCTCGGTCCTGAAGCAGCTCGCGGCGTGGGTCGGCATCGAGCAGTTCTTCGCAGGCGTGGCGGCGTACTTCAAGAAGCACGAGTGGTCGAACACCGAGCTCTCCGACCTGCTGGCGGAGCTCGAGACCACGAGCGGCCGCGAGCTCTCGACGTGGTCGAGGAAGTGGCTCGAGACCGCCGGCGTCAACACGCTCTCGCCCGAGATCGTGACCGACGTCGACGGAGCCATCACGCGCTTCGCGATCGTGCAGACCGCGCCCGCCGACTACCCGACGATCCGCCCGCACCGCCTGGGCGTGGGCTTCTACGACGTCGAGGGCGACGCGCTCGTACGCGTGCACCACATCGAACTCGACGTCGACGGCGACCTGACCGAGGTCCCCGAGCTGAAGGGCCGGCAGCGCCCCGACCTCGTGCTGCTCAACGACGACGACCTGGCGTACGCCAAGATCCGTCTCGACGAGCGCTCGCTGCAGACGGCCATCGACCACCTCGGCAAGATCAGCGACCCCCTCGCCCGCTCGCTCGTGTGGGGAGCCGCGTGGGACCAGACGCGCGATGCCGAGGCATCCGCGTCCGATTACGTCGACCTCGTGCTGCGCAACATCGGCTCCGAGACCGAGTCGACCACGGTGCGCACCACCCTCGCGCAGCTCCAGCTCGCCGCCAACGCGTATGTCGCGCCCGAGAAGCGCTCTGCCACGCGCGAGAAGGTGGCCGACGCCCTGTGGGAGCTCGCTCAGGGCGCCGCGGCCGGCAGCGACAGCCAGCTGCAGTTCGTCACCGCGTTCGCGAGTGCGGCCGCGACCTCGGCGCAGGTCGAGAAGGTGCGCCAGGTACGCGACGGAGAGGTGTCGTTCGACGGCCTCGAGATCGACACCGACCTGTCGTGGCAGCTGCTCGTCGCACTCGCTGCGGGCGGAGTCGTGACGGCGGCCGAGGTCGACACCGCGCTGGAGGCCGACAACACCGCCAAGGGCGGCGAGTTCGCCGCACAGGCGAAGGCCGCCCTGCCGACCGCCGAAGCGAAGGCGGCCGCCTGGTCCTCGCT
This sequence comes from Microbacterium sp. CFH 31415, assembly GCF_022538185.1. Lineage (GTDB taxonomy): Bacteria > Actinomycetota > Actinomycetes > Actinomycetales > Microbacteriaceae > Microbacterium. The sequence continues at coordinate 105,490 of NZ_JAKYXC010000002.1, read as the reverse complement.
CATCGACAGCGACGACCTGCCGAACACGATCGTGCGGTCGGCCGCACTCGGCTTCGTGCACCCGGCCGGCCGCGAGCTGCTGGGCGACTACATCGAGCCGTACTTCGCCTCGTTGCTGCCGGTGTGGGAGTCGCGCACGTACAAGATCGCCGAGTACCTGATCTTCGGGCTCTACCCGGCACCGCTCGCCGACGTCCGGCTGCGCGACGCGACCCGGGCGTGGCTCGAGGCGAACGCCGACGCAGCCCCCGCGCTCCGCCGCCTCGTGGCGGAGAACCTCGCGGGAGTGGAGCGCGCCCTGGCCGTCCAGGAGCGCGACGCGCAGTAGTACCGCGGTACCACCTTGCTCCGCGAAGACCCCCCTCTCGGCCGATGTGCCGGAGGGGGGTCTCTCCGTAGCGTGCCCGATCAGCCGCGCCCTCGGCGGACGCACGGGCGACGGTCGTTAGGATCGTCTCGATGATCCACCTCGATGTCATTGAGCCGGAAGTGCCCGCGGAGCCGACGGCGTGGACCCAGTTCCTGGACTTCCTCGTGAGCGCCGGCTGGGCCGCGCTCAGCGTCGTCGGCATCCTCATCGGCGCCGTCATCGTCGTGTGGATTCTGCGCTTCGTCATCCGCCGCGTCGTGAACCGCATCGTCAATGGGGCCAAGTCGAAGGCCAATGTCGACGACACGCAGGCGCTGGAGCGCTCGCCTCTCGCGTCGGTGCGACTGGTGCAGCGCACCCGCACGCTCGGCTCGATCCTGCAGAACATCGTCAATGTGACCGTCGTCATCATCGCGCTGCTGCTGATCGTGAACGTCCTGGCCCCGAATGCCCTCGGCTCGCTCACGCTGCTCACAGCGGCCGTCGGTGCCGGCCTCGGCTTCGGCGCGCAGAACATCGTCAAGGATGTGCTCAACGGCATCTTCATCGTCGCCGAAGACCAGGTGGGCATCGGCGACGTCGTCGACCTCGGGCTCGCCTCGGGGATCGTCGAGTACGTCAGCGTGCGCGTCACCCATGTGCGCGATGTCAACGGCACGCTCTGGTACGTGCGCAACGGCGAGATCACCCGCATCGGCAACCTGTCACAGGGGTGGTCGCGCGTCATCGTCGATCTGTCGATCCCGGTGGACGCCGACATCGACGAGGTCGAGCATCTCATGCTCACGACCGCCAAGGGCCTCGCGAAGGACGCGAAGTGGCGCACCCGCATCCTCGAGCAGCCCGAGGTCTGGGGACTCGAGTCGATCTCGGGCGACGCGCTCGTGATCCGCCTGGTCATGAAGACCCGCGCCAACGCCAAGGACGACGTCGCGCGGGAGCTCCGCATGCGCTTGAAGAAGGCGCTCGACGAGGCAGGCATCACACTGCCGGCACTCAACACGATCATGCCCTCCGGCATCGAGGGCGCCCTGCGCGTGCGCGGCGCCAACCCCCCGAAGACCAAGCCGACCGCGGTGACTCCCCCGCCCGCAGCCTCCCGTCCCGTGTGGAAGCCCAAGCGCACGCCCAAGACGCTTCCGCCGGAAACGCCCGGCGACGACCCGAAGGCCACCCCATGACGGATGCAGCGCCACTGAGCTTCTACGACGAGATCGGCGGTCACGAGGCCTTCGTGCGGCTCGTCGACGTCTTCTACCGCGGTGTCGCCGAGGACGAGGTGCTGCGCCCGATGTATCCCGAGGACGACCTCGGGCCTGCAAAGGAGCGTCTCACGATGTTCCTCGAGCAGTACTGGGGCGGTCCGACGACCTACAGCGAGCAGCGCGGCCACCCGCGGCTGCGCATGCGCCACGTGCCGTTCCATGTCAACCCCGACGCCCGCGACCGCTGGCTCGCGCACATGCGCACGGCGGTGGACGACCTGAAGCTCTCGCCGCTGCACGAGGCCACGCTGTGGGACTACCTGCACCGCGCCGCGCATGCGATGGTGAACACGTTCGAGCCGACCGGCATCGGCCCGGCCGCGAACGGACGTGACGCGGCATCCCGCCCCAACGCTCCCGAGGCGGGCGCCCCGCGCTCGGCCATACCGCTCACCGCCGAACCATCTGCGCGTGGCGACGCGACGCCCTGACCCGACCCCGCACCACCTCGCAACCCACGAACTCGCACCAGACGAACTCGCACCCGACAAAGGAGTCGACATGCCCGCTGTGCCCGCCACCCACTCCGCGGACGTCCTCGTGATCGGCTGGGGCCTCGCCGGGCTCGTGGCCGCGAGCGAGGCCGTCGCCGCGGGCAAGCGGGTCGTGATCGTCGATCAGGAGCCCCGCTCGAATCTCGGCGGCCAGGCGTGGTGGTCGTTCGGCGGGCTCTTCTTCGTCGACTCGCCCGAGCAGCGGCGCATGGGCATCAAGGACTCGCTCGAGCTCGCCCGGCAGGACTGGTTCGGCAACGCGGGCTTCGATCGCGACGAAGATGCCTGGCCGAAGCGCTGGGCCGAGGCGTACCTGCAGTTCGCGCACGAGGAGAAGCGCAGCTGGCTGCGCGAGAAGGGCGTGCGGTTCTTCCCGGTCGTCGGCTGGGCCGAGCGCGGCGGCTACACCGCCACGGGCCCCGGCAACTCGGTGCCGCGCTTCCACATCACGTGGGGCACGGGCCCGGGCATCGTCGCGCCCTTCCAGTCCGACGTCGAGGCCGCCGAGACGCAGGGGCGGATCACGATCCTCCCGCGCCACAAGGTCACTTCGCTCACGGTGACCGGCGGGGTCGTGACCGGGGCCGAAGGCGACGTGCTCGCGCCGTCCGGCGCCGCGCGCGGGTACGCCTCGTCGCGCGAGGTCGTCGGCTCGTTCGCCGTGACCGCGGGAGCGACGATCGTGTCGTCGGGCGGCATCGGGGGCAATCACGAGCTCGTCCGCAAGTGGTGGCCGGAGCGTCTCGGCACTGCGCCGCAGACGATGGTCACGGGCGTCCCCGCGTACGTCGACGGCTCGATGCAGGAGGTGTCGTCGGCCGCTGGCGCCAACCTGATCAACGGCGACCGCATGTGGCACTACGTCGAGGGCATCCAGAACTGGGATCCGGTGTGGCCGGATCACGGCATCCGCATCCTCCCCGGCCCGTCGTCGGTGTGGCTCGACGCGACCGGCCAGCGCCTGCCGGTGCCGCTCTTCCCCGGCTTCGACACCCTGGGCACGCTCGCGCACCTGCGTGCGACCGGCCACGACCACTCGTGGTTCGTGCTGTCGCAGAAGATCATCGAGAAGGAGTTCACCCTCTCGGGCAGCGAGCAGAACCCCGACCTCACCGGCAAGGACGTGAAGCTGCTGGCGAAGTCGCGCCTCGGCAAGGGAGCCGCCGGGCCGGTGCAGGCCTTCATGGACAGGGGCGCCGACTTCATCGTGCGCGACGACCTCGACGACCTGATCGCCGGCATGAAGGCGCTTCCGGGCGGCGAGGTGCTCGACGGCGACCGCGTGCGGTTCGAGGTCGAGGCGCGCGATCGTGAGATCGACAACGACTTCACCAAGGACGCGCAGATCGCCATGCTGCGCTCGGCGCGGTCGTACCGCGGCGACAAGCTGATTCGCACCGCCAACCCGCACCGTATCCTCGACCCCGCGTGTGGGCCGCTGATCGCCGTGAAGCTCCATGTGCTCACGCGCAAGTCGCTCGGCGGCATCGAGACCGACCTGTCGGCGCGCGCGCTCGGCGCGGGCGGCCAGCCGATTCCCGGCCTGTTCGCGGCGGGTGAGGCCAGCGGCTTCGGCGGCGGGGGCGTCCACGGCTACCGCGCTCTCGAGGGCACGTTCGTGGGCGGTTGCCTCTTCTCAGGCCGCACGGCCGGACGGGCGGCCGCCGCCGCGGTTTGAGCCGATCAGCTGTCGCGGGCTCCGGTGCGCCGGACCGGCGTGAGTCCCATGACCGCGGGGCCGCGCACGACCACGTGGCCTCGCTCCAGGCTGACGCGCGTCCACGGCACATTGACGCGCACGCGCGCGGTCTCGGCACCGCTGATGAAGCCCATGCTGAGTGCCGCGTAGGCGACGCCGAGGGGAAGCCCGCCCAGTTCGTCATCGGGCTCGCCCCACACCGTCGCCCGGATCGCGCGCACGATGTCCTCGCCGGCGTCGGTCGGAACCGCCTCGGCGACCCGGGCGATGCCGCCCTGCGCCTTCGCGGCGAGCATCGACGCATCGATGCCCTCACGCTCCGTCCAGCCGCCGCGCGGCGGAGTGATACCTGCCCATGCCGGTGAGAGGGCCGTCTCGGGCAGCTCGACCGCCGACGGCTCGCCGGGGACGGCGCGCAGAGCGGATGCCTCGACCGCCAGGTCGCACACGAGTTCGGGGTCGGCTGCGACCGTTCTCATCGCGAGCACCGTCGGGGTCGCGTCGCCGATTCCGCGCGGGGCCAGCGGTGCCGACGTCATCACGAGTACCCCGCCCGTCGCCTGGAGCCGCACGCCTTCATCGGTGAAACGATCCGCTCGGCCGGCGAAGGTGAGGACGTCAGCCGCCGACTCGGCGTCGGCGAGGATCAGGCGGGGAGGCATCGCCCCTAAGCTACCAAGCGGAACGACAGGCGCCGTGCGCGCCCGGAAGGGAGTCGCGTGGAACAGGCCGAGTGGGAGCCCGACCCCGATCCCGTCGCGTCGATGCTGTCCGTGCTGGATCTCGCGGGATCGGACGCGCGCACGGAGGAGGACATCTTCACGGGCGTCTCGCAGTCCATGCCGCTGGGCCGGGTGTACGGCGGACAGGTGCTGGCGCAGTCCCTGGTGGCCGCAGCCCGAACCACGCCCGTCGACCGCCACGTGCACTCCATGCACGGTTACTTCCTCCGTCCCGGCGATTCGGCGAAGGGCATCACCTTCGCCGTGGACCGCATCCACGACGGACGCTCGTTCTCGACCCGGCGCACGCAGGCCTACCAGGAGGGTGTGCCGATCTTCTCGATGATCGCCTCCTTCCAGGACGAGGATCCCGGGATCGACCACCAGGCCCCGATGCCCGAGGGCGTCCCGGCCCCCGACGAGCTTCCCGACATCGAGTCGCACCTGCACGGACTGCATCCGATGTCCAAGCGACTGTTCACCGACCGTCCGGTGGATCTGCGTCACGTGCCGTCGCCGATCTACCTCACGGTCGAAGGGGAGCGCGCGCCCAGCCAGGCCGTGTGGATGAAGGTGCGCCGGCCGATCCCCGACTCACCGGCGATCCACCGCGCAGCTCTGGCGTACCTCAGCGATCTGACGATCCAGGAGTCGATCCTGCGCGCCCACGGCATCGCATGGGCGACGCGGGGCCTCAAGGTCGCCAGCCTGGACCACGCGATGTGGTATCACCGCTTCGGGCGAGTGGACGAGTGGATGCTGTACGTCCAGGAGTCCCCGTCGGCACGAGGCGGGCGCGGACTGGCGACCGGGCGCGTCTACTCGCACGACGGCACGCTGCTGGCGAGCGTCGCGCAGGAGATCATGGTGCGCGTGCCCGAAGCGGGGTGAGCGCGCCGCCCTGGCTCAGCCCTTTGCCGGGCTCAGCGGCGGTGGGCGTAGGTGACCGGCTCTCCGAGGTACGGCGACCAGGCGGCCCGTTCCGTCGCGGACAGCCGCAACGGGCGTCCGCTCTCCGCGTCCACCTTGACGACGACGGTCGTCGCTCGGGCCAGCACCGTCTGGACGCCGTCCACGGCCATCTCGACGGGGCTACACACTTCGTAGCAGACCTCGATGCTCGACCCGCCCAGCTTCGCGAACCACATCTGCACGTCGAGCGGGTGCCGCTGATACGGCACGGGCGCGAGGTACTCGATCTCCTGACGGGCGATGAGCGTGAGCACCCCGCTGAAGATGCTCGAGTCGAGCACGGCGGTGTCGGGGGCGTCCTCCCCCGGCCCGGGGACCCAGAACGCGCGCACCCGCGCCTCCTCGAGCAGTTTGAGCATCGAGGTGTTGTTGACGTGATTGAACGCGTCGAGGTCTGCCCACCGCAGGTGGATGGGGATGTGCAGGCGCCGCCCGCCGGCGGCGCCTGCCGGGCGGTCGTCAGTCACGGGTGAGCTTGCGGTAGGCCGAGCGGTGCGGCTTGGCCGCGTCGGGCCCGAGGCGTTCGATCTTGTTCTCCTCGTACGCCTCGAAGTTGCCCTCGAACCAGTACCACTTGTCGGGGTCCTCGTCGGTGCCCTCGTACGCCAGGATGTGCGTGGCGATGCGGTCGAGGAACCACCGGTCGTGCGTGATCACCACGGCGCAGCCGGGGAACTCGAGAAGCGCGTTCTCGAGCGACTGCAGCGTCTCGACGTCGAGGTCGTTGGTCGGCTCGTCGAGCAGCAGCAGGTTGCCGCCCTCCTTGAGCGTCAGCGCCAGATTGAGGCGGTTGCGCTCACCACCGGAGAGCACGCCGGCCTTCTTCTGCTGGTCGGGCCCCTTGAAGCCGAACTTCGACACGTACGCCCGCGACGGGATCTCGGTCTTGCCCACCGTGATGATGTCGAGTCCGTCGGACACGACCTCCCACAGCGTCTTGTTCGGGTCGATGCTGGCGCGCGACTGGTCGACGTAGCTGATCTTGACCGTCTCGCCGATCTTCAGGTCGCCGCCGTCGAGCGGTTCGAGCCCCACGATGGTCTTGAACAGGGTCGTCTTGCCGACGCCGTTGGGACCGATGACGCCCACGATGCCGTTCGGCGGGAGGCTGAAGCTCAGACCATCGATCAGGGATCGGCCGTCGAAGCCCTTCTGCAGCTTCTTGGCCTCGATGACGATGCTGCCCAGGCGCGGGCCCGGCGGGATGGTGATCTCCTCGAAATCGAGCTTCCGCGTACGGTCTGCCTCGGCCGCCATCTCTTCGTAGCGCGCGAGCCGGGCCTTCGACTTCGCCTGGCGGCCCTTCGCGTTGGAGCGGACCCACTCGAGCTCTTCGGCCAGGCGCTTGGCGAGCTTCGCGTCCTTCTTGCCCTGGATGGCAAGGCGCTCGCCCTTCTTCTCGAGATAGGTCGAGTAGTTGCCCTCGTAGCCGATCAGTCGCCCGCGGTCGACCTCGGCGATCCATTCAGCGACGTTGTCGAGGAAGTACCGGTCGTGCGTGATCGCGATCACGGCGCCGGGGTACTTCTGCAGGTGCTGCTCGAGCCACAGGACGCTCTCGGCATCGAGGTGGTTCGTGGGCTCGTCGAGGAGCAGGAGATCGGGCTTCTGAAGCAGAAGCTTCGTGAGCGCGACACGACGCTTCTCACCACCGGAGAGCGGGGCGATCTGGGCATCGCCGGGCGGAGTGCGCAGTGCATCCATCGCCTGCTCGAGCTGCGAGTCGAGGTCCCACGCGTCAGCGGCGTCGATCTCCTCCTGAAGCACGCCCATCTCGGCGAGGAGCGCGTCGAAGTCGGCGTCGGGGTCGGCCATGAGCGCCGAGATCTCGTTGAAGCGGTCGAGCTTCGCCTTGATCGCGATGCCGTCCTGGATGTTCTCGAGCACGGTCTTGGACTCGTCGAGCTCGGGCTCCTGCATGAGGATGCCGACACTGAAGCCGGGGCTGAGCTTCGCCTCGCCGTTCGACGGCGTGTCCAGGCCGGCCATGATCTTGAGGATCGTCGACTTTCCGGCGCCGTTCGGACCGACCATGCCGATCTTCGCCCCGGGGAGGAACGCCATCGTGACGTCATCGAGGATGAGCTTGTCTCCGACCGCCTTGCGGGCGCGGACCATCGAGTAGATGTATTCAGCCATGTCTTGTGAACGTTCTCCTAAGCCTGACGACGTCGGCGTCCCAGCCTACCGGCCGTACGCCGCCTCCGAGGCCTGCCGCTATGCGGCACGCGCCGGGGAAAGGCGCTCACCAGTCGATCGGACGCGTGTCGCCCACGAGGCAGGTCCCCTCGGCGAGGACGGGTACGACCACCGTGTAGGGCTCGCCCGTCGCCGGGCCGACCTGCCCGACGAGGCACTCATCCTGCCAGCGGACGGCGAACTGGATGCTCTCAGCCGGGTTGCCCACGGTGGAGGTGTCATGGGTGACCTCCATCGCCGCCTTGTCGAAGCCACCTTCGACGAGCGCGTCGATATAGGCACGACCTGCCGCTCTGTTCTCCGTCGCCCACACCTGATCGACGATCGAGGAGAAGAACGGCAGGTTCTCGGCGGCCGATGAGTCGGGAAGCAACGCCGGCGCAGATGGGGGCGGGGCAGCCGACGAGGTTGCGGTGGGCGAGCCGGTGGCGGTCTGCTCCGGGTCGGCTGGTCCGATCGGCCCGACTGCCGTGCACGCCGCCAGAGCGCAGGCAGCGGCCACGACGAGCGCGGGACCGGCGATCCGGAGGCCCGCACGCGTCCGCGCGCGGCGGACGGAGCACTCGGGATGTCGGGCCACGGACAGAGTCTAGGGCCCGGCATCGCGAGTTCCGCTCGGAGTCAGGACGGCGTCTCCACGTCAGCCGGTTCCCGTGCCCCGGCCTCCTCGCCGGGCGCACTCCACGTCGGGGCGGGCGTCGCATCGGTCGTATCGCCCTCCGCGTCTCCGGGCGCCGCCCACGCGTCTGCAGCGGCGGCGTCGGCGGACGGAACCGAGGCGGCACGGGCGGCCTTCACGAACGTCGTCGTGCCCCACATCAGGTCGTGACCGATCGCGTCGGCTTCGATCTCGACGTCGGTGCCGCTCTTCGTTCCGTTGTCCCAGTTGCGTACGCGCAGCCTGCCGTTGAGGATCACCCGCTCGCCCCTGCGCAATGACTGGAACGCATGCTCGGCGAGCCCTCGGAAGGCGGACACCGAGTAGAAGTTCGTCTCCGAGTCGACCCATGCGTCGCTGGCGCGGTCGTAGCGGCGCTGGCCGCTCGCCACCCGGAAGGTCGTGATCGGCACGCCTGCCGCAGTTCGTTTGTGCTGCGGCTCGGTCGCGACGTTGCCGGTGATGGTGATGCTGTCGTTCATGGGCGGTCTCCTCTCGATCCGGAGACGGTCTCCGGCCCGCCGGCGCCTGTGTGCCCGGCAGGCGCCGGCGGTGTCACCAGGCTGGGGCATGAGACGGGAGGACACTCAGCCCGCTCCCCGTTCTGGGGATCGCCCTCGCACCAGGGATTCTGTGGAGGAGCCAGGGAGGGTGCTCGACGAGAGAGATGTCGGAGGTCGCACATATGTTCGACTCGAGAGGAGTTCCGATGAGACTTTCCGAAGAGCGCCAGATCGCCGCACCCACCCCCGCGCCGGGTGTTCCCGTACGCCTGGCCGCTGCAGCACCGTCGCTGTGGCGCGTCATCGACCGCGGCGGCCGCGTGATCGGCCATCTCCAGGCGCTCCCCGAGTGCTCGGGCATCCGGTATCGCGCACGGCGTTTCCAGGCGGCGACACGCGCCTTCCTCGAGCTCGGCGAGTTCTGGTCGGCCGACGACGCGATCGACTGCATCCGCTTCGCCCGGTGACAGGAGCGCCAGGACTCAAGACGCCACGGGCGGCGGACGCGACGCCACGGGCGGCGGCTGCGCGTCAGACGACCGACTCGAGCTGGTCCACGATCGACACGGGGGCACCGGCCTTCACGCGTCGCCACGATTCGGCCAGCGCCGCCACAGCGCGCACGAGTTCGTCGGGGGGCGACGTGAACGGCAGGCGCAGGTGCCTGTCGTGGCCACCCTCCACCGAGAAGCGCGGACCTGCCGAGAGCAGGACTCCCCGCGATCGCACGTCCATCACGAGAGCGGAGCTGAGTGCGGCGTCCAGTTCGATCCACAACGAGACTCCGCCGTGTGTCGTCGGCACCCGCCACTCCGGCAGTTCCGACCCCAGCGCGGCGACGAGCGCATCGCGACCGGCGCGCAGAAGCGAGGACCGCTGCGCCGTGATGCCGGCGAAGTCCGAGAACAGGGCAGCCGCGACGGCCTGCTCGAACTCCGGCGTGCCGAGGTCATGCGCGGGGCGAGCAGCCACGAACCGCCGGACGAGATCGCCCTCGGCGCGGATCCAGCCGACGCGCAGACCTCCCCACACCGTCTTTCCCAGCGACCCGATCCGCACCACGCTCGACGGATCTCCGCCGGTGAAGCCGGCATCGACCGGCCCCCGATCGATGTCGAGGTCGGCAGTCGTCTCGTCGAGGACGAGCACGGATCCGGCCCGCTCCCCCGCGAGGAGGAAGGCGTCGCGCTCGAGAGCCGACATCGATCGCCCCGTGGGGTTCTGGAAGTCGGGCATGAGGTACGCCATCACGGGCAGCGTGCGCGCGAAGGCCTGTTCCGCCCGGTCGAGATCCCACCCGGCATCCGTCGTCACCGGCACTCCGACGAGGCGTGCACCCGCCCGTCGCAGGGCATCGGCGGCGTGCGGGTATGTCGGCGTCTCGATCACGACGCGATCGCCGCGTCCGAGCAGCACGGAGGCGACGAGGTGGATCGCGCTCTGCGCGCCGGTGGTGACGAGCACCTCACTCGGCGAGGTCGGAATGCCGCGCCGTTCGTAGTGCGCGGCGATCGCCTCTCGCAGCTCCACGCTCCCGAGCACGTCGTACCCGACCCGCGACACCAGCGACGCCGCCCCGCCGGCGACGTCCGCCATGATCCCGGCGAGGCCGGGCCAGGCCGGCGGGCTCGCCTGCTGGAGGTCGACGGCGCCGTCCGCGGCCGAGGCCCTGCCCGGGTCGTGGCGCCGCAGCGGAAGCGTCACGCTTCCCGACCCACGGAGGCTCGTGATGTGGCCGGTCTCGCGGAGGCTCCGGTACGCCGCAGCGACGGTGCTCCGGCTCAGATGCAGAGCGGCCGCGAGCTCCCGCTCGGCCGGTAGAGCCGTGCGCGGCGCCAGCCGGTTGTCGAGGCAGAGGAGGCGGATGCCATCGGCCAACGCCTCGTAGGCCGGCTCACGCGTGCGCCACCCACCGAGGGCCACACCGAGTGCACGAGCAGAGATCCTCGAATCCATGGGAGCCAGAATACGCACATTGGACTGTTTCACACATGCCAATCCTGCGATTGGATGGACTTATGACTCGTCGTGTGATCCAGCTCTTCGTCGGTCTGGTGCTGTACGGGGTCGGCTGCGCGATGACCGTCGAGGCCGGACTCGGTGTCGACCCGTGGACGGTTCTCGCCGAGGGCCTGTCGATCCACACCGGCATCGGCATCGGCTGGATCGCCAACATCCTCGGGTTCTTCGTGCTCCTGCTCTGGATCCCCCTCCGCCAGAAGCCCGGCGTCGGCACGATCGCGAACATCCTGCTCGTGGGAACGAGCATGCAGGTCGTGCTGTGGGTGTTCCCGCCGATCTCGGGCGTCGTCGCCCAGTTCGCGGTCCTGCTCGGAGGCATCGTCACCGTCGCGATCGCATCTGGTCTGTACATCGGCGCGCACTTCGGGCCAGGACCCCGTGACGGGCTCATGACGGGAATGCACAAGCGGCTCGGGTGGCCGATCTGGACGTGCCGAGCGCTGGTCGAGCTCACAGTCCTCGGCATCGGCTGGCTGCTCGGCGGTACCGTGGGCATCGGCACCGTGCTCTTCGCGTTCCTGATCGGCCCACTCGTGCACATCGCCCTGCCGCTGCTCGACACGCGCCGGACCGCTCTCCCCGCGGAGTCCGCCGGAGACCAGGCGACCCCGGTCGGCTCTCCCTCGCACAGCTGACGGGCGGCGGGAGGGGCATCCACTCCCACCGTCCTCACCGTGCCAGCGACGGTCAGTGCTCCCGGAACTCGGGCCAATCGCTGCCCGGCGTCATCCGGGAGTGCAGAGCGCTCTTGGCGATCTCCATCGACGGATACGTGCCCGCGACGGAGTCGGCGCCTGCCATCGTGACCGTGTAGCCGTCGTCGTCCTTGCGGATGCTGCCGACGACACCCGACGGGCCGTAGGCCACCCACAGGGTGTGGTGCGTCTCTGTGGTGCTCATGGTGAACTCCTTTCGATGCGTCCGATGCCGACGCTACGCCCGGACACGCACGGATGCCAGCATCCGGCACGCGATCCGGCGAACCGATAGCCTGGTGGGACCCTTCCCTCCGTAGCTCAGGGGACAGAGCGAGCGGTTTCTACCCGCCAGGTCGGGGGTTCGAATCCTCCCGGAGGGGCGAGACGGGCGTCGGCGCCCAGGCCCGTGCGTCGGCGTCCGGGGTCGTCAATAGGATGGAGCGCATGGTGGGGGCATCCGAGAACGACCGACTCGTCTGGATCGACTGCGAGATGACGGGACTCGACCTCGCGGTCGACGAGCTCGTCGAGATCGCGGTCGTCGTGACCGACTTCGAGCTGCGACCGCTCGACGCCGGCTTTCAGGCGGTGATCAGACCCGACGCTTCAGCGCTCGACAACATGAGCGAATTCGTGACCAGGATGCACGAGAAATCCGGCCTGCTCGACGAGATCCCGAACGGCCTGAGCGTCGCGGACGCCGAGTTCCAGGCGCTCGAGTACATTCAGCGGTTCGTGCCACTCGAGGGCAAGGCGCCGCTCGCCGGCAACACCATCGGCACCGATCGCATGTTCCTGGCGAAGTACATGCCCCGCATCGACCACTGGCTGCACTACCGCAACGTGGATGTGTCGAGCATCAAAGAGCTCGCCCGCCGCTGGTACCCGCGTGCCTACATCCACGCTCCTGCGAAAGACGGCGGTCATCGTGCCCTCGCCGACATCCTCGAGTCCATCCGCGAGCTCGCGTACTACCGTCAGGCGGTGTTCGTGCCCGAGCCCGGACCGACCAGCGACGGCGCACGCGCCGCGGCTGCCGCCGCCGTGTCGCTGTTCGCCCCAGAGGTGTGAGAGAATCGTCTGGTTGCCCGCGCAGGCGGGAGACATGGTGGGTATAGCTCAGTTGGTAGAGCGCTGGCTTGTGGTGCCGGATGTCGCGGGTTCGAGTCCCGTTACTCACCCCACGTACATCGAGGCATCATGATGGAGATGGATGCCGCGACCTTCGAGCAGCTCGTCATCGATGAGCTCGACCTGCTCCCCGACGACATGGTCGAAGGGCTCGACAACGTCGTGTTCGTCGTCGAGGACCGCGCCGAGGACGGCACCCTCGACCTGCTCGGACTCTACGACGGGTGGGCACTGACCGAGCGGGATCGCTACGGCGTCGGTGAGCTCCCTGATCGGATCATCGTGTACCGCGAGGCGCATCTGGCCGTCTGCGACGACCTCGACAGCCTGCGCGACGAGCTGCACACGACCCTCGTGCACGAGATCGCGCACTTCTACGGGATCGATGACGATCGCCTGCACGAACTGGGGTGGGCCTGATGACGCCGCTTTCTACCCCCGACCTCGACGAGCGGGTCGACGTCGGCGAACAGCTCGCCGCCAACCGGCCCTGGCAGACCGTCGTCTGGGACGACCCGGTGAACCTCATGAGCTACGTCACCCACGTGTTCCGCGAGTACTTCGGCTACCCCAAGCCGCAGGCGCACGCGCTCATGCTGGCGGTGCACAACGACGGCCACGCCGTCGTAGCGGAGGGTGCGCGCGAGCAGATGGAGCTCCACACTCGCGCGATGCACGACTATGGCCTGTGGGCCACCGTTCGAAAGGCCCCGGAATGACCCCTCGCCTGGTGATCCTCGAGCTCACCCGACTCGAGGCGGCGCACCTCGCCGGCCTCGTCGCCCAGTTCGCCGAGCTCGTCGACGGAGCCGTGACGGACGACGGGGATCCCGCCATCGCACGGCTCGCGCCTGACGCCTACGACGAGCCGGGCGCAGCCGACGAGTTCCGAAGGCTGACCGAGGCCGATCTCCTCGATCGGCGCCGCGACGATGCTCGCATCGTCCTCGCCTCCCTGGCCGACGCGGCGCACATCCCCGACGACCCCGACGACCCGGTGCTGCTCGAGGCGGTTCCGGTCGCGCTCGCGCCCGAGGCGACCGGTGCGTGGCTGCGCACCCTCGCCGCGATCCGCCTGGTGCTGGCGACCCGGCTCGGCGTCACGAACGAGGATCAACACTCCCCCGAGGATCCGCGGTTCGGCATCTACGACTGGCTGGGCTACCGGCTCGACGGGCTCGTGTCGGCGGTCGAGGGCGACTGATCAGGGCACGGCGAACACATGCGTCGCCAGCCGGCTCGGCTGGTCGCGCGTGATGTGGGCGTCCTCCTGACGCGCCCAGCGCTCCCAATACGGACGATATGCGTCGCCGTCGCGGCGGAGCGCGCGCGCCTTGCGCGACGGCGCCGGCGAGTCCACCCAGACTCGCACGTCGCTCAACCGCGCCGTCACGGGTGTGAGGATGCCCGCCCCCTCGACGACGAGCGGCAGGGAGGGGTCGACGGCGTGCGCCTCCGCCGGGCCCGCGGCATCCCAATCCCATCTCTGCCATACACCGACGAGGCCCCGCGCATGCGGGACCAGGATCTGCTCGCGCGCCAGACCGACGCCGTCGTCGAGCCCGTCCCAGCCCGGGTAGAGCGAATCGAGCGCGACCAGCTGCACCCGGCCGGCAAGCGGCCAGCGCGCGACCAGGGCCCTGGCGAGCGAGGTCTTGCCGGCTCCGCTGCGTCCGTCGATGAGGACGACCGGGTTCGTCGCCGACAGTGCCGTTATCGCCTCGACGATCGCCGTCGTCGCGGCGTCGAGGGCGCGGGAGACCGGATCTGAGCTACTTCTTGAGGGCGCGGATGACACGGCTGAGGGCACGCCCGGCGAAGAACACGAACGGGATGGCGACAGCGAGGAGCGAGACGATGTTCGGCTCGAACCGCAGGTCGTCGCCCCGGCGGATGTACGCGCCCACCGGGACCGCCCAGCCGCCGCCTCCTCCACCGCCATTGCCGGACTCGTCCGAGCCGCCGCCGAAACCGGACCACGTCAGCGCGACCGGGATGACGCGGATGCCGTCGACATCCTGCTGCTCGCCGTAAGCGCTCTTGACGCCGAAGTTCGCGGATTGCTTGCCGAGCTCGAGTGCGATGTTGGGCATGTCCCCACGCTACCGGCCTCGCGGCGCCGGTGTCAGCCCTGATCGAGCTTCGGCGGCGGCGGGGTCGAGGGAAGCGTGCCGCCGCCGCGTGCTTTGCCGAGCAGCGTGCCCCGCGTGACTGCGCCGCGGCCGAACTTCGCCGCGGCTCCGTCGAGAGCGTCCTCGATGCGGCGCCACTCGGCGTCGTCGTCCCACAGCGCGAGCGGCGCCGAGCCGGCTGCGCGCAGCTTCTCGGCGCGCACGCCGATCAGGCGCACGGGCAGATGCCGCTCGACGGTGTCGAACAGCTCGTGTGCCGCGTCGCCGATCCGCTGGCCGACCGCTGTCGGCTCGGGCAGGGTCTGCGAGCGGGAGATCGTCGTGAAGTCGGCGAATCGCACCTTGATCGCGATCGTGGACGCCTCCCACCCGCCGCCGCGCAGGCGCGCCCCCACGCGGTCGGCGAGCCGTCGCAACTCGGTTCGCAGGATGTGCGGATCGGCGATGTCCTCATGGAAGGTCTCTTCGTGGCCGACGCTCTTCTCGACGCGCTCGGTGTCGACCGACCGCGCATCGATGCCCAGCGCGAGGTGCCAGACCCGCTCGCCCATGGCCGGACCGAGAGCCCGGTCGAGCACATCGCGCGGCGTGTCGATGACGTCGCCGATCGTCCGGATGCCCCGCCCCTCGAGCGCCTCGGCGGCCTTCGGGCCAACTCCCCACAGCGCCCGCACCGACCTCGGCGCGAGGAAGACCGCCGTGTCGGCCTCGGCGATGACGAGCAGGCCGTCGGGCTTGCTGATCGTCGAGGCCATCTTCGCGACGTGCTTGGTCGCCGCGACCCCGATGCTGCACGTCAGACCGGTTTCGGCGTGGACGCGCGCCCGCAGGTCGCGCGCGATCACCGCCGGTCTCCCCCACAGCCGTCGTACGCCGCGCACGTCGAGGAACGCCTCGTCGATGGACAGCGGCTCGACCAACGGGGTGACATCGCGGAAGATCCGCATGACCTGGCCCGACAGCTCGAGATAGCGGTCGAAGTGGGGCGGTACGACGATCGCCGTGGGGCACAGTCGCAGCGCCTGCCCGACCGGCATTGCCGACCGTACGCCGAAGCGGCGCGCCTCGTAGGAGGCGCTCGAGACCACCGAGCGACCGTCGGGTGCGCCGATGATGATCGCCTTGCCCACCAGCGACGGGTCGTCGAGCTGCTCCACCGACGCGTAGAACGCATCCATGTCGACGTGGAGGATGCCGGTGCCGGTGTCGTCGGCTCCGTCGGGCGACACGAGCCGCCCGGTGCCGTCGCCACGTCCCATGGTCCGATCCTCTCCCTTCCCTCCGACGTCGCACCAGGCGACGCAGGAAGGTGCGGGTCTCAGTCTGCGGAGGCGCGCTCCAGCACGAGCTCACGCACGCGGGCGGCGTCGGCCTGCCCCTTCATCGCCTTCATGACGGCGCCGATGACGGCGCCGGCAGCCTGCACCTTGCCGTCACGGATCTTGGCGAGCACATCGGGCTGCGACGCCAGCGCCTCGTCGATGGCAGCGATCAGCGCGCCGTCATCCGAGACGACGGCGAGTCCGCGAGCGTCGACGACCTCCTGCGGCGTGCCTTCGCCCGCGATGACGCCCTCGAGCACCTGACGCGCGAGCTTGTCGTTGAGAGACCCTGCGTCCACGAGCGACTGCAGAGCTGCGACCTCGGCCGGGGTGACGAGGTCGGAGGCCTCGCGCGCCTGAGCGTTCGCGACGCGGGTGATCTCACCCGTCCACCACTTGCGTGCGGCGGCCGGCGCCGCGCCGGCGGCGACGGTGGCCTCGACCTCGGCGAGGAGGCCGCCGTTGACGACGTCCTGGAACTCGAGGTCGGTGAAGCCCCAGTCCGCCTTCAGGCGGCGCCGGCGCGAAGCCGGCGGCTCGGGCAGCGCGGCCCGGAGCTCCTCGATCAGGGCCGGCGCAGGTGCGACGGGGAGCAGGTCGGGCTCAGGGAAGTAGCGGTAGTCGTCAGCGTCCGACTTCGGCCGTCCCGGCGAGGTGGTTCCGGTGTCCTCGTGCCAGTGGCGCGTCTCCTGGACGATCGAGCCGCCGGCGGCGAGGATGGCCGCCTGACGCTGGATCTCGTAGCGGACCGCGCGCTCGACCGACCGCATCGAGTTCACGTTCTTCGTCTCGGTGCGGGTGCCGAGCTTCTCCTGACCGCGCGGGCGAAGCGAGACGTTGGCATCGCAGCGGAGGTTTCCGCGCTCCATCCGCGCCTCGGAGATGCCCAGCGAGATCACGATGTCGCGGATCGTCTGGACGTACGCCTTCGCGATCTCCGGGGCGCGGTGCTCGGCGCCGAAGATCGGCTTCGTGACGATCTCGACGAGCGGCACGCCCGCACGGTTGTAGTCGACGAGCGAATACTCCGCGCCCTGGATGCGACCGGTCGAGCCGCCGACGTGCGTGAGCTTGCCGGCATCCTCCTCCATGTGGGCGCGCTCGATCGGCACCGTGACGATCGACCCGTCGGAGAGCTCGACGTCGACCTGCCCCTCGAACGCGATGGGCTCGTCGTACTGCGAGATCTGGTAGTTCTTGCCGAGGTCGGGGTAGAAGTAGTTCTTCCGGGCGAACCGGCTCGACGGCGCGATCGAGCAGCCGAGGGCGAGGCCCAGGCTGATCGAGTACTTCACGGCCTCGGCGTTCACCGTCGGCAGCGAGCCGGGCAGGCCCATGTCGACCGGCGCGACGAGCGTGTTCGGCTGGGCGCCGTGATTGTCGGCGTGGGCCGGGTTGGCAGCGCCCGAGAACATCTTCGTCTGCGTGTTGAGCTCGACGTGCACCTCGAAGCCGAGCACCGGCTCGTACAGCTCGAGGGCCTTGTCGAAGTCCATCAGCTTGTCCTTGGCCATCAGAGTGCCCCTCCCTGAGTCGAGCCGCCGAGGTGCGGTGCGCGCTCGAGCAGCGGCGCCCCCCACGAATCCACCAACAGCGCTTCGAGCGCCGCGCCGACGCGGTAGAGACGCGCGTCCTCACGAGCCGGGGCGAGGAACTGGATGCCGACGGGCAGGCCGTCCTCGTCGGCGAGACCCGAGGGGATCGAGATGCCCGGAACGCCCGCGAGATTCGCGGGGATCGTCGTCACATCGTTGAGGTACATCTGCATCGGATCATCGAGCTTCTCGCCCAGGCGGAACGCCGTAGTCGGCGCGGACGGCGTGGCGATGACGTCGACCGAAGCGAACGCCGCGTCGAAGTCCTGCTGGATGAGCGTGCGCACCTTCTGCGCCGAGCCGTAGTAGGCGTCGTAGTAGCCCGCCGAGAGGGCGTAGGTGCCGAGGATGATGCGGCGCTTGACCTCGTCGCCGAAGCCCACGTCGCGCGTGCGGGCCATGACGTCCTCGACCGTGCCGCCGGGGACGTCGACCCGCAGGCCGAAGCGCACCGAGTCGAACTTGGCCAGGTTGCTGGATGCCTCGGCCGGCAGGATCAGGTAGTACGCCGCGACCCCGTACTCGAAGTGCGGCGCACTGATCTCGACGATCTCGGCACCCTGCGCCTCCATTGCGGCGAGGGCGCTGCGGAAGGACGCCGAGACGCCCGGCTGGAAGCCGGCGTCGGGCAGCTCCGTGATCACGCCGACCTTGAGTCCCTTGAGGACATCGCCCCGTGCGCCCTCACGGGCCGCCTCGGCGAACGAGGGCCAGGCGTCGGACAGCGACGTCGAGTCGTGGGGGTCATGGCCGCCGATCACGTCGTGCAGCAGCCCGGCGTCGAGGACGGTGCGGGTGACGGGGCCGACCTGGTCGAGGCTGGACGCCAGGGCGATCGCCCCGTAGCGGCTGACGCCGCCGTACGTCGGCTTGAGTCCGACGGTGCCGGTGACGTGCGCGGGCTGGCGGATCGAGCCGCCGGTGTCGGAGCCGAGGGCGAGCGGCGCCTCGAAGGCGGCGACGGCAGCAGCCGACCCGCCGCCCGAGCCGCCGGGAATGCGGTCGAGATCCCATGGGTTGCGTGTCGGACCGTACGCCGAGTGCTCGGTGGACGAGCCCATGGCGAACTCGTCCATGTTGGTCTTGCCGAGTGGCACCAGCCCGGCGGCGCGGGAGCGCGCGACGACCGTGGCGTCGTACGGCGACATGTAGCCCTCGAGGATCTTCGATCCGCTCGTGGACGGCATGTCGGTCGTCACGAGCACGTCCTTGATCGCGAGCGGGACGCCGGCGACCGGCCCGAGCCCCTCGCCCGCCGCGCGGCGGCGATCGATGTCGGCGGCCACCTCGAGCGCATGGTCGCTGACATGGAGGAAGGCGTGGACGTCGCCGTCGACGGCGGTGATCCGGTCGAGATGCGCTCGCGTCGCCTCGACGCTGGAGACCTCGCGGGCGGTGAGCTTGTCTGCGAGCGCGGCGGCGCTCAGCTTCGTCAGATCGGTCACGAGGGTCCTTACTGCTCTTCGCCGAGGATCGCGGTCACGCGGAAACGGCCGTCTGCGGCATCCGGAGCGTTCTGGAGAACCTGCGCCGGCGTGAGCTGATCGCCCACGACGTCGGGGCGGAAGACGTTCTCCAGCGGGATGGGGTGGCTTGTCGCGGTCACCTCGGCGGTGGCGACCTCCGAGACCTTCGCGATGTGGTCGACGATCACGTCGAGCTGCCCGGTCAGGCGCTCGACCTCCTCGTCGGACAGCTGGATCCGGGCGAGCACACCAAGATGGCGCACGAGATCGGGGGTGATTTCAGACACCACGACAGTCTAGTTCGACCGCGGCGTCGGCCCGTGGCCACCTGACCCCGGAGGCGTAGGCTGGCGACGTGACGACCTATGACCCGCCTCGCCCGTGGATCGCCAGCTACGCCGAAGGCGTGCCGCAGGACCTCGAACCCGTCAGCGGCTCGCTCGTCGACATCGTCGAGGAGTCCGCGAAGGACTATCCGGATGCTGTGGCCCTGCAGTTCTTCGGACGCGAGACCTCGTACCGGTCACTGCACGAGCAGATCGAGCGCGCTGCCGCCGGGCTGCGGGCGCAGGGCGTGCGGGCGGGAGATCCGGTGGCGATCGTGCTGCCGAACTGCCCGCAGCACATCGCCGCCTTCTACGCGATCCTCCGGCTGGGCGCCGTGGTCATCGAGCACAACCCGCTCTACACTCCGCGCGAGCTGCGCAAGCAGTTCGAGGATCACGGAGCAAAGCACGCGATCGTGTGGTCGAAGGTCGTGAAGACGGTGCAGGAGTTCCCCACCGACCTCGCGGTCACGTCGCTGATCTCGGTCGACATCACGCGCGCCATGCCGCTCACGACGCGACTCGCGCTGCGCCTTCCGCTCTCGAAGGCACGCGAGGCGCGAACGGCGCTCACAGAGCGCGTCAGCGGCGCCATCGGGTGGGAGGACATCGTCGGGTCGGCGCCGTTGCCGGCGACGCATCCGAAGCCCGCGACCGACGATCTCGCGCTCATCCAATACACGAGCGGCACGACGGGATCGCCGAAGGGCGCGTCGCTGACGCACCGCAACCTGCTGTCGAACGCGGCGCAGGCCCGTGCGTGGGTGCCGTCGATCGTGCGTGGCGAGGGATGCGTCGTCTACGCGGTGCTGCCGATGTTCCACGCGTACGGGCTCACGCTCTGCCTCACGTTCGCGATGTCCATGGGCGCCCGTCTCGTGCTCTTCCCGCGCTTCGACCCCGACATGGTGCTGGACGTGACGAAGAAGCATCCGGCCACGTTCCTCCCCCTCGTCCCGCCGATCGCCGATCGGCTGCTCAAGGCCGCGCGCGAGAAGGGGGTGTCGCTCCACGGGACGCAGGTGGCGATCTCGGGTGCCATGGCCCTCCCCCACGAGCTCGTCGTGCCGTTCGAGGCGGCATCGGGCGGCTACCTCGTCGAGGGGTACGGGCTCAGTGAGTGCTCCCCCGTGCTCATGGCGAACCCGGTCGCCGACAATCGCGTGCCCGGAACCGTCGGCCTGCCGCTGCCCGGCACGGAGTGCCGTGTGGTCGACCCCGATGATCCCACCCAGGACGTGCCGCACGGCGAGCGGGGCGAGCTGATCGTGCGCGGGCCGCAGGTGTTCGGCGGGTACTACGGCAAGCCCGAGGAGACCGAGGCGGTCTTCGCCGACGGCTGGTTCCGCACCGGCGACATCGTCGTGATCGACGATGCCGGGTTCGTGCGCGTCGTCGATCGCATCAAGGAGCTCATCATCACGGGCGGGTTCAACGTCGCTCCGACGGAGGTCGAGAACGTCCTGCGTCAGCATCCCCAGGTCGAGGATGCCGCAGTCGTCGGCCTGCCGAGCGGGCACAGCGGCGAAGAGGTGGTCGCCGCTGTCGTGCTCGCCCCCGGCGAGGAGATCGACGTCGAGGCCGTGCGCGAGTTCGCGCGCGGCATCCTCACCCCCTACAAGGTCCCTCGCCGCATCTTCGTCGTCGACGAGCTGCCCAAGTCGCTCATCGGCAAGGTGCTGCGACGCCAGGTGCGCGACCGCCTGCTCACCCTGACGACGGGGGCGTGACCGCCGCAGCACGGCGCGCGAGGTCGATGCGGTTCGACGCTCCGGTCTTGCGGAGCACGTTCGAGATGTGCGAGCTGACCGTCTTCTCGCTCACGAACAGCTCACCCGCGATCTCCCGGTAGGTGCGCCCGGCGACGACCAGCCGCACGATCTCCCGTTCGCGCGGAGTCAGGCCATCGATCGCCGGTGGCGGACGATGAGCGGATACCTCGCCCTCCGCGCCGGCATCCGGCAGCGGGATCCGCGCCGAGCGTGCGAGCTGGCGCAACGACACGGCGAGCGGCCGCGCCCCGATCCGGTCAGCGAGCGCCGCGCCGCGGCGCAGGGGCTCCGCGGCCGTCGCTCGATCGGGCCGCGCCGCGAGAAGCATCGCCTCAGCGGCCTTCTCGCAGCAGTACGCCTCCTCCCACGGCAGCTCCGCCGCAGCGCACTCCGCCGCCGCCTCGAGCCACAGGTCCGCGTCTTCGGTGGGGCCGGTGGCGCGGGCGAGTTCCGCCCGTTGCAGCGCTGAGCACACCGCCGACCACCGCCTCCCGTCGACTGTCTCCCCGTCGGCGACGCGCATGCGCCGGGCCGTCCTGCGGACGACGTCAGGGAGCGTCGACTCCGCGCGTCCCGCCCGCACATGATCGGCGAGGATGCGCGCGACGACCGGGATGGCCTCGACCGCATCCGCGTCACTCCACGTCGAGATCGTCTCGACGGCGCGCGCCGCCGCCTGGGTATCGCCGAGCGCCAGCTGCAGCTCGGCACGGCCAGACACGTCCTCCACCGCAGGGACGAGCCGACCCTCGGCGATCAACTCGTCCGCTCGCGCGAAATGGCTCCGCGCTCGCTCGAGGCGGCCCTGCCGGACCGCCAGCCAGCCGGCGACGCCGCGCGTGGTGACGTCGACGGGTCGGCCCGGGTACTGGCGCAGGGTGAACCGGAGCGCCTCGACGCAACGCTCCCAGCGCCCCAGCAGGAACCAGTCGGTCGCCTCCCACATGGCCAGCCAGGCGACGTACGAGTGCGGCAGCGTGCCGGTCGCACCGACCCGCACGCCGTGGATCGCCTCGGCGAAGGCCGCCGGGTCTCCGCCGTGTACGGCCGATGTCACGATGTGCGTGACCAGGTTGTGGGCAAGACCGTCGCGGATGCGCATCGCGGATCCCAGCGCCTCCGGACCGAGACTGCGCACCCGTGCGGTGTGGCCGGTGCGCTCAGCCGTCCGCAGACAGGCGACGAGCGACCATGCCAGCGCGGTGTCCTCCCCCGCCGTGCGAGCGAGTGCGAGCGCGTCCGCTGCGACCGGCGATGCCTCGGCACCCGGCAGGAACAGCGACACGACCGCCAGCGCGAAAGCGTCCTGCCAGCCCGCAGGTTCACGCCCGATCCGAGCTCGCAGCGCGTCGACCTCGTCGTCGGCCGGCGCCGGCAGCTGGGCGGCGGCACGCAGCAGCAGGCGGCGAGACTCCAGCTCGAGCCGACGCGCATGCTCATCCGGCCCGATGATGCCCAGGAGCCTCTCGACGGCGCCCAGCTCGTCACCGCTGCCGCAGCCGGCCGCCGCCCGACGGCGCAGCTCCAGCAGGTCCGCGACCGACTCCGCGGGGCCGTTCGTGCCGGCGCGCAAGTCGAGGGCGCGTTCGGCGAACCGCAGCGCCTGGGCGTAGCTCCCCGCCGCCAGAGCCGCACGGCATGCCGCCACGGCCCAGCGGAAGGCTTCTTCGGGGTCGTCGGACTCGGCTGCGTGGTCGGCGAGCCGGATGACGTCCTCGAACGACACGGACGCCGGCTGCCGCTGCGCGCGGCGGACGAATGCCGCGTGCCAGGCGGTCCGCTCGCGCTCGGAGAGTTCCCCGGCGAGCAGCTCTGCGGACAGCGGATGCCGAAACCAGTGCGCGCCGTCTGGGGCGATGCCGATCACGCCCGCCTCGGTGGCGGACGCGAGTGCACGATCGATGTCGGATGGGTTCGGCGCCGAATCGCGCTCGACGGCGACCACGACCTGCCGCAGGTCGGCCACAGTCATCGGGCGACCCGCGACCGCGAGCACCCGCAGCACAGCGGCAGCCGCCTCGCCCAGTTCGTGTGCGGGAGCGAGCACCGCTTCGGTCAGGCGCGTCGGTGGCGAGGGCGGCAGATGTCGCGCGTCGGGGTGGATGCCCTCGACCGTCAGCGCCGTGAAGTAGGGGAAACCCCGCGTGTGCGTCCATACCTCTTCGACGAGGGTCTGATGCGGCGATCGGCCCAGCAGGTCGGTCAGCTGCTCGGTGGTGCCTGCGCGGTCGAGCGGCCCGAGGGCGACGACGTCGCACGAGTCGACGTGCCGAGCACTCGACAGCCAGCGGTCCACCGGCCGCGCCGTGAGGATCGGCTCCTCGCGGACGGTCGACACCATGCTCAGCCGTCGCTCGGCAGGTCCTGACATGAGGTAGAGCACGGCGTCGAGGGTCGCGCTGTCGGCCCAGTGCAGATCGTCGACGAGCAGGACCACGCGCTGATCGGCGGTGCGGTCGTCCAGCCACGCGTCCAGGGCGAGCAGCGCCGTAGCCGGTGCCGTGTCGAAGTCCACGAGCGCTCCGGGGCCGCCGCCGCGGAACATCGTGCGGAAAGCCAGCATCGGCACTGAGACGGTCGACAGCGGCAGGCATGACCCGGCGTACACCGCGGCATCCACGAGCTGCGAGACGGCGTCCCTGGCGAGAGTGGTCTTCCCCACACCCGGCTCGCCGGTCAGCACGACCGAACCCGACCCACCCCCGATCGGGTCCAGGCGCGCGAGGATCCGGCGCCGGACGTCGTCCCGCCCGACGATCTGCCGTGCTGTGCCCGCCTCGCGTGGCGCCACTCCCCCAGTGTGACAGTGAACGCGGCTCACCGCCCGGGTGATCTGAGGATCACAGCCTCCGATCTGAGGGGTCTTTCCGGATGTGCCCAACCTCGCACGAGCGCACGGTGGAGGCATCCCCCTCGCAACGAAAGGTCGATGTCATGAACACGTCACACCACACCGCACGCGCCGTCGTCGTGCTCCTCGTCGCGGGTGCGTCGGGCGCCCTCATCGGGTTCGCGTCGTCGGCGGCAGCCGCACCTGGGCAGCCCGTCTTCGACCCGCCGCTCAGCGCGTGCGTCGAGGCACCGGAGCCCGACGACGTCGATCTCGGGATGCCGCCGTCGGACTTCGTGCGCGGCGCGGGGCGGACCGCGCCGATCGCTCACTGACCGTGCGAGGCGGGGCGGCCGCGAGCGACCAACACGACGAAGGGCGACGGGCCGCGGCCTCGGCACGCCGGCGGGAGGCTCACCCGGCGTCGGGCTCCAGCGCGTCGAGCGCCGCAGGTCCTTGCGTGACGAGGATGTGGAACTGCGCCGCATCGAGGATGCGCACGCCCAGCTCCTCGGCCTTGGTGAGCTTGGACCCGGCGCCCGGCCCTGCGGCGACGAAGTCGGTCTTCTTGGAGACGCTCGACGCCGCCTTGCCACCGGCCTGCATGATGGCCTCCTGAGCCCCCTCGCGGGTGTATCCCTCGAGGCTGCCGGTGGCGACGACCGTGAGGCCTTCGAGCACACCGCCCGCCGCCAGCGCTGCTCCGGGGCCGGGGTGTCCGGGAGTCGCGAGCTGTGCTCCCGCGGAGGCCCACTTCTCGACGATCTCCTGATGCCAGTCCACCGCGAACCATTCGTCGAGCGAGTCGGCGATGATCCCGCCGACCCCTTCGACCGCGGCGAGCTCGTCTCGCGAGGCCGCCTGGATCGCCTCGACCGAGCCGAACCACTGCGCGAGTGCTCGCGCGGCGACCGGACCGACGTGGCGGACGTTGAGCGCGACGAGGAAGCGCCAGAGCTCTTTCGTCTTCGCGCGCTCGAGCTGATCGATCAGCGTGAGCGCTTGCGCCGACGGCTGCGGGCCGGTGATTCCGGCCTTCTTCTCGGCACTGCTCGGGTTGCGCCGGAACGGCGCCCGTCGCACCGGCTCGCCCGTCTTCTCGTCGATGCGGGGCTCGCCGGTCTCGGCGTCGCGCACGACGACCTCGATCGGCACCAGCTGGTCGATCGTGAGGTCGAACAGCGTCGCCTCGGTCTGCAGCGGCGGGACCTCGGGCACCGACGGCTGCGTCAACGCGGCGGCGGTCACCTCGCCCAGAGCCTCGATGTCGAGGGCGCCACGCGAGCCGATGTGCTCGACCCGCCCGCGCACCTGCGCAGGGCAGGCGCGCGTGTTCGGGCACCGGAGGTCGATGTCGCCTTCCTTCGCCGGCGCGAGCGGGAAGCCGCACTCGGGGCAGTCCGCCGGCATGACGAACTCTCGCTCGGTGCCGTCGCGCAACTCGACGACCGGCCCCAGGACCTCGGGGATCACGTCCCCCGCCTTGCGCAGCACGACGGTGTCGCCGATGAGCACACCCTTCGCGCGGACGACGTCCTGGTTGTGCAGAGTCGCCTGGCGCACGACCGATCCCGCCACTCGCGCGGGCGCCATCACCGCGAACGGGGTCGCCCGGCCGGTGCGTCCCACCGATACGACGATGTCGAGCAACTTCGTGTTCACCTGCTCGGGCGGGTACTTGTAGGCGATCGCCCAGCGCGGCGCGCGGCTGGTCGCTCCGAGCTCGTCATGCAGCGCGAGCTCATCCACCTTGACCACGACGCCGTCGATCTCGTGCTCGACATCGTGTCGGTGGTCGCCGTAGTGCGCGACGAAGTCGAGCACGCCATCGATGTCGTCGGAGGTGCGGAAGTACGGGCTCGCCGGCAGACCCCACTCCGCGAGGAGGCCGTAGATCTCGCTCTGCGACTCGACCGGCGGCCGCTCCCAGGCGCCGATGCCGTGCACGAAGAGGCGCAGCGAATCGAGCCGCGCCTGGCCCGCCTCGCGCTCGAGCCCGTCCTTCTTGTCGAGCTGCTGGCGCAGACCGCCCGATGCAGCGTTGCGCGGGTTCGCGAACGACGGGAACCGTCGCTCGGCGCTCGCCCGTGCCTTGGCTTCGTCGAACGCTCGCCCGCGTGCACGGCTCTCGGCGACGGCGCGGTCACGCATGTCGGCCTGCAGCTCGTTGAGCGCGGCGAACGCCGCGACCGGGATGAACACCTCGCCCCGCACCTCGACGATGTCGGGGTGGTCCGTGCCGCCGAGCCTCTGCGGGATGCCCGGCACCCGCACCGCGTTGACGGTGACGTCTTCGCCGGTGCGCCCGTCGCCGCGCGTCGCCGCCGAGGTCAGAACGCCGCGCTCGTAGCGGAGGCTGATGGCGAGGCCGTCGATCTTGAGCTCGGTGAGCCAGCGCACCCGGCGGCCGGCGCCGGCCTCTGCTTTCGCACACCATTCGCGAAGCTCGTCGAGGCTGAACACGTTGTCGAGGCTGAGCATGCGCTCGGCGTGCTCGACGGGAGCGAACATCGAGCTCTCGGCGGCGCCGACCGTCTGGGTGGGCGAATCCTGGCCCTGCAGCTCGGGGTGCAGTCGCTCGAGTTCCTCGAGCCTGTGCATCCAGCCGTCGTAGGTGGCGTCATCGACGATCTCGGCGTTGCGGCCGTAGTACGCATCACGCGCGCCGAGGATCCGCTCCGTCAGATCCGCAGCCTCGGCGCGGGCGGCCGGGAGCCCGGGATCGGCGGGAAGAGCGGCCGCGGCATCGCTCGAGGTGGAGGCGGGCGTAGCGAGCTCAGCGTCATCCGTCACGCCGCCAGTCTAGGAGCGGTCACGGACAGCAGAAGGGGCTGAACGCCCGGCGCCGGGCCGCCGCATCCGCCCTACGCGTCGACGGGAACGGCGGAGACGGTGCGGTCGATCGTGAACTGGCCGATGACCCGCGTGCCGTCGTAGAGGACCGCGGTCTGGCCCGGCGCCACGCCGTCGAACGGCGTCTCGGGTACGACGGTCAGACGCCCGCCTGCGAGGGTCGCCCGTGCGGGGACCGGATCGGCGTGCGCGCGGATCTGCACATGGCACTCGAAGTCGCCGGGCGCCTGCGGGCGTCCGGCCCACGAGTGGCGCTCTCCCGAGATCTCGGCGGTGGCAAGAGCCTCCTTGGGGCCGACGACCACGGTGTTGGTGACGGGTCGCACCTCGAGCACGAAGCGGGGCTTGCCATCGGGCGCGGGAACGCCGAGCGACAGCCCGCGCCGCTGACCGACGGTGAAGGCGTGCGCACCCTCGTGGCGGCCGACCACCGCGCCGGCGCGGTCGACGACGTCACCGCGCGCGGTACCCACCTTCTCTGCGAGCCAGCCGCGCGTGTCGCCGTCGGGGATGAAGCAGATGTCGTGGCTGTCGGGCTTGTGCGCGACCGTCAGCCCGCGAGCCTCGGCCTCGGCCCGCACGATCGCCTTGGACGGGGTCGAGCCGAGCGGGAAATACGTGTGCGCGAGCTGCTCGGCCGTGAGCACGCCGAGCACGTAGGACTGGTCCTTCGCGGCGTCGGACGCGCGGTGCAGCTCCAGCCCCTCGCCGGTCTCGGCCAGCGTGGCGTAGTGGCCCGTGCAGACGGCGTCGAAGCCGAGCTCGATCGCGCGCTCGAGCAGCGCGGCGAACTTGATCTTCTCGTTGCACCGCATGCAGGGGTTCGGCGTGCGGCCCGCGCGGTACTCCGACACGAAGTCCTCGATCACGTCGTCGCGGAAGCGCTCCGAGAAATCCCACACGTAGAACGGGATGCCGATGAGATCCGCGGCGCGGCGCGCGTCCATCGCGTCCTCGACCGTGCAGCAGCCCCGGCTGCCGGTCCGCAGCGTGCCGCCGGCCCGCGAGAGCGCCAGGTGCACGCCGACGACGTCGTGCCCGGCCTCCACGGCTCGCGCCGCCGCGACGGCGGAATCGACGCCACCGCTCATCGCAGCAAGGATCCGCATGTGCTCCAGTCTACGAGCGGCCGCCTGAGGACGACCCGGATGCCGCCCTGGCACGCTCAACCGCAGCCGGAAGCTCCGCGAGCACGCGGTCGACGTCGTCGTCCAAGGTCGTGCGCCCGAGAGTGAGCCGCAGCACCTGGCGGGCCTCGGCATCCGACCGCCCCAGCGCCTGCACGACGTGCGAGGGCTCGGGGATGCCCGCCTGGCACGCCGATCCCGTTGAGACCGCGATGCCCGCCTGATCCAGCAGGAACAGCAGCGTCTCGCCCGAGGCGCCGGGGAACAGCACGTGGGCGTTCCCGGGGATGCGGTGGTCCGGATCGCCGAGCAGCTCAGCTTCGGGCACGGTGGAGAGGATGCCGCGCACCAGCCGTTCGCGAAGCGCGGCGAGTCGCTCCGCCTCTGCCTCGCGCTCGGCTTCGGCCAGTTCCGCCGCCACAGCGAATGCCGCGGCGCCCGCCACGTCCTGCGTTCCGGCGCGGAGGCCCCGCTGCTGTCCGCCGCCGTGGAGGAGCGGAGCGAGCCGCGCGTGCCGCGACACGAGCAGGGCGCCGACACCTGCCGGGCCGCCGACCTTGTGCGCCGACACGCTCATCGCGCACAGTCCCGTGTGGCCCGCGGCATCCGCTCGCCATCCTCGGAAGCCGACCGGGAGGTGCCCGAACGCGGCCACGGCGTCGACGTGCAGCGGAACTCGGGCCTCCGCCGCCGCAGCGGCGAGGCGGACGACGTCGTTGACGGTGCCGACCTCGTTGTTGGCGGCCAGCGCCGTCGCGAACGCGGCACCGTCGAGGCTCGCGGCGAAGGCTTCCGGCTGGATCGCGCCACGGGCATCGAGCGCGACGTGGCGCACCGCCGCGCCTTCCGCGGCGTGCAGCCACTCGATGGCGTCGAGGGTCGCATGGTGCTCGCCGTCGGGCAGGACGACCGCGTCGGCCCCGGCGGCCCGCGCCCACCACAGCCCCTTCGCCGCGAGGTTGACCGCCTCCGTGCCTCCCGACGTGAAGACGACCTCGATCGGGTCGCACGCGAGCACCTGCGACAGCCGCTCGCGCGACTCCTCCAGCAGCCTGCGCGCCCTCTGGCCGTATCCGTGGATCGAGGTGGCGTTGCCGACGTCGGCGGTCGCGCGCAGCCAGGCGTCGCGGGCTTCCGGCCGCAGCGGCGTCGTCGCGGCGTGGTCGAGGTACACCTGCATCGTCCACCTCCTCCTCCCTCGGCCGGAGGACCGGCGCGACTGCGTCTCACGTGTGTGGGAACCGGGTGCCGTAACACCGCCGACTCACGCGCTTACTACTGTAGGTCGCATGCCTTCCGCTCCGTCCGCCGGGTCGACTCTCTCCGCGGGTCTGCTCAGCACCGACCTCGACGACCTCGGTGTCACGCTCGGGCCCGACGGCGGACGGCTGCGCATCTGGTCGGGCGCGGCGGAGGCGATGGAGCTGGTCGTGTTCGACGACACCGACCTCGATTGGGCGACCGACAGCCTTCCGCTCGAGCCCGTCGGAGGCGGCGTATGGGAGGTCACGACGCAGCTGCTGCGCGCAGGTACGCGGTACGCCGTGCGCGTCGACGGCCCGCATGCCCCGGGCAACACCTTCAACCGCGGCACCCTGCTCGTCGAGCCGTACTCCCGCGGGCTCGCCCGCGGCGGGTACGACGACTGGCGCTCGGTCGTCGTGGACGGCTCGTTCGACTGGGGCGGTGTGGGCAAGCCGGGGGTCCCGCTCGACCGCACGGTGCTGTACGAGGGCCATCTGAAGGGCCTCTCGAAGCGGCATCCGGGAGTCCCGCCCGCGCTTCACGGCACGTATGCCGGGCTCGCGCACCCGGCGATGATCGAGCACTTCCTCGCGCTCGGCGTGACGAGCATCGAGCTGCTCCCCGTGCACGCGTTCGCCACCGAGCCCCGCCTGCTGCAGCATGGGCTGTCGAACTACTGGGGCTACAACAGCCTCAACTTCTTCACGCCGCACGCACCGTATGCGACCGAGCAGTCGCGGCGCGAAGGTCCTGAGTCCGTTCTGCGCGAGTTCAAGGGCATGGTGCGGCTGCTCCACGAGGCGGGCCTCGAGGTGATCCTCGACGTCGTGTACAACCACACGGCGGAAGAGGGCATCGGCGGTCCGCGGTCGAGCCTGCGCGGCATCGACAACCGCGCCTACTACCGGCAGCAGGACGACGGCGCCTACATCGACGTGACAGGCTGCGGCAATTCGGTGAACACAGCGACGGATGCCGCGGCCCGGCTGGTCCTCGATTCACTGCGGTACTGGGCGAACGACGTGCAGATCGACGGCTTCCGCTTCGACCTGGCCGCGACGCTCGGCCGCGACGCCGACCACCACTTCACCCCCGACCACCCGCTGCTGCGCGCGATCATCGACGATCCGGCCCTCGCCGGCGTCAAGAAGATCTCCGAGCCGTGGGACGTCGGGATGGGAGGCTGGCAGACGGGGAACTTCGGCGACGGCTGGAGCGAGTGGAACGACCGCTACCGCGACCGCGTGCGCAACTTCTGGCTGAGCGACGTCGACTACGCCCGGCGCGCGTCGGCCGCCCCGGTCGGCATCGGCGGCTTCGCCACGCGTCTGGCCGGATCGGCGAACACCTTTTCGCAGGAGCGCGGCCCGCTGGCCAGCGTGAACTTCGTCACTGCGCACGACGGCTTCACGCTGCGCGATCTCGTGTCGTACGACGTCAAGCACAACCTGGGCAACGGCGAGCAGAATCGCGACGGGGCCGATACGAACCGCTCGTTCAACCACGGCGCGGAGGGGCCCACCGACGACCCGAGCATCCTCGCCACACGCCGCAAGGCGATGCGGAACCTGCTCGGGACCCTGCTGCTGTCCGCCGGCATCCCGATGCTGACAGCCGGTGACGAGTTCGGCCGCACCCAGCGAGGAAACAACAACGCGTACTGCCACGACTCGCCGCTGACCTGGCTCTCCTGGGAGCACGCCGACTGGCAGCGCGACCTGTTCACCCACGTGCAGCGCCTCCTCGCGCTGCGCCGCGAGAACCCGGCGCTGCGGCCCATCCGATTCGCGCGGCTCGACGAGCACACGCCGTCCGCCTCGGTCATGGAGTGGTTCGACGAGTACGGCGAGACGATGTCGGGCGAGCGCTGGACGAGCCCCTCACACCGCACCCTTCAGTACGTCGCCGCATCCACACCCGAGGTCGAGGAGTTCAACCGCATCCTCCTCATCGTCCACGGCACCGAGCGGGACACCGAGGTCACGCTCCCCGAGATCGACGGCGTCACGCGGTACGTCTCGCTGTGGTCGAGCGCCGAGGAGACCCCCGCCGACGATCGCGACGACCACGCCCCGGGCGAGGTCGTCGCGGTGCCCGGAACCTCGATGCATCTCTTCCGCGCGGAGTGAGCATCCACGGATTACGACCCGGGCGCAAGCTCCTATCGAGCCGCCATCACTGCCGGTAGGTTCGAATCGTGGCATCACCGACGCGTCCGACTCCCCCACGTCCGTGGCGGAGCCTCTCCGCCCTTCCCGTCCGGCCCGCCCCTGTGGGCGAATCGCACGTCGTGACGATGACGGGCCGCATCCCGCTCACCAAGCCTTCGCCGTCGATCCCGGGCGAGCCGTACCGGGCGAAGGCCTTCAACGGAGAGGCCGTCCCGTTCGGGGTGACCTCCTTCCGCGAGGGCCACGACCGGATCGGCGTACATCTGCGACTGTTCTCGCCGTCCGGCGACGAGTCGCTGCACGGGGTGACGCCGCTCGAGAACGGACTGGACCGCTGGATGACCACGGTGGCCCTGCTCGAGGACGGCGTGTGGACGTTCCGGTTCGAGGCCTTCGGCGACGACTTCCTCACGTGGCAGCACGCCGCCGATGTGAAGATCGCCGCGGGCGTCGACGCGGAGCTGATGCGAGAGATGGGCGCCCTGCTCTTCGACCGGGCACGCATCGAGAAGGACCGCTCCGCTGCAGAGCTCAAGGCTCTCGCCGGCGCCGCAGCGGTCCTCCGCGACCCGAATATCGACAGCGACGGGGCCCTCGCCGTCGTGCGGGATGCCGCGATCACCGGCTACTTCGCCCACCGACCGCTGATGTCGATCGCGTCGATCGGCCCCACCCTGGAGCTGCTCGTCGAGCGCGAGCGCGCCGGCGTGGGCGCCTGGTACGAGTTCTTCCCCCGCTCCGAGGGCGCGAAGCGCCTGAAGGACGGGCGCGTGAAGCCCGGCAACCTGCGCACCGCCCGTGCCCGCATGCCCGCGGTGCGCGACATGGGCTTCGACGTGCTGTACATCCCGCCGGTGCATCCCATCGGCACCACCAACCGGAAGGGCCGCAACAACACCCTCACGGCCGAGCCGGGAGACCCGGGCTCGCCGTACGGGATCGGATCCGCTGACGGCGGCCACGACGCGGTCAGCCCCGAGCTCGGCTCGATGGCCGACTTCCGCGCGTTCGTGCGGGCGGCCCGAGAGAACGGCCTGGAGGTCGCGCTCGACCTCGCGCTCAACGCATCCCCCGACCATCCCTGGGTCATCGAGCACCCGGAGTGGTTCGTCACCCTCCCGGACGGCTCCATCGCCTACGCCGAGAATCCGCCGAAGAAGTATCAGGACATCTACCCGGTCTACTTCGACAACGATCCCCAGGGCATCTACGCCGAGGTTCTCCGCGTGGTCCGCCACTGGATCGCCCAGGGCGTGACGATCTTCCGCGTCGACAATCCGCACACCAAGCCGCTCGAGTTCTGGGAGTGGCTCATCGCGACGGTGAATGCGGACCGCCCAGACGTCATCTTCCTCGCCGAGGCGTTCTCCCGTCCGGAGGTCATGCAGACCCTCGCCAAGGCCGGCTTCCAGCAGAGCTATTCGTACTACACGTGGCGCAACACCAAGAAGGAGCTCGAGGATTTCTTCACGTCGATCGCCACCGAGACGGCCGACTTCATGCGGCCGAACCTGTTTGTGAACACCCACGACATCCTGACGGAGTACCTCCAGTTCGGCGGCCGTCCGGCCTACGTCATCCGGGCGGCGCTCGCGGCCACGGCCGCGCCGACATGGGGCGTGTACGCAGGCTACGAGCTGTTCGAGAACGTGGCCCGGCCAGGTTCCGAGGAGAACATCGACAACGAGAAGTACGAGATCAAGGTGCGCGACTGGGAGGGTGCCGAAGCGCGCGGCGACTCGCTCGCCCCGTGGATCCGGCGGCTCAACGAGATCCGCCGCGAGCACCCGTCGCTGCGCCAGCTCCGCAACATCACCATCCACTGGAGCGACGACGACGCGATCCTCGTGTACGCGAAGCATCTGCCGGCGGCGCTGTCGCCGAGCGGCGTCAGCGACACGATCATCGTCGTGGTCAACACCGATCCGCACTCGGTGCGCCAGACGATGGTCCACCTCGACACCCGGGTGTGGGGCGTGCAGCCCGGTGACCCGTACGAGGTCGACGATCTCGTCACGGGCGCGCGCTGGACCTGGTCCGACCACAACTTCGTCCAGTTGGACGCCTTCCGTGAGCCCGTGCACATCCTCCACGTCAAGGAGACGCGATGACGACGACCGATGAGGTGCTCGACGCGATCGCCGGGGGCGCCCACCATGACCCGCACAGCGTGCTCGGCATCCACGCCGGCCAGGACGCCGAGGGTGGCACGCTGTGGACCGTCCGTGCCCGACGCCCGCTCGCCCGCAGCGTGACCGCGGAGTTCGTCGACGGCACCCGCGTGCCGCTCGAGCACGTGCGCGCGGGAATCTGGGAGGGGACCCGCTCCGGCCCTCTGCGCCGCTACGATCTCGTGACCACGTACGACGACGGTCCCGACTACGTCGCCGACGACCCCTATCGCTTCCCGCCGTCGATCGGCGAGCTCGACCTCCATCTCATCGGCGAGGGCCGCCACGAGGAGCTCTGGCGCGTGCTCGGCGCTCACGTCCGCGAATTCGAGGGCACGAGCGGCACCGCCTTCGCGGTGTGGGCGCCCAACGCGCGCGCCGTGCGGATCGTCGGCTCGTTCAACGACTGGGACGGCCAGGGCCATGCCATGCGCTCCATGGGGGGCAGCGGCGTGTGGGAGCTGTTCGTCCCCGACGTCGGCGCCGGTGCGACGTACAAGTTCGAGCTGCTGAGCCGCTCGGGCGGGTGGGTCACCAAGGCCGACCCGATGGCCCGCTTCGCCGAGATTCCGCCGGCCACTGCATCGGTCGTGACGCAGTCGTCGTATCGCTGGGATGACGACGAGTGGATGAAGCGACGTGCGAAGTCGACGCCGGTCTCCTCGCCCATGTCGGTCTACGAGCTCCACCTCGGCTCCTGGCGACCGGGGCTGTCCTATCGCGAGGCCGCCGACCAGATCATCGAGTACGTCGGCGCGCAGGGCTTCACGCACGTCGAGTTCCTGCCGCTGGCGGAGCATCCCTTCGGCGGCTCGTGGGGCTACCAGGTCACCGGGTACTACGCGCCGACGAGCAGGTTCGGCCACCCCGACGACCTCCGCTACCTGATCGACCGCCTGCACGGCGCAGGCATCGGCGTGATCATGGACTGGGTGCCCGGGCACTTCCCGAAGGATGCCTTCGCCCTCGCCCGCTTCGACGGCGAGGCGCTGTACGAGCACCCCGACCCGCGGCGCGGCGAGCACCGCGACTGGGGCACGTACATCTTCGACTACGGTCGCAACGAGGTGCGCAACTTCCTCGTCGCGAACGCGCTGTACTGGTTCGAGGAGTTCCACGTCGACGGACTGCGGGTCGACGCGGTTGCGTCGATGCTGTACCTCGACTACTCGCGGGAAGACGGCGAGTGGGTGCCCAACGTGCACGGTGGAAGGGAGAACCTCGAGGCCATCCGCTTCCTGCAGGAGGTCAACGCCACCGCCTACAAGCGCTACCCGGGCATCGCGATGATCGCCGAGGAGTCCACGAGCTTCCCCGGGGTGACGGCTCCGACGAACCAGGCCGGCCTCGGCTTCGGGTTCAAGTGGAACATGGGCTGGATGAACGACTCGCTGCAGTACATCAAGCGCGACCCGATGTACCGCTCGCACCACGAGGGCGAGCTGTCGTTCTCGTTCGTCTACGCGTTCAGCGAGAACTTCGTGCTGCCGATCAGCCACGACGAGGTCGTGCACGGCAAGGGCAGTCTCATCGGACGCATGCCGGGCGACCACTGGCAGCAGCTCGCGAACATGCGCGCATTCCTCGCCTACATGTGGGGTCACCCGGGCAAGCAGCTGCTGTTCATGGGCCAGGAGTTCGGCCAGCTCTCCGAGTGGTCGGAAGGACGTTCACTGGACTGGTGGCTGCTGGACCAGCCCTCGCACGCGCAGCTGCACTCGTTCGTCGCGACACTCAACCGTGTGTACCGCGACCACTCCGCCCTGTGGGCGCGCGACAGCGACGGCGCTGCCTTCGTGCGGCTGGGGGCGCCGTTGTGGAACCCCAACGTCATCGCCTTCGCGCGCCGCGACTGGCACGGCAACTCCCTCGCCGTGATCTGCAACTTCTCGGGCGAGCCGATCACGTCGTACGAGCTGGATCTGCCGGAGCACGGTGTGTGGCATGAAGTGCTCAACACGGATGCCGCGGCATTCGGCGGCTCGGGTGTGGGCAACCTCGGCGTGGTCCACGCAGGCGAGGGCGGGCGCGCGAAGCTCGTGCTGCCGCCGCTCGGCGTGCTGTGGCTGCGGCATGACCCGCAAGCGCACATCCCGTCACCCACGCAGGGGTGACGGCGCAGCGGGGCGCGCTCTAGAAGAGGAGCGAGGCGAGCTGCGCGCGAGCGCGCGTGACGCGCGGGTCGGCGTCGCCGACGAGCGCGAACAGTTCGAGCAGACGCTCGCGCACCGGCGCGCGCTGGTCGGACGGCAGCTGCGCGAACAGCTCGAGCAGACGGTCGAACGCGTCGTCGACATGTCCGCCGGCGATGTCGAGATCGGCCACCGCGAGCTGCGCATCGACGTCGGCGGGTGCGGCGGCAGCCGCAGCGCGGGCGGCCTGCAGATCGGCACCCTGCACACGGTCCAGCAGGCGAACCTGACCCAGTCCCGCGCGGGCATCCGCGTCGCGCGGGTTTTCCGCCAGGGCCTTCTCGTACGCAGCGATCGCGCGTGGGTAGTCCCCCGCCTCGATGGCCTCGAACGCTTCGGCGTGCAGCGGCGGCAGCGGAGGCTCGACCGGCTCGGGCGCCTCGGCCGCAGCATCCTCCGACACGCTCACCGTGCCGGTCACGCCGTTCTGCGCTGCGAGCTGGAGGAGCTGGGCGAAGACTTCGCGCACCTGCTGCTCGGGGACCGCGCCGGTGAACATCGGAACCGGCTGACCCGCCACCAGCGCGACGACCATCGGGATCGACTGCGCACGGAAGGCCTGTGACAGCTGCGGGTTCGCGTCGACGTCGACCTTCGCCAGCACCAGGCGTCCGCCGAGCTCGGTGACCACGCGCTCGAGCACCGGGCTGAGCTGCTTGCAGGGTCCGCACCACTCGGCCCACAGGTCGATGACGACCGGGACCGTGCGCGAGAGCTCGAGAACCTGCGCGAACGTGTCGTCCGTGACGTCCATGACCAGGGAGGGCACGGACCCGGCGGCAGCCGCCTGCGGCTCCTGCCCCGCCGGCGTGGCGGCGGGCCGGTTGCGCAGAGCGGAGAGATCCACAGCGCCGCGCAGCGCGGCGCCCGAGGTGGGGTCGGTCACTTGATCACCTTCGCGTCGAGGATGTCGGAGGAGTAGCCGAGCAGACGGATCTTGTCCGTCGAGCCCTGCCCGGGCACGTAGAAGAACACCTGGTCGGTGAACGTCGTCGTGAAGCCGCTCGCCGACTGGTCGGCGCCTGCGAGCGTCTTCACCGTTGGGTTGTCGGGCAGCTTGATGACCGCGCCCGGATCGGTCGGCTTGACCGTGTCGACCTCGATGAGGTTGACCGCCACGATGGCACCGCTCTCCACCGTCGCGAGGGCGAGGGGCCCGAACTGGCCAGGACCCGACGAGAACGTCAGGCTGCCCGTCTTGGACGCCGTCTCGTTGAAGGACTCGAGGCGGCGCTGGCGATCGGCGGCGATACTCGCGCGAAGCTGGTCGCCCTCCGCCTCGAACATGTCGTAATGCACGCTCTCCTCGCCCTTGTTGATGATGTCGGCGTAGGCCGCGGCGAGGTCCTCGGGCGCCATGATCAGGAACGGCGAGTCGGCGGCCGGCTCGACCGCGCCGATGTAGTAAGGCGCGAGATCGGGCATCTCAGTCGACGCCTCGAGACCCGCGGAGTAGGAGAGCTTGTAAGGCGCCCATGCGTCCTGCTGCGTGAGCACCATGATGCTCGAGGTCTTGCTCTCCTGGTCGTCGACGACCGCCATCACCGAGCGCGGCCACGCGTCGTTCGACTCGGGCAGCACGATCTCGAGCGGCTTCGTGACGATCGGCGCGGGAGCCGCGTAGTCGGCGATCGAGGCACGGAGCGTGTAGTTCGTCGCGCGGGCCGCCAGTGCGGCGCCGTCGAGACGGGTCGCGGCGAGGTCCTTGTCTTTCGACTCGTCGGCCTCGGCCACTGTCGCGGCGATGCGGGACAGGATGCGCTCGGCCTGCGGTTTGGTGACGGCGGGCGCCTGCTGACCCTCCTGATCGATCACCGTGGCTGTCGGGGTCGGAGTCGGGGTCGCCCCGAACTGCGGCCAGGCGTCGGCCGAGCAGCCGCTGAACATCAGGGCCGACACGGCGACCACGGGCAGCACAGCGAACGCGCGACGGCCGCGGGTCACGGCGCGGCGCGTAGGGGGCGTCGAGCTGATGACGCCCTTGTCGGCGCCTTCGATCGCGAGATCGATCGGCTCGGTGACGGGCATCGGGAGGCCCTTGCGGCGCGGGCCGCGCGAACGGCGCGCGTGGCGGATGCCGAGGATGTACAGGAACACGCCGACGGCCATCAGGATGCCGCCGCCCACGATGAGCGGTCCGGCCCACGGCGTCGAGTTGGCGATCGGCCACGAGACCGAGACATTCGACGGTGCCGGCAGCGTTCCGTCGCTCGCGACGAGCACGCTCATCTCGGAGGGCAGCTGGAGCGGCGCGATCAGGATGTCGCTCTGCTGGAACTCGTCGAGCCACAGGTCGGAGCCGACGGGAGAGCGCCCGGGAACCTCGGTCGCCGTCTCGTCGACGACAGCCTCGCCACCGGTGGCCGCGTCACCCTCCGCAGCCGCCTCGCCCTCGGCGGGCGCCTCGGTCGCGGGAGCCTCGGGTTCCACCAGCTCGGTCACGATCTCGCCCGCGTCATCGAGGGTCGCGACGTTGTAGGAGGTGTCGGCGAGCCACGCCTGCATGTCGGCGGTGCGCCCGTAGGCGGCGAAGATGTTGCCGTCGCCCTGGGCGCGCAGCGTCTGCGCACCGGGAATCTCGTTCAGGACAGTGCCGTCGATCACGAGGTACGGGGCATCCTCGTCGACCGAGACGGCGGCGATGTCGTTCTCGGGTCCCTGGAAGATCGTCCGCTGCGCGATGCCTGCCCCGATCATCACGGCGGCGAGCACGAACGCCGCGACAGCCCAAACGAAACGCACGAATAACACCTCTCCCAGGCCCGCCGGACGGCGAAGGCCCTCGATTCGACATTTCAGACTAGCGAAGTCGACCTGAAAGGGGCCCGGGAGGGCGCAATCGCGGGCCTGAGGGTCAGCAGTGCGTATCCTGACGGAACGGAAGTCCGGCGCGCGCGCCGGGAGGGTCGGGAGGGCCGAATGAAGGTGCACAATCCGTTCCGGGTCGCGTTCGTCGCGACTCTGGGCGTCGGGCTCGGACTCGTGCTGATCGGCAGCATCCAGACACTGTCGACGATCCTGCTCTACGTCGGCACGGCACTGTTCCTCTCACTGGGCCTCGACCCCATCGTGGCGTGGCTGGAGCGCCGCAAGCTCCCCCGGTGGGCGGCGGTGCTGATCACGATCCTCGCGGTCCTGGGCGTCTTCGCGGGCATCCTCCTCATGATCGTCCCGATCATCGTCGGCCAGATCACTCAGCTGGTCTCCGACATCCAGGACCTCATCCAGAAGGGGTGGAATCCGGTCGCCGAGGCGAAGACCTGGATGACCGAGACCTTCCCGAACCTCAACGTCGACGATGTCTTCACCTACCTCAACGACTGGTTCGAGTCGCTCGACGTCGGCGCCATCGGCGAGCAGATCGGCGGCGGTCTCATCGTGATCGGCGGCGCGGTTCTCGCGGGCTTCGCGGGCGCGTTCATCGTGCTGATCCTGACGATCTACTTCACGGCCTCCACGCCGAACCTGAAGCGCGCGGTGTACCAGCTGGTCCCGGCGTCGAAGCGGGCGCGGTTCATCGACCTCGGCGAGCAGATCACCGACTCGGTCGGCTACTACGTCATCGGGCAGCTCAGCCTCGGCGTGATCAACGGTGTGCTCAGCGCGATCTTCCTGTCGATCATCGACGCTCCATTCCCCGCCGTGCTCGCGGTGATCGCGTTCTTCTTCTCGCTGATCCCCCTGGTCGGAACGCTCACCGGCTCGACGATCATCGTGCTGTTCTGCCTCGGGCTGGGCTCGCCCACGACCGCCCTCATCGCGGCGATCTACTACCTGATCTACATGCAGATCGAGGCGTACGTGATCTCGCCGCGCATCATGGGCCGTGCCGTCTCCGTGCCCGGCGCCGTCGTCGTGATCGCCGCCCTCGCCGGCGGTGCGCTGCTCGGTCTGCTCGGCGCCCTCGTCGCGATCCCGGTGGCGGCGAGCATCCTGATCATCTACCGCCAGGTGGTCATCCCACGCCAGAACGAGCGGTGAGCGGATGCCGCGTCCCGGCGGCCCTCGGGGGCGGCGTCAGGACTCGGCCACCCCCGCGTCGTCCCACTCGGTCGGAAGAGGGAGCGCATCCGGATGGACGGCGGCCACGATCTCGGTGAGCACGCGGCGCGTCTGGTTCTCGCCGACCCACAGGTGCTTGCCGCCCTCGACGGGGATCAGCACCGCGTGCGGCACACTCGCGAATCGCTCGGCCGCGGCATCCGGCCGGAGATAGTCGTCGAACTCGGGGACCAGCACGACCATCCGCCGGCCGTCGGCGGCCCAGGCCGCCACCTCGGCATCGGTGGCGCGGTGCAACGGCGGCGAGAGCAGCACGACCCCCTCGACGTCGTGGTCGCGGCCGTACTTGAGCGCAAGCTCGGTGCCGAACGACCAGCCGACCAGCCAGGGCGCGGGAAGGCCGCGCTCACGCACGAAGTCCATCGCCGCGGCGACGTCGAACGCCTCCGCGCGGCCGCCGTCGAACGCCCCCTCGCTCGTCCCGCGCTGCGACGTCGTGCC
This sequence comes from Microbacterium sp. CFH 31415, assembly GCF_022538185.1. Classification (GTDB taxonomy): domain Bacteria; phylum Actinomycetota; class Actinomycetes; order Actinomycetales; family Microbacteriaceae; genus Microbacterium. The sequence goes on along the minus strand of NZ_JAKYXC010000002.1, from coordinate 65,052 downwards.
GCGCGTGTTGAACCGGAGGACGGCGAGGTCGGCGAGGGCGGGAAGCCGGCCCGCGGCTTTGCGGAAGATGTGCGAGTCCATGAACCCGCCGGCCGTCGGCAGCGGGTGCAGCGTCACGAGGGTAGCGACGGGGTCGCGGCCCTCGGGCAGGGCGAGCTCACCGACGAGCGTCAGCCCGTCGAGGGTCTCGAGCTCGACGTCCTCCCGACGGGCGGGCAGGAGCACGGGTCCGCGGATCTCCATGTCAACCGGTCCTCATGCGCGGGCCGTCAGGCCACTTTCCAACAATGCTGATGCCAGTGCCGGCGCGCAGCGAGATCGGCGCTGTCGCCGAGAACGCCGTCGGCGCGCCACGCCACGAGGTGGGCGACGCCGGCGTCGATCGTCCGGCCGCAGCCGGGGCACACGTAGCTCTTCTGCGCCTGCGCGGCCGAGACCGGCTGAATGGTCCACTCCACGCCGCGCCGCACCTCGGTGCGCTTCCAGCCTGCGAGCAGGCGCTCGAGGGAGTCGTCGCCGTTCGACGCAGGGCGACGTCTGTTCGACCGCGGCATCGCGGTCAGTACCACCCGACGCGCTGCGAGTGCCCCCAGGCGCCGCACGGCGTACCGTAACGACCGCCGATGTAGCCGAGGCCCCACGAGATCTGCGTGGCGGGGTTGGTCTCCCAGTCCGCACCGGCGCTGCCCATCTTGCTGCCGGGGAGCGCCTGCGGGATGCCGTAGGCGCCGCTCGAGGCGTTGTAGGCGTTGACCCGCCAGCCGGACTCCTTGTTCCACAGCGCCACGAGGCACGAGAACTCGCCGTCGCCCCAGCCGCGGTCCGTGACCATGCGGTACGCGATGGCCTGCGCACTGCCAGGGTCGGGCGTCACGAAGGGCGGGGCCCAGCCGGTGGACGACGAGGTCGACCCGGACGACGTCTCGACGGGCTTGGGCTTCGGCTTCGGCTTCGGCTTCACATAGACCGTGTAGCCGTCGCGATCGAGCGAGCGGGGTTCTTGCTCAGCGTCGTCGGTCTCGACGACCGCTCGCGTCTGGATGTCGCCCAGCGAGCTCGCGTAGAGGGTGATCGGCGCGGCTTCCTGCGCGTTCGCCTGCGACATCGCCATGCCCGTGGGCCCGATGTAAGCGACCACGAAACCGATCGCCGCGAACCCGGCGAACACTCCGAGGACACCACGACGGCGCGACCAGCGCGGGGTCGGAGCCGCCGCACGACGGGGCGGGCCGGTGGGTGAATCGGCAACGGTCGACACGGACTGACGACGGGAGCGCCGAGTCGGGATCAGGTCGTTTCCGGAAGTCACAGTTCCCCGAGTCTAGCGATCGTCATCGGCAGGTGCCATCCGAGATCGAGGCGCGGCGTCATGTCACCGCGAGCATGATCTCGACGACGGAGTCCAGCACGGCGTCGACCTGCGTCTCGCGGTAGCCGCCCCGCTGCATGCGGAATGCCACCGACCGCACCTGCTCGACCGTCACCGACTCCCCCGACTCGATGAAGCGCGAGACCTTGTCGGCGACGAGATCCACCTCGTCGACGCGGTAGCCGTAGCGCAGCATCGACACACGATCGAAGCGTCGACCGCGAGGGCGGGACAGCCGGTCGAGGACGACCTGTGCGGTCTCGCGGGTCTTGCCCACCCAGGCGTGCGCGCCGTGATCCGACACCGCCGCCTCGCGCTCGCGGGCGGCGAACGCGTCTTCGATGCGACCGAGAGCGGCGTCGACTGACGAGATCACGTAGCCGCGACGGACCAGCGGGAAGGCGACGCGACGCACGTCGGCCGCGGTGAGCCGCTCTCCCCCGGCCTCGAAGGCCGTGCGGGCGCGGGCGAGGAAGTCGTCGACGGCCTTCTTGTCGTAGCCCTTCTCGCGCCCACGAGTCTCGGGGAACGCCGCCGGAGGGCCGGCAGGCTCAGTCGTCATGATGCCACCAGGGGGGTGAAGAGGTAATAGAGGGCCAGCGCGGCGGCCGCCGACGGCAGGATCGAGTCGAGTCGATCGAGCACACCGCCGTGACCGGGCAGCCAGGAGCTCATGTCCTTGATACCGAGGTCGCGCTTGATCATCGATTCTCCTAGGTCGCCGGCGGTGGCCGTTCCGAGGATGACGACGCCGATCACGATGCCCGCCCACCAGCTGAGCCCGAGCATGAAGATCCCCAGCAGGACGCCGGCGATGATCACGGCGACGACAGCGCCCCCGAACCCCTCCCAGGTCTTCTTAGGGCTGATCCGCGGCGCCATCGGATGCTTGCCGAACATGATGCCTGCGGCGTAGGCGCCGGTGTCGGCGGCGACGACGACCGCGATGAACGCCAGCACCCACCACTCTCCGCCGTCCTGGGCGAGCAGCACCACGCACAGGCTGGCCAGGAACGGGACGTAGAGCTGGATGAATCCGCCGATCAGCACATCGCCCAGCACTGCGCCGTACGTGCGGCCGTCGCGCGCGGTCATCTGAGCGAGGAGCCGCCAGACGACGACGAGTGCGATCGCGACGAAGACGACGACCCAGTGCAGCCACAGCTCGAGGAAGTAGCCCGACACCACGATGATCCCGCCCGCGACGAGCTGCGGGACCAGATCGATCTTGCGGCCGGCCGCGACGAGGGCCCGCGAGAACTCGAAGACGCCCAGGAGCACGGCGGCGAGGGCGAACACCACGAACAGCTGCTTCACGAAGATCAGCGAACCGACGAGCACCGCTCCGGCGGCGACGCCGATGAGCGTGGCCAGGATCAGATCGCGGCCGGTGCGCGCCTTGATGCGCTCGTTGGCCTCTTCGAACTCGGCGCGCGCATGCGCGACCTGGGTCTCGAACTCCGCCCGCGCGTGCGCCACCTGCGTCTCGAACTCGGAGCGCTTGGCGCGGAGGTGCGATTGGACGACGGGCCCGGAGTCTGCGGGCTCGGAGGCAGCCGGCACGGCGAACGCAGGGACGTCCGGCGCGGTGGAGGCATCGCCCTCGTTCTCGGCGACGACCTCGGTGTCGGCGTCTCGGCGGGCCTCAGCCGCCTCGCGACGGGTCAGCGGAGCCGCAGGGAGTGACGAGCCACCCCCCGCAGGCTCTCCGGGTGCATCGGACATCAGGTTCAGACCTCGAGCAGCTCGGCTTCTTTGCGCTTGAGCGCCTCGTCGATCGCGTCGACGTGCGCCCGCGTGAGGACGTCGAGCTCCTTCTCGGCGCGATTGAGCTCGTCCTCGCCGAACTCGCTCTTGAGGGCGTCGATGTCGTCCTTCGACTTGCGACGGATGCCGCGCAGGTGCACCTTGTGGTCCTCGCCCTTGGAGCGAACCAGCTTGACGTACTCCTTGCGGCGCTCCTCGGTGAGCTCGGGCATCGTGACACGCACGATGTTGCCGTCATTCGTGGGGTTCACGCCGAGATTCGGGATGTCGCGGATGGCCTGCTCGATCGCCTTCAGCGCCGACTTGTCGTACGGCGTGATGATGAGCGAGCGCGCCTCGGGGTTGTTGATCGACGCCAGCTGCGCGAGCGGCGTCGGGGTGCCGTAGTAGTCCACCAGCACCTTCTGGAAGAGCTGGGGGTTCGCACGCCCGGTTCGAACCGTGGCGAAGTCATCCTTCGCAGCTTCGACGGCACGGTCCATGCGTGCTCCGGCATCGGCCAAGACGTCCGCGATCACTGTGTCTCCTTCATCGGGGTGGGGCCTGATCAGTCTACTCAGCGGCGCGATTCACGCCGTGACGAGCGTGCCGATGGACTCGCCGAGCAGCGCGCGCGTCACATTGCCTGCAGGCTCCATGCCGAAGACCCGCATGTCCATCTTGTTGTCCATGCACAGGCTGAAGGCGGTCGAGTCGACCACCTTGAGGCCGCGCTGGAGCGCGTCCAGGTAGGTGATGCGGTCGATCTTGGTGGCCGAGGCATCCGTCTTCGGATCTGCCGTGTAGACGCCGTCGACGCCGTTCTTGGCGACCAGCACCTCCTGCGCGTCGATCTCCAGAGCGCGCTGGGCGGCGACGGTATCGGTGGAGAAGTAGGGCAGGCCCGCACCGGCCCCGAAGATCACCACGCGTCCCTTCTCCATGTGGCGCTCCGCGCGCCGCGGGATGTAGGGCTCGGCGACCTGGGTCATCGAGATCGCCGACTGCACGCGCGTGGCGGCACCTGCCTGCTCGAGGAAGTCCTGCAGTGCGAGGGCGTTCATGACGGTGCCGAGCATGCCCATGTAGTCGGCTCGGCCGCGGTCCATGCCACGCTGGCTCAGCTCGGCGCCGCGGAAGAAGTTGCCGCCGCCGACGACGACGGCGATCTCGACGCGGTCGACGGCTGCCGCGATCTCGCGGGCCATCTGGCTGACGACGTCGGGGTTGACCCCCAGCTGCCCGCCGCCGAAGGCTTCTCCGGACAGCTTCAGGAGGACGCGGCGGCGCCCGGTGGTCTCAGTGATCACGACGATCCTCTCGTTGGGGACAAACTACCTAAGGGCATGAGAAAAGGCCCGCATCGGTGTTCGATGCGGGCCTTCTCGAGATGTTATGCGCCGACCTTGAAGCGGGCGAAGCCCGTGAGGGTCAGACCGGCGTCCTTGGCGACCTGGGCCACGGACAGCTTGTTGTCCTTGGCGTAGTCCTGGTCGAGCAGGGAGACCTGCTTGAAGAACGCGTTCACGCGGCCCTCGACGATCTTCGGGAGTGCGGCCTCGGGCTTGCCCTCGTTGCGGGAGATCTCGGTGACGATCTCGCGCTCCTTCTCGACGTCGGCCTCGGGGACCTCGTCGCGCGAGAGGTACGACGGGTTCGCGAACGAGATGTGCTGCGCCAGGCTGCGCGCGGTCTCCGCGTCGTCACCGGAGTACGCCAGGACCACGCCGACCTGCGGGGGCAGGTCTTTGCTGGTCTTGTGCAGGTAGACCTCGAACTTGTCGCCGGTCAGCGTGCGCACGCGGCGCAGCTCGACCTTCTCGCCGATGATCGCGGCCTCGTCGTCGATGAGCTGGGCGACGGTCTGCGAACCGGCGGGGGCCGCGAGAGCGGCCTCCACCGAGTCGGCGGACGCGGCGGCAGCGGCATCGGCGACCTTCTCGGCCAGCGCGATGAAGCGGTCGTTCTTCGCCACGAAGTCGGTCTCGCACGCGAGCTCGATCAGCGTGACCTTGCCGTCCTGCTCGCGAGCGGCGACGAGACCCTCGCTGGTGGAACGGTCGGCGCGCTTGGCGTTGCCCTTCGCGCCCTTGAGACGCAGGATCTCGACGGCCTTCTCGACGTCGCCGTCGGCCTCTTCGAGAGCCTTCTTCGTGTCGACCATGCCCGTGCCGAGCTGGTCGCGCAGCGCCTTGATGTCGGCGATCGTGAAGTTTGCCATGGGTGGCGGCTCCTTGATTGTGATGAGTGCTGAGGATGCCTCGGCGGGACCGGCCTGAGTGCGTTGACTCAGTCCGATCCCGCCGGGGCGGAGTTCATGCGGCAGTGCCGAATTACTTGGCGGCCTCGGCGGCGGCAGCGCCCTCGGCGTCGGCGGCCGACTCGGTCGCGGCCTCGCCCTCGACGGCCTGCTCGGCCTCGACGGCCTCGGCCAGGTCGGCGGCGGCGATCGCCTCGTCGGCGACCTTCTCGGTCTCGGCGGACGACTGCTCCGGCGCGCTCTGCTCGAGCAGCTCGCGCTCCCAGTCGGCGAGAGGCTCAGCGTCGGCCGATTCGTCGGTCGGCTGGTGACGCTGGATGAGTCCCTCGGCGGCGGCGTCGGCGATGATGCGCGTGAGCAGGCTCACCGAGCGGATCGCGTCGTCGTTGCCGGGGATCGGGTACTGGAACTCGTCCGGGTCGGCGTTCGTGTCGAGGATGCCGATGACCGGGATGCCGAGCTTCGTGGCTTCGTCGACCGCGAGGTGCTCGCGCTTGGCGTCGATGACCCAGATGGCCGAAGGGGTCTTCTGGAGGTTGCGGATGCCGCCGAGCGACTTGTGGAGCTTGTCGAGCTCGCGCTTCTTGATCAGCAGCTCCTTCTTCGTGAAGCCGCTCGCAGCCGGATCGTCGAAGTTGAGCTCTTCGAGCTCCTTCATGCGCGCAAGGCGCTTGGACACCGTCTGGAAGTTGGTGAGGAGGCCACCGAGCCAGCGCTGGTTGACGTAGGGCTGGCCGACGCGGGTCGCCTGCTCGGCGACGATCTCCTGCGCCTGCTTCTTCGTGCCGACGAAGAGGATGGTGCCGCCGTGGGCGACGGTCTCCTTGACGAAGTCGTACGCCTTGTCGATGTACGTCAGCGACTGCTGCAGGTCGATGATGTGAATGCCCGAGCGCTCCGTGAGGATGAAGCGCTTGACCTTCGGATTCCACCGGCGGGTCTGGTGTCCGAAGTGGACGCCGCTGTCGAGCAGCTGGCGAATGGTGACGACGGCCATAGCCGTTCTCCTGTTCTGGCGCTCACGCGCCTCTTGCGGTTGTGTTCTGCCGGCAAGAAGCCGACGAGCCTGGTGCCCGGCACACGCCCGCTCGCAGAAGCTCTGTGAGACCGTTGGGAGTGGATGCCGCGCCGCGGGATCGGGTGGATCGCCGCCGCGCTCTGGGCACGCGGAGTCATCCCGACAAGCGGGATGCAGGGTCCAGTGTAACAGCAGCCCCTTCTCCCCCGCGCGCGGTCGGGCCATCCCCTCCACCGGCTTCTCCTTCGGTGATCACACCCGTCCCTGCGCGCGCCATCGTCGAGGGGTGCGCACCCCGACCTCCGCTCCGTTCCGCCGACGATGTGCGGTGACCGTGCTCGCCCTCGCGATCGCGCTGACGTCGTCCGCCGTCTCCGCGCAGGCGCTGCACGACGAGGTGGATGCCCGGCACGCCGCCGGGCTAGCAGATCGCGGGTGGGTGTGGCCGAGCGCGGCGTTCCGCTTGGTCCGGCCGTTCCAGGCGCCGGCGCACGCCTACGGCGCCGGCCACCGAGGGATCGACCTCGAGGCCGTGGACTCGTTCGAGGTGCGGTCGCCTGCCGCGGGCACGGTGGCCTTCTCTGGCCCGGTCGCCGGCCGCGGGATTCTGACCATCGAGCACGGCGACGGCCTGGTGACGACGCTCGAGCCCATCAACAGCGACCTGCGACCGGGCGCGACGCTCAGGTCGGGCGACGCCGTCGGCACGATCGCCCTCGGCGGGCACACCGCGGCTGGCGCTCTGCACTTCGGGGTGCGGCTGCATGGCGAGTACGTCAACCCCATGCTTCTGCTCGGCGACGTGCCGCGCGCGGTCCTCCTCCCCTGCTGCTGATCGCTGCGCCCGCCGGTGATGGCTGGGTGGGCCCGGGCGTCGGCCGGCTCGCGGGCATGCCCTGCGGTCAGGCGCGGGGGTGCGCGAGGCGATAGGTCGCCGTCAGCCGCTCGCTCGAGACGTGCGTGTAGATCTGCGTCGTGCCGAGGCTGGCGTGGCCGAGGATCTCCTGCACCGCGCGCAGATCCGCACCGCCGTCGAGGAGGTGCGTCGCGGCGGAGTGCCGCAATGAGTGGGGTCCGACAGGGGCCCCGAGCTCCGGACCGAGCACGCGCGAGACCACGTCGTAGACGGCGCGCGTGCCCATGCGCCCGCCCCGCGCCCCGAGGAAAACCGCTGCGGTCGCCGGCGCATGGCGGCCCGCACGAGCGAGCAGCGCGGGGCGGCCTCGGACGAGGTACGCGTCGAGCGCGCGACCGGCGGCGCCGCCGAACGGCACGACGCGCTCCTTCGAGCCCTTGCCGAGCACGCGTACCGTGCGTCGCCGGGCGTCGATGTCATCGAGGTCGAGCCCGCACAGCTCCGAAACGCGCACGGCGGCGCCGTAGAGCAGTTCGAGCAGCGCGTGATCGCGAAGGGCCACCGGATCCCCGTCGGCCGCTGCATCGCGCAGCAGATCGAGGAGAGCAGTGAGCGAATCGGATGCCGCGACCTTCGGCAGGGTGCGCCCGCGCTTGGGCGCAACCAGGCGCAGGCTGGGGTCGGTGTCGAGGAGGTGCTCCTCGACCGCCCACGCGAAGAACCCACGTGCCGACGAGGTGCGGCGGGCGATCGTCGACCGAGCGTCGCCGCGCTGCGTCGCCTGCCACAGCCAGTCGCGGAGCTGCTCGAGGTCGATGTCGGTCAGCTCGGCGTCAGCACTGGCCGCCGTGAGGTCGGCGAGGTCGGAGCGGTACGCACGGACAGTCGCAGGCGCGAGCCGACGGACGTCGGCGAGATGCGTGACGTACGTCTCGGCTGCCCTGCTGATCCTCACTCCCCCAGCTTGCCCCGGCCCGCGCCGACCGGCCCCGCGGCGCACCGCGGCGCACCGCGGCGGCGCGGCGCGCCGACGGGAAGCGTCACTCCCGGCTGCCGGCCTTGCGCCAGCCGCCGGGGCCACGGGCGACGCTCCCCTCGAGATCCAGCAGGCCGAGGATCGCTTCGACCTCGTCGGGTGCCATTCCGGCCCGGCGGGCCACGTCGGCCGTCTCGCGCCATGCCCGAACACTGAGCGCGTCGCGGACCCGGGTGGTGTCGTCGGTGCGGTCGCCCTCGTACGGCATCGCGCCGAACGGCGCGGTGCCGTCGAAGCCGATCATCTCGCGGATGTCGGCGGCGCTCGTGATGCATTGAGCGCCGTACTCGCGCAGCAGCCGGTGAGTTCCCGCCGATGCGGCCGAGGTGATGGGCCCCGGAACCGCGCCCAGCGGCCGGGAAAGCGCCGCCGCGTGGCCCGCAGTGTTGAGCGAGCCGCTGCGCCACCCGGCCTCGACGACCACCGTGGCGCCGGCAAGGGCGGCGATGAGCCGATTGCGCTGCAGGAACCGCCACTTCGTCGGCGCCGATCCGCAGGGAACTTCGCTCACGACGGCACCGGACGCCGCGATGCGATCGATCAGGCCCGCGTTGCCGGCAGGGTAGGCGCGGTCGACGCCGCCCGCGAGGAGGGCGACCGTCAGCCCGCCGACGCTCAGCGTCGCCCGATGTGCCGCAGCGTCAATGCCGTACGCGCCGCCCGAGACGACCGCGATCCCACTGCCGGCCAGTTCTGCGGCGAGCTCGATGGCGACATGCTCACCGTACGACGTCGCCGCCCGGGCGCCCACGACGGCGACGGAGGGACGCAGCTCGCTGAGCCGCACCGCGGCGCCGCGCACCCACAGGCAGACCGGCGCGTGCAGTCCGAGATCGTCGACCTGCTCCGGCCATTCGGGATCGCTCCGCGTCACCAGCTGCACACCTGCCCTCGCCGCGCTGTGCAGCGCATCGCCGACGTGCGTGAGGGAGAGCCTCGGCAGCCAGCGCTTTCGTGCCGTCGCGAGTTCCGTCTCACCGAGCAGCGCGGTGGTGCTGTCACCGACCGCGAGCCGCAGCGACTCCGACGGGCCGAGGCCCGCGAGGAGCTGCCCCGCCACCGAGTCGCCGGGCTCGAGCAGGTGGCACCACACGACCGTCGCCAGACGGTCGACCACCGCGTCATCGCCCTCGGCGGGCGCGAACGGTCCGAGCAGTCTGCGTGCCGTCGCCGGCGAGAGGTCGAGCGCGGTCATAGCGCGATCCCCTTCTTCAGGTAGAGCGCACGGCCGATGTGCTCGGTCCCGAGCTGCGCGCTCGCGTCGAGGTCGGCCAACGACCACGCCACGCGCAAGACCCTGTCGTAGCCGCGCAGGGTGAGGGCACCACGATGGAGCGCCGCATCGAGCGGCCGACGTACCGCCGGCGGAGGCGCAGCGGGGCCATCGCGCAGCCAGGCTCCTGAGACCTCGGCGTTCACCCGCCACGGCGTGCCGGCGAGCCGCCGCGCCGTGCGGTCGCGGGCCTCGGCCACGCGCTGCCGCGCGGTCGCGGTCGTGAGGGCTGCCGTCGACTGCTCGCGCTGCGCCACCGACACTCGGGCGAGAGTCAGCTCTATGTCGATGCGATCGAGCAGCGGGCCGGAGAGTCGTCCGAGGTAGCGGCGGATGGCGGCGGGCGGACACGTGCACGTTCCGCCGCGGATGCCGTAGTCGCCGCATGGACACGGATTCGTCGCCATGACGAGCTGGAAGCGGGCGGGGAACTCGGCGGTCGCGCTCGCGCGATGGATCGTGATCGACCCGTTCTCGAGCGGCTGCCGCAGCGCATCGAGCGCGCTGGCCTGGAACTCCCCCGCCTCAGCGAGGAATCAGAAAGTCACCCTTGTAATACAATCGACTATGAGCACTTCAACCCCGCGCCGCGCCGCGCTCTATCTTCGCCAGTCGCTTGACCGTGCGGAAGGTATCGACGCGCAGCGCAAGCGCTGTACCGACCTCGCGAGCGCGCGCGGTTGGCCGATTGTCGCGGTCTTCGACGACAACGAGGTTCGGGCGTCGAGCGCCCGCGGCGAGGGCACTCGTTGGCACGAGATGCTCGGCAGGGTGGGCCGCGAGTTCGAGGTGATCATCGCGGTGGACCTCGACCGGCTCGTTCGCAGTACCTCCGACCTCAACAAGCTCATCGAGCGAGGCGCGCAGGTCGTCACCGTCGACGGCGAGATTGACCTGACCTCGGCTGATGGTGAGTTCCGCGCCACGATGATCGCCGGTATCGCTCGCTTCGAGACTCGACGCGCGAGTGAGCGCCAGCGACGGCATAAGGCGGCGAAAGCCGAGCGAGGCGAGTGGCACGGTGGGATTCCGCCCTACGGGTACCGAGCGGAGGCCGGCCGCCTGGTCCCAGAGCCCGTCGAAGTGAAGCGCATCCACGAGGTCGCCCAGCGCCTGCTCGACTTCCGCGAGCCCATGCACGCGATCGTCACCGACTGGAACAACCAGGGCGTCAAAACCCGCGGCGGGAACCACTGGCGGCAGGCGAACCTGCGCTCGATCATGCTCAACCGCTCGATGCTGGGTGAGACCAAAGCGGGCAAGGTCGGCTGGGAACCCATCATCGATCCTGAGACCTTCGACCGCGTTACGCGCCTCCTGACCGACCCTTCTCGCAAGGTCGTTCACTCACCCGGGGTGAAGGGCGGGAAGTACTCAATGGGCGGCGGGCTCACCGTCTGCGCGAAGTGCGGAAAGCCTCTCATCACGGCCACCAAGTCCGGGGGCGGTTCGGGTAAGCGCCCTGCCATCGGATGCCTCGCCCGCGTACACGGACCCGACCCGAAGAATCACCCTCGCGTCGAGCGCGTGACTACTCGGAACGGCGAGAAGATCACGGTTATGCAGGACACCGGCCGGGTGAACATCGACCACGACCTCCTGGAGGGCTACGTGTTCGAGCAGGCCATCGCTCGCCTCAACGACTCCGAGTACTGGCAGAAGCGCAAAGCCGAGCGTGACCCTGACGCTCAGAGCAAGATCGCCGCGCTGAACGCGAAGCGCGAGGCGCTTTTCGAGAAGCGTGCGCGCGCCGAAGACCTCGCCCTCGATGGGCTCATCACGAAGGAACGGCTTCGCTCAGAGATTCAGTCAGTCGAGGCCGAGGTCGAGCAGATCGGCAAGGACATCCAGGCGCTGGTTGGTGCGCCCGACATCGAGCAGGCGTTCGGACCCCGAGACGCGATCCTCGCTCGGTGGACGGAATGGACGCCAGGGCAGCGCCGAGAGTTCCTGCGGCTGCTGATCGCCCGCGTGGTCGTTGACGAATGGCCCGAGGGGATGCCTCGCACGCGGCCCCAGCTTCGCAACGAGTCTGACGAGGACTACTCCAACGCGCGAGCTGCCATCCTTCGTCAAGCGGTCGAGGCCAGGGTAACGATCGACTGGGCGTGACGAGACACGCCGTCAGCACCACGCGCAGATCGATAGAGTGGCGTCAACTTGCTGAGCCGGATGGGATGACGTGACAACACAACCGCCACCTGCGGGGCCGGCCGCCTCCGACAAAGTGGTTCTCGCCGTCCCCGGTTCGAGCGTGCTCGCGGGGCCGCCGCGGGTAAGCTACGTGACCGCAGTAGAGAAGTTCGCACGAGCTGTCCTGCGCGAAGCGAGCAACCTTGAAGAGCAAGAGCGGACAAACCGTCGCGCGCCCCGTGAGTACCACAGCAAGCACATCGAACGTGCCGCAACCTGGGTGCGGGAAAGTGGGTCGACTTTGCGCCCACGTAGCGCGTGGTACCTCGTGGGCAGGATCGCGCAGGCGATTCTCGTCATCGCAACGAGCATCTTCCTTACCTTCATGGTTGTCCCGGAGGCCTGGAGCGGGTTCGGCTACCTCTTCACCATCAGCCTGGTCCTGACAGTCATGCTGACCGTGATCGTTGAAGTCATTGATTGGAGGTCACGGCGATGAACGAGAGCAACCGGCACGACGTCCAGATGTCCGATGCGGCCAGAGCAACTCTTCAGGAGTATCTCGCCCAGTACGAGGCACGTGTGCTTGCGGAGGCAACTCACCTCACCGCCGGTCAGGCGCTGACCCCGAGGGACATTGTGAACACCGTCGAGGCGCTTGAGGCCCGGAATGCGGACCGCGACGTCTGGTACGCGCTTCACACGACTCGTCGTCGAGGCAGCCGCCCCAACTTCCTTGTCTTCGTCCTCCTCGGCCTTACTTTGGTGGCATTCCTGCTGGCATACGCTTTGCCGCTCATGTTCAACGTTTCGGGTGATCTCACAGCGACTGTGCTGGTCTCCTTCGGCACTGCGACGCTGGCTGGCGCAGGCGCTCTCGTCGGTTTCCGGTACGCCGATCGGGCCGAGTCGGAACGAGCCGAAGCCGCGTTCCAGCTGGCCGCGGCCGAACGTGCCAAGGCAGACGCCATCGCTGACAGCCGAGCGGCCTACGCCGCTTGGGACGGGAGCGCGTACATCGCTAGCGAGTCGTCGGACTTCCTGCATGAGTGGATGCGAGTCGAGGAGAGAATCCGCTCGCTCGCGAGCGTGGCGCTCGGCATGAGCCGCGCAGACGTTGAGGACTACCCCATCGGGCTGCTCCTGGACCGTCTCTCGGCCCTTCACGTACTAGATGAGACTCGCCGAAATGATCTAGTGAAGGTCCTAAATGTCCGGAACGCCGTAGCGCACGGTCGGCGAACAAGCGACGCTGAGCTCCGAGTCGGTATGGACTACTTGCGAGACCTCGAAAGATTCCTGGACGCCTACATCAAGGAGCACAAGGTCGGCCGGTAGTCAGCGTGCGGTCCCGATCAAGAAATTGACGATCGCGGAGCAAGTCACCAAGAAATAACGCGCAAGGTCTTGGCTCACGTCGGGAGCATGGGCTCCACCGTGCCGAATGGCCGGGGCGTCGCTAGTGAATCCGTAGAGCGACTTCCAGCCGGCCACCAACGCAGGGTGGAGATCGGGGTTTCGGGACCGTAGCTCATCCAGCGCCGGACCAAGAGCGTTCTTCCCTGTCAGGATTCGGGCGATTGCCTCGACGGAACTTATGGACTCCTTGACGGAGTTCGCGTAGTCGGGATTCTCTAGCCGGGAGTACAGGGTCAGCGCGGTGCGAAGGTGGTGGCGAACGGCTGCGTACGGGCCGGAGTTGGCGATCGCGTCTTCGACCGACTCAACCTCTCGTGCATCTGAGAGGGGCGTCACGTCTCCGTCGATGATTCGGTAGCCGGCGAGGTGGGTTTCCAGTACCTCGTTGTAGACGGTCGTTAGTTCTGGTTCATTCACTGTCGTGACGATTGTCTGAACGATGTCGTAGACGACGTACCACTCCTCGTTCTCGAACATCATCCGCAGCGTCTTGGCAGCGCCGGACGCAAACTCCGGGACGGTGGCGATGTCCCAGTGGAAGAGGGACGCCCAGAGTACGCGCATCATCGATGCGCCGTTGCGGTACTCGTATGTGTCAAAGTCCTTCAGGAAGCGTTGATAAGTGACGTTCCACAGAGCCGTGCGGAGCGGCGAGTCCATCGACTCGACCTGCGCCACCGTGCGGGCCTCCGTGTATCCGTATCGCTCTGAGAACTTCACAAGGAGACGGTCTCACAGACCGCCCTCGCTCATGCGTTGCCGCGCGGGTCGCGTCGCGCCACTCTGACGCGATCCTGCTAGAAGCGGTCGAGTAGCCCGTCAGTTTCAGGTAGGCCGATTGACGCGCTAGCTTGCGGGGATGGCACACTCCCCGCTGTACGAGAACGTCCCCGCGCCGCCAGACGACGCCACCCGGATCGACATGTTTCTTGATACGGCCGACTCGTACGCCGATCTGGCCGAGACCTTTCCGCTCCCTCGCAAGTACGACCTCTTCGGATCCCCGAGCCGAGCCGAGTACTGGACGGTCATCTTGCACGCTGGCGTCCTCCGGAAGTTCTACAGCGCCAAGGACCAGGTATGTCTGACCAAAGTCGTGGATTCCCTCGCCCGCATGGCTCTGGTGGACCATCCGGTTATGCGCGGTGACCTCATCGAGTTTCGGAAGATTGCTACGGCTCGCACCGTGCCGGAAGGTTTTGGACTGCGGATCGGCGACAACGACGTCACACAGTGGGAGATTGTTGAGGTCGAGCTTCACGGACGCCACCTCCACGCAGACTGGGGCAAGTGGGCCGCTTCACTAGAAGTACGAGAAGGCGGGCGGGACTTCTTTCTCGGCCAGTGGTGCCGCACCGCTGCTGACTTAGTAGACATCGCGAAGAGGAAGATTCGCTGGTACCAGGAAGAGGGTTTCATCGATGGTCCCGCGGGGTCCTAGGCGGGGCGTATCGTGCGTGCATGGATCCTCGACCTGGCTCGCGCGATGGCGTCGTGAATGAGCGGCTCGAACTCACCTACCTACGCGCGGGCTCGGAGCCGCAGTGGGAGCGTGTGACGCACGGCGGCGTCGATGTCACAGAGCGGCCCGACCTCTGGACGCCATACGAGACGGATAGGCGCGCGGGCTTTGAGGCGAGGATTGAGCGGTACCGCCGCGAGGGGCTGATTCCGTAGAAGCGCCTACAAGCATCTCAGGGCCGAGAGTCGAGTGATCTATCGACTCCTAGTCCTTCGGCGCGCGAGATGCGCCTAGGAGGCCTCTCCGAGTGTCGCGACGCCTGGTGCGCGAGGGTCGATAACCTTCGGCTGTGGATGGAGGCGAAGTGGACCCGATCGTTACCGGTGCAGTCGTCAAGGTGGGAGCTTTCGGCGAGAAGATGGCGGACTCTGCTGCCAAAGAGACTGGCGGACTGATCACGCGCCTGTTCGGGCCATCAGCTGACGTGATTGGCAACAACTGGGCAGAGCGTCTCCGCGAGCGGAACCTCGACAAGCTTCTGCGCAAGACCGAGAAGCGGGCCGCGGGAAAGGCTGATCCCGGCATCGCCAACCCACGCGTGGCCTCGCAAGTGTTCGAGGCGGCGGAGTATGCGGACGCGGAGGTCGTGTCCGAGTATCTCAGCGGCGTTCTGGCTTCATCGCGCACCCCGGATGGCTCGAGCGACCGCGGAGTGAGCTGGGTCGCCCTCATCCGGCGTCTTTCGAGCGATGAGTTGCGGCTCCACTACGTGATCTATGCAAGCGCGCGTCAGATTCTCCTGGAGCAGGGTTTTGAGCAAACCGGCTCGGCTCACAACATCGAGGTAGTTCTGCCTCTTCGGGATCTCGCTGCATCAACGCAAATGACTCATCGAAGGATCGGCGAATCTGTTGAGGTCCTCATGCGGGAAGGGTTGCTCGGCGATGCCTATCGCCTGGGGCCTCGGGACTTCGCGTTCGAGAACGAGTTGAAGCGCGACAACGTCGAGGTCGTCTATCCCGAGGTCCCCGCTCTCCGAGTGCGTGTCACTGTGCACGGCTTTGCGCTCTTTGCATGGGGCAACGGGGAAGGAGAGCTGTCGAAGGGGGCGTACCTCGACCCCACTGTCGAGATGGGCCCGATCGACTCTGACGGACAGTTGCCCTTGGTTGAAACGAAGCTGCTCAAAGCGGTGGTGAGGAATAAGGCTTCTGAATCGTGACCTTCAGCTGCCGCTGCGCGTAGTGACCCGCTCAATCAGCTTGGCAACGGTCGAGGGATAGAACTGGTTGCCGTGCGCGGTGGTGTGGCCGGCCTCGTTCAGCTCGCGAGCGATCTGTGAGATTCGAGCGCCCTCTTCGCGACGCATGGTGATGTAGTTGACGACCTCGCCCTTGAGGTCTGTCTTCGAGGGCCTGCCGACTGGCTTGCCCTGTCGCTTCAACTCGGCGAGGGCTGTCTTGGTCCGTTCGCTGATGGTTCGCCTCTCCCACTGGCTCAGGTTGATGACCATGTTGGCGATCATCTCCCCGTTCGCGGTGGCAGTGTCGATGTCGAGGTCCAGCGCTGCGATCGTCCATCCGTTGAGGCGAAACCGGGCCAGGGTCGTCGCGAAGTCAGGCACATCGCGGGACAGTCTGTCGAGCTTGGTGACGATCACGCCGTGCGCCTCGCCTGACTCCAACAGGGCGAGCATCTGCGCGCCACCTTCGCGCTTGGCGATCGGCACCTTGCCCGAGGTGTCGGGGTCGGTGATCCAGGCGACCACCTCGTGCTCTCGGTAGGCCGCGTAACGCTCGATCAGGTCCCGTTGAGCGGCCATGCTGAGGTCCTGCTTGTTGGTGCTCACTCTGATGTACGCGGCTACCTTCACGGCGGCTCCCTCGAGGTTGATTTACCCCAACCGCACGGTTCGGGTTCAGTATCAACAGTATTCGAACGTATCTTCGATGCAACCACCAGTTTCCGCAGCTGGCCTGGGCTTTCCTGTCATCGTGAATCGCATTCCAATCCGCGCCGGACTGGCGGATCGACCCCAATCGAGCCACCTCCCGTATGGCTTCCTCGATGGGTCACACTCAGGGCTTCATCGACCTGAGCGTGTGGTGACCGGCTCCGAGTCAGACGCGCCAGTACGTTGAGACCGTGACCTTCGACTTCTCCGACCCGAACCAGGTGCTTCTCTTCTGGGTGATGGCCATCGTCGTGGGCATCCTGAGCCTCGTCCTGACGTTCCTGTTCTTCTACTGGATCATCCGGCTTGGGGTGTACCACGGCATGCGCGAGTTCAAGCGCTGGGAGCGTTCGGGCGAGCTGTAGCCTCAGGCCCGCGCCCGGGGGTGTATTCGATGTAACAACTGTCAACCTTGCTTGGAGATAGTTGACAAAAGTTACATAAATTCCATATCAGGTGCGCGCGCGTACGTGTGGGCGCGCGCGCGGGTGGGTATCCCGCGCACGCGCCCTGTAAGTCCTCGCGCGAGGCTCCGGGTCAGTCCTCGGGCTCGAACGGGAGGCGGAACTTTTCGTAAAGCCCGTGGGTGGTCCGGGCAAGGTCGTTCCGCTTCACCAGCCGAGAGAGGTTCGTCCTGACAGCGTTCTGTTCCTCGTCTGGGAACGCCGCGTAGATCTGCTCGATGGACACCGAGCCTTCCTGAGCGACCTGCACGGCTTCGACCACCTTGCGGATCGCGTGAGCGAGGTTGTACTTCGCGTTGCGGACCTTCGCGCCCTCTCGCTCACGGTCGATGAGGTCATGCACGGAGGTATCCGACTCGCCCGTGAGAACCGCCCTGCCGACCGCAGCTAGCCCGCCGCCCACCGGCACATCGACCGTCTCGACGTTGTACGCCCAGGACAGCCCCTCCTTGCCGTAGTTGAGCTTGTCGACGGTGGTGACCCGCTCGTCGGACTCGGGATCCTTCGCCATGATGATGAGGGACCGCACGATGTCTCGCCAGGCGTGGGAACCGCTCATCATGTCGCCTGCCGGTCCAGCGCCTGACTTGCGGAAGTGACCGACCACGATCACCGCGATGTTGAGTCTCCGAGCCATTGCCGCGAGAGGATCCAGCGCGTTGCGGACCTCCTTGACTCGATCCGGGTTGCCATCGATGAACGACACGATTGGGTCCACGATGAGGATGCGCGTGTCCGTCTCCTGGATCAGCGCCTCGAGGTCGCCGAGGTCTTGCGCCAGATCCAGCACGGTCGGAACCTCCTCATCCTCCGAGCGTTCCAGCGTCACTTCCAGGGCCCTCACCCGATCCATGTCCGCGCCCGCT
The DNA here is from genome assembly GCF_022538185.1 of Microbacterium sp. CFH 31415. GTDB lineage: Bacteria > Actinomycetota > Actinomycetes > Actinomycetales > Microbacteriaceae > Microbacterium. Next base: position 47,196 of record NZ_JAKYXC010000002.1, on the reverse strand, counting down.
GCTCTGAGCCTTGGGACGAGCTGGCGGTCGATGTCGTCCTCACCCGACACGATCATGACGTTGGTCGGCTTGCCCTTGAGGTCGCCGGGAAGCATGCCGTGCGTCCAGTACGCCGTCAGCAGGGCAAGGACGGTCGACTTCGCGATGCCAGCGCGGCCGGCCAGGGCAGTGAGGACTCCGAGAGGCACCATCCGGTCGATGGCCCATTCGGTCGCCTCGCCCTCTCGGCCCGCGAGCGACGTGGCGCTCAGCTTGCGTCGCCCGGAGGGTCGCCGCTCGTCGCCCAAGGCTTCGAGGATTCGGCGGGTGTCGAGCGGCGTCACGTTGCTCGGATCAGTCATGCCAAGCCCTCTCGGTAGAGCCAGGCTGTGAGCGCCTGGCGAGTCTTGTAGTCCTCGGACTCGATGAATCGGCGGGCGCTGCGCACCGATGTCTCGACCTCGCTCCACGGAAACGACCCTTGCCCCGGGGTCGAGTCCCAGACAGCACGGGCGAGGGTCCAGACCTCCGCCTCAGCGTCGAAGCCCAACTTCAGCCACCATCGGCACGCGAGGCGATGCATGAAGTCGTTCCGCGAGTTGAGCGGTAGCCCGTGCTCGATGGCTTCCTCAGTCGTAGGCAGGTCGCCACCTGGCGAGGTCGATCCGCCTCCGTTGCCCGGTCGCCCGACCCGCCACCCGCGGATCGCCGACAGGAGGGCGTCGGGTGCGTAGGGAATCTCTCGGAGGCTTCCGCGAACCAGGGTGTAGACCCTCTGGACGCCGGACGAGTCGTCGCGGATCGTGCCTGGCCCTGCGACTTGATGCCCACCGTCCGCTTTCACATCGAGGTACGGCACCCACGGAACCTTCGAGTCCAGGCGACCGCCGTAGCGGAAGTACAGATGGACGCCGTTCGCGGTGGTCACCATCGGCAGGTTGCTGAGGTCGATCGCCAGCAGTTCCTCGATGTCGATGAGCGAGCCGAACCCGCCTGGGTCGCCCTCTGGGGCGTTCTTCGTGTCGAGGTCGAGGACACCTAGACCGTCGCCGGTGAGGATGCCCCAGTTGCATCCTGGGACCTCTCTGCGCCATTGGGTGATCTGGTCGTGGTCGGCGCTGGCGAGGTTCTGCCAGTTCTTGATGGCAGGGATGTTCGTGCCCGGTCGGAGTGGAAGCACTCGGAGGGGCGGATTGCCCTCCACGTCAGGCCTCGTCGTCGTAGTCGAGCGTCGCGCCGATCCGGTCGAGCAGGGAGACGATCCGGTCAACGCGCGCGGCGCTGATTGCACGGACTTCGGCAGCGACAGCGTCGAAGGCTTCGAGCGGATCGGGCGTGGGCTGGGTGATCCTAGCCACGTCACTCACCCGCCTCGTGACGGTCGCGGTCGAGCTGGGCACGAAGCCGCTCGAAGTCAGCGATCTGCGCGGCCCCGCCTCGCGGCGGCGGCCAGGGGCCGTCACGGTAGACGAGCATCTCGGGCTCGAAGAAGACCTCAACCGGCAGGCCGAACAGCCGGCCGATTGCGGCAAGCTCGTCTGGGCTGGGGTACGTCAGGCCACGACAGAGGTTGTGGATCCGCGCAACGTTCGTGTTGAGCGCGGCCGCGACGACCTCGGGAGTGAGGTCATGGAAGGGGATGAACTTTGCGAGCGGCTGTCGCCGTCGGGGAAGCGCCAATTGGGCCACCTACCGTTCTGAACAGAACTGGTAGGCCTTCTTTTCCCCACTCCAGCGGATTCGCTTGGTAAGTCGAATATACACCCCGCGGTACCAACTTAGTAACTATCTTCGAATGTCGCGTAGGCGCATCTGAAGCGGCGTGGTCGAGGTTCGATTCGACCTCGCGACGCCAGCGCCTCAGATCGACTCAGGACGCCTCTCGTCAGGCAGTCCTCACCGTTCGAGGGCGCGATTCGAGTCGAGGATGAAGGCTCGCGCGTCCTGCGCTCGCTTGAACGGCTTGCACGTGCAGTTCCGGGTGGGGTGGTATCCGTTCGGGCACCCTGGGGCGGTGGCGAACCAGGTCGTGGAGTGGTTTCCCCACGATCCACTGATCTTCCGAAGCCGCCAGGTGTTGATGTCCTCTACCTCTTGCTCAGACAAGTCAGTTCTCCTCATACGTGCGTCGTCCCTTGACGACATCTGACCAACGCTTCGAGGGAGGGCCGAGCGGGTCACCCGGATCGGGGTCCTTCACCGGAGGCAGGGAGAACTCACCGTCCTCAGGCGTCCTGGCGGCACCGGGCTCACGCTGGCTCATCTTCTCGTTCCCATCGGTTCGGCGGATCGACTGTGCGGGGAATGTGAGGAAGCGCGGCGCGGGCGCGGTCGCGTTCTTCTTCGCGGTACGCCTGGACGCGACGTTCGGCTTCCTCACGCTCGTGGCGTTCAAGCTCGTCCCCGCTGTCGCCCTCAACCACTTCGGCATCCTCGATGTCGCCTGGCTGGATCTGTCGGAGAATCGGGATCTGTCCGTCCTGCGGCGTGAGCAGCTGCTCCCAGAGCGGCGGACCCTCGACGTGGATGTTCGTCTTGCCGGGAACGAAGCCAGTGCGATCCGCGATGAACTTTGCCCAGGCAAGGGCCTCCATCGGGTCGAGCTTTCCCTCAGCCGCTTCCTTGATGTACCGCGCGGCGGTCTGGATCATCGGGTCGATGTTGTCGTTGAAGCGCTCGCGTGCCTTCCGCTGCACTTGCGGCGTCGCGCCTCCGTGTGACCGGCAGACGGTCGCCCCTCGAATGGCGGCCTTCTTGCACCGCTCGCCGTCGCGTTTGTGTGCGATGCAACGGTGCGCGGCATCTTGACTGAGGACTCCCTTGGGCATCAGTCGGCCCGTCCCGGAGAACCGATCTGCGGCTTGCAATCGAGGTCATCCATCGCGTGCTTGGTGCACGCGTTGCAGAGGTCTACTTGGGCGATGACCGTTCCGCAGTTCACCCAGAACGGAGTGGTGAAGCCCGTTGGGTCGCCGCAGTACGCGCAGTAGGTCACGGTGCTCTTTCGACCTGCGGGTTCCTCTCCCACACGCTCTCGGATGGCTTGGGTGAATCCGCCCGTCAGTTGAATGACTGGGACTGTGCCGCCGACGCTGTCGTAGTCGGCCGAGCGCAGGGCGTTCTTGATCGCCGCGCGGATGGGGGCGAGTCGAAGGAGCTTCCGGTTCGTCCCCTGCGGGCAAAGCGCGTCGGCATCGCCGTACTCCGCGAGAGTCTGGTCGAACGCGGCGATGTCTACGTTTGCGAAGTTGCTGGTGTCAGTCATGGCCTTGGCCTTCCATGTGTTGGCCGGTCGGGAAGAAGGGGAGCCCCGCCCTACCGGCCAAGGCGGCGGGGCTCCCAAGTGACGCATGCCCCTGCGTCAAGGAGTTCGAGGAAAGGAAGACCCGAACTCCAGGTTCGGAGGGGTCCGGGCGAACAAGCAGCCAAAGCCCGGACCCCGGTCTGTTAGGTCCAGCTCGGCGCGGTGTACGTGCCGGAGGCCTTGATCTGGATGACTGCGGCGGCGTCGCGACGACGGATGCCGAGCCCGAAGCCTCGCTCGTAGATCGACTCGATGAGCGGGTAGCGAGCGAGCGGCCCCTGCACGAGGCGGAACCCCTGGTTGTCAGCGATGGGGTGCTGACGGAATGCGACGGGGTTCTCACCGCCTGCGGCGACGGCCACCATGTAGCCGGCCTTCGCGAGCGTGTGCTCCACGATCAGCGCGTTCCCATAGGAGCCCAGGACGTCGAGACCGTTGAAGGTCGCGGGTGGGCGTTCTCCGACGAGAGTCTGATCGGTGAGGTAGGCGGGCTCGTTCGCCGTGGCGATGAAGTCGTACCGATCACCGTCCGCCACGCGGAAGGCACGGATCTTGTCGCCCTCCTGCTTGTGGACGAGGACGACCATCTGTTCGCCGCTCTCCTTGGTGCCGCGCCCGTGCTCCGTCACCTTGGCGATCACGTCGTCCAGGTCGCCGGAATCGACGGTCGCTCCACCTGACACCAGGAAGTGCGTGTGGTTCGCGGCGAAGGTCGTTCCATCCGGCGCGGTCGGCGGCTTGTCGTCGGCGGCACCCGCGTAGAGGGAGTAGATCGTCTGGCCCTCGGGGTTGGTGCCTCGCGCAGGGAACGCGCCCCCGCTCGGGGTCATCAGGGTCGCCATGATCGAGTTGAAGATCAGCCGGTTGTCTCCCTCCTGGGCGGCGATGTGCTGCGACTGGATCTGGGGCGTCTTCGCATCGCGCAGGAACTTGCGCGTGTAGCGAGTCGCGAAGTCGTACCACTTCAGGTCGTGGCCGACCGCGTAGTACTTCGGCTCGACGCGACCGGCGACCGGAACGCCGAACTCCGAAGCGACTTCGAGGTCGACGCGGCCACCGTCGAGCGGGAGCAGGTCGTACGAGTCGGTCGTGTTGGTGGTGAACAGTGCGGCGACAGCCGACCGCCCGTCGTTCCACGCCTTGAGAGCGTCCTGGAGTTCGGTCCAGACGGAATCGAGCGAGCGACCATCCGCGAGAGTCGTGAGGACGTCGCCGCCCACGTTGAAACCGCGGTCCGCGCCGATGATGTCGCGGGGAAGATCCGCGATGTTGAGACGGCAGGACATGCCGACCCTCCAATCGGTTGAGGTGGGTTGGGTTATCCCGGCCTCTGACCGACGGACTCTTGAATGCTGGGAGCGAATCGACTCAGCGCCTCAAGCGAAGGCTTCGACACGACCTCTGGTCGGTGTCGATGGATTGATAGTATCACCTGGGGTTTCTTCGTGCACATTAGGGCGACTATGCGATACTCCGACTCGTCGAGGAACAGGATGCCCTCGGTCGCCCGGGCGATCGCCCCCGGCCGCACGGTGCGGGTTCCGCCGCCGACCAGCGCGGCGACGCTCGCACTGTGGTGCGGCGCTTCGAAGGGCGGCGTGCGCGAGAGCTCCGCGACACGGGCCCCGGACAGGCTGCGGATCGACGCGCTGGTGAGCGCCGCCCGGTCGTCGAGCTCAGGAAGAATCCCCGGCAGCCGCCGCGCGAGCATCGTCTTGCCCGCTCCGGGTGGTCCGCACATGAGCAGATGGTGTCCGCCCGCCGCCGCGACCACCAGCGCGTCGACGGCCTCACGCTGGCCGATGACGTCGGCGAGATCGGGCTGTGCTGTTTCGGGCACCTCGTCGTCGGGCAGTTCGACAGGCTCGTCGTCGGGCACGACCACGTCGGCGCCATGCCACGACGCCACCTGCGCGAGGTTCACGGCGGCGATGACCTCGATCCCCTCGACCAGGCCCGCTTCGTCGCGGTTCGCCCACGGCACGATCACGGCACGATGCCCGGCGCGGGCGGCGGCCAGGACCGCCGGCAGCACGCCGGGGATGGGGCGCAGGCGGCCGTCGAGCCCGAGCTCGCCCAGGTGCACCGTCGAGGCGACGGATGCGGCATCCATCGGCACCTCCGTCGCCAAAGCGGCGACCGCGATCGCCAGATCGAACCCGGATCCCTGCTTCGGCAGGCTCGCCGGCGAGAGGTTCACCGTCAGCCTGCGGCGCGGCAGCGGAATGCCGCTGTTGGCGCACGCGTTGTGCACGCGCTGCACCGCCTCGCCCAGCGCCTTGTCGGGGAGCCCGATGATCTTGAACTCCGGCGTCTGCTGCGACAGGTCCGCCTCGACCTCGACCGGCTCGCCCGCAGCGCCGACGAGCGCGACCGCCCACGTGCGCGCGACGCTCACGGCACCTCGACGTCGACGAGGTGCTCCAGGCGCGCACTTCGCGGATCGGCGCCCGTCAGGCCGATCGCGTCGATGCGCAGCCGACGGCCCTGCACGCTGTCGCGATGCGACGCGGTCCATGCCACCGCCAGACGCCACAGCCGCGCCCGCTTGCGGGCATCGATCGCCTCGAACGGGTGCCCGAACCCCTCGCCCCGGCGGGTCTTGACCTCGACCACGACGATGTCGCCGCCGCGGGCGACGACGAGATCGATCTCGCCTTCGCGGCACCGCCAGTTGCGAGCGAGAACGGTGTAGCCGTGCTCTTCGAAGTAGTGGGCGGCGCGTTCCTCGCCCGCCCGGCCCAGGACGTCTTTGTCTGCCATGAAGGGATCGTCGCGCGCGCGGCGATCCCGTTCACGCCGTGGCGGAGCATCCGTTCACTGCTCTCAGCCGCTCATGGCTGGGGAGGAACCGGCGCGGCCGATCAGGTGTCGAGCGACAGCTCTTCCGGGAGGTGGAAGTCGCGCCGTTGGAGCTCTTCGACGTTGACGTCCTTGAAGGTCAGCACACGGACTGCCTTGACGAAGCGGTCGGCGCGGTAGATGTCCCACACCCAGACGTCGGCCATCGAGATCTCGAAGTAGAAATCGTGCTCGGTGTCGCGGCGCACGACATTGACCTCGTTGGCGAGATAGAAGCGCCGCTCGGTCTCGATCACATACTGGAACTGCGAGACGACGTCGCGGTACTCGCGGTAAAGGGCGAGTTCCAGCTCACGGTCGTAGTCCTCGAAGACTTCGTCATCCATGGTGAGTCCATCCTATGGGCGCGAGCGGACGTCGCGACGCGCGTCCGCCACCGGCGGACACCCGATCAGAACAGGGTCGGGGCGTCGGCGATCGACCACGACGCCCGGTGGTGCGCGCTGATGCCGTGCTCGCGGATCGCCTCGCGGTGATCAGGGCTCGCGTAGCCCTTGTTGCGCGCCCAGTTGTAGGCGGGGAGCTGATCGTGCAGCTGCGTCATCAGCGCGTCGCGGGCGACTTTGGCGATGACGGATGCCGCGGCCGCGGACGCGCAGTCCCGGTCGGCCTTGATGACCGGGGTCACCCGCAGGCCGGTCGCGCCAGCCGCGGTGATGTAGTCGTAGTTGCCGTCGAGGATCACGATGGCGTCCTCGGCGACGACCCCGTGCGCGCGCAGGTCCGCCAGGGCGCGGATCGACGCGAGGCCGAGGGCGCGCATGATGCCGATCTCGTCGATCTCGGCGGAGCTCGCCCACCCGACGGCACTCGCGGACACCCAGGACGCGGCGCGGGCGGCCACATCGGCGCGCCGCGGTTCGGGAACGAGCTTGGAGTCCCGCAGGCCCTGGGGGATGCGCTTGCGCGACCGGGGGGCGTCGATCACGGCCGCGCCGACGGCGACGGGCCCGGCGAGAGCGCCGCGGCCGACCTCGTCGCAGGCGATGACGAGCGCGTGCTCACGCAGGAGTCGACGCTCGAGCGTGAGGCGCGGCTCGGCGACCGTCATGGCGCGGGCTCCTCCTCGGAGGGCGCGGGCACACCGGCGAAGTCGTCGTGATGGAAGTCGAGCGTCCCGAAGCGGTCGAGCGGCCACGTCACCAGGAACGCGCGCCCCACGACGTTCTCGAGGGGAACGAACCCGTCGCCGGGCTGGTCCTGGTTGTAGCGCGAGTCCTTCGACTGGTACCGGTTGTCGCCGAGCACCCACAGGCTGTCGGCCGGAACGGTGATGTCGAAGGGGTCGCCGGAAGCCGCAGACTCACCCGTCGGCACGACGATGTAGTCGGTCTCGTCGATGGGCACGCCGTTGACGGTGATCTGGCCCAGCGCGTTGCAGCACACGACGTGATCGCCCGGCATGCCGATGATGCGCTTGACGAGGTGGTCGTCGCTGTCGGGCGCCGAGAGCCCGACGAGGGCCAGGACCCAGTCGATCGCCTCGACGACGGGCGGGCGGGCGGGGTCGGTGCTCGGCGGAAGCCAGCCGCCCGGGTCCTGGAACACGACGATGTCGCCGCGTCCGTATCCGCCGAAACGAGGCGTGATCTCGTCGACCAGGATGCGGTCGTCGACGTGCAGCGTCTCCTTCATCGATCCCGAGGGGATGTAGAACGAGCGCACCAGGAAGGTCTTGACGAGGAACGAGACCAGCACCGCGATCAGGATGATCACGATGACATCGCGCAGGAACGTCAGCCAGCCGCGCCGACGACGGTGGATGGCGGCGTCCCCTCCCGACCCGGAAGCGGGGGCCGGTTCGGCCTCAGCCGTCTTCTCGGTGGTCATGCACGTTCCTTCACCCGGCACGCCGTCGATCGGAGGGCCTTCCTCAAGGTTCCCACATTCCGCGGGGCACGACATGCCGGGGTCCACGCTTCGGGGGACGTTTCCAGCCAGGAACGGTGCCTGGGAAGACGACGAAGCCCCGGACCGCAGGTCCGGGGCTTCGTGACGGAGAACTCAGTTCTCGCGCTTCTCCTTGATCTTGGCCTTCTTGCCACGGAGGTTGCGCAGGTAGTAGAGCTTCGCGCGGCGGACGTCACCGCGGGTGACGACCTCGATGTGGTCGATCACCGGGCTGTGGACGGGGAACGTGCGCTCGACACCGACCTGGAAGCTGATCTTGCGGACCGTGAAGGTCTCGCGGACTCCATCGCCCGAGCGGCCGATGACGACGCCCTGGAAGACCTGGATGCGCGAGCGGTTGCCCTCGGTGATGTTGACGTGCACCTTGACGGTGTCGCCGGGAGCGAAGGCGGGGATGTCGGAGCGGAGCGAGGCCGCGTCGACGGCGTCGAGGATCTGCATGATCGTTTCTCTCTGCGGCCGCCACAGGTCGACCGCGGGAAGTGTTGGAAAGGATGTCGTGTGCCCGATGCCACCGGCTGAGAGCCGAATGGCGGATTCCCCTGAGGCAGAACCTGGTCAGGGCACAAACAGCCATTCTGCCATGGATGCGACGCCCCGCCAAAACGGGTCAGGGCGCCGGCGGCCGCTGCTTCTCGGTGACGATGATGATGTCCTGGACGGATGCCTCGGCGCGCTCCTCCGCCGGCGGGATGTACGCCATGCCCTCCGACGTGCGCAGGACCACCCGAGAAGGCTTCGCCTCACTCCACAGCTGCCACAGCGAGAGCCAGAACAGCGCGACTCCGACCAGGACCGTGAGGATCATCAGCGGCGTCCACCACGCCTGGTTGTAGAAGCCGAGCGAGATGACCATCAGGTGCCACACGGTGAGGCCGAGCAAGTCCCACCACGACACCGCCCGGTGGGCGCGGACCGTGCCTCGCGCGCGCACGAGCAGGGAGATGAGCAGCTGCCACAGGAAGACGCCGGGAATCGCGAAGATCATCCAGAGGAAAGCCCAGCCGCCGGCTCCGGCGATGAGCCAGCCGACGAACAGCCACAGGGGCAGGACGAAGGCGGCGGGGATGAGCCAGCCGAAGAAACCGCGTCGCAGCCACATGCTGTGAATGGTACGCCGGTCGAGCGCGGCGCGGCACGCGGTCATCGAGCTGCGGAGCATCCTCCCAGCCCCGTGCGTCCGCGTCAGACAGAATGGATGCGAACGAAAGGGAACACCGATGATCGAGCTGCGCACACCCGCCGAGATCGAGGCGATGAGGCCGGCAGGGCGATTCGTCGCCGAGACGCTGGCGACGCTGCGCGACGAGACGAAGGTCGGCACGAACCTGCTCGCGATCGATCGCCGCGCGCACGAGATGATCCGGCGCGCGGGGGCCGAGTCGTGCTACATCGACTACCACCCGTCGTTCGGCGCGAGCCCGTTCGGCAAGGTGATCTGCACGTCGGTGAACGATGCCGTCCTGCACGGTCTCCCCTTCGACTACGTGCTCCGCGACGGCGACCTGGTGTCGCTCGATTTCGCGGTGTCCGTCGACGGCTGGGTCGCCGACTCGGCGGTGTCGTTCGTGGTGGGCACTCCGCGTGATGAGGACCTCGCCCTGATCGACACGACCGAGCGGGCATTGGATGCCGCGATCCGGGCCGCGACGGTCGACCACCGCATCGGCGACATCTCGGCGGCGATCGCGGCCGTCGCCCACGCCGACGGCTACTCGATCAACACCGACTTCGGAGGCCACGGCGTCGGACGCATCATGCACGGCGACCCCCACGTGCCCAACGACGGCAAGCCGGGCCGTGGCTATCCGCTGCGCGCGGGTCTGGTCGTCGCGCTCGAGCCCTGGTTCCTCCAGACGACCGATCGGCTGGTGACCGACCCCGACGGATGGACGCTCCGCTCGGTCGACGGCTCCCGCGGGGCGCACTCCGAGCACACCATCGCGATCACCGAGGACGGGCCGATCGTGCTCACCGACCGGTCCTGGCTCGGCGTGGCCTGACCGCTGCGCGCTCAGTCCCCAGGAGGCACGAGCACCGCGGCCGATCGTGCCGGCAGGCGCAGGAGCCCGCCGGTCGCCGTTGTCATGCCGTCGGTGGCGAGCGCGATGCGAGCCGACACGTCGATCGGAAGGACGACCTCCGCCGGACCGAAGTTCACGACGATCTCCGATGACGCGCGCCGCAGCCGGAACCAGCGCCGCTCCTCGTCGGCGTCCGCGCTCAGCGAGCGGAAGTCGGGGTCGGTGAAGTCGGCGACCCTCCGGCGCAGCGCGATGAGCTCTCGGTACAGCGCCAGCAGGCGGGCGTGGGGCGCAGCATCCCGTTCCTCCCATCGAAGGATGGAGCGCTCGAACGTCGCCGGATCCTGCGGGTCGGGCACGGCGGACTCGTCCCAGCCCATCCGGGCGAACTCGGCCTTTCGGCCGCGGGCCGTAGCCTCGCCCAGCTCCTTCTCGGGATGCGACGTGAAGTACTGCCACGGCGTCGACGCGGCCCACTCCTCCCCCATGAAGAGCATCGGCGTGAACGGCGCGAGCACCGTGAGCACCGCGGCGATCGCGAGGCCGCCCGGGTCGAGGGACTGCGAGAGGCGGTCCCCGGCGGCGCGATTGCCGATCTGATCGTGGTCCTGCGCGAACGTCACGAGGCGCCAGGTCGGAAGCCGCGGGTCGATCGGTTCGCCGTGCGGGCGGCCGCGGAACGACGAGAAGGTCCCATCGTGGAAGAACCCCTGCGTCGACGCCTTGACGAGCGCCGACAGGGGCGCGAAGTCGGCGTAGTATCCGGTCGTCTCCCCCGTGAGCGCGACGTGGAGAGCATGGTGGTAGTCGTCGCTCCACTGGGCGGTGAGCCCGAAGCCGCCCGCCTCACGGGCGGTGACGAGGCGGGCGTCGTTCAGATCGCTCTCGGCTATCAGCGTCAACGGCCGGCCCACGTGCGCGCTCAGCGCGTCGACGGACTCGGCCAGCTCCTGCAGGATGTGCGTAGCTGAGCGGTCGTGGAGCGCGTGGACGGCGTCGAGGCGCAGCCCGTCCACGCGGAAGTCGCGCAGCCACATGAGGGCGTTCTCGACGAGATAGCGCCGCACCTCGGCCTCGTCGAGGTCGACCGACGAGCCCCAGGCGGTCGCCTCGGCGTCACGGAGGTACGGGCCGAACTCGGGCAGGTAGTTGCCGCTCGGTCCGAGATGGTTGTAGACGACGTCCTGGATCACGCCGAGACCTGCGCGATGGCACGCGTCGACGAAGCGCTGGTATGCGGACGGTCCGCCGTAGGGCTCGTGCACCGCGTACCAGAGCACCCCGTCGTAGCCCCAGTTGTGCACGCCGTTGAACGCGTTGACCGGAAGCAGCTCGACGAAGTCCACGCCGAGGTCGACGAGGTGACCGAGGCGCCGGGCGGCGGCATCCAGCGTCCCCTCCTTCGTGAAGGTGCCTACGTGCAGCTCGTAGACGACCCCTCCGGCCAGCTGCCGTCCCCTCCAGCCGGTGTCCTGCCACGGGTGGCGAGAGGGATCGAATGCCGCACTCAGCTCGTGGACGCCGCGCGGCTGCCATCGCGAGCGTGGATCGGGCCGGGCGGATGGGGAGTCGCCCAGGACGAAGCCGTACTCCTCGCCGTGGTCGAGGGTCAGCGGCGCGTGCCACCATCCGTCGTCTCCGCGCCGCATCCCCACGTCGGAGCCCCGCGCGGGCACGCGGAGTGCGACGCGGTCCGCGCGCGGCGCCCACACCGAAGTGGTCATGACGAGCCCGCCGTGAGCAGCGCCACCGGGTACACGGCGAGGAGCTCCGCCACCGGGACCGCCCCGCCCCGGTAGGTGCGGCCGGTGAAGACGTCGGTCGTGGGGCCGGCGTGGCGCAGCAGCACGGTGTCGTGCCACGGGGACCCGGATGCCGCGCCCCGGCGCGCGAGCGCGACGGGAAGGCGCGTCGCGACCGCGAGGGCGCCGCCGCGATCGACCGCGACGACGTGGTCCGCGGCGGATCCGACGACGGTCGCAGGCGTGTACCGGGTGAACAGGTCGGGTCGGTCCCGACGCAGGCGCAGGGTGCGAGAGGTCACGAGCAGCTTCGCGGCGCCGGACCGGTCCACCAGCGGCTGGAGGCCGGCGTCGAGGTCGGCGAGCAGTCGCCGGCGCTCGGCGAAGTCGACCGGCCGCCGGTTGTCGGGATCGACGAGGCTCTGCTCCCACAGCTCACTCCCCTGGTACACGTCGGGCACGCCTGGGCCGGCGAGCTGGAGCAGCTTCGCCGACAGCGCATTCGACCACCCGGCCGACTCGATCTCGGCGACGAAGGACTCCACGCGCGCCGCGACGTCGGCGTCGTCGAAGACCGCGTCGATCACAGCGCGCACGTGCGACTCGAACGAATCATCGGGGGCGAGCCACGACGTCGCCTCCCCCGCCTCTCGTGCGGCCTTCTCCGCGTACGCGCGCAGTCGCTCGCGCGACGCGGGCCACGCGCCGACGACGCCCTGCCAGAGCAGGGCGTCGAGGGGACCGTGCCCGGTGGACGCGGCATCCCGCAGCTCTTCGAGCACCTCAGCCCAGCGCGCCGGGATCTCCGCGAGCACAGCCAGCCGGGCCCGCACATCCTCGCCGCGCTTGGTGTCGTGGGTCGACAGCGTCGTCATGCTGCTCGGCCACGATGCGTGGCGGCGCGCCTGCGCGGCATGAAAAGCGTCGACAGACAGTGCGAACTGCGACGGGTCGGCGCCGACCTCCGTCAACGTGCCCAGGCGCGTCGACCGGTAGAACGCGGTGTCCTCGACGCCCTTCGCCATCACCATGCCGCTCGTCTGCGAGAACCGCTGGGCGGCGGGATGCCGCGGATCGGCGAGCAGGGGCAGGAGGCGGTCGAGCACGCCGGCGAGCTCGGGGCGTGCGGCCCGAGCGGCGCGGTGCGCGTGGTCGAGGTGCTCGCGCCCGGCCGGCAGGTACGAGCGGTATACCGGGAACCACGCCAGCAGCTCGGCGAGGGCGTCCTCCGTCGATGGGTCGTCGGTGCTTCCGAGGTCGCGAGCGAGCCGCCTGACCTCGGAGTGCAGGATGCCGTCGGCCACCGCACGCTTGGTTCCCGCGATGAGCTGTGGCCAGGGCTCTGCGGCGGGCAGGCCCGTCGCGCTGCGCAGCGCCGCGTCGAGGGCGTCGAGGCGCTCCTCACCCGAGGGGTCGACGAGCACCCGGTCGATCTCAGCGAGCGCGTCGTACCCCGTCGTCCCGTCCGCGGCGAAGAACTGCGGCAGCGCCTCGCCCCGCTCGAGGATCTTCTCGGCGACGATGTAAGCGCTCTCCGTGACGCGGTCCAGCCGCTCGAGGTAGCCGACCGGGTCGCGCAGACCGTCGGGATGGTCCACCCTCAGCCCGTCGACGAGCCCCTCGCTGAACCAGCGGGCGACCTCCACGTGGGTGCGGTCGAACACCTCGGCGTCCTCCACACGGACGGCGGCGAGGCTCGAGACGGCGAAGAAACGCCGGTAGTTCAGGTCGTCCGCCTCCCGGCGCCAGTCCATCAGCTCGTAGTGCTGGCGCGAGAGGACCGTCGTGACGTCGTCGCCGTCGGCCCAGGATCCGGGCGCCAGGGGGAAGCGGTGCTCGTGATAACGCAGTTCCCCGGCCTCGGCCCGCAGAGCACCGGACGCAGCGGCATCCGTCGTCGTCTCCCCGAGCACGGGAAGACGCACCTTCCCGCCCCCGAAGTCCCAGTCGATGTCGAACGTGCTCGCCCACACGGACTCCCGGCCGTGCGTGAGCACGTCCCACCACCACGCGTTCTCTGCCGGCCGGGCGACGCCGACGTGGTTCGGCACGATGTCGACGAGAACGCCCAGACCCGCGGCGCGGAAGGCGCCGCTCGCCCGGGCGAGTCCGTCCGCACCGCCGCGTGCGGGATCGACCGTCGTCGGATCCACCACGTCGTAGCCGTGGTCGGACCCCTCCGACGAGGTCAAGATGGGCGAGAGGTAGACCCAGCCGACCCCGAGATCGGCGAGGTAGCCGGCCAGCGCCGCCGCGTCGTCGAGGGTGAACGACGGCCTGACCTGCAGTCGGTACGTCGAGACCGGCACCTTCGCGGGCACGTCCGGCTCACCCGCCCAGCTCGGCCCGCGGCGCCGCGCCCGGCACCTCATCCGGTCCGGCGACAGATGTGACGGCGAGGGATGCCGCGACCGTATGACCGATCGCCGGCTCGGGCACCTCGTGCTCGCGCAGCACCATGAGCGACCGGCCTTGCACCGGCAGTCCGGCGCCCGGCTCGAGGGGCTCGGTGTCGGCGTGCTCGCCGGCCGTGTCGACCACGACGTCCCACTTGGGGCTGAACTCCACGTCGGGCACGACGAAGTCCACGACGTCCTCGCCCGCGTTGAACAGCACCATGAAGTGATGGTCCGAGATGGGCTCACCCCGACGGTCGCGCTCGCGGATCCCGTCGCCGTTCAGGAAAACCCCGACGGCGCGACCGAAGCCGGAACCCCAGTCCTCGGGCTGCATCTGCGTGCCGTCGGGTCGGAGCCACACGATGTCGGGGATCGGCGCGCCCTCTTCGCGCCGCACCGGCCGCCCGTTGAAGAACCGGCGCCGGCGGAACGTCGGGTGCTCGCGCCTCAGCCGCGCGAGAGCAGCCGTGAACTCGACGAGGGGCTGGTCGACGGCGGACCAGTCCACCCAGGTGATCTCGTTGTCCTGCGCGTAGCCGTTGTTGTTGCCGCGCTGGGTACGGCCGAGCTCGTCGCCGTGGAGCAGCATGGGCACCCCCTGCGACAGCATCAGCGTCGCGATGAAGTTGCGCTGCTGGCGAGCGCGGAGCGTAAGCACCGCGGGATCGTCCGTCGGGCCCTCCACTCCCCCGTTCCACGAGCGGTTGTCGTCGGCGCCGTCGCGGTTGTCCTCGCCGTTGGCGTCGTTGTGCTTGTCGTTGTACGAGACCAGATCGCGAAGCGTGAACCCGTCGTGGGCGGTGACGAAGTTGATGGATGCCACGGGCCGGCGGCCGGAGTGCTCGTAGAGGTCGGCCGACCCGGTGAGCCGTGAGGCGAACTCGCCGAGCGTCGCCGGCTCACCGCGCCAGAAGTCACGCACCGTGTCGCGGTACTTGCCGTTCCACTCCGTCCACTGCGGCGGGAAGTTCCCGACCTGGTAGCCGCCCGGCCCGACATCCCACGGCTCGGCGATGAGCTTCACCTGCGACACCACCGGATCCTGCTGCACGAGCTCGAAGAACGTCGCCAGCCGGTCGACCTCGTAGAACTCGCGCGCGAGCGTCGAGGCGAGGTCGAACCGGAACCCGTCGACATGCATCTCGAGCACCCAGTACCGCAGCGAGTCCATGATGAGCTGCAGGGTGTGCGGGTTGCCGACGTTCAGGCTGTTGCCGGTGCCGGTGTAGTCGGTGTAGTAGCGCTTGTCGTCGTCTTCGAGCCGGTAGTAGGCCTCGTTGTCGATCCCGCGCATGGAGAGGGTGGGTCCCAGGTGGTTGCCTTCGGCGGTGTGGTTGTATACGACGTCGAGGATCACCTCGATCCCCGCGGCGTGCAGGGCTTTCACCATCCCCTTGAACTCCTGGACCTGCTGACCGCGCTGACCGCTGGAGGCGTACGTGTTCTGCGGGGCGAAGAATGCAATGGTGTTGTAGCCCCAGTAGTTGGACAGGCCGTTCTCCTCGAGCACCGAGTCGTTGACGAACTGGTGGACGGGCATGAGCTCGATCGCCGTCACGCCCAGCTTCTGCAGGTGCTCGATGACCGCGGGATGGGCGATGGCGCTGTACGTGCCGCGGATCTCTTCGGGCACGGCGGGATGCAGCTCGGTGAGTCCGCGCACGTGCGCCTCGTACACGAACGACTCCGAGTACGGCGTCTTCGGCTGGCGGTCGCCGCTCCAGTCGAAGTACGGGTTCACGACCACGCCCATCATCTGGTGCGACGCCGAGTCCTCGTCGTTGCGCGAGTCGGGGTCGTCGAAGTCGTAGCCGAACACCGGCTGCCCCCAGGTGACCTGTCCTTCGACGGCTTTGGCGTAGGGGTCGAGCACCAGCTTGTGGGGATTGAACCGCTTGCCCGAGGCGGGGTCGTGCGGGCCGTGCACGCGATAGCCGTAGCGCTGCCCCGGCTGGACCGCGGGAAGGTAGCCGTGGTGGACGAACGCGTCGACGTCGCGCAGCTCGATGCGCGTCTCGGTGCCGTCGTCGTCGAACAGGCAGAGTTCGACGCGCTCGGCACCCTCGCTGAACAGAGCGAAGTTGGTGCCATTGCCGTCGAACGTCGCTCCGAGCGGGTAGGCGGAGCCTGGCCAGGTGTGCATTGGACCTCCATGTCGGCGGGTCTTCACGATATCGACCGCCGCCTCCGGAAGTCCGGCCTGGCGTGGACGGGCGCGGTGAGGTAAGCCGGCGCGGTTCTCACTTCCGGCGCGACGGCGGTGTGAGGGAAACGTTCGCCGGAGGTAACCGGCGCCCGTCGCACGGCGAAACACTGCGCTCCTAGCGTGGCGGGCACCGACAGCCGTTCCGTCGAGCAGGAGACGCCATGACCGAGGAAGCCCCCCGCACCGCACCGGAAGACGGGCGCCCCACCGTCAAGAGCCGGAAACACGACGCTGACTCGCCTGCAACATCGCACGCGTACCGTGACGGAATGAGCTCCACCGAATCGGCCGTCACGCACGTCATCGTGGTCGGCGCCGGCATGGTGGCGCACCGGTTCGTCGAGAGCCTGCTCAGCCGCGCCGACGAGTCGTGGCGCATCACGCTGTTCGGCGAAGAGGGACGGCACCCCTACGACCGCGTCGGTCTCACCGGCTTCTTCGGCGGCGCGACTCCCGACGACCTGACCCTCGATCGCGCCGTGCTCGACGAGGAGCGAGTGCGCTTCGTGGGCGGGGATCCGGTCGCGCGGATCGACCGCACGGCACGACGGGTGACCACCAGGAGCGGCCTCAGCGTCGCCTATGACCGGCTCGTCCTCGCAACCGGCTCGTACGCCGCGCGTCTGGCCGTCGACGGCTTCGGACTCGAAGGATGCTTCGTCTACCGCACGCTCGACGACGTCGAGCGCCTGCGCGCATTCGTCGGGAAGCGCTCGGCGGAACTCGGACGCCCCCTCAGCGGGACGGTGATCGGCGGCGGTCTGCTCGGCCTGGAGGCGGCCGGGGCGCTGCAGGGGGTGGATGTGGCGTGCACGGTCGTGCAGTCCTCGGACAGGCTCATGTCTGCGCAGCTCGATCTCCCCGCCGGGGACGCCCTCCGCCGCATCATCGAGTCGCGCGGCATCCGCGTCCTGACCGGCACGAGCACCACGCGGCTCGACCCCGACCGCACCGGGCAGGTGACCGGACTCGAGTTCCGTGACGGCAGCTACGAGCGCACCGACGTCGTCGTCTTCACCGTCGGTGTCCGTCCTCGCGACGAGCTCGCACGGGGCGCCGACCTGGCCGTGCATCCGCGCGGCGGCGTGCTCATCGACGCCGGCTGCGAGACCTCCGATCCGCGCATCCTCGCGATCGGCGAGGTCGCCAACTTCGACGGCGCCTGCGTGGGGCTGGTGGCCCCCGGCTATGCGATGGCCGAGGTCGCCGCCACCCGCCTGCTCGGCGGCGACGCATCCTTCCCCGGCTACGATCTGTCGACCAAGCTCAAGCTCTCCGGTGTGGATGTCGCCAGCTTCGGCGACGCGTTCGCCGAGACTCCCGGCGCGCTCGACGTCGTCTATGCCGACCCCGTCGCCGGCGTCTACAAGAAGCTGGTGCTCTCGGACGACGCCAAGACGCTCCTCGGCGGCATCCTCGTCGGCGACGCGTCGGCGTACGGCTCGCTGCGGCCCCTGGTCGGCGGAGCTCTCGGCGGCGACCCGGCGGCCTACCTCCTGCCCGAGAACGGCGTCGCCGCCCCGACCGGCGACCTCCCCGACGCCGCACTCGTCTGCTCGTGCAACAGCGTCACCGCCGGCGCCATCCGCCACGCCGTGCACGAGGACGGCTGCACCGATGTCGCCGCGATCAAGGCGTGCACCAAGGCCGGGGCCGCGTGCGGGTCGTGCGTGACGATGGTCAAGAAGATCGTCGGCGCCGAGCTCGCGAAGACCGGCGCGTCCCTGAGCAACGCCCTGTGCGAGCACTTCGACATGTCGCGCCGGCAGCTCTTCGACGCGGTGCGCGTGTCGGGCCTGCGCACCTTCAGCGCCGTGATCGATCGTTTCGGCGCGGGCCGCGGCTGCGACATCTGCAAGCCCGCGCTCGCGAGCATCCTGTCCACCCTCGTCGGCGCGCACGTGCTCGACGGGGAGAACGCGACCCTTCAGGACACCAACGACCACGTGATGGCCAACCTCCAGAAGGACGGCAGCTACTCTGTCGTCCCGCGCATCCCCGGCGGCGAGATCACACCGGAGGGCCTCGTCGTCATCGGCGAGGTGGCGCGCGATTTCGGCCTGTACACCAAGATCACAGGCGGTCAGCGCATCGACATGTTCGGCGCACGGCTCGAGCAGCTGCCCGAGATCTGGAGGCGTCTCGTCGACGCCGGCTTCGAGTCGGGCCACGCGTACGGCAAGTCGCTGCGCACCGTGAAGTCATGCGTGGGATCGACCTGGTGCCGGTACGGCGTGCAGGACTCGGTCGGCATGGCCGTGCAGCTCGAGCTGCGCTACCGCGGCCTGCGCTCGCCGCACAAGCTCAAGCTCGGCGTCTCTGGCTGCGCGCGTGAGTGCGCCGAGGCGCGAGGAAAGGACGTCGGCGTCATCGCGACCGAAGCCGGCTGGAACATGTACGTGGGCGGCAACGGAGGATTCACTCCTCGGCACGCTGTGCTGCTCGCCGAGGGGCTGAGCGATGCCGAGCTGCTCACGGCGATCGACCGGTTCCTGATGTACTACATCTTCACGGCCGATCGGCTGCAGCGCACGGCTCCGTGGTTCGAGGAGCTCGAGGGCGGGATCGACGGGCTGCGCGCCGTCATCTTCGACGACAGTCTGGGCATCTGCGCCGACCTCGACGCGGCCATGGCGGTCCACGTCGGCGCGTACGAGGACGAGTGGAAGGCCACGCTCGACGACCCCGCGAAGCTGCGCCGGTTCGCGTCGTTCATCAATGCCCCGACGACCCCCGACCCGTCGCTCGCCTACACCGCCGAGCGCGGTCAGGGCAGGCCGGCCACCCCGGCCGAGCGCGAGCGCGGTGGCGTCCTCATCGCCGGAACGATCCTGGAGGTGCGCCGATGACGCTCGTCGACCCGCAGCCCACCGCGACCGCGGTCCCCGAGGGATGGGTGCGCGTGTGCGCGCGCGCCGATCTGGAGGTCGAGCGCGGGCGCGCCGCCCTCCTCGGCGGCACGCAGATCGCGCTCTTCCTGCTGCACAACGGGCGGGTGCACGCCGTGTCGAACTTCGACCCGTACAGCCGCGCGAACGTGATCTCGCGCGGCATCGTCGGAACCCGGCAGGATGCCCCGACCGTCGCCTCTCCGATGTACAAGCAGGTGTTCGACCTGCGCACCGGCGCCTGCCTCGACACACAGGGGAAGGAACCCGCTTCCCTGCACGTCTGGCCGGCTGCCGTGAGCGACGGGGACGTGCTCGTGCGATGGGAGGCGCAGAAGTGACCGGCCGCGTGGATCTGGTGGGCGGCGGCCCGGGGCCGATCGACCTCATGACCGTCCGTGCCTGGCGCCTGATCGTGCAGGCCGACGTCGTCGTCATGGATCGCCTCGGCCCGACCGAGATCCGTGCGCACCTGCGCTCGGACGCCGAGCTCATCGACGTCGGCAAGCTCCCCGGGCACCACCCGGTGCCGCAGCACGAGATCAACGAGATGCTCGTCGACCGCGCCCGTGCCGGGAAGCGCGTCGTACGGCTCAAGGGGGGCGATCCGTTCGTCTTCGGCCGCGGCGGGGAGGAAGTGCTCGCCTGCGTCGCCGCCGGCGTGCCCGTCGACGTCGTGCCGGGGGTGACGAGCGCGGTCGCCGTGCCCGAGGCCGCCGGCATCCCGGTCACGCACCGCGGAGTCGCGTCGGCGGTGCACATCGTCAACGGGCAGTCGGAGATCACCGCCGCGACCGTCGCCGCCCTCGGCGACGACGACGTCACCACCGTGATCCTCATGGGCGTGGGGGCGCTTCCCCGCCTCGTCGCCGACGCCCTGCGAGCCGGCGTGCCGCGCACGCGACCGGTCGCGATCGTCGAGCGCGGTCACCACCCCGACCAGCGCACCACGCACAGCACGCTCGGCGAGATCGTGGTCGACGCCGGTCGCATCGGCGTGCGCAACCCCGCGGTCATCGTGGTGGGCGAGGTCGCCCGCGCCGGCATGCTCGTGCCGCAGCTGATCGCCGCGCGCTCCGGAGCGGGCGGCTGACCAGTGGCGCTGCCTCGCCCCGCTCTCTCCGCCGCCCTCGACGGCTGCACCATCGTGATCGCCGTCGATCGACGCTCGCTCGAGCTCGCAGCCGCGCTGGAGCGTCACGGTGCAACGGTCCGCCACGCTCCCGCGCTGACGATCGTGCCCCACATCGACGACGACGCGCTGATCGCCGCGACCCGCGAGCTCGTCGCGCACCCGCCCGAGATCGTGGTCGCCAGCACGGGCGTCGGCTTCCGCGGCTGGATGGAGGCCGCCGACGAGGCGGGGATGCTCGACGAGCTCCATGCCGCCCTCGCCGGTGCGCAGATCGTCGCCCGCGGCCCCAAGGCCCGCGGCGCCATCCAGCAGGCAGGGCTCACGGCCGACTGGGTCGCCGAGTCCGAGACGTCCGCCGAGCTGGGCGAGTACCTCCTCGCCGAGGGCGTCACCGGCCGCCGCATCGCGGTGCAGCACCACGGCTCGGGGGCCGACGGGCTCGACGAGCTCTTCGAGCAGGCGGGCGCGGACGTCGTGAGCCTCACCGTCTACCGGTGGGGTCCGCCACCGGATGCCGCGGCGGTGAGTCGTTCGGTGGTGGCCACCGCCCAGGGTGAGGTCGACGCCGTCCTGTTCACGTCCGCTCCCGGAGCCGCCGAGTGGCTGGCCGCGGCCGCGCGCGAAGGCGTACTCGACGACATCGCCGATCTCGCCGGCAGCGGGCGTGTGCTGATGGCTGCGGTCGGACCGATCACCGCCGCGCCACTCGTCGACGTCGGGATCACGCCCCTCATCGCCGAGCGCGGCCGGCTGGGCTCGCTCGTGCGGGCGGTCGTCACGCACTTCGGCGGCGGTCACGTGACGTCTCTCGCCACCACCGCCGGACGCCTCGAGCTGCGCAGCACGGGCGCCGTGCTGGCCGGCGTGCACGTGCCGCTGTCGCGGACGGGGACCGATATCCTCGCCTCGCTCTTCGATGCCGGCGGCGGCGTCGTATCGCGTCAGCGACTGCAGAGCGCTCTGCCCCGCTCGGGCGCGAACACCCACGCCGTCGAGATGGCGGTCGCCCGGGTGCGCGAGGCCCTGGGTGTGCCCGATCTCATCAAGACCGTCGTCAAGCGCGGCTACCGGCTCAACGTCCTCGACCCGGCCGAGGCATCGGCCTGAGCCCGGCACGCGTCTCGCGTCAGGCGAGCAGGTCGGGCCGGTTCGCCCGCGTGCGCTCGAGGCTCTGGTCGCGCCGCCACGCGGCGATCGCACCGTGGTTGCCGCTGAGCAGCACCGGCGGGACCTCGTGGCCGCGCCAGACGGCGGGCTTGGTGTAGCTCGGGTACTCAAGCAGCCCATCCTGGTGCGACTCCTCGACGAGGCTGTCCGGATTGCCGACGACTCCCGGGATCAGCCGCGAGACCGCCTCCACCACGGCCATCGCCGCTACTTCACCGCCGTTGAGCACGTAATCGCCCAGGCTCACGAGGCGCACGCGCCCGCGCTCGGCGTAGTGATCGACGACGCGCTGGTCGATCCCCTCGTACCGGCCGCACGCGAACACGAGGTGCTTCTCCTCCGCGAGTTCGCGGGCCATCGCCTGCGAGAACAGCTCACCGGCCGGAGACGGCACGAGCAGGACGGCGTCGTCGGAGAGCAGCGTGTCGAGGGCCTCGCCCCAGGGCTCGGGCTTCATGACCATGCCGGCACCCCCGCCGTAGGGGGTGTCGTCCACCGTGCGGTGGCGGTCGTGGGTCCAGTCCCGCAGATCGTGGACATGCATGTCCAGGATGCCGCGATCCCGGGCCTTGCCGATGAGTGAGACGTCGAGCACGTCGAAGAACGCCGGGAAGATCGTGACGATGTCGACGCGCATGGTGTCGAGTCTAGGCATCCGCTCATGTTTCCGACGTGTGACCGGACCCTAACCGCACCCCTCCGGGCGCGGTGACGGAACCTTGACGGAGAAGTAACCGCAGCGGTCGCAGGACGGAAACACCCGCTTCCTACGGTGAGAGCACACTTCACCTGAGGAGGCGTCATGACCACGACCGTCACCCCGTCGACGACGGAGGTCTCAGCTTCGCACCCGGCTCTCGCGCCGGTCTCGCTCACCCACCGCCCCGGCCGCTGGATCGACGGCTGGAACCCCGAGGACTCGGGCTTCTGGCAGTCGAGCGGCCGGGCGATCGCCCGTCGCAACCTGGGCTGGTCGATCTTCGCCGAGTTCCTCGGCTTCATCATCTGGCAGCTGTGGTCGATCGTCGTCGTCATGCTGCCCGCGGCCGGGTTCGACCTGTCGAGCTCGCAGCTGTTCTGGCTCATCTCGCTCCCGAGCCTCGTGGGGGCGACGCTCCGCTTCCCCTACACGTTCATGGTGGGCGTCTTCGGCGGCCGCAACTGGACCATCGTCTCGGCTGCGCTCCTCCTGCTCCCCGCCGTGCTGCTGGGCTTCGTCGTGTCGCAGCCCGACACCCCATTCGGCGTCCTGCTGCTCGTCGCCGCGCTCGGCGGCGTGGGCGGCGGCAACTTCGCGAGCTCGATGGCGAACATCACCTACTTCTTCCCCCAGAAGGAGAAGGGCTGGGCGCTGGGCCTCAACGCCGCGGGCGGCAACCTCGGCACCTCGGTCGCCCAGTTCGCCGTGCCGATCGCGGTCACCATCGGCGCCGGAGCCACGCTCAACATCGCGCTCGCCGGATGGATGTGGATCCCGCTGATCCTCGTCGCGATCTGGGGCGCGTGGCGCTACATGGACAACCTGTCGTCGGCGAAGGCGGACTTCGCCGCCTCCGCCGCCGCGCTTCGGGAACCGCACCTGTGGCTCATGGCACTGCTCTACATCGGCACGTTCGGCTCGTTCATCGGCTTCGCCAGCGTCTTCCCCAAGCTCATCGCCGATCAGTTCCCCGGGTTCTCGACGTTCCAGGTCGGGCAGGCTGCGGTGTCGCTGGCGTTCCTCGGCGCCCTCGTCGGATCGCTGGCCCGGCCGTACGGCGGCCGGCTCGCCGACCGCTTCGGAGGTGCGCGCGTCACCGTCGGCGCGTTCGCGGTCATGGCACTGGGTGCGCTCTCGCTGATCTGGACGCTCCCCCTGCAGAGCTTCTGGGTCTTCCTCGCCTGCTTCCTGCTGCTCTTCGCCGCCACCGGCATGGGCAACGGCTCGACCTATCGAATGATCCCGAACATCTTCACGGCGCGGGGCATTGCCACCGGAGCGCTGCCCGGCACGCCCGGGGGCGAGCAGGTGCAACGCAAGGCCGCCGCCGCCCTCGGGCTGATCTCGGCCATCGGCGCCTACGGCGGCTTCCTGGTGCCGCAGGTGCTCAACGCGTCGCAGCTCGCCACCGGCGGCTACTCAGCCGCCTTCTACGGCTTCGTCGCCGCCTACGTCGCGCTCATGGTCGTCACCGTGCTCGTGTACGTCATCCCCCGCCGCGCGCTCGCCGGACAGCGCATCTGACGGATCCCGGAACGGCGGGCCGCTCCTTCGGGGGCGGCCCGCCTGGTGGTGTGCGACGAATCGGGGGGCTTCGTCAGGCGACACGCCCCATGGCCTGCGCGCCGGTGCCGCCGCGCGGCGTGTCTCCTGGCACGGGCACACGAGAGACGTCAGGCGATCTCAGTAGACGTCGCGGACGTAGCGCCGCTGGGCCACGAGCCCCTTGCGGTAGTCGACGGCGGCGTCCTCCGACAGGCCGCCGTGCCGGCGAGCGATCGTGACGAGCGTGTCGTCGACGTCCTTGGCCATACGGCTCGCGTCGCCGCACACGTACAGGTGCGCACCGTTCTCCAGCCATCGCCAGAGCTCCAGTCCGTGCTCGACCATGCGATCCTGCACGTAGATCTTCTGCCGCTGGTCGCGCGAGAAGGCGAGGTCGAGGCGGGTGAGGAACCCGTCGGTCCGCATCGACTCGAGCTCCTCCCGGTAGTAGAAGTCGGTCGCCGCGTGCTGCTCGCCGAAGAACAGCCAGTTGCGCCCGGTGTGCCCGTCGGCGCGGCGGTCGTGCAGGAATCCGCGGAACGGTGCGATCCCGGTGCCGGGACCGATCATGATCATCGGAGCATCCGCGGCCGCCGGCGGGCGGAAGTGCGGCGACTTCTGCAGATAGACGGGCACCGGCGCCGCGTCGGCCTGATCGGCGAGGAAGGTCGACGCGACCCCGCCGCGCCGCCTCCCGGTCTCGGTCTCGAACCGCACGACCGAGACGGTGAGCTGCACTTCACCGGGAGAGGTCTTGGGGCTCGACGAGATCGAGTACTGCCGCGGCTGCAGACGCTTGAGCAGAGGCATCCACTCCCCCGCTTCAGCCGCCACCGGGAACGCGCGGAGCAGATCGACGGCGTGCATGCTCCACAGGTACTGCTCGAGTCGTCCCTTGTTCTCGCGCCGCAGGAGCGTCGCCAGCACGGGGTCGGGGTTGCGCTCGGCGACGAATGCGAGCAGGTCCGCGCCGATGCGCGTGATGTCGAGGTCGGTGAGGGCGTCTTCGAGGAACCGTTCGCGGCCCTCCACCTCGACGACCGCGTGCCGCGACAGACCGGTGACCTCGAGCCACTCGGCCACCATCCCCGGAGCGTTCGCGCACACGACGCCGAGCGAGTCGCCCGCCTCGTACGTCACGCCCGCGCGCGCCAGGTCGAAGCCCAGCTGCCGCACCTCCTTGGCCGACCCTTGGCCGCTGAGCAGCCGGTTCGTCACCAGCGGCGCGAGCACCGGGTTTCCACGAGTGAACAGACGTCGCGCCGGCGGCGGGGCGGTGTCGACTGCAGTGACGGATGCCGCTTCCCCGGCCGTGAGCGTGCGGATGACCTCCTCGAGCCACACGGCGGCAGGCTCGGCGTAGTCGGGCTCGCAGTCCACGCGCGGGAGCAGCGCGGTCGCGCCGAGCGCCCCGAGACGCGTGTCGATGCCGCGGCCGTGGCCGCAGAAGTCGTCGTAGCTCGAGTCGCCGATCGCGAAGACGGCGTAGTCGAGCTCGGGCAGACCGGGCACCGCGTCGCCGTTGAGGTCCGCCCAGAGGTCGGCCCCGTTGTCGGGCGGTCCGCCGTCACCGAAGGTCGAGGTCACGACGAGGAGCTTCCGCACCGCTGCCAGATCGGTGAGGGTCATGTCGACCATGCTGACCGCCCGAGCCGGGATGCCGCGGGCCGTGAGCGTCGCCGCGCACGTCGAGGCGACCTCTTCGGCGTTCCCGGTCTGCGACCCCCACAGCACCGTCACCTCGTCGGTGCCCGTCGCCGGCGAGAGGGGACGTCCGAGCGGCGTTCGCGAGTACAGCCCGGCGAGGACGCCGTCGAACCACGCGCGCGACTCCTCACGCAGCGGCGCGCCCGGAGGAAGCGCGGGCACGACCCCCGGCGCCACCGGCGCCGCCTCCAGCGCCGCCAGGAACCCCGAGACGTACTGCCCCTCGACGTCGCTCAGCGCAGGGGCGGCCCCGCACCGGGCCCCGGTCCCGGCGAGCACCGCCCGCGCGGCGCCGGGCTGCGGCATCCCGTTCCCGCTCGCTTCGGCGGCGACCGGATCGGACGACGGACCCACGCGGCGCAGCGCGACCGCAGCGAATTTGAACTCGGGCTGGAGCGATGCCGCGTCCACCGCGTCGCTCGTCACCGCGTTGACGGCGAGGTGCTCGCCGTGCTCGTCGTTCCAGTGGAACGGCGTGAAGCAGCATCCCGGCCTCACCCGATCGGTGACGACCGCCGGCAGCACCGCGCGCCCCCGGCGCGACGCGACCTCGACCTGATCGCCGTCGGAGATGCTCAGGCGCTCAGCGTCGAGCGGATGCACCTCGACGAACGGCTTCGGGTTGAGCCGCACGAGCTTGTCGACCCTGCCGGTCTTCGTCATGGTGTGCCACTGGTGCTGCAGCCTGCCGGTGTTGAGGATCCATGGATAGTCGTCGTCGGGCAGCTCGCTCGGCCCCAGATGCGGTCGCGCGAAGAACTGCGCGCGGCGGCTCGGCGTCGCGAACGCCAGTCGGGGCGTGGTGCCATCCGCCTCGCGATGCGAGGCGTGGCTCACGCCGTCGTTGAGGTAACGGATCGGATGCCTGCCCTCGGCGTCGCCCGGAGGCGCGGGCCACTGCACCGGTCCGTGCCGGAGGCGGTCGTAGTCGACGCCCCGGATGTCCCACCCGGTCTGCGGGTTCCAGAACCGGCGGATCTCGTCGAACACCTCGGCGCTGCTCTCGAAGTCGAAGCCCTCCTCGAAGCCCATGGCACGGGCGACCCGGCAGATCAAGAGCCAGTCGGGCTGCGCGTCGCCGGGGGCGTCCGCAGCGCGCTGCATGAGGGTCATCGTGCGGTCGCTGCTGACCATGACCCCCTCCGACTCCACCCACAGGGTCGCCGGAAGCAGGATGTCGGCGTACGCGTTCGTGGCGGTCTCGGTGAAGACGTCCTGCACGATGACCAGCTCCGCGGCTTCGAGCCCTTCGATCACCGTCGATCGGTTGGCCACCGAGGCGACCGGATTCGTGCAGATGATCCAGGCCGCCTTGATGTGGCCGGCGGCCATCGACCGGAACATGTCGATGGTCCCGCTGCCCGCCTCGTCGCGGATCGTCCCGGACGGAAGTCCCCAGACGTCCTCGACGAAAGCGCGATCATCCGGGTTGAAGACGGCGCGCTGACCCGGCAATCCGGGCCCCATGTAGCCCATCTCCCGTCCGCCCATCGCGTTGGGCTGCCCGGTGAGCGAGAAGGGACCACTTCCGGGGCGGCAGATCGCGCCGGTGGCGAGGTGCAGGTTGCAGATCGCGTTGGTGTGCCACGTCCCCTGCGTGGACTGGTTGAGTCCCATCGTCCACAGCGTCATCCACTCGCCCGCCTCGGCGATCCAGCGGGCGGCGGTGCGGATGTCGGCCTCGGCGAGCCCGGTCACCTCGGCGACGCGCTCCGGCGCGTACTCGGCGAGGAACTCCGGCATCCCCTCCCAGCCCTCGGTGTGCGCGGCGATGAACTCGCGGTCGATCGCCCCCTCTGCGACGAGCAGGTGCAGCAGGCCGTTGAGGAGGGACAGGTCCGTGCCGGGAGCGATCGGGAGGTAGAGATCGGCGCGATCGGCGGTCGCCGTGCGGCGCGGGTCGACCACGATGAGCTTCGCCCCCTGCTTGAGCCGATCGGCCATGCGCAGGAAGAGGATCGGGTGGCAGTCGGCCATGTTGGACCCGATGACGAAGAACAGATCGGCCCGGTCGAGATCCTCGTACGATCCGGGCGGACCGTCGGCTCCGAGGGACTGCTTGTAGCCGGTCCCTGCCGAAGCCATGCACAGCCGCGAGTTCGACTCGATGTGCACACCCCGCAGGTAGCCCTTGACGAGCTTGTTCGAGAGGTACTGCGCTTCGATCGACATCTGACCCGAGACGTAGACGGCCACGGCGTCCGGCCCGTGCTCATCGACGATCGCCTGCAGTCGCCGGCCTGCCTCGGCGATGGCGGTGTCGAGCGGCGTCGGAACGATCTCCTCGCCGCGCGCGGGGCGCAGATACGCCGACGACATGCGCCCGGGCGCGTGCATCAGCTCGACGTGCGTCGCCCCTTTGGTGCACAGCCGCCCGGCGTTCGCCGGGTGCGCCCTGTCTCCGGTGACCTTCGACACGACGAAGCCGGATCCTGCCGCAGCGGGCTCGGAGGTGACGCTGATCCCGCATCCGACACCGCAGTACGAGCACACCGCGCGCAGCCCGGCCGGCGGCGCGCTCTGGCGCGGGCCCGCCGGGAGTGCGATCGTGCTCATCACCCGATGATCGCGGAGGCATGTTCCGCCGGGCGGCACGGGGTGTTACGCCCGGATCACATCACGCTCACGGCGGGACGGGAAGAACAGTGAGCGGATGCCGCACCCTGCGGCGCGGTCAGTCCTCGGTGTCCTGCGTGCTGGCGCTGTGGTCCGGCGTGTCGTCGCCCGGAAGCTCTTCGAAGAGGCCTGCGGGAGGGGTGACCACGAGACGGCCGCCGGCGACGTCGACCTCGGGGACGATCGCCTTGACGAACGGCACGAGCACCTCGTCGTCGCCGGGCGTGCGGACGATCAGGAGATCCTGCGCCGGCATGTGGTCGACACGGATGACGCGTCCGACGGTCGCCCCGTCGCGGACGACGTCCAGGCCGACGAGCTGGTGGTCGAACCACGCGTCGTCCTCGGCGGACGGAGTCTCGGTGTCCTGGTCGATCCACAGGATCGCGCGAATGAGGCCTTCCGCCGCATCGCGGTCGTCGACGCCTTCGAAGAACGCCACCGGGTGGCTGTTCATCCAGCGGAACTCGCGGACCGTGAGCGGCTTGCCGTGCCACGGAGAGGACACGGGGACTTGAAGAGTGAACGTGGCCCCGGGCACGAACCGGCCCTCGGGGTCGTCGGTGTAGAGCTCGAGCTTGATCGCGCCCTTGAGTCCGTGGGCTTTGACCAGGCGTCCGACGCGCAGCTGCGTCTTGCCGGACGGTGCCGGTGCGGGGCTCTTCGACGCGGAGTCGGGGTTCGCGCCGGCGGTGTCGTCTGCCACCTCAGTCGTCCGCGACGTCGACGCGGACGCGCCTGCCGTCGGCGAGTGCGCTGATGAGAGTGCGCAGGGCTTTGGCCGTGCGGCCGCCGCGCCCGATCACGCGACCCCGATCGTCGGGGTGGACGTGCACCTCGAGCACGTCACCGCGAGGCGACGTGGACGAGTCGATGCGCACGGCGTCGGGGTGATCGACGATCCCCTTGACGACGTGCTCGAGCGCGGCGGCGAGCAACGGATTACTCGGCGGACTCGGCGGCCCCGTCGGCCGCGTCGGTCGCCTCGTCGGCGGGAGCCTCGGCGGGCTCCTCGGCCTTCTTCTCGGCCTTGGGCTTGATGACCGACTTCTTCGAGGAGTCGACCTCGAAGTCGGCCTTGGCCTCACGGGTCTTCACCGTCGAGACGGCGTCCTTGTCGCCCTTGAACTGACCCCAGTCGCCGGTCAGCTTGAGGAGCGCGAGGACCTGCTCGGTCGGCTGCGCGCCGACCGACAGCCAGTACTGCGCACGCTCGGAGTCGACCTCGATGAACGAGGGCTCCTCGGTGGGGTGGTACTTGCCGATCTCCTCGATGACACGACCATCGCGCTTGGTGCGCGAGTCGGCCACGACGATGCGATAGTACGGCGCACGGATCTTGCCGAGGCGCTTGAGACGGATCTTGACAGCCACGATTCTCCTGAATGTGTGGAAAGTGATTGAACCGATCGCCTGGGGAGTGGGGTGCACACCCGGCGGAAGCTCTGAAGGGAGGATCTCCGCGCTGGATAGAGGGTCGAGCGGGTGATCCAGCGTTCTATTCTGCCAGATGACATCGCATGCCGCGAACACGCAGTCGGACGGCTCGCGCGTGTCAGACTGTGGAAATGACGGTGCCCTTCGCGACATCCGCCCGCTCGTCCGTCGGCCTGGAGTGGGAACTCATGCTCGCCGACGGCGCGACAGGAGACCTCGCGCCGCGGGCGCCCGAGATCCTGCGCGAACTCGAGGAGAGCTCCGCCCTCGAACGGTATACCGTCACGGGCGAGCTGCTGACCAACACCGTCGAGGTGACCAGCGGCATCGGAGACACCGTGGCCGCGGCCGTCGACGACATCGCCGACGCGATCGCCGCCGTGCGCACGGTGAGTGACCCGCTCGACGTCGAGCTGCTGTGCGCGGGGAGCCATCCTTTCGCCCAGTGGTACGACCAGCAGGTCACCGACAAGACGCGCTACAACAAGCTCATCGAGCGCACCCAGTGGTGGGGGCGCAACATGATGATCTGGGGCATCCACGTGCACGTCGGCGTAGACGACGTCGCGAAGGTGTTCCCGATCATCAACGCCCTCACGGTCTACCTCCCGCACCTGCAGTCGCTGTCGGCCTCGAGCCCGTTCTGGGCCGGAGAGCGCACGGGCTACGCATCCAACCGCTCCCTCGTCTTCCAGCAGCTCCCGACCGCCGGTCTCCCCTGGCCCCTCGACACGTGGAGCCAGTTCGAGGGCTACCTCTACGATCTCGTGGGCACCGGCGTCATGGAGGATGCGACCGAGGTGCGCTGGGACATCCGCCCGGCACCGCGCTGGGGCACGATCGAGGTGCGCGCGTGCGACGGCATGTCGACGCTGCCCGAGCTGGCGGCGCTTGCGGCGTTCATCCAGGTGCTGGTCGAGCACTTCTCCCGCGAGCTCGACGCGGGGCGCGAACTGCTCACGCTGCAGCCGTGGTTCATCCGCGAGAACAAGTGGCGCGCCGCGCGGTACGGCCTCGACGCCCGCGTGATCGTCGACCGAGCAGGCACGCAGGTGCCGGTGACCGAGCACATCCGCGCGAAGCTCGACGAACTGGCCGACATCGCAGTGGAGCTCAAGTGCGTGCGCGAGCTCTCGGGGATCGAGACGATCCTGAGCCAGGGGGCCAGCTACGCCCGTCAGCTCGTCGTGGCCGACGCCGCCGACGGCGACCTGCGCGAGGTCGTCCAGCATCTCATCCGCGAGTTCCGGTCTGGCCCCACGCTGCGAGAGCATCTCTCCGCGCTCGGACACTGACGCGGAGTCGGAATCAGTCCGCGACCGCCCCGCGCACTCCATCCGGCGCCGCCGGCGTGCCCTCCGCCGCGTCGGCGAGGGTGAAGTGCGACATGCCGTGCTCGGTCTTCTGCCAGTAGTGGGGCTTGGTGATCAGCTGCCACAGCGCCTTGTAGGAGGCGATCGAGTGCAGGAGCCAGTACACGGGGTTGAGGATCGCCCACCCGACGAGCCAGAACGCACCGCGCTTGTACGGTCCCATCATGTTCAGGTAGACCATCAGCGCGTTGCCGACGAGGAAGTTCGCCAGACACACCCACAGGATCACCGGCGGGAAGACCGCCGACAGGTCGGCCCAGGGCAGGAAGAACGACGCGATCGTGAGGATCGTGAACGGGATCACCCCGAGAAACGTCAATGGGGTGCCGGCGATGAGCAGCGTGAACGCGGCGAAACGCTGTAGGCCGATCTGGCGGATGAGGGCGAAGGGCTGGCGCGCATGGACGAGCGCCGTCTGCATGTACCCCTTGATCCACCGGCTGCGCTGGCCGATGAAGATCCCGAGGCGCGATGTCGCCTCCTCCATCGTCGTGGAGTCGACGACGCCGACGCGATAGCCGAGAGCGCTCGCCCGGATGCCGAGATCGGCGTCCTCTGTGACGTTGTACGGATCCCATCCGCCGAGCTGCCGCAGCGCCTCCGTGCGGAAATGGTTCGACGTGCCGCCGAGCGGGATCGGGAGATCCCTCACGTCCAGACCTGTGAGCATGTAGTCGAACCAGTAGCTGTACTCGAGTGAGAACATGCGGGTGAGGACGTTCTCGCGCGCGTTGAAGTAGTTGAGGGCGGCCTGCATGACCACGACGGACGGATCGGCGCGAGCGAAGGCGATCACCGTCTTCTTCAGCTGGTCCGGCTCGGGCGCATCCTCCGCGTCGTAGATGACCAGGAAGTCGCCGCGCGCGACGTCGAGGCCGACGTTGCACGCGCGCGGCTTCGTCTGGGGGGAGCCTTTCGGGACGGTCACGACGATGAAGTGGTCGGGCGGATGAGAATCGGCGATCGCGTCCCGCGTCTCGGCGTCCTCCTCCTCCACGAGGATGATCACCTCGAGTTTCGCCGTCGGATAGTCGAGCCGACCGAGGTTCTCGACGAGGCGTCCGACGATGCGCGCCTCGCGGAAGACCGGCACCAGGACCGTGTACACGGGCAGGTCATCGTCTCGCAGTGCTTCGATCTCGTCACGGCGCACGCGGTCCACGAGGTCGTACCGCGAGCCCCGCAGGGCGACGAAGAACTTGAAGAGGGTACTGGCGAGGAACACGACGCTCGCGATGCCGATCAGCGCCATCAGCGTGGCCACGGGCCAGATGACCGCCAGGACGACGAGAGCGAGCAGAAGCATCAGTCCGATGACCTTCTGCGTGCCGGAGAGCACGTGCCGCGCCGAGAGCACCGGATTCGTGCGATAGAGCCCGTCGGCGGCCTGATCGGCGAACTCGGCGCTGAGCCGATCGGTGAGCGCTGCGACGATCGCCGCCTGCGAAGCGGGTCGCTCCCGGATCCGTCCGCCCAGGATGCCCTCGATGCGCGCACGCCGCCGTGGGTTCAGAGCTGTCGCCGTGGCGACCTCGATCTCGGAACCCACACGGCGGAGGGGCAGCCAGCCCTCCGTCGCGTACCTCGTCCGCAGCGCCGGATCGAGCAGACCCGCGTCGACGTCCAGTGACTCGGTCACGACGCACCGCCGATCAGGACGTTCATCCACGCGCTGACGGCGTCGTTGTCGAAGGCCTGCGCCCATCCGATGGCCCACAGCACGACGGACGTGGCACAGACGACCGCTGCCTGCGGGGTCGTCGTCGGTCGCGGCACGACCGCCACCGCCAGCAGGAGCATCAGGAGGTAGTTGATCCCCGCGAGGCCCGGAGGAGTCAGGCCGACGATGTACGCCAGGAGGATCATCGCCGTCATCACCGGGGCGACCAGGCCGACGCCGGGGTATCGCAGCACCAGGGCCGTGAGCACGATGACCGCCGTCGGTGCGAGGTAGAGCAGCCCCGACGGGCTCAGCAGGAGGTCCGCTACAGCGCTCGCGCGGGTGTCGTCCCACATCAGGTCACCCCGGATCATCGCCAGGGGTCCCAGGCGGAAGGCGACGCCGAGGAGCATCAGCGCAGCGAGGAGCGCCAGGGTGGGAAACACCACCACGAGCGCATTGGCCAGACGCGACGCTGCCCGTGACCGGACGATGAACGTCGCCGCGATCGCGGCGACGACGGCGACGAAGAGGCCCGTGGAGTCCGAGAGAGCGGAGCACGCGAACAGCAGGCCCGCACGGAAGCCTGCCTGCGTGTTGGCATATGTCACGAAGCGGACGAGATCGATCATTCCGAGCCCGAAGAATGTCAGGCCGAGAGACGCCTCCAAGCTCGTCGTCACGACGTACGCGAACATCGGGGTCAGGCCGAGCGTGAGGATGAAGACCAGTCGCACGGGGAGCGGGAAATCCTTGCGCTGCATGGACTGGACGATGAGCTGCAGCATCACGCCGCCCACCAGAGCGCCGGCGATGCCCAGTCCGAGTGCCCCGCCGGGGATGAGGACAGCGAGCAGGCTCGTGATGATCGGATAGAGCTCGGCCAGCGCGGCGACATCGGCTGAGCCCCAGGGAAGGCCTGCTACCCGTTCGGCAAGTGCCCCGTTGGCCGTCCCGGACCAGTCGCCTCCTGAGGCGATCGCGAACCACACGGCCAGCGCGATGTACGGCAGCGCGGCTGCGATCCGCACACCCCAGCGCAGCCACGCGTTGCGCGGGTACCGGTCGATGCGGCCCGACTCGCTCTCGAGATACAGGGGCGAGTCCCTCGCGAACACGCTCTCAGCCGTCGTCACCCATCTCCGCCGATCCCCCCAGCTCGTGTCACCGGCGCATCCGCGCCTGACGGGTCCACGTTACCGACCGGAACGCCCTCCGCGCACGCGGCGGGGCCTCACCCCTTGCCGAGGAGCTTCTGCAGCTCGGCCAGGTCGGCCTCGCTCGGCGTGCCCTTCGCATTGCCCAGGCCGAAGCCCGAGCCCGTCGGAGCGGTGGGAGCAGCCGCGAGCCCCGCGTTCTCGGCGGCACGCTTGGCGGGATTGCCGGAGCGCGAGCCCTTGGCCTTCTGCTGCTTCCCGCGCTTGGACGACGCGCCCGGACGGCCGGCGCCGGGGACGGGCCCCATGCCGGGGATGTTCGGCACGCCGCCGCGGGCGACGGTCTTCATCATCTTGGCCGCCTGCTCGAACCGCTGGACGAGCTGGTTCACGTCAGTCACCGTCATGCCGGATCCGCGCGCGATGCGCAGACGGCGGGAGCCGTTGAGGAGCTTGGTGTTACGGCGCTCCGCGGGGGTCATGGAGCGGATGATCGCCTCGGTGCGGTCGATCTCGCGCTCGTCGAAGTTCTCGAGCTGATCCTTCATGGAGCCCATGCCCGGGAGCATCCCGAGCATCTTCTTCATCGAGCCCATCTTGCGCATCTGCTGCATCTGCCCGAGGAAGTCCTCGAGCGTGAACTGCTCGGTCGCGAGCTTCTCGGCCATCTTCATGACCTCTTCCTCATCGAAGGCCTGCTGGGCCTGCTCGATGAGGGTCAGGATGTCGCCGAGGTCGAGGATGCGGCTCGCCATGCGGTCGGGGTGGAACGCCTCGAGGTCGTCGAGACCTTCACCCGTCGACGCGTAGATGATCGGGCGCCCGGTGACCGAGGCCACCGACAGCGCGGCACCGCCTCGCGCATCTCCGTCGAGCTTCGAGAGCACGACGCCGGTGAAGTCGACGCCGTCCTGGAAGGCTTTCGCGGTGTTGACCGCATCCTGTCCGATCATCGCGTCGATGACGAACAGCACCTCGTCGGGATCCGTCGCGGTGCGGATGTCGGCCGCCTGCCTCATGAGCTCCGCATCGACGCCGAGTCGTCCGGCGGTGTCGATGATCACGACATCGTGCTGCTGGCGACGCGCCACCTCGACGCCGTCGCGCGCGACCTTCACCGGGTCGCCGACGCCGTTGCCGGGCTCGGGCGCGTAGATCGCGGCGCCGGCGCGTTCGGCGACCACCTGGAGCTGGTTCACGGCGTTGGGGCGCTGGAGGTCGGCGGCGATGAGAAGCGGTGTGTGGCCGTCCTTCTCGAGCTGGTGCGCGAGCTTGCCCGCGAACGTGGTCTTTCCCGAGCCCTGGAGGCCGGCGAGCATGATGACGGTGGGCGGGTTCTTCGCGAACTGCAGGCGTCGCTGCTGTCCGCCGAGGATCGCGACGAGCTCTTCGTTGACGATCTGCACCACCTGCTGCGCGGGGTTGAGCGCCCGGTTCACCTCGTCGCCGAGGGCGCGCTCGCGTACCTTGGCGGTGAAGTCCTTGACGACGGGCAGCGCCACGTCGGCGTCGAGCAGCGCGCGCCGGATCTCTCGGACGGTGCCGTCGACGTCCGCGGGCGTGAGCTTGCCCTTGGTGCGGAGGTTGCGGAAGGTCTCGGTGAGCCGGTCGGAGAGAGTGCCGAAAGTCGCCATGGTCCCCCGATTCTACGTGAGCGGATGCCGTGTCCCGCCGCGCGTGCGGCTCACTCCGGTCCGAGCTCCTGGAAGAGCGTGAGCTGCAGCTCCGCTGGGCCGCGCAGGCGGGAGTTGAGCGAGCGCCAGGGAGTCTGGCGAGCGGATGCCTCGACCTCGGCGCCGGCGGCCGCGAGGCGGTCTGTCGCACCGGCCGCATCGTCGACCTCGAGCGCGAGCCGGATCCGGTCGCTCGTGACGCCGTCGGTCTCGACCCGGTCGATGAACTCGACCTGCGCCGGATTGGACAGCTCGAGCGTCGCGCGGCCGGCGTCGAGGATCGCCACGCGCGCGCCGCCCTCCGCCTCATATGCCTCCGACTGAGACATGCCCACGACGTCGCGGTAGAAGGCGAGCGCCTCGTCGAAGTCGGCGGCGCGCACGACGACGCGCAGCTGCCGCACCTCCCCCGCCGCCGGCGCCAGCGCGACCGAGCCCGCAGCATCGGCCGCGCGGCTCAGGAAGCGTTCGAGCGAGGTCACGCCGGCACCATCGTGCGCCCAGGCCTCGACCGCGGCGATGACCGCCCCGCCCCAGGCGGCCCCGGCGACCTCGGCATGCAGCCGGTCGGCCCCGCCGCGCGACAGCCGGTCGGCGACGGCGCGGCCGATGCGGGTGCGGCGCAGCGCGCCCTCGCGGTCGAGCTCGCTCTCGAGCCCCATCGCGGTCGCGTTGACGATCGCGAGCGCCAGGCTGTCGGGGGCGAACTCGGAGCCGAGGGCGAGCACGGCGGCCCGGACGTCGGCCGCGGCATCCGCTCCATCGTCCTTCTCGAGCCGCTCCTCGAACGCCGTCAGCCTCTCGTCGAGCCCCGCCCACAGGATGTCGGACTTCGAGGCGAAGTAGTTGAAGAAGCTCGATCGGCTCACGCCCGCGCGCGACGTGATGTCGGCGATGGAGGTCGCCTCGAACCCCTGCTCGAGGAACAACTCGCAGGCCGCTTCGGCGAGTGTCTCCTTCGACGACGCCTTCGGCCTGCCCACGCGTCCCGTGCTGTTCACCCTGGACACGCTAGCGGGAGTGGTGGATCGTCGCAGTGGCGTAATGTTGGACGCGATCCAGAAATCGCCACGAGCGAAGGAGCACGATGCTCGAGATCCAGACGGTGGGCCTCGCCCCCGACTATGTCCCCTACCTCGACGGATGGGCGCTGCAGCGCAGCATCCACGACGAGGTGGTCGCCGGCACCCGGCCCGACACGCTCCTGCTGCTCGAGCACGAAGCGGTCTACACCGCCGGCGCCCGCACGGCCCGGCATGAGCGCCCGACCGACGGCACCCCGGTGATCGACGTCGACCGCGGCGGCAAGATCACGTGGCACGGGCCCGGTCAGCTCGTCGGCTACCCGATCGTGCGGCTCGCCGAGCCCGTCGACGTCGTCGCGCACGTGCGGCGCCTCGAGCAGGTGCTGATCGACGTGCTGCAGATCCACGGGGTCGACGGCTACCGCGTCGAGGGGCGCAGCGGCGTCTGGGTGCGCCGGCCACTCGGCGAGGACAAAGTCGCAGCGATCGGCGTGCGCGTCCAGCAGGGCGTCACGATGCACGGCTTCGCGCTGAACTGCGACAACACCCTCGCCGGGTTCCGCGGCATCATCCCGTGCGGCATCACCGACGCCGGCGTCACCACGCTGAGCGAGATCGTGGGTGCGGATGTCGCGCCGCGCGACGTCATCGACACCGTGGCGCAGGCGTTCCAGGCCGAGTACGCGAGCGAGGTCGCGGCGTGAGCGCATGCGGATCCGGCTCCGCGGCACCGGCCGCCGGGCCTGACGGACGCAAGCTGCTGCGCCTCGAGGTGCGCAACGCGCAGACGCCGATCGAGCGCAAGCCGGAGTGGATCAGGACCAAGGCGAAGATGGGGCCGGAGTACCAGGCGCTCCACGCCCTGGTGAAGACCGAAGAGCTCCACACCGTCTGCCAGGAAGCGGGCTGCCCGAACATCTACGAGTGCTGGGAGGACCGCGAAGCCACCTTCCTCATCGGCGGCTCGCAGTGCACGCGTCGGTGCGACTTCTGCCAGATCGACACCGGCAAGCCCGCCGACTACGACACCGACGAGCCGCGCCGCGTCGCCGAGAGCGTCGTGCGCATGAACCTGCGCTACGCCACGGTCACCGGCGTCGCACGCGACGACCTGGCCGACGGCGGCGCGTGGCTGCACGCCGAGACGGTGCGGCAGATCCACGCGCTGAATCCGAACACGGGCGTCGAGATCCTCGCGACCGACTTCAACGGCGATCCGGCGCTCCTCGCCGAGGTGTTCGAGAGCCGCCCCGAGGTGTTCGCCCACAACGTCGAGACGGTGCCGCGCATCTTCAAGCGCATCCGCCCCGCGTTCCGTTACGAGCGCTCTCTCGGCGTGCTGACGCAGGCGCGCGACACCGGGCTCATCACGAAGTCGAATCTCATCCTCGGTATGGGCGAGGAGCCCGAGGAGGTCGTGCAGGCGCTCCAGGATCTCCACGATGCGGGCACCGACATCATCACGATCACGCAGTACCTCCGCCCCTCGCCGCGGCACCTGCCGGTCGCACGCTGGGTCAGGCCGCAGGAGTTCGTCGAGTTCAAAGAGGAGGCCGAGCGAATGGGCTTCCTGGGGGTGCTCGCCGGTCCCCTCGTGCGCTCGTCGTACCGAGCGGGACGCCTGTGGGCGCAGTCGATGCTGTCGAAGGGGCACGAGATCCCCGCTCACCTCGCGCACATCGCCGAGGACGTCCACGTCGAGCGGGGGTTCGCGCAGGCGGTCTGACCGCCCGCGTGCTACGGCGTCGGCCAGATGTACGGCAGGTCGTCGGGAACGTCGCCGAACCGAGGTCGATAGAACTCGGGGTCCTTGCGCACCAGGTTCGACCGATGCGACAGGTGGAAGGCCTCATCGCCGAGCCACCGCGGCATCTCGATGTCCGACTGCGGCACGCCGTCGACCTCAGGCGCGAACTCGAGCAGCTGCGCGCGGACGCTGTCGGCGCGACCGAGCGCGGTCCAGGCATCCGTCATCGCCAATCCGTACGCGACGAGCGCCGGAAGCCGGCCCGCCCACATCTTCGCCGCGGGATGATGGCGCCAGCCGTAGCCGGGCACAGTGTTCGCGCGGAGCAGCTGGAGGGTCTCGACGCGCTGCTTGCCGAGGCGGGCCGGGTCGAGCGCGGCAGCGGAGTCCCCGAACGAGGGATACGGCAGGAAGGTCTGCACCCGGTCACTCGGCGCTGGTGACCGACAGCACCCCGCCCTCGGAGTCGAGATTCACCAGCAGCACATCGTCGGTCGCGTCGGGGTCGAGCGCGTACTCCAGCACCGCGAACGGATCGGCTCCGCCGTGCTCGTCGGCGAGGATCGTCATGCTCATCAGCTGCAGCGAGCGGATCACGTCGATGTGCGTGTCCCCCGAGATGTCGACGAGGAGGTCTTCGAGATCGTCGCCCAGCGAATCCTGCTGCTCCAGGATGTACTCGGTCACCTCGCTGGTGCGATCGCTCAGCTCGTTCACCATCGAGTTGCGGGCGCTGCGGTCGATGTCCTCGATCGCCGAGATGAGTCCGGCGGCGACGTCGAGCGCGGCCTCGGACACGTCGTCCTGGTCGGGCGCGGTCAGGTCGACCGTCACCGACTGATCTCCCAGTTCGACGCTCTCGGACCAGAAGATCGAACCGTCCGGACCCGACTCGAGGAGTCCGAAGTAGTCGTGCTCGATCGCCATGACCCCATGAAACCAGCCTGCGCGCTCAGGCGGTAGCCCTTACCGCGCGTCGCGCGGATCCGTTACGCGCGCGTCATCCGGCGGCGTTCTCAGTCGACGAGAGATGCCGCGAAAACGTGCGGTGTGAACCCCGTCAGGTCACC
Organism: Microbacterium sp. CFH 31415; assembly: GCF_022538185.1. GTDB lineage: Bacteria > Actinomycetota > Actinomycetes > Actinomycetales > Microbacteriaceae > Microbacterium. The sequence goes on along the minus strand of NZ_JAKYXC010000002.1, from coordinate 7,869 downwards.
GATCCCCTCGCCCTGACCGAGCAGTTTCACGGGGATCCCGGTGCGCTCCTGCACCGCGAGGACGAAGCCGCCCTTGGCCGAGCCGTCGAGCTTCGTGAGCACGAGACCGGTGACACCCGCGTGCTCGAGGAACGCCTGCGCCTGCATCACGCCGTTCTGCCCCGTCGTCGCGTCGAGCACGAGCAGCACCTCGCTGATGGGGGCCTGCTTCTCGATCACGCGCCGGATCTTCGTGAGCTCGTCCATGAGCCCGCCCTTGGTGTGGAGGCGCCCCGCCGTGTCGACCAGGACGATCTCGGTGCCGGTGCGCTTCGCGTAGTCGATGGTCTGGAAGGCGACGGATGCCGGGTCCTGGCCCTCCTGCTGCGGCCGCACGATCTCGGCCCCGCCGCGCTCCGCCCACGTCGCGAGCTGATCGACGGCGGCGGCCCGGAAGGTGTCGGCGGCGCCGACGACGACCGAGCGTCCGTAGCGCTGCAGGAACTTCGCGAACTTGCCGATCGTCGTCGTCTTCCCGACGCCGTTGACGCCGACCACGAGCACGACCGCCGGGCGCTCGGTGAGGCGCAGGGTGGTGTCGAACTTCGCGAAGTGCTCCTCGAGGGTCTCCTTCAGCATGCGCTGGAGGTCCTTCGGATCGGTCGTGCGGAAGCGGTCGACCTTCTCGCGAAGCTCCTCAACGATGCGTTCGGAGATGTCCGGCCCGAAATCGGCGGTGATGAGCGCCGTCTCGAGGTCGTCCCATGTGGTCTCGTCGATCGTGGGTTTGACGAACATCCCGCGCAGTGCGCGACCGAGCGACCAGGAGCTTTCAGCCATGGGGTCCAGCCTATTCATCGCGCGCGGCGTCGGCGTTCACGGCATGATGAGGGGATGTCGCCCGACGAGAGTGCGGTGATCCGCACGCCGGACCAGCGCCTGCGGGTGTTCGTGAGTTCGACCCTGGCCGAACTCGCAGAGGAACGGGCCGCCGTCGCCCGGGCGATCACGTCGCTCGGGCTTGCCCCCGTGATGTTCGAGTTGGGCGCGCGCCCGCATCCGCCTCAGGAGCTCTACCGGGCCTATCTCGCGCAGTCCGACGTGTTCGTCGGGCTGTACTGGGAGAGCTACGGCTGGGTCGGCCCCGGGATGGACATCTCAGGGCTGGAGGACGAGTTCCGGCTGTCCAGCGGGCGCCCGCGGCTGCTCTATCTGAAGGCGCCGGCCCCCGAGCGGCAGCCTCGTCTCGAGGCGATGATCGATGAGATCCGCGCCCAGGGGACCGACGCGTATCGCACGTTCCGCAGCACGCGCGAGCTCGGCAGGCTGGTGCGCGACGACCTCGCCCTGCTGCTCAGCGAGCGTTTCGTCAGCGGTGCGCGAGCGACCGCGGCGCCGCGCCCCGATGCCGCGTCCGACGCGCCCCGGCCGGCGGCTCCGCGCCGAACGCTTCCTGTCCCGGCGACATCACTGGTCGGGCGCGATGACGACGTCGCCGCGATCGTGGCCATGCTGCGGGCGCCCGACGTCCGTCTCGTCACCGTCACCGGACCGGGCGGGATGGGCAAGACCCGCGTGGCCATCGCCGTCGGCGAAGCGCTGACGGACGCGGCCGCGACTCCGGTCCTCTTCGTGCCGCTGGCCGACGCCATGGACGAGGCGGAGGTGCTCCCCCGCATCGCGTCGGCTGCCGACGTCGTCATCGAGGGCACGAGGTCGACCAGGGAGATCCTGATCGATCACTTCTCGACACGGCCGACGCTGCTGATCCTCGACAATCTCGAGCAGGTCACGAGGATCGCGCCCGAACTCGATGCCCTGCTGGCATCCTGCCCCGGCCTGAAGATCGTGGCGACGAGTCGCATCGCACTGCGCCTGCGCGCCGAGCACGAGTACGTGCTCCCGCCGCTCGAGACGGGCAGCGAGCCGGGCGATCGAGTGAGCATCGAGGACGCGCTGCTGCTTCCCGCCGTCCAGCTCTTCCTGGACCGCGCCGACGCCGTCGGGCGGCGCGTCGACTCCTCGCCCCGCAGTATCGGAGCGGTGCTCGCGATCTGCCGGCGGCTGGACGGCCTGCCGCTGGCCATCGAGCTCGCCGCGGCGCGCACGCGACTGCTCGATCCGGTCGCGGTGCTGGCGCGCCTCGAGAAGGTACTCGACGCGCTCGGCAGCGGACCGGTGGACCTGCCCCAGCGTCAGCGCGGGCTGCGCGCGACCGTCGAGTGGAGCGTCGGCCTGCTCGGCGAGGACGAACGGCGACTGCTGGCCCGGCTGTCGGTCTTCGTCGGCGGCTGGACGGTCTCCGCAGCCGCCGCGGTAGCCGGTCTCGATGAGGACGCCGCGCTCGAGCTGCTCGATCTGCTGGTCGGGAACAGCCTGGTCGTGGTGGCCCTCGGTGACGACGAGCCCCGCTTCCGCATGCTCACCGCGGTCCGCGAGTATGCGGCCGAGTTGCTGATCGGTGAGGACCGCGCCGAGGCCGAACGGTGCCACGCACGCTTCTTCGCCGACCTGGCTGAAGGCGACGTCGACGCCGCGGACCGGGCGTCGTGGGGCGAGCGGCTTCACACCGAGGAAGACAATCTCCGCGCGGCGATCCGCTGGTTCTTCGCCCACGACGTCGCCCGGCTGCCGCATCTGTTCCGTTCCCTCTGGCTCTACTGGCAGGTCTTCGACCGGATGTCGGAGGCCCGGCGTCTCGCCGGAGAGCTGCAGCGCGTCGTGCGCCCCGGCGACCTCGACGAGAGAGCCGAGACCGAGCTGCTCTTCACCATCGCCGTCACCTCGACCGAGGTCGGCGATGATCAGGCCGCGCTGGATGCGGTCGACGCGATCGCGCAGCGCATGGCGACGCTCGACGATCCCGAGCTTCGCGATGCGCTTCTGCTCGCCGATTCCTGGGTGCGTCCGCTCCGCGGCGACATCGACGGCGCGCTCGCATCCGCCGAGGCCGCCTATGCCGGCTACGCATCGCGCGAAGATCTCTTCGTCGCCGCCGCCGCGCTGACGATCGGCATGCTCCGCATGGCGGTAGGCGACTATGACAGCGCCCGTCGCTACCTCAGGGAAGTCGACGAGTTCGGCGGCCGGCTCGACATCCAGTGGCTCACGGCTGCCGGTCTCACCCACCTCGCGATCATGGATGTGCGCTCCGACGCGACGGACGCGGCACGTGATCGTCTGCGTCGGCTGCTGAGCCGTCTCGACGACGAGCGCACGGTGACGCTCTCGGCGAGCCTCGTCCTCGCAGCCTTCGGGGATCTCTCTCTGGCCGAGGGGCGAGCCGAACCCGCTGCTATCGCGGTCGGCGCCATCGACGGCCTGCGACGGCGCACCGGCGTCGCGCCGTGGCCGAACTCGCGCGGCCACGAGGAGGATCTCCGACGCCGAGTCCGCGCTGAGTTGACCCCCGCAGAGTGGTCCCGCGCCTACGACACGGGGGCGGCCCTGCGCTTGACCGAGGCCATGGCGATGGTCCGCGACGCCGTCGGCGCGCCCGCCGGAGCGTAGCCCGCGTCAGCTCGCGGCGCGGTCTCCCAGCCGCTGGCCGACGACGGCGGAGACGCCGTCCTGGCGCATCGAGACCCCGTACAGGGCATCGGCGATCTCCATCGTGCGCTTCTGATGCGTGATGACGATCAACTGGCTCGACTCGCGCAACTGCTCGAAGACCCCGAGCAGGCGGCCGAGGTTGGCGTCGTCGAGGGCGGCCTCGACCTCGTCCAGAATGTAGAACGGGCTGGGACGCGCCTTGAAGATCGCGGTCAGCAGCGCGACCGCCGCGAGCGACCGCTCACCGCCCGACAGCAGTGAGAGCCGCTCGATCTTCTTGCCGACCGGGCGCACTGCGACCTCGATCCCCGTCGTCAGCGGGTCGTCCGGGTTGGTCAGCGAGATGCTGCCCGAGCCCCCCGGGAAGAGGATGGGGAACACCTCGCCGAATGCCGTCCTGGTGTCCTCGAACGCCGCGAGGAAGATCACCTGCATCCGCTCGTCGAGCTCCTCGATGATCGTTAGCAGGTCCTTGCGAGTCTGCGTGAGGTCGGCGAGCTGCTCGGTGAGGAACTTGTGGCGCTGCTCGAGCGCGGCGAACTCCTCGAGCGCGAGGGGGTTGACCCGGCCGAGCTGGGTGAGCTTGCGCTCGGCCTCCTGCAGTCGTCGGCGCTGCTGGGCGCGATCGTACGGAACGAATGCTTCGGCCTCGGCGTCTTCGTCGCCATCCGCCGAGGAACCCGCTGGAACCGGCTGGTCCGGACCATATTCCGAAACGAGAATGTCTTCGTCGAGCCCGAGTTCGGAACTCACCCGCTCGAGGAGTCCCGTGACGTGAAGGCGCTTCTCGTGGATCTGCAGCTCGAGGCTGTGGACGGTCTCGGTGAGTCCGGCAAGACGCTCGCGAGCCCCGGCCTCCTGACGACGCAGCTCGCCGAGCTCGGCCGTCAGCGCGGTGCGCTCCGACTCCGCCTGGGCGAGCTCGGACCGCGCCTGCGCGAGGGACCGCTCGACCGAGTCGAGCACCGCGGGCAGCTGGGCTGCGACCCCTGCCGCCGTCTCGCGCTGCGCACGCCGCACGACGGCGCGACGTGCCGCTTCGGCCGCGGCCTCGCGCTCGCGCTCGCGCTGCCGCTCGAGTCCTGCGACCCGGGCCTCGCCAGCGCGTATGCGCTCCTTGAGGGTCTCGACGTCCAGGCGCGCCCGCATCTCGGCGTCGCGCGCCGCCTCGAGCGCGCCGAGCATGCCGTCGCGCGCCGACGCATCGAGGATGGGGCGCGGCGCTTCGAGCGCCGCGGTGAGCTGGTCGCCGGCCGACCGGGCAGACGCCTCCGCGTCCTCCACGGCCGACGCGGCCTGCGCGACGCCTGCCGCGAGGCGATCGCACTCCGCGACCGCGGCCTCGTAGCGCACGGTCGCGCGGTTGACCTGCTCGGTGTGCGCGGCCAGTGCCGCATCGTGCTCGCGCAGGGTCGTCAACGCCGCCTTGGTGCGGTGGCGTGCGGCTTCGAGCGCCCGCGCCGCGTCGGAGAGTGCGTCGCGCAGCGAGTCGGCGACCACGGTGATCTCGTCCCGACGGTCCGCCGCGGCATCCCGCTCCGCGGCCAGTTCAAGTCGCGAGCGGCCCTGCCCCGAGCCGGCGCGCACGGTGTAGTCGGTGACGACCTCACCCGACCTCGTCACCACGGTGACCGGACCGCCCACGTCGGCGGCGGCGATCGCGGGTCCGGCGGCGAGGGCTGCGTCGAGATCGTCGGCGATCACGACGAAGGACAGGATGCCGAGCACGCCGTCGGGTGCGGAGACCACGTCGCGCGCCGGGACGACGCCCGCGATGGAGGGGAACGCGGGCACCAGGGCGCCGGTGTCGGCGATCGCGATGTCGACGGTGCCGAGATCTCCATCGCGCACCAGGCGTGCGGTCTCGACGGCGTGCTCGCGACTGTCGACCAGGATGCCCTCGACGAGCGGGCCGAGCGCCGCGGCGATCGCCGCCTCGTATCCGGCGGTGATCTTCACTGCGTCACCGAGCAGGCCGCGGACTCCGGCGGCGCCGCGTTCGACGATCTCGGCGGCCGCGTTGCGCCGGTCGAGCGCCCTGCCGAGCGCCGACGTCTGGGCGGTGAGCGCCTCCACCTCGCGCTCGGCCGCGTGCAGCCGCTCCCGGAGCGTGCCCACCTCGGACTCGGCCTCGGTCGCCTCACGCTGAGCGCGCTCGTAGGCGGCGGCGTACTCCGCGGCCGAGCCCTCGGGAACCAGATCCGGATCGACGCCCGCCAGGGTCTCCTCAGCCTCGGCCCGCCGGGCCAGAGCCGCGTCCAGCGCGCGCTGTTGCCGCTCCACGGCGGCCCGCACCGCGGCGAGGGCGGACTCAGCGGCCTCGGCCGATCCACGCAGCGCGGTGATGCGCATGTCGTGCTCGGAGACCAGAGCGCTCTGAGCGGAGATGTCTGCGTCGAGCGCGTCGAGCTCGGCGCGGGCGCGCATCACATCGCGGGATGCCTCGGCCGCGGCATCCTGCGCGCCGCCGAGTCCGTCCGCGATCTCCTGGATCTCAGCGCGGGCCTCGTCGATCATGGCCTGCGACACCGTGGTGAGCTCGATGCGATCGTCGTCTTCGGCCTCCCCGAGGAGGGCGAGACGCTGGCCGGCGAGGGCGTACAGGCTGCGCAGTCGCTCCTGCACGCGCTCCAGCCCGTAGGTGACGCGCCGAGCCTGGTCGACGCCCTCCGAGCGCTGCTGCGCCTCGAGAAGCTCGATGCGCGTGCGGGCGTTGTCGAGCTGATCCTGCAGCACGAGGCGCTCGGCGTGGCGCTCGTGCTCGTTCTGGGCGTGGGACGCGAGCTGGGCCCGCAGGGCCACGATCTCGTCGGCGAACAGGCGCGCCTTCGCGTCGCGCACGACGGCGGCGATCGTCGCTGCCTCGCGCGCGATCTCGGCCTGTCGACCGAGGGGCTTGAGCTGCCGGCGGAGCTCGCCGGCGAGGTCGCTGAGGCGCGTGAGGTTCGCCTCCATCGCCTCCAGTTTCCGGATGGTCTTCTCCTTGCGACGCCGGTGCTTGAGGATCCCCGCGGCCTCCTCGATGAAACCCCGGCGATCCTCGGGCGACGCCTGCAGCACGCTGTCGAGGCGACCCTGTCCGACGATGACGTGCATCTCGCGGCCGAGGCCCGAGTCGCTCAGCAGTTCCTGCACGTCGAGCAGCCTGCAGACCTCGCCGTTGATCGCGTACTCGCTGGCCCCGTTGCGGAACAGCGTCCGGCTGATCGTGACTTCGGAATACTCGATCGGCAGCGCGCCGTCGCTGTTGTCGATCGTGAGCTGCACCTCCGCGCGGCCGAGGGGGCCGCGCGTGGCGGTGCCGGCGAAGATGACGTCCTCCATCTTCCCGCCGCGGAGCGTCTTCGCGCCCTGCTCGCCCATGACCCAGGCGAGGGCGTCGACGACGTTCGACTTTCCGGATCCGTTGGGACCGACGATGCACGTCACGCCGGGTTCCAGCGCGAACGTCGTCGGCTGCGCGAACGACTTGAACCCTTTGAGCGTCACGCTCTTCAGGTGCATCTATCGTCCTCCAGCCCGGTCGACTACCGCCCTACGCTACCCGAGGTCCGCACTTTCCCCCTCGAGGCGAGCCGCACACTCCACAGCCGTCGCGACACGCCCGTGGTTCGGCGAATCTGCGAGAACGCTTGACGCCGACCACCGGACCGCGCTAGTGTCACTCTCCGCGTCTAGAAGTCGAGAAAGGAGGTCCCCGAAATGATGCACATGAACACCACCGGAGTCACCACGCCCATCGGCGTTGCGGCTCGTGCCTGCGCGTCGGGGACCCGCTCCTTCGGCGCGACTCAGAACAGCGGCTTCCACACCGCCGGCTGATCCCCGCAGGGGAGAACTCTGCCCTCTCGAGGGCACGATCCTCCTGCGCCGCCCCGATGACCGGGTGCTGAGCGCATCTCCCTGCCGTCAACCCCGTCGTGCTGCGGCATGACATCCCCCGCCCGACCGCGCGTGGTTCCGGGCATCCACCTCCACCCATCCGGAAGAGAACAATCCTCATGAACACCACCTTTGCGCCGCAGCGCCTCTCGGGCGTCCCCGATACGCTGCGGCTTCAGAGCCGCGACACCCGCACACCCTTCGTCGACCGCATCGCCCTCCACCTCGGCCTGCGGCTTCTGATCTGGGGCAGCCGGACTCCGCGGCTGACCGACGACCGCGAGCGTCACGCTCGCGCTCGGCGCGTGAGCACCGCGAACGCCGCGCGTGAACACGCCTACCTCCGCGAGGCCCTCCTCGCGCCACGGCCGTGACGGCCACCGGGTCCGCCGCCCGCACCGGGCGGCGGGCCCCCGCCCGCACGTCCTGAGCCTGCACCGAAAGAGGCGTGATGTA
>NZ_JAKYXC010000001.1 GCF_022538185.1 Microbacterium sp. CFH 31415 | reverse complement strand
TACCCGGCAACCCCCCGGGTGCCCCTCCTCGCGCCCGGCCCGGCCGGGCGGGGGGCCCCCCCCCCCCCCCGGGGGGCGGGACCCCCTCCCTCACTTCCTCCGCATCCACCGAAAGACGCATCATGAACACACTCACCGACATCGAGTTCCGGCCGCTGATCGTCCCGGAATCCATCGATGCACCCGACGCCGCCGACTTCGTCGAGATGGTGCGGGTGCGCAACCTCGTGTACCGCGAAATCTCCGGCCACGGCGACCACAGCATCCCGGCCGACGAGCTGCTCCCCCACTTCCAGCCGAACGAGTACGAACGACGTCACATGTGGCTCATCGTGGACGACGGCGCCGTCATCGGGCGGGTCGGATGCGACCTCCCGCTCGAGAACGGTTCGAAGGTCGCGTTCTGGCTCATCGAACTGCTCCGTGAGTCGTGGGGCCGGGGCGTCGGCTCCGCCGCGTACGAGCTGCTCGAGCGCTTCGCACAGGAGAACGGACGCAACGTCCTGCAAGCCTGGGCGGAGCATCCTGCTGCTGACGGCCCGCGACTTGCTCCACCCACCGGCTTCGGAGACATCCCCGAGGATCACGGCGCCCGGTTCTTCCAGCGGCACGGCTACACACTCGAGCAGGTCGAGCGCTGCAGCGCCTTCGACCTGCGGACGCCGTTCGACACCGTCGAGCAGCTGATGGCCGAGTCGCAGGCCGCAGCATCCGATTACCGCGTCGTCCAGTGGTTCGCCCCGACGCCGCCGGAGTACGTCGACGGCTATGCGTGGATGAAGTCCCGCATGGTCACCGACGCCCCGTCCGCGGGGCTGGAGTTCGACGAGGAGACCTGGGATGCCGCGCGCATCGCCGAGCACGACTCCAAGTACACCGATTCGGGTCGCACCATCCAGGTGACCGCGGCGCAGGACATCGCAACCGGTGAGCTGTGCGCCTTCAACGAACTCGTCGTCGGCAAGGACCGCACCGAGGCCAGCCATCAGGAGGACACCCTCGTCCTCAAGGAGCACCGCGGCCACAGGCTGGGCACTCTCGTCAAGTGCGCCGGTTTGCTGTCGTGGCGCGACATCGCGCCCGACTCGCCTCGGGTCATCACCTACAACGCAGAAGAGAACCGCCCGATGCTCGACATCAACGAGGCGATCGGCTTCGTGCCGATCTCGTACGAGGGCGCATGGAAGAAGGTGCTCTCATGAGCAGTGTCACCGAGGCTCCGGCCATCACCGTCCGGCCCATCGTCGTCCCCGACTCACTGGATGCCGCCGACGCCGGCCCGTTCCTCGAGCTGGTGCGGATCGGGAACGCGGTGTGCCTGCACGACGCGGGCCACGACTACCTGCGCGAAGAGCCCGAGGAGATGCTCGGGTTCATGCAGGACCAGTCGGACTGGACCCAGCCGGCGTTCGCGGCCGAGCGCGCGGGCGTGATCCTCGGGGCCGTGCGGATGATGATCTCGAACGAACCTGACGCCCAGGCCCTCGAGTTCGATCTCATGGTCGACCCGCCGCCGGTGCGAGGGCAGGGTGCCGAAGAGCTGCTGCTGGCGGAGGTCGAGCGCGAAGCGCGTGACCGCGGGCTGGCGATCATCCAGACCTGGACGCTGCACCGCCCGGGTACCCCGGGGCGGAAGCTTGCCCCGTCGACCGGGTGGGGCGAGATACCGGCCGACGACGGTCCGACGCTCTTCGCGCTTGCGAACGGGTTCAGCCTCGAGCAGGTCGAGCGCAACAGCGTCTTCGATCTGACCGGGGACTTCTCCCTCGTCGAGCGCATGCTCGGCGAGGCTCGGGAGATCGCCGGAGACGAGTACCGCCTGGTCACCTGGACCGCTCCGACCCCGCCCGAGCACCGCGACGGGTTCGCCGAGGTGCTCGCGCGGATGTCGACCGATGCGCCGAGCGGCGGCATGGTCGTCGACGAGCAGCACTGGGATGCCGCGCGCGTCGAGCGTCGCGACGCCCGCCAGCGGGCACAGGGGCTCACCGTCTCGGTGGCCGCCGTGCAGCACATCCCGACCGGCGCCATCGCGGCGTACAACGAGCTCGTCATCTCGGAGGACCACTCGGGTGCGACGCAGCAGTACGGAACGCTGGTGCTCAAGGAGCACCGCGGACGCCGCCTCGGAACGATCGTGAAGTGCGCGAACCTGCTGCGCTGGCGCGAGGTCATGCCCGAGTCACCACGGGTTTCGACGTTCAACGCCGAAGAGAACCGACACATGCTCGACATCAATGAGGCGATCGGCTTCGTGCCGGCCTCATACGCGGGTGCGTGGAAGAAGACCCTCGTCCTGTGAGGGCGTATCGGTGGGGACGCGGTGCGTCGCGTCCTCACCGGCCCGTGGGCCGCGGCACCCGCTGACAATGCGGGCAGAAGTGGCTGGATCGGTTCGTGAAGGACACGCGGACGATCGGGCGACCGCAGCGTGGGCAGGGCTCCCCGGTGCGGCCGTACGCGTTGAGCGAGTGGGCGAAGTAGCCGGCCTGACCGTTGACGTTGACGTACTGCGCGTCGAAGCTCGTGCCGCCCTCGGCCAGCGCCTTGTCGAGCACGTGGCGCACTTCGCCGAGAAGACGGTTGACCGCCCGTGTGGCGAGGTCGGCCGCACGTGTCTCGGGATGGATGCGGGCGGCCCACAGCGACTCGTCGGCGTAGATGTTGCCGACCCCGCTGATGACCGTCTGGTCGAGCAGCACGCGCTTGATCGCGGACTCCTTGCGCACGAGGGCGCGGCGGAACGCGACATCCGCGAATGCCGGATCGAGCGGATCGCGCGCGATGTGCGCGACTTGACGAGGGACGGATGCCTCGGCCGCCCCGAGCCCGCCCGGAGCCCCGTCCGGCGTCGGGATGAGCTCGTCGATCGCGAGCGAACCGAATGTGCGCTGGTCGGCGAACACGACGGAGACCTCGCCGTGCGTCGGGTGCTCGAGGTCGATGCGCACCCGCTCGTGGCGCTCGGGCGCGGCGCCCGGAGCTCGCAGCAGCAGCTGGCCGCTCATGCCGAGATGGCCGACGACCGCCTCGAGCGGTGGTCGTCCACCACCATCATCGAGCGGGAGCCACAGGAACTTGCCGCGTCGGGCGGCGGCGCGAATGGTGCGCCCGGTGAGCGCGGTCTCGAACTCGGCTCCGGTGCCGGCGTGGCGCGTCAGCGCGCGATCGTCCAGCACCGTGACACCCCGCACAACGGCGCCGGTCACCGCGGGGGCGAGGCCGGCTCGGACGACTTCGACCTCGGGGAGCTCAGGCACGCCCGCTGAGATCCTGCCAGGCGCGCAGCGCCGCGGCCATCTCGGCCTGCTTCTTGCTCGTCCCGGCGCCCTGCGCTGTGACGTCGCCGACCACCACGGTGGCTGTGAACTGGCGGTCGTGGTCTGGGCCGGTCGACGAGACCGAATAGGCCGGAGGCTGGACGCCGGCGTGCGCGGCCAGCTCCTGCAGGCTCGTCTTGGGGTCCATCGCGGCGCCGTAGCGCTCGGGATCGGCCAGCAGCGGTTCGACGAGACGAAGCACCAATCCGGTCGCGGCGTCGGGCCCGGCCGACAGATACGCCGCGCCGATGATCGCCTCCGTGGTGTCGGCGAGGATCGAGTCCTTGTCGCGGCCGCCGGTCAAGTCTTCACCGCGGCCGAGCTTGAGGTGCGCGCCGAGGCCGATGCCGCGAGCGATCTCAGCGAGGGCGACAGTCGAGACGACGCTCGCCCGCCGCTTCGCGAGTGCGCCCTCTTCGAGCTCGGGGTGCCCGGTGAAGAGGCGTACCGTGACGGCCTGCCCGAGCACGGAGTCGCCGAGGAACTCGAGGCGCTCGTTGTGCGGGACCTGCCCGTTCTCGTACGCCCAGGACCGGTGCGTCAGGGCGAGCGACAGAAGCTCGGGGTCTATGTCGACCCCGAGCTTCTGCGTGAGCTCGGTGAGCGCGAGGCGCTCATCCATGACGTCGGTCATGTCGCCGGGGCGGCGATCAGACGTCGGCGACCTTGCGGCCCTTGTACTCGAGGAACAGCTCGGTGCCCTGCGAGTCGGTGACGACCTTCGCCTGGTGAGGACGGCTGTAGACCTTCTTGCCGTTCTCGACGGTGGTGGTCAGCGTGATGGGCGCTGCCTTCCACTGGGCGCGACGCGAGCGCGTGTTCGAGCGGGAGACCTTCCGCTTCGGGGGGTTACCTGCCATGGCTAGCTCTCTTCTGTGTTCTCGACGCGGAGGCGCGGTGCTTCTTCGTCGTGGTCTGTGGTGTAGTCCTTGAGCGCGGCCCAGCGAGGATCGAGGGACTCGCCCTGCTCTGGGCCGGTGCTGCCGGTCAGCCGCTCACCCGTGGCCGGATCGAGGCCGGGGCAATCCGGCTGACACACCGGCTGAAACGGAAGCGACAGGACAATCGCATCCCTGACCAGAGTTTCAAGATCCACGTGGTCGTCTTGAACCTCGAAGTCAGTTGCTTCCTCACCAGGATACGCGAAAAGCTCCTGAAACTCGACTTGGAGCGGCTCGGTGATGTCGGTGAGGCAGCGTCCGCAGACCCCGGAGTACTCCGTTGCTGCGCTTCCCGACACCAGGATGCCCTCGTGGACGGACTCGAGCCGGACGTCGAGGTCGAGCGGCACGCCGGCGTCGACCGACACCAGTCCCTCGCCCCACTTCTCCGGCGCGGGGGCCTCGAAGTCGAACTCCCGCATCTCGCCGGGACGGCGGACGATGTCTCTCACGCGGATCACGAACGGACCCGTCACATGCTGTCTGGCCACGATGAACCATCGTAGCGGCGCGGTCCTGTGCGAGGGCCGCGTGCGGCTGTCGGCCGGGTTCAGAGGTCGCGGGAGCCGGTGTCGAGGAAGCGCGCGACCGCCGGCGGCACGAACGGCGACACATCGCCGCCCAGCGAGGCCACCTGGCGCACGAGCGAGCTGGACACGAGTGCGTGCGCGGGATCGGGCAGCAGGAAGACGGTCTCGACGTGCGCGAGGTGCCGGTTGACGATCGCCATCGGCGTCTCGTACGCGACATCGACCTGCGAGCGGATGCCCTTCACGAGCACCCCGGCGTCAACGTCCGTCGCGTAGTCCACGAGCAGGCCCATGCTCCACGAAGCGACGACGACATCGCCGTCGATATCGCTGTCTGCGATGGACTGCTCGAGCAGAGTCAGGCGCTGAGCGATGGGCAGCATCGCCTCTTTGCCCGGGTTGTGCACGACGAGCACATGGAGCTGGTCGTAGAGCGAGGCTGCGCGTCGGATCACGTCGAGGTGACCGAGGGTCGGCGGATCGAAGGATCCGGGGACGACGGCGATCCGGCTGTTCATTCGGCCAGCCTATTCAATTCTTCGCGAGGGCCGCGCGCTCCTCCATGCCGACGCGGCGCTCGAGCGCAGCGGCGAGACCGGGGTGACGGGTGAGCGCAGGATCGTCGACCAGCACCGCCTCGGCGGCGATCCGCGCCTCGGCGATGATGTCGGCGTCCTTCACCACGCGCAGCAGCCGCAGCGACGAGCGCGCGCCGGACTGCGCGTCACCGAGCACATCGCCCTCGCCGCGCAGCTCCAAGTCGACCTCGGCGAGTTCGAACCCGTCGAGGGTCGCGGCGACGGCGTCCACTCGCTCCCGCGCCGGAGAACCGGCTCCCGCCTCGGTCACGAGCAGGCACAGACCCGGAACGCCGCCTCGTCCGACGCGCCCGCGCAGCTGGTGCAGCTGCGACACGCCGAAGCGGTCGGCTTCGAGGATGGCCATCGTCGACGCGTTCGGCACGTCGACACCGACCTCGACCACGGTCGTCGCGACCAGCACGTCGACCTCACCGCGGGCGAACGCCTGCATCACCGCGTCCTTCTCATCGGACGGCATCTTGCCGTGCAGCATCTCGACCCGGATGGCCGAGAACGCGGGATGCCTCGACAGCAGGTCGGCGACCTGCACGACGCCCCAGCGGGTGCGGGTCGCGCCGGCGTCGTCGGGTACCGGCTCGTCGGCGGTGTCGTCCTTGGTGAGCTTCTCGGCGTCGATCGCGGGACACACGACGAACGCCTGCCGGCCCTGCGCGATTTCCTCGGCGATGCGGTCCCACACGCGCCCGAACCAGGCCGGCTTCTCGGCCAGCGGCGCGACGAACGTCTGGATGCCCGCACGCCCAGCCGGCATCGTGCGGATCGTCGACACGTCGAGGTCGCCGAACACCGTCATCGCGACGGTGCGCGGGATCGGGGTAGCGGTGAGCACGAGCGCATGCGGAGACGAGCCCTTCGCGCGCAGGGACTCGCGCTGCTCCACCCCGAAGCGGTGCTGCTCGTCGACGACGACGAGGCCGAGGTCGGCGAACGTGGTGCTCTCGCTCAGCAGCGCATGAGTGCCGACGACGATGCGCGCCTGGCCCGACGCGGCCCGCAGCGCCGCCTTGCGTCGCTCGGCCGCGGGCATCTGCCCGGTCAGGAGCGTCGGCATGAGCTCGGGCGCGAGCTGCGGACCGAGCATCCGCGCGATCGAGCGCAGGTGCTGTGCGGCGAGCACTTCGGTGGGCGCGATCAGCGCCGACTGCCCGCCGCTCTGGGCGACCTGCAGCATCGCGCGCAGTGCGACGAGCGTCTTGCCCGAGCCGACCTCGCCCTGCACCAGCCGGTTCATCGGCCAGTCGCCCTGGAGATCGCGCTCGATCTGCTCCCCCACGCTGCGCTGGTCGGGGGTGCGCGGGAAGGGCAGCGCCTCATCGAAGCGCTCGAGCAGCGCGCCGGGCGCGCGGCGCGTGGCCGACAGTGCGCGGACGAATGCCCGCTGCTGCAGCAGCGCCGCCTGCAGCACGAACGCCTCGTGCATCCGCAGCGTGCTGCGCGCGCGCTCGATCTGCTCCTCGAAATCGGGACGGTGGATACGCTCGATCGCCTCGCGCGCCGCGAGCAGACCATGACGGACCCGCAGCTCGTCGGGAAGCGGATCGGGAACGGGGCCCAGACCGTCGAGCACGAGCGCGATGATCTTCGTCAGCTGCCAACTGGCGATCGTGCTGGTCGCTGGATAGATCGGAATCGGAAGGTGGGCGTTGGCCTCCGCCGTGAGACGCGCGGTCGCCTCGTCGTCGAACAGCTCGTAGTCGGGATGCGCCAGCTGCTTCGTGCCGCGGTACTCCCCCACCTTGCCCGCGAAGATGCCGCGCCGCCCCGTCTGCAGCTCTTTCAGGCGCCACGACTGGTTGAAGAATGTCAACGCCAGATCGCCGTGGCCGTCGCTGATCGTCACCTCGAGGATCGAACCCTTGCGATTCTGCATGCGGCGCTCGTTCGCGCGCCGCACCTCGGCCACGATCGTGACGGGCTCGCCGACGGGCAGCGACGAGATGGGAGTCAGCTCGCCGCGCTTGGCGTAGCGGCGAGGGTAGTGCGCCAGCAGGTCGCCGACGGTGCGCATACCGAACGCGCGCTCCAGCGCCGACGCGGTCTTGCCCCCGACGGCGCCGTCGAGACGGGACTCGAGGGAGAACGACGGCATGCGTCGAGTCTAGATTCGACCGGCGACCCCGCCGAGTTCGGCGTCAGCCCAGGCAGTTGGCATACGGTGGCGGGATGCTCCGACTCATCTCCCGCGTGTACTGGGCCTGCAGCCGCTGGACCCTGTCCACTGAGCCGGCCCCCACCCGACCGACCGTCCTCCTCGGGGTGCCGCACACCTCGAACTGGGACTTCGTCCTGATGCTCGGAATCGCGTGGCGCCTGGGCATGCACGTGCGCTGGCTCGGCAAGTCGAGCCTCTTCCGCGGCTGGCGCGGACCCGTCATGCGCAAGCTGGGCGGCATCCCGGTCGACCGCTCCGACCCGTCGCGCGTCGTCAGCGACGTCGTCGCGCGCATTCGCAGCGGCGAGACGTTCGGGCTCGTCGTCACCCCCGAGGGCACGCGCGGCACGGGCGACTACTGGAAGTCGGGCTTCTACCGCATCGCACGCGACGCGGGCCTGCCGGTCACGCTCGGCTACGTCGACCGCACCACGATGACGACGGGCCTCGGACCGACGATCGAGTTGTCCGGCGACGTCCGTGCCGACATGGACGTCATCCGTGCGTTCTACGCCGACAAGTCGGGCCTCCGGCCGGAACTGCGCACCGAGCCCCGCCTGCGCGAGGAGGACCCGTCGTCCGCGGCGGCGTGACCTGCGCGGCTATCGTGGGCGTGTGACGCGCATCATCGCCGGACGGGCCGGATCCCTCACGCTCGAGGTCCCCGACGCCGGCACCCGGCCGACGAGCGACCGCGTGCGCGAGTCCCTCTTCGGCGCGCTGGAGTCGGCCGAAGCCCTTCGCGGCGCAGCGGTGCTGGACCTCTATGCCGGGTCGGGAGCACTCGCGCTCGAGGCGATCAGCCGCGGCGCGGCGCGCGCAGACCTCGTCGAGAAGGCACCGCGCGCGGCCGGAGTGGTCCAGCGCAACATCGCGCGCGTGGCGAAGGCGCTCGGATCCCGCGAGGCCCCGATGACCGTGCACCGCACGTCCGTCCTCGCCTACCTGCAGACGGCGCCCGGCCCGTTCGACATCGTGTTCATCGATCCGCCATATGATCTCGGCGAGCATGAGCTCACCCATGTGCTGGAGCTGCTCGCTCCTGCGCTCTCCGCGCACGCGACCGTGGTCGTGGAGCGCGCGAAGCGCTCCCCGGAGCCGACCCTCCCGGCGGGACTCGTCGCGGATCGCATGAAGCGCTACGGCGACACCGCACTGTGGTGGTCGCGGCCGGCGGAGCCGGGCAGCGACTGACTCACCCCCGGCCGGCGTCCCAGTCCCGGTAGGGATCCCAGCCGCTGCGGCCGTCGAACGGCCTCCCGTCGACGATCACCGGATCGGCGCCGCGAGCCCGGACCTCGCCGATCGCCCGGAAGCCGTCCGGCAGCGAGGCGCCCGAGGGGAAGGTCGCGAGCAGTCCATGGTCCTCGCCGCCGGAGAGCGCGGAGGAGGCGTCGGCCCCGAGCGCGGTGGAGTCGAGAGAGACGGTGACTCCGGACGCCGCGGCCATCCGCGACGCGTCGAGGACGAGCCCGTCCGACACGTCCATCATCGCGGTCGCTCCTGCGTGCGCCGCCCGAGCACCGAGCGCCACCGGAGGTGCCGGCCGCAGCTGCACGGCAAGATCGGCCCGCTCGTCCGCGGACAGGACGCTCTCGTCGACGGGAACCGGCGTGCCCGCGGTATCCGTGAATCGATCGAACAGCACGCGCAGCCCGCGCTCGGCCCTGCCGAGCGTTCCGGCGACCGCGACGACGTCACCCGGGCGCGCACCCGACCGCAGCACAGGCGTCCGCCCGTCGAGCGAGCCGAGCGCGGTCACTGCGATCGTGAGCGTGTCCGACACGGTGAGGTCGCCGCCTTCGACGGCGCATCCGGGGGCGAGCGCGTCGCACGCCGCGCGGAGGCCGTCGGCGAGCCCCTCGACGAAGGACAGCCGGGTGTCGTCGGGCATCGCGAGGGCGACGAGCAGCGCGGTGGGTCGTGCCCCCATCGCGGCGATGTCGGCCAGGTTGACCGCCGCCGACTTCCAGCCGAGGTCGTACGCAGTCGACCACGCGAGACGGAAGTCGGGTCCGTGCACGAGCGTGTCGACGGTGGCGACCACGCGCGAGTCGGGGGCTGCGAGGAGCGCGGCGTCATCGCCGGGCCCGACCAGCGCGCCCGATGCGGGGAGCCGCTCGAGGATGCCGCGGAGGACCGCGCCCTCGGTCAGGTCGCCGACGCGCGGATCGGAGCCAGTCATCCCTCCAAGGTAGCCTGGGAGGGTGACCCGAGCGCGCCGCCTTCTCGCCTCTGTGCCGGCCATCGCCGTCGCCGCCACGCTCGCCGGATGCGCGAGCACGGTGTCGATGCGGCCCGCCGACGGATCGAACGACCCGGCGTGCGCCGACGTCTCGGTCGCGCTTCCCGGCGCCCTCGACGGACAGGCTCGCAGGTGGACCGACGCGCAGGCGACGGCGGCCTGGGGCGACCCCGCCGCCGTCCTCCTCACCTGCGGTCTCGATCCGCTCGGACCCACGACGCTCCCCTGCCAGACGGTGAACGGCGTCGACTGGGTCATCGACGAGACCGACGCCCCGAAGTACCGGGTGACGTCGTACGGCCGTGTTCCGGCCGTCGAGGTCTACCTCGACAACGATGTCGTCGCCAGCGCCGAAGTGCTCGACGCGCTGTCGGTCGTCGTGTCGCGCCTCCCCGCGGACGGCTCGACGTGCGTCTCCCGCGGCGACGCCGACGGCGCGTAGCGAGGCGGAGGACTACGCCGCGCGCTCGAGTGCGGTGTCGATGAGCTCGGAGATCAGCTCGGGGTACGTGACGCCCGATGCGATCCAGCACTTCGGGAACATCGAGATCGGCGTGAAGCCGGGCATGGTGTTGAGCTCGTTGACGTACAGCCCATCGGCGGTGAGGAAGAAGTCGACGCGGGCGAGCCCCTGGCCGCCCACGGCCTCGAACGCGCGCACGCCGAGCTCCTGGATCGCCGCGATCTCGTCGGCGGTCAGATCGGCCGGGCACACGACCTCTGCGCCGTCTCCGCCGAGGTACTTGCCCTCGAAGTCGTAGAACTCCCGGGTCGTCAGGACGATCTCACCGGGGAGGGATGCGCGCGCACGCGCACCCGCGCGGCCCTCGAGGATCGCGACCTCGACCTCGCGGCCGACGATCGCCGTCTCGATGAGCACCTTGTCGTCCTCGGCGAACGCGAGCTCGAGCGCGGCCGCGAGCTCGGACGCGTCGTGCACCTTCGAGACGCCGACGCTCGACCCTGCGCGCGCAGGCTTGACGAACGTGGGCTCGCCGAGGGCCGCGGCATCCGCTCGCACCCGCTCGGGGTCGAGGTCCCATTGGCGGCGCGTGACCGTGATCGACGGCGACACCGGCACACCGGCCGCCGCCAGGACGATCTTCATGAAGTGCTTGTCCATGCACAGCGCCGAGTCGAGCACACCGCCGCCGGCATAAGGGATGCCGAGCGTGTCGAAGAAGCCCTGCACGGTTCCGTCCTCGCCGTGGACGCCGTGGAGGATCGGCAGCACCGCATCCACCTCGCCCAGCTCGTCGATCGACCCGTCGCCGCGGCGCACCCGCAGCGCGCGATCGCCGCCGCCCTCGGGCCACAGCACGCGCGTGCCGTTGTCGACCACCTCGGGGAGGCGCTCGGCGTCCAGCGCGAACTTGCCGGGATCGTCGTCCTCGAGGACGAACACGCCGTCGCGGGTGATGCCGACCGGAATCACCCGGAAGCGATCACGATCGATCGCCCGCAGCACCCCGCCCGCCGTTGCGGAACTGATCGAGTGCTCGCTGGATCGACCGCCAAAGAGCACCGCCACCGCCGGCCTGTCCATTCTGAGTCCTCTCGCCCTTGGGGGTGTCGTCGTCCGTCGTGAGATGCGGCGCGATGTCGCGCGGGTTCATCGTGCCATCGAGGACCATCTTGACCTGCTCGACGATCGGCATGTCGACGCCGACCTCTCGTGCGAGCTGGAGGATGGGCGCCACGGAGGCGAGGCCCTCGGCCGTCTGGTTCATCTGCTTCACGACGTCGTCGAAGCGATAGCCCTGACCGAGCAGGCGCCCGGCGGTGTTGTTGCGGCTGAGGGGCGACTGGCATGTCGCGATGAGGTCGCCGAGTCCGGCGAGGCCCTGCAGCGTCTCGGGGTGCGCGCCGAAGGCCACCGCGAAGTCGGTCATCTCGACGAGGCCGCGCGTGATGATCGACGCCTTGGTGTTCTCGCCGTAGCCCACGCCGTCGACGATGCCGATCGCGACGGCGATGAGGTTCTTCAGCACACCGCCGAACTCGGTGCCGATCACGTCGGTGTTCACGAACGTGCGGAAGTAGCCGTTGCGGGCGCGGCGCGCGACCGCGTCGGCGGTCTCCTGGCTCGTCGACGATATGACGGCGGCCGTCGGCTGCTCGCGTGCGATCTCGAGGGCGAGGTTCGGCCCGGACGCCACCGCGATGCGGGCGGGGTCGCAGTGCAGCTCCTGTTCGATCACCTGGCTCATGCGCAGCCCGGTGCGCCGCTCCACGCCCTTCATGAGCGAGACGATCGGCACCTCGGTGCGCGACACGAGGGGGCGCACCGCCTTGAGGTTCTGGCGCACCGCCTGGCTCGGGATCGAGAGGTACACCTGATCCGCGCCGTCGAGGGCCTCCGACAGATGATGCGTCGCCGTCATGGTGCGCGGCAGGTTGATGCCGGGCAGGTACTCGCTGTTGCGCTTGGCTTCCTGGATCTCGCTGGCAAGCTCGGGGCGACGCGCCCACATCGTGACGTGGGCCCCTCCGTCGGCGAGGATCTTGCCGAACGTCGTGCCCCAGCTCCCCGCTCCGATCACGGTGACGCGCGGGCGTGCAGCATCCTGTCTACGGCTCAAGGCGTCCCGTCTCCTTCTGACCGTGATCTGCCGGGTTCCAGCGCTCCGCGGGAGCGGACTCGCCGCGCAGCTGCGCGAGGAGCTCGGCGATGTCGGCCATCACCCTGTCGGTCGCGCCCGCGAGGTTCACCGGGCCCTCTGCCTGATACGCGGTCAGGTCGACCGGGTCGCCGAAGAGCACCCGCACGCGTCGTCGGAGCGGCCACACCTTCAGCTTGCCGTACCTCGGCATGACCTGCTGCACGCCCCAGTGCGCCATCGGGATCACCGGGATGTCATCGGCCAGTGCCAACCGCACGGCGCCCGTCTTCCCGCGCATCGGCCACAGATCGGGCTCACGGGTCAGCGTGCCTTCGGGGTACACGATCACGCCGCGCCCGAGACGGACGAGCGTCTCGGAGGTCTCGAGCGTCTGTCGAGCGGATGCCGCGGACGACGCCCGGGCGACAGGGACCATGCCCGTCGCGCGCAGGACCGCGCCGAGCACGGGAACCCGGAAGAGGCTCTCCTTCGCCATGAAGCGCGGCGCGCGGCCGGCCTTCCAGACGGCCAGGGCCACGGCCAGCGGATCCGCTTCGGAGTAGTGGTTCGGCGCGAGCACGTACGCGCCTTCGCGAGGGAGCTTCTCAGCGCCCTGTATCTCGAGCTTGAACATCAGCGCGATGAGCGGGGCGGCGATAGCGGCGAGCGGCCAGAAGACGCTCGGACGCGTCTTCTCGCGGGACGCCGGCGGCATCGGTGACGAGGGCGACAAGGGACTATCCGATGACGTCGAAGTCGGCGCCGAGGGTTCCGAGCTTCGTCAGGAACTTCTCGTAACCGCGGCGGATGATCCCGACGTTGCGGACGACGGACTCGCCCTCGGCCGCGAGGGCGGCGATGACGTAGCTGTAGCCGCCGCGGAGGTCGGGGACGACGACGTCGGCGCCGTGCAGCGGGGTCGGTCCGCTGATGACGGCGGCCTGCTCCAGCTCGCGGCGCGGCACGCGGCGGTGGGGGGCGTCGATGCCGTGCGGGTGGACGACGATGTCGGCGCCCATCTGCACGAGGGCCTGCGTGAAGCCGAGCCGGTTCTCGTACACGGTCTCGTGGACCGTCGAGACGCCCTCCGCCTGCGTGAGGGCGACGATGAGCGGCTGCTGCCAGTCGGTCATGAATCCGGGGTGCACGTCGGTCTCGACGACCACGGGCTTGAGAGCCCCGCCACGCCGGAACTGGATCCCGTCCTCGTGCACGTCGAACCAGCCGCCGGCCTTGCGGAACACGTTGAGGAAGGTCAGCATCTCCTGCTGCTTGGCGCCGCCGACGAAGATGTCGCCGTCGGTTGCGAGGGCCGCGCATGCCCATGACGCCGCCTCGTTGCGATCGAAGATCGCCCGGTGGTCGTAGCCGCGCAGCTCGTCGACACCCTCGATGAGGATGACGCGGTTGGGCTCGTACGAGATGATCGCGCCCATCTTCTGCAGGACCGCGATCAGGTCCATGATCTCGGGCTCGATGGCCGCATTGCGCAGCTCGGTCGTGCCCTTGGCCTTCACCGCCGTGAGCAGGACCTGCTCGGTCGCACCGACGCTCGGGTACGGCAGCTCGATGTCCGCCCCGTGGAGGCCGTCCGGCGCCGTGATCCGGATGCCCTCGTAGCTCTTGTCGACGACCGCGCCGAACGCGCGAAGCGCGTCCATGTGGAAGTTGATCGGACGGTCGCCGATGCGGCACCCGCCGAGGTCGGGGATGAGCGCCTCGCCCAGCAGGTGCAGGAGCGGGCCGCAGAACAGGATCGGGATGCGGGATGCCCCGGCGTGCGCGTCGATCGCCTCGAAGTGCGCCGAAACGGCCCCGCTCGGGTCGAAGTGGAGCGTGCCCTCCTCCTCGCCGTCCCAGACGTGGACGCCGTGGACCTCGAGCAGCGAGCGGACGACCTGGACGTCGCTGATGTCGGGGACGTCGCGCAGCACGCTGTTCGTGCCGCCCAGCAGCGCCGCCACCATCGCCTTCGTGACGAGGTTCTTCGCACCCTTCACCTCGACGCGTCCGGTCAGCGGACGCCCACCGCGGATCGCGAGGACCTCACCGGCTGGTTCCTCGCCTTCGGGGGTGGTGGGCGTAACGCTGAGAGCGGACTTCATCCGGTGGACCTCACTTGTGTCTTGGAGGGGGCGGAGCGGATCACGCGCCCGGGTGGGGCGCGTGCCCTGGCTTACGGAACGGGGAGCGTCCGCGGCCGCCATGCCTCGCGGCGAGCCTCGAACTGCGCGATCCTGTCTTCGTTGCGCAGCGTGAGCCCGATGTCGTCGAGCCCTTCGAGAAGCCGCCACCTAGTGTAATCGTCGATGTCGAAAGCAATCTGGAGATCGCCGATCGACGCGCGACGGGCCTCGAGGTCGACCGTCATCGAGATGCCGGGCTGGGCCTCGATGGCGTTCCAGACGCGCTCGAGGTCCGCCTCGTCGATGACGCCGGCGACGAGGCCCTGCTTGCCGGCGTTGCCGCGGAAGATGTCGGCGAACCGAGGACTCAGCACCACCCGGAATCCGTAGTCGCGCAGCGCCCACACGGCGTGCTCGCGGCTGGAGCCGGTGCCGAAGTCGGGTCCGGCGACGAGCACGCTCGCGCCGTCGTACGCGGGCTGGTTGAGCACGAACTCGGGGTCCTGGCGCCAACTGGCGAACAGGGCGTCCTCGAAGCCCGTCTTGGTGACGCGCTTGAGGTAGACGGCGGGGATGATCTGGTCGGTGTCGACCGCCGATCGGCGCAGCGGAGCGGCGATACCGGTGTGCGTGGTGAACTTCTCCATGTCAGGCCTCCGCTCCTGCCGTCGCCGGCGATCCGACGGCGGACCCGGCCGGAACGGGATCCAGGTCGCTCGGGCTCGACAGCGTGCCCCGCACCGCCGTGGCGGCGGCGACGAGCGGCGACACCAGGTGCGTGCGGCCGCCCTTGCCCTGGCGCCCTTCGAAGTTCCGGTTGCTCGTCGAGGCGCACCTCTCGCCCGGCGCCAGCTGGTCGGGGTTCATGCCGAGGCACATCGAGCAGCCCGCGAAGCGCCACTCCGCGCCGAAGTCGGTGAACACCTTGTCGAGGCCCTCGGCTTCGGCCTCGAGCCGCACGCGGGCCGAGCCAGGAACCACCATGACACGCACGCCCTCGGCCTTGGTGCGGCCGCGGACGACGGAGGCGAACGCGCGGAGGTCTTCGATGCGGCTGTTGGTGCACGACCCCATGAAGACGGCGTCGACGGCGACATCCTTCATCGGTGTGCCCGGCGCGAGGTCCATGTACTCCAGCGCCCGCTCGGCGGCGGCGCGCTCGTTCGAGTCGGCGATGTCCGACGGCGACGGCACTGCCCCGGAGAGCGAGACGCCCTGCCCCGGGTTGGTTCCCCAGGTGACGAACGGCTCGAGTTCGGTCGCGTCGAGGTACACCTCGGCGTCGTAGACGGCGCCCTCGTCGCTGGGCAGAGTGCGCCAGTACGCGACGGCGTCGTCCCAGTCCTCGCCCTGCGGGGCATGGGGGCGCCCCTTGACGTATTCGAAGGTGGTCTCGTCGGGTGCGATCATGCCGGCGCGCGCGCCGGCCTCGATCGACATGTTGCACATCGTCATGCGCCCCTCCATCGAGAGGGAGCGGATCGCGCTGCCGCGGAACTCGAGCACGTAGCCCTGACCGCCGTTCGCGCCGATCTTGGCGATGATCGCCAGGATGATGTCCTTCGCGGTGACGCCTGGCTTCAGCTCGCCCTCGACGGTGATCGCCATCGTCTTGAAAGGCTTCAGCGGCAGTGTCTGGGTCGCCATGACGTGCTCGACCTCGCTCGTGCCGATGCCGAAGGCCATGGCCCCGAAGGCGCCGTGCGTGCTGGTGTGACTGTCACCGCACACGACCGTGATGCCGGGCATGGTCAGGCCGAGCTGAGGCCCGACGACGTGGACGATGCCCTGCTCCTTGTCGCCGAGCGAGTGCAGCCGGACGCCGAATTCGTCGGCGTTTCGGCGCAGCGTCTCGATCTGCGTGCGGCTGGTCAGGTCGGCGATCGGCTTGTCGATGTCGAGCGTCGGGGTGTTGTGGTCCTCGGTCGCGATCGTCAGGTCGAGACGGCGCACGGGCCGCCCCTCTGCGCGCAGGCCGTCGAACGCCTGCGGGCTGGTGACCTCGTGCACGAGGTGCAGGTCGATGTAGATGAGGTCGGGCTGTCCGTCCTCGCCCTTGACGACCAGGTGGTCGTCCCAGACCTTCTCGGCCAGGGTGCGAGGACGATCGGGGATGCCGGATGCGTCGGGAATGCTCATGCTCTGTTCTCCTCGGAAGGGACTGCGTCCGCTAAGGGGGCCCGCGGCGAACTCCGCGACGAGGGAGGCCTAGAACGAGGACTCGTCGCGGCCGCTAAGGAGAAGGCGAGCGATCCGCACGGGGCCCAGGCTACCACTCGCCCGGGCGCCGGCGCGCCGCGCTCGACGTCGTGTGACGGGTGCGCGGTGCGCGGGCACGGAGCTCGTGTCAGTGCCGATCGCTGTGCGGCTGCTCGACGGCGGGCGGGGTGCCCTTCTCCTCCGCGACGGCGGCGGCCGCGGCATCCGGAGTCGCCGCCTTCTTCTCGCGCGACGACGCGACCAGGCTCGCGATCGTCGCGACGGCCATCGCCACGACGATGACGCCGAGCGACATCCAGGTCGAGATCTCGGGCGCCCACTCGATGTGCTCGCCGTTGTTGATGAACGGCAGCTCGTTGACATGCATCGCGTGGAACACGAGCTTCACCCCGATGAACGCGAGGATGAAGGCGATGCCGTAGTGGAGGTAGCGCAGGCGATCGAGCAGATCGCCCAGCAGGAAGTAGAGCTGCCGCAGGCCCATCAGCGCGAAGATGTTCGCGGTGAAGACGATGAAGGCGCTCTGGGTGATGCCGAAGATCGCGGGGATCGAATCGATCGCGAACAGCAGGTCGGTGACGCCGATCGCCGCGAACACGATGATCATCGGCGTGAACATCTTCTTGCCGTCGACGACGGTGCGGATCTTCGGACCGTCGTAGTGGTCGCTGATGTCGATCGCGCGTCGGAGCAGGCGCACGATGAAGTTCTCCTGTTTGACGTCGTCATCGTGGTCGCCGCCGGGGAACGCCTGGCGCCACGCCGTCCAGACGAGGAACGCGCCGAAGAGGTAGAACACCCAGCTGAACTGCTCGATGATCGCGGCGCCGGCGAGGATGAACAGGCCGCGGAGCACGAGCGCGATGATGATTCCCACCATCAGCACCTCCTGCTGATAGCGGCGCGGCACGGCGAACTGGCTCATGATGAGCACGAAGACGAACAGGTTGTCGATCGAGAGGCTGTACTCCGTCAGCCAGCCGGCCACGAACTGCCCGGCGTACTCGGCACCGGCGAACACCCACATCAGCCCGGCGAAGATCAGCGCCAGGGTCACGTAGAACACGACCCACAGCGTCGACTCGCGGGTCGAAGGGATGTGCGGCCGCTTGAGGATGAGCAGAAGGTCGGCGAGGAGGATCAGCGACAGGATCACGAGCGATCCGATTTCGAACCACAGCGGGAGTTCGAGGTCCATTGAGGCCTTTCGAGGGAGATACGGAGGGGTCGGCGGAAGGCCGAGAGTCTCTCCCCACGACATCGACGGTCGTGGCACGCGTCCGGGGCTGCATGATCGGAACCCGTGATGACGAACGCGCGCTGTCGGGATACTCCCTCTCGCCCGATCAGGATACAGGCTCGGGATGCCGCGCCGCCCGCGCGCGAGACGATCGGCTTCCCGCCGACACTGACACCGTGAGAGACAATGGTGCTCCGCGACGTCGCCTCCCCCGGCGGCGGCGCCGTCGGGGCGAAGGATGGGAATGCGACAGGACACCGAGCGGGATGACGCTGCGCTCGTGGCGCAGGCGGCGGGAGGCAGCGAGCACGCCTTCCGCTCGCTCTACCGCGCCTACGTGCGACCCGTGTACTGGCTCGCCTACGGGCTGGTGGGCAACGCGGCCGATGCCGAGGACGTCACCCAGGAGACGTTCCTCGTCGCGTGGCGCAAGCTGCCCGGCCTCGAACTGGCCGGCGAATCGCCCCTGCCCTGGCTGGCGACGGTGTGCCGCTTCCAGGCGGCCAACCGCATCCGCCGGCAGAAGCGGGATCGAGAGCACACCGCGGCTGCCGCCGACGAGACCCTCCCCGCGACGGTCGACGTCGAGGAGCAGGTGATCGGCGCGGACCTCGCCGATCGCATCCTGCAGGAGGTCGCCGGGCTCAGCCCCCTCGACCGCGACATCTTCCGTCTGTGCGCGGCCGAGGGATACGCCTATCAGGCCGCCGCCGATGAACTCGGCGTCGCCCACGGCGTCGTGCGCAATCGTCTCTCCCGCATCCGGACGCGTCTCCGGACCGTTGTGAAGGAGAGCACATGAGCACCCAGCACCCCACGGGGGCGCCGGTGGCGCTTCCCGCACTGAGCGACGAGCGGATCGACGAGCTCGAAGACGCCCTGTTCGCCGACATCGCCCGCGAACGGTCGTCGACGCAGACGCGCCGCGCGCGTCGCGGCCGGATCTGGCTGGCCGGAGGCGCCGCAGCCGCGATCGTGGCGGTCGCCGCGATCATCGCCCCGAGCGTCGTCCCCCTCGTCGGGGGCGCGGGCGGCGGATCGGCCGACTACGCAGTCGCCCCCGACGCCGCCGTCCAGACCGACGGCGACGCGGGCGGCGCGAGCGAGGAGAGCACCGCTGGCGGCGGTGATGTGTCCAGCGAGCCCGGCGCCGCAGTGATGGGCGACGACGCCACCGCCGATCGCGAGATCGTCACGACCGCCTCCGCCGCGGTCTCGGTCGACGACGTGACCGTCGCGGCGCGGGCCATCGGCAACTCCGCCGTCGCCCACGACGGCTACGTGGAGTCGATGAGCATCGGCACGAACGGCGCGTCGTACCCGGTGGACCCCGAGACCGGAATCGCATACGACACGATGCCCTACCCGTACACTCCCGACGGCGCCTGGATCAGCATCCGCGTCCCGTCCGGTGAACTGCCGGCGGTCATCGAGGAGCTGTCCGATGTCGGCGAGGTCACGGCGTCGTCCATCAACCGACAGGACGTCACCGAGCAGACCGTCGACCTGCGCGCGCGCATCGATGCGGCCCAGGCATCCGTCGACCGCCTCATCGACCTGATGGCCGAGGCGACGAACGTCGCCGACCTGATCGCCGCCGAGGCGGCGCTGTCCGAACGGCAGGCGCTGTTGGAGTCATACCAGCAGCAGCTCGAGATGCTCGAGGGCCAGGTCGCCATGTCATCGCTCACCGTGACGCTCTCCCCCGTCGTCGAGCCGGTCGAGGCGGATCCTGCGGGCTTCGCCGACGGCCTGGTCGCCGGATGGAACGGACTGGTCGCAACCCTCAACGGGATCGTGATCGCGCTCGGCTTCCTGATCCCGTGGCTCGCCGTCGTGGCGGTCGCCGGCCTGATCGTATGGCTGATCGTCCGAGCGGTGCGTGGCCGGCGGGCGAGCGGACGAGACCGCGGGCCCGTGTCAACCTCCTCGGAAGCCGCACCGCCGTCGGACTAGCGTGGGTCCTCCGCGACGAGGAGACCACGTGAGCCGCTACGACCCCCTGATCGGGCCGGTGGACCCGCCCGGACTCCATGTGATGACGTTCAACGTGCGCCGCCGGATGGGTTCCGCCGCGTCGCCGCCGGCGGATCGGTGGAGTGCCCGGGCGCCGCGCGTGCGCACGCTCATGGGCACGGAGCGCCCGACGCTCGTCGGCCTGCAGGAGGCGCTCCCCGACCAGGCGTCGCTCGTGCGGGACGCGCTCGGTCGGGCGTTCCGGCTGGTCGGCCAGGGCCGCAGTGCCACCGGTCGGGGTGAGGGATGCCCGATCGTCTACGACGCCGAGCGTCTGGAGCTCGTGCGCTGGTCGCAGCAGGCGTTGTCCGATCGCCCCGACGTCGCCGGCTCGCGCACGTGGGGCAACCCGATCCCGCGGGTCCTCGTCTCCGCCGTCTTCACGGATCGCTCGACGGCGCACTCCTTCACGGCGCTCAATACGCACCTCGACCCGCTGTCACCCCGGTCGAGAGTGCGTTCAGCGGCCCGCATCCGCGACCGCGCCGCCGCCGCAGGGACGCCCGTGATCGTCACCGGTGATCTCAACAGCGGCGTCTTCTCTCCCCCCGTGCGGACGCTGACGGCGGACGGCGACGCCCTCCGGGACGCGTGGGTCGCGGCATCCGCTCGTCTGACCCCGCAATGGGGGACCTACGCGCGATACCGCACGCCGCGGCTGAAGGGCGCGCGCATCGACTGGATCCTCGTGTCGCCCGGTGTGGCCGTCGACCGCAGCGCCATCAACGCGGGTCGGATCGACGGCGGCTGGCCATCGGACCACCTTCCCGTGCAGACGGTCGTGCGGATCACGGCGGAGGAACGCGCATGAGGCGGGCGTTCCTGCGCTGGCCCCGCGGCTCCGCCGAGATCAGCGCCGACGCCGTGCGGATCCTCGCCGTGCTCAGTGTGCTCGCCGGTGCGATCTGGTGGACGCCGACGGATGCCGGGATCCTGGCGTTCGCGCTGCCTGCCACTCTCCTCCCCCGCTTCCTCGGCGTGCGACCGGCGTTCGACATCACCTACGGCGTCACGATCCTTGTGGCCGCCTGGAGCAACGTACTCGATCTCTACACATCGATCGCGTGGTGGGATCTCGCGGTGCACTTCGTCGCGACCGGCGTGCTGGCTGCGATGCTCTGCGTGCTGCTGAGCCGGTGGGGCGTCGTCCCGTGGCACCCCGAGGCCCGCGCGATGCGACGCGTCCCGCTCCTCGTCGTGCCGCTGCTGGCGCTCGCGATCAGCGCGCTCTGGGAGATGGTCGAGTGGTTCGGCCACGCCTTCATCAGCGACGACATCTTCGTCGCGTATGCCGACACGATCGGCGACATGGCGGTCGGCGGCCTCGGGGGCGTGGCCGCCGGGATCGTCATCGCCGCCGTGCCCGTGGGGGCGTGCGCGACGGTCTCGGCCGGCGACCGGTAGCGAAGCAAGAAGCCCGGTCCGATGGACCGGGCTTCTTGCCTGTTGGTGACCCCAGCGGGATTCGAACCCGCGTTACCGCCGTGAGAGGGCGGCGTACTAGGCCGCTATACGATGGGGCCGTTTTCGCAACCGTTCGATTATGCCATGGCGTTCATGCCCTCTCCAAATCCGCCGGGTCGGGTGCGCTTGCGTGTGTCGAATTCGAGGCCGGGGGCCGCGCCGCGCTTGCTCGTGACCGACCTGCAGAGTTGACTCGGAGCATGCGAGTGACCAAGTTCGAGCACGCCACCCTGACCCTCACCGAAGCCGGCCGGACGCTGGTGATCGACCCCGGCTCGTTCACGACGCCGCTCACCGACCTCGAGGATCTCGTGGGGATCGTGATCACCCACGAACACGTCGACCACTGGACCCCCGACCACCTCGACCGGCTGCTCAAGGCGTACCCGGGCACCCCGATCTACGGCCCAGAGGGCGTCGTCCAGGCCGCCGCGGGCTACGACGTCACCGCGGTCCACCCCGGCGACACCCTGGAGCTCGGGCCCTTCCGCCTGGAGTTCTTCGGCGGCCGGCACGCGGTGATCCACGAGTCCATTCCGGTGATCGACAACGTGGGCGTGATGGTCAACGACGAGTTCTACTACCCGGGCGACTCCTACGCGGTCCCATCGGGCCGGGAGGTGCGCCTGCTGGCCGCGCCGCTCGGCGCCCCGTGGCTCAAGATCGGCGAGGCGATGGACTTCGTGCTGGCGGTGGCGCCGCGGCAGGCGTTCGGCACCCACGACATGACGCTCTCCGTGCTCGGCCGAGACATGCATCGCGCGCGGCTGCGGTGGGCGGTCGAGCAGCACGGCGGAGAGTTCCTCCTCCTCGAACCGGGCGACTCCACCGACCTGTAGGAAGGTCACCGGAACGCGGACGACGGATGCCGCGCGGCTTCACTTTCCGCGGCATCCGTCGTCTCGACTCGCTCGGGCCGCTCGGCGGCCCGTTGCGCTACTCGGCGTCGAGATCGGTCTCGAGCAGTTCGACGAGTTCGTCGAGCGCCTGCTCCGCTCCGTCCCCTTCGGCCTTGAGTGTCACGACGGTACCATGCGACGCGCCGAGCCCCATGAGGGAGAGGATGCTGCCCGCGTTGAGGTCGGGGCCGCCCTCCACCGCGATCGTCACGGGGACGCCCTTCTCCTGCACGGCCTGCACGAAGAGCTTCGCGGGTCGGGCGTGCAGTCCTGAGCTGCTCGCGATGGTGGCCTGACGTTCTGCCATTTCCTGTCTCCTTCGGTGGATGGTCGTTCGGTCGGTCACGCGGGGACGGCCTCGAATGGAGCCTCTGCCTGTTCGAGCTCCTTGCGGCCGACCCACTTCTTGAGGGCGATCACCACAAGCGCGGTCACGACCGTACCTGCCGCGATGGCGACCAGGAAGCCCCAGAACGGGCTGATCGCGAAGAACACGAACGCTCCGCCGTGCGGCGCCAGCGACTGGACGGCCAGGGCCATGCTGAGCCCACCCGTCACCGCACCGCCGACGAGCGAGGCCGGAATGACGCGCAGCGGGTCGGCGGCCGCGAACGGGATGGCTCCCTCGCTGATGAAGGCGGCGCCGAGGAGCCAGGCGGCTTTGCCGTTCTCGCGTTCGACCGGCGGGAACAGGTCTCGTGCGAGCACCGTGGAGGCGAGCGCCATGGCGAGCGGCGGCACCATGCCGGCCGCCATGACCGCGGCCATGATCAGGTAGGGCGTGGGGTTCTCGGGCGACCCCGCGGCGAGACCGGCGACTGCGAACGCGTAGGCCACCTTGTTGACGGGCCCACCGAGGTCGAAGCACATCATCAGTCCGAGGATCACGCCGACGACGACGATTCCCGCTGTTCCCGCGAGCTCGTTGAGCCAGACGGTCAGCCACTCCATGAGCGTCGCGATCGGCCGCCCGAGGAACAGCACCATCAGTCCCGATGCCACGATCGACGCCAGCAGGGGGATGATCGCGACCGGCATGAGCCCGCGCAGCCACCGGGGCACCCGCCATGTGCCGATCCACCAGGCCGTCACACCGGCGAGGAGTCCGCCGACGATGCCGCCGATGAAGCCGGCGTTCATGAGGACCGCGACGGCGCCCGCGACGAAACCGGGCGCGATGCCCGGCCGGTCGGCGATCGCGAACGCGATGTATCCCGCGAGGGCCGAGACCAGGAAGCCCATCGAGGCCGCGCCGATGGCGAAGGCCACAGAGCCCAGGTAGATGCCCAGCCCCCCTTCCGGCAGGTCCCACAGGGAGTTCTCGACGACAACGGTGTTGGCGTTGCCCGGCGCGCTGTAGTCGCTGCCGAAGAACAGGAACCCGAGTGCGATGAGCAGGCCACCGCCGGCGACGAACGGGATCATGTAGCTGACACCGGTGAGGAGGATCCGCTGGATGCGCGCTCCCCATGACACCGAATCCGCCGAGGCGGTCGTGTTCGCCTCGCTCGCGGTGCCGGACACACGCGTCGCGCCCGGGTCGTTCGCTGCGGCGACCGCCTCCGCGATCAACTCCCGCGGCTGCTCGATGCCACGCTTCACGCCGGAGCGCACGACGGGCTTGCCGGCGAATCGCTGGAGTTCGCGTACGTCGACGTCGGTGGCGAAGATCACGGCGTCGGCGCCGTCGATCACCTCTCGGGGCAGCGCCTGATAGCCGCTGGAGCCCTGCGGCTCGACAGCGAGGTCGATGCCCGCCGCGCTTCCCGCCGCCGTCAGCGCATCGGCCGCCATGAAGGTGTGGGCGATGCCGGTCGCGCACGAGGTCACCGCGACGATGCGCGCGGGGCGCCCGTCGACGGTCAGGTCGTCAGGCGCGGCCGCAGGGGATGCGACGGTGGCCGGCGCAGCCGCGGGGGCGGCGTGCGCGGCCGAGACATCTCCCTCTCCGATCGCGGCGCGCACGATGGCGACGACCTCGTCGTCGCTGGCGGCCGAGCGCAGACCGGCCGTGAAGTCGTCCTGCATGAGGCTGCGCGCGAGCTTCGACAGCACGGCGAGATGCGCCTCGGCCGCCCCTTCCGGCGCGGCGATCAGGAAGACGAGGTCGGCCGGGCCGTCGGGTGCGCCGAAGTCGACGCCCGGTGCGAGCCGCGCGAAGGCGAGCGACGGCTCTGTGACCGCCGCGCTCTTGGCATGAGGGATCGCGATGCCGCCGGGCAGGCCGGTCTCATCCTTCTGCTCACGCGCCCACGCATCGGCGAAGAGCGCCTCGGCATCGGTGGCGCGACCCTGCGCCACGACACGGGCGGCGAGTGAGCGGATGACAGCTTCCTTGTCGGCGCCGAGGCCGACGTCGAGACTGACGAGGTCCGGAGTGATGGTGTCGGACACGGTGACCTCCAATGGTCGGTGAGGACGGGATTCAGGCAGGCGAGAGGCGGGTGACGATCACGTCGCCCTCCGGCAGATCGGCGGGCGACGGGGCTTGGGTGCCGGGGAGGGAAGCAGCCGCCGCGCCATAGCGCACCGCGTGACGCAATCGCTCATCCGCCGGGGCGCCGAGGGAGTCCGCAAGGACGTAGCCGGCGAGCGAGCTGTCGCCGGCACCGACGGTGCTGGCCACGCGGATGACGGGCGGAGCGGCCGACCAGGCGCCTTCGGGCGTCACGAGTACGGCCCCTGCGGACCCCAGCGTGACGAGCGCAGCGGCGACGCGCGACGGGACGAGCGTGCGGCCGAGTTCGCCCGCGGTGCTCGCGAGGTCGCCCGGGGGCAGTGCAGGCCGGCCGACGAGCTCGGCGAGCTCGTCGTCGTTGGGCTTGATGAGGTCGGGCCGCGCGCGCGCGACGACGGTCGCCAGCGCCGGCCCGGAAGTGTCGACCGCGATCTGCGGCGCGCTCGGGCCGTGTGCACGGCGCACCGCCGCGATGACGTCGACGTAGAAGTCGTCGCGGACCCCCGGCGGGAGCGAGCCTGCCAGCACGAGCCAGCGAGCGCCCTCCGAGGCCTTCACCACAGCCGTGACGACGGCCGCGGCATCCGCTTCGCTCAACGCGACGCCCGGGAGGTTGAGCTTCGTCGTCTCGCCGGAAGGGTCGGTGATGGTGACGTTCGCACGGACGTGACCGTCGACCGCGACGGTGCGTGCGACGATCGATGATCGGCGCAGTACGGCGCCGAACGGGTCGTCGGGGGCGAGCGGCAGGACCGCGACCACGTCGACGCCGGCTGAGGAGACGGCCCGGGCGACGTTGATGCCCTTTCCGCCGGCGTCCTCTCGAGCGGAGACCGCGCCCTGAACTCCCCCGGGGCGAAGGGGCTGGTCGAGCTCGATCGTCCGATCGAGCGATGGGTTCACGGTGAGGGTGACGATCATGCGTGCCACACCTCCACGTCGGCGTCGGCGAGGGCGGCGGCCAGTTCGGCGTCGGGCTGGGCGTCGGTCACGAGGACGTCGATGTCGGCCAGCGATGCGAAGCCGACGAGAAGCTCGGACCCGAGCTTCTCGGCATCGGCGACCACGATCACACGGCGAGCCGAGCGGACGATCGCTCGCTTGACCGCCGCTTCCTCGGGATCGGGCGTGCTGAGTCCGAAACTCGCCGACACCCCGTTGACTCCGACGAAGGCGACGTCGGGACGCATGCCCTCGATCGAGCGGACGGTGTCGGCGCCGACGGCCGCGCCCGTCACACCTCGGACGCGCCCGCCCACGAGGGTCAGTCCTGCGCCGGGCGCCGCGCTCAGGATGTCGGCGAGGCTGATGGCGTGGGTGACGACCTCGATCTGGTCCGAAGAGAGCCGTGGGGCGAGCTGGGACGCCACGGCTGCCGTGGTCGTGCCGGCGTCGAAGAACACAGATCCACGGAACCGCTCGCCCAGCGCGGCGGCGGCCCGCCGGCCGATCGCGGCCTTCGCGACGCCGTGACGCTGCTGACGCACCGAGAGGGGCGACTCGGTGGTGCTGCCGCGATCGCTGCTGACGGCGCCCCCGTGCACCCGGCGCAGTGCGCCCGCGGCCTCGAGCTGGTCGAGGTCGCGGCGCACCGTCTCGGTCGTGACGTCGAAGAGGCCGGCCAGCTCTACGACGCTCACACGACCGTCGTTCTGCAGCAGTCGTTCAATCTGCTCCTGACGCTCCGTTGCGTACATCTGCGACCCTTCGTTGGAATTCCCACAGACTACAACACATATCAACACAAAAAAAGACATGCGCGTCCCGGTATCGTCGGACGGTGGCCGACAAACCCCCTGCAGAAGTTGCGATCGACGAGACGCACGTGCGCCGCCTTCTGGTCGCCCAGGCGCCACCCGAGATGGCCGCGCTCCCCCTGCGCCGGGTCGCCGACGGATGGGACTGCGAGATCTGGCGCCTCGGCGACGAGCTGGCCGTGCGCCTCCCTCGCCGGGCTGCCGCCGCCCCGCTGATCGTGCACGAGCAGCGCAGCCTTCCTCTCCTCGCACCGGCCGTCGAGGCGACCGGCGTGCGCGTGCCTGCGCCGGTCGTGCTGGGCGTTCCCGGACACGGGTTCCCGTGGGCATGGTCGGTCACGCCGTGGTTCGAGGGCGTTCGAGGAATCGATGTGCCGCGCCGTGACCGCACCGGGTGGGCCACACCGCTCGCCGACGCCCTCGCCGCCCTGCATGTGATCGCACCGGCCGACCACCCCATCAACCCCGTGCGCGGCAGACCTCTCGCAACCCGCGCCGCAGCTTTCGCGGAGCGGGTGAACGAACTGACTGCCTCAGGACGGCTCGACGCCGCCGCAGCATCCGCGCTCACGGACGTCTGGCTGCGGGGCGTCGCCGAGCGACCGTGGGATGCCCCAGCGGTCTGGGTGCACGGCGACCTGCACCCGGGCAACCTGGTAGCCGATGGCGCGCGTCTCGTGGCGATCATCGACTTCGGCGACGTGACCGCCGGCGATCCGGCCTATGACCTGGCGGTCGCCTGGCTCGCCTTCGACGCCGCCGGGAGATCTGCGTTCATCGAGGCGGCCGGCGACCGGTACGACCGCTCCACCTGGATCCGCGCGCATGCCTGGGCGGCGTCGATCGCCGTGGTGCTGCTCGCTCACAGCGACGACAACCCGGACTACGCGCGGTTGGGCGCCGACGCGGCCGGCCAGATACTGGCCGAGGCATCCCCCGCCTGAGGGTCTCCCGGCGCGCTCACCCACACGTCGACGTGGCCGCTTCGCCCCACGAAACGGATCACCGTGCCGATCGGGAGCGGTTCGTCGAACTCGAGCGACATGCCGTCGTACACCGTGAAATCGAGCACGGGATCGAGACCGCCGCCGCTGCATGTCGCGCTGAGGAACCCGCCGTCGTGCGACAGCAGCACGCAGCGCGACTCGTCGACCGCACGGGCGGTCCACACCTGGATCACGTCGAACTGCTCGTGCGGCACGACGCTTCCGGGATCGACACCCCAGTAATCGAGGTTCTCGGTGAAACCCGCGCCCCGCTCGCCCCCGCCCGGCTCGACGTCGAGCGTCAGGTCCGGTGGCGGCTCGGAGTCGGTGGGCCACGCCAGCCCCGCGGCGAGCCCGACGGCGATTCCCGCGACCGCGGTCACAGCCCAGAGAGGCACACGCTGCCACCACCGCCGGGCCGGTGCCGTCACGGCCGGCCGGGGCACTTCGACCGCATCCTCATCGGGTGCCTCGGAAGGCGGATAGAGAGCGACGGATGACGGCGTGCGGGTGCGCTCGCCAGCGGCAGCGCCGTCCGGGCTCGAGCGCCGCCGGTCGCCGTCAATCTGGCGATCGGGCGGCGACGACGCTTCGGAAATCGAAGGCCGAACCAGCTCCTCGAGCTCGTGAAGCCGGCGCTGCGCGGCCGGGTCCGAGTCGATGTCGGCATTCGGGCCGTACGCGCGGCGGCGCAGGTCGGCGAGCTCCCTCGATCGGGCCGCAGTCAGCGATGACGCGTCCATGGGGACATTATCCGCCTGGCCGCGCCTTTCGTGTCGGGAACGTCTTTGTCGATGCTCCCCAAGAAATCCAGTCCGGCCGCGCCGATCCAGCGACTCTCATCTGCGCCCGCCCGTGTTCGCGATGTCGCCTTCCTGTGCGTTTACCGTGACGCCGGAGGAGCGCCGAGTCACGGGGATATTCTGAGAACAGATGACCCGGACTTCGTCATTGATGCGACACGATCTGTGCGCGCTTCATATGACAGGAGCACGAGATGGCCGTCTCTCCTTCCGGATCGATCGCAGCATCCGTGCGGTCCGCACCGCCGAAGGCGCCGAATCTCTACACGGCACTCTCGCAGAGGGTGACCCGAAGCGGCTTCATGCGGCGTCGTTACGGCTACTACTGGGCGAAGCTCGTCGCGGCCCCGATCGCCATTGCCGGCGTGCTCACCGCCTTCATCCTCATCGGCGACACCTGGTGGCAGCTGGTGACGGCCGCCGTGTTGGCCATCGTTCTCACGCAGGTCGCCATGCTCGGCCACGATGCTGCGCACCGGCAGATCTTCCGCTCGGGCCGCTGGAACGACTGGACCACCCTCGTGATCGGAAACCTCCTCGTGGGGATGAGCTACGGCTGGTGGCAGCACAAGCACACCCGGCATCACGCCAACCCCAACAAGATCGGCAGCGACCCCGACATCGAGCTCCCCGTCATCGCGTTCACACCGGAGCAGGCGGACCGTCGGCGCGCCAGCCGCAGCGGGCCGCTGCGCTGGTTGATCGCACACCAGGGGGTGCTGTTCTTCCCGATCCTGCTTCTCGAAGGACTCTCCCTGCACGCATCGAGTGTGCGGCGGGTGTTCTCCCGGGAGCCGCTGCATCGCCGTCCGATCGAGATCGGGTTCCTCTCGATACGGATCGTCGGATTCGTGGCGCTCGTGTTCCTCGTGCTCTCGCCGGGCATCGCGTTCGCGTTCCTCGGGGTGCAGCTCGGCCTGTTCGGCGTCTACATGGGCATGGCCTTCGCTCCGAACCACAAGGGGATGCCGCTCGTCCCGGCCGACGTGAAGGTGGATTTCCTCCGCCGTCAAGTGCTCATGAGCCGGAACATCCGCGGCAGCCGGCTGCTGGACATGGCCATGGGCGGGCTAAATTACCAGATCGAGCACCACCTCTTCCCGTCGATGCCCCGGCCGCATCTGCGCCAAGCGTCGACGATGATCCGGGCCTACTGCCGTGAGAACGGCGTGGCGTACACGGAGACGGGTCTCTGGCAGTCCTACGCGATCGTGGTCCGCTACATCAACAGGGTGGGGCTCGGCGAGCGCGATCCGTTCGAGTGTCCGCTGCTCCAGCAGCGTCAAGCCATCTAGCCGGATCCGGCAAGCGGCGGCGCGCCGGCGCGGTCAGAGGACCAATCGGCCGGCGATGATGTCGGCGGCGATGACGCCGATTCGCGCCTGCGTCGAGCGGGCATGACTCCGGATCCGCGCGAACGCCTCGTCCATGTCGATGTTGCGTCGTTGGGCGAGATACCCCTTGGCCTGCTCGATCACGACCCGGGTGTCCAGCGCCCGCTGGAGCTGTGCCTGCGTGAGCTCGGACTCCTCCACCAGCCGCTGCTGCAGGATGCTGATCGTGGCGATGTCCGCCAGCGCCTGGGCCGCGGCAGCATCGGCCGCGTTGAGCGCCCCGGGTTCATCCCGCAACAGGTTCAGCGATCCGAGCGTCGAGTCGCGCAGTCGCAACGGAATCGCGTGGATCGATGAGAATCCGGAGGCGCGGGCATCGGCCGCGAAAGCCGGCCAGCGGTCGGAGATCGCATCGATGTCGTCGACGGAGACGACCTTCCCGGTCGTCGCCGCCTCGACGCAGGGGCCCGCGCCCACTCTCAGCTGCATCAGCTCCACGAGCTCACTCCGCTCGCTCGTCGAGACGATCACCTCGAGCTCATGCGCCGGATTGAGAAGGAGGATGCCGGCCGCGGCGGCGTCGAAGAGCGAGATGCACTCGTCAACGAGTCGCTGGAGGAGGTCGACGACGTCGAAGTCGTCGACGAGGGAGTCGGCAAGGGTGACGAAGGTCCCCAGCAGCTGAAGCTCGCGGGTCGGCGCCGTCATGCCGCCATCCTAAGCGGCGTCCTGTCATAGGACGAGGTCGAGGATGCGGGCGATGACGTCCGCAGCGACGTCGCGCACGGGGCGACCCGTCGCGTAGGCGTGGCCGCGGAGGAGTATGAGGGCCCTGTCCACGTCGATCCCGTTCCTTGCCGCGATCATGCCCGTCGCCTGGTGGACTTCGCGGCGCGAGTAGGGCTCGCCTGGCCCCTCATCGCCGACCCCTTCGAGACGATCCAATGCCCGGCGCAGGAGCGCGACCGAGACGATCTCGGCCAGCCCACTCATTCCCGCGAGCTCGGAGTCGGACAGATCGCGCGCGCCCGCCGAGTAGACCGCGATCGACCCGATGCTGACGCTCCCGACGAAGAGGGGAAAGGCGTAGAACGATCCCACCTCCAGTTCCCGCAACGCCGCCCAGGCTCCCGGCCAGCGTGCTCCGCCTTCCACGCGCAGATCGGCCGCCGCGAAAGGGCGCCGGGTGCGAAGCGCCTCCCACGAGGGACCCTCCCCGAGGTCGATCTGGATCTCGTCGATCCTGGCGCCGAGCCTGGAGCTCGCGCACACCGTCTGCGATCCCATCGGGGGGCCCAGCGTGGAGACGACCGCACCGGGCATCGCGACTGCCGCTCGCAGGGGCGAGCACAGATCATCGCCTCCCGTGACGGCGAGTGCGGAAGCTGCGAGCGAGAAGGCATCAGGTGGTCGTCCGTCGCCGGCTGTCGTGGACATCGCTTCCCGCCGTTCGCATCGGAATGTGCGGGCGCTGGGTCCGGGTGCCCTCGTGGTGATCGTACCCGCCTTGCTTCGACATCGGCGCGAACTCGCGTGTCCGGATGGAGCGTCGATGCGAGACCGGCAGCCTGACCGCGGCCACTCGGAGCGTCGACGAGCGCCGAGGGTCACGTCGCTCATCTCTGGCGCACCCGCGTGCGACTACCCGCTGCCGCCGCGGAGGTCAATGGCTTACGAGTTCGACGCATCGGTGTGGTGGGGTGGGTCCGTTCTCACCTTCCCGCTTCGAGCTGGTCGGTGAAGAACGATCGACGCACCAGGCGAAGTTCCGATCCGGTACCTCGATGGAGTCGGGGACAAGAGGATGACATGTGGGACACGGTTGCCATCACGGGCGTTGCCGAGCCGCCGCGTCCGGACGTCGGGGCGCTGCTGGAGAGCGTGCGACGCGCTGATGCGCGAATCCGGAGGCGTCGACGCCCGACATCCGAGATGAGCGAGACGGACCGAGCCGCGATGCGGTTCCTTCTGGAGCGCGGTCCAACAGCCGAGGTGACCGCGACGATGATCGCCGCCGACCTTCATCTCGCGGCACCGTCGGGCACCGCGCTTGTCGACCGGCTGCTGGCTCGCGGCCTCGTGGTGGTCGCCGAGAACGGTGATGATCGCCGCAAGAAGATCACCCGCGTGGTCGGCGACACCGTGAACGCTGACGATCTCGACCCGCTCACCACCACCCTCCGCGCCGTCGACGCCCGTCTGACCCTCAGCGATGCGCACGTCGTCGCCGGCTTCCTGGAGGAGGTCCTGGTCACGATCACCCGTGCGGACCAGATGGCGTCAGCGCGAGTGCTCCGGTGAAGGTCGCGATGCTGGGGCCCATCGCCTGGCGAACGCCCCCGGTGAGCTACGGTCCGTGGGAGCGCGTGACGAGCCTTCTCACCGAGGGCCTTGTCCGCCGCGGAGTCGAGGTCACGTTGTTCGCCACCGGTGACTCCATCACCGGTGCCCGGTTGGAAGCCGTCGCGGAGCACGGCTACGCGCAGGACCCGTCGATGGATGGCCGGGTATGGGAGGCGCTGCACATCGCTCACGCACTGAAGCGCTCGGGCGAGTTCGACCTGGTGCACAACCACGTCGATTGGCTTCCGCTGGCGCTCACCGCGCAGTGGCAGGCGCCGATGATCACCACCGTCCACGGCTTCTCAGGGCCAGCGATCCTGCCCGCGTACATCGCCTCGAGTTCGGCGTTCGTCTCGATCTCTGACGCGGACCGCTCCCCCGAGCTGGATTATCTCGCCACGATCCACCACGGGATCGACCCGGGAGAACTCCCCTTTGTCACCGAGCCGGACGACTATCTGGTGTCGTTCGGGCGCATCCACCCCGACAAGGGCACCGCGACGGCGATCGAGATCGCGCGGCGCGCCGGTCGACGCCTTGTCATCTGCGGACTCGTTCAGGACGCCGACTACTTCCACGCCGAGGTGGAACCGCACGTGGACGGCGAGCGCGTCGCCTTCCTCGGCGATGTGGGAGCCGACGAACGCGCGCGAGTTCTCGGATACGCCGCCGCGTTGCTCCACCCGGCCGAGTTCGACGAGCCGTTCGGGCTCTCCGTCATCGAATCCATGATGTGCGGCACCCCTGTTCTCGCGTATCGCCGCGGGTCGATGGCCGAGGTCCTCGACGAGGGGGTGACCGGCACTGCGGTGACTTCGATCGAGGAGGCCCTCTCGGCGCTGCCGGCCGTCGAGTCACTCGACCGTCGTCACGTGCACGATCGCGCCGTCGCCCGATTCGGCGTCGAACGGATGGTCGACGAGTACCTGCGCGCCTACCATTCTGTGCTGAATCAGCGACCCTGGGCGCGCGTACAGGTCGGGCGCGTACGGTGACGACCACAGCGCCCGGTCGTGGACTCGGGCGTGAACCGGACTGCGGCGATGAGGGCGCGGTCCCACGAGGGATGCCGTTGGCAGACGTCTCGCCATCGCCCGGAGCGGTATCGCCCGGGCACCACAGAGAGCGTCAGCATGACACGCTATGGATTCCTCAGCACGTTTCCGCCTACCCGCTGCGGTCTGGCCACCTTCACCGAGTCCCTCTCCGACGCCTTGGTCCTCGTCGGCGACGAGGAGGGCACGATCGTGCGGGTGCTCGACCAGCCGGAGGATCGCTCACCGCGCGACGTCCGCGCTCGGTCTCGCGTGCGCACCGACCTGATCGCGGATGACAGGGTCAGCACGGTACGGGCGACCTCGACGTTGAACGCGTGCGATGTTGCGATCGTGCAGCATGAGTACGGGATCTTCGGCGGACGCGACGGGGACCAGGTTCTCGAGGTGCTCGCCGCGATGACGATCCCGACGATCGTCGTGCTCCACACCGTCCTCGTCGCCCCCACGCCGCATCAGCGCGAGGTGCTCATCGAGGTATGCCGGCTCGCCTCGGTGGTCGTCGTCATGACCACCCGGGCCCGCGAGAACCTCGGTGCGTGCTATGCGGTCGATCTCGGCCGCGTCCACGTCATCCCGCACGGTGTTCAGCATGTGGGCCTCAGCGAGTCGGTGCCGCACAGCGGCCGCCGCGTCGTCACGTGGGGGCTCCTCTCACCGGGCAAGGGCCTCGAATGGGGCATCCGCGCCATGGCCGAGCTCACGGACGTCACGCCTCCGGTCGAGTACATCGTCGCCGGACAGACACACCCCAAGGTTCTCGCCCACGCGGGCGAGAACTACCGGACCATGCTCACGGCTCTCGCGGCTGAGCTGGGGCTCGATTCGTCCGTGCACCTCGACGGCCGCTATCTCGATGCCGCACAGCTCGCCGCGCTCATCGCCTCCGCGGATGCGGTGCTTCTGCCGTACGATTCGGTCGACCAGGCGACGTCCGGCGTGCTCGCCGAGGCTGTGGCAGCCGGCGTTCCCGTGGTCGCCACGCCCTTTCCCCACGCAGTGGAGCTGCTGTCGGGCGGAGCCGGGACGATCGTCCGCCACCAGCATCCGGACTCCATCGCGAATGCGCTCCGCGAGATCCTCACCGGCCCGTCCGTCGCCGACCGCATGCGCGAGACGGCCCTCCGTGAAGCACACGAGACGACGTGGTCCGCAGTCGCCGACCGTTACCGCGTCCTCACCGCGAGACTCCTCGCCGCGCGCGCAGCATGATGGACGCTCCGTCATATGAGCACCTGGGCGTACTCACGGATCACAACGGGATCTTCGAGCATGCCCGCCTGGACGCGCCACGCCGTGAGCACGGATACTGCGTCGATGACGTGGCCCGGGCGCTGATCGTGGTCACTCGCGAACCGCAGCAGACCGCCGACCTCCGAAAACTCGCCGCGATCTATCTGCGCTTCCTGGAGTCGGCGGTGCGCGCCGACGGACTCGCGCACAATCGCATGAGCGCCACCGGGGACTGGTCCGACGCGCCGACCATGGGCGACTGGTGGGGACGGCTGCTGTGGGCGCTCGGCACGGTCGCCGCCCAGAGGGGCGATCCCTGGACACGGACTCGGGCGCTGCGGACTTTCCGCATCGCCGCGCGCCAGCGGTCGACGAGCCTGCGAACCCTGGCCTTCGCAGCGCTCGGAGCCGCTGAGATCGTGCGGGTGCGTTCGGATGATCACATCGCCCGCACCCTGCTGCGAGAGTTCGTGGCCGCCGTCCCCGTGCCGGACGATCCTGCGTGGATCTGGCCCGAACGCCGGCTCACCTACGGAAACGCCTCCATTGCGGAAGCACTTATGGCTGCGGGGCAGGCCGTCGATGATGCGGATGCCACGGCGAGGGGCCTGCGGATGCTCGAGTTCCTGCTATCCGTGGAGACGTCGCACGACCGATTCTCCGTGACCGGGACGGGTGGGCGCGGGCCGGGCGACGTGGGGCCATTCTTCGATCAGCAGCCCATCGAGCTCGCCGCATTCGCGGACGCGTGCGCTCGTGCCTACGCGGTGACGGGCAGCAGCGCGTGGCTACCCCCCATTGCGATGGCGTGGCGCTGGTTCACTGGTCTCAACGACGCCGGAGTGATCATGTTCGATGACCAGACCGGCGCCGGTTTCGACGGGCTCGAACCGGGTGGGCGAAACGAGAATCGCGGGGCGGAATCGACCTTGGCCGCACTGAGCACCTACCAGCAGGCACTCCGACACCGCGAGGGGGACGGGCGATGACCGTTCGTGTGCATGCGGCGGAACTTGCGGCTCAGCCTGAACGAGTGATCGCGCAGCTGTTCCTTCCGGGCGAGGAGTGGTCCGCCCACCGCTCTCGCGCTGCCGAGATCACCGCGCGCGTGATGGCGATGACCACCGGCGAGGCAGACGAGCTCGCCGCCGAGCTCGCCCGC
Organism: Microbacterium sp. CFH 31415; assembly: GCF_022538185.1. GTDB lineage: Bacteria > Actinomycetota > Actinomycetes > Actinomycetales > Microbacteriaceae > Microbacterium. The sequence goes on along the minus strand of NZ_JAKYXC010000001.1, from coordinate 145,977 downwards.
GACTTCGGCTCCCGGCATCCCGATGTCCGCAATGTGTTCCTGAGCAACGCCGACATCGTGAGTTCGCGTCTACCGGAATCGGTCGAGATCAGCGTCGCGCGACGGCTGGTGCTCGGCGCCGCTTTCACCTCCGAGTATGCGGTGGAGGGTGCTGCGCTGTGCAACCCCAGTGCGGTCGAGCACCCCGACCAGACAGGCCTGGATCCCGGTCAGCTGCGCGTCGCTCTCACCCTCAGGTCGATCGGGGAAGGGCACCGCTCCTGCATCGAATTCGCCGAAGCGATCATCGGTCCGGGCCGGAACTGGGTGTTCCAGGAGCGTGAGAGGCCGCTCTGGCGAGCGCGGATCCGAGAAGCGGAGTGGAGCATCGCACATTTCCGTGCAGCGGCGGAGGAGGAAGGCATCGCCACTGAGATCTCGCAGAGCGTGGTGCAGGCTCTTCCGGAGCGATTCACGATCTCCGACCTCGAGGCGTCGATCGCCCGCCTGCCCAGCGCGCTGACGAGGCGGGCGGACAGCGCTCGGCAGATCGAGGCGCTGCGCGAGCTGAGGAACGCCGCTTATCGCGCCGCGTTCGCTCCCGAGACCGCGCTCAGTCAACGCGTGCTCACGCCCGTGACGGCCGAGGAACGTCACGGTATGGAGGACGCACGGCTTGTGCGATTCACCGACCTCACCGGCGCCACGCAGTACCGCGGGACGTACACCGCGTACGACGGTCGCGACATCGCACTTCGTTTGATCGTCACCGACGATCTGCGTGAATTCGACATCCATCGCCTGACCGGCGGGGCCGCCCAGGACAAGGGGATGGCGCTCTTCCCGCGCCCCGTGGGTGGCAGGTATCTCGCCCTGAGCCGAACCGGCGGTGAGAGCATCTCACTGGCGCAGTCGCAGGACGGCGTGATCTGGGACCAGCTCGACAAGATCCACGCACCGGAGCAGCCCTGGGAGATGGTGCAGACGGGCAACTGCGGACCGCCGCTCGAGACCTCCCACGGCTGGATCGTCCTGACGCACGGCGTCGGCCCGATGCGCACCTACTCTCTCGGAGCGCTCCTTCTGGACCGGGACGATCCGACGATCGTCCTCGGACGGACGGCGACACCGATCCTGCAGCCGCTCGACGAGCGCCGCGACGGCTATACGCCGAACGTCGTGTACTCCTGCGGCGGGCTCATCAAGGACGACCTGATCTGGATCCCGATCGGCATCGGGGACTCGCGCATCGGTGTGGGCTCGATCGAGGTCGATGAGCTTCTTGCGCGCCTCGTCCCATAGCTCGGCCAGCGCGTGCAGCCGGTGGAGCTGCCACGCTCACGGCCCGGAGCCCTCGCGCCACCGTGGTCCTCGGTCACGCTCGCGCGTAACGCCCGTGCCCGCCTTCGCTGCTCCAATCGGCGATCTGTCCGCTGTCCTCGTTGCCGGAAGAAGGGGCATCCGTCGCGCCGGGCCGGGGGTTCGCTGCGGTCGGCGAACCCTCGAATGCGATCGACTCCGCGAGGGCGGTGACAGCTGCGGCACGTGTGTGCTCGCGCATGGCCGCCTCCTCGAACAGGATCGCGGCAGCATCCTGCCTCGCATGGATCTGCGTGCTGATCGCGGCGAGTCGGTCGGCGATGACGGCCGCCAGCCCGTCGCGCAACTCCTCCAGATTCGTGTCGGCGATCACCAGGCGTCGGTCGGCGACCGCCAATGCCACCGTCGGATACCCCGCACTGACGAGAACATCACGCGTCCGGGTGCCCACAATCTCCGCCACTTCGTCTTTCTCCGGGCGACGGGTGAACACGGCTTCCACCGTGTATCGGTCAGGCGCCGCCTCGGTCATCAGCGCAGCCGGCAGTGAAGCGACCATCACCGATGCCAGGCCCAGCGTCGCGGAGTGTGCGCCGCTCGCGCGTGTGTTCGTGTCCATACGCCGGACGCTACGCCTCCCACATGTGCGACTCACAGGTTCGGAGCGATCACGCGCGAAGTGGCAACGTGTCACCGGATTGGTCGTGCCCTACCCACGCGCGATCCGCGCGAGTAGCGTGGGGAGATGGCAACTGTGATCGTGATCCTCCTGGTGGTGTGGGCCATCCTGGCGGTAGTGGGGTTCGCTCTCGAGGGCCTGCTCTGGCTGGGCGTCATCGGCGTGATCCTCTTCGTAGGCACGCTCATCTTCTTCTTCGTTCGACGCGCGGCCGCCCGCCGCAGCAACGGCGTCTGAACAGCGGCAGCGGGCATGCGAACGGCTCCCGTTCGTCCGTCTCTGCGAACACGGACGAGTACGTGGACGCGGGCCTTCAGGCCGGCGAAGTGACCCCGACACGAGCATGGAATCTGCTGCGGAATCCTGCGAAGACTACTGCTGGGGTACCTGGACTCGAACCAAGAACAACTGAACCAGAATCAGCCGTGTTGCCAATTACACCATACCCCAAGGCGTTTCGACCGAAGTCGTGCCGAGGATCAAGTCTAGACGACCGCGGCACGTGAGCCAAACCGAGCGCGGTGGGTCAGCCCTGGTGCTCGCGGAGAGCACGCAGCCGGCGGATCGTCTCGGCCTTGCCGAGCAGCTCCATCGACTCGAACAGCGGGGGCGACACGCGGCGACCGCTGAGCGCGACGCGCAACGGACCGTAGGCGACGCGGGGTTTGAGCCCGAGCCCGTCGATGAGGGCGGCCGACAGCGCCTCCTGGATCGCGGCGGCCGTGAACCCGCCCTCGGCGAGGACCTCGAGCGCGCGGACCGATGCGACGAGCACCTCGCCCGCGTTCGCCGGCAGGCTCGACAGCGCGTCCTCGTCGTACGCGACGTGGTCGCGCAGCAGGAACCCGAGCAGTCCGGGCGCCTCCCCCAGGAGCTGCATGCGCTCCTGCACGAGCGGTGCCGCCGACTCGATGACGGACTGCTGCTGCGCCGTCGGCGGTTCGCTGACCAGCCCCGCGGCCGCGAGGTACGGGACCAGCCGGCCGGCGAAGTCGGCGGGCTCCAGCATCCGGATGTGATCTCCGTTGATGGACTCCGCCTTCTTCTGGTCGAAGCGGGCGGGGTTCGGATTCACGTCGACGATGTCGAACGCCTCGACGAGCTCGCCGAGCGAGAACACGTCGCGATCCGGCGCGATCGACCAGCCGAGAAGCGAGAGGTAGTTGAGCAGGCCCTCGTGGATGAAGCCCTTCTCGCGTTGGAGGAAGAGGTCCGCCTTCGGGTCGCGCTTGGAGAGCTTCTTGTTGCCGACTTCGCCGAGCACGAGCGGCATGTGGGCGAAGCGCGGGATGAATGTGGTCACGCCTGCGTCGACGAGCGCGCGGTACAGCGCGAGCTGACGCGCGGTCGACGGCATGAGGTCTTCGCCGCGGATGACGTGCGTGATGCCCATGAGCGCGTCGTCGACTGGGTTCACGAAGGGGTAGAGCGGCACGCCTCCCGCGCGCACGAGCACGAAGTCGGGGAAGGATCCGGCCGGGAAGGTGACCTCGCCGCGGATGAGGTCCACGTAGGTGAGGTCTTCGTCGGGCACGCGCAGGCGCCAGGCCGGCTCTCGACCCTCCGCCCGGAAGGCGGCCTTCTGCTCATCTGTCAGGTCGCGGTCATGGTTGTCGTACCCGAGCTGCTTTGCACGGCCGTTGGCCTCGTTGCGCGCGTCGATCTCCTCCGCGGTGGAGTAGCTCTCGTATACAGCTCCGGCGTGGACGAGCTTCTCGAGCACCTCACGGTAGATGTCGTGGCGCTGCGACTGGCGGTACGGCGCGTGCGGTCCCCCGACCTCGACGCCCTCGTCCCAGTCGATCTCGAGCCAGCGCAGCGCATCCAGGAGCTGCTGGTAGCTCTCCTCGCTGTCGCGCGCGGCGTCGGTGTCTTCGATGCGGAAGACCAGCTTGCCGCCGTTGTGCCGCGCGTACGCCCAGTTGAACAGGACGGTGCGGATGAGACCGACGTGCGGAAGGCCGGTCGGCGACGGGCAGAAGCGCACGCGCACGTCCGCCCCGGTCGCGGTGGTGGTGCGGGGATCGGGTGAGGAAGACATCGCCTCCGAGTTTAGTCAGCCGATGCCGGCGCCACCGGCCGCCTCCGCGACGCGGCCCGCCTCTTCGGAGTGGTCGAGCAGGCGGGTGATCGATGCGAGCGTCATCCGAATGGCGGGCACGCGCTCGGCACCGTGCGCCGTGACGACGTGAATCGTCCGGGACTCCGTCTGAGGAAGCGGCAGCGTGACCACTCCCGGCAGCTGGGGGAAGGATGCCACGGCCATGCGCGGCAGTGTCGCGACGCCGATCCCCTGCGCCACGAGGCCCTCGACCGCCACGAAGTTGTCGGTCTCGAACGCGATGTGCGGCTCGAATCCGGCGCGGGCGCAGAGCTCGAGGAGGTGTCCACGGCACCGAGGGCACCCGGCGATCCAGTTCTCCCCCGCGAGACCGGCGACGTCGACCACCGGGCTCGTGGCCGCACGGTGGCCCGCCGGCAGCACCGCCAGGAGGTCGTCGGTGCCCACGGTGCGGACCGAGAGGCCACGGGCGCTCGGTCCGTGAGGATCGTCGCGGTCGCCCGGGTAGCTGAAGGTCAGCGCGATGTCGGCGCGGTCCTCACGCACCGCCTCGACCGCCTCCGGCGGCTCCGCCTCGAGGTACGTGACGGTGACTCCGGTGTGGCGCTCCTCGAGCTCGGCGAGCAGGCGCGGCACGACGGTGGGCGACGCGGACGGGAAGCCCACCAGTCGCACCCGCCCGGCGCGCAGGCCCCGCAGCTCGGCGAGTTCGCCGGCCGCGGCATCCAGTGCCGTCGTCACCGCCGGCGCGTGGCGCGCCAGGATCCGACCGGCCTCGGTCAGGCGCACGCTGCGGCCCACGCGCTCGACGAGTGGGACCCCGAGCCTCAGTTCGAGGCGCTTGAGCTGTTGGCTGATGGCGGGCTGGCTGTAGCCGAGCGCGACGGCCGCTCTCGTGATCGAACCCTCATCGGCGATCGCCTTCACGACGCGCAGAGCATGAGGGTCGATGTCGACGTCATCGAACACGGTCATGCGCGAAGCATAACCTGCCATGATGATTCGCATCCATCACCTCCCGTAGACGAATACATTGCGGAGGATCACCCTGGAGTCATGCCCACTCTCGCCGCATCCTCGCGCCCGACGCTCACCGCTGCACGGTCGCAGTTCACCGGAGGGCGCGGCTATCTCGCCGCATGCACCGTCGGTCTTCCCACTCGCGCGAGTCGTGCGGCCATCATTGCGGATCTGGATGCCGCGGCCGCTGGACGTCCGGACCCGATGGCCTACTCCGCAGCCGTGGAGCGCAGCCGGGCGCACTTCGCGACCCTCGTCGGGATCGGCGCCGAACGCGTGGCGATCGGCTCGCAGGCCTCCGTCGCGGCCGCGCTGGTGGCTGCGTCACTCCCCCACGGAGCCGAGGTGCTCATCGCGGACGGGGACTTCTCATCCATCGTGCTCCCGTTCGTCCACTCCGGCCGCGGCCTGCGGGTGCGGACAGCGGCGCTCGACGATCTCGCCGGGGCGGTCGGTCCCGACACGTCGCTCGTGGTCTTCTCCCTCGTCCAGTCCGCGACGGGCGAGGTCGCCGACGTCGATGCGATCCTCGCCGCCGCTGCCGCACACGGCGCGCGAACACTGTGCGATGCCACCCAGGCCATCGGGTGGCTGCCGGTCGACGCATCGCGCTTCGACGCCCTGATCTGTCACGCGTACAAATGGCTGTGCGCACCCCGAGGCGTCTCGTTCCTCACCGTCTCACCGGGGCTGCAGAGCGACATGCCGGCCCTCTTCGCCGGCTGGTACGCCGGACCGGACCCGTGGACCTCGTGCTACGGCGCAGTGGAGCTCGCAGCCGATGCGACGCGCTACGACGTGTCACCCGCCTGGCAGGCATTCGTCGGAGCCGAGCACGCGCTCGCGCTGTTCGCGTCGCTCGACGCGCGAGCGGTGCACGAGCACACGACGGGCCTGGCGCGACGCTTCCGCGGAGGGATGGGCCACGATGTCCCGGAGCGCGGGAGTGCGATCGTGACGTGGGCGGACGCCGGCGGCACCGATCTGGCGGCGCTCACCGTGGCAGGCGTGGTCGCGTCCGGTCGCGCCGGACGCGCGCGCGTCGCCTTCCACGTCTTCAACGACGAGGACGACGTGGACCTCGCGCTGCGTGCGCTCGGTCGCTGAGCCCGGACCGCTCCCCTCCGCACTCAGTCGAAGTCCGCCGGGGTCTGGCGGGGGTAGGCGCCGCCGGCGAGCTTCACCAGACGGGCGTGCGCGTACTCGCACACCAGCGCGTGCCGGAAGACCATCTGCGGCACATCCACGTTCGAGTCCATCCAGAGGCTGAGCCCGCCGACCTTCCAGTGCCGGAAGGTGTCGTCGTCGCACACGAGCGCCAGGATCTCGAGGAACGAGTCGTCGAAGCGGATCGAATGCACCGCCCGGCGGTACTCCTCGACGGTGAGAGCCATCGAGAACGGGATGTTCATGAAGCAGAGCGCCGTCTGGATGTCGAGCCGCAGCACGCGTCGGCGATACCGCTCGGCGTCGAGGGGCGGGATGTCGAGCTGGGTGAAGTCGAGGTGCTCCGGTCGCGTCAGCGGCACCGGATCGAGCGCGATCAGAAGGTCGTAGACGTTGACGTCGTGCTCGACCACCGCGTTGTCCCCGAGACCCGCGAGCGTCTCGGGGCGCAGTGTCACCGGCTCCATGTCGATCGGAGTGTTGCGGATGATGAAGTTCACCAGATTCGTCTCGACCACGAAGTGGCGGATGAGCAGGTCGACGGCGTCGGGCGAGACGAAGTGCCGCAGAAACCACACGCAGAGGAAATCCATCGTCGAGAGCGGCATCCACCGGAATGGCAGTACGCGCTTGACGATCGAGATCAGCGCGACGACAAGGCGGGAGAAGAGGCGCGCCACAGGGTACAGCCATCGCCGCGACGGCCGCCGCTGGTCGTCGATGATCTGCCGGACGAGCGCACGGTCGAGCGGGATCGAAGGGTCGGCGTACACCGCCTCCCACATGCTCGGATCAGACCGCACGAACTCCGGCACGTCAGCGGTCCAGTTCCTCGAGCTGGAGGACGTAGAGCCGCGCCACCACTTCGGCGCAGCGGACGATCTCATCGGCCGCCGCGTGGTCGATCGCCCCCGAGTTCAGGATCGCCTCGAGGTCGCCGGTGTGCTCGGCGTCGGCATCCTGGTGGTACTTCATGAAATGGACCTGGCTGTCGGCCAGCCCGAGGACCTCCTGGAACCGCGTGGCCCAGCCGGCGGCTCGCCGCGCCCCCAGCCCTTCGATGATGAACATGGCGCCGAGCAGCCCCACCGGATTCGGCCGGTCGGCGTAATGGAACATGTATCCCGACAGCGCCTCGGAGCCCAGGTTCTTCCGGCCCGCACGCAGCTCGGCGAGCGAGCCTCCGACGGCGACGTAGTCCCGTTCGATCATGAGGTAGTCGCGGTGCTCCTCCTCCGCGTGGCGGATCGCCGCCGAGCGCAGATCGAAGTGCGCGATGTCGAAGGAGGCGGCGGCGCGCGAGATCCACGGCGAGCCGTCCACCACCTGCTGGCGCAGGTTGAAAAGCAGGCGTCGATAGTCGTCGATGGTGACTGTGCCGTCGGCGAGACGCTGCAGGATCGGCACCCCGTCGAGGCGGGTCTCGAAGTCGTCCCACACCGCGGCGAGCCGTTCGGCGAGCGTCGCGGGAGCGGTGATCGTGTCGGTCGTCATGTCGAGGCTCCTTGCTGTTCGGTCGGGGCGACCACGGTCAGATGGGCGAAGGCGAAGGCGAACCGGCCGGACTCCGGGACGGCCAGCAGGATGGTCTCGCCGGGCGAGAAGCGTCCGCTGCGCCACGCCTCTTCGAGCGCGATGAAGATGCTCGCGGCGCCGGTGTTGCCGCAGGTCTCGAGGTTCGAGAACCACCGCGAGGTGTCGAGCGTCGGGATGCGGCGGCGCAGCCCGTCGAAGGCGAGGTCGCGGAACATGTTGGTGCTGTAGTGGCACAGCACATGGTCGAGGTGGTGCACGTCGACCAGGCCGATGTCGACGAGCTCCTCGAACTGGGCCAGCCCCGCCCCCGCGAGGTCGTCGAGGACGCTGACGTCCTGGCGGAGCACGAACATGCCGGCTGCTTCGGCCTCGTCGACCGGGACGTCCTGCCAGGTCTGACCCACGACCGGGTCGATGCCGGCCATGCCCGCGCGCATGCAGACGTCGTGCTCGTGCGCGAGCGAGACGTGGCGCACCCAGTCCACGCGCAGCGACGGACGACTCGGGTGAGGCTGGAACTCGACCACGACCGCACCGGCACCGTCCGACAGCATCCAGCGCAGGAAGTGCGAATCCATGCCCGCACGGATGCCGTCGAACCGTGTCTGCCGCAGGCTCCGGCTCGCGAGCTCCGAGCCCACCACGGCGACCCGCGGATGGTCCCCGAGGCGCACCTTGCTGACCGCGGCGTCGAGTGCGGCGAGGCTCGACGCGCACACGCCCGACGCGGAGAGCAGCTGCATCGGCCCGCCGCCCAGACGCCCGTGCACCATCGACGCGAACCCGGGGACGAGCACGTCGCCCATCGTCGTCGCGGTCGCGAGCATGCGCAGGTCTGCGGCATCCATCCCCCGGTCGTCGAGGGCGGCGCGCAGCGCCTTGACGGCCAGCTCTTCGTTCAGCTCGGTCGGCTCGCCGTCGCCGTCGAGCGCGTAGTGCCGCGTGCGGATGCCGTTCGCCTCGAGCACGCGGCGACGGATGCGCTCGGTGACCGCGTCGTCGCCGCCGAGCCGTGCCACGATCCCGGCGTTGTCGACCGGCTCGCCGGGAAGATACCGGCCGAAGCCGGTGAGATACGCAGACGCCGTCGTGCCCATGGAGCGACGCTAGGGCATGCCCGCCCGCGCGGCGCGGAACGTTGTGGCGAGGTCACAAAACTGCATTCCCGGTCGCGAATATACCGCCGGCACGGTCGTCATCGATATCACTCGACTCCCCCCGAGGACACCGGTGTGCGGCGGCCGAAGGGCGCCAGCAGCACCGTGGCGATGACGGCGACGCCGACGGCGAGCGCGAGCCCGCCGTATCCGATCCACGACAGCACCAGTCCGGCGAGGATCGCACCGCCGGCGCCGACCAGGCTCATGGTCAGGTCGCTCAGACCCTGCCGCCGGGTGCGCTGGCCTTCCGCCGATGCCTCGGTCAGCAGCGTCGATCCCGACACCGTCGTGGCGCTCCAGCCGAGTCCGAGCAGCACGAGGGCGACCGTCACCGAGACGGTGGACTCCTGCCCGAAGGACGCGGTGACGAGGGATGCCGCGAGCAGACCCTGGCCGATCAGGATCGTCGGCACGCGGCCGACCCTGTCGGCGAGGATGCCGAAGACCGGGGAGAGGGCGAACATGCCGGCGATGTGCAGGCTGATCGTGAGCCCGATGATCGACAGCGACGCCCCGTGATGGAGGAGGTGGACGGGCGTCATGGCCATGACCGACACCATCACGCCGTGCGCCGCCGCGACCGCGAAGATCGCGTACCGCGCCACGACTGGCTGGTCGGGCTTGGCGATCGCCCCGCGCGCGGTGTCCTTCGCCGCGGCCACGATCCGGTACGCCAGCAGCAGCGGGTCGGGGCGGAGCGCTGACAGGTAGACCGCGATGGCGAGCAGCTGGGCGACGACCGTGATGAGATACGGACCGGTGAGTGCCGGCATCCCCACCGCCTGACCGAGCGCCTCGCCGGGGCCGGTCAGGTTCGGGCCGAGCACCGCGCCGATCGTCGTCGCCCACACCACGATCGACAGGTCGCGTCCTCGCGTCGCGTCGGTGGCGAGATCGGCCGCCGCGAAGCGGGTCTGCAGATTCGCGGCCTGGCCGGCGCCGACCAGCCCGAACGCGAGGAGCAGGAGCGGGAAGAACTGCACCGCCGCCGCCACGACGACCAGCACGACGCCGACCAGCGCGATCGCCATGCCCATCGCGAGCGACGGCCGGCGACCGCGCCGGCTCGCGAACGCGGCGAGCGGCACGGCGACGGCAGCCGTGCCCAGCGTGACGGCGGCGGCAGCCAACCCGGAGAACGCGTCGTCGCCTGAGAGCTCAGCCGCCAGCACGGCGCCGAGAGAGACTGTGGCGCCGAAGGCGAGGCCGCCGAGGATCTGGCCGAGCGAGAGCACCCAGACCGTGCGTCGCTGCACCGCCGCGACGGCCGCAGGCTGGAGGGCTGCCGCATCCGCCTCGGTCATGCGACGATCATCAGGAGTCACGCGTCACGCGCGGTGTTGCGCAGGATGCCGAGCCCGCTGATCTCGACCTCGACGGTGTCTCCCGCCGAGATCTGCCCCACGCCGGCCGGCGTGCCGGTGAGGATGACGTCGCCCGGCAGGAGAGTGAACGCGGCCGAGGCGTAAGCGATCACGTCGGCGAGCGAGAAGATCATGTCGGAGATCGGACCCTGCTGGCGCACCTCGCCGTTCAGGCGCGTGGTGATCACCGCCGGCCCGTGGACGTCGAACTCGGTCTCGATGGCGGGGCCGAGCGGGCACGACGTGTCGAAGCCCTTGGCCCGCGCCCACTGCCCGTCGGACTTCTGCCAGTCGCGGGCGGTGAGGTCGTTGCCGATCGTGTAGCCGAAGACGTAGTCGAGGGCGTTCTCGGCGGGGACGTTCTTCGCGATGCGGCCGATCACGGCGGCCAGCTCGCCCTCGAAGCTGATGAAGTCCGAGCCCTTCGGCAGCACGACGGCGTCGCCGGGGCCGATCACCGACGTGTTCGGCTTGAAGAACAGCATAGGGGCGGACGGTACGTCGTTGCCCATCTCGGCGGCGTGATCGCGGTAGTTGCGGCCGACGCACACGAGCTTGGACCGCGGGATCACCGGCGCCAGCAGCGCCACGTCGGCGAGCGGCACGCGCTCCCCTGTCGTGTCGTAGCCCGCGAACATCGGGTCGCCCGCGAGTACGACCAGCTCTCCCTGGTCGACGATTCCGAACCTGATGGCGTCGTTGTGGCTGAAGCGCGCGATCCTCACCGGATCAGCCTAGCCACCCCTCCCGAAGCGCGCCCGGCCCCACGCCCCCTACGCGCCCCCAGATCCGCGAGACCGCATCGGTGCGCCGAGAATGCAGCCAGCGTCTGCGGTCTCGGTGCACCACTGCAGTCTCGCGGAGCAAGTAGGAGCACGAAAGGAACGCGGATGCCCCGGCCGTCGCGTGTGGGACGGGCCGGGGCATCCGGAGCCGTAGGTCAGGCGTCGAGGCGCAAGAGCCAGCCGTGCTTGTCCTCGCGCCGGCCGTACTGGATGTCGGTCAGCTCCTCGCGCAGCGAGAGCGCAAGCTCGCCGATGGGCTGCTCGTCGACGAAGTCGCGGCCCTTGAGCAGGCCGATCGGAGTGACGACGGCGGCGGTGCCGCAGGCGAACACCTCGACGATGTCCCCGGATGCTACGCCCTCGCGCCACTCGTCGAACGAGACCGCCCGGCCCTCGACCTTATGGCCGCGATCCATTGCGAGCTGGAGGATCGAGTCGCGCGTGATGCCCTCGAGGATCGAGTCCGACTGCGGGGTCACGATGGTGCCGTCCTTGTAGACGAACACGACGTTCATGCCGCCGAGCTCCTCGACGTTGCGGTCCTGGTCGAGGAAGACGACCTGGTCGCACTCGTTCTCGTACGCCTCGGACTGCGGAAGCAGCGACGCGGCGTAGTTGCCGCCGGTCTTGGCCGCCCCGGTGCCGCCTTTGCCGGCTCGGGCGTAGTCCTCGCTGAGCCAGATCGACACGGGCCGCACGCCGCCGGTGAAGTACGCGCCCGCGGGCGATGCGATCACGTAGTAGCCGACCTTGTGCGCGGGTCGCACGCCGAGGAACGCCTCCTTCGCGAACATGAACGGGCGCAGGTAGAGGCTCTGGTCGGGGCCCGAAGGCACCCAGTCGCCGTCAACGGCGATGAGCTCACGGAGCGACTGGATGAAGTACGACACCGGCAGCTCGGGCAGCGCGAGCCGGCGCGCCGAGCGCTGCAGACGGCGGCCGTTCTGGTCGGGGCGGAAGGTGTGGATCGACCCGTCCGCGTGACGGTAGGCCTTGATGCCCTCGAAGATCTCCTGCCCGTAGTGCAGCACCGCCGCGGCCGGGTCGAGCGAGAGCGGGCCGTAGGGCTGCACGCGCGGGCGGTGCCAGCCGCCGCCGGTCGACCAGCAGATGTCGACCATGTGGTCGGTGAAGCTGGTGCCGAAGCCGGGGTTCGCGAGGATCTCGGCGCGCTGCTCTGCGGACTTCGCCTGCAGATTGCGGTTGACGGTGAACTCGAGCGGGGCGAGTCCGGTGTCGGGATCGGAGTCGATGAGCGTCATGACGGGCCTTGCTTTCCTGCGGAGGGTTCCGCTGAGTGTGTGGTGGCGCCTGCCGGTTCCAGGTTACGCCCGGAGGCGGGCGGCGATGGAGTCGCCGATCTGCGCCGTGGTGCGGGTGACCGTGCCCCGGTCGGCGATGTCGGCCTCGACCGCGCGGGTGACGGCCTCGGACTCGGCCCGCAGCCCGAGATGATCGAGCAGCAGGGCGGTCGACAGGATCGCGGCCGTGGGGTCGGCCGACTGCTGACCCGCGATGTCGGGCGCCGAACCGTGGACGGGCTCGAACATCGAGGGGAACGCGCCGTCGGGGTTGATGTTGCCCGATGCGGCGAGACCGATGCCACCCGTGACGGCGCCGGCCAGGTCCGTGAGGATGTCGCCGAAGAGGTTGTCGGTGACGATCACATCGAAACGGCCCGGGTTCGTGACCAGGAAGATGGTGGCCGCGTCGACGTGCAGGTAGTCTACGGCCACCTCCGGATGCTCCGCCGACACCGCGTCGACGATGCGCTTCCAGATGCCGCCGGCGTGCACGAGCACGTTCGTCTTGTGGACGAGCGTCACCTTCTTCGCGCGGCGCTCGGCCAGGTCGAAGGCGTATCGCACGATCCGCTCCACGCCGAAGGCGGTGTTGACGGAGGTCTCGTTCGCGACCTCGTGCGGCGTGCCTCGTCGGATCGAGCCGCCGTTGCCCACGTACGGCCCCTCGGTGCCCTCGCGAACGACGACGAAGTCGATGTCGCCGGGCTCGGTGAGCGGGCCGGGAACGCCCGGGTAGAGCTTTGACGGCCGCAGGTTGACGTAGTGGTCGAGTTCGAAGCGCAGCTTCAGCAGCAGGCCGCGCTCGATGTTCGCGTCCTTCAGACGCGGGTCGCCGGGCACTCCGCCGACGGCGCCGAGCAGGATCGCGTCGTGCTCCTTGATCGCGTCGAGGTCGGCGTCGGTGAGCGTGTCGCCGGTGTCGAGGAACCGCGCGGCTCCCAGCGAGAATCGGGTCTTCTCGAATCGGATGCCGCTTCCCGCCGTCGCCGCGTCGAGCACCTTCTCGGCCTCGGCGATGACCTCCGGGCCGATCCCGTCGCCCGGGATGACGGCCAGCTTCACGACACCTGGATCCTGCACGCGCGGCATTGCTCTCCTCGCCTGGGCGCCCGGCGGCTCCCGGGCTCAGTGCTCGGACGCGGACGCGGTCCTCTCCAGGGTAGTGGCCGCGATGACGGCCGCCGTCACGATGAGCGCGGCGCCGATGAGCGCGGTCACGCCGACGCCGGCGTCGAATGCGCGGGCCGCGGCATCCCGCAACTGCTCCGCCAGACCCGGCTCGAGGCCGCTTCCGGCGGCGATCGCTCCGGCAAGCGTCTCACGCGCCGCGTCGGCGGCCTCGGCGGTAAGGCCGTCGGGCAGCACGAGGCTGCTGCGATACAGCGCGGTCAGCAGCCCTCCGAGCACCGCGGTGCCGAGCACCGCGCCCAGCTCGTACGCCGTCTCCGACACGGCGCTGGCGGCTCCGGCCTTCTCCGGAGGTGCGCTCGAGAGGATCAGCTCGTTCGAGACGGTCTCGGCCATGCCGATGCCGACGCCCAGCGCGACGAACGCGAGGGCGAGCACCCACACCTCGCCGTCCTGCGCGGTCACGGCGATCGTCACATAGGCCAGCACCGACACCGCCAGCCCCGCGGGCACGATGATCCGCGAGGAGAAGCGCTTCGCGAGCGGCACCACGATCAGACCTGCCGCGATCATGGCGACGAGTCCGGGAACGAGCGCGAGTCCGGCCTCCATCGGCGACAGGCCGACCACGAGCTGCAGGTGCTGCGCCACGAAGAACAGGAAGCCGACCAGGGCGATGACGCTCAGCAGGTTGACGAGGATCGCCCCGCTGAAGGAGCCGCGCCGGAACAGCGCCATGTCGAGCATGGGGGTCTCGAGGCGAAGCTGCCGGCGCACGAAGAGGACGGCGAACAGCGCGCCGACGGCGAAGAGGACCGGCGCGATCCCGGAGATGCCGTGCACCGCGAGCTCCTTGATCGCATACACGATCGGCACGAGCGCGGCCATCGAGAGGGCGATGCTCACCGGATCGATGCGGCCGGGGCGCGGATCGCGCGACTCGGGCACCAGCAGCGGCACGAAGACGAGGAGCGGTACGAGCACCGGCACGGCCATGAGGAACACCGAGCCCCAGGAGAAGTGCTCGAGCAGGATGCCGCCCACCACGGGCCCGAGTGCGGCACCGGCCGAGAACCCGGCGGCCCAGATCGCGATCGCGAGGCGTCGCTGGTCGCGGTTCGCGAACACGGTGCGCAGGAGGGACAGCGTGGAGGGCATCAGCATCGCGCCGAAGACGCCCATGCCCGCGCGCGCCGCGATGAGGAGGGCGGCCGTCGGGGCGAACGCTGCGAGCGCCGAGACGATGCCGAACCCGGTCGCGCCGATGAGCAGCATCCGTCGCCGCCCGAAGCGATCGCCCAGCACGCCCATCGTGACGAGCAGTCCGGCCAGCACGAGAGGGTACGCGTCGATGATCCACAGCTGCTGCGCGCTCGTGGGCTCGAGATCGAGCGCGATCGCCGGCAGCGCGAAGCTCAGCACGGTGTTGTCGACCGAGACGAGCAGCACGGGCAGCATCAGCACCACGAGCGCGAGCCAGCCGCGCCACCCGACGCGCTGTCCTGCGTCGACGGGGCGTTCGGCGATCGTCGCGGTGGTCATGTCATCCTCAGTTTCTATACCGTCCGGTCGGTATAGTAACAGGATGCCGGGACATCCGTCGATAGCATCGACGACATGAGTCGCCCTCCCCTCGCCCGAGACAAGGTGCTCGACGCCTTCGAGGCGATCCTCATCGAGGAGGGCGAACGCGCGGCCACGATGGAGGCCACCGCACGCGCGGCCGGGGTCTCGAAGGGCGGCCTGCTGTACCACTTCGGCTCGAAGGATGCGCTCGAATCCGCGCTCCTCGAGCGTCTCCACGTCCTCGTCGAGGACGACGTCGCCGCGATGGCGGCCTCGCCCGAGGGACCGATCGCCTATTTCCTGCGCACCTCGGTCATGGAGAACGACCGCATCGACCGCGCGATCCTCGCCACGTCGCGCCTCGCACAGGGTGGCAGTGCGCGTGCCCGCGTCGCGTTGCGCGACATCCGCGACCAGTGGGCGGACGTTCTGCGCACGCACACCAAGGACGCCACCGCACTCGACCTCGTCATGCTGGTCAGCGACGGGCTGTACTTCAACAATGCCCTGGAAGGCGGGTCCATCCCCGGGCCGGTCCCCCGGGGCGCGGCGCTGGACGCGCTCATCGCGATGGTCGAGCGCGCCGCGAAGGCGTGACGCCGCTCCGCAGCGCCGGGATATCGGGCGCCGGGATCAGGACTCGGTGATCTCGATCTGGCGGAACAGATCGGCCTGGATGTCGGACCGCACCTCTTCGAGCAGGTCATCGGGCACCGGGGAGTCGACGGTGAGCACCGACAGCGCCTGACCGCCGGCCTCGCTGCGCGCGATCTGCATGCCCGCGATGTTGATGCCGGCGTCGCCGAACTTCTGGCCGTAGACCGCGACGATGCCGGGGCGGTCGGTGTAGAGCATCACCACATGGTGCTTCTCGATCGGGAGCTCGATCGCGTAGTCGTTGATGCCGACGAGCTTCTCGATCTGCTTCGTGCCGGTGAGCGTGCCCGACACCGCCAGCTGCGAGCCGTCGGAGAGCGCGCCGCGGAGCGTGATGATGTTGCGGTACTCGGGGCTGTCGTCGTCGACGATCAGGCGCACCTCGACGCCGCGCTGCTCGGCGAGCAGCGGCGCGTTCACGTACGACACCGATTCGCTGACGATGTTCGTGAAGACGCCCTTGAGCGCGGCGAGCTTGAGCACGCTGACGTCGTAGTCGTTGAGCTCACCGTGCACCTCGACGTCGAGGCTCGTGAGCGGCGACCGCGCGAGGGCCGCGAAGATCTGGCCGAGCTTCTCGACGAGCGGGATCCCGGGGCGCACGTACGGGTCGATGACGCCACCCGCGACGTTGACGGCGTCGGGCACGAGCTCGCCGCCGAGCGCCAGGCGCACCGAGCGGGCGACCGACACGCCGGCCTTCTCCTGCGCCTCGTCGGTCGAGGCGCCCAGGTGCGGGGTCACGACGACGTTCGGGAGGTCGAGGAGCGCACGCGCAGAGCCGCCCTCGGCGGGGGGCTCCGAGGTGAAGACGTCGAGGCCGGCCCCGGCGATCTCGCCCGTCGTGAGCGCCGTGTACAGCGCCTCCTCATCGATGAGTCCGCCGCGCGCGACATTGACGACGAACGCGGAGGACTTCATGAGTGCGAACTGCTCGGCGCCGATCATGCCCGTGGTCTCGGGGGTCTTCGGCATGTGGATGGTGACGAAGTCGCTCTGCTCCAGCAGCTCGTCGAGGCTGAGCAGCTGCACGCCGAGCTGCTGCGCGCGTGCGCTCGTGACGTAGGGGTCGTAGGCGACGACGCGCATGTCGAAGCCTTGCAGGCGGGCGGCGATGAGCGCGCCGATGCGGCCGAGGCCGATGATCCCGACCGTCTTCTCGAAGAGCTCCGTGCCCGTGTAAGAGCTGCGCTTCCACTGGCCATCGGCGAGCGACGCGTGGGCGGCGGGGATGCGGCGCGCGAGGCTCAGGATGTGGCCGACCGTGAGCTCGGCCGCCGAGATGATGTTCGAGGTCGGCGCATTGACGACCATGACACCCGCCGTGGTGGCGGTCTTGATGTCGACGTTGTCGAGTCCGACGCCGGCGCGGGCGACGACCTTGAGCACGGGGGCGGCCGCGATGGCCTCGGCGTCGATCCTGGTCGCCGAGCGGATCAGCACGGCGTTCGCCTCCGCGAGGGCCGAGAGCAGCGCCGAGCGGTCGGTGCCGTCGACGTTGCGCACGTCGAAGTCCGGACCCAGGGCGTCGATCGTGGCGGGAGAGAGTTCTTCGGCGATCAGAACGACAGGCTTCGTCACGGGATGGTTCCTTTTGGGGCTGTGCGCGACGGGCAGAGGCCGTCCGTCAGTGCAGGGCAGAGCGGATGCCGCGCCGCACGCCAGCGGGGGCGAGGCCTGTCTCAGCCTAGCGCGGCCCGGTCGGGTCGTCCGACCGTGTGACGCACCGCGTCAGCCGAGCAGCGACGCGCCGTAGACCGCCGCGTACGCGATGACATTCAGCCAGAACACGGCCACCACGCACAGCCCGGTGAACAGCACGAGCGCGAACTGCCACGCGGGCCGTCGCCACGCCAGCGCGAACGCCGCTCCGAAGACGCCCAGCGGGAACACCACCGCCAGCAGCAGGACGAACCAGCCGTAGCCGTTGAGCCCGAGCGGACCGCTCGCCTGCGCGATGAGGAAGGCCAGGGCGTTCCACAGCGCGTACGCGTAGAACAGCCCGAAGACGACCGAGATCGCGACGACGACCCAGACGGGAGTCCGCATCGCGGCGGGGGAACCGGATGCCGCGGCATCCGCGATCGAATCGCTCATCGTCCGATCGCCCCCACCATGATGAACGGCCACGGCACGAGCAGCACCACACCGGCTGCCAGCCATGCGAACCTCACCCACGTCTTGGAGGCGGCGGTGAGGAGGAACACCGCCGCGAACCAGACGAGCGGCGCGAGGACCGCGAGCCAGAGGCTGATCTGGTACGCCACGGGTGCGACCAGGAACTGTGCGGTGCCCTGCAGCCGAAGCGCGCCGATCAGCCAACCGATCGCGTACAGCGCGGAGAACCCGCCGATCACGCCGAGCGTGATCAGCTCGGCGTTGCCCATCGGCTCGCGCACCGGGTCACCTTGCGCCGGGGACTCCATCGACCCGCGCGCGTCGAGCGGGCCGTCGTGCAGGTCGGCGCCGTCGTTCGCCTCGGGGGTGACGGCCTCACTCCCCCGCCCGACCGCGCTCCAGCCTTCGGGCAGCGAAGCGGTCTCGGCGGCGGGCGTCACCGCGTGGGGTTCCGCGGCGCCGACGTCCAGAGTCGGGTCGTCGTCACCGCCCCACGAGAGGGCGTCGTCGTCGCGTCCGTGAGTCACGCCCTCAGCGTAGCGGTGCACCGGGTGAGCGCGTGGACCCGCGCTTTCCCCGCGTCGTCGCCGCCCCAGCGCACACGCTGAGGCTCCCGTAGCTTCCTACGGGAGCCTCAGCGTGTGATCCGCGGCCGTTGTCGCCCATCGGGGTGGTCGGCGACCACGGGCGCATCCGGCGGTCACTCATGCGTGGGGACGCGGTCGGCAAGCACTCGGACCTCCGTGACCTCGGGCGCCTGCGTGTCGACGCGGTCGGCCAGCACGCGGACCTGGGTGGTCCCGCGGTTCCGCTCGGGCCTGACGAGCACGTGCGACACGCCGCTCCGGGTCTCGACCCGGTCAGCGAGGACCCGCACCGAGGTGTCGGACTGCTGTGCGCGACCCGCCCAGTACCCGGCAAGGCCTTCGTACCGCGACTGCGAAGCGTCGGCGGCGCGGCTGGCGCTCTGCTGCGTCTCGGTGCGGAGCGTGTCGGCGCGCTGCGCGCGCAGCTGCCAGTACTCGGCCAGGCCTTCGTACCGCGACTGCGCCGCCTCGGCCGAGCGTTCGGCCTGCTGAGCGGACTGCGGCGCGTCCTGTGCGTTCGTCCGGTTCAGGTCGGCGACCCCGGTCTGGCATCCCGCCAGTCCCAGTCCGACGACCGCGAGGATCGTTGCGGTGAAGGCGGCCTTCCGGCCGCGACCTCCGCGTGTGATGGTGTTCATTTGGGGGCTCTCCCTTGATTCCGCCGGACGGGCTTCCGGCTGCCATGAGAGAGCGGTGCGCGGGCGGGGGTGATACCAAATGCTCGGCCCGAGCGGGCGATTCGAATGAGACGGGCCGTCCCCTCGTGGGGGACGGCCCGAACCGCGGCGCCGGAGTACCGTGCGCGCGGAAGTCGAGGGACCGCCCCGCCTCGATCAGACGGTGCGACCCCTCGAAGCTGTCAGGTCAGCGCGCCGCGCTGCCCTCGACGTAGTCCTCGTCCTGCTGCTTCCAGGCGAACAGACCGCGCAGGTCGCGGCCGACCTCCTCGATCGGGTGCTGAGCGCCCTTCGCGCGCAGCTCCTGGAACTCGACGGCGCCGTTGTCCTGGTCGTCGATGAAGCGCTTCGCGAATGCGCCCGACTGGATGTCGGCGAGCACGGCCTGCATGTTCTCCTTGACGTGCGGGTCGATGACGCGCGGACCAGAGACGTAGTCGCCGTACTCGGCCGTGTCGGACACCGACCAGCGCTGCTTGGCGATGCCGCCCTCCCACATGAGGTCGACGATGAGCTTGAGCTCGTGCAGCACCTCGAAGTAGGCGATCTGAGGCTGGTAGCCCGCCTCGGTCAGGGTCTCGAACCCGTACTGGACGAGCTGCGAGACACCGCCGCACAGCACGGCCTGCTCGCCGAACAGGTCGGTCTCGGTCTCCTCGGTGAACGTCGTCTTGATGACGCCGGCGCGCGTGCCGCCGATCGCCTTCGCGTACGACTTGGCGAGGTCCCATGCGCTGCCCGAGGCATCCTGCTCCACAGCGATGATGTCCGGGATGCCGCGACCGGCGACGTACTCGCGGCGCACGGTGTGGCCCGGCGCCTTGGGGGCGACGAGGATGACGTCGACGCCCTCGGGTGCCTGGATGTAGCCGAAGCGGATGTTGAACCCGTGCGCGAACGCGAGGGTCTTGCCCGGGACGAGCTTGTCCTTGATCGAGTCGTTGAAGATGCCGCGCTGGTGCTGATCCGGCGCGAGGATCATGATGACGTCCGCCCACTCGGCGGCGTCGGCGACCGTCTTGACCTCGAAGCCCTCGTCCTGGGCCTTCTCGGTGGACTTCGAGCCCTCCTTGAGGGCGATGACGACCTCGACGCCCGAGTCGCGGAGGTTCAGCGCGTGCGCGTGGCCCTGCGAGCCGTAGCCGACGATCGCGACCTTCTTGCTCTGGATGAGCGACAGGTCGGCGTCGGCGTCGTAGAAGAGTTCAGCCATGGGGGTGTGTCTCCTTGTGTGATGGTTCGTGTGGTCTGGAGAGCGGATGCCGCGGCTCAGCCGCGCAGCACGCGCTCGGTGATGCTCTTGCCGCCGCGGCCGATGGCCAGCAGACCCGACTGTGCGAGCTCCTTGATGCCGAAGGGCTCGAGGGCGCGCAGGAAGGCCTCGACCTTGGCCTTGTCGCCCGTCACCTCGACGACGAGCGCATCGGTGGCGTAGTCGACGATAGACGCGCGGAAGAGGCTGACGACCTCCAGCACGTTCGACCGGGTCTGGTTGTCGGCGCGCACCTTGATGAGCATGTGCTCACGCTGCACGGAGGCCGCGGCATCCAGTTCGACGATCTTGATGACGTTGACCAGCTTGTTGAGCTGCTTGGTGACCTGCTCGAGCGGCAGCTCGTCGACGTCGACCACGACGGTGATGCGCGAGAGTCCCGGGACCTCGGTCACACCCACTGCGAGCGACTCGATGTTGAAGCCGCGACGGGCGAACAGTCCGGCGACGCGGGTCAGCAGACCCGGCTTGTCCTCGACGAGGAGGCTCAGCACGTGCGTTGTCATGGCTCAGTCCTCCTGCTCGAAGGCAGGCGCGTGGTCGCGGGCGTACTGGACGTAGCTGTTGCTGACGCCCTGCGGCACCATCGGCCACACCATCGCATCCGCACTCACCACGAAGTCGATGACGACGGGGCGGTCGTTCGTCTCGAGCGCAGTCTGGATCGCGGCATCCACGTCCTCCTCCTTCTCGACGCGGATCGCGAGGCAGCCGTACGCCTCCGCCAGCTTCACGAAGTCGGGGATGCGGACGGTGTCGTGACCGGTGTTGAGGTCGGTGTGCGAGTACCGGCCGTCGTAGAACAGCGTCTGCCACTGACGCACCATGCCGAGCGACGAGTTGTTGATGATCGCGACCTTGATCGGGATGTTGTTGATGGCGCAGGTCGCGAGCTCCTGATTGGTCATCTGGAAGCAGCCGTCGCCGTCGATCGCCCACACATGACGGTCGGGCTCGGCGACCTTGGCACCCATGGCCGCGGGGACCGAGTAGCCCATCGTGCCCGCACCGCCCGAGTTGAGCCACGAGTTGGGGCGCTCGTACTTGATGAACTGGGCGGCCCACATCTGGTGCTGTCCGACACCGGCGGCGAACACGCCCTCCGGTCCGGTGAGCTCGCCGATGCGCGAGATGACGTACTGCGGCGACATCAGTCCGTCCGAGGGCGCCGTGTAGCCGAGCGGGAACTCGTCACGCAGGCCGTCGAGGAAGGACCACCACTCGGTGATGTCGGGCCGGACGCCGTCGGACACCGCGCGGAATGCGACATCGAGGTCGACCAGCACGTCCTTCAGATCGCCCACGATCGGCACGTCGGCGGCGCGGATCTTCGAGATCTCGGCGGGGTCGATGTCGACGTGCACCACCTGCGCATGGGGAGCGAACAGCGCCGCCTTGCCGGTGACACGGTCGTCGAACCGCGCGCCGAGCGACACGATCAGGTCGGCCTCCTGCAGCGCGAGCACCGCTGGCACCGTCCCATGCATACCGGGCATGCCCAGGTGCTGCTGGTGCGAGTCGGGGAATGCGCCGCGTGCCATGAGCGTCGTCACGACCGGCGCGCCGGTGGTCTCGGCGAGCGTGCGCAGCTCGGCGGCCGCCTGCGCGCGGATGACTCCGCCGCCGACGTACAGCACCGGCTTCTTGGCCTCGGCGATCAGCTGGGCCGCCGCCTGGATCTGCTTGCCGTGGGCCTTGGTCACCGGACGGTAGCCCGGGAGGTCGATCCTGGGCGGCCACACGAACGGCACCTCGGCCTGCTGCGCGTCCTTGGTGATGTCGACGAGCACCGGACCGGGACGCCCCGTGCCGGCGATCTCGAACGCGGCGGCGATGGCACCCGGGATCTCGGACGCGTCCTTCACGAGGAAGGAGTGCTTCGTGATGGGCATCGTGATGCCGACGATGTCGGCCTCCTGGAAGGCATCCGTCCCCATGAGATTCGAGAACACCTGGCCGGTGATGCACACGATCGGCACCGAGTCCATGTACGCGTCGGCGATGGCCGTCACGAGGTTGGTCGCGCCCGGACCCGACGTGGCGATGGCGACGCCCACCTTGTTCGACGCCGCGGCGTAGCCCTCGGCGGCGTGTCCCGCGCCCTGCTCGTGGCGGACCAGGATGTGGCGCAGGTCGCTCGAGTCCATGAGCGGGTCGTACACGGGGAGGATGGCGCCGCCCGGCAGCCCGAAGACGTCGGTGACGCCGAGCAGCTCGAGCGAGCGGACGACCGCCTGGGCGCCCGTGAGCACGGGCGCGGTGGCGGTGCGAGCGGGTGGCCGGGGAACGGCCGCAGCGGTTTCGGCGGGCATGGTGAGGATCCTCGATCGGTCGAAGGGATGTGTCAGTGGCCGAACTCAGCCGGTCGTCGCGCCCTCTGCTGCAGAGCGCACGAGACGGGAGTATTTGGCAAGGACGCCACGGGTATAGCGCGGAGGAAGCGGCTCCCAGCCAGAGCGGCGGGAGTCGAGCTCTGCATCGTCGACGAGTAGGTCGAGAGTGCGAGCCGCGATATCGACCCGTATCAGATCACCATCGCGCACGAAGGCGATGGGACCTGCGTCCACCGCTTCGGGTGCTATGTGGCCGATGCACAGGCCGGTTGTGCCGCCTGAGAATCTTCCGTCCGTCAAGAGTAGTACATCTTTTCCGAGGCCCGCGCCCTTGATGGCGGCCGTGATGGCGAGCATCTCGCGCATGCCCGGCCCGCCCTTGGGGCCCTCGTAGCGGATGACGACCACGTCGCCCTTGTCGATCGCGCCGGCCTCCAGCGCGTCCATCGCGGCGCGCTCGCGCTCGAACACCCGGGCGGGGCCCTCGAACACGGCGGCGTCGAACCCTGCCGTCTTCACGACCGCGCCCTCGGGCGCCATCGAGCCGTGGAGGATCGTGATGCCGCCGGTGGCGTGGATCGGGTCGTCGAACGTGTGGATGACCGTGCCGTCGATCGGGTCGGGGTCGAGCTCGGCCAGGTTCTCGGCGAGCGTCTTGCCGGTCACGGTGAGCGCGTCGCCGTGCAGCAGGCCCTCGTCGAGCATGGCCTTCATGATGACCGGGATGCCGCCGTGGCGGTCGACGTCGTTCATGACGTACTGGCCGAAGGGCTTCATGTCGGCCACGTGCGGCACCTTGTCGCCGATGCGGTTGAAGTCGTGCAGGCTCAGCTCGACGTCGGCCTCGCGGGCGATCGCGAGCAGGTGCAGGACGACGTTGGTCGAGCCGCCGAGCGCCATTGCGAGGGCGATCGCGTTCTCGAAGGACTCCTTGGTGAGGATGTCGCGGGTCGTGATGCCCTGGCGCAGCAGGTTGACCACCGCTTCGCCGGAGCGGTGGGCGAAGTAGTCGCGGCGGCGATCGGCCGACGGCGGGGCAGCCGAGCCGGGGAGGCTCAGCCCGAGCGCCTCGGCGACCGAGGCCATGGTGTTCGCGGTGTACATGCCGCCGCACGCGCCCTCGCCCGGGGCGATCGCGCATTCGATCCGCTTGAGGTCGGCCTCGCTCATCTTGCCCGCGAGACACGCACCCACGGCCTCGAACGAGTCGATGATCGTGACGTCCTTCTCGGTTCCGTCGGACAGTTTCACCCAGCCGGGGGCGATCGATCCGGCGTAGAGGAACACGCTCGACAGGTCGAGGCGGGCCGACGCCATGAGCATGCCGGGGATCGATTTGTCGCAGCCCGCGAGCAGAACGGACCCATCGAGACGCTCGGCCATCATCACCGTCTCGACCGAGTCGGCGATGACCTCGCGCGACACGAGCGAGAAGTGCATGCCCTCGTGACCCATCGAGATGCCGTCCGATACGGAGATCGTGCCGAACTGCAGCGGGTAGCCGCCGCCGGCGTGCACGCCCTCCTTGGCGCCCTGCGCGAGCCGGTCGAGGCTCAGGTTGCACGGCGTGATCTCGTTCCAGCTCGACGCGATGCCGATCTGGGGCTTGTCCCAGTCCTCGTCGCCCATGCCGACCGCGCGGAGCATCCCGCGTGAGGTGGTCGCTTCGATGCCGTCGGTGACGACCCGGCTGCGGGGCTTGATGTCGATGGAGTTGTCAGGCTGGGGCATAAAGCAGAGTCTATTGCCGCGCGGCGGGTCGCTCCCCGGAGGGGTTCTCTTCCCGCGTGGCCGATCGCTCGGCCGCGATGACGGCGAGCAGCTCGGCCATCGCGGGGATGTCGGCGACCGTGAGGGTGGCCGCCGTCGGCCGGTTGCCGACGTGCACGCCCAGGTCGGTCGCGCCCAGGCTCTTCAGCGCGTCCTCGTCGGTGACGTCGTCGCCCGCGAACAGGACGGCCGAGGCCTCGGTGCGCGCGCGCAGCTCCGCGACGGCGGAGTCCTTGCCCTCGTGACGGAACGCGTACTCCACGATGTTGTGCCCGGTCCGGCGGCGCCAGTGCGGCGCTTCCGCCGAGACCAGCGCGTCGACGCGGAGGTTCGCCTCCGCCGCGTCGGCGGCGGTGGCCTTGCGTGTGTGCACCCCGAAGCCGAAGCGCTTGGGCTCGATCCACACGCCGTCGAGGTCGGCGGTCGCCTGCTCGGCGTGGGTGCGCAGCTCGTCGCGGAGGGCGGCATCCGCGGGGTCGTCGTCGTGGGTGACCACGCCCTCCCCCGGGATCCAGAACTCGGCTCCGTGCGACCCTGCCAGCAGCAGCGGCGAGTCGTCGCGATGCTCCGCGATGACCCGCAGGTCGGACAGGCTGCGGCCCGACACCAGCGCGACGACGGTCTCCGGCGCGGCGCCCACGGCTTCGACCGCCTCGCGCGCCGCCGGGAGCATGCGGGCATCCATCGGCTCGTCCTCGAGCGGCGCCAGGGTGCCGTCGAAGTCGAGCGCGATGAGGAGGCGATCGGATGCCACGACCCCGGCGATCGCCGTACGGAGTTCGTCGTGGGGATCGGCGCTCATGCGGTCCTCCGGATTGCGCGGTTCGCCGTGCCGGCGGCCTCGAGCGCCGCCAGGAACGACTGCGACCAGCGGGCGACGTCGTTCTCGATGACCTTCCGCCGCATGGCTCGCATGCGCCTGCCCTGCTCGGCGGCGGGCATCTCGATGGCGCGCATGATGGCCTCCTTCATCCCGTCGATGTCGTGCGGGTTGATGCGCACGGCACTCGACAGCTCGTCGGCGGCCCCGGCAAACTCACTGAGCAGCAGCACCCCGCGGTTGTCGGTGCGGGTGGCGACGTACTCTTTGGCCACGAGGTTCATGCCGTCGCGCAGAGCCGTGACGAGCATGACGTCCGCAGCCAGGAACAGCGCCACCATCTCCTCCCGGGGGTAGGCCTGGTGCAGATAGCGGATCGCGGTGTGGCCCATCGTGTCGAAGTCGCCGTTGATGCGGCCCACCTTCAGTTCGATCTCATCGCGCAGCTGCACATACGCCTCGACGCGCTCCCGGCTGGGACTCGCGACCTGCACCAGCGTGACGTCCTCGACCGAGACCTTGCCGTCCTCGAGCAGTTCGCCGAAGGCCTTCAGGCGGTGGCGGATGCCCTTGGTGTAGTCGAGCCGGTCGACGCCCAGCAGGATCTTCTTCGGGTTGCCCAGCTCCTCGCGGATCTCGGCGGCGCGGGCCCGGATCTCCGGTCGCTGCGAGAGCTCGACATAGGACGACGCGTCGATCGAGATCGGGAAGGCCTTCGCCAGCACGTTGCGCGTCGTGCCGTCGTCGTCGGGCACCGCGATGCCGGAGGCCTTGGTCGGGTACCGCAGCACGCGGCGGACCGCGCGGGCGAAGTTGCCGGCGTCGGCGACACGCTGGAACCCGACGACGTCGGCGCCGAGCAGGCCCTCGAGCACCTGGCGGCGCCACGGGAGCTGCGAGTAGAGACCGTATGCCGGGAACGGGATGTGGTGGAAGTATCCGATCACGAGGTCGGGCCGGGCCTCCCGCAGCATGCGCGGCACGAGCTGCAGCTGGTAGTCCTGCACCCACACCGTCGCGCCGGGAGCGGCGGCGGCGGCGGCGGCATCGGCGAAGCGCCGGTTGACCTTCACATAGGAGTCCCACCACACGCGGCGGTAACGCGGTTCGGCGATGACGTCGTGGTACAGCGGCCAGAACGTGTCGTTCGACATGCCCTCGTAATAGAGCTCGATCTCGTCGGTGCTGAGCGTCACGGGCACGAGGTGGGTGCCTTCGAACTCGAACGGCTCGATGTGGATGCCGGCCTTGCCCGGCCAGCCGACCCACGCTCCGTCGGCGCGCCGCATCACCGGCTCGAGCGCGGTGACGAGCCCTCCGGGGGAACGGCGCCACGACTGCTCCCCCGAGCCGTCGGCCACGTGGTCGACGGGAAGGCGGTTGGCGACGACGACGAGTTCGGCCTGGGTCACTCGGGCTCCTGACGGTGGCTGGGGACGAGGCATCCTCAGGCTATCGCGCTCGTCGCGACCGCCTTCCCCGCTTGACGTGCGCGGCGATGGCTGTCAAGGGGCGACCGCGGGCAGTTCGCCGCGATAGCGTGGGCGCATGCGCAAGTACCTCTTCGGCACGGGCCTCATGACCGCCATCACCGGAGGCCTGACGCTGTTGAGGGGAATGCGCGAGGACGCCCCCTTCACCTGGCGCACAGCCCTCGGGTGGCTCAGCTGGGCGATCTCGGTCGCTCTCGTGATCGGAGCGATCGTCGACGTCCGTCGCGCGTCGCGCGGCGGGGTCATCGATCCCGACTCGCCGGTGCACGGCCAGGAGAAGAAGCTCCAGCAGAACCGACTCAAGCGCGAGCGCCGCTAGACCTCAGACCTCGTCCTCACCCGCCGCTGAATCCGGGTCGAGTGAGATCTCGTAGTGCACGAATCCGGTCGAGACGGCGAGCCTGTCGTACAGGGCTCGCGCTGTGGCGTTGTCGCTCTGCGTCAGCCAGTAGACCTTCTCGGCGCCGTGCTGCGCCGCCCACGTGCGCACGTGCTCGATCAGGGCGCGGCCGGTGCCGCTCCCCCGCGCCTCGGGATCGACGAAGAGGTCTTCGAGGTAGCAGTAGACGCCTGTCGACCACGTCGCCGGGTGAGTGAGCCAGTGCACCAGACCGATCGCGCGCCCCGAGGCATCCCATGCGATCGCTCCGTGCAGTTCGTCGTCGGCGAGGATGCGAGCGAACGTCGAGTCGGAGACGTGCGCGGGCACCTCGGACTCGTAGAACGCGATGTACGCCTGCCAGAGCGCGTCCCACTCGGCGCGGTCGGCGGGGGTCGGTCGGGAGATCGTGGTCACGTCGTGACGCTATCGCCCGGCGACCCGCCGCCGCATCCTCCGCGTTTGCGGATGAGCCGCGCGCGCCTCAGCGCGTGATGATGAGGGCGTCTCCCTGCCCGCCACCGCCGCAGAGCGCGACGGCCGCGGTGCCGCCGCCGCGGCGCATCAGCTCGTGCACGGCGTGGACGACCAGGCGGTTGCCCGACGCGCCGATCGGGTGCCCGATGGCGATGCCGCCACCGTGCGGGTTCACGACGTCGTCCGACAGCCCGAGCTCAGCCTGCGATCGCACCA
Organism: Microbacterium sp. CFH 31415; assembly: GCF_022538185.1. Lineage (GTDB taxonomy): Bacteria > Actinomycetota > Actinomycetes > Actinomycetales > Microbacteriaceae > Microbacterium. Next base: position 118,107 of record NZ_JAKYXC010000001.1, on the reverse strand, counting down.
CGACTGCCGCGAAAGCCTCGTTGATCTCGACCAGGTCGAGGTCGGAGACGGCGATCCCCTGCTTGGCGACCGCCTTCTCGATCGCGCGGGCGGGCTGCGAGTGCAGCGAGTTGTCGGGGCCCGCGACCTGACCCGACGCGCCGATCACGGCGAGCACCGGCCAGCCGTTCTCGTCGGCGTGCGACCGGCTGGTCAGGATGACGGCCGAAGCACCGTCCGAGATCTGCGACGAGTTGCCGGCGGTGATCGAGCCGCCCTCCGCGAAGGCAGGGCGAAGCCGGGCGAGCGTGTCGACGGTGGTCTCAGGCCGCACGCCCTCATCCTTCGTGACGACGATCGGGTCGCCCTTGCGCTGCGGGATCTCGACGGGGACGATCTCGGCGTCGAACAGCCCGTCCGCGTGGGCGGCGGCCGCCCGCTGGTGCGAGCGCGCCGCGACGGAGTCCTGCGCCTCGCGCGTGACCTCGAGGCGGCCGTTGTGACGCTCGGTCGACGCTCCCATGCTCTCCCGGTCGTACGCATCCGTCAGACCGTCGTACGCCATGTGGTCGATCACCTCGATCGAGCCGTAGGCCCAGCCGTCGCGAGATCCCATGAGCAGGTGAGGCGCGCGGGTCATGGACTCCATACCCGCGGCGACGACGACCTTCGCGTCGCCGACCGCGATCATGCGAGCGCCGTCGATGATGGCGGTGAGGCCCGAGAGGCAGACCTTGTTGACCGACCCGGAGTGGACGTCCCACCCGATGCCGGCGCCGACGGCGGCCTGGCGAGCGGGGTTCTGGCCCGAGCCGGCGGGAAGCACCTGACCGACGAGCACCGCGTCGACGGCGGAAGCGGGGATGCCGCCCTTCTCGAGCGCTCCCCGGATGGCCGCGCTGCCGAGCTGCACCGCGGTGAGCGGGGCGAGCTGGCCCTTCAGACGCCCCTGTGGCGTGCGTGCGGCGGCGACGATGACGACGTCGTCGTGGGTCATGATTCCTCCTTGAGTTCGTCGGCGATGAGCAGCGCCGGCTCAGTGGCGGCGATCACCTCGTCGACCGTGACGCCGGGCGCGAGCTCGACGAGCACGAGTCCATCCTCCGTCACGTCGATCACGGCGAGGTCGGTGATGATGCGGTCGACGACGCCGCGGCCGGTGAGAGGCAGCGAGCACTCGTTCACGATCTTGGCGGAGCCGTCGCGCGCGACGTGCTCCATCAGGACGATGACCGTGCCCGCGCCGTGGACCAGATCCATGGCGCCGCCCGGGCCCTTGACCATCTTCCCCGGGATCATCCAGTTCGCGAGGTCTCCGGTGGCGGACACCTGCATGGCGCCGAGGATGGCGGCGTCGATCTTGCCACCGCGAATCATGCCGAAGCTCGTCGCGGAGTCGAAGAACGCCGCGCCCGCCAGCGTCGTGACGGTCTCCTTGCCCGCATTGATGAGGTCGGGGTCGACCGCGTCCTCGGTCGGGTAGGGCCCCACGCCGAGGATGCCGTTCTCGGACTGCAGGACGACGGTGACGTCATCGGGCACATAGTTGGGGACGAGCGTCGGAAGGCCGATGCCGAGGTTGACGTAGGCGCCGTCGGAGAGCTCCCGGGCGGCGCGCGCAGCCATCTCGTTGCGGGTGAGTGCCATGTCAGGCTCCTTCGGGGATGTCGCGGCTCAGCGCCTCGCTGACCGATACGGTGCGGCGCTCGATGCGCTTCTCGATGTCGCCGCCGACCTCGACGATGCGGTGCACGTAGATGCCGGGGAGATGGATGCCGTCGGGGTCGAGTTCGCCGGGCTCGACGAGCTCCTCCACCTGCGCGATGCACACGCGCCCGGCCATGGCCGCGAGCGGGTTGAAGTTGCGGGCCGCCTTGTTGAAGATCAGGTTGCCGTGCCGGTCGCCCTTGAGCGCGTGCACGAGGGCGAAGTCCGTGACGATGGCCTCTTCCAGCACGTAGTCGCGCGGCTCGCCCGAGATGTCGAAGCTGCGCACGTCCTTGACCGGCGAGGCCACGGCGATGCCGCCCCTTCCGTCGTACTGGCGCGGCAGCCCGCCCTCCGCGACCTGCGTCCCGACGCCCGTCTGCGTGTAGAAGGCAGCGATTCCCGAGCCCCCGGCGCGCAGCTTCTCGGCCAGTGTGCCCTGCGGCGTGAGCTCCAACTCGAGCTCGCCCGAGAGGAACTGGCGCTCGAACTCCTTGTTCTCGCCGACGTAGGACGAGGTCATCTTGCGGATGCGCTTCGCATTCAGCAGGATGCCGAGGCCCCAGTCGTCCACGCCGCAGTTGTTGCTGACGATGCTCAGTTCGCGGGTCCCCTGCGCGAGCAGGGCCTCGATGAGGGCGATGGGGTTGCCCGAGAGGCCGAACCCCCCGACGGCGAGCGATGCCCCGTCGGGGATGTCGGCGACCGCCTCGGCGGCAGACCCCCACGTCTTGTCGATCACGTGCTACTCCTTCGTTGCCGGACGACTCCATCCTGCGTCCGTCACCCGAACCCCGACGCACCGAGGTTTGCCATGTGGAAGACCACGGGCGTAGTGTCCACATCGTGGACAACTTGGCGAAGCACGCGCGCTCGATCCCCGGCGCGCAGTCCGTCGCGCGGGCGGCCCGGCTGCTGCGCCTCGTCACGTCGGCGGGTGCCGAGGGCATGTCGGTCGTCGACCTCGCGCGTGACGCCGAGCTCACCCGTCCCACTGCGCACCGCCTGCTCGCCGCGCTGCGCCATGAAGGCCTCGTCGACCAGGATGATCGCACGGGCCGGTGGATGCCCGGACCCGAGCTCTACCTCATGGGGTCGGTCGCGGCATCCCGTTACGACATCACCGGCATCGCCCGCGACATCGTGCGGTCGCTCGCGGTGCGCACCGAAGAGAGCGCCTTCCTCTCGGTGCGGCGCGGGGACGAGACCGTCTGCCTCCTTCGCGAGGAGGGCAGCTTCCCCATCCGCTCGTTCGTGCTGTCGGAGGGCGTGCGGTTTCCGCTCGGTGTCGCGTCGGCCGGGCTCGCGATCCTCGCTTTCCTGCCGCCCCACGATGTGGACGCCTACCTGGAGCGGCATCCGGAGCTCTCCCGCCGGTGGGGCGCGTCGCACGGCGAAAAGCGCCTGCGCGCGCGGCTGCGCGACACCCATGAGCGCGGCTACGCGGTCAACCCGGGCCTGATCGTCGAGGGCAGCTGGGGTCTCGGCGCGGCGGTGTTCACGCGTGAGGGCCACCCGCAGTGGGCGCTGAGCCTGACGGGCGTCGAGTTCCGCTTCGGCCCCGAGCGATTGCCGGAGCTCGGACGCACGCTCCTCGCGCACGCTCACCAGCTGACCACCCGCATCGCCGGCGCCGCCCGCTGACCCGCCACCCTCGCCCACCACAACCGCCTCCGCTCACCTGTCACGAAGTGCCGCGGCGGGCGGCACTTCGTGACAGGTGAGCATCAGGGGGTGGGGACCGCGGCGAGCTCCTCCTGCACGGCGGCCGCGACGACATCCGCGCCACCCGGGGACATCACGATCGTGTAGTGGTTGAATCCCTCGACCCGCTCGTGCCGCACGGACGGGTTGGCGGCGAGCACGCGGTCGAGGTGCGCCGGCGCGTAGAGGCCGGGGGGCTCGTTCTGAAGCCCGCGCGGGACGGTGATCAGGCGAGTCGGATGCCGCAGCCCGGCCAGGGCGTCGGGCAGCGTGGTCCCGGTGTTCATGTCGACGGTGTCATCCGCCGTCGTCGCGTAGCTCGTGGCCGGGCGATGCGCCCCCGCTCCGTCGTCCACGAGGTCGTAGGCGAGGTAGCGCTCGAGCTCGGGCGTCCAGGCGTCGGTGAACGCAGGGTGCCGGCGCCAGAAGTCGAGGTACTCCCCCGTGTCGGCGAACGTCATCGACAGGCGCGCGGCGGTAGGACCGAGGATCCCCGCGACGAGGGCGTCGGTGTCCATCCCCGCGGGCACGTCGAGCGGCAGCCCGCCGTCGACGAGGACGAGGCGCGAGACCCGCTCGGCGTGGCGGGCTGCGAACACGACCGACACGAACGCCCCCATGGAGTGGCCGACGACGACCGTGCGATCGATGCCGAGCGCATCGAGCAGCGCGGCGAGATCGTCGGCGTGAGCAGCCATACCCGCGGAGCCCTCGATGCCGTTGCTGCGACCACGGCCGCGGAGGTCGGGCGCCACCACGCGCACGCCCGGAAGCCGCTCGGCGACGAACGGCCACGCCAGGTGCGACGCCGTGACGCCGTGCACCGCGAGCACCGAGGGCGCGTCGGCCGCGGCATCCGTCTCCCACACCCCCGCGTGGAGCAGGCCGCCGTCCACCGGGACGTCGAGCTGCCGGTACGTGTGACTCACCGCGCCGTCCATCCGCCGTCCATCGTGTAGGACGCGCCGGTGACCATGCCCGACTTGTCCGACACGAGCCAGCCGGCGAGGGAGGCGACTTCGTCGGCCTCGACGAGACGCTTCACGGCGGTCTCGGTGAGCATGATCTTCTCGACGACCTCGCTCTCGGGGATGCCGTGCACCTTCGCCTGATCGGTGATCTGCTTCTCGACGAGCGGCGTGCGCACGTACGCCGGGTTGATGCAGTTGCTCGTCACGCCGTGGGAGGCGCCCTCGAGCGCGGTGACCTTCGAGAGTCCCTCGAGGCCGTGCTTGGCGGCGACGTAGGCCGACTTGAACGCGCTCGCCCGCAGACCGTGTGCGCTCGAGATGTTGATGACGCGCCCCCAGCCCTTCTCGTACATGCCGGGGAGCGCCGCGCGCACCAGCAGGAAGGGCGACTCGAGCATCAGGCGCAGGAGCAGACGGAACGCGTCGGGGTCGAACTCCGTGATCGGGCTGACCCGCTGGATGCCGGCGTTGTTGACGAGGATGTCGACATCGAGGGTCAGATCATCGAGCGCGGCCGTGTCGGAGAGGTCGACCACCCAGGCCTCGCCGCCGACCTCCGCCGCCGCGGCGGCCGCGGCATCCGCATTCAGGTCCGCGATGATCACGTGCGCACCGCGCCCCGCGAACTCATGGGCGCACGCGAGCCCGATGCCGCTCGCTCCTCCGGTGACGAGGGCGCGCTTGCCCGCCAGGTCCTGCTCGGCCATCACTTCGGTCCTTCCGGCTGCGTCGTCCTCGGCGCCAGCGCGTTGTCGATGAGTCGGGTCATCCCGTCGAACACGACGGGGTCCAGCTGGGCGGGCGGGCGGCCGTCGGCGTCGCGCTCCCACAGCAGGAAGCGCATGCCGATGAGTTCGCCCATGCCCATGAGTGCCCAGGCGGTGGTCTCGGGGTCGAGGGCGCGATCGACGTCGCCCACGTCCTGCGCCGCGCGCAGGCCGGCCTCGTATCCCTCGACGATCCGCGTGTAGTGCAGGCGCAGCACGTCGGGCGAGACGAACTCCGCCTCGCGCACCACTCGGTAGAGCGCGGGATGCTCCGCCGTGAAGCGGAAGAACCCCGCGAAGCCCGCGCGCTCGGCGTCGAGGCGCGATGTCGCGCCTTCCATGGCCTCCGACATCGAGTGCCGGACCCGGCGGTTGAGGTCGATGACCAGCGCCTCGAAGATCGACTGCTTGCTGTCGAAGTACAGGTAGAACGTGCCGAGGCCGATCCCGGCGCGCTCGGTGATCTTGACGATGGATGCCTCGTGGTAGCCCTGCTCGGCGAACACGACCTCGGCGGCCTCGAGCAGCCGTCGTCGCGTCGCCTCGCCCCGCTTGGTGAGCGGTCGGCCCGTGGCCGGAGAGACGAGCTCGGCGTCGTCCTCGATCATTCCTTCGGGATGCGTCATGACCCCACCCCTTCCGTCTCATGATCGGGCGTCGCCGCCCGATCCCCCTCGATGAGCCGTCGTGCCCGTTCGCGCAGCCGCGAGCGGGCGAGCTTCTCGATCGTCGCGCGCGGCAGCGCGTCGACGAACTCCACGCGCGTCGGCACCTTGAATCCCGCGAGATTGCGCCGCGCGTGCGCGATCACCTCGTCGGTCGACAATGCCGCGCCGGGGGCCGTCACCACGAACGCCACGCCCCGCTCGCCCCATACCGGATCGGGGATGCCGACGACGGCGGCCGCCTCGATGAGGGGATGCTGCGTCAGCGCGTGCTCGACCTCGGCGGGAGCGACGTTCTCGCCGCCCGAGATGAAGATGTCCTTGATCCGATCGACGATGCGGAACACGCCGTCGGCGTCGCGGTGCACGAGGTCACCCGTGCGCAGCCATTCCCCGCTCATCGTGCGCGTCGTCGCCGCGTCGTCGCCGAGGTAGCCCGCGAACACGCTGGGTCCGCGCACCCACAGCTCGCCGGTGGCCTCGCCGTCGAGCGGCAACCCGCTCTCGGGGTCGACGACCCGCACAGAGACGTGCGGGTACGGGCGCCCGACTGCGCCCGGGTGAGCCGGAGCCTCGTCCGCGGGAAGGTGCAGCACGTTGGGAGCGGCCTCGGTCAGCCCGTAGCCCTGGGTGAGCACCACGCCGCGGTGCGTCCACTGCTCCTGCAGCGGGGCCGGCATCGTGGCGCCTCCCACGAGCGCGAGCCGGAGGGACGAGACATCCGTCGTCCTCCACTCCCTGGTGCCCGCGAGGAGCGCGTACTGCGTCGGCACGCCCATCATCGCCGTCACCCCGCGTTCGGCGATGAGCTGCAGGACCCGTGCGGGCTGGAACGAGCGCTCCAGCACGACGGTCGCACCGACCCACCACGCGAGCAGCGGCTGGCAGTTCCATGCCGCGACGTGGAACTGCGGCAGTATCGCGAGCACGACGTCATCCTGCGTCAGGGGCAGTGCCTGCGCGAGCGCGAGGTTGTTCCAGAAGCAGTTGGCGTGCGTGAGCACGACCCCCTTCGGCGCCGCCTCGCTGCCGGAGGTGAAGACCACCAGGAGGGGGTCGTCATCCTGCACGGGCCGGCGCGGCTTCGGCGAGCCGGTGGCGCCGATCCCGGCCTCGACGCCGGTGGTACCGAGGAGGGCGACGGGAAGCGCCCGGCCGAGCCCGCGCAGCGCCTCGCCCGCGAGCGCCGCGTGCTCGTCCTCGACGAGCAGCAGCACCGGGTCGGCCCGGTCGAGCTGGGTCCTAAGCTCGCGCGGCGTCAGCCGCCACGACAGCGGCACGAACGCGATGCCGGCGAGCGCGCACGCGAAGAACGCGACGACGTGGTCGGTGCAGTTGCCCGACACCGTGGCGATGCGGTCGCCGGCGCCGTGGCCGGCGCGTCGCAGACCGTCGGCGAGGGCGACCGAGCGTTCGGCCAGCGTGGCGTAGTCGGTCGTCACGCCGCGGTCGTCGACGGCGATGCGATGCGGCGAGCGAGACGCCCGATCGGTCAGCCAGCGGCCGATCGTGTGGGAGCCGTCCTCGAACTCGGCCGGCCAGGTCACGCGCGCACCTCCACCGGCGCCTCGGCCGCCTCGTCGTCGAGGGTCTGCAGGGTGCCGCGGGCCTTCTCGCCGCGACGGCGACGCACGGCGCCGTCGATCGTGCCGGCGATGCCGCCCGGCAGGAACATCACCACGAGGATGAACAGCACCCCGAGGATGAACAGCGGCTCCGACAGCGGCACGCGCAGCACGTCGGGCAGTCCGGCGATGGCCTCCGATCCGGCGAGGACCGTCAGGCGCTGGTCGAGAAGCGTGTACAGCACACCGCCAACGATGGCACCCCACCGGAACCCGACGCCACCGAGCACGACCATCACGAGGATCGTGATGGTGAGGTCGGCCGACACCGCCCGCGGCACGGTGCCCGACTGCAGCAGCATGTACGCCACGCCGGCGAGGCTCGCAAGCACCGCGGCGATCACGAACACCAGCAGACGCACGCGGTAGGGCGAGAGGCCGAGCACTCGAACCCGCTGCTCGTTCTCGCGCGTCGCGCGGGCGAGGTGACCGAGGCGCGAGGTGTCGACCCACAGCGTCACCAGGTAGACGACGACCAGCACCGCCAGAGCGAACCAGTACAGGTTGCGGGTGTTGATCACCCCGATGAGGAAGTCGGGAACGAGGTCGGTCTCGAGCCCGAGTCCCTCTTCGCCGCCGGTGATCTGCGAGTTGCGCCGCACGAGCACCGACCCGGCCTGGGCGAACGCCAGGGTGACCATCGCGAACGGGATGCCCGACACGCGCATCGAGACGGCGCCCGTCACAAGGGCGATGAGCATGCCCCCGATCAGCGCGATGAACACGCCCGGCCACAGCGGCACGCCGAAGTGCTCGAGCGCGATGCCGAGCCCGTACGCGCCGGCTCCGAAGTACAGGGCGTGCCCGAACGACAGCATCCCGCCGGATCCGAGCAGCAGGTTGTACGACAGCGCCAGCGCCGCGAACACCATGCACAGCGACAGGAGCGCCAGGGTGCCGGGCATGTACGTCGGAGTCGGAAGGATGCCGGGAAGCGACAGGTTCAGCATCGGCAGCAGCGCCATGAACCCGACGAGGGCGACGCCGACGATGGCGGGCAGGAAGCGGCGGACGCCGCCGGTGGTGGTGCTCGAGTCGGCGCTCATGCCTTCCTCCCGAGGAGTCCGGCCGGGCGCACCAGCAGCACCACGGCGAGGAGGATGACGACGATGAAGTCGCCGGTTCCCCCGAGATAGAAGTTCGCGAACTGCTGCAGGACGGCGACGAGGACGGATGCCACGGCCGCACCTGTCAGCGAGCCGAGACCGCCGACGACCGTGACGATGAAAGCGAAGATCAGCAGCGTCGCGCCGAGGTGCGCGGACACGAAGGTGGAGTAGTGCATCGCGAGGACTCCCCCGATGCCGGCGGCGGCCCCGCCGATCGCGAAGACGAGGGTGAATGACCGTCGCACGTCGATCCCGAGGGCGGTGACCATCGAGCGGTTCTCCACACCGGCGCGGATGATCATGCCGTAGCGCGTGCGCTTGAGGAACAGCACCAGCGCGGCGAGCACGAGGGCCGCGGCGATCATCAGCACCCAGTAGGTGTTCGGGATGCGGGCGCCCAGCACGTCGGTCGTCTGACGCAGCCACGCTGGCCCCGAGATGTGGATCGGGTCGGTGCCCCAGATGCCTTCGAAGAGGGCGACGGCGGCGAAGGAGAGGCCGACCGTCACGAGCACCTGCTCGATGTGCCGCTCGTACAGCGGACGGATCAGCACCAGCTCGGTGAGGGTCGCGAACACCGCGCCGACGCCCGCTCCGACGAGCACCGACAGCAGGAACGAGCCCCACGACGCGGTGCCGAGCGCCTGCGCCACCATCCACCCCACGAATGCGCTGAGGGTGAGGAAGGCGCCGTGCGCGAAGTTGAGCACGTGCATGAGGCCGTAGATGAGGCTCAGCCCGCTCGCGACGAGGAAGTAGAGGGCGCCGAGGCCGACGCCGGTGATGAGGGTGAGGACGAGGGTGCTCATGCGCGGCCGTCTTCCGTCCCGTGTGTGTGAGTGGGCTCTGCGTGCACACCCAGCAGTCGCCGGGTGAGGTCGTCGTCGTCGAGGATCTCGCGGGCCTTTCCGATGTGCACGACGCGTCCGCCGCCGATGACGACGGCCGTGTCGGCGAGGCGGCGGACCACCTCGAGGTTCTGTTCGACGAGGAGGATGGGCACGGTCTTGGCCGCCTCCTCGAGGGCGTTCGCCACCTCGACGACGATTTTGGGCGCGAGGCCCTTGGTCGGCTCGTCGACGAGCAGGAGGCGGTTGTCGTTGATGAGAGCCCGGGCGACGGAGACCATCTGCTGCTGGCCGCCCGAGAGCGTGCCCGCGGGCTGATCGCGCCGCGCGACCAGGTCGGGGAACAGCTCGGCGACGAACTCGCGGCGCGGTGCGCGCTGGCGCTCGGCGAGCGCCAGGTTCTCGGCGACGGTCAGCGACGAGAAGATCTCGCGATCCTCGGGTACGTAGCCGACGCCCTTGCGGACGATCCTGTGCGTGGGCAGACCGTCGATGCGCTCGCCGGCGAGACGGACCTCGCCGCGGCGCTGGATGAGACCCAGGATGCCGCGCAGCGTCGAGGTCTTGCCCACTCCGTTGCGGCCCAGGACCGCCGTGATGCCGGTGGGGGGCATCTCGAACGTGACGTCCTCGACGACCTGCTGCCCGGCGATCGAGCACCCCAGGCCGGCGACGGTCAGGATGGCGTCCATCAGGCGGCCCCCGTCCCCAGATAGGCGCTCTGCACGAGTGGGTTGTCCATGACGGCCTGCGGAGTGTCGTAGGCGATGATCGTTCCGAAGTACATGACGGCGACCTTGTCGACGAGTCCCATCAGCACGTCGATGTGGTGCTCGACCATGAGGACGGTGCAGCCTTTCTCGCGGTGCAGGTCGCGGATGTTGCCGACGAGTCCGTCGACGTCGCCCGAGCCGACGCCGGCCATGGGCTCGTCGAGGAGCACGATGCTCGTCTCGGTCGCCAGCAGCACCGCGATCTCGAGCTTGCGCTTGTCGCCGTGCGAGATGTCTCCGGCAGCCGAGTCGCGCTTGTGGCTCAGCCCGACGGCCTCGAGCTTCTCGAGGGCGAGCGCGGTCGCGGCATCCGATCGCCTCGGGAATCGCACCAGCGACCCCGAGCCGCCCAGTGACACCTGGGCCGCGAGACGCACGTTCTCGAGCACGGACAGCCTCGGGAAGAGGCTCGACGTCTGGAAGGTGCGCCCCAGTCCCGCCCGGGCCCGAGCGGGCACGGACGCCGCGGTGATGTCGTAGCCGTCGAGCAGCACGCGCCCGGCGGTGGGCTTCAGGAGGCCGGACACCGCGTTGAACAGCGTGGTCTTGCCGGCTCCGTTCGGCCCGATGACGCCCACGAGCGAGCCCGCAGCGACATCGAGATCGACATCTTTCAGGATCGTCGCGCCGCCGATCTGCAGGCCGAGGCCATCGACCTGCAGCCGGGAGCCGCGTGTGGCGGCCTGGGCGGACGGGACTGGGATGCTCATCGTTCGGTGCTGCTCCCGGTCACTCGGCGGCTTCGGCCGGCGCGACGTCATCGGCCGAGACCGTGTCGACCAGCTCGGGCACGAACGCGCCGCCGTCGGCGACGAGCTTGACCTGGTACATCTCCTGGATGAGGGCGTGGTCCCCGGCGCGCACGGTCATCGTCCCCTTCGGACCCTCGAACTCGAAGCCCTCGAGCGCTTCGACCATCGCGTCGACGTCGCCGGCGCCCTCCTTGATCGCCTCGACGATCATGATGGCGGCGTTGAAGCCGTCGGGGCTGAACAGGTCAGGCGTGCCGCCCGCCGACTCGATGGCCTCGACCATCGCGTCGTTCACGTCGTTGTCGGGCGCTCCCGGGAAGTAGTGGTTCAGGAAGTTGATCTTCTCGGATGCCTCGCCGTACGCCCCGAAGGTAGCGGCATCGCCGAGACCGGTGACGACGGGGATCTCATCGAGTACCCCCTGCTGGCTCAGCGCCTGCCACATCGCGCCCGACGTCGCACCGGCCCACGCCACGAAGACGAGGTCGGGTGCGCCCGTGAGGATCTGCTGCGCGAACGGCGTGAACTCGGTCGCGTCCTCGGCGACGAGCACCGAGTTGACCGTTGCCCCCTGACCGCCCAGGATCGCGTCGACGGCGGCGACGTTGCCCTGCCCGAAGGCGTTGTCCTGGGCGAACACCGTGACCGTCTTGCCCTCGATGTCGTCGAGGAACGTCCCGGCGGTGGCGACGTCCTGGGCGCTCTGACGGCCCGAGCGGAACGTGTAGTCGTTCAGGCCGGTCAGCGCGTCGGCCGCTGCCGGGCCCGAGATGTAGAGGACCTTGTTCTGCTCTGCCTGCTCGGCGACAGCCAGCGCGACGCCTGAGGATGCCGTGCCCGCGATGATGTTCACACCTTCGCCGATGAGCTCCTTGACGACCGTGACCGCCTTGTCGGGGTCGCCGGCGTCGTCCTTGTACTCGACGTCGATCGTCGTGCCGTCGACCTCGCCGGTGCCGTCGGTGGCGTAGTCGAGCCCCGCCTTGAACGCGTCGAGGTACTGCTTGCCGTAGCCGGCGAGAGGGCCGGATTCGCTCGTGACGACGCCGACCGTGATCTCGGCCGGGCGGTCTTCGCCGTCGGCCGGCGCGCCTCCGGGCTGAGCCTGCGGCGCGCAGGCCGCCAGGAAGATCGCGGCCGTGGCGACCACGGACCCCAGGAGCAACTTCTTCGAAACCCGCATGTGCGTGCCTTTCGCCGTTGGAAGGTTCGGGTGCCCGGATCGGGCATACCTGAAATCCGATTCAGGTATTCGCAAATGTAGGAAGTCCGGGCCGCTCGGTCAAGTCGAGATGGCGTTCGGGCGGCCGTCGTTACCGAATCGCGATGGAGCGTGCGAGCCGGACGAGACGGAACGCGCTCAGATGAGATACGCGTCGACGAGCAGCGACCCGCGGATGTCGCGCAGCACGTCGATGAGCCGGTCGACGCCTCGGCGCCCGATCGACGACAGCTGCACGTCGTAGGGGCCGATCGGCTCGAGCCGCCCGGTGCGGATCCGCACGACCTCCCAGCCGGTCGCGCGCAGCGTGCGGTCTTTGCGACGATCGGCGTCTTCTCGCTTGCCCACGTGCTCGAGCCCGTGGCGGCCGGTGCTGTCGTACTCGATCGCGAGGCGCAGCTCGGGCAGGAGGATGTCGGGCCACACCTCGACGTGATCGAAGAACGGACGCGAAACCCGTACGGCGTTCATCCCGGACGTCACCCCGAGGCGCGCGAACACGTCGGCTCGGAGCTGCGCCTCGACGGCGGACGCCGGGCGCGGCGCGCACGCGCTGACGAACGACTCGCCTGCCGGAAGGTCGGGCGTCTTCGGGCAGAGCGTGCGCGCAGGGCGCGCAGGCTTCGCCCGTGCGAGCCTCGGCCGCGCGACGGGTTCGCCCAGGATCGCGACCGGGGCGCGCGCCGACGTCGAGCACTCGGGGCACCACGCCGACCGCCGGCGCTCGCGCCCAGGACGATTGCGCTGCTCGGCCGGCGTGGCGGCGAACGAGTGCCCCGCCTCGCACTGCCACAGCAGCAGGACGTCGGCCGCCGGCGGGATCTGCGTGAGCGTGATCCCGGCGTTCAACTCGGGGTGGTACTGGCGGATGAGCGCGGGGTACGGCGCCCAGGCCTCGCGGTAGGTGCCAACCGGGTACGGCACGTCGGCGTCGCGCGAGAACTGGCGCCTCGCCCACCACAGTTCGACCCGCTCCGGCATGCGGGGCACGATAGCGCGGACCTCCCCCACCGACGTGGCGATGACCGGGCACACGAAGAAGAGCGGCCCCGTTCGGGACCGCTCTTCTGCGTTGTGCACCCCCAGGGACTTGAACCCTGAACCCACTGATTAAGAGTCAGTTGCTCTGCCGATTGAGCTAGAGGTGCGTGAATCGCGAGAGGCGAACCGAGGGTCAACATTAGCATCACGATTGCGTCACCGGAAATCGAGGCCAGGAGGAGGCCGTTAGTCTGGTCGACGTGACCTCCCCCACCACGCCGACGCGCTTCGACGCGCCCTTCGAGGGCGACCTGGGGGCCGATCTCGCACTCGCTCTCCGACTCGCGGATGCTGCGGACGCGGCATCCATGAGCCGTTTCGACGCCGCCGATCTCGAGGTGAGCCTGAAGGCCGACGCGAGCCACGTGACCGAAGCCGACCTCGCCACCGAGCGCGCGATCCGTACGATGCTCGAGACCGAACGGCCGTCCGACGGCGTCTTCGGCGAGGAGTACGGCGTCACCGGCGACACGCGCCGGCAGTGGATCATCGACCCGATCGACGGCACCGCCAACTACCTCAAGGGCATCCCCATGTGGACGACGCTGATCGCCCTCGCGATCGACGGCGTCCCGCGCGTGGGCGTCGCCAGTCAGCCTGCCATCGGCCGGCGCTGGTGGGCCGCGACCGGGCACGGCGCGTGGACCAACGTGCCGGGCGGCGAGCCGCGTCGCCTCGCGGTCTCCTCCGTCGACTCGATCGCCGCATCGAGCGTCAGCTTCCAGAGCATCGGACAGTGGCGGGATGCCGGGGAGCTCGACGCGCTCGAACGACTCACGTCCGCGGTGTGGCGCGACCGCGGCTACGGCGACGCGTGGCCGTACATGCTCCTCGCCGAGGGACGGCTCGAGTTCGTGGCAGAGTTCGGCGTCAAGGAGTACGACATCGCCGCGCTCGTGCCCATCGTGACCGAGGCCGGCGGCCGCTTCACCTCGTTCCACGGCGACGACTCGCTCTCCGAGCGCTCCTCGCTCGCCACCAACCGCGTGCTCCACGACGACTTCCTCCAGCTCCTGCACTCCCCCTGATCCTTCTCCCGCCCGATCCCCTCCCCCGGAGACCGCACGATGATCCCCCCACGTCACCGTTCCGCCGCCGGCGCGGCCGTCGCCCTCGCGGTCACCGTGCTGCTCGCCTCGTGCTCGGCGAGCCCGCCATCCGCCGGCCCCGACGCCACGCCGACGCCGGTGGCGACCGCACCCGCGCCGGTACCCTCGGCGACGCCTGAGCCCGAGCCGTCGGCCGCAGACGAACCGACGTGCGAGACGCTCATCGGAGAGTCCGTCATCGCCGACTTCGAGAGTCTGGGGTGGACGTCGCAGACCGAGCCGTTCTACATCGGCAGCTTCGAGGTCATCGAGGGCATCCAGTGCGTCTGGGCCGACTTCGACGGACCCGCGGGCGACCACGGTCAGATGTTCGGCTGGGCCCGCATCTCCGACGAGGATGCGGCGGCGACGCAGTCCGAGCTCGTCTCGCAGGGATGGATCCGCGAGGAGGGGCCGGAGGGCGTGTACATCACCGAGAGTCCTGACACGACGATCTCCACCGACGACGAGGGCTACGGCATGACCTACCTCTACGCGCCCGGCTGGGTGAAGCTCGCCGACACCAAGCAGGGACTGCTGCTCATCGAGTGGCCGAAGTCCTGACTGCGGAAGCGGTGCTGGGCCCGTCCGGGAATCGCCCTCACGGCGCTCGCCGGGCGGTACGCGCCGCGCCGGCTCAGCGGCCTGCGGCGCGCAGCACGTCCCGCCAGTCCCGTGGCACCCGACCCTCCGGGCCCGGCACCGGCTGTGCGTCCGGCCGGCTGGTGGGGGGAGCCAACGCGGGCCCCTCCGCCCAGGCACCCGCCTCGTAGTCCCACCACCAGTCCTCGCCCGGCTCGAAGCTCTGCACGAGTCGGTGGCCCGTCTCGCGGGCATGAGCCGAGGCGTGCTGCGCGAGCGACGAGTCGCAGCATCCGATGTGCCCGCACGCGGCGCACCGCCGCAAGTGGAACCACCAGCCGCCCGCCTCGTCGCACTCGGCGCATCCGCTGCCGCTCGGCGGGGCGGTCTCGTCGATTTCGTCGGTCACGGCGTCTCCCGAATTCGATGCGGTGCCACGAGGCAGATCAATAGGCCAGCGCCCGGTGGACGGAGGCGACGGCGCTCGACCCCTCGCCGACGGCCGCCGCCACACGCTTCATGGACCCGCGCCGCACGTCGCCGGCGGCGAACACCCGCGGAACGGACGTCTCGAAGGGCAGCGGCTCGCGGCCGAGTCGCTGCCACTGCGCCAGCGACTGCGCGGCGATGTCGGTGCCGGTGCGCAGAAACCCGTCGGCGTCGCGGTCGAGCGACGGCAGCCAGCCGGTCGCCGGGTCCGCGCCGATGAAGCAGAACAGGCCACGCGCCTCCACCTCGCCGAGACTGTCGATGCGCACGCGCTCGAGACCTGCTCCCCCGTCCAGTCCGACGACGTTCGCACCCGTATGCACGTGCACGCGCGGATCCTCCATCAGCCGGTCGACGAGGTAGGACGACATTCGGGTGCCGAGCTCGGAGCCCCGCACGACGAGGTGGACGGGGCATCCGTTGGCTGCCAGATAGAGGGATGCCTGGCCCGCGGAGTTCGCTCCGCCGACGACCACCACCGGCGCATCCATCACCTGACGCAGCTCGAGCTGCGTCGCCGCATAGTAGATGCCGGAGCGCTCGAAGTCCGCCCAGCGCTCGAGGCTCAGCCGGCGGTACGCCGCGCCCGACGTGATGATCGCGCTGCGCGCCCGGATGATACGTCCGTCGGCGAGTGTGACGTCGAGCTGACGCTCCGCTGCCGGATCGAGCCTCACCGCCTCGCACGGCGCGTAGACCCGCACCCCGAACTTCAGCGCCTGCAGGCTCGCCTGGCCGATGAGGTCACCGCCGCTCACCCCGAACGGGAACCCGAGGAAGTTCTCGATGCGCGAGGTCGACGCCGCCTGGCCGCCGGGCGCGACGGCGTCGAGCAGCACGGTGCTGAGTCCTTCGGACGCACCGTAGATCGCCGCCGCGAGTCCGGCCGGACCGCCGCCGATCACGACGAGGTCGACCACCTCGTCGCTGTCGGCCTGGTAGCTCAGGCCGAGTCGCTCGGCCACCATCCCGGGCGTCGCGTTCGAGATCGGCTCGCCCTGGATGTAGGCGATCGGGAGGTCGCCCTCCGAGACCCCGAGCTTCTCGTGGGCACCGAGCTCGCCCGGCGCGAGCGCGACGCTCTTGTGCACGAGATCGAGGCGCTCAGCGAAGCGCTGCAGGGCGAGGAAGTCGCTCGACGTGCTCGAGCCGACGAACTTCAGGGTCAGCGCGGCCGGCCCCCGGCGCAGAGACTCCCTGCGCGCCCAGAGCGCATGCAGGATGATGTCGCACAACTCGTCGTCCTCGGCCATCAGCCGCCGCAGCTCGGGTCGCGACACCCGCAGCACGCGAGTCGGCGCAGTCGCCCGGGCCGAAAGGAAGGCGCCCTGCCCGTTGAGCAGGCCGAGCTCGCCGACGAACGTGCGTGGCCCCGAGTGGGCGATCACGGCCTCTTCGATCCAGAGCAGCGAATCGCGCACGATCTCGATGTCGCCCTCGTCCACGAGGATCAGGTCGTACTCGCGATCACCGGAGCGGAAGACGTAGTCTCCCGCCTCCACCTGTTCGGGCACGCCGAACCCGCGCAGACGCTCCCACTGGGCGTCCGTCAGTGTGGGTCGCTGCACCGGATCGACCTCTGCCATCGTCACCCTCCTGGGCGCTCGGGATCGGGGGCAGCCTCCGTCGCGCCTTCCGACAGCGCACGGATGAGCGACTGCGCGTCGTACGGACCGGTGTGACGACGGCCGTTGATGAAGAGCGTCGGCACCGATGTGATTCCCATGGCCTCGGCATCCAGCATGTCGTCCTGCACTCGACCGGTCACCTCCGGCGCCGTGAGATCCCGCTCGAACTTGTCGACGTCGACGCCGAGGTCGCGGGCGAGACGCACGATGTCGGAAGGTCGCTGGTTCTCCTGGTCGGCGAACAGCCCGCGCTCGAACTCGAAGAACTTCCCCTGCAGCGCCGCCGCCTCCGAGGCTTCGGCTCCGGCGAGGGCGTTCGGGTGGTACTGCGTGAGCGGCGCATGTCGCCACACGTAGCGCAGGCGGTCGCCGAGCTCCTCGTACACCTCGTGGATCGATCCCGACGCCTTGAGGCAGAACCCGCACTGGAAATCGCCGTACTCGACGATCGTGAAGGGCGCGTCTGGCGAGCCGAAGATGTGGTCGCGCTTCGGGTCCACCGGACGCAGCAGCGTCTGGCCGGGGTCGACGTCGGTGCGCAGGGCGTCGGAGATGCGGAAGATGATCGTCGCCAGGATGAAGGCGATGACGGATGCCGCGAGCACGCCGACCCGCGCCTCGTTCTGCGCGAGCGGGTCGTCGATCGCGAGGTCGACGATGAAGAGCGAGATGGTGAAGCCGATGCCGCACAGCGCCGCCCCGCCGGCGAGCCGGTCGAGTGTGAGCCCCGGGCCGAACTCGCCCATCCCGGTGATCTTCATCAGCGCCGTGGATCCGAAGACGCCGATGAGCTTGCCTGCGACGAGGCCCGCCACAATGCCCCACGTGAGTGACGAGGTGACCGCACCCTGGAGGATCTCGGGGCTGAGCACGACGCCGGCGTTCGCGAGCGCGAACAGCGGCAGGATGACGTACGCGACGTACGGGGCGTACGCGGACTGCAGGCGCTCGTTGATCGAGATGGATTCACGCAGGCTGTTGGCCGCCGCGCGGGCGTACTCGCTGTTCGGCGACTGCCGGAAGGTGCGGGCCAGCTCGAGCGCATGCTCCACGTCGCGTCGGTCGGGGCGGTAGACGGGGACCAGCAGCGCGATTGCCACGCCCGCCAGCGTCGGATGAACGCCCGACGCCAGGAAGGCGAGCCACACGATGATCGACAGCGTCGCGTAGACCGGCCCCCGACCGCTGGGAAGGTAGCGCGTGAAGTACACGCCTACGAGGCCCACCGCGGCGATCGCGAGAGGCAGCGGCGTGAAGTTCGCCGTGTAGACGATCGCGATGATCGACAGCGCCCCGATGTCGTCGACCACCGCGAGCGCGAGCAGGAAGACGCGCAGCCGCCCGGGCACCCGCGGCCCGATGAGCGCGAGCGCGCCCACGAGGAACGCGGTGTCGGTCGAGATCACGATCCCCCACGCGTTCTCGTACCCGGATCCCATCGCGACCAGCACGAACAGCAGTGCGGGCAGGGCAAGACCCGCGATCGCGGCGATCACCGGCACCATGGCGCGGGACCAGCTCGTCAGCTCGCCGATCGCGAACTCCCGCCGCACCTCCAGACCGACGGTGAAGAAGAAGATCGCCATGAGCGCGTCGTTCACGATGGCGTGCAATGTGAAGTCGAGCTGCAGATCGCCGACGCCGACCGTCAGATGGGTCTCCCAGAACGCCGCGTACGACGCCGTGGCGAGGTTCGCCCAGAGGATCGCGACGACCGTGGCGAGCAGGAGGAGCAGAGCTCCGATGCGGTTCTGGCCCATGCCGCGGATCTTGTCCGCGATCGAACGGCGCGTGCGCGAATGCTCCGCGACCTGTTCGGGATCGGGCGACTGCTGGATGATCGTCAGATTCGCCATCGGACGTGATTCTTGCACGTCCGCACGGACGGGAGGGCCGGAAAGCGGATGCCGCGTCCTCGGCATCGCCGCGATGCCGCAGGCCCACCGGGCTTCGCAAGCCCCGAGCGCAATGCCGACGCTGACGAGTCAGCCGCCGAGGCCGGGGTCCTCCCCGCCTTCGAGCGGCGGGTCGATGTCGGGATCCTGGTCGGGGTCGGCCTCGACGATGACGTCGTTTAGGAGACCGGCATTGGCTTCTCGTGTGCCGCGCTCCGCGGCATCCCGTACCGGTCCCATGTCGATCGACACGTTCTGCACGGAAGTGAGCTGGTCGATGATCTCCTGCAGCGCGGCGATCTGACCGGCCTGCTTCGCGATCAGCTTCTGGTTGTGCGCCACGATCGGCAGCGCCCCGTAGCGGAAGTCCTGAACGATACCGTCGATGCGCACCTTTCCGCCGGTCCAGACTCCGGCCTTGGTGTTGAGCAGCTCGTTCTTGATCTGCAAGAGAAGCGCGCGGTCCTGCTCGGTGAACAAGGGGTCCTCCTCGGAGGTTGTGGATGTGGTGAGGCTGGGGTTGGCGACGAAGACTTCGAAGTCATCCGTCGGTGTGAGGCCCGGGGTGGGCACCGCGTTTCCGCGGTCGAACCAGAACGACCAGTGCAGGTGCTGGCCGACGCCGTGCTCGCTGCCGCGGGCCGAGGCGCCGGAACGGGCGATGAGCTGGCCCTGCCGCACCCGCTGACCGGGTTCGACGAGGATCTCGGACAGGTGGAGGCCGCGGTGCCAGTCGCGGCCCGTCCGCAGCATGATCGCGCGGCCGGAAGCGCCGCCCGTCGAGCGCTTGACCTCATGGACCACCCCGTCGGCCGGAGCGACGACGTCGTCGCCGATGAAGCAGTTGTAGTCGATTCCGGGTTCCACGGAGGGAGGTCGGCGTCTGCGGTGACCACCCCAGCTGTCGTTGATCCCCGGTTTGGATGGGCGGATGTACGCCATGATCGTCCTTCTCCGTCGGTGGGTCTCCGCCGGCGGCCCGCTGACGCATCCCACCGCGCCGGCAGTCGCGATTATGCTCCTGACGGCGGCCCGGCGACAGTGTGGCGGTGAGGATCCCGATTCACACCCGACGCGTGCACTCGATAGCGTCGGAGGGCGGCCCCACGTCGCCGGGAGAGAAGGCCATCGATGGACGAGTTCGACACGATCGTGATCGGCGCCGGCGTCTGCGGACTGACCGCCGCGCGGCTGCTGCAGTCGGAGGGGCGGCGGGTCGTCGTGCTGGAGGCGCGCGACCGCGTCGGCGGCCGGGTCGTGTCCGATCACCGCTACGGCTTCGCGACCGATCTGGGCGCCTCCTGGATCCACGGGGTCACCGACTCCCCCGTCGCTGCGGCCGCCGAGGCATTCGGAATGCGCACGGTCGAGTTCACCGTCGGCAGCTACCAGCCCGACAGCCGTCCGATCGCCTACTACGGGCCGGATGGTCGGCGGCTCTCCGACGCCGAGACCCGCCAATTCGTCGCCGGCATCGAGTCCGTGGATGAGACGCTGCTCGGCGTGGTCGCCGAGTCGGCTCCGGATGCCTCCTACCGGGATGTCACCGAGGCTGCGCTCGCAGCTCAGGGCTGGGACGACGAGCGAACCCAGCGTGTGCGGGAGTTCCTCGAGCACCGGGCGGAGGAGCAGTACGGCGTGTGGATCGAGGATCTCGCCGCCCACGGCCTCGACGACGACGTCGTGGTGGGCGACGAGGTGGTGTTCCCCGACGGATACGACCGGCTCCCGCGCCGTCTTGCAGAGGGACTCGACATCCGGTTGACCCATGTCGTGTCCCACGTGCGGTGGAGCGCGGACGGCGTCGTGGTCTCGACCGACTTCGGCGCCTTCCGGGCGGCGAGCGCCGTGGTGACCGTGCCGGTCGGCGTGCTGCAGTCCGACGACTTCGTCATCGACCCGCCGTTGCCCGATTCGCACGCCGCCCCGCTCAGCCGCCTCCGCATGAACGCGTTCGAGAAGGTCGTGCTCGGCTTCCCGACGAAGTTCTGGGAGGACGACGTCTACGCCATCCGTCAGCAGGGCCCCGAGTCGCGGTGGTGGCACTCCTGGTACGACCTCACCGCTCTCCACGATCGACCCACGTTGCTCACGTTCGCCGCCGGCCCGGCTGCGATCGCGACGCTCGACTGGAGCGAGGACGAGATCGTCGAGTCCGTGCTCGCGCAGCTGCGCCGTCTGTACGGCGACCGCGTGCCGAAGCCGAGCACCGTGCATGTGACGGACTGGCAGGATGACCCCTTCGCCTACGGCTCGTACGCGTACATGCGGATCGGCTCGACGACATCCGACCACGACGACCTCGCCGTCCCGATCGCCGGAGTCCTGCATCTGGCGGGCGAGGCGACCTGGACCGATGACCCTGCCACGGTGCCGGCGGCCATGCGGTCGGGCCATCGGGCGGCGGAGAACGTGCTCGGACGTCCCGTCGCGATCGAGGCCGCCTGGGCATAGAGTCGCGCGTATGCCGATCAAGCTCGAGAACGTCGCGATCGCGGTGCGCGACCTGGACGCCGCGGTGGCGTTCTTCACGGATCTCGGACTCACCGTGCTGGGTCGCGACACTGTCAGTGGCGAATGGGCCGACACCGCCGTGGGTCTCGACGGCAACCACGTGAAGCTCGCGATGCTCGGGACCCCCGACGGCCACGGACGGCTCGAACTGTTCGAGTACATCCACCCTGACGCGATCGAGACGGAGCCGACGCTCCCCCACGAGATCGGGATGCACCGCGTCGCATTCTCGGTCGACGACATCGACGAGGCGCTGGCGATCGCCGCACGCCACGGCTGCCACCCGCTGCGCGGCGTCGCGACCTACGAGGACGTCTACAAGCTGACGTACGTTCGCGGCCCGAGCGGGATCCTCGTGATGCTCGCTCAGGAGCTGCAGAAGGACTGAACGGGGCGGGCACTGCGCCGTCCATGCCGAGCGGAGATGAGAAAGGCCCGGAACCGCGCGATCGCGCGGCTCCGGGCCTTCATCTGTGACAGCGGCGTTGGTGGAGATGGGGGGAATCGAACCCCCGTCCATCGCTGAGATACTGCGTCTTCTCCGGGCGCAGTCTGTGAAGACGTTCTGCTCGGCTCCGACCTTTGTCACAGACACCTAAGTCGACAAGCCCAGCCTGGGAAGAGTCCCACGTGACGTCCAGACGCCGTCACGCAGCAAGTCCCCTAGATGACGCGAGGGTCCGTAGCGGGAACGCCTACGGTCTCACGGAGTTCAGGCTCGCTTAGGCAGCGAGGGCGAACTCATTGCGATTTGCATCGGCAATTATTGGTTTGCAGAGGTCGTTTACGAGATAACCCTGCATCCTCGGCCCGCTTCCCGCAGAGTCACAGGCGATGTCGAAACCGATCATCCCCATGAGCCTTCGTGCGAAGGGCCGCTGTCACGCTGTGGAGTTACCAAGTGCTCGGCGCCGAGGCATCCGAGCACATCAGTCTACAACGTCCTCATGTCACGGGCCATTCCGCGGAGTCGCGATGACGACGACGTTGTCGGCGTACCGGCCGGTGCGGGCATCGAACTCTCCCCCGCAGGTGATCAGCACCAGGTTGCGCGCGCCGTCGCGGGCGAACAGCTCGTCCACGGGCAGCTCGGTCTTCGGGTAGTACGTGACGCTCTCCACCGTGTAGCGATGCAGCGTGTCCGAGGCATCCGTCACTTCGATCGAGGCACCAGGCGGCAGCTCGCGCAACCGGCTGAACGGTCCGATCGGGTACTGCGGCGCGTCGACATGGGCGGAGATCACGATGTTTCCGTCGGCGCTGGACGGATCGGCGCCGAAGCGGTACCAGCCCGCGACAGCGGGGTCGACGGGCAGCTCCATGAACCCGCCGGTCTCGACCCCCACGGGAAGCACGGGGACATCGGCGCCGATGGTCGTGACGACCACCCGCACCGGCGGCGCAGACCGGCGCGCCGGTGGCGGGGTGGCCGTCACGATCGGCACCTCGACGACGGGTGTCGGGAGCGCGGTCGTCGTCGGTGTCGGTGCCGTCGCCGACGGGGCTGCCCCTGGGGGCGAGCTGCATCCCGCCAGCACGACGACGACCGCGAGCAGGGCGGTCGCCTGGCCCGCGGTCGTCCTCGTCATGGTGTCCGTCCTCAGCGCTGAGCGCGCGCCCGTGACACGGCGACGGCAGAGGTCGCGACCGCGGCGGCGATGGCGACGCCACCGAGGAGCAGCAGCATCTGCATGGTCATGTCACGCTGAGCGAGCTGGCCACCGGTGCCCGAGTTGACCCCATCCGGCGCGGAGTGCAGGCCGGTGATCGTCTGCACGGCGAGGTCGAGGTTGCCGTCCTCGAGGCTGCCCCACGCGTAGACAATGGTGAGCACGCCCTCCTGCACCTCGACCGGCGCCGGGCCGATCACGGGGTCGGTGGTCCCTGCGGCGGCGACGGATGCCTCGATCGTGCCTGCCGGCAGATCCAGGGAAGCTTCGTCGGGATTGGCGAGGCCCTCGATCACCGGCGTCCCGCCCGCGAGCACGTCGACGGCCGGCGCCGCGGCGTCATGGCGCACCGTGAGCCGGCCCTCGCCCGCGGCGGTCGGCGACGTGTCGTTGACGTAGGGTGTCACCGTCGGCGCGCCCGCCTCGTCGAGGTGGGCCACGGCGGTGTAGTTGGTGTCGGCCTCCAGCGTGACGGTCACCGGTCCGAGAACCGGTGCGCTGTCGTCGGTCGCGTCCGGCGCGGTGAGGGCCACCTCGTAGTCGCCCGCCGGCAGATCGAGCGGTCCGGCGAGGTCGCCCGGCTGGAAGTCGTCGAGAGTGAGTTCGCCGTTGACATACACGTCCACAGGCGTGTCGGGGATGCCGTGCAGCACCGAGAGAGCCGCGTTGCCGGCGGTGGCGGCACTGGCGGGGGCGAGCAGGCTGACTGCGGCGATGGCGCCGACGGCGATGCCCGCGAAGATCCTCGTTCGCATGATGGTCCTCCTTCGTCAGGGGCGATCGTCCGTCGCCCATCGAGAAGTCATTCCCGGGGAGGGGGTCCATTTGGATGCACTTGAATGAAAATTCATTCATCGCCACGCAGTAGGCTCTGCCGCATGAGCGACGTCGTCATCACAGTCCGGGGCGAGCACGAGGCGCGCATCGCGCCCGAGCGGGCGGTGGCCCATCTCACGATCCGGGCCGAGGGTGCGGAGCGCGGGACCGTCGTCGAGCGCATGGCCGCGTTCAGCGAGCCGGTGCGGGAGGACCTCGCTTCGCGCACCGCCGCGGGCACGGTCGTCGAGTGGACGAGCCAGCGCGTCTCGGTCTGGTCGGAGCGCCCGTGGAATCCCGACGGGCGACGGCTGGCGCCCGTGCACTACGCCACCGTCGATTTCAGCGCGACGTTCACTGACTTCGCCGCGCTGTCGTTCTGGGCCGGCGAGGTCGTCGAGCGCGAAGGCGTCCAGCTCGGCTGGATCGAGTGGCAGCTCACGCCCGAGACGCGAGCCGCGATGGAGCGCGACGTCGCGGCGAGCGCGGTCGGCGTCGCCCTCGCCCGGGCGAACGCCTACGCCGGCGCGATCGGTCTGTCGACCGTGACGCCGCTCGAGATCGCCGATCTCGGACTGCTCACACGTAACGACTCTCCCGCTGCCCCGCGGCAGGAGCGCATGCTGATGGCCAAAGCATCCTTCGCCGCAGATGCCGGCGGTGGAGCGCCCACCGTCCAGCTCCAGCCGGAAGACATCGTCCTCACGGCCGCCGTCGAGGCGCGGTTCAGCGCACGCTGACCGGCCCTGAACGAGGCGGTCGCGGCATCCGCTCTACTCGCCCAGGCGGTTGCGGCTGCGCATGGCCCGCTCGGCCTCGCGCTTGTCTTCGCGCTCGCGGATGGTCTGCCGCTTCTCGTACTCGCGCTTGCCCTTCGCGACGGCGATCTCGACCTTGGCGCGGCCGTCCGAGAAGTACAGCTTCAGCGGCACCAGCGTGTAGCCGCCCGCGCTGATCGCGTGCGACAGCTTGATGATCTCGTCCTTGTGGAGGAGCAGCTTGCGCACGCGCTTCGACGCGTGGTTCGTCCAGTGCCCCTGTGAGTACTCGGGAATGTGCACCGCGTCGAGGAACGCCTCGCCGTTGTTGATGAAGGCGTAGCCGTCGGAGATGTTGGCACGCCCCTGACGCAGCGACTTGACCTCGGTGCCGGTGAGCACCAGACCCGCCTCGTACGTCTTCTCGATGGTGTACTCGTGGCGCGCGCGACGATTGGTCGCGACGACCGTCTCCCCGCGTTCCCTGGGCATGGTGACTCCTCGATTCACGCCGTGCGGGCGCACGGCAGCCGTTCAGTCTACCCCCGGACGACTCGCCCGAGAGTCAGGCCCGCAGCCAGCGGCGGATCGCGAAGCTCGCCGACAGCGCCGCGAGCACGATGCCGATGAGGATCAGCACCGGCACGACGATCCACGCGTCGTCCAGCCCGACCCACGTCGTTACGAACTCGACGCGTCCGCGCAGGTACTGGTCGACGCCGAAGTGCACGCCGGCTATCACGGCGCCGCTGGCCAGCAGCGACCCGATGAGCGCCGCGAACACGCCTTCCAGTACGAAGGGGGTCTGGATGAAGCGATTGGATGCTCCGACCAGGCGCATGATGCCGAGTTCGCGCCGTCGGGCGTAGGCCGAGAGCCTGATCGTCGTGGCGATCAGCAGCACGGCGGCGACCAGCATCAGCGCGGCGACGCCGACTGCGATGTACGTCGCGACGGTGAGGGCGGAGAACAGCGGTTCGAGGTACTGCAGCTGGTCCTGCACCTCCTCGACGCCCTCGGTGCCGCCGAACGCCTCGATGATGACGTCGGACTGGTTCTGGTCGACCAGGTTGATCCAGAACGTCTCGTTGAGCTGGTCGGGCGTGATGACGCTGGCGTAGTCCTCACCGAGAAGATCGATGACGTTCTGGTACGCCTCGTCGCTGTCCTCGAACCGCACATCACGGATGAGCGGAGAGAGTGCGGGCCCGTCGAGCTTCTCCTCCACCGCCGCGAGCTGCTCCTCGGTGGCCACGCCGCCGGTGCAGGTGGGCGCTTGCGAGATCGCGGTGCACATGTAGATGGCCACCTGGGCGCGGTCGACCCAGAAGTCCTTCATGATGCCGATCTGCATCTGCATGAGTATCGCCGCTCCGACGAACGTCAGCGACACGAACGTGACCAGCACGACGGAGATCACCATCGAGGCGTTGCGGCGCAGGCCCGTGAACGCCTCGCCGAGGATGAGACCGACCCTCATGACGTGGGCCCCACTTCGTCGTCTGGAGCCTTCTCGCCCAGACCGAGCCGGTCGGCGAGGCCGAGCTCGGCGACGTCCACCTCGGGGATGTCAGCCACCGGGATGGGCGCGGTCTGCGGCGCGCGCGGAGCCGGAGAGGCCGCGCGACCGGGGGTGGGCTCATCGACCATGTCGGGTTCGGAGGCGGCGGCTTGCTCGGAGGCCGATGCCGGAGCGGATGCGGCAGGCGCAGGCTCAGCGGCGGGTGCCGGCGCTTCGCGCTCCGGATCGGGCGCCGTCGACGGCGACGCCGGCCGGGGCGCGGCATCCGTCGCCTCCTCCTCGTTCGCCAGGGTCGGATCCAGCCCGGCCTCGGCGGCCGCGGCGGCTTCGCGCTGCACCTCGAGCACGGCGGTGAGGGCGGCGACAGCGGCCGCGCCGCGCTCCTGCTCCGGGGCGAGGCTCGGCAGGCCCGACGTGTCGCCGTAGCCACCATGCCGTTCGTCGCGCACGATCTCGCCGTGCACGAGCTCGATCACGCGGCGCTGCATCTGATCGACGAACCCGGCCTCATGCGTCGCCATCACGACGGTGGTCCCGCCGGCGTTGATGCGCGCGAGAAGCTGCATGATGTCGACGGATGTCGCGGGATCGAGGTTTCCGGTGGGCTCGTCGGCCAGCAGCACCTGCGGGCGGTTGACCAGCGCACGGGCGATCGCGACGCGCTGCTGCTCGCCACCCGACAGCTCGTGCGGGAATCGCTTCTCCTTGCCGGAGAGTCCGACGAGCGCGAGCACCTCGGGAACGGTCTGCTGGATGAATCCGCGCGACGACCCGATGACCTGCAGTGTGAAGGCGACGTTCTGGAAGACCGTCTTGGTCGGCAGCAGGCGGAAGTCCTGGAACACCGCGCCGATGTGGCGCCGGAAGTACGGCACCTTGCGGTTCGACAGCGTGCGCAGGTCGCGCCCGAGCACGACCACGCGGCCGTCGGTGGGCGTCTCTTCACGGAGGATCATGCGCAGACACGACGACTTGCCCGAGCCGGATGCGCCGACGAGGAACACGAACTCGCCGCGCAGCACCTCGAAGTCGACATTGCTCAAGGCAGGCTTCGACGTGCCCTTGTAGCGCTTCGTGACGTTCTCGAACCGGATCATGGCCTATCGAGCCTAAGCGGATGCCTCCGCGCCGGCCTCCGCGACACCCTCAGGCGCCGCATCGGTTCGGCGGCGGTCACCAGTGCGCGCGCTGGGCGGCCCGGATGGGATCTCGGAATGTCGTAGGTATGTTCTAGTTTGGAGGTATGGCCGATGACGACCCGTTCCCCTCTCCCGAAGAGCGTGACGTGTGGGACGAGCCTTGGGACGGGTTCGAGGCTCCGGACGATGTCGGCCGGGTGACCGAGGTCGCCGACATGATGTCGGTGTTCGCCGCACAGCGCGTGATGCGGGTGGATCAGCTGCGCCGCAACGCGTTGGCTGATGCTGCCTTCTACGGCGGGGCGGTCGCAGGAGTCGTGGAGCGATCCGTGCGGTTGGAGCTGGCGGCTGCTCTGCGGATCACCGAGCACGCCGCCGCCGGACTCCTCGGGTTCGCGCAGGCGCTGGTGCACCGGTACCCGGCCGCGTTGGACGCGCTCGGTCGAGCGTCGATCACCGAGCGGCACGCCGAGATCCTGGTGGACCTGATGGATGCGGTCGAGCCCGACGTGCGCGGCCGGGTCACCACGACGGCGGTGGAGCTGGCGGTGCGGCTCCCGGTCGGCGCGTTCCGCCGGCAGCTGCGGGCACTTCTCGAACACGAGCGGGCGGCGAGCCTGGCCGAGCGGCATGACTGGGCGGTGCGGCATCGCCGAGTGATCGTGGAGCCCGCCGACGACGGCATGGCCTGGCTGCATGCGTTCCTGCCGGCTGTGGAAGCCCGCGCCATCCAAGGCAGGCTCACCGCGATCGCCAAGACCCTCGCCGACGACGACCAGCGCACGCTCGACGAGCGGCGCGCAGACGTGCTGGGCGACCTGCTGATCGACGGCGACACGACCGCACTTCCTCCTCAGGCATCGGGCATCCGGGCCACGGTCAGCCTCACCGTCCCTGCACTCACCCTCGTCGACGAAGCCTCCGGCGCCGCGCCGGCGGTGGTGGAGGGGGTCGGTCCGGTCACCGCGGCGCAGGCACGGCAGCTGGCCGGCGGAGCACGCGGCTGGACGCGGATCCTCACTCATCCCGAGACTGGGATTGTGCTGTCCGTCGGGCGCGACCAGTACCGGCCGCCGCCGGCGCTGCGCCGCCTGGTCCGATGGCGCGCCGACCGGTGCATGGCCCCCGGCTGCAGTATCCCCGCCGACAGATGCGAGATCGATCACACCGTCGCCTGGGAGCACGGCGGAGCCACGGCCCTCGACAATCTCGCACCGCTCTGCAAGGGCCACCACACTCTCAAGCATCACGGCGGCTGGCGCGTGAACCAGATCCCGGGGCACTGGCGGGGCACTGCAGTGGACCTCGCCTTCCGGGCGGCGCTACCGCGTCGAGCCCGAGCGACCCGTCCCCGTCTTCCGCCCCTCAGTCGGCGACACCGCTCCCGCGCCCTTCTGAGCAGCGCTGAGCGTGCACATGACGAGGCCTGACTGGACGCGACGACGCATCACACCGACGATGGAGGGCATGACCGCATCCCCCATCCCCGCGTCCGAGCTGCTCATCGGCGCGTCACGAACCATGCGCTTTGAGGGCGACGAGTACGGATCGGGCATCTCGTTCTTCTACGTCGACAACGACCCCGGCATGGGGCCGGGACTGCACCGCCACCCGTACACCGAGACGTGGCTCGTGATCGAGGGCGAGGCGACGATTCGGATGGGCGACGACACGGTCATCGCACATGCGGGCGACACCGCGGTGGTCGCCGCCGACACGTGGCACGGCTTCACGAACACAGGTCTGGGCCGCCTGCGGATCGTCTGCATCCACGCGTCCCCGGTCATGATCCAGGAGAACCTCGACGAGCCTGAGGCCGCCGATCGGCCTGGCTGACGAGGACGTCAGTCGTCGTCGTCCTTGCGCTTGCGCCAGCGGATGCCGGCCGAGATGAATCCGTCGAGGTCGCCGTCGAAGACGATCGCAGGATTGCCCACCTCGTGCCCCGTGCGCAGGTCCTTCACGAGCTGCTGTCCGTAGAGGAAGTACGAGCGCATCTGGTCGCCCCAGCTCGCGGTGATGACGCCGGCGAGCTCCTTCTTCTTGGCGGCTTCCTCTTCGCGCTTGAGCAGGAGCAGTCGCGTCTGCAGCACGCGCATGGCGGCGGCACGGTTCTGGATCTGCGACTTCTCGTTCTGCATCGACACGACGAGACCCGTGGGGATGTGCGTGATGCGCACGGCCGAGTCTGTGGTGTTGACGGACTGACCGCCGGGTCCGGACGAACGGAAGACATCGACCCGGATGTCGTTCTCGGGGATGTCGACCTCGACGGCCTCCTCCATGACGGGGATGACCTCGACGGCGGCGAAGCTGGTCTGCCGCTTGTCGGCCGAGCCGAAGGGGCTGATGCGCGCGAGGCGGTGTGTGCCGGCCTCGACGGAGAGCGTGCCGTAGGCGTACGGCGCGTCGACCTCGAACGTCGCCGACTTGATGCCGGCGCCCTCCGCGTAGGACGTGTCCATGACCTTCACCGGGTACTTGTGACGCTCGGCCCAGCGCAGGTACATGCGCAGCAGCATCTCGGCGAAGTCGGTGGCGTCGTCGCCGCCCGCGCCGGAACGGATCGTCACGACGGCCGCGCGATCGTCGTACTCGCCGTCGAGGAGCGTCTGCACCTCGAGCTGGCCGATGATGTCTTCGAGCTCCGCGATCTCGTGACGGGCTTCCTCAGCGGAGTCTTCGTCGTCCATCTCGTTGGCGAGCTCGACGAGCACTTCGAGGTCGTCGAGACGCTGCTCGACGTCGGTGACGCGCTTGAGCTCTGCCTGACGGTGGCTCAGGGCGCTGGTGACCTTCTGCGCCTTCTCGACGTCGTCCCACAGGTCGGGTGCCCCGGCGGCCTCGCTCAGCTGCGCGATCTCGGCCGTGAGTGCGTCGACGTCGACCACGGCCTTGATGTCGGAGAACGTGGAGCGCAGGGCCTGGATGTCGGCGGAGGGATCGAAGTCGAGCATGACAGTCCAGACTAACGTGGATGCACGTGAGCGATCGCCCGCGGGATGTTCTCGTCCGGTTCGCGCCGATGATCTACGGCCCGACCGTGCTCTTCGCGCTCGGCGAGGGCGCCGTCATCCCGCTGATCCCGGTGATCGCGGCACAGCTCGGGGCCGACCTCGCCACCGCCGCGCTCGTCGCCTCGGCGCTGGTGGTCGGCCAGTTGTGCGGCAACATCCCCGCGGGCTGGGCGGTCGCCCGCATCGGCGAGCGCTTCACCATGGCCATCGCCGGCGGGCTCTGTCTCGCCGCGGTGGTCGGCCTCGCACTCGCCCCGTCGCTCGGCGTCTTCGCCCTGGCCGTGTTCGTCATCGGATTCTGCGCGGCGGCGTTCGGCCTGGCCCGCCACTCGTTCATGACGACGCGCGTGCCGCCGGCGTTCCGCGCCCGTTCCCTCTCGCTTCTCGGCGGCACCTTCCGCCTGGGCATGTTCATCGGGCCGTTCGTGGCGGCCGCGCTTCTCGCCCTGTTCGGCGACGAGCATGCCACCATCTGGTTCTTCGGTGCGTGCCTGGTCGCCACGATCCTGCTGGTGCTCCTGGGTCCCGATCCGGAGCACGCCGTCGCGGCGCCCGCGCTCGCGCACGGCGACTCCACACCGGCCGAAGACACCGGCGAGCCCGTCACCGGCTCGATCCCCACCGCCGAGCGCACCGGCGTCTTCCGCACGATGTGGGTGTATCGACGCGTGCTGTCGCGCCTGGGCCTGGCCGCGGCATCCCTCTCCGCCGTCCGCTCCGCCCGGCAGGTCGTCCTGCCGCTGTGGGGCGTCTCGCTCGGGCTGGACGCCCAGACCATCGCGCTCGTCGTCGGGATCTCCGGTGCCATCGACTTCGCGCTCTTCTACGCGAGCGGACAGGTCATGGACCGCTTCGGGCGCCTGTGGGCCGCCCTCCCCGCCATGCTCCTGATGGGTCTCGGCTTCCTGGCCCTCTCGTTCACCCACGATCTCCAGCAGTCGGCGATGTGGTTCGCGATGTTCGCCGCCGTCCTCGGAGTGGGCAACGGCCTGTCCAGCGGCATCCTGCTCACACTCGGCGCCGATATCGCCCCCAAGGACGATCCGGCACCGTTCCTCGGATCCTGGCGCACCCTGACCGATGCCGGAGGTGCGGTCTCGCCGCTGCTGGTGTCGGCGATCGCGGCCGCGTCCACCCTCGCCCTGGCGACGGGCGTCGTCGGCGTCATCGGCCTCGTCGGCGCCGCCGCGTTCGTCCGCTGGGTTCCGCGGTTCGTGCCGAGGCCGAAGCCGTGACGGTGCGCTTCTGCACGAGCCGCAACCAGGGTCGTCGCTGCACGCGACACCTGGACCACCCGGGGCTGCACCGCCACCGGGCGATCATGTGGGCGGATGCCGCGGCCGACCTTCCACGATGCTCCGGCTCGGGTGCGCCCGGCGCACTCGCCGCGACTCTCGCCGATGGATTCCCCGAGGGCCGAGCCCTGTGCCCGACGTGCCTGCGGTTCGTGCCCCTCGACGAGAACGGTCGTCTCGTCGAGCACGACACGTCAGACCCGGCCGAGAGCGACAGCGAGATCGCACAGCGCCGGGCCTGGTTCAACACGCACGCGGACTGACGCGCACGACGGGCCCTCACCCGCACGGCGCTCAGACCCACGACCTCCGCACGGCCTCCGCGCCGAGCTGCATGCGGGTGGTCACACCGGCGATCTCCATCAGGTCGGCCACCCGGCGCTGGACCGTGCGCAGCGAGATTCCCAGCTGCGTCGCGGCCGCGGCATCCGTCACCCCCAGCAGCAGCAGCCGCAGCAGGTCTCGATCGACCTCCTCGGTGGCGGGCACCTCGGCGACGGGGAGGAACGCGGTGGCGTGACTCCAGTACTCCTCGAAGATCGCGATCACGAGGTCGAGGAGACCGCTCGGATGGATGAGCAGAGCGCCGAAACCCTCGTCATCGCCCTGCGCGCGCATGGGCACGAGGGCCATCTGATCGTCGGCGATGAACATGCGCGTCGGAAGGGCGGGGAGCACCCGGATCTCCTCTCCGATCTGCGCCATCTCGTGTGCAGCGGTGAGGAACCCGGGTCGCTCGAGCACGGCGCTCTCGACGATCACGCGATATCGCACCCCGCGCGCGAGGGCGCGATCCTCCTCGATGTTCTCCTCGCCGCTGACGAGCGCGACCTCGTGCAGGACGAGCACACGCACCTGCTCGGTCGACGCGGCCTGCAGCTGCGCGATTCGCTGCCGCACGGCGTCGTCGCCGATCACGACGTCGACGACATCGGCGACGCTGCGCTGCTCGGCCGATCGCCGGTACAGGTCGCTCAGCTCGACGAGCGCTTCGTGCGCGCGCGTCAGCCCGCGCTCGCGCTCGAGCAGCAGCGGGCGCAGCGCCGTCGTCGGCGGCGAGGCGACATACCGGTCGCTGCGTGCGGCTTTGCGTGCCACCAGACCGAGTCGCTCGAGCTGGGCCACGATCGGACGAACGCGCGGCAGTGACATGCTCAGCGCCCCGGCGACATCGGAGGCCGACACCGACGTCTGCTGAAGGATCCACCGGTAGACGGCGGTGTGCTCCTCATCGAGACCCAACGCGTCGAGCACGGTGACCTTCTCCACACCAGCTATCTTCACCCACCGGGCGTGGCGGATGGTGGCCATGGCATTTCTCCGCCACCACTGTACGCGCCCCGCATGAGAGCTTCGTAGCAGATCCCCTACCCCCCGAGAGGTTCACGCATGTCCACTCCCCCACCCATCGGCCGCCGCCTGCGTCCGATCGTCGCCGCCACAAGCGGTCTGGCGATCGGCATCGCCGGCATCGGCCTCACGACTCTGCCGGCGACCGCGACCTCGAATGTCGACGGTCCCCCCACCCCCGACGCGGTCGCCGGCAGCTCCTCCACCGTCACGCTGATCACCGGCGATCGCGTGACCGTGACCGACCTCAGCGACGGCACGCACACCGTCAGCATCGACACCGCCGTCGACGGTGCGGGTGTGCGCACGTACGAGGCGGCCGGCGACCTGCACGTCGTCCCCGACGCCGCAATGCCCTACCTGGCCTCGGGCGCGCTCGACCAGGATCTCTTCAACGTCACGAAGCTGATCGAGTTCGGCTACGACGACGCGTCGGTCGACGCCACCCCGGTCATCGTGGAACAGGATGCCGCCTCCCCGCGCAGCTTCGCCGCACCGCTCCCCGGGCTGGAGGTGCAGACCGAGCTCGCCAGCATCGGGGGCGCCGCCGCCACGCTCGGCCACAAGGCCAGCGCCGCGGCGTGGGAGACGCTGACCGCACCGGCCGCGCGCGCGTTCTCCGCGACTCCCCGGCTTGCGGGAGGCATCGAGGCGATCCACCTCGACGGCAAGGTCGAGGCGACGCTCGACTCGAGCGTGCCCTTCGTCGGCGCACCGTCCGCGTGGGCTGCCGGTCACACCGGCGAAGGCGCCACGGTCGCCGTGCTCGACACCGGCTACGACGACACTCACCCCGACCTTCAGGGACGCGTGCTCTCCGGCTCGCGGAGCTTCGTGCCGGGCGAGGAGGTCGACAGCGACCCGCACGGCCACGGCACGCATGTCGCCTCGACGATCGCCGGCACCGGCGCCGCGAGCGACGGGCTGCACCGTGGCGTCGCCGACGGCACAGACCTGCTCGTGGGCAAGGTGCTCGGCGCCGACGGCTACGGCCAGGACTCCTGGATCATCGAGGCG
Organism: Microbacterium sp. CFH 31415; assembly: GCF_022538185.1. Lineage (GTDB taxonomy): Bacteria > Actinomycetota > Actinomycetes > Actinomycetales > Microbacteriaceae > Microbacterium. The sequence goes on along the minus strand of NZ_JAKYXC010000001.1, from coordinate 84,164 downwards.
ATGGAGTGGGCCGGTGAGAACGCCCCGATCGTCTCGATGAGCCTCGGTACGACGGAGGCGTCCGACGGCAAGGACCTCTTGGCCGAGTCGCTCAACCGCATCGCGGAAGAGACCGGCGCACTGTTCGTGGTCGCTGCGGGCAACAACGGCGCCCCGGAGACGATCGGTGCGCCCGGCTCGGCCGAGCAGGCGTTCACCGTCGGGTCGGTCGACGACCCGAGCGGCGGGATGTCGTATTTCTCGAGCCAGGGTCCGCTCTCTCGCTCGGGGGCGCTCAAGCCCAACGTGTCCGGACCGGGCGCCGACGTCACAGCCGCTCGCTCGGCGGACAGCGGCGGTGAGGGCTCGTACATCTCGATGAGCGGCACCTCGATGGCGACGCCTCACGTCGCCGGTGCCGCCGCCATCCTCCTCGGCGCACATCCCGAGTACACGACCGAACAGCTCAAGGCGGCGCTCGCGAGCACCGCGCGCGACTTCGGGTTCACGGCGTACGCCGGCGGCTCGGGCGTCATCGACATCGACGCCGCGCTCAACGCGCCGGTCGTCGCGTCCGGTTCGGGCGACTTCGGAATGCTCGCCTGGGGCGAGGAGCCGACTCCGGTCGAGCGCACGGTCGAATACACCAACCGCACCGATGCCGAGATCACCGTGTCGCTCGAGGCGACGCTCACCGACACCACGCCTCGCGGCGAGGTCGGTCCCGGTCCCCTGTCTGCAGGCGTCGCGTTCGATGCGCTCACGCTCGACACCGCCACGCTCACCATCCCCGCGGGCGGCACCGCCTCGGCGACGATGACGGTCGACCCGGCGAAGGTTCCCGCGGGCACGCAGCTCTCGGGCGCGCTGATCGGCTCGGTGGACGGCGAGCCGGTCACTCGCACGGCTCTGGGCACGATCGCCGAGGCCGAGCGCTACGACCTCACGCTGAAGGCGACGGACTTCGACGGAAACCCGATCGACACCTACGCGTACCTCTGGAACGCCGCGACGAAGTTCGCCGAGCCGATCTTCGTGGGTGGCGAGACCACGCTGCGCCTGATGAAGGGCGACTACTCGGTCGTGTCGTACCTGGACATCAACCGCGCTCCCGACACGATCGCCACCGTGATGGTGGGCGCGCCGACGCTCGAACTCGAGAAGGACACGACCGTCGCCCTCGACGCCCGCACCGCGAAGAAGATCTCCATCGACGTCGGAGCGAAGGGTGTAGAGCCGGTGTTCCAGCGTCTCGACATGAAGGTCGACGACTTCTCCGCGAGCGCGATGATGCCCGTCTGGGTCGACGAGATCTGGGCGCAGCCGATGAAGGTCGACGACGCCGATTTCGACTTCACGGTGCGGTGGCGCCTGCAGACCCCGCTGCTGACGCTCACCGAGGGCAAGAAGCCTCTCGACCTCATCGTCCTCGCGGGCTCGAAGCTCCTGGACGGCTCGTTCACGGCGGCCGCCGTCAACGCAGGTTCGGGCACGCTGGACGAGCTCGCCGCCGCGGGAGCGAAGGGCAAGATCGCCGTGGTCACGCGCTCGACCGAGACCTCGGTGTCGCAGCAGGCGGCGAACGCGGCCGCAGCAGGCGCGAAGCTGCTCGTCATCGCGAACAACGAGGACGGCGAGTTCAGCGCGTGGGTCGGCTCCGAGATCGACTACACGGATGTCGCGATCCCGGTAGCCGGCATCAGCGGCGTCGAGGGGCGCGAGCTCCTCACGAAGCTCGGCGGCAAGAAGAAGGTCACGCTCTCGGCCGTCGGCGTGCCCGAAACCGAGGTGGTCTACGACATCGCCGAGTGGGGCGACGGTGAGATCCCGTCGAACCTCGCCTACCGGCACTCGTCGAAGGATCTCGCCCGTATCGACACGCGCTACCACGGGCAGAAGGAGGGGCTCGCGGAGTTCCGCTACGACTTCATCCCGGGAGCCGTGTACGGCAACGGGTTCCCGTTCAAGGCTCAGCGCGGCATGGACCGCGTCGAATGGGTGAACACCGACAACCTGCGCTGGAATCAGTGGGTCGCGGTGCAGTCCGTGATGTGGGAGATCCGCGACAAGCTGCGCACCTACGACCGTGGCCAGCGTTCAACGGAGGAGTACTTCGGCGGAATCGTTCGCCCGTACGTCGCCACCGGGTTCTGGGTCCCCTACCGCGTGTCGGACTACGCGCAGATCAACGTGCCGAGCTGGGCCGACGGCGGCAACGCCGATCACACCGGCACCTTCGACACCTGGATGCCCGACTCGACGGTCCAGCAGCTCACCGACGTCTACCTCGATGGCGAGCTGGTCAGGCAGACCGAGCACCAGGGAGCGAACCTGTTCGACCTCCCCGACGGTGAGCAGGAGTGGCGCGTGGTGAGCACCGCGACCCACCCCGGCACCCACCTCGCCGGTTCCACCAAGACGGTCAGCGACTGGACGTTCCGTTCCGCAGGCAAGCTGGGCGACTGGGACTACCGCCTGCTGCCGATGATCCAGGCGTTCTACGACGTCGACGTCAATGAGGACAACATGGTGGGCGAAGGCCGGCGCAAGGGCTCGGGCGTCTCGCTCGGTCTCGAACTCGGCCACGTCGCGGGCACCGCGCCGGCGGGCAAGGTGACGCAGGCAACGCTCGAGTACCGCACCGCAGGCGGAGCCTGGAAGAAGGTCTCGCTGAAGTCCGCGAAGACGGATGCCCCCACGGGCGCCGTCGAGGGCGACGGTGACATCTTCGTCACGAGCCGCGCATGGGTGAGCGCCTACGCCGCGCAGATCCCGGTGTCCGACAAGGGCGGCTGGGTCGACCTGCGAGTGAGGGCGACGGATGCCGCGGGCAACACCTTCTCGCAGGAGATCGTGAAGGCGTTCCAGGCCACGCCGGCCAATGGCGGGGGCCACGGCGGCCACGGACGCTGACGGTCCGACAGCCATCACGGGGTCCCGTCCGCTTCGGCGGGCGGGACCCCGTCGGTCGCGGCGCTGCGCGGCGCGCTGCCTGCAGGTTCCCGTCGCTGGGCGTACGGTCGTGGCATGTCCTCGTCCACAGGGCCGTCGCCGCAGGCCGCCGATCTCCTCGCCCGCGCCGTCGACATCGCGACCGCCAACGCCGGCGAGTCCGGCGGCCCGTTCGGAGCCGTCGTCGTCACGCGCGACGGACAAGTCTTCGAAGGCGTCAACCGGGTGACCGCCGACCTCGACCCGTCGGCGCATGCCGAGGTCGTCGCGATCCGTCGCGCCTGCCAGGGTCTCGGCACCTTCGACCTGTCCGGCGCCACGCTCTACGCGAGCTGCGAGCCGTGCCCGATGTGCCTCTCGACCGCACTGTGGGCACGCATCGACCGCGTGTACTTCGCCGCCGACCGCGACGACGCCGCTGCGGCCGGGTTCGACGACGCCCGCTTCTACCGTTACTTCGACGGCATGCCCGAAGACCGCGCGATCCTCCCCGTCGAGCGCATCGGGCTGCCCGACGACGGGCATACCGCACCCTTCGTCGCGTGGGGTCGCAACGACCGGCGCATCGAGTACTGACGGCCGGCGCTCACCCGTCCGCGGTGACCGCCGCGGCCTCGATGAACTGCAGGGTGCGCGCCGCGACGCCGACGGCGATCGACGCGGGTGCCTTGCTGCGGATCTCGGGGATGCCGATCGGGGTCGTCACCCGGGCCACTTCGCTCTCCGTGTGTCCCAGCTCGGTGAGCCTGACACGGAAGCGCGACCACTTCGTCGACGAGCCGATCAGACCGATCGATCCGAGGTCGTCGCGCCGCAGGGCCTGATCGGTGATGGCGAGGTCTTCGCCGTGGTCGTGGGTCATGACGAGCACGTGCGCGCCCGGCGACAGGTCGGCGATGACCGTCTCCGGCACCGGCGCCTGCCGCACATGCACGGTCGCGACGGCGTCGGCCAGAATGCCCGAGGCGCCGGGCACACCGAGTCGCGCCGGATCCAGCATCTCGGCGCGCGCGTCGACGAGCACGAGCTCCAGTTCGTGCCGGGCGAGGATGCGCGCCAGTTCGATCCCGACATGGCCGAGACCGAAGATCGCCACCGTCGGCACGGCGCGGACCGGTTCGAGCAGCATGGTCACCTCTCCTCCGCAGCATTGGATGCCGTACTCGGTCGTCGTCCTGTCGCTCAGCGTCAGCGTGAGCAGGCGCGGCTCGTCCGTGCCCGCCTCGAGCATCTCGCGCGCCTGCGCGATGGCCGTGGCCTCCAGATTCCCCCCGCCTACCGTGCCGAAGAGGGCACCGGGCGAGACGATGAGCTTCGCACCGCCGTTGCGGGGCGCATGCCCACGGACCATCGCGAGCGTCACGATCACCGCCGGCGTGCGCGCCTCACGCAGCCGCTGCAGCGCGTCGACCCAGTCCATGGCGGAGTGTCCTCAGCGCCGTGCGTCGGCGAGGACCGACGCCGCGCCGGACTCCGCGGCGTCGCCTGCGGCCTGCGCGGACCGGATCGCCCAGAACACGGCCTCCGGGGTCGCCGGCGACGCGAGCTCCACGCTGTGGCCTGACGGCCCGAACGCCTGGACGGCCGTGCGGACCGCCTCCCGCACGCTGAACGCCAGCATGAGCGGCGGCTCCCCCACCGCCTTCGAGCCGTACACGGCTCCGTCCTCGCGGGCGTCTTCGAAGAGCCGCACGTGGAACTCCTCGGGCATCTCCGAGAAGCTCGGCAGCTTGTAGGTGCTCGCGGCCTGCGTCTGCAGCCGCCCGCGGCTCGGACCGTCGCCGGTGTCCCACCGCAGCTCCTCGAGAGTCAGCCATCCGACGCCCTGCACGAAGCCGCCCTCGATCTGACCGATGTCGATCATCGGCGAGAGCGAGTCGCCGACGTCGTGCACGATGTCCACCCTGCGCAGCCGCGTCGTCCCCGTGAACCCGTCCACCTCGACCTCGGCGGCGGCCGCGCCGTAAGCGAAGTACTTGAACGGCGACCCCTGCATGCGCACGCCGTCCCAGTGGAGTCCCTCGGTGCGGTAGTAACCCGCGGCGAACAGCTGCACGCGCTGCAGGTACGCCTCGTGGGCGACCTCGGCGAACGTGAGACGCTCGTCGACGCCCACCGCGGTGACCCACCCGCACGTGAACCGCACGTCGTCCACATCCGCTCCGAGCATGCCCGCCGCGACCTGCGCCATGCGCGTCCGCAACTGATCACACGCGTTCTTGACGGCACCGCCGTTGAGGTCCGCTCCGGCCGACGCCGCGGTCGCGGACGTGTTCGGCACCTTGTCGGTGCGCGTGGGTGCCAGGCGCACCTGGTCCAGTCGCAGGCCCAGCGTGGTCGCGGCCACCTGCAGCATCTTCGTGTGGAGGCCCTGGCCCATCTCGGTGCCGCCGTGGTTCACGAGAACGGAGCCGTCCTTGTAGACGTGCACGAGAGCACCCGCCTGGTTGAACGCGGTGAAGTTGAACGAGATGCCGAACTTGATGGGCGTCATCGCGATCGCCCTCTTGACGTGCACGTGGCTGTCGTTGAACGCCCGCACCTGCTCTCGGCGGACGTCGACATCGCTCTCGGCGCGCAGCCGATCCCAGATGGCAGGCATGCGCGCGGCATCCTTCACCGGCTGCCCGTAGGGCGTGAGCTGTCCCTCGCCGTAGAGGTTCTGCCGCCGGAGGTCGATCGGGTCCCTCCCGAGCAGGGGCGCGACGCGGCCGAGGATGTCTTCGATGAGGAAGACGCCCTGGGGGCCGCCGAACCCGCGGAACGCGGTGTTCGACGGCTTGTTCGTGCGGGCGATGCGTCCGAGTGCGCGCACGTGCGGAATCCAGTAGGCGTTGTCGATGTGACAGAGCGCCCGGCTCATGACCGGTTCCGACAGGTCGAGGCACCACCCGCCGTCGGACGTGAGCGTCGCGTCGAGCGCGAGCAGTCCGCCGTTCTCGTCGAAGCCGACGCGCCACGAGATGTGGAACGGATGCCGCTTCCCGGTCATCGTGATGTCCTGCGTGCGGTTCAGCCGCAGCCGCACGGGGCGACCGGTGAGCTTCGCGCCGAGCGCGGCGATCGCGGCGAGACCGTGCGGCTGCATCTCCTTGCCGCCGAAACCGCCGCCCATCCGCAGGGTCTGCACCGTCACCTGACTCGACGGCACGCCGAGCACATGCGCGACGATCTCCTGCGTCTCGCTGGGGTGCTGCGTCGACGACTGCACGAAGTACTGGCCCTCGGAGTCACGCACCGCGAGTGCGGCCTGCGTCTCGAGGTAGAAGTGCTCCTGGCCGCCTAGTTCGGTCACACCCTCGAACGCGAACCGCGCGCCGGCGAGCGCGGCCGCAGCGTCCCCCCGCTCGACCGTGCGCTGCACGCCCTGAAACGAGCCCGCGGCGATCGCCTCGGTGAGGGTGAGGATGCTCGGCAGCGGGCTGTATTCGACCGTGACCGCGGCGGCGCCCAGGCGCGCCGCCTCGGGCGTCTCGCCGAGCACCCATGCGACCGCGTGCCCGTGGTACATAGCCTCGCGAGGGAAGAGCGGCTCGTCGTCCTTCACCCCGGCGTCGTTGATTCCCGGCACGTCCTCCGCTGTGAGCACGCGCACGACGCCGGGCACCGCGTAGGCGCCGGAGGCATCAATGTCGACGGCCGCGTGCGCGTTCGTGGACTGCACGGGCCAGGCCGTGAGCACGCCCGCAGCCGAGACCGAGAGGTCGTCGGTGTAGGCGGCGGCGCCGGTCACGTGCAAGGTCGCACTCTCGTGCGGAACCGGGATGCCGACCACTGCGTCGTCGGGGCGCTGGGCGAGCTCGCTCATGCTGTCGCCTCCTCCGGCTCGAGGTCACCGGCGGTGGCGGCGTAGAGCTTCAGGAGCGAGTTGCCCAGCATCATGGCGCGGTAGTCCGCGCTCGCGCGGTGGTCCGACACCGGTGTGCCCTCCGACCCGAGCACGGCCGAGGCGGCGCGCACGGTGGCGATGTCCCACGGCTCGCCGACGAGCCGCTGCTCCGTCGCACGCGCGCGCAACGGCGTCGCGGCCACCCCGCCCAGGCCGATGCGGGCAGCTGTGACGACTCCGTCATCGAGGTCGAGGGCGAATGCGATCGCCACGCTGGAGATGTCGTCGAACCGCCGCTTCGCGATCTTGTGGAAGGCGGTCATCGGCGCGAGCGGCAGTGGTATGCGGACGGCGCGGATGAGCTCGTCCGAGCGCCGCACCGTCTCGCGGTAGCCCGTGAAGTACTCGGCGAGCTCGACCTCGCGGTCGCCGTCGACCGAGGTCAGCACGACACGCGCGTCGAGGGCGAGAAGCGCCGGAGCCGCGTCGCCGATCGGAGAGGCCGTCCCCAGGTTCCCGCCGATCGTGGCGCGATTGCGGATGAGGCGCGACGCGAACTGCGGGACGAGCTCGGCCAGCAGGGGAACCCGGCCGTCCAATCCATGCTCGATCTCGGACAGCGTCAGCGCCGCGCCGAGCTCGATCGCGTCGTCGGCGACCGACAGCGTGCGCAGCTCGGGGAGGCGGTCGATCACGATGGCGAGCGCGGCGCGCCGGCCGCGCAAGTTGACTTCGACGCCCCAGTCCGTGGCGCCGGCGACGACGGTCGCGTCGGGCTCGTCGCGCAGCAGCTGGAGCGTCTCGTCCAGCCCGGCAGGGCGTACGAAGCGCGAGCCGTCGACCGCGACATCGACGGCCATCGGCTCCGGCGCAGGCCGAGCGCGGCGCTCCGCGAGCGGGTCGGCGGGTTCCGGCATCCCGAGCGCATGAGCGGCGTCGCGGATGGGCCGGTAACCCGTGCAGCGGCACAGGTTGCCGCTCAGCGCGTGCAGGTCGAACCCGTTCGGGCCGTGCTCGTGATCGTGCTCGCCGCCAGCGGTCGTCGCCGGCTCCCGGTCGGCGCGATAGAACTCCGCCGCCATGCTGCACACGAAGCCGGGAGTGCAGTAGCCGCACTGCGAGCCGCCGGCTTCGGCCATGCGCTCCTGCACGGGGTGCAGCGCGTCGGGAGTGCCGAGCCCCTCGGCGGTCACGACCTCCTGGCCGTCGAGAGAGTGAACGGGCACGAGGCACGAGTTGACGGGCACCCACGCCGACCGATCGTCGCCGTCGGGGCCGAGCACGAGCATCGCGCATGCGCCGCACTCGCCCTCGGCGCAGCCTTCCTTGCTCCCCGTCAGCCCGACGGAGCGCAGCCAATCGAGCGCGTTCGTGTTCACCGGCACGCCGTCCAGCGGCCGGCGGATCCCATTCACGGTAACGACGTTGTCAGCCAAGTGAGCTCCTCTTGCGCGATTGTACGTCCGCACTGTGGCGATCGCCCCTCGCGTGCGCCACGATGAGGGAACCACGAAGGCCGGCCGCCGAAGGAGGCACCGCCGATGAGCCAGCCCCGCCGCGCGCTCACGCCTGCGGTGCTCGATCACGTCGACGCCTCGCTGCACGCGACCGACGATGTGCTGCGCACGGCCTACCCGGGCGACGACGGCTCGCGCCAGCCCGTGCATACGGTGTACGTCCCCGCCGACCGCATGACGCCGACGCTGCTCTCGGCGTGGGGCGCCGCGGCGCTGTCCGCCGCCGCGGACGCCGGCGGTCTGGCCGCGCTGGCGGAACGCATCGGCCTGGACCCGTCGTTCGCCCGCGACGTCGCGCCCCGCGTCCACGCGAAGCTGCAGCGCGAGCCGATCGAAGACCTCCGGCTGGACTTCGAGGACGGCTACGGAGATCGCGGCGACGACGTCGAAGACGCCGATGCGGTCGAAGCCGCGCGGCGTGTGGCCGAGGCGCTCGAAGCCGGCACGGCGACGCCGTTCACCGGCATCCGCTTCAAGAGTCTCGAGCAGTCGACGCGGGCCCGCGGCCTGCGCACGCTCGATCTGTTCATCGGCACCCTCGTCGAGCTCGGCGGGCTGCCGGAGAACCTCATGCTGACGCTTCCCAAGGTGTCGGCGATCGCGCAGGTCGACGCGATGGTCATGGTCGCCGCGGCTCTCGAGCGCGCGCACGGCCTGCCGGAGCGCACGCTGCGCTTCGAGGTGCAGATCGAGACGCCCCAGGTAGTGCTCGGTCGCGACGGGCGCGTGCCGCTCGCGCAACTGCCGGTCGCGGGCGACGGCCGGGTCACCTCGCTGCACTTCGGCACCTACGACTACACCGCCGCGCTCGGCATCGCGGCCCGCCACCAGTCGCTCGAGCACCCCGCCGCCGACCTGGCGAAAGACCTCATGCAGCTCGCGGTCGCGGGCACCGGCATCCGGCTCTCCGACGGCTCGACCAACATCCTGCCGGTCGGCGACGGCGCCCTCGATGCGTGGGTTATGCACGCCCGACTCGTGCGTCGTGCCCTCGAGCGCGGGATCTTCCAGGGCTGGGACCTCCACCCCCACCAGCTGCTGACCCGGTATCTCGCGACGTACGCGTTCTTCCGGGAGGGATATCCGGATGCCGCCACCCGGCTGGGCGCGTACCTGAACAGCCGTGCGGGCACGGTGCTCGACGAGCCCGCCACCGCACGGGCGCTGGCGTGGTTCCTGCACCGCGGCCTCCAGTGCGGCGCAATCGACCCCGTCGAGATCACCGCCGACCTGGGCATCGGCCACGACACGCTCACCGCACTCGCCCACCCCACCCGTTCCGCTCCCCCGGCTGAGGAGTCCGCATGAGCTACTTCACCCCGTCGGGCGGCCTGCCCGACCAGACCGAGCTGCTCACCGATCGAGCGATCGTCACGGCGGCCTACACGGTCATCCCGAAGGGTGTGCTGCGCGACATCGTCACGAGCAACCTGCCGGGGTTCACCGCCGCGCGCGCCTGGATCCTCGCCCGGCCGATCGCGGGATTCTCGACCACGTTCTCGCAGCTCATCGTAGAGATCGGCGCGGGAGGCGGCGCCGAGCGCCCCGAGCAGGAGGCGGGCGTCGAGAGCGTGATCTTCGTCACGTCCGGCAGCCTCACCCTCGCGCTCGCCGGCCGGCGCCATGTGCTCGAACCGGGCGGCTACGCCTACCTCGCGGCGGGCGAGGAGTGGTCCCTCGCGAACGACGGCGCCGCGCTGACGAGCTTCCACTGGATCCGCAAAGCGTACGAGCCGGTCGAAGGCCATGCCGCGGCATCCTTCGTCACCCGGGATCAGGACGTCGCACCCGAGCCGATGCCCGACACAGAAGGCGCGTGGGCGACGACCCGGTTCGTCGACCCCGGCGACCTCGCGCACGACATGCACGTCAACATCGTGACGTTCCAGCCGGGCGGATCGATCCCCTTCGCCGAGACGCACGTGATGGAGCACGGCCTGTTCGTGCTCGAGGGCAAGGGCGTGTACCGGCTCAACGGCGATTGGGTCGAGGTCGAGGCGGGCGACTACCTGTGGCTGCGCGCCTTCTGCCCTCAGGCCTGCTACGCGGGCGGGCCGGGCCCGTTCCGCTACCTGCTGTACAAGGACGTGAACCGACAGATCCGCCTGACCGGGGCCTGACGTGGCGTTCGACACGGTCTTCCGCGCGGCACGCGTACTCGTCGACGGCGCGTTCCGTCCGGCCGATGTAGGCGTGTGCGGCGGAGTCGTGGCGCGCGTCGCCGAATACGGAACGGTGACGCATACCGCGTCCCTCACCGAACTGCGCGACGACGAGGTGCTGCTGCCCGGGCTCGTCGACACGCACGTGCACGTGAACGAGCCGGGACGCACCGAGTGGGAGGGCTTCGAGTCGGCCACCCGCGCCGCAGCCGCCGGCGGGGTGACGACGATCGTCGACATGCCGCTCAACAGCATCCCGCCCACGCTGTCGGTCGCAGCCCTCGCCGAGAAGCGCTCGGCGGCCGAGGGCAGAGTCCACGTAGATGTCGGCTTCTGGGGCGGCGTCGTGCCCGGCAGCCTCGCCGAGCTGCGCCCGCTCGCAGAGGCCGGCGTGTTCGGCTTCAAGTGCTTCCTCACGCCGTCGGGCGTCGAGGAGTTCCCCGCCGTCACCCCTGAAGAGATGGGCGAGGCGATGGCGGTCGTCGCCGAGCTCGGATCCTTGCTGATCGTGCACGCCGAAGACGCGCACACGATCGAGGCGGCACCGCACCGAGGTGGTCGCGAGTACGCCGACTTCCTCGCCTCGAGGCCGGGCGAAGCCGAAGACACCGCGATCGCCGACGTCATCCGCTTCGCCGAGGCGACCGGCGCGGCAGCCCACATCCTGCACCTGAGCAACGCGGGCTCGCTCGACCGCATCGCGAAGGCGCGGCGGCGCGGTGTCGATCTGACCGTGGAGACCTGCCCGCACTACCTCACCCTCACCGCGGAAGAGATCGCGACCGGAGCCACCGTGTGCAAATGTTGCCCGCCGATCCGTGACGCCGCCAACCGGGATGCGCTGTGGAAGGGTCTCGCCGCGAGCGCGATCGACGTCATCGTCTCGGACCACTCCCCCAGCACCCCCGAACTGAAGTCGGCCGGCGACGGCGACTTCGAGCTCGCGTGGGGCGGGATCGCCTCGCTGCAGCTCGGGCTGCCGCTGGTGTGGACCGAGGCACGGCAGCGCGGTTTCGAGCTGGAGCGGGTGGTCACGCTCATGGCCGAGGGTCCCGCGGCACGCGTCGGCCTGACCGGCAAAGGCAGGATCGCGGTCGGAGCAGCCGCCGACTTCGCCGTGTTCGCGCCGGACGAGACATTCGCCGTCGATGCGAGGTCGCTCGAGCACCGGCATCCGATCTGCCCGTACGACGGCCGCGAACTGACCGGCGTCGTGCGGGCCGCGTACCTCGCGGGCGTGCGCATCGACCGCGAGGTTCCACGCGGGCGCCTGCTCACGCGTCGGACGGAGGCGGCGCATGCGGCGTGAGGAGTTCAACCGGGCCGACCGCGCCGACGCGATCGCCGCGCTGCGCACGTGCGCCGATGTGACGCGCTGGTGCGAGCAGGTGGCCGATCGCCGGCCGTACGCGTCGGTCGATGAGCTGCTCGCCGAGGCGGCGCGCGCGGCCGACCCGTTCACGCCGGACGAGGTCGAGGCGGCGCTCGCGCACCATCCGCGCATCGGCGAGCGCGCGCGGGGCGACAGTCGCGAGGCGACGCTGTCGCGGGCGGAGCAGGCGGCGGTCGACCCCGCCGACGTCGACGTGCAACGCGCGCTGCAAGGCGGCAATCGCGCATACGAGGAGCGGTTCGGGCGGGTGTTCCTCATCCGTGCCGCCGGGCGGGGGGCGCCCGAGATCCTGGCCGCGCTGCGCACGCGCCTGGAGAACGACCCCGATGCCGAAGCGGCGGTCGTGGGAGAACAGCTGCGCGAGATCGCGCTGCTGCGACTGGAGGGGATGGTGCAGCCATGAGCGTGTCGCACATCACGACGCACGTGCTCGACGCGGCGCGGGGCAGGCCGGCGAGCGGCGTGGCAGTGCAGCTGCTCACCCGCGACGGCGACGCCTGGCAGCCGATCGCAGAAGCGGTGACGGATGCCGACGGCCGGGCGTCGCAGCTCGGGCCCGAGCGACTCGCCCCCGGCGACTACCGGCTGCAGTTCGACACCGGTGCGTACTTCGACGCCCAGGGCACACCGACGTTCTATCCGGAGGCGGTGCTGACCTTCCGCGTCGACGAGTCGCACTGCCATGTGCCGCTGCTGCTGAGCCCCTTCGCCTACTCCACCTACCGAGGAAGCTGAGCGTCGATGAGCATCATCCTGGGAGCGAATCAGTACGGAAAGGCCGAGGTGCGGGTCGTCAAGGTGACGCGCGACGACCCCCGCCACGAGATCGAAGACCTGAGCGTCACCTCACAGCTGCGCGGTGACTTCGCCGCCGCCCACCTCACCGGCGACAACCGTCACGTCGTGCCGACCGACACGCAGAAGAACACCGTGTTCGCCTTCGCGCGTGATGGGATCGGGTCGCCCGAGGAATTCCTGCTGCGCCTGGCCGACCACTTCACCGACTCGTTCGAGTGGGTCACGGGCGGCCGGTGGACCGCCGAGAGCTACGCGTGGCAGCGGATCCACGTCGACGGCGACCCGCACGACCACGGCTTCGTGCGGGCGGGGCAGGAGACTCGCACCGCCGTGGTCGTCGCCGACGGGGACCAGCGCCACGTGCTCGGCGGACTGCACGGCCTGACTCTGCTGAAGACCACCGGATCGGGATTCGAGGGCTACCCCAAGGACCGTTACACGACGCTCCCCGAGACCCGCGACCGGATCCTCGCGACCGACGTCGCGACCCGCTGGCGGTACCTCCCCGGCGCGGAGGTCGACTACAACGCCGTGTACGCCGACGTGAAGCGCACCCTGCTGGAGGAGTTCACGCGGCGATACTCGGCGGCGCTGCAGACGACGATGTTCGAACTGGGCACCGCGGTGCTCGAGGCGCACGCCGAGATCGCGGAGATGAGATTCTCCCTCCCGAACAAGCATCACTTCGCCGTCGACCTCGCGCCGTTCGGCCTCGACAACCCCAACGAGGTGTTCTACGCCGCCGACCGCCCCTATGGCCTGATCGAGGCGCAGGTCACGCGGGAGGGCATCGAGCCGGCCGGCGCCGCATGGGAGGGCGCGGGACCCTTCTGCTGAAGCGTGCTCGATCGTCAGCGCAGTGCGGTGCGGCTCGTCGCCGTGGCCTCCAGCGCCACGCCGTCGGGCACGAAGAGCGTCAGGACGGGCGGCCGCCACGTCGCGGCGACCGTCACCCGGGCTGAGAGCCCGTCGGGCGTGCCGGCCGATAGCAGCGTCGCCCCGGAACCGAGCTCATCCACCATCGTCTGCGCCTGGTCGCGGACGCGCGCCGTCGTCAGCTCGGCGACGGGCTCGCCGTCGTCAACGGACAGCACGAAGCCGTCGGCGGCCGCGAGGGCCGCGGCATCCGCGAGCGAATCCAGCCGCTTCTGCGCCAGATAGAGACTCGTGGCATCGGCGCACACCAGGATGGCGACGAGCGCGAGGACGCCGTAGCCGAGGGTCAGGAGCAGCACGCTGCCCTCGTCATCCGATCCCCGGCGCCGTGCACGAGCGTCGCGGGAGGGGCGCGCCCTCATCGCGATCCCCAGAAGCGCGACACCTTCTGCACGGCGGACGCCTCGACCGGAATGCTCGCGAGGCGATCGAGCCCGAACACGGGCGGCACGAGCGGAAGTGCCACCCGCGTCCGCAGGGTCACGACCAGCGTCGCGCCGGCGCGCGGGCACGCGGCCCCGGCCGGGCGGCAGGCGAACGTCACGTCGACGGACGAGGGGTCCAGCCCGTACTCGCGGGTGATGGATTCGAGCACGAGGTCGGCACGGCCCGCGGCGTCGGCGTCATTCGTGGCCGACGCGACGGCACGCGCGATGTGGCGAGTGCCCGCTTCGGCGCCCAGCGACTGCCCCTGGATGAGGCCGAGCGCACCGACGAGGTAGACGAGCGGCACGAGGAGCAGCAGGCCGACGAGGATGAACTCCAGGGCGGCGGATCCCCGCTCGCCGTCGTCGGGCATCGCGGACAGCGGGTCAGCCGAAGGACTCCGCCGGTGCACGGGCTGTCACCTCCATCGTGCGGGGAGCGCCCAGCAGTCCGACCAGCGGCAACATCGCGCGCACCGTCACCTGGACGGACGTATGGCCCAGCGCATCCGTCTCGCGCACGTCGATGTCGGTGGCGTACTCCTCACCGACCGTGCGCGACACGATCTCGCGGGTGCGCCGCGCCCCATCGTCGAGCGAGGTGTCGGCGAGAGCCGCGTGGTACGCCCCCTCGATGGCGGCATCGTGCACGACGTTGCGCACGTAGACCGCCAGGCCGAACTGGAGCACCCCCAGCGTCAGCACGGTGAGCAGCGCTCCGACGAGCACGAACTCGACCGGGCTGGAGCCCTCCTCATCGAGGGGATGATGGACCCGCACGGATCAGAAGCCGGAGACGCGCGAGATCGCCTGTTCGAACAGGCCTGCGAGGGCGGCACCTGCGAGCGCCCAGATCACGACGACGAGCCCGGCGGTCATGAGCGTGATGAGCACCCAGCCGGGCACATCGCCGCGGTCGTCGTGGGCGATGTCGGCGAACGACGCGCGCAGGCGGGACGTCAGATTCTGGAGGTGGTGGCGGATCATGTCTCTCCTTCGAGGGGGGGTCAGGTGGAGGGCGACTGAGGTGGAGGGCGACTCAGCCAAGGCCGAGCCGGAGCATGAACACTCCCGGGAACACGGCGAACAGCACGCTGAGCGGGAGGATGAGGAAGACCAGCGGCACGAGCATGTAGATCTCTTTGCGCCCCGCACGTTCGATGAGGTCGCGCTTGGCGTCGTCCCGGGCGTCGAGCGCCTGGGCGTGCAGCACCCGCGCGAGCGGTGCCCCGCGGTCGATCGCGGCGACGAGCTGGTCGACTGATCGCGACAGGGCGGGGATCTGCAGAGCGTCCGACATCCTCGCCAGCGCCTCCGGGAGCGGCGAACCGGTGCCGACGGCCACCACCGCCCCGCGCAGCTCCGCCGTGAGCTCGCCGGCCCCGACCTCGCTCACCCGTCGGAGCGAGTCGAGGATCCCCTCGCCCGCCGAGAGGCAGAGTGCGACGAACTCGAGCACCGTCGGGAGCTCTTCGCGGATGCGGGCGACGCGCGCCTTCGCCGACTGCGACAGCCACGCGTCGTACCCGAGGATCCCTCCCACCGCGAACAGCGGGGGCAGCACCACGAGCGAGGGGGAACCGCGGCCGAGGAGCACAGCGGCGACCACGAGCACACTGCCCGTCGCCAGCCCCGCGATCGACCACGCCAGCTGCCGGCCGCGGAAGGCCGAGGCATCCATCGATCGCCCCGCCTGGTGAAGCCGGCGGCTCAGCGCCGCGTCGCCGCCCAGGAATCGCGCGAAGCGCAGCTGCAATGCACGCCACGCGAGGGACGGGGCCGGCACCGGACCGGCCGCGCCGATGACGTCCCCGACGCCGCGCGGATCCGTCACGTCGCGGATGTACGGAGCGATGCGCTGCGCGAGGCTCGGCGCGCCGACGCGCGGGGCGAGTGACAGCAGCAGGCAGACGCCGACGCCGAGCGCCGTTCCCAGCACGATCGAGAACGCGACGTCGTCCATCGGGAGGGGGCTCACCCGAACCACCTCCGCGGCTCGGGCAGACGTCCGAGCCGGATCATCACGCGGAAGGCGAGGAACGACACCGCAGCGCCGGCGAGGATGAGCGCGACCCCTTCGGGACTGCCGTACGCCTCGGCGCCCTCGGGCCGCATCGCGAGCAGGCACAGGATGACCCAAGGGGCGGCGACGCCGAGCACGGCGGCTCCGCGGATCCACGACTGACGCGACTCGACCTCGGCGCGCAGCGCGGTGTCGGCGCGTACTGAGGCGGCCAGCGCACGCAGCACCGGCGTCAGCTCGGTGCCGCCCACCTGGCGCGCCATGCGCAGCGTCTCGATGATGCGATCGGCGACCGGATCGGCCAGCGCCACCTTCAGGCGCTGCGCGCTGGAGTCGAAGTGACCGGATGCCGCAACATCGCGTGCGAACCCCCCGAAGGCCGGCCGCAGCTCGACGGGCGCGGACCGTGCGAGGCTCGCGACGGCGTCGGGCAGCGACATCCCGGCACGCACCGACGCGATGAGCAGGTCGCACACATCGGGCCAGAGGCCGCGACGCACACGCACGAGCCGGGACCGCCGCGCGCGCAGCCACGCGAACGGCGCGACGGTGCATGCGGCGGCGGCGACGAGGCTCAGCGCCGGCACCTGGGCGACGATCCACGACGCGGCCGCGCCGACCACCGCGGCGGAGCCGGCCACGACGATCACCGAGCCGGGCGACAGGCGCGCGAGTCCGGCGCCCTCGAGGAGTCGCGCGATGCGGCCGTGCGACGCCATAGGCGCCGACCGCTCGCGCAGCGGCCACACCCAGGGCGAGAGGGTGAGCAGCACCCCGGCGGCGAGCACGGCACCCCAGACGAACGTCATGCGCCGTCGCCTCGATAGAGCGTCCGCGCGGAGATCACGCCCTCCTCGACACCGACCGGCTCGACGATCTCTGCGACGCGGCGGCGGCCCGCGGCATCCCGCTCGCAATGCACGACGACATCGACGGATGCCGCGACCGCCGGCACCACGAAAGCGGCGTCGATGTTGCGCCCGGCCAGCAGCGGCAGCGCGGCGAGCTTGCCCAGCGCCTCGCGCGCCGAGTTGGCGTGGATCGTCGCAGCGCCCGGCACGCCCGTGTTGAGCGCCAGCACGAGGTCGAGTGCCTCGGCGTCGCGCACCTCGCCGACGACGAGACGGTCGGGGCGCATGCGCAGCGCCTCCTTCACGAGGCGCCGCAGCGTGACTTCACCGGTGCCCTCGAGACTCGGCTGCCGACCCTGGAGCGCGACCAGGTCGGTGGCGGCGACGGCGAGCTCGAAGGTCTCCTCGACGGTGACGATGCGATGCTCGGCCGGACAGGCGGCGATCATGGCGCCGAGGAGCGTGGTCTTTCCCGCGTGCGTGGCGCCCGACACGATCACAGAGGCTCCGCGATGCATCGCGGACCGGAGCAGCTGAGCGCCGTCGGCGGTGATCGAACGTGCGGCCACGAGCCGGTCGAGGTCGCGGAAGGCGGGCAGGAACTTGCGGACGTTGACCGCCCAGTGCCGCCGGGTGATGTCAGGGATCACGACGTGCAGGCGGGACCCATCGGGCAGCGACGCGTCGACGAAGGGCTGACTCAGGTCGACGCGTCGACCCGAGGATTGCAGCATCCGCTCGACGAGATCCCGCACCGCCGAGTCGGTCAGCGCGAGCGGCGTGCGCTCCGCCACCCCGCCGCGGGCGACGAAGATGCGGTCGGGGGCATTGATCCACAGTTCCTCGACGGTCGGGTCGTCCAGATACGGCTGGAGCGGACCGAAACCGGCGACCGCGGCGAGCACCTCGCGCACGCACGCCGTCTCGTCGTCGACAGGCGCGAGCCCGCGGGCGAGGGCGAAGTCGTTGTGGCGTCGTACCTCGGCTCGCGCGATGTGGGCGGCCAACTCCGGATCGCGCGACGGGTCGGTCCGCTCGGCGCGCAGCCGTTCCCGCACCCGCTCGGCGACGAGGGTCGCCGTCGGCGGGGAGGCGGTGGACGAATGCACCACTGCATCCTCGCAAGGGAGGAAAGCGGCATCCCGAAGTTATCCACAGGTGCCGAAGGCAGCGCGCCGTGCTCGCAGGATCAGACGTGACTCTCGCCGGACCAGTGGCGCCGGCGCCGATGGACCGGATCACGCTCGTGCCGTGACGCGTCACGGTGCAGGATGGAGGTGACACCGACGAACGATTCGGAGGCACGATGATGACCAAGAGCCCACAAGAGATGGCACCGATCGGCCGAGCCGTCCTCGGCCTCGTGGGCCTCGTGCAGGTCGCATTCGCCTTCCTGGCCTTCTGGGATCTCGCTCATCGCGACGCGGCCGAGGTGCGCGGACCGAAGCCGGCGTGGATCCCCGCGATCCTGGTCAATTGGATCGGTCCGGCGAGCTATTTCCTCTTCGGCATCCGTCGCTGAAAGCACCCGCGGAACCCGGGGGCCCGCCCCACAGCCCGCGTCCAGGCGCCTCAGTAGACTGAACCTGCTCGCGGGAGTGGTGGAATTGGCAGACACGCAGGATTTAGGTTCCTGTGCCTCCGGGCGTGTGGGTTCAAGTCCCACCTTCCGCACGCAGCTGCTTCGCTGACCGCGCTGCACCGCCGACCGCCTCGACCGACGGGAATCCCACATCGTGCACGCCGTGCCCACCGCTCTCATCCCCTGGCTCGATCCGGCCGCGATCATCGATTGGGCGGGCCCGTGGGCGCTCGTGGTCGTGTGCTTCATCGTGTTCGCCGAGACCGGCCTGCTGGTCGGCTTCCTGCTGCCGGGCGACACGCTCCTCGTCATCGCCGGCCTGCTCTCGCACCCCCAGGACTACGCGCCGAACGGCGTGTTCGGCCTCAGCGTCTGGTGGGTGGCCCTGCTGATCGGACTGGCCGCCTTCGTCGGCGGCGAGGTCGGCTACTACATCGGCCACAAGGGCGGGCCCTCGGTCTTCGAGAAGAAGGAGTCCGGTCTCTTCAGCGTCAAGAACGTCGAGCGCACCAACGCGTTCTTCGAGCGCTTCGGCGGGCTCACGATCATCCTCGCCCGCTTCGTGCCGATCGTGCGCACCTTCGCCCCCGTCGCCGCCGGCGTCGGCCACATGAACAAGTGGAAGTACACCCTCTACAACTTCATCGGCGCCGTGATCTGGGGCTTCGGCCTGACGATGTTCGGCTACCTGATCGGCTTCATCCCGCCGGTGGCCACCTTCGTCGAGAACTACATCGACCTCATCCTGCTCGCCGCCGTCGGCGGCACCGCCGTGGTCACCCTCTGGCACTACTTCCGCGAGCGCAGCAAGGCCAAGAAGGCCGCTGCGGCGGGCGAGGATGTCGTGACCGACCACGAGGAGGCCGAGGCGCTCGTGCTCGACGCCGACATCTTCGACCGCGGCCCCGAGCACGGACAGCACGACGGAGAGGTGCCGCGGGCCTGACGCTGTCGTCGGTCAGGAGGCCTTCGCGGTCTTCTTCGCCGCCGGCTTCTTCGCGGTGGACTTCTTCGCGGTGGACTTCTTGGCGGCGGGCTTCTTCGCGGGTTCGTCGTCCTTCTTCGCCGACGTCGCGCCGCCCTCGCGCGCAGCGCGCGACTTCTCGACGCTCGCGCGCAGCGCCTCCATGAGGTCGATGACCTCTCCCCCGGTGTCCTCCTCCTCGTGGTCGCCGAAGGTCTCGGAGGTGTCGAGCGCATCGCCCTTCTCGAGCTTCGCGTCGATCAGGGTGCGCAGCTCCTCCTGGTACTCGTCCGAGAACTCGGACGGGTCGAAGTCGCTCGCGAAGCTCTCGACGAGGGATGCCGACAGCTCGAGCTCCTTCGCCGAGATGCGCACCGTCTCATCCAGCGCCGGGAAAGCGGCCTCGCGCACCTCGTCGGCCCACAGCAGGGTCTGGAGCACCAGTACGTCACCGCGCACACGCAGCGCGGCCAGCCGCGTCTTCTGGCGCAGCGAGAACCGCACGATCGCGGTCCGGTCCGTCTGCTCGAGCGTCTTGCGCAGCAGCACGTACGCCTTCGGCGAAGCGCTGTCGGGCTCGAGGTAGTACGCCTTGTCGAGCGTGAGCAGGTCGACCTGGTCGCTCGGCACGAACTCGACGACGTCGATCTCGCGGCTCTTCTCGGCCGGCAGCGCCGCGAAGTCCTCCTTCGTGAGCACGACGGTCTTGTCGCCGTCGTCGTAGGCCTTGTCGATGTCCTGGTAGGGCACGACCTCGCCGTCGATCTCGCAGATGCGCTGGTAGCGGATGCGGCCGCCGTCCTTGTTGTGCACCTGGTGCAGCGACACGTCGTGGTCCTCGGTCGCCGAATACACCTTGACCGGCACATTGACCAGACCGAAGGTCAGCGCACCCTTCCAGATCGCCCTCATCCCCCCAGTGAACACCGGTCACACCCGCCACGGCTAGCCCATATGCAGGTGTTGACATGTCGCGGCTAGCCTGAACGCATGCCGGGCCCGTCCAACATGGTGAGCATCGGTGGCCGGCGACTGCGCGTCACGAACCTCGACAAGGTGCTGTACCCCGAGACGGGCACCACTAAGGGCGAGGTCATCGACTACTACACGCGCATCGCCCCGCTGCTCATTCCGCACGTGGTCGGGCGGCCCGTGACCCGCAAGCGCTGGCCGGACGGTGTGGGAACCGACGACGACCCGGGCATGGTGTTCTTCGCGAAGGACCTCGAGCGCGGCGCGCCGTCCTGGGTGAGGCGGATGCCGATCCCCCACTCCACGGGGACGAAGGACTACCCCCTGATCGGCGACGTGCCGACCCTCGTCTACCTCGCCCAGGTGGCGAGTCTCGAACTGCACGTGCCGCAGTGGCGCTTCACTCCCGACGGCCAGCGCGGATTCGCCGATCGCCTGGTGCTCGACCTCGACCCCGGTCCGGGCGCAGGGCTGCCGGAGTGCGCCGTCGTCGCCGGCTGGGCACGCGGCATCCTGTCCGGAATGGGCCTCGACCCCTACCCCGTGACCAGCGGCAGCAAAGGCATCCACCTGTACACGGCGCTGCCTGACGGGCAGACGACCGAGCAGGCGTCGATGATCGCCAAGGAGCTCGCTCGCGCGATCGAGGCCGACCACCCCGACCTTGTCGTCAGCTCGATGAAGAAGACCGAGCGCCCCGGCAAGGTGCTCATCGACTGGAGCCAGAACAACGGCTCCAAGACGACGATCGCTCCGTACTCGCTGCGCGGCCGCATGCACCCCACGGTCGCCGCCCCGCGCACGTGGGACGAGCTCGGCGACCCGGGACTGCGGCACCTGCTGTTCGAGGAGGTGCTCGAGCGCATGCAGGCGATCGGCGACCCGATGGCGGCACTCGGCTTCCACGCGGGCGGACGAGAGGCCGAGGCCGGGCCGCTGTCGGCGTACATCTCCAAGCGCAGCGCCTCGCGCACTCCCGAGCCGGTGCCGGCGAACCCCCTCGGCGCGACTCCGCACGGCGAGAAGCCGATCTTCGTCATCCAGGAGCATCACGCGACGGCGCTGCACTGGGACTTCCGCCTCGAGCACGACGGCGTGCTCGTCAGCTGGGCGGTGCCCCGCGGCGTCCCGCACTCGTACAAGCGGAACAATCTCGCCATCATGACCGAGGACCACCCGATGGAGTACGCGAGCTTCGAGGGCACCATCCCGGCCGGCGAGTACGGCGGCGGCAGCGTCACGATCTGGGACGACGGCCGCTACGACCTCGAGAAGTGGCGCGACGACGAGGTGATCGCCACACTCGAGGGTCGCCCGGGCGGCCCGCTCGGACGGGTGCGCCTCGCACTCATCCGCACCGAGGGCGAGGGTGAGAAGTCGAGCTGGCTGCTGCATCGGATGAAGACGGATGCCGCGGGCCGGCCACAGCCGGACGGCATCCCCGTCGAACCCAGCGCACAGGCCGACGCGCGACCTCCCGCACGGCGCGCGGGACCTGACGAGGACCCATCCTCTGCCCCGTCCGCCCCGGCGGCGATGCTCGCGACGAACGCGACCCCCGGCATCGCCCGTCGATCCGCGGCCCGCTGGGGCAGCGAGCCGTGGGTGGAGGGCAAGTGGGACGGCATCCGCGCGCTCGGCGTGTGGGACGGCTCGCGCCTGCGGCTCTACGCCCGCAGCGGCAACGACATCACCCATCGCTACCCCGAGCTGACCGACGTGGACGCGGGGCTCGGCAACGCCCCGGCGATCGTCGACGGCGAGCTCGTCGCACTCGAACCTGACGGCAGGCCGAGCTTCCCGCTGCTGCAGGGGCGCATGAACCTCGAGCGTCCCGCCGAGATCGCCCGCGAATCGCGCCGCGCCCCGGTGCGGTACTACCTGTTCGACGTGCAGTCCGCCGACGGCGACGACGTGACGGGCGAGCCCCTCCGCGTCCGTCGGCGTCTGCTCGAAGACCTCGCCGCCGACGCGATCCCGCTCATCTCGGTGCCGCCTGTCTTCGACGACGTCGACGCCGCGCTCGATGCCAGCCGCGCGCTGCGGCTCGAGGGCATCGTCGTGAAGGATCCGCGGTCCCGCTACACCGGCGGCGTCCGCTCGGAGTCCTGGCTCAAAGTGAAGCACACGAGCACCCAGGAGGTGGTGATCGCCGGCATCCGCCCGGGCAAGGGCGGGCGCAGCGGTACGTTCGGCTCGCTCCTGCTCGGCATCCCCGGCCCTGACGGCCTTCACTACGCGGGGCGCGTCGGCACCGGCTTCAGCGACAGCATGCTCACCCAGCTCCTGCGCACGCTCACGCCGCTGCGCACCGACGACAACCCGCTGGTGGGAGTGCCGCCGCTCGATGCCCGCGACGCGCTGTGGGTCCGGCCCGAACTGGTCGGCGAGGTGGAGTACGGCGAGTTCACGCCCGGCGGCATCCTGCGCCACCCGCGCTGGCGCGGACTGCGGCCCGACAAGAGTCCCGGCGAGGTGCGCCGCGAGGACGTGCGCTAGGCGTGGGCGTCGTGCTCGACGTGGCCGGCGGGCTCGAGCTGGAACGTCGAGTGCTCCACGTCGAAGTGCTCAGACAGGCAGGACTGGAGGGTGCTCAGGATGCCGGAGGCCCGCCCATCGCGCATCGCGGCGTCGTCGACCACCACGTGCGCGCTGAACACCGGCGCTCCGCGGGTGAGCTGCCACACGTGCACGTCGTGCACGTCCACGACGCCGGGGGTGGACAGGATGTGATCGCGGATGTCGCGCACGTGCGTGCCCGCAGGCGCCGACTCCGCCAGCACCGACACGACCTCGCGCAGCAGGCCGATCGCGCGGGGGATGATCATGGCGGCGATGACCAGCGATGCGATCGCGTCGGCCTGCACCCAGCCCGTCGTCACGATCACGATCGCGGCGACGATCACCATCGCCGAGCCGATCAGGTCGCCGAGGACCTCGAGGTAGGCGCCGCGCACGTTGATGCTGCGGCGCTGCGCGGAGCTGAGCAGCCACATCGCGATCGCGTTGGCGATCAGGCCCGCGACGGCGACGGCGAGCATGAGCCCGCCCGCCAGCTCGACCTCGCCCGGATCCAGCAGGCGCTGCACTCCCTCGACGGCGATCCATGCCGACAGCACGAGGAGGATGGCGCCGTTCGCGAGGGCGCCGAACACCTCGGCGCGCTGATACCCGAATGTGCGGCGGTCGTTCGCCGGCCGCGCCGCGACAGACGTCGCCACCAGCGCGATGACCAGCGCCACGGCATCCGTGAACATGTGCGCCGCGTCGGCCAGGAGCGCCAGCGATCCCGACAGTGCCGCTCCGACGACCTGCACCACCATCACGACGCTCGTGATCGCGAGCGAGATCGCAAGCAGTCGGCGGTTGCTCGCCCCGCGGATGCCGCTCTCCGAGGCGCTCGCGTGATCGTGCATGCGCCCAGGCTAAGCCCGGGCGCGACCCGCCGTATGCCGATCCGCGCAGTCGGGAATGATCGTGATTCTCACTCGCGCGAGCGTGTCAGAGCTGCTCGAGGAGCGGGGTCAGCTCGGCGAAGGCGCGGGCGCGATGCGACGCGCGGTTCTTCTCGAGCGACGACCATTCGCCGACGGTGCGCTCGCTGCCGGCGGGCTGCCCGTCGGGAATGAAGATCGGGTCGTAGCCGAAGCCGCCCTCCCCCGCCGCCGCGGTCGCGAGGCGGCCCGGCCAGCGCCCTTCGACGACCTGCTCGCTCGACGCGTCGCCCGGCACCACGAGGGCGATGGTCGATACGAACTGCGCCGTCCGGTGCGGGTCGGCGATGTCGGAGAGCTGGTCGAGCAGCAGCTCGAGGTTGGCCGCGGCGTCCTTCGCATGCCCCGCCCAGTAGGCCGAGAACACGCCGGGCGCGCCGCCCAGCACGTCCACGCAGATGCCCGAGTCGTCGGCGAGCGCCGGCAGCCCGGTGTGCTCGGCGGCGGCCCGTGCTTTGATGAGCGCGTTCGCGGCGAACGTCACGCCGTCTTCGACGGGCTCAGGCCCGTCGTACGCGACGACCTGCAGGTCGGGGCGGGTCTCGGCGACGATTTCCTGGAACTCCTCGACCTTGTGCCGGTTATGGGTGGCAAGCACGATCTGGCGGAGCGGCTCGGCCTCGGCCGCGACGTCGGCCACGGCCTGCGCCATCTCCTCCGGCAGCGCGGTCACGTCACGCCTCCGCCGCGCCGGCTTCGAGCGCGGCGGCCTGGCGGTCGCGCAGCGATGCGCAGCCGGCGATGCCGAGCTCCAGGAGGGCGTCGAGCTCGCGCTTGTCGAACGGCGCGCCCTCGGCGGTGCCCTGCACCTCGACGAACAGCCCGCGCCCGGTCACGACGACGTTCATGTCGGTCTCGGCGCGCACATCCTCCACGTAGGCGAGGTCGAGCATCGGCTCGCCGTCGATGATGCCGACCGACACGGCCGAGACGGAGTCGATGAGCACCTGCGACCTCTGGGCGATGAACTTCTTGCCGCGGCCCCACTCGATCGCGTCGGCGAGCGCCACATACGCACCGGTGATCGCGGCGGTGCGCGTGCCGCCGTCGGCCTGCAGCACGTCGCAGTCGATCACGATGGTGTTCTCGCCGAGCGCCTTGGTGTCGACGACCGCGCGCAGCGCGCGGCCGATGAGCCGCGAGATCTCGTGCGTGCGTCCGCCGACGCGGCCCTTCACGCTCTCTCGGTCGTTGCGGCTGTTCGTCGCGCGCGGCAGCATCGCGTACTCCGCGGTCACCCAGCCCTTGCCCTTGCCGGTCAGCCAGCGCGGCACGCCGTTCGTGAACGACGCCGTGCAGAGCACCTTGGTGCCCCCGAACGAGATGAGCGCCGATCCTTCGGCGTTGGCGCTCCAGCCGCGCTCGATCGTGATGGGTCGCAGCTGGTCGACGGTGCGGCCGTCCGCGCGGACGAGATCGGTCATCGGGTTCTCCTCGGGTGGGACGGGGGATCAGTTCGAACGATGCGGGAGGTCGATGGCGCCGGTCTGCACCAGCTGGACCTCGCGCACCTCGCGGCCCATCAGCCGGTGGGCGAGCTGGAGGAACTCGTCAGCCGACGCGCCGGTGGCCTCGTAGACGTGGCGGGGCGCGGCATCAGGACCCGCGAGCAGGTCACGGGAGATCAATTGGCGGTAGACGTCTTTCGCGGTCTCCGTGTCACTCGACACGAGCGACACATCGGAGCCCATGACGTAGCTGATGGCGCCCTCGAGGAAGGGATAGTGCGTGCACCCGAGCACCAGCGTGTCGACGCCGGCATGGCGCAGCGGCGCGAGGTACTCCTCGGCGGTCGCGAGCACCTCGGGCGAGTCGGTCACGCCCGCCTCCACGAATTCCACGAACCGGGGGCACGCCTCGGCGAAGACGGTGAGACGCTCGTTGACCTCGAGCATGTCCTGGTAGGCGCCCGAACCGATCGTGCCGGCGGTGCCGATCACCCCGATGCGTCCGTTGCGGGTGGTCGACATCGCGGTGCGCACCGCGGGACCGATCACCTCGACGACCGGCACGTCGTAGCGTTCGCGGGCATCGCGCAGCATGGCGGCCGAGGCGGTGTTGCACGCGATCACGAGCATCTTCACGCCCTCGTCGACAAGCGTGTCGAGGATCTCGAGCGAGTAGCGCCGGACATCGGCGATGGGCTTGGGGCCGTACGGCGAGTGCGCCGTGTCGCCGATGTAGAGGATCGACTCGCGCGGGAGCAGCGCCGACACGGCTCGCGCCACCGTGAGTCCGCCGACACCGGAGTCGAAGATTCCGATGGGTGCGTCCTTCACGATGATCCAGCCTACGCCAGGCCGGGTCATCGAGATCGCTAGAGTGACCCGCATGACCGCCTCTCGCAGCACAGCCCTGCACACCGATCGCTACGAGCTCACGATGCTCGACGCGGCTCTGCGCGACGGCACCGCCGACCGGCGATGCGTCTTCGAGCTGTTCGGCCGGCGCCTGTCCGGCGGTCGCCGCTTCGGCGTCGTCGCCGGCACCGGCCGCCTGCTGAGCCTCGTCCGGGACTTCCGCTTCGGCGACGAAGAGCTGCGGTTCCTGCGCGACGAGCGGGTGGTGGATGCCGCGACCCTCGACTTCCTCGAGGGCTACCGCTTCACCGGCTCGATCACGGGCTACCGAGAGGGCGAGCTGTACTTCCCCGGCTCCCCCATCCTCACCGTCGAGGGGACGTTCGCCGAGGCCGTCGTACTCGAGACCCTCGCGCTGAGCGTGCTGAACCACGACTCGGCCGTCGCGACCGCCGCCGCGCGCATGAGCGTCGCCGCCGGTGACCGCCCCCTCTCCGAGATGGGCTCTCGGCGCGCCGGTGAGGCGTCCGCCGTCGCGGCCGCCCGCGCCGCCTACATCGCGGGCTTCGGCGCGACGTCGAACCTCGAGGCGGGGCGCGCCTGGGGCATCCCGACCATGGGCACCGCAGCCCACGCGTGGACGCTGCTGCACGACACCGAGGAGGAGGCGTTCCGCTCGCAGATCGAGGCGCTCGGCACCGACACCACGCTGCTCGTGGACACCTACGACACGCGTGAGGGCGTCGCCACGGCGATCCGGGTAGCCGGCACGGACCTCGGCGGGGTGCGCATCGACTCCGGCGATCTGCCGCTCGTCGCCGCCGAGGTGCGTGCACAGCTCGACGAACTCGGCGCCACCGGCACCCGCATCACCGTGACGAGCGACCTCGACGAGTACGCGATCGCCGCGCTCGCGGCATCCCCCGTCGATTCCTACGGCGTGGGCACGTCGGTCGTCACCGGTTCGGGCACGCCCACCGCCGGCATGGTCTACAAGCTCGTCGCCCGCCAGGACTCCGCAGGGGGCTGGGTGGCCGTCGCGAAGGCATCGACCGACAAGGCCTCGAAGGGCGGTCGCAAAGCCGCGTTCCGCACCCTCCACCGCGGCACGGCAACGAGTGAGCTCATCGTCGTGTCGGACGGGTTCGAAGACGTCGCGGCCGCGGCATCCCATCCCGATGCCCGCCCGCTGCAGGTGGCCCTCATGACCGACGGCGAGCCGGATGGGGCGTTCGAGGGCCACGAGGGAGTGGAGGCGGCGCGCGAGCACCACGCGTTCGCCCGCGAGGAGCTGCCGGTGCGCGGGCTCGCGCTCAGCAAGTCCGACCCGGCGATCCCGACGGTCTACGCCGATGCCGCGGACGCAGCTCACTTGGCCAGCGACTCGTAGATCTCTTTGCACGTCGGGCACACCGGGAACTTCTCGGGGTCGCGCCCGGGCGTCCACTTCTTGCCGCACAGAGCCCGTACCGGCTTGCCGGTGATGGCGGACTCGAGGATCTTGTCCTTCTTCACGTAGTGCGAGAAGCGCTCGTGGTCTCCGGGCTCGATGTTCTCTTCGCGGATGAGCTCTTCGAGCTCTCGGTCGAGGGTGGCCAGACCGCCCTGGTCCGGGCCTTCGAGAGGGGTGCTCATGGTCAGCCAGTGTAGTCCGGCCCGCCGGCGTCGGGACCCGCTCAGGTCGACTCGGCGAACTCCATGAGGCGCCCTCCGCGCCGCGAGAAGACCATCGAACCGGCGGTCACGCCGATGATCAGCACCCCGAGTCCGGTCGCCAGTCCGGCCCACAGGGCGAGCATCGCGGACTCGATGTCGTCGGTCAGAGCGACCCATGCGCACCACAGCGCCGGGACGGTGACGATCACGGCGCCCAGCATGACCAGGCTCTGCGAGACAGCACCCGTCGCGCCCGTGCGCTGCGGCTGCTGGAACGGGCTCTCACCGGGCCGTGAGACGGCATAGGGCGCTACGACGGAGGAGACGCTCGACAGCCCGAGCCCCGCGAAGAAGAGGGAGGCGCAGACACCGACCATGGCCGGCAGGAGCGCCCAGCGCCCGTGGATCGAGATCACCACGGGGATCGCCAGGGTGAGGACCGGGATGCCGAGGAGCAGCACCGGCACGAGGCGGCCCAGGCGGTCCGAGACCCCGCGCATGCCGCTGGCGATGTGCATCCACACCGCGGTGGAGTCGTAGGCCACGTCGTTGTGTGGAAGCCATCCGAGCAGCAGGGCGGCGAACGGCACGGGCACCAGGATCGCCAGCTCGAGCGGCACCCCCGCGACGAGCAGCGGCACGACCGTCACGGCCGCCGCCACCGGGATGACCAGCATGTTGACGACATAGCGGCGATCGCGGAACCAGTACAGGAGGCTTCGCGCGGCGACCGCACCTCCGGGCGTGCCAGGCGCCACGGCGAACCACCCGAGGCCCGCGCGCTCGCGACTCGTGACCGGGCGCTCGGTTGTGGTGAGGAGCCGGTTCACTGACCAGGCCCACAGCAGCGCGAGGACGCCGAGCGTCGCCACGGCGATCACCACCGACAGCCACGCCCCCTCGGGATCGAGGTCGGCCGCTCCCGGGAACGCCCAGGCCGCGCCGAGCGGCGTCAGCGCGAGCGCGTTCACGGCTCCGGTCAGCTGGGTGGGCACGGTTTCGCCCCACTCCAGCGACGCGAGGAAGACGCCGACGGGCACCACCACGACCACGATCGCGAGGAGGAACAGGCCCGAGAGCTCGCGCGAGCGGCGCTCCCGCAGGTAGAGAGCGGCCACCGCCATGCAGACGCGGGCGAAGAGGGCGCACGTGAGGACACCGAGGACGACGCTCGCCGCGGCCACAGGCCACGCCACACCGTGCTCGACCCACACGATGGCGGCGCATGCCGCGATCGCCGCGAGGGCGAGAACGGGGACGCTCACCAGCCCGACCAGCGCGAGAATCAGCGCAAGGCGTCCGCGAGGCACCGCGAGCAGCGCGAAGCGTCGCGGGTCGAGGGGGTCCTCCACCGCGCCGATGAGCGGCGCCAGGCCGAAGCCCAGGGTGACGGCCGAGCCCCCGAGCACGATCACCGTCTGAGCGGCGTCGGCGTCGGCATCCCGCAGCGTGAGCATCGCCCAGCAGGCGGCCACCGTCGCCGCGATCAGGATCAGCACCGCCGAGATCACGCGCGCCGCGTGGACGCGGCCGCCGCGCAGCGTGCCGAAGAGCAGTGCAAGCCTCAGTCGGAGAACGTGTGCAGCCACTCGAGGCCCTCCACGTCGCTGAGCCCGCCGGCCAGCTCGATGAACCGCTGCTCGAGGCTGAGCTCGCCGCGCACCTCGTCGACGGTGCCTTCCGCGAGCACCTGCCCGGCCACGATCACCGCGACGCGCGAACATACGCGCTCCACGAGTTCCATGCCATGGCTGGACAGGATCACCGTGCCGCCGTGGGCGACGTAGGTGGAGAGGATGTCGAGGATGATCGCGCTCGAGACCGGATCGACCGCTTCGAACGGCTCGTCGAGGACCAGCAGCCGGGGCGAGTGGATGAGGGCTCCCGCGAGCATGACCTTCTTGAGCATTCCGGCGGAGTAGTCCGAGACGACGCGCCCGAGCGCATCGGTCAGATCGAAGGCGCGCGCGAGGTCGGCCGTGCGGCTCTCCACCACCGCCGCCGGGAGCCCGCGGAGCACGCCGTAGTAGTGGAGGAGCTGCCGACCGGTGAGCCGGTCGAATGTGCGCAGCCGATCGGGCAGGACGCCCATGACGCGCTTCGCGCCGAGTCGATCGGATGCCGCATCCGCACCGCCGACCGTGATGGTGCCGCGGTCGGGCTCGAGGAGGCCTGCGATCAGCGACAGCGTCGTGGTCTTGCCTGCGCCGTTCGGACCCACGACGCCGTAGAAGGTGCCGGCGGGCACGGTCAGGTCGATGCCGTCGACGGCGAGGGTGTCGCCGAACCGCTTGGAGACGCCACGCAGGACGAGGACGTCCTCCGCGGGGGCCGGCGTGGCGATGGGCTCCGCCTCGACCGCGGGCTCGGTCTCGACCGCAGGCTCGGTCTCGATCGCAGGCCCTGGCATCGGGGGCTTCGGCGGGATGACGATGTCGGCGGCGGCGAGTTCAGAGAGCTTCGCGGAAGGGGGTGCCGGAGCGTCGCCGGATGCCGGCTCGTCAGGAAGGCCCTCTTCGACGGGCGGCTCCTCGGCGACCGGCTCCTCGGCGACCGGCGCAGGCTTGGCAGGGCGCTTGCCCTTCGCGGCCTTCTTGCGGGGCGCTTTGCGCTCGACTGACGGAGCCTTGGGGCTCGACGGCAGCGACACGATGGGCGCACTGTCGTGACCGTCCGGCTCTTCCGGATCGATGTCGTTCGGCACCGGGAGGGAGGCTGTCACCGATCCAAGGTATCAAGCGGTTCTCTGAGAGCGGTCACTGAGTGACGCCGAGTCTCACGAACACGGATTTGTCACGAATCGACAACGGCGGCCGATCATTCTGCACGTTCACAGGTGCCGTCGCTACCATGGACGCGGCACGAAGGGGTGTCGAGTCGGTGTACCGACAGTGAATCTCACACTCAGGAGCAGACCTTTGACCCTTCAGACCGTCATTCTCGCAGCCGGTATGGGCTCGCGCCTCGGCCGGAGCCTTCCGAAGCCGCTGACCGAGCTCAACGACGGCCGCAGCATCATGCAGCAGCAGCACGACAACATCCGCGCGGCGTTCGGCGCCGCGGCGAAGATCACCACGGTCGTCGGCTACCGCGCAGAGACCATCGTCGAGGCCTTCCCGTCGGTCGACTACGTCTACAACGACCGCTACGACCAGACCAACACCTCCAAGAGCCTGCTGCGCGCCCTGGCCAAGACCGGCAGGGGCGGCGTGCTCTGGATGAACGGCGACGTCGTCTTCGACCCCATGGTCCTCGGCCGCGCGATCGAGCTGATCGAGCGCGACCAGTCGTTCGTGACGGTCAACACCTCGAAGGTGAGTGACGAAGAGGTCAAGTACACGGTCAACGGCGCAGGCTTCATCAAGGAGCTCTCCAAGACCGTCGAAGGCGGGATCGGCGAGGCCGTAGGCATCAACTACATCTCGAGCGGCGACAAGAAGGCGTTCATCCGCCAGCTGACGCGCGTCGACGACCAGGACTACTTCGAGCGCGGCCTGGAGCTGGCGATCGCCGAGGACGGCGTGCTGCTGCAGCCGCTCGACATCTCCGACCTGTACGCCGTCGAGGTCGACTTCGCCGAGGACCTCGAGCGCGCCAACCTCTTCGTCTGACCCATCCGGCGGAGCCTGTCAACCCGCAGGCCGCGCTCAGGCTCGGCCGCATAGGATCGGCCCGATGGTCGACAAGGTGCACACGATCCACTCCCTGCCCGGGGACTCTCCGTGGCAGGGCGGTCTGCCGCCCGTCGGCTCGGAGGAGCACCCGCGCACCATCCGCGCCCTCGACCGTGTGCTCGCCATCCAGCGCCCGGTCGTGCTGGCGCATCTGCGCAGCATCCGTCTCCGCCATCCGCACGCATCGACGGCCGACCTCGTTCGCATCCTCGAGCGGCGGTACCTCGCAGCGGTGACGGCGGGCGGCGCCGCGGTGGGAGCCACGGCCGTCGTGCCGGGCATCGGCACCGGTGTGACGCTCGCGCTCAGCGGCGTCGAGACCGTTGGGTTCATCGAGGCGACCGCGCTGTTCGCCCAGTCGGTAGCCGAGGTCCATGGCATCCCGGTCGCCGATCCGGATCGTGCGCGCGCCCTCGTGCTCACGCTCATGCTCGGCAAGGAGGGCGTCGATCTCGTTTCGCAGCTCGCCGGGCAGGCCATGGGCCGCGGTCCGTCCCGCGACAAGTACTGGGGCGAGCTGATCACGAAGACGATCCCCCGCGCCGCCATGGGCCCGATCGTCGATCGGCTCAAGACGACCTTCATCCACCAGTTCGCCGTGCGCGGCGGCGCGTCGTGGATCGGCAAGGCCCTGCCGTTCGGCATCGGCGCCGCGATCGGCGGCACCGGCAATCACCTTCTCGGCCGGCGCGTGCTCGTGAACTCGCGTCGCGCCTTCGGGCAGGCGCCCGCGATCCTCCCACCCGACCTCGAGCCCAGACCGGGGGCGACGCCGTTCGAGCGCGCGGCGACCCGCACGATCCGCCACGCCGGCGCGGCAGTCGTGAACGGCGCCAGGCGTCTTCGCCCCGGCTCCCGCAAGGCCATTTCTCAGAGCCCGTCCGATCCGGGGGATCTCGCCGACGACTGACGCCCGGCCGCGCTGGCGCGCACAATGGACGCATGGGACTGTTCACGCGCGGGCCCGAGCACAAGTCCATCGTGATCCCGGTCGCGCCGATCGTCGACGTTACGCGGCCTGCCATGACGGACGGTGACGCGGAGGACTGACCGGCTGGCTCGCCGAGCGCGTTCGGGCATACCCTCGGAGACATGGACAGCACGCTGGCGTGCCTGGCGGCATGGATGCCCAGGCAGCGGTGGTACGCGGCCAAGGGCCGCCCGCCGAGCCTTCGCCTGATCTCGTGGTGGGATCTCGCGCCGACCGCCGCCGAGGATGCGGGCGCGCGCATCCGCACGTATCTCGTCGCCGACGAGGGCGCCTTCCCCGCCGTGCTGTACCAGCTGCCCGTCGTCTCACGTGCGACCGAGACCGTGGACGCGTCGCCGGATCACGTCATCGGCAGCCCCGAACCCGGCACGACGTTCATCGACGGACCGTTCGACCCGGCGTACGCGCGTGCCCTGATCCGGCTCGTCACCCTCGGCGGCACCGCCGAAGGCCCCCGCACAGTGGCGACCGGCCACCCCGCGCCCGATGCGCCCCCCGACGAGCCGCGCAGCGCGAGCGTCGTCTCCGGCGAGCAGTCGAACACATCGCTCATCTTCCGCTCGCACGGGATGCCCATCATCTGCAAGATCTACCGTCAGCTGCATCCCGGTCTCAACCCCGACATCGAGCTGCCGACGGCGCTGGCCGCAGCCGGATCATCGCACGTGCCGCGAGCGATCGGCTGGGTGGAGGGAGCGTGGCCCGACCCGGCCACCGCACAGGGCACCGTGACCGGATCGCTCGCCACGGCCCAGGAGTTCCTGCCCAACGTCGAGGACGCGTGGCGCGTCGCACTGCGCGCGGCCGCGCGCGGCGACGACTTCCGCGGACCGGCGCGAGCGCTGGGCGCGGCCACGGCCGACGTCCACGTGTCACTGGCGGCGCTCTTCCCGACTCGTCAGACGCTGCTCGAGGACCGTGCGACCACGGCCGAGTCGTGGCACCGGCGCCTGACGATCGCGATCGCGGAGGTCCCGGAGATCGCGGAGCGGCGCGAGGCCATCGAGTCGGTGTACGAGCGGGCGGCGGCCGGCGACTGGCCCGATCATCAGCGCATCCACGGCGACTATCACCTGGGGCAGGTGCTGCACGTCCCCGGGCGGGGCTGGGTGCTGCTGGACTTCGAGGGCGAACCGCTGCGGCCGATGTCGGAGCGCACCCGCGCCGATCTGGCGCTGCGGGACGTCG
Source organism: Microbacterium sp. CFH 31415 (assembly GCF_022538185.1). Taxonomy (GTDB): domain Bacteria; phylum Actinomycetota; class Actinomycetes; order Actinomycetales; family Microbacteriaceae; genus Microbacterium. Next base: position 50,478 of record NZ_JAKYXC010000001.1, on the reverse strand, counting down.
CCGGCATGCTGCGCTCGTTCGACTACGTCGCCGGGTCCATCCGCCTGGACGACCCCGACCGCTCCCCCGCCGCCGCCCGAGAGTGGGCCCGCGCCGCGCGTGAGGCGTTCCTCGAGGGGTACGCGCTGGCGTCAGGCGCCGACCTGGTGGCCGACAGCGCGCTGCTGGCGGCGCTCGAGCTCGACAAGGCCGTGTATGAGGCGATCTACGAGGCGCGCAACCGCCCGACGTGGGTCACGATCCCGCTCCGCGCGATCGCGCGGCTGGTCGAGCGCCCGGCCCCCGTCGGCTGATCAGCTCTCGCCCGCGTCGTCGAGCTCTGCTTCGTCGGGGTCGGGTTCGTCGTCCTCGCTCTCGACCACGGACCGTGCGTACCAGTCGTCCCATTCGTCCATGAGCCGGCGGATGGCATCGTGGAAACGCTCGGTCGCCGCCCCCGGCGAGGTGTCGCCGAAGTAGTGGCGCACCCATCGTTCGAGGCGCTCGACGGCTTCCGGGTCGTTCAGCACCCGGTCCGTCTCCGCGATGATCGAGGGCGCGTCCGCGGCATCCAGCCACTCGCAGGCCGACAGGTAGCCGTGCGTGTCGATCGCGGCGGCGGGGTCGACGGGGCGCGTGATCATGAGCGGCTTGTCCGCCGCGAGCCGGTCGTAGACCATCGCCGAGATGTCGACGATCGCGACGTCGGCGGCCGACAGCTGCCATCCCAGATCGGGCCCGTTGTCGTAGACGTGCTGGGCCGACGGGTCGGCGGCATTGGCCGCCGCGATCGCCGCGATGATCCGCTTGTCGGCGTCGCCGTACTCGGCCACCACGACCCCCGAGCGCGGATGCGGCCGATAGATCACACGGTGACGCTTGCTCGCCAGCAGCGCGCCGATGAGCGCCTCACCGTGCGTCACGATCGAGCCGTAGTGCGCGGAGGGCCGGTCGCCCTCCCACGTGGGTGCGTAGAGAACGACGGTGCGGTCGTCGGGCGTGTACGCGAGCCTGCCCGAGTAGTGGTCGGCCTGCGGCCTGCCGATCGCGATAGCGCGGCGGTCGACGTCGTAGTCCCACAGCACCCGCGACAGGCGCTCGCGGGCGGCATCGCCGGCGATGAGCGCGTAGTCGTACGCCTTGTACTGGTTCGTGGTCATGTACATCTTGTCGGACTCGCCGTGGTTGATGAACACGTGCCACCGACGGCCGTACCGGAACATCTGGAAGTTGCGGGTGTTCTGGTTGACGTACAGCACGACGCGGATGTCCTGCTCGGCGACGAACCGCTCCAGGTCGCGCACGGTCGGCACGAACGCCACCGGCGGGGCGTCCTCGGCCAGCAGCGCCTGCGCCCCCGTGGCCGCCCGGCTGAGCACCACGACCGGCCAGGTCTTCGCCACCTCGGCGAGCGGCTTGTACCACTGCCGCATCTGGTACATGTTGACCGCGCCGTCGGCGAAATACACCGCGACCCGGTAGTGGAATCGCGGATGCTGCGGGCGAGCGGCCAGCGTGCGGCGGACGTCCTTCACCGCTGACCGGCTGCGCACCGCCTTGCGGACGAGCGCGACCGCCTTCTTCGCATCCGAGACCAGACTCACTCGTCCAGCCTACTCAGGCGACCCGTGACATGATCGACGCGTGCAGGACGAGCAGCGCGGGCGCAAGGACGCTCCAGAGGTCCCCCGCGACGCCGGCGTGACGTTCGTCATGCCCGTCCTCAACGAGCGCGACTACCTGCGGCGCGCGGTCGAGACGGTTCTCGCCCAGGACGTGGACGGCCCCTCCGAGCTGATCCTCGCCCTCGCGCCGTCCACCGACGGCACGACCGAGCTCGCTCGCGAGATCGCGGCCGGTGACGAGCGCATCGTGCTCGTCGACAATCCCGCCGCGGACATCCCCGTCGGACTCAATCGCGCGATCACGGCCGGGCGATATCCGACCATCGTCCGGGTGGACGCGCACTCCGAGCTCGAGAGCGACTACACACGACGCGCACTGGCGACCCTCGACCGCGTGCGCGCCGCGAACGTCGGCGGAGTCATGCGCGCCGACGGCCGTACGCCTTTCCAGCGTGCGGTCGCCCGCGCGTACAACTCCCCGATCGGCCTGGGTGGCGGCGCGTACCACGGCGGCACCCAGGAGGGCGAAGCCGAGTCCGCGTACCTCGGGGTGATGCGGCGGGCCGTGCTCGACGAGGTGGGCCTGTTCGACGAGACCATCCGCCGCGGCGAGGACTGGGAGCTCAATCTCCGCATCCGGCGCGCCGGCTACCGCGTGTGGTTCGATCCGGCGCTGTCGGTGACGTACTGGCCGCGCGAGAGCTGGTCGCGCCTGGCACGGCAGTTCTCCGCGACCGGTCGCTGGCGCGGCGAGCTCGTGCGCCGCTTCGGGCGCGGCAACTCGCTCCGCTTCTTCGCCCCCCCGGCGCTCGTCGCCACGATCGTGCTCGCGGTCGTCGTGGGCGTGCTGCAGCTGACGGGTGCGCTCGCCGGCTGGTGGTCGGCCGCGGCATCCCTCGTCTACCTTCCCGTGCTGGTGTACGCGGCGCTCGTCGTGATCGTCGCGCTGGGACCGGGTGGCGGTCGCGGATGGCGCGACAAGCTCTGGACGATGGCCGTCCTGCCGACCATGCATCTCTCGTGGGGATGGGGGTTCATCGTCGGCGTGCTGCGCGGGGCGCACGACACCGTCGACACGTCCCGCCTCGGCTCGCGCAACACTCCGCTGCCGTAGCCCCTCGGGTCAGCCGGCGTCGACGAAGCCCTGATCCAGGATGCGCGCCACGACGCGCTCGGCGGCATGCCCGTCGTCGCGCGAGTTGAACTTCTCCCGCCACCGCGCATAGCGCATGGCGTGCGCGGCGTCGGGGGCGGTCGACAGCGCCGCGACGAGCTCCTCCTGCGAACGGACGACCGGGCCCGGCGCGTGCACGGCGAGGTCGAAGTAGAAGCCGCGGAGTTCGCCGCGGTAGTGCTCCATGTCGGGCACCAGGAAGTACATCGGCTTGCCCGTGACGGAGAAGTCGAACATCACCGAGGAGTAGTCGGTGATCAGCGCATCCGCCGCCAGCAGCAGCAGAGAGGTGTCGGGGAAGCCCGTGACGTCGACGACCCGAGGGCCCTCGGCATCCTTCCCCTGCTGCAGGGTGCGGGAGTGGCCGCGCACCAGCACGACCGCGTCGGCGGCGGCGGCCAGCGCGGCCGGGTCGACGAAGTCGACGATCTCGTCGCGGTCGTCGCGCCACGTCGGCGCGTACAGCAGCACGCGCTCCCCCTCGCGGATGCCGAGCGACGCGCGTGTGGCCGCGCCGTCGCCGGTCACGAGCACGTCGTTGCGCGGGTATCCCTCGACCCAGACGGGCCGGGAGAGGAAGGCGTAGGCCTTGCCGAGGATCCGCGCCGCGTACGGGTTCTGCGCCAGCAGCACGTTCCACCGGCGCGACTCGCGCAGCACGGCGATGGCGCGCCGCGGGTCGAACCCGGGGCGATGGAGGGCGAGCCGCTTGAGCGGCGTGCCGTGCCAGGTCTGCAGCACGATCTGGCCCTTGCGCCGCGAGAAGCGCCTCCGCAGCCAGTCGTTCACCACGAGCAGACGCGCGGACCCGCGGGCGCGCCACCACTCGGGACTGCCCTCGACGACGGCGACAGCGCCCTCGGGAACGGAGACCGACAGGTCGACCACGCTCCAGTAGCGCGTCACGCCGGGCGCCCGCCGTGCGAGCTCGCGGTCGATCGCGAGGGGGTTGCAGCTGGCGTTGCGGCCGTAGAAGCTCTCGAAGAACACCGCATTCTCGAGCCGCGCGGCGCGATGCGCGTAGCGGCGCTCGAGGGCGTCCTGTCCCTCGCCCGAGTCGTACGCGGGATCGACGGGCGGCCCGACGCGGAGCGTCCAGCCGTCCAGCGACGCCCGCACCGTGCCCAGCTGCGCCAGCGCCAGGGCCGCGGGCTCGGAGACAGCGACGCCCTCCGCAGCGGTCACCTGCACGTCGTAGTCACCGGTCGGCAGCGGCAGCTCCGGCCCGCCCCAGCGGCGCGCGCGCAGCGGCAGCACGGCGCGCCACGTCTTCCCTCGGCCCGTGAGCGCTGCCGGGACGCGCGCGCGACGGCCGACGAGCTCCACCGAGGCGGGGCGAGGGCCTTCGCCCGACAGGACGAGCGCAGGACCGCCGTCGGTCGTGAAGCGGGCGTCCGTCATCGTGGTCCTCTCTCGCCGGCGTCTCGGCGCGATCCGGCCAGGATCGCACGGTACACCCTTTCCGCATTGGCGCCGTCCCGGAAGGCGTGCACGCGGGCGCTCAGCGCCCGTGCCCGCCCGCGTCGCCGCTCCGCTTCGTCGTCGCGTGCGAGCACGGCATCGAGCTGCGCTCGCGCGGCCTCCCAGTCGCGCGCCCAGTCGTCGCCCGCGACGTCGGCGTACCGCCCGTAGAAGCCGCGACGACGGCCGTACTCCTCGACATCCGGCGCGAGGAACACCACCGGCAGCGGCACGAGCGCGCTGTCGAACACGAGGGAGGAGTAGTCGGTGACCAGGACGTCGGCGCCGGGGAGCACCGGAGTCACGTCGGCGACGAGGTCGCTTCCGAGCAGCCGCACGCGGTCGGTGCCCGGCGGCGGGCGGTAGTCCCCCGCGCCGAGCGGATGCGACCGCACCAGCAGCACCGCATCGTGCTGTTCGAGCAGAGCCAGGAGCGCGCGCCACTCGTCGGTCGACGGCACAGCCGGGTCGGCAGCGCCGTCGCGCCACGTCGGCGCGTACAGCACGATCCGCGACGCGTCGTCGAGCGGGCCGACGGCCTCGGCGATGGCTTGCCGGGCGGACGCGCGCCGCTCGTCGGCGGTGCCGCGGGACAGCACGTCGACGCGCGGCTCGCCCGTCACGGGCACGCACTCGTCGGGGAGTGCGAAGGCGGACTCCAGCCGGCCCCGGATGGCGTGCGACGCGGCCGGAAGGATCCGGATGCGGCGTGCTGCTCCGCGGTACATCGCGCCGAGCAGGCGTCGCAGAACGCGGCCCAGCCGCAGGCGTGCGACTGCCCCGGGGACGCGAAGCGTCTCGGGAGAGTCCAGCCCGATCCGCTTGAGCGGGATGCCGTGCCACAGCTGCACCACGAAGGCTCCCGAGACCGCATAGCGATTGACGTCGCCGAAGCCGTGGGTGACGACGACGACGCGGGCGCGCGCCGTGCGCCAGAGGCCGCGCAGCGAGGACTTCCGCAGTGTCGGGATGCCGCGGGCCGAGGCATCCTTCTCCTCCCGGTCGCTCCCCACGAGCCACACCGCACGCCGACCGCCGGCAGCCGCGACATCCCACAGCGCAAGAGCTCCGTCGCCGATACCGCCCCCGCATCCGAACACCCACTCGTCACGCGAGCGCGGAACGACGAGGGTCAGCATGCGTCCGGCGGCATACAGCGGGATCGTCGCGAGTTTTCGCGCATTCCCCGCACCGAACGAGAAGGACGCCATCCCGCGAGCCTAGCGTCCGCGCTGGCGGACAGGCTTCGCAGGACGGCGTCCTGAGCGTCGCGTCTTACTGCTGGAGCTCGCCGAGCGTGACGTCGACGGTCTTGGTCTCGCCGTCGCGGACGTACGTGACCGTCGCCTCGCTGCCGGCCGCGGCCGCACGCACCTGGGCGGTCAGATCGACCGCGTCGGTGACGGGGACGCCGTTGAACGAGGTCACCACGTCTCCCTTGCGCAGACCCGCCTCCGCAGCGGCACCCCCCTGGACGGCCTCGTCGATGTACGCACCGGTGGTGGTGGCGCCTTCGACGGATGCCGCAGGCAGGACGTTCGCTCCGAGGAGACCGTGCGTCGCCTCGCCGTTCTCGATGATCTCGTCGGTGATGCGCTGGGCGATGTCGGAGGGAATGGAGAAGCCCACGCCGATCGAGCCGGAGCCCTCCGACGATCCGCCGGCCGTCGCGATGGCGACGTTGATGCCGATCAGACGTCCTTCGTCGTCGACGAGCGCGCCGCCGGAGTTGCCCGGGTTGATCGCCGCATCGGTCTGGATGACCGCGATCGAGATGGACCGGCCCGGCGTGCGCTGCTGCTGGCCCTGGCCGAAGTCGAACTGGAACGGGCTGCCCTGCTCGGGCGCCTGCTCGCCGTCCTCGCCCCCGTTCGCGTCGCCCGAGTCGGGTGCCGCCGAGGAGGCGATCTCGATCGACCGGTTCAGCGCGCTCACGATGCCGGTGGTGACGGTGTTGGCGAGGCCGAGCGGCGCGCCGACGGCGATCGCCGTATCCCCCACGTTGAGGTCGGAGGACGAGGCGAACTCGATCGGCGTCAGGTCCTTCGCGTCCTCGAGCTTGATGACGGCGAGGTCGTAGGTGGGGTCGGTGCCGACCACCGTGGCGTCGTAGACGCGGCCGTCCGATGTCGTCACGCGGATCGCCGCGTCACCCGTGGCGCCGTCGAGGGTGACGACATGCGTGTTCGTGACCACATAGCCGTCCTCGGTCAGCACCACACCAGACCCTGTGCCGCCGCCGCCGCTGCTCGTGGCCTGGATCGTGACGACGCTCGGCACGACCTTGGCGGCGATCGCGGTGGTCTGGTTGACCGCGTCGGAGTCGTTGACAGTCACCGTGGCCGGGCCGGCCGCGGGAACGGTGCCGTCGGGGGCGAAGAGGTTCACGCCGGCGTACGCCCCGCCGAGACCTGCGGCACCCCCCACGATGGCCGCCGCGGCGATGAGGCCGACGATCCTGCCGGCGCCGGTGGGCTTCTTCGGTCCGGTCGGAGCCGGCTTGCCGAGGGGGACGGTCGGCTGGGTGCCGGTCGCCGCCTGGCCGAACGCCGCGCCCTGCGGCTGCTGGCCGGCGTACGACTGCGGATACGGGGCGGGCTGGCCGGCGTAGCCCTGCGGCCGGGCATAGGCCTGCTGGTGCACCGGGTACGCGGTGGGCGCCTGCTGCGCGGCCTGCCAGGCCGCCGTCGTCGGCGGCGCGGGCGCGACCGGGGGCTGCGGAGCCGCGGCGGGCGCGGGCGGCGCGGGGGTGGTCTCGGCCGAGGGGGCAGCGGGCAAGGGCTCGCCGGCCGCGTCGGCGGGGGTCTGGTCTGCGGGGGCGTTGCCCTGGTTGTCGCTCATGATTGCTCCTTCTGGTGCCAAGCAAGGACCACATTGCCCACCGATGCTGTGCGTTTCTTATGCCGCCGATGGGACGGGACTATGCAATCGACCTGAGCAGGTCGAGTACCGTGAGTCCGATGCGACACATCCCCGGGGCATGGCACCGCGCGGCGACGGGCGCCGGACTCGTCAGTGCGGACGGATCCCTCCACCCCACCATCTTCGCCGAGATGTCGGCACTGGCGGCCCGTACAGGCGCGATCAATCTCGGTCAGGGCTTCCCCGACGAGGACGGCCCGGCAGAAGTCCTCGAGGCGGCGCGTGCGGCCATCAGCGGTGGCCTGAACCAGTACCCGCCGGGGCGCGGCATCCCGGACCTCCTCTCTGCCGTCTCCGAGCACCAGAGCCGCTTCTACGGTCTGGAGCTCGATCCCGCGGCCGAGGTCCTCGTGACGGCCGGCGCGACCGAGGCGCTCGCCGCGACGCTGCTCGCCCTCATCGACGGGCCCGACGACGAGGTCGTGGTCTTCGAGCCCTACTACGACTCGTACGCGGCCGTCGTCGCCCTCGCCGGCGCGCGCCTGGTGACGGTGCCCCTGCGGTGGCCGGACTTCCAGCCCGACCTCGACGACCTGCGCCGGGCGGTCAGCGACCGCACGCGCATGATCCTCGTCAACGACCCCCACAACCCGACGGGGGCGGTGTTCACCGCCGAGGTGCGCGACGAGGTCGTGCGCCTGGCAGAGCGCCACGACGCGCTCATCATCACCGACGAGGTGTACGAGCACCTCGTGTTCGGCGAGCCGCACGTGCCGATCGCCACGCTCCCGGGAGCCTACGAGCGCACCGTCACGATCTCGTCCGGCGGCAAGACGTTCTCGACGACGGGCTGGAAGATCGGCTGGGTCACAGGGCCCGCCGACCTGATCTCGGCGGTGCTCGCGGTCAAGCAGTTCCTCACCTATGTGAACGGCAGTGCGTTCCAGCCCGCGATCGCCACCGGACTCCGGCTCGGCGACGAGTTCTTCCGCGGGATCGCCCGCGACCTGCGCGACAAGCGCGACGTGCTCGGCGCCGGTCTGCGCGCGGCCGGCCTCGAGGTGTCGGTCCCCGCCGGATCGTACTTCACGGTCGCCGACGCGCGCGCTCTCGGTACGACGGATGCCGCGGAGTTCTGCCGCGAGCTGCCGGACCGCGCCGGCGTCGTCGCCATCCCGCTCACCGCGTTCGCCACGCCGGAGCACCGCGGCGACTACGCGACGCTCGTGCGATTCGCTGCGTGCAAGCGCGTGGAGGTGCTGGAGGAGGCGGCATCCCGTCTCGCCGACCTCCGCTGACGGCATCGATCAGCCGTCGCGCGGCGTCACCGCGAGTCGACGCAGGCGCAGCGCCGGGTTGACGCGGCGCACGCGTTCGACCGCAGTCGGATCGAGGTGCGCGACGGCGACATCGGTCGCCGTGCCGACCGCGGCGAGCTCGACGCCCTGCGGGTCGACGATCATCGAGTTGCCCACGCCTAGCGGCGGCGGGTGATCGGCGGCGGCGACGAACACCGTGTTCTCGATCGCCCGCGCGTGCAGGAGCGTCCGCCAGTGGTGCTCCTTGAGCGGGCCGCGCACCCACTCCGCGGGCACCAGGAAGACGTCGGCTCCTGCGTCGACCAGCAGCCGGCCCACCTCGGGGAAGCGCAGGTCGTAGCAGGTCATGAGACCGAAGCGCAGGCCGCCCGATTCGAACGTCTCGGGCGTGCCGACCACGCCGGGCTCGACCCAGTCCGACTCGCGCTGACCGAACGCGTCGTAGAGGTGCAGCTTGCGGTAGCTCGCCAGCAGTCCGCCGCCGCCTACCGCGACGACCGTGTTCCGCACGCGACGCTCGTCGTCGGCTCGCTCGAGGAGTCCCGCGACGAGGTGCACACCGTGCTGGGCGGCGATCTCGGTGAGCCGGCGGACGAACGGCCCGTCGACCTCCTGCGCGTGCTCGGTCAGCGAGGCGTCGAATGGGTCGACGAAGTAGCTGGAGTACTCGGGGAAGACCACGACCCGAGCACCGCGGGCCGACGCCGTGGCGGTGAGCTGAGCGATGACGGCGAGGTTCGCCTCGGTGTCGGCGGCCGGGGAGAACTGGGCGACCGCGATCCCCAGGTCGTCGGCGGCGGTCATGAACGCCACCTCCGGCCGACGCCGTCGCCGTCCCCGACGCGGGCGCGGATGATCGCGGGCGCGATGAGCCACAGCAGGATGATCAGCACGCTCAGGATCGCGAGCGCCGTCCACGCGGCGGCATCCCCGACGACCACGTCGAAGACGAAGGCCACCACACCCACCACGAGGATCGACACCGTGAACAGGGCGGTGATGAGAGCGGCATGGCCGTACGTGACCACCGCTGCCTTCGCTCGCTGCTGGAAGAGCACCCGGTGGAGCGCCACAGGTGCGAGCGCGATGATGGCGCTCAGTGCCGAGATCACGACGAGCGTCAGGTAGATCGTGCGCTGCCCCTCTGTCAGATCGGCGAAGGCCGGTTGAAAGGCGAGGGCGAGCAGGAAGCCGGTGAGGATCTGGGTGCCCGTCTGCAGAACGCGCAGCTCCTGCAGCACTTCGTTCCAGTTGCGATCGGCCCGCTCCGTCGGGGTCTCGTCCCGGCCGTCGTCGAAGTCGTCGTGCGTGTCGTCGCGCGGCGGTGGCATGCGCTCATCCTCCCGCCCCATCGCGCCCGGCGGCAAGCGAACCGGCCCGGCGTCGTGACCCTCTCCGAAACCGTGCTAGGCTTTCTTCTTGTGCCGCGGGGTGGAGCAGCTCGGTAGCTCGCTGGGCTCATAACCCAGAGGTCGCAGGTTCAAATCCTGTCCCCGCAACAAGAAGAAGAAGGACCCTCCGGTTTCGGAGGGTCCTTCTTCGTTCCCCCGACGGGCGCTCACTCCCGTCGCAGGACGGCCCCGAGCTCGTCCAGGAACCGCGCGATGACGGCCAGCTCTTCGTCCGAGTACGTGGTCACCACGCTCCTCATCGCCTGCAGCCGCTCGCCGAAGTGCCGGAAGAACGCACGGCGGGACTCGTCCGTGAGCACGATCACCCGCGCCCGCCGGTCACTCGGGTGCGGGCGGCGCTCCACATGCCCGGAGACGGTCAGCCGATCGAGCAGCTTCGTCGTCGACGCGGTGGAGATCTTGAGATGCGCGGCCACATCGTGCGGACTGACGGACTCCCCCCTCTGTTCGCGCATGATGAGCATGCGCAACGCCGAGAGATCGGACGCGTTCATCTCCATGTCGTCCTTCATCCCGCCGTGCATGCGGTCCATGGCGTCGCTGAAGGCGCGCACAGCCTGCAAGACTTCGAGAACGGCCCTGTCGTGCGGGGACTGCGGATACCACTCGTGCGCCATGTGGACACCCCTTCCCTACCCTTGTATCATCGGGACACTACAATCGCTAGTTAAACTAGCGAATTCCAAGGAGGATCCCATGACCGATGCCGACCACGTGGTTCTTCTCGATGACGAGGGCAGGGCGATCGGCACGGCTCCCAAGAGCAGCGTTCACGGGACGGACACGGCCCTCCACCTCGCCTTCTCCTGCCACGTCGTCAACCCCGACGGCCTGGTGCTGGTGACGCGCCGCGCGCTCGACAAGCAGGCCTGGCCCGGCGTATGGAGCAACTCGTTCTGCGGCCACCCGAAGCCGGCCGAGCCCGTGCTCGCCGCCGTGCACCGCCGTGCCGAGTTCGAGCTGGGCATCAGCCTCACCGATATCGAGCTCGCCCTGCCGCTCTTCCGCTACCGCGCGACCGACGCCAACGGCATCGTGGAGCACGAGGTCTGCCCGGTGTACACCGCGCTGACGTATGACGAGCCGGTCCTCAACCCCCTCGAGGTGGTGGACGCCCGCTGGGTGGAGCCGGCCGAGCTCGCGGCATCCCTGCAGACGACTCCCTGGGCGTTCAGCCCCTGGCTCGTGCTGCAGGCCGAGCAGCTGCACCTCTTCGACACCGTCGCCCAGCGTCGCCGCGCATCATGATCGCCCTGCCCCCCGATCCCCGCGTGGATGCGGCGATCGACGCCTCGCTCGACCGCATCGTCACCCGCGCGAGAACGCTGGGCGCGGGCTTCGGCGCCCTGGGCGACGCCGTGGCGCGGGCCTCGCGCGGAGGCAAACGGTTCCGCCCCGCGCTCGTCGCCGCCTCTTTCGGCGCGTTCGGCGGCGATCCGGACGCGACACCGAGCCTGTACCCCGTCGCCGCCGCGTTCGAGCTGCTGCACGCCGCTTTCGTCGTGCACGACGACGTGATCGACCACGACACCGAACGCCGCGGCATCCCGAATGTGGCCGGCGAATTCCGCGAGCACGCCCGCGTGCAGGGAGCGGATGCCGCGGGCGCGGCAGTTCTCGGAGATGCGGCCGCCATCCTCGCCGGCGATCTCCTGCTGCACGAGGCCTTCCGCCTCGTCGCGTTCGCCGAGGTGGATCCGGTCGCGCGCGAGCAGCTTCACGGGCTCCTCGACGACGCGGTCTATGTGTCGGCGGCCGGAGAGCTGGCCGACGTGACGCACGCCGTGGTGCCCGAGCACGCATCGCACGACGACATCCTCGACGCCGCGTTCAACAAGACGGCGGTGTACTCGTTCCAGGCGCCGCTGCAGGCCGGGGCCGTGCTCGCCGGCGCGGGCGACGAGGCACGCGGCGTGCTGTCCACCGCGGGCGGGTCGCTCGGTCTGGCGTTCCAGCTGGTGGACGACCTCATCGGCGCCTTCGGCTCGGCCGAGCAGGCCGGCCGAGAGACGGGCGGGGATCTGCGCGAGTCCAAGCGCACGCCGCTGGTCGCCCTCGCGCGCGAGTCGACGTCGTGGCCGAAGGTGAACGAAGCGCTCGCCGTCGCGCACACCGGCCCCATCGCCGTGCGCGACGCGCAGGTCGCCCTGCTCGAGAGCGGCGCCCCCATGCGCCTGCGCAGCCTGATCTCCGACACCCTCGATCGGGTGCGCACCGCGTCGCGCGACTCGGCCCTTCCGGCCGCGGTCGGATCGCTGCTTCGGGATCTGGCGGACGGCGTCGAAGGGCGCATCCCGTGAGCGCGCGTGAGACGGGCCTCGACCTGTACGATCGCACGGCTCGGGATGCCGCGGCCACCGTCATCTCGCGGTATTCGACGTCGTTCAGCCTGGCGTGCCGCCTGCTCGGACCGCGGCCGCGGCCGCACGTGCGCACCGTCTACGCCCTCGTGCGGGTCGCCGACGAGATCGTGGACGGTCCCGCTGAGGCCGCCGGGCTCTCCCCCGCCCAGGCAGGAGCCGTCCTCGACGACCTGGAGGCCGAGACCCTCGCCGCCGTCGAGCGCGGCTTCAGCGCGAACCTGGTCGTGCACGCGTTCGCCCGGACCGCGCGTGAGTGCGGCATCGACGGCGAACTGATCCGTCCCTTCTTCGCCTCGATGCGCACCGACCTCTCGACGAGCCGTCACGACGACGCGTCGCACGACGCCTATGTGTACGGCTCGGCGGAGGTCGTCGGCCTGATGTGCCTGCAGGTGTTCGTGAACGCGGGGGCGCCGCATCCGATCACCCCCTCCGCGGAGCTGGTCGACGGTGCACGACGCCTGGGCGCCGCGTTCCAGGACGTCAATTTCCTGCGCGACCTCGACCACGACGCGTCCGCGCTCGGTCGCGACTACCTCGGTCTGGAGACCGGCGGCGTCTCGCGCGCCGCAGTCCTCGACCGGATCGATGCCGACCTCGCGGCCGCCGCGGCCGTGATCCCGAAGCTTCCCTCCGACTGCCGCCGGGCGGTGACCGCCGCGCACGATCTGTTCGCCGAGCTCTCGACGCGGCTCCGCCGCTCCCGCGCGGCAGGAGAGCGGGTACGCGTACCCGACCCGGTGAAAGCCCGTCTCGCCGCACGCGCCTGGCTCGGATTCGCTCCGCGCGAGGTGCGCGCATGAGCGGCGGGGCAGTGCCCGTCACGCGCCGACGCGCGGTGGTCGTGGGCGGCGGCATCGCCGGACTCGCCACCGCGGCCCTCCTCGGCGCCGAAGGGTGGGACGTCACGGTCCTCGAGGCGCGCGACGTCGTGGGCGGCCGAGCCGGATCGTGGGACCAGGACGGGTTCCGGTTCGACACCGGGCCGAGCTGGTACCTCATGCCCGAGGTCTTCGACCACTTCTTCCGTCTGCTCGGCACGACCGCCGAGCGCGAGCTCGACCTCGTGCCGCTCGACCCCGCGTACCGCGTCTACTCCGACCCCGCCACCGGGAGGGCACCGCTGGACGTGCGCTCGGGGCGTGAGGCCGCGACCGCGCTCTTCGAGAGCGTCGAGCCCGGCGCCGGCGCGAAGCTGAGCGCGTACCTCGACTCGGCCGGCGATGCGTACGACCTCGCCGTCACCCGCTTCCTCTACGACACGTACGAGACCACGGCAGGGCTGCGCGATCCCGCGCTGCTCCGGCGGGTGCCGCAGCTCGCGCCGCTGCTGACCAGAAGCCTCGCCTCGCACGTGGACCGCCGGTTCGCCGACCCGCGGCTGCGCCAGATCCTCGGGTACCCGGCCGTGTTCCTGGGCGGGTCGCCGTACGGCGTGCCGAGCCTGTACCACCTGATGAGCCACCTCGACCTCGACGAAGGCGTGCTCTACCCGCGCGGCGGCTTCATCGAGATCATCCGCGCGATCGAGCGCCTGGCCGTGGCATCCGGAGCCGTCATCGAGACCGGCGCGCGCGTCATCTCGATCGACACGACCGGTGCCACCGCGACCGGCGTCATGCTCGCCGACGGGCGCCGCGTCGAGGCCGACCTGGTCGTGTCGGCGGCCGACCTGCACCACACCGAGACCGCCCTCGTCGCGCCCGGGCTGCAGAGCTACCCCGAGTCGTGGTGGGCCAAGAAGGATCCCAGCCCGGGGGCGCTCCTCCTGCTGCTCGGCGTCGAGGGCTCGCTGCCCCAGCTCGCCCACCACACCCTCCTCTTCACCGACGACTGGCGCTCGAACTTCGACGACATCTTCGGAGCGAATCCGCGGATCTCCGACCCGGCGTCGCTGTATGTCTGCCGCCCGAGCGCGACCGATCCGACCGTCGCACCCGCCGGGCACGAGAACCTCTTCGTCCTCGTCCCCGTGCCGGCCGACCCGTCGCTCGGCCGCGGCGGGGAGAATGGTGACGGTGACGCACGCATCGAGACGGCGGCTGATCGCGTGATCGAGCAGCTGGCGTCGTGGTGCGACATCCCCGACCTGGCGGACCGCATCGTCGTGCGCCGCACGATCGCGCCGGGAGACTTCGCGGACGACCTCAACGCGTGGCGCGGCAACGCGCTCGGCCTCGCGCACACGCTCGGGCAGAGTGCGATGTTCCGTCCGCGCAACGCATCGCGCAAGGTCGCGGGGCTCTCCTATGCGGGCGGCTCGGCCCTGCCCGGCATCGGCCTGCCGATGTGCCTCATCTCGGCGGAGCTCGTCGTGAAGCGGCTGCGGGGCGATCGCACCCCGGGACCGCTCGCCGAACCCGCGAGGGTGTGACGTGCCGGGACTGTACCTGGCTGCGATCCTCGTCTCGGCCGCCGGCGTCGCGCTCCTGGATCGCCGCTGGCGGCTCGCCGCGTGGGCGGCCCCCGGTCGCACCGCGGCCGCCGTCGGCATCGGCACGGTGTTCTTCGTCGCGTGGGACGCCGTCGGAATCGCCACGGGCGTGTTCGTGAAGGGGGACAGTCCGCTGCTGATCGGGATCGATCTCGCGCCGCATCTCCCCCTCGAGGAGCCGTTCTTCCTCGCCTTCCTCTGCTACCTGGCGCTCGTCCTGCATGCGGGCGCCGTGCGCGCACTCGGTCGTCGCACGCAGCGCCTGGACCGGCAGGGGGCGACATGACCTATGCACTGATCGTCCTGCCGTTCGCCGTCGTCACGGCGGCGGTCGTGGGCGCCTCCGCCCGGCGGCCGCGCTTCGCGAGGCGCATGGCGGCGTCGGGACTGACTGCGGCCGCGCTCATCCTGCTCACCGCGGTGTTCGACAACCTGATGATCGCGGCCGGGCTGTTCACGTATCCGCCCGAGCACCTCAGCGGACTGCGGATCGGGCTGGCGCCGATCGAGGACTTCTCTTACGCGGTGTGCGCGGCCTTCCTCATTCCCGCCGTCCTCACCCTGCTGACGCCGAAGGAGCGGGCATGACCGATGCACCCCCCCTGCGCACGGGCGCGGTGATCCGCGAGCTGTTCGTCTCGTCGCGACCGGTGAGCTGGATCAACACCGCGTACCCGTTCGCGGCGGCGTACCTGCTCACCACGCGCGAGATCGATGTCACACTGGTGATCGGCACGATCTTCTTCCTCATCCCGTACAACCTCGCGATGTACGGGATCAACGA
The DNA here is from genome assembly GCF_022538185.1 of Microbacterium sp. CFH 31415. GTDB lineage: Bacteria > Actinomycetota > Actinomycetes > Actinomycetales > Microbacteriaceae > Microbacterium. The sequence continues at coordinate 35,065 of NZ_JAKYXC010000001.1, read as the reverse complement.
TGTGTTCGACTACGAGTCCGACCTGCGCAATCCGCGCAAGGGCGGCGCGCACGGTGCTGTCCTCGACCGGCGCATGCATCCGATCACGCTGTGGGCGGCCGGCCTGTCGTGCCTGCCGTTCGTCGTCTACCTCGTCGTCGTCGGCTCTCCCGCCTCGTGGGCGGTGCTCGCGGCGAGCCTCTTCTTCGTCGTGTTCTACAGCGCGCCGCCGCTGCGGCTGAAGGAAGTCCCCTTCGCGGACTCGCTGACGAGCAGCATCCACTTCTTCTCCCCCGCCGTGTACGGGCTCGTGCTCGCGGGAGCCGAGTGGACCTGGCAGCTCGGCGCCGTCATCGTCGCGTTCGCCCTGTGGGGTGTGGCCTCGCATGCGTTCGGGGCGGTGCAGGATGTCGAAGCCGACCGCGCGGCCGGGATCTCCTCGATCGCGACGGCTCGTGGCGCGCGCTGGACCGTCTGGTTCGCCCTCGCCTGCTACGCGGGGTCGGGCCTCGTCATGCTGCTCGCGGCCTGGCCCGGGCCGCTCGCCACCCTCGTCGCGGTGCCGTATCTCGTCACCGTGTGGCCCTACCGCGGCGTGACCGACGAGACCGCCGACACCGCCACGCGCGGCTGGGACCGCTTCCTGTGGCTCAACCAGTTCGCCGGGTTCGTCGTCACCCTGCTGCTGATCTGGTTCTGGCTCCTGACCGACTGAACGCCGGAGCCAGGCGAGCGGCTCACCTGTCACGATGTGCGCCCTCCGACGGCGTGTCGTGACAGGTGAGCCCCAGACGGTCTACGGCTCCAGCGCGCCGAGCTCGATGAGCTTCTCGACCGCGGCGGTGAGCTTCTCATCGGCCTCGGCGAAGGCGGCGAGGTCCCCGGCCTTCAGGGCCGCCTCACGCGCCAGCATCGCCTCCTGCGCGTCCTGGAGCGCCGCCTGGTACTCGTCGGACGGCACGGTGGGCGTCCCCGGCTCGGGGGTGGCGCCCGGCGTCGGGGTGGCGCCCGGCGTCGGGGTCGCCCCCGGCGTCGGCGCGACGTCGTCATCGCCGGCCGCCGCGCCGGAATCACCGCCGAACAGAGCGTCCAGCGCCTCGTTGAGGGTGTCCTCGAAGGCGATGTCGTTGCCGAACGACACCAGCACCTTCTGCAGGGTCGGGAGCTTGGTGGCACCCGACGACTGCACGAAGACAGGCTGCACGTAGAGCAGTCCGCCGCCGACCGGGAGGGTCAGCAGGTTTCCGTTGAGCACGTCGGACTGACCCTGCTTCAGCAGGTTGATCTGCGACGACACCAGCGGATCGGCGTTGAAGGTGTTCTGCACCTGGCCGGGACCGGGCACCGTCGTGTCGGCGTCGATCACCAGCATCCGCAGCTTGCCGTAGTCGGCGGCCTTCTTGCCCGCCTCGGCTCCGGCGTTCGAGTCCACGGCGAGGTAGCCCATCAGGACGTTGCGTGCGTTCCCGCCCGTGGACGACGGGATGAAGGAGGTGAACATCGAGTACGTCGGGTTGTCCTGCCCCGGCATCTGCATCGTCAGGTAGTACGGCGGCTGCAGCTGCGAGTCGGCCTGCGGATCGTTCGGCGTCTGCCAGCGATTGTCGCTCTGGTAGAACGAGCGGGCGTCGTCGACGTGGTAGATGCCGAGCACTGTGCGCTGCACCTTGAACAGATCGGTCGGATAGCGCACGTGGCTCATGAGCTCGGCCGACATCTCGCTGATCGGCTCGACCGTGGTCGGGTACACGTTCTGCCACGACTGCAGGACCGGGTCCTCCTCGTCCCACGCGTAGAGCGTGACCGAGCCGTCGTAGGCGTCGACCGTGGCCTTCACCGAATTGCGGATGTAGTTGATGTCGTCGAGCGCGAAGCGCGGCGCCGGGTTCGACGAGTCGGAGATCGCCGAGGCGAGGCTCACGGTCGACGAGTACGGGTAGTTGGCGCTCAGCGTGTAGCCGTCGATGATCCACACGATCCGGCCGTCGACCACGCTGGGGTACGGGTCGCTGTCGAGCGTCAGGTAGGGCGCGACCTTCTGCACGCGGGTCAGCGGGTCGCGATCGTAGAGGATCTGCGAGTCCTCGTTCACATAGTCCGAGAAGAGGATCTGCTCGGCCTGGAACTTGAGCGCGTAGATCAGGCGGTTGAAGACGCTGCCGATGCTCGGTCCACCGTCGCCCACGAACGTGGTCTTGACCTCGCCGCCGCCGTCGCCGCCGGTCGGGTAGTCGAGCTCGACCGGCTCGGACCCTTCGGGCGCGCCGACGATCGAGTAGGTCGGCGAGTACTCGCCGAAGTACACGCGCGGCTGGAAGTCCTCCTGATCCGACAGGAAGCCGGAGGCGGGGATGCCGCGCTCGAGGAAGACGGGGTCGCCGTCGCCCGTGCGGTCGTTGCCCTTCGCGGCGACGAGGCCGTAGCCGTGCGTGTACACGACCGCGGAGTTCTGCCAGTCGGCGGCGGCGCCGAGCTCCGCGAGATCGAGCTCACGCACCGACACCACGGTGTCCTGCGAGACACCGTCGATGTCGTAGCGGTCGACGTCCAGCGGGTTCTGGAACTGGTAGTAGCCGCGATACTGCTCGAGCTGGCGCACGGTCGGCGAGATGATCGCCGGGTCCATGATGCGGATCTGGGCGGTTGTGGCCGCGTCTTCACGCAGCTGGCCGGCCTCGGCATCCGTCACCGCCTGGAAGTCCTGCTTCTCCAGACCGTCCACGCCGTACGCCTCGTGGGTCATGTCGACGTTGCGCTGGTAGTAGTCCTGCTCGAGGGCGAAGCGGTTGGGCTGCACCTGGAACGTGTTGACCACCCACGGGTAGCCGATGCCCAGCACGATCGCCGAGACCACGAGAAGAGCCGTGGCGATGAGCGGGTAGCGCCAGCGGCCGATGATCGCCGTGACGAAGAAGAGGAGGGCGACGATGACCGCGGCGAACGCGAGGATCGTCTGCCCGGGGATGATCGCGTTCACGCCGGTGTAGCCCGGGCCGGTGATGCGGTCGCCCGGCTCGACGAGCGTCTTGTAGCGGTCGAGCCACAGGCTCGCGCCCTGAACCAGCAGGTAGAGGCCCGCGATCACCGCGAGCTGGATGCGCGCCGACTTCGAGATGCGCAGCTCGCGCTGACCGACCCGCACTGAGCCGTACAGGTACGACACCAGCGCGGTGACGAGGAGGCACACCAGCAGCACGGCCGACACGAAGCCGACGAGCGCGCTGTAGAACGGCATGGCGAAGAGGTAGAAGCCCGTGTCGAGGCCGAACTCGGGGTCGACGACATCGGTGGCGACGCCGTTGAACCACAGCCAGGTCGTCTCCCACTGAGCGGATGCCGCGAACCCGGCGAAGAAGCCGAAGAAGACGGGGATCCCCCACATGGCGAGGCGACGCAGCGGCTCGACGACCTCCTGGTAGCGGTCGAGCTGAGAGCTCAGCCGCGCGTAGACCGGGCGGAGTCGGTAGGCGAGCTGGATGGCGAGCCACACGGGCACCGCCATCCCGAGGAAGCCGACGACGAACATCACGACGCGCGCGACCCACTGGGTGATCAGCACCGAGTCGAATCCGAGCTGGTCGTACCAGAGGAAGTCGGCGTACAGGTTCGCGAACGCGAAGAACGCCACCACGAGGGCGGCGATGATCGCGAGCGAGATCGCGATGACACGTCGGGAGCGGGAGGGTGTGGCCGGGGTCGGCGCCGAGGTCGTGGTCACCGTCCCATCCTAGGCGCGCGGATCTGGGCGGCCGCCGAGTCCGCCCTGGGCGTACTCCCCGAACATCCGTGCGCGGTTATGCGATCCGGATCAGCCCGCCGTGCAGGTCGGCAGCGCATCGACGTCGCCGCCGTCGCGCACCGCCTCGAGGGCGTCCAGCGCGTCGTCGAGAGTCTCGACCGCGAAGACCTGCAGACCGTCGGGGACGTGACCCACGACCTCGTCGCAGTTCGCCTCCGGTGCGAGGAACCACTCGGCGCCCGCATCCTTCGCACCGAACAGCTTCTGACGGATGCCGCCGATCGGCCCCACCTCGCCGTCTGCCGTGATCGTCCCGGTGCCCGCGACGTTCTGACCGCCGTTGAGCTGGTCCGGCGTGAGGGTGTCGATGATGCCGAGCGCGAACATCATGCCGGCGCTCGGGCCGCCCACGTTGTTGAGCTGGATCGTGACGTCGATCGGAAAGTCGTAGTCGGTGATGAGGTTGACGCCGAGGAGGAGCGTCTTCTCGCCGTCGACCTCGGTCTCCTTCGGCGTGATGGAGACCGTCTGCTCCTCGCCGTCGCGGTCGATGAGCAGCTCGACCGGAGCCCCGCCGGCGTCGTTCACGATCTTCCGCAGGGCCGCGGCATCCGTCGCCGGCTCGCCGTCTGCGGCGACGATCACGTCGTCCTCCTCGAGCACGCCCTCGGCGGCCGAGTCCTCGAGGATGGAGTGCACCGAGATCCGGGCGCCGACGTCGTAGCCGAGCTCGGTGAGTGCGGCGGCGGTGGCCTCCTGCTGCGAGTCGACCATCATCTGCGCGCTCTCGGCGTTGCGGTCCTCGGTGGTCGTGCCCTCGGGGAACACGGCGTCGAGGGGCAGCACAGCCTTGCTCGGGTCGAACCACGCGAGCGCGAGCTCGAACCACGACGGCGTGCGCTCGCGGTTGCCTACGACCTGCACGGTAAGAAGGTCGAGCGCGCCGTCCGTCTCGAAGGTCTCGGCACCCTCGACGGAGATGAGCGGGACCTCGTCCCCGTCGGCCGACTCGGCCGTGCCGAGGGTGTTGTACACCGGGCCGGGGCGCTGGATCACGTACGACGTGGGCAGGAACGTGATGACCAGCAGGACGACCAGCGCGATGGCCAGCGCCCAGACGCCGACCAGCGTGCCGCGCGACATGCGACGCCGCGGTGAGGGCGTGATCGTGACGTTCTCGTCGAACAGGGCCACGCGGGACCTCTCTCTGCCTGGTCGTTCGCGACCGGCGTAAGGCGTTCGAGGCTCTGCCGGGGAGTGCGATGGATGCTGCGACTAGCGTAGAGCGCGACGTCATGAACCGGCTGAAAGGCGGCTGAAGTGGCAGACGACGATCGCAGTCCCGAGGAAGAGTTCCAAGAGCTGATCCGCCAGCTGTTCGGCGGATCCGGTGGGCTCGACCCGGAGCAGCTCTCCGCCCTGTCGGGGATGAACATCGACCCGGCGATGATGCAGACCGTGATGCAGCACCTCCAGGGCGCGTTCACGGGCGGCGGCGAGACCGGCATCTCATGGGACCTCGCGCAGCGCCAGGCACTGCACATCGCCAACCAGGACGGCCTCGGGGTGACCACCGGTCAGCGCACCGACCTCGATCAGGCCTTCGCGCTCGCCTCGCTGTGGCTGAGCGAGGCGACCACGATCTCGGAGCTCGCCGAGCAGCCCCAGACTCTCACCCGCGGCGGTTGGGTCGAGTCGACCATGCCGGTGTGGCAGCAGCTCGCCGAACCGGTGGCCACGAGCATCGCCGATGCGCTGACGTCCGCGCTCGGCCAGAACGCCCCCGAAGACATGCAGGGCCTCGTGCAGGGCGCCGGTCGCCTCATGCGCACCGTCGGCGGGTCCCTCTTCGCGTCGCAGCTGGGCCAGGTCGTGGGCAGCCTCTCGAAGGAGGTGGTGAGCGGTGGCGATGTCGGCATCCCGCTCATGCCCGACGGCCACGCCGCGATCCTCCCCCAGAACTTCGCCGACTTCGGGCGCGACCTCGAGGTGCCCGACGACCAGCTGGCGCTCTACGTCGCCACGCGCGAGCTCGCTCACGCGCGGCTGTTCCGCCACGCTCGATGGCTGCGCCTGCACGTCATCTCGCAGGTGACCGACTTCGCGCGCGGGGTCCACGTCGATACCGACGCGCTCGAAGACCTCGCGTCCCGCTTCGACCCGTCGGAGCCCGACGAGCTGCGCCGCGCGCTCGAGAGCGGCGCCCTGCTGCCCGCGCGCTCCGAGGCCCAGAACACGGCGCTCACGCGCCTCGAGAACCTCCTCGCCACCATCGAGGGCTGGGTCGAGGTCGTCACCGAGCAGGCGACGTCACGCCTCCCTTCGGCCGACCGCATCGCCGAGGCGGTTCGCCGCCGGCGTGCCGTCGGCGGCCCGGCCGAGCGCGCGCTCGGCTCGCTGGTCGGGCTCGAGCTGCGTCCGCGTCGGATGCGTGAGGCAGCTGCGATGTGGCGAGCGGTGACGGATGCCGTCGGCCCGGCCGCCCGCGACGCACTGTGGGACTACCCCGACCTCATGCCCGGCGCGGACGACATCGACGATCCCGCGGGCCTGGTGGCGCGCCTGGAGGCACGTGCACGCGGCGAGCAGCCGGCACCCGACGAGCTGGACGACGCGCTCGCGCGGCTTCTGGCCGGCGAGACCCGGGACGACGGCGACGCCGACGACCAGGGCGCCGCGCCGGACGACCACCGGCCGGTGTGATCAGGGCGCCCGTTCCTCCCCAGAAGCCCCTGTGACCGGGGTGCCGCGGCCGCGGCTGTGGAAACCTCCCGGCGGTGGCGCAGTGTCATCAGAATCAGGGGATGCTCCGGATCGATCCCGCCCATCCCCCGCTGTGGCGCACGCCGACGACCCTTCAGTTCGGGCACGAGCCGGTGCTCGTGCTGGATGACCCTGCGCCCTGGCAGCAACGGCTCGTGCGCGAGTTCGAGCGTGGCATCCCCGATCAGGCCGCGGTCCCGTTCGCCGTGGCGCTCGGTGCCGATGCCCGCGCCGCCGAGGAGTTCGTCTCGCGCATGGGCGACGTGTTCGCGTCGGCCGCTCCCCCGCACCCGCGCGTGATCGTGCAGGCGGTCGGCCACCTCCCGCGCGCGCATGTCGACGCGGTGGCGGCAGCGCTCAGCCTGGCGGGGTGCGAGGTCGCCACCGCAGATCCGTTCGACCCGCCTGGAGCGCCCTCGGGAGCCGCGCCCGTGGTCGTCGTGGCGCATCATCTCGTCGCCCCGTCGTTCGCCGCGGCGCTCATGGCCGACGACCGTCCGCATCTCCCCGTCGTCCTCACCGCCACGGGCGCCGAGGTCGGACCCTACGTGACGCCGGGGGCCACCGCGTGCCTGGCGTGCGTCGCCGCACACCGACGCGACGACGACCCGGCGTGGCCGGTCATCGCAGCGCAGCTTCTCGGGCGACCGCTGCCCGCCGTCGACGCCTCGACTCTGTGGGAAGCGGGGATCGTGGCCGCGCGATTGATCACCGGCGCCGAGTCGTGTCCGCCCCGCCCGAGGACGCGCTCCCTGACGCTCCACGCCGGGTCGCTGCGGCGGGGCGTCCGGAAGCACCGACCGCACGAAGAGTGCCGTTGCCGATCTCTCGCAGGAAGCGCGACGGCTGGCGATCCCGCACGCCTCGAGCCCACGACACCGAGAGCGTACGCGCGGCCCGCGTGATTCCGACGTAGGCGAGACGCCGCTCCTCATCGACCTGGTCGAACGTCGTCGCGTAGGCGATGGGCAGCAGCCCCTCGGCCATGCCGACGAGGTGCACGTGATCCCACTCGAGACCCTTGGAGGCATGGATCGTGGCGAGTGTCACGGTGCGCAGCGCGGGCTCGTCGTGGCTGCGCGCCCGAGCCGTCAGCTCGTCGGTGAACTCGCGCAGCGTGGTTCCCGGCGGCGCCTCCTCGGCGAGCCGCAGCAGCGCGGCTCGCAGCTCCCACGCATCGCGCAGGGCACCACCCGCCTGCGGCGGCTCGTCGGTCAGACCGAGCGAGCGCAGCACATCGCGCACGGTGTCGACGAACCCGCCCTCGATCGGCGCGACGGAGGCCCCGCGCAGCGCCATGATCCCCTGCCGCACTTCGGGCAGGTCGAAGAACCGGCGACCGCCGAGCACCGTCGACGCGATGCCCGCGTCGGCGAGCGCCCGCACGAGCTCCGCGGACTGGGCGTGCGCCCGGTACAGCACCGCGATCTGCCGCGGATCGATCCCCGACGCGATCTGGCCGGAGATGCGCGCGGCGACGGCGCGCGCCTCCTCGTCGTCGTCGACGAACGCGGCGACCGTAGGTGCCTCGGCTCCCGCGGGCCGTCCCGGTGCCGCGACCAGGTGCAGGGCGCCTGGGCGGTCGCGCATGAGCTCGTTGGCGACGCCGAGGATCGCGGCATCCGATCGGTAGTTCGTCTCGAGACGCACGACGCGTGCATCGTCATGCCGTGCGGAGAACTCGAGCAGGAAGCGCGCATCGGCGCCGGCGAACGAATAGATGGTCTGACTTGCGTCGCCCACGACGCACAGGTCGCGGCGGTCGCCGAGCCACAGCGCGAGCAGGCGGTGCTGCAGCGGCGAGACGTCCTGGAACTCGTCGACCGTGAAGTGGCGATACTGCTCGTGCACCGCGCGCGCGACGTGGGGCTCGGCCTCGAGCATGCCGGCGCACGCGAGCAGGACGTCCTCGAAGTCGAGCTGGCGCCGCTCGTCCTTGAGCTTCTCGTACGCCCGCTGGAGTGCGACGACCTGGTCGACCGACATGCGGCCGATGCCCTGCGGCCGAGCTGACGCGTAGTCGTCGATGCTCAGCATCGAGACCTTGCGCCACTCGATCGCGCTGGCCGCGTCGCGCAGCGTCGCGGTATCGGGGTTCAATCCGATGCCGTCGGCCGCATGCGCGAGCAGCCGCACCTTGTTGTCGACGATTCCGGGTGCGGTGTCGCCGGCGAGCGTCGGCCAGAAGTAGTTCAGCTGTGCAAGGGCGGCCGCGTGGAACGTGCGCGCGGCGACGCCCTCGACACCCAGCGCGCGCAGGCGGCCCCGCATCTCGCCCGCGGCCTTGGCGGTGAAGGTCACCGCCATGACACGTCCGGGCGAGTAGGCGCCGGTGTCGACGCCGTGCGCGATCCGGTGCGTGATCACACGGGTCTTCCCGGTTCCGGCTCCGGCCAGCACGACGAGCGGTCCGCGCAGCGAGCGCACCGCTTCGAGCTGGCTCTCATCGAGACCCGCGAGCGCCCGGCTCATTCCACCCCCGCGTACCAGTCGCTGATCAGCCGGTGAGCGATCGAGGCGCGGCCTGGCAGCACCACGTCACCCTCACCCGCGAGCGCCGCCCCGATGGAGTCGCGGCTGAACCACCGCACCGCGGCGATCTCCTCGCCGTCGGCACGTGCGGCGTCGTCATCGGAAGCCGTCGCGAGGAACCCGAGCATGAGCGACCGCGGATACGGCCATGCCTGCGAGCCACGGTACTCCACGGCTGCTACCTGGATGCCGGACTCCTCGGCGACCTCGCGCTGCACCGCCGCCTCGAGCGACTCCCCCGCCTCGACGAAACCCGCGAAGCACGAGAACCGCTCAGCACCCCAGAGGGCGTTCGACCCGAGCAGCAGCAGATCGGGATCCTGCGCACTGGTGATCGCGACGATGACCGCGGGATCCGTGCGGGGGAAGTGCTGTCGGCCGCACGAAGGGCAGCGGCGTGACCACCCGGCGTCGGCGAGCATCGTCAGGGCGCCGCAGGCGGGGCAGAACCTTGCTTCGAGCAGCCAGCGCCCGAGGCTCAGCGCCTCGACGAACGCCCCCGCGTCATGCGGCGCCAGAGCGCCGCCGATCGCGCGCAGACCGGCCCACCCGCCGGGGTTGTCGAACGGCTTCGTCTCGGCCTTCTCGAACACGGCGGTCAGCAGCGCGCCGCCGGCCTCGTCGCGGCCGAGGAGCGCCCACTCCGCGCCGGGGGGCACCGCATCGGGCGCGACCCAGCGCAGTTCGGCGGTTCCGGCGAGCGGGGCGGCGTCGCCCGCGAGCACGAGCACCCGGGTCGCGGCATCGGCTCGAGCGGTCTCGATCAGACCGGGCGTCGCGCGCTCATCGGGCGCGCGGTCGACCGCTGCGGCGGCGAGCGGCGGGAGCCGCGTGCTGTCGGACGCCGTCATCGAGGAACTCCAGCAAGGGCGTGGCGCGGGGATGGACGAGCGCGACCGACCTACCCTGGGCACATGGCACGCTCACCCTTCACTCTAGCCGCGTCCGTGACATCGGCACTGCCCCGGGTCGGCGTCGTCGGGGTCGGCGAACTCACCGAGGGCACCGTCGGGCGCTACGACTCCGCCGTCGCCGAACTCGACGACGGCCGCCGCGTCGTCGTCCGCGTCCCCGCAGACGCAGCCGTCTCGCCGGAGCTCGCGGCCGAGGTGCGCGCTCTCCGCGCCCTCACGCCCGGCGTGCGGGGTCTACTGCCGTTCCGCGCTCCCGAGCTGCTCGGCGAGACCGGCCTCGGCGACGCCCGTGCCGTGGTCGTCGACTTCCTGCCGGGGTACCGCGTCGACGCCGCACACCTGCCGCCCGGCCGCGGTGCCGCCACGTCGCTCGGCGCTGCACTGGCGGCTCTGCACGCCCTCCCGCTGTCGATCGTCCGCACCGAGGGCCTGCCCGTGCGCACCCCGCAGCAGGTCCGCACCGACACCGCCCGTCTGGTCGACCGCGCACAGGCGACTCGGCGTCTGCCCGTGGCGCTCGCCGATCGCTGGCAGCGGGCGATCGACAACGACGAACTGTGGCGTTTCGAGTCCGCCGTCGTGCTCGGCGGAGCAGGCGCGGCGTCGTTCCTCTTCGAGGACGTCGAGGGCGTGCCGCAGGTGACCGGTCTGCTCGAGTGGCACGGCCTGTCCGTCGGCGACCCGGCGACCGACCTGCAGTGGCTGGCCTCCGCACCTGCGGCGGCCGACGACGTCTACGCGGCGTACGTCGCCGGCAGCGGGCGCGCCCCCGATGCCCGCGCACGTGAGCGCGCCCGGCTGTACGCCGAACTGGAGTTCGCGTCGTGGCTGGTGCACGGCCACGAATCCGGCCGCGACGAGGTCGTCGACGACGCGGTCGAGCTGCTCGAGACGCTGGCGACGGGGGTGGCCGGCGACGACATCGTGACGGATGCCCCGCTCGGCGTCGACGATGCCATCGCCCTTCTCGACCGCATGCCCGAGGCGTCGGCGGCGGCCGTCGACACGTCGATGCACACCGATGCGTACGACCCGGAGGAGCTGTCGCTGTGGGTCTCGACCGACGGCGACCCCGCTGACCGCGAGCCCGAGGACACCGCCGAGATCGATCTCGGGGACGCCGGGCCGGGGCAGGTTCCCGAGCAGCGCGCGGCCTCCGGGGCATGGCATGCCGATGACCTGTCGACCTCGCCGATCGACATCGTGACCGGGGACCCCGTGCGCACCGCCGACATCGCCGACACCGGTGACGCCCACGACACGAGCCACGACGGCGACGCCGCGGCGGAGGCCGAGCGAGCATCCGAGGCCGCGCTGCGCCGCTGGCTCGCGCCGTAGCCTGTCGGCGAGGTCAGCCCCGCAGCACGAGGTCGGCCGCGACGTAGTACAGCGCCACGTCGATCTCCTCCAGAGGCACGCCGTGCTTGGTGTGATACGCCTGCCGGTAGAGCTCGAGCTGCAGCATCCGCTCCTCCTTCTCGGCATCGGTGCGTGGAGCCGCGCCCGTCTTCCAGTCGACGATCTCGATCCTGCCGCCGCGGTCGTCGCGACGGTAGACGGCGTCGAGCTTGCAGATCACGACGTGCGGACGGCCGTCGAGGCCGGTCATGGTGAAGTCGATCTCGGTCTCGACCTCGAGCGGGCGCAGGGGCGCCCACTCCGAGGCGAGGAATCGCGCCTGCAGCACGTCGAGCGCCGCGGCGTCCTCGGCGGAGGATTCGGTGCCGGGCAGGTCGTCGTCGGACTCCCACAGCGCATCGTCGATCGACCCGCCGAGGCCCGGCGTGCCGGCGCGCTGCTCGACCCATGCGTGGAACAGCGTGCCGAGGCGCGTCTGCCGGAACGGGCGCTCGGGCAGCGGCCGGGCGATCGCAGCGACGGTGCCCTCGTAGTCGGAGACGAACTCCTTGTAGCGGGAGGCCGCGATGCGCGTCGGCGCGTCCTGCGTCGCCGGGGCACGCCGGGCCTCACGCTCGGCGAGCAGCAGCGCCACGTCCGAGTCGGGCGCCGGTCGCGGAGCGGACAGCGCGGCCTCGACCGCGGAGGCGGCGCGCTCGACCACCGCGCGACGAGAGCCGAGCGGATCGATCGGCCACTGGAGCATGCGACGCTCGCCGAGGTACGGGTTCTCCCCCGGCTCGTCACTCGGCAGCTCGTGCTCCAGGGCCGCGGCGATCTCGGTGAAGAACGTGCTCCGCTCACGCGGGCGCTTCGTGCCGGACCACGTCGACCCGGTCAGCAGCAGATGGTCACGGGCACGGGTGACCGCGACGTAGGCGAGCCGGCGGTCCTCTTCGAGCTGCCGCGCGCGGTTGGCCGCGACGAAATCCTCGAGGGCCGTCTTGAGCTCCTGCTGCGTGCCGGCCCCGCGCCACGCGAGCGCGGGGAGCCACGCCGCATCCCCGCGGAACGCGTACGGCAGCACCCCGAACCCGAGCCAGCCCCTGGTGTCGCGGGGCGCGCTGGGCAGCTCGTCCTTCACGAGGCGCACCACGGCGACGGCATCCCACTCCAGTCCCTTGGAACCGTGGATCGTCAGGAGCTGCACGACGTCGTCTTCAGGCGGCTCGGTGCGCGGAGCGAACTCGTCGAGCTGCTCGGCGTGATCCAGCCACGCGAGCAGGCTCGACAGCGAGCCCGACTCGTCCGCCGCGAGGAAGGCGTGCAGCTCGTCGACGAACGCGCGCAGCTGGGCGCTCGCGATGCGCGCCGGGCCGCGGGCCTCGTTCGCCGCGAGCTCGACGTCGAGCCGCAGCTCGATCTCGATCAGCCGCACGAGTTCGGGGATCGGCATGCCGACGGCCTGCCGCAGACCCGCGAAGACGGCGCCGGCCTCGCGGAGGCGCTCGCGCGCCGCGGCGGTGAAGCCGGCCAGCCAGCCGTGGTCGGCGGGATGCCGGAGCACGAAGTCGAGCGCGTCGACGAGAGAGCCGTCGTCGTCGCCCGCACCGGAGCGGATGCGCTCGACGACCTCGGGAGCGAGTGGCTGCAGCGCCGCGTCGTGGCGTGCGATGCGCCGGGCGAGCGCAGCGAGCTCTCGCAGGTCGGGCAGTCCGATGGACCACCGCGGCCCCGACAGCAGACGGATGAGCGCGGAGCCCGCGCTCGGGTCGCTGACCACCCGGAGCGCGCTCACCACGTCGACCACCTCGGGCGTGGACAGCAGTCCGCCGAGCCCGAGGATCCGATGGGGGATGCCGCGCCGCCCCAGCGCGTCACCGAAGCGCACCATGTGCTTCTTGCTGCGGAAGAGCACGGCACCGGTCGTCGCCAGTCCGGCCCGGGCGCGGTCGGCTCGGACTCGCGCGAACCACTCTGCGACGCGATCGGCCTCGGAGTCGAGATCGGGATCGAACGCGGTCTCGACCGCGCCGGCGGGGGCGCCGGGCCGCGCACGCAGCTCCTGGACGCGCACGGCGGCCGAGGCGGCGAGCGGGGCGAGTACGGCGTTCGCGGCGGTGAGCACGTCGGCGCTGTTGCGCCAGCTCGTGAGCAGCGAGTACTCCGCGCACTCCCCAGACGGGGAGAACGCCGCGGCGAATCCGCCGAGGTTGCCCGCGCTCGCACCGCGCCACCCGTAGATCGCCTGATGGGGGTCGCCGACCGCCATGACCCCCGTACCCGCGAACAGCGAGGACAGCAGGTCTGTCTGCACCACCGACGTGTCTTGGTACTCGTCGAGCAGCACCACCCGATAGCGGTCGCGCAGCTCGTCGGCGACGGCGCGGTGCCCGGCGACCACTTCGAGCGCGCCGGCGACCTGGTCCGAGAAGTCGATCACGCCGATGCGTCGCTTCTCGGCAGCGTAGTCGCGTGCAAGATCGGCCAGCAGCGACAGCGCCGCGACCTTCTCGTTCGCCTCGGCCACCTCGGCGTAGACGACGGTGCGCGCGTTCGTCGACGGGAGATCCATCACTCGCTGGAAGCTCGCGGGGAACGCGGCGAGCTCATCGAGGTCCACGAGGTTGTCGACGCCGTCGCGGGCGATGCGCAGTGCGCCGTCGATGATGCTCCGCACGGCCTCGCCACGCGTCTCGAGCCGCGGATCGTCGGAACCGAACACCACCCGCCGCATCAGCAGCCACGCCGCCGACTCCGACATGACGGCGGACTCGGCATCCCGCCCGATCCGCACCGCGTGCTCGCGCACGATCTGGTCGGCGAAGCTGTTGTAGGTCGACACCGTCGGCCGGTGCAGGAGCGCGTCGTCGTCAGCCCCCTGCGGCTCCGCGCCGACCAGCCGGGCGAGCGCGTCCATGGCCTCGTGGCGTGCCGTCGTGGCCCGTGCCCCATCGCCGCCCGCGCGTTCGAGCTCGGCGAAGACGTCGAGGCGCCCCGCCTCGTGGAGTGCGGGAAGGAAACCCACCAGTCCGCGTCGCTCGAACTCGCTCAGGCGCGCCAGCCGACGCTGAATGCGCTCCGCGAGCTCACCGGCCGCCTTTCGCGTGAACGTGAGCCCGAGCACCTCGTCGCGGCGCACGAGCCGGTTCGCGACGAGCCACACGACCCGCGAGGCCATGGTCTCGGTCTTGCCGCTGCCGGCACCCGCAACGACCAGCGCCGGGGAGAGCGGCGCCTCGATCACCGCGGTCTGCTCGTCGGTCGGCGGGAACTGGCCCAGTGCGGCGGCGATCACCCGAGCGGGCAGCGGCGCGGTCGCGGGGTCCGCCGCCGCGGGCGCAGACACGGACTGGTCGGTGATCACGACGCGCTCACCGCCCCGATCGTGTGGATGCGGCACAGCCCGTACGAATGGTCGTCACGGCAGTGCTCCTCGTAAGGCGCGGCGAACGACACACCGCGCATGGTCGTGACCGCGTGCCGGATGCGGGTGAGGAAGGCCTCGCGGCGCTCGTCGTCGAAGGGCGGCTGCCACGGCTCGGCGTAGTCGGATCGGGTGGCGGTCGGCCGCAGCACCAGCAGCTTCGCACCGCCCGGCGCATGTCCGACGGCCGCCGGGATCGCACCTGCCTCGAACGCCAGCTGATAGGCGCCGAGCTGCGGGTTGTCGACGACCTTCGCATTCGTCTGCGGCTCGCGCTTGCCCGTCTTGAGGTCCATGATCACCACCGTGCCTTCGGGTGTGAGCTCGACGCGGTCGATGTAGCCCGACAGGATCGCACCGTGCTCGAACGCCTCGGCGTCGTCGAGCGGGATCGCCACCTCGAAGTGGGGTTCGGCGCCGATGAGCGTTCCGCCCGACGCCTCGAATCGGCGCAGGTAGAGGTGCAGGCGTCGCACCAGATCCCTCGCCCGTGTCTTCTCGGACCGGTCGCGCCAGTCCGCCTCGAACGCGAGTTCGCTCCAGCGCGCCTCCACCTCGGCCCACAGGCTCTCCTCGGTCGAGTCGGCCGCATGCTCGAGCGCCGCGTGGATGATCGTGCCGAGCCCGGCCGTCGTGCCGCCCGGATCACCGCCGAAGTCTCCGATCACCCAGTTGAGCTCGCACTCCTCGAGCGTGTGGAGGCGCGAGGGCGAGACGCGCACGTCTTCCTTCTCGAGGTCGCGCAGCGGACCGGTCGATGTCGGCCGCGGCACGCCGTACCACTCGCCCGGCGCGGCGCCAGGCACGCCCGCGTCGGCCAGCAGCGCCAGCTGCCCGGCGGCGTGCGCTGCGCTTCCCCGGCTCGCCCCGTCGGTGAGCACACGCCGATGGCGGGCGACGAGCCCGCGCAGCGACAGCGGGTGATCGACGGTGTGACGCTCAGGGTCGGGGAGGAACTCGAAGAACACACTGGGTCCGGTGTCGTCGTCGTCGACGGCCGTCACGACCACACGCTGCGTCGCACGCGACAGCGCGCGCACGAGCAGCCGCAGCTCGTCGTGCATCGCGGAGCGGCGCCGGTCGAAGACGCCCGCTGCCGCCTCGCCGGTGCGGGTCGCGGCATCCGCCAGCCGCCACGTCTCGAGCAGGCTCCCGCGCAGGCGCGTGTTCGGCCATATGCCGTCCTGCACGCCGGCGACGACGACGGTGTCGAACTCCAGCCCCAGCGCGCCCGCGGGCGTCAGCAGCTGCACGGTGTCGTCGCGGACGGGCGCGGCTAGCCGGTCTTCGGCCACGTCGGAGTCGAGGATGCCGCGCACGAACACCCGCGGGTCGGCGTCGAGCGACCGCTCGACGAAGCGCTTGGCGACCTGGAACAGCGCGACCACGGCGTCGAGATCGCGATTCGCCTGCTCGGCGAGGGGACCGTGGCCGCGCGCCAGCTCGGACCACACGCGCTGCAGTCCGCTGCGATCCCATGCCGCCCAGAGCAGCTCGTGCGCGGTCGCGCCGCGGTCGAGCTCTTCGCGCAGGAAGGCGAGCGTGCGGGCGAGGGCCGCCGCCCGGCGGGCTTCGCGGGTGTCGACCAGGTCGAACTCGAGCGGCTGGGACATCGCCGACACCAGCAGGTCGCGGCCCGACCGCTCTCCCCCCGCAGCGAGCTCGGCGTGTCGCAGCGCGGAGCGGAGACGGCGCAGCTCGATCGGGTCGAGACGGCCATACGTGCCCAGCAGCGCAGCCGACACGTCGTCGAAGGTGCGGTCGTCACCGGCGGCGAGCTCGATCAGCCGCAGCAGATCGTTCACCGGTGTGAGCGCACCGAGGGCACGGCCGGGGCCGCTCGAACGGGCGGGAACCTCGCGCGCCGACAGCTCGGCCTCGAGCGCCGCGACCTGCCGGGTGTCGTGGGCGATCACGGCGCAGCGCCTCCACGGCACGCCGTCGTGCACGTGGCGCTCGCGCAGCAGCCGGGCGATCGCGTCGTACTCCTCGGCCGGCGACCTCAGCAGCAGAGCACGCACGGAATCGTCGGGCTCGGCGCCGGTGGCTGCGCCACGGTGCGCGACGACGCCGACGGCGCCGATGCGCTGCGTGACCCGCCGCACGAGGTCGCCCTGCCAGGGCGTGCCGCGGTGGCGCGTGTCGAGGACGGACACCGCCCCGAGACTCGCCGCGAGTCGCGCGAAGTTCTCAGGCGTGGCGCCGCGGAACGATCCGGCGCCGACGTCGGGATCGCCGAACGCGACCACCGGGATCCCGCGACCGCGCGCTGCCTCGAGCAGCTCGACGCCGCCGAGGGTGAGCTCCTGCGCGTCGTCGACGAGGATCGCTCGCAGCCGGTCGATGGCAGGGATGCCGTCGCCCGCCGTGCGCAGGAGTCCGACCGCTTCCCGCACGAGACCCGCCGCATCGCGGTGCGCGCCCCGCATGCCCGCACGCACCTCGTGGTACTCGCCCGCGAAGGACGCGAGCGAGACCCAGACCGGCAGGTCGTGCTGCTCGCCGAGCGCCCGCAGCGGCCCCGGTTCGATGCCGAGCGTCGTGCACTCCGCGAGGAAGGTGCGCACCTCGGTGCGGAACCCGGGAGTGGAGCGGATGCCTGCGCCCAGCCACTCCGGCCAGCGCGACCTGCTGGTCTCCCGCTCGTCCTCGGCATCGCCGTCGAGCAGGTCGCCGATGAGCTGGTCTTCGTCGCCCCCCGTCAGCAGCTGCGGCGGATCGGCGTCGACGGCCACCGCGTTCGCGCGCACGAGCTGGAAGGCGAACGACGCCACCGACCGGGCCAGCGGGCCGGACGTGGCGCGCCCGACGGCGAGCGCGAGCCGGTCGCGGAGGGCGGTCGCCGTCTGCCGCGTGGGTGTCAGCACGAGGATCGCGTCGGGGTCGACGCCTCGGCCGACGAGGGCGGCCACGCGGGCGACGAGGGCTGTCGTCTTGCCGGTGCCGGGCGCCCCCACGACGACGCCGGAGGCATCGCCCGCCAGCTCGACGACGACGCGCTGGGGATCGTCCAGCGCGGCCGTCGCACTGGATCCGTCCCGCAACACCATGCCCTCGACCGTAGCGCGGACTCACGACACCGCCGTTCGCCGACAGCGAGCGACGGACGACCTGGGCGCGTGCGGCCGTGTCGTAGAGTTGCCATGCGCCGGGGAACTCGGCCGCGCAGTGGGAGAGAGGCAGTCACGTGGAGATCCGCATCGGCATCGCGAACACCGGACGCGAGCTCAACTTCGAGACGAACGAGGCTGCGGCCGACGTGAAGAAGTCCGTGGCTGCGGCGCTCGACGCCGGTGCCACGCACCTCACGCTCGCCGACAACAAGGGGAACAGCTACATCGTTCCCACCGCGAGCCTGGCGTACATCGAGCTCGGGACCGAGGAGTCCCGCCGCGTCGGCTTCGTCGCCTGACCCGCCGATGCAGATCATCCTCGCGATCATCGTCGGCGCCGTGCTCGGCCTCGCCGCGCACTTCCTCGTCGCCCACCGCTCGACGCGCGGCGTCGTGATCGGCCCGGCGCTCGGCGCGTTCGCGGCCGGACTGGTGTGGACGATCCTCACGTGGGCGGGCGTGGGCATCGACAGCGTGTGGCTGTGGCTGTCGATGTTCGTCGCGCCGGTGGTCGTCACCTACCCCGTGCTGGTGGTTCTCGCGCGCATGCGCGTGGCGCACGACGCCAGCGAGCGTGCGCGCCTCCGGATCGGCTGACTCCCCGCGCACCCCACGGAGGGCGCCGTCGAGCGCCTCAGGCCGCGAGGCCCATCGCGTCCATGCGGCGCGAGTGCGCTGCCATGAGCTCGGTGAACACCGGCTCGACCTTCGCTTCGTCTGCCACGCGCAGCGTCACGGGCCGCAGCGCGGCCCGGGCGATGAGCAGCGTGTCCCCCACGAGCCGCCGCCCCCACAGCGCGAGCAGGGACTTCCACTCCGGATCGCTCTCGATCGTCCGGCCGATGATGTCGACGATCGCGTCGCGGTCGTCGTCGGCGCGCAGGATGCGGGCGACCCGTCGCCCGGTGTCGGCATAGCTCGCCGACAGCGCCAGGTAGAAGTCGTCCAGCATGCCCGCCGTGATGTGCACCGACAGCATCGTCTCGGGTGCCCGCACACCGTGCGTCGCCCCCCGGAACGCGTCCAGCGGCTCGCGGAACGGCAGCATCAGGTCGGTGGGGTCGTCTCCGCGCTCGCGGATGAGCGCCACGAGCTCCTCGTGCTTGGTCAGCGCGGCGCCGGCGGCGCGCGAGAGCGACTCCTTGTCGGAGAGCTCCGGCGTCAGCGCGATGAGCTCGCTCAGCGTCTCGAAGTAGCCGAGCTGCAGATAGGCGGCCTGGCCGAGGAACGTGTCGATGTCGGGCGCGAGCTCCTCGAAGTCGACGCGCGTCGCGTCGCCGAGGTCTTCCCTCGAGCGGAGCTGCAGCTTCCGCCCGGGTTCCCGACGCTGCCAGAACCACTTCACCACGGGCTACAGCCTAGGGTCGCGCGGCGCCGGGCGCGGCATCCGCTCTCCTCCGAACCGTCCGAAATGCCCTCCGGCGCCCTCCTCCGGTATCGTGGTGACGTCCCCGGCATCGGATCGGGGGCTCCCGCGCCTGTGGCTGAGAGAGGGCGTGGACCGCACTTCCGCCCGCGCGGCGTCGATGATCACCGCGCCAGGGCACGGACCAGGCAGCATCTCACTGCCGGACAGGCTCATATCGTGACGACCTTCGCCGAACTCGGCGTCGACCAGGACATCGTCGATGTCCTCGCACACAAGGGCATCGTCGATGCCTTCCCCATCCAGGAGCAGACGATCCCCCTCGGCCTCCCCGGCCAGGACATCATCGGGCAGGCCAAGACCGGCACCGGCAAGACGTTCGGCTTCGGCATCCCCGTGGTGCAGCGCCTCGGCCAGAACCCCGAGCCGGGCGTCAAGGCCCTCATCGTGGTCCCCACCCGCGAGCTGTGCGTCCAGGTCTACGAAGACATGGACATGCTGACCTCGGGTCGTGCGACGAGCGTCGTCGCGATCTACGGCGGCAAGGCCTATGAGGGCCAGATCGACCAGCTCAAGGCCGGCGCGCAGATCGTCGTCGGCACGCCCGGCCGACTCATCGACCTCAACAACCAGCGACTGCTCGACCTGTCGAACGCGACCGAGGTCGTGCTCGACGAGGCCGACAAGATGCTCGACCTCGGCTTCCTGCCCGACATCGAGAAGATCTTCTCGAAGGTGCCGGCCGTGCGTCACACCCAGCTCTTCTCAGCCACCATGCCGGGCCCGATCGTCGCCCTCGCACGCCGGTTCATGTCGAACCCGATCCACATCCGCGCGACCGATCCCGACGAGGGTCTCACGCAGGCGAACATCAAGCACCTCGTCTACCGGGCTCACTCGCTCGACAAGGACGAGGTCATCGCCCGCATCCTGCAGGCCGAGGGCCGAGGCAAGACCGTGATCTTCACGCGCACCAAGCGCGCTGCGCAGAAGCTGTCCGACGAGCTCAGCGACCGCGGCTTCAACGCCGCCTCCGTACACGGCGACATGAGCCAGGAGGCGCGCGAGCGGTCGATGGCGGGCTTCAAGGCCGGCAAGCGCGACGTGCTCATCGCCACCGACGTCGCCGCGCGCGGCATCGACGTCGACGACGTCACGCACGTGATCAACCACACGATCCCCGACGACGAGAAGACGTACCTGCACCGCGCCGGCCGCACTGGCCGCGCCGGCAAGACCGGCATCGCGGTGACGTTCGTCGACTGGGACGACCTGCACAAGTGGGCGCTCATCAACCGCGCGCTCGAGTTCGGCCAGCCCGAGCCGGTCGAGACCTACTCGTCCAGCCCTCACCTCTACTCCGACCTCGACATCCCTGCGGGCACCAAGGGCCGCATCGCCACGGCGCCCAAGACGCAGGCCGTCAAGACGCAGGATGCCACACCTCGTGACGGCGCCGACGGCGACGGCACCGCGCGTCGGCGCAGCCGTCGCCGCTCCGGCGGATCTGCGGCCACGCATGGTGGCGGCCACGCCCCTGCCGTCCAGGGCGAGCGCCCTGCCGAGGGCGGCGGAACGCACGACGGAGGCGGCAAGGAGCACCACGACGGCAAGCCCGCTCCGCGCCGGCGTCGCCGTCGCCGCGGCGGCTCGTCCGCTTCGGGCGGCGGCGCCCCCGCCAGCGCCTGACCTTCGTCACGCGCGCCGCGCCAGCCGCGGCGCGCGCTGATCGGGGTGGGCCCACGCGACCGCCCACGTGGCGACCGACGCACGGCGACATCCGCGTCCAATCGCGTGATTCCGACGCGGCCGGGCGCTATCGTGAGCGCAAGCGGCGCACTTCGCGCCGCACCTCGCATTCAGAAAGGCACTCATCGTGCGATTCATCGACGCGGTCACGACCGGCTACGAGTATCAGGGGTTCTGGGGTTCCCTCGGCGACCTCATCTGGTGGTTCCTCTGGGTCTTCGTGTTCGTCGCCTACCTCTTCGCGCTGTTCGCCGTGATCGGCGACCTCTTCCGCGATCACGAGCTCAGCGGGTGGTGGAAGGCCCTGTGGATCATCTTCCTGATCTTCGTCCCGTTCCTCACGCTGCTCGTGTACCTGATCGCCCGCGGCAACGGCATGGCCCGTCGCGGAGCGGCCGAGGCGAAGCAGCTTCAGGCGGCTCAGGACTCCTACATCAAGTCCGTGGCCGGCGGCACGAGCGCGACCGACGAGATCGCCAAGGCCAAGGCGCTCCTCGACGCGGGCACGATCACCCAGGCCGAGTTCGACGCCCTCAAGGCGAAGGCGCTCGGCTGAGGCATCCGCTCTCCACACGGTGAGCGCCCTCGTCCCCCTCACGGGTAGACGGGGGCGCTTCCTGTTCCTGCCTCGATGATCCGCGCGACCATGGCGTCGTCGGTTGTGTATTCCCCGGGCTGGTTCGGCTTGCCGAGGCCGTGGTAGTCGCTCGATCCGGTGATGATCAGATCGCGCTCCTCGCACAGCGTGCGCAGCGAACGGATGCCGGACGCGCGGTTCTCACGATGCCCCAGCTCGAATCCCGCGAGACCGGCGCCGAGCATGCGATCGGTCAGATGCGCGGGCAGCAGGCCGGCGCGACCCGCGGGGTGCGCGATGATCGGGACTCCCCCGGCGCCGACGACGAGCCCGACTGCCGTGACCGGATCCGGCGCGTACAGGGCGACGTAGTAGTCGCCGCCGGGACTCAGGATGCTTGAGAACGCCTCGGCGCGGTCGCGAACCAGGCCTCGCGCGACGAGCGCATCGGCGATGTGCGGACGCCCCACGGTGGCGCCGTCGGTCGTCTGCGCGACGATGTCGTCCCACCCCAGGTCATAGTCGCGCGCGATCCGGTCGGCCATGACCCGCGCGCGGTCGAGCCGCGAGGAGCGGATCTTGTCGGTCATCGCGCGCAGCGCCTCGTCGTCCGGATCGACGAGGTACGCGAGGACGTGCACGCTGCGCCACTCGTGGCGCGCGGAGAGCTCCATCCCGGGGAGGAAGGTCATACCGAGGGATGCCGCGGCCTCGGCCGCCTCCGCCCATCCCGACGTGGTGTCGTGGTCGGTGAGCGCGGCGGTGCGCAGCCCGTGCCGGTGCGCGGCCGCCATGACCTGCGCGGGCGATTCGGTGCCGTCGGAGAGGGCCGAGTGCAGGTGCAGATCGCTCGGGCCCTCGAAGCGCGACCGTCCCGGCATCCTCCGAGCGTAGCGCGCCGACATGCGGGCCGGTGCTGACCGATCTCCCAGCCTGCTCGCATAGAGTCGCCGACGTGCTTCGCCTGTTCGGGATCCTCGTGACCGTGCTCTGCGCGATCACGGCGGCCGTGCTGACGTGGCCCGGGTTCTTCCGCGTGGAGCGCTTCTACCCGGTGGCCCAGATCGTGTCGTTCCGCGGGCTCCTCGCGCTCGCGTTCGCGCTGATCGCCGTCCTCGCCCTGCTGATCGCCATCGTGCGGCCGATCCGTGCGTTCTCACTGTCGATCGCGGTCGTCGTCGGTGTGGCGGCCGTCGCGAACGGGGTCATCCTGATGGGCAGGGGCGGCATGGGCACCGAGGCCCTGCCTGCCAAGACCGACACGGCGATCCGCGTGATGACGTGGAACACGGCCGGACCAGCGACCCCGCCCGATACGATCGCGAAGATCGCCGTCGCGATGGACGCCGACATCGTCGCGCTCCCCGAGACGACCATCGAGACGGGCGAGCAGGTCGCCATCGCGATGCGCGAGCTCGGGCACCGGATGTGGGCGCACCACGCCGAAGACCCCTCGACCGAGTGGGATGCCGGCTCCACGACGCTGCTCATCTCCCCCGAGCTCGGCGACTACGCCGTCATCGAGTCGTCGATCGACGGCACGAGCAACACGTCGACGGTGCCGAGCGCCGTGGCGATGCCCAC
Source organism: Microbacterium sp. CFH 31415 (assembly GCF_022538185.1). Taxonomy (GTDB): domain Bacteria; phylum Actinomycetota; class Actinomycetes; order Actinomycetales; family Microbacteriaceae; genus Microbacterium. The sequence goes on along the minus strand of NZ_JAKYXC010000001.1, from coordinate 11,984 downwards.
GGACGGCAAAGGGCCTATCGTCGTCGCTGCGCACGCCGTCGCGCCGCGCCCCAGCTACATGCAGGACTGGCGCGACGACCTGCAGTGGCTCGCCGACCAGTGCGCCGAGGCCAACGTCATCATGGCCGGCGACTTCAACGCGACCGTAGACCATATGTCGGCCCTCGGAGTGGACGACCGCACGCTGGGCCTGTGCGACGACGCCGCGATCGCGACGGGGAACGGCGCCATCGGGACATGGTCGGCGGAGATGCCGTCGGTGCTCGGCACGCCCATCGACCACGTCATGACCTCTGCTCACTGGGAGGCCACCGGCTCGCTCGTGCTGCGCTCGATGGACGGCTCCGGATCGGACCACCGCCCCCTCATCGTGCAGCTGGAGCCTGTGGACTGAGCCCTCCGTCGCGCGGCGGTCGCGTGACAGACTGGAGCCATGACCACCACAGGCGACAGCGACACGATCGCGCAGACGGACGCCGAGACCCCCGCCTCGACGAACACGAACCGGCGTCAGCCCTACGGCCAGGGCTTCCTCGACACCATCTCCGAGGGATGGGCGGAGCGGCCCGACTCGATGCCGCCGGCCCGCGAGCAGACGGCGTACACGGCCGCCCGGCGCGACGCGGTGTCGGCGGCGTTCCCGGGCAAGCGCCTCATCATCCCGGCGGGCGAGCTCAAGCAGCGCAGCAACGACACCGACTATCCGTTCCGTGCGCACTCTGCGTTCTCGCATCTCACCGGCTGGGCTGCCGACGCCGAGCCCGGCTCAGTGCTCGTGTTCGAGCCGCGCGAGAGCGGCGGTCACGACGTGACCCTGTACTTCCGTGAGCGCGCCGACCGCACGACGGCGGAGTTCTACTCGGATGCCTCGATCGGCGAGTTCTGGATCGGCCCGCGTCCCCCCCTGGCGGGTGTCGCCGCCGACCTGGGCGTCGCGACCGCCCACATCGACGAGTTCGCGTCTCGCGACGGCGAGCTCCAGCTCGACGAGGACGAGGACCTCACCCGCTTCGTGTCGGAGCTGCGCCTGGTCAAGGACGAGTACGAGGTGGCGCAGATGAAGCTCGCCGTCGAGGTCACCGCCCGCGGATTCGACGACATCGTCGCCAACATCCCGGCGATCGTCGCCCATCCCCGCGGCGAGCGCATCGTCGAGGGCGTCTTCCACCAGCGCGCCCGCAGCGACGGCAACGCGGTCGGGTACGACACCATCGCGGCGGCCGGCCCGCACGCGTGCTATCTGCACTGGACGCGCAACGACGGCGCCGTCGTTCCGGGTGACCTCATCCTGATCGACGCCGGCGCCGAGGTGGACAGCCTCTACACCGCCGACATCACGCGCACGCTCCCGGTCAGCGGCACGTTCACCGACATCCAGCGCCGCATCTACGAGACGGTCCGCGAGGCCGCCGACGCCGCGTTCGCGGCGGCGAGGCCGGGCGTGAAGTTCCGCACCGTGCACGAAGCGGCGATGCAGGTCATCGCGACCCGCGTGGCCGAGTGGGGTCTGCTGCCGGTGACGGCCGAGGAGGCGCTCGACGCCGACAGCGGCGGCCACCACCGCCGTTACATGGTTCACGGCACGAGCCACCACCTCGGCATCGACGTGCACGACTGCGCGCAGGCGCGGCGCGACATGTACTACGACGGCCTCCTCGAGCCCGGCATGGTCTTCACGATCGAGCCCGGCCTCTACTTCCAGATCGACGACGTCACGGTGCCCGAGGAGTACCGCGGCATCGGCGTGCGGATCGAGGACGACATCCTCATGACCGCCGACGGGCCGGTCAACCTCTCCGCCGACATCCCGCGCACCGCCGACGAGGTCGAGGCCTGGATCGCGCGACTCTCCGCCTGAGCGTGGCCTACACCCCGCCGCCCGCGTTCACCACGCGCCCGACCCTGTCGGGCACGTTCGGCATGTCCGCCTCGACGCACTGGCTCGCGACCGCGACCGCGCAGTCGGTGCTCGAGCGCGGCGGCAATGCGTTCGACGCGGCGGTCGCGGCCGCGTTCGTGCTTCACGTCGTCGAGCCGCATCTGAACGGACCCGGCGGCGACCTCGTCGGGATCTTCCAGACGGCGGATGCCGTGTCCCCGACGGTCCTGATGGGCCAGGGACCGGCGCCCGCCGGCGCCACGATCGAGCACTACCGCGCCGAGGGACTCGATCTCGTCCCCGGCTCCGGCGCCCTGGCCGCGGCAGTGCCGGGCGCGGTGGACGCGTGGCTGCTGCTCCTGCGCGACCACGGCACGTGGGAGCTCGGCGACGTGCTGTCGTACGCGATCGGCTACGCGCGCGACGGTCATCCGATCGTGCGGCAGGCCGCTGCGACCATCGCCCGCGTCGCGGAGCTCTTCGTCGAGGACTGGACGACCTCGCGCGACCTGTGGATGCCCGGCGGTGCGCCGCCGGCGCCCGGCGACGTCGTGCGGAATCCGGCGTACGGCGACGTGCTCGACGGGCTCGTGCATGCCTCCTGCACGGTGCGCGATGACGGGCCGGTCGGCCGCGCTGCGCGCATCGATGCCGCCCGCCACGAGTGGAAGACCGGGCAGGTCGCGCAGGAGGCCGCGGCGTTCGCCGCCGATCCGCACCGTCACTCGGCGGGCGGAGTCCACGCCGGCGTCATCACGGCCGACGACTTCGCGGCGTTCGACGCCGGGTACGAGCCCGCGGTCACCCGGGACTTCCGCGGGCACACGATCGTGAAAGCCGGCGTCTGGACGCAGGGCCCCGCGCTCCTGCAGACCCTCGCGCTGCTCGAACCACTCGACGACGACTTGCTCGACCCGTCGCAGGAACCCGGCGCCCACACGATCCTGGAAGCGCAGAAGCTCGCGCTCGCCGACCGCGACGCGTGGTTCGGCGACGCCGACGTCGAGCTCGACGCCCTCCTCTCCCCCGACTACCTGGACGAGCGGCGCTCGCTGATCGTCTCGTCGGCCTCGACGGAGTTCCGGCCCGGCGCGCTCGGCGGGCGCTCCGGCTTCCGCCCGCCGCTGCGCACGTCGTACGACGCGACGGGCGTCGGGACCGGTGAGCCCACCGTCGCGAAGACGGGCGAGACCCGCGGCGATACGTGCCACCTCGACGTCATCGACCGCTGGGGCAACATCGTGTCGGCGACGCCGTCGGGCGGCTGGCTGCAGTCGTCTCCGGCCATTCCCGGCCTGGGGTTCTGCCTCGGCACCCGCCTTCAGATGACCTGGCTCGAGCCGGGGCATCCGTCCTCCCTCGTCCCCGGACGCCGTCCTCGCACGACACTCACGCCGACACTCGTGCTGCGCGACGGCGCACCCGAGTTCGCGATCGGCTCACCCGGCGGCGATCAGCAGGACCAGTGGCAGCTGCTGGCTCTGCTGCGCATGATCGTCGGCGGCTACTCGCCGCAGGAGGCGATCGACGCACCGTCGCTGCACACGACGGCGATGCCGGAGTCGTTCTGGCCGCGCACCTGGACGCCCGCGGGCGCCGTCGTCGAAGACCGTCTGGGCGAGTCGGTCATCGCGGGCCTCGAGCGCCGGGGGCATGCCGTGACCCGCGCAGGCGACTGGTCGCTGGGCCGTGTCTCTGCGGTGGGGAGGGATGCCGCGACCGGCGTCCTGTGGGCGGCGGCGAACCCGCGCGGCATGCAGGGATACGCGGCCGGGCGCTGACGCTACTCCGACCGACGACGCATCCAGTGAGCGACGGCCGGGGCCAGTTCGGCGCCGACCTCGTCGGCCGGGCGCTTGCGGCCCTTGATCTCGAACGAGTGCCCGCCCCCGTCGATCCAGAGGATCTCGGCATCCTGGCACGACGCGACCGCCTGTTCGAGCTGCTCGACGGGCTGGATGAACGGGTCGTTCGTGCCTTCGAGGAAGAGCTGCGGCGGCGTGACGTCGGGAAGGTGCGCGGTGCGCGCCTTGCCGGGGTCGCCGGGCGGGTGCAGCGGGTAGCCCAGGTAGATGAGGCCGCGCGGGGCGATGCGCCCCTCCGCCGCCGCCATCGAGGCCATGCGTCCGCCGTACGACTTGCCCGCCGCCCAGAGCGGCAGGTCCGGGGCGTGCTCCGTCGCCGCCGCCTCGACCGCGGCCCACGTCGTGACGGCGTGGGCGGCCGGGCCCGGCATCCGTCGTCCTGCTTCGAGGTAGGGGAAGGTGAACCGCAGGGTTGCGACGCCGTTGTCGTGGAGCGCATGCGCAAGTCCGGTGAGGAACGGATGCCGCATCCCGGCGCCGGCGCCGTGCGCGATGCCGAGCAGCGCCCACGCGTCGTCGGGGCGACCGAGCAGGGCCGACACCTCGACCTGGCCGCTGGGGAGCTCGACCGCGATGCGCAGGTCGGTCTCGACCGTCGCCATCAGCGGTCGGAGCCCGCCTCGGACCCGGCGGCCTCGCCTTCCGAGGGCTCACGAGGCGCAGCGGGAGCAGCGGGAGCAGCGGGAGCAGCGGGGGCGGCCCCCGCCGGACCGTCGTCCGCCGCAGCGGTCGACGCCGGCGACACACGCTCGCCGTAGCGCGGCGGTTCGGGGTCGCCTTCGGGCGCCCCAAGGACCACCGGCGGCGTCGAGCTCTGCGCGGGCGGGTCGGGCGCGGCCTGCGGGCCGAGCACCTGGCGGGCGCGGTGGATGCTGGTCGCCGCGACGGTGACCTCGTAGTGGTCCGCGACCACCTGCATCACCGACGCGTAGTCGCGACGACGGCGCACGAACGAGTAGGTGATGATGCTCAGGAGCATGCCGATCGCGATGCCGACGAACAGCACACCGACGAAGGCCTGGATCGGCACCGTGGGCGAGCCGATCACGAGGATGGCGGAGAAGAGCAGGCCGAGCAGCAGTCCGTTGATCGCGCCGGAGCGGGCGGCGGAGGCGTAGCCGAGCCGTCCGGTCACCTTCTCGATGGAGCGCAGGCCCTGCCCCACGATCGCGATGTCACGGGCGGGCACCTCGCCGGCGATGAGTGACGACACGGCCTTCTGCGCGGCGTCGTACGTGGGGAAGCTGGCGACGGTCTGACCGACCTCCTCAGACCCCTGGGGAAAGCGTCCGCCCATCATGGTCATCTCCCCATCCTCCCACGGTGTCCGGACTACGCTGGAACGCGTGAGCACGCAGAGGGTATTCGTGGCGCGCCTGTCCGGGTGCTCCGTCTTCGACCCCGCAGGCGACCGCCTCGGGCGGGTGCGCGACGTCGTGGTCATATACCGCAAGGACGATCCGCCGCGGGTGATCGGGCTGGTGGTCGAGATCCCGGGCCGTCGTCACGTGTTCGTCTCGATCGGCCGCGTCACGTCGATCGCCACCGGGCAGGTCATCACGACCGGTCTCATCAACGTGCGGCGGTTCCAGCAGCGCGGCGGCGAGGTGCGTGTGATGGCCGAGCTCCTCGGGCGCAAGGTGTACCTCAACGACGGCTCGGGCACCGCGGTCATCGAAGACGTCGCGATCGAGCGCAACCGTCTCGGCGAATGGGACATCGGTCAGCTCTTCCTGCGCCGGCCGCGAACGAGCGCGTCGCCGTTCGCCAAGGGTCCGACGACCTTCGCGTCGTGGCAGGACGTGCGCGAGCAGCAGAACCCCGGCGAGGCTCAGTCGGCCGAGCAGCTCGTGGCGACCTACTCCGACCTCAAGCCGGCCGACCTCGCCAACACCCTGCTCGACCTTCCCGACGAGCGGCTCATCGAGGTCGCCGAGGAGCTGCCAGACGACCGACTCGCCGACGCGCTCGAAGAGATGCCCGAAGAGGAGCAGGTCCACATCCTCGAGGCGCTCGGCGATGAGCGCGCGGCCGACATCCTCGATGCTATGGAGCCGGATGACGCGGCCGACCTGCTGGGCCAGCTGCCGGAATCGCGGTCCGAAGAGCTGCTCGAGCTCATGGAGCCCGAAGAGGCCGAAGACGTGCGCGCGCTGCTGAAGTACGGCCCCGACACCGCGGGCGGTCTCATGACCAGCGAGCCCATCGTGCTGTCCGCCGACGCGACCGTCGCCGAGGCCCTCGCCCTCATCCGCCGGCACGAGCTGCACCCCGCCTTGGCCGCCGCCGTCTTCGTCACCCTCCCGCCGTACGAGACGCCGACAGGTCGGCTGCTGGGCACCGTGCACTTCCAGCGGATGCTGCGCTATCCGCCGCACGAGCGGCTCGGCGCCATCATCGACGACACGCTCGATCCGCTGCCGGCCTCGGCATCGGCCGCCGAGGTCGCCCGTCTCCTCGCGAGCTACAACCTCGTGTCGGTGCCGGTCGTCGACCAGGCGCACCGGCTCGTCGGCGCCGTCAGCATCGACGACGTGCTCGACTACCTGCTGCCCGACGACTGGCGCTCGCACGGCGAGGCGCCACCGGCGGTCCCCGTCTCGACCGCGACGATTCCGAGGCGCTCGTGATGGCGCGCCGGCAGGCGCGCCAGGTGGCGCTCGACGCACCGCGCGGCCGCTCCGGGATGCTGCAGCGCACGCCGCAGCCGTCGCAGGACCGGTTCGGCCGTTTCTCCGAGGCATTCGCCCGGGGCATGGGCACCTCGGGTTTCCTCATCGGCATGACGGTCTTCGTCGTCGTGTGGCTCGCGTGGAACACCTTCGCGCCCGTCCCGCTGCAGTTCGATCCGCGCGCGCAGAACTTCACCCTGCTCACGCTGATCCTCTCGTTGCAGGCCTCGTACGCCGCACCGCTCATCCTCCTCGCGCAGAACCGCCAGGACGACCGCGACCGCGTGCAGATCGAGCAGGACCGCCAGCGCGCCGAGCGCAACCTCGCCGACACCGAATACCTGGCCCGCGAGGTGGTAGCGCTGCGCATGGCGGTGACCGACTTCTCCGACGAGGTCGTCACGCGCGAGGTGCTCCGCGCCGAGCTGCGTGCGCTCCTCGAGAAGATCGAGCTGCGCGACGACACGCCGGACGGCACCGGCTGATGAGCGAACCCACCGCGGACGCCGTCCGCCGGGCGGTCGACGCCGTGCTCGATCCCGAACTGCGTCGGCCCATCGGCGAGCTCGACATGGTGCGCGACATCGCCGTCAACGGCGGAATCGCCGAAGTCGCCATCGTGCTCACGATCGTCGGCTGCCCCGCCGCCGAGCGCATCGCGGCCGATGTGCGCCGGGCCGCGGCATCCGTTCCCGGAATCTCGGAGGTCGCGCTCGACGTGGGGGTGATGACGCCTCAGGAGCGCCAGGGGCTCACCGAGCGACTGCGCGGCGGCCGCACCCGCGAGATGCCCTTCGGTCCCGGCACCCTCACCCGGGTGATCGCCGTGACGAGCGGCAAGGGCGGCGTGGGCAAGTCGACCGTCACCGCCAACCTCGCCGTCGCGCTGGCCGCCCGCGGGCTGGCCGTCGGGCTGATCGACGCCGATGTGCACGGCTTCTCCATCCCCGGGCAGCTCGGCCTCGTCGGACCCGACGGCGCGGTGCCGCAGCCGACGCGCATCGACGACCTCATGCTTCCGCCGGTCGCCCACGGAGTGAAGGTCATCTCGATCGGCATGTTCCTGCGCCGCGGGCCCGGCACCGAGCCGCTCGGCGCGGTGGCGTGGCGCGGACCCATGCTGCACCGCACCGTGCAGCAGTTCCTCACCGACGTGTATTTCGGCGATCTCGACGTGCTGCTGCTCGACATGCCGCCCGGCACGGGCGACGTCGCGATCTCCGTCGGTCAGCTGCTGCCGAACGCCGATGTGCTGGTGGTGACCACGCCCCAGGCGGCTGCGTCCGACGTCGCCGTGCGCAGCGGACTCGTCGCCCGCCAGACCGGTCAGCGGGTGGTCGGCGTCGTCGAGAACATGGCCGCCATGACCTTGCCCGACGGCACGACGCTCGACCTCTTCGGATCCGGCGGCGGGACGGCGGTCGCGTCAGCCTTGTCGCGCGAAGGGGCGGAGGTGCCGTTGATGGGCTCGGTGCCCCTCAGTCCCGTTCTGCGAGGGGACGCGGACGCCGGCATCCCGGCCGTCCTCGCCCACCCCGAGGATGCGGCGGCGCGCGAGATCGGGCGCATCGCGCAGGCTCTCCTGGTCGAGCCGCGGGGTCTCGCGGGTCGTTCGCTGCCGCTGCGTCCGCAGTGATCGGGACTTGTCAGGTCGCCTCGGTGTCGTACGGCGTCGGCCCGTCCTCCGGTCCGCGGAAGGGCGAGCGCACGGGGGGCGGCGGCGGGGTCCCCGTGGACGCGACGGCAGCACCGGCCTGAGCAGCCCGCACCGTGGGAACCGGCGCGTCGTCGAGCAGCGCTTCCCGGATGATCCGCCGCGGGTCGTACTGCCGCGGGTCGAGCGTACGCCAGTCGACGTCGTCGAAGTCCTCCCCCATCTCGTCGCGCACGCGGGTGCGCGCCGTCGAGAGCCAGTCCCGTGCGCGACGGGTGAAGCTGCCGAGCGACTCCGCGTACCGGGGAAGCCGTTCGGGACCGACGATGAGCGCGGCGACGAGGCCGATCAGCAGCAGCTTCTCGATCGTGAGGCCGAAGAACATGAGATCAGGTTACCGCCGCGCCTGAGCCGTGAGCGCACGCGTTCCCCGTAGGCTTTCCGCGGAGGATGTCGATGGGAGAGCAGAACGCGAATCAGCGATTCGCCGCCGAGGCGACGGTCGAGCCGGACCACATCGCGAGGGCGCGTGCCCACGCGCTCGAGCTCGGTGCCGCGCCGATCAGCGCCCCCGTCGGCGCTCAGTGCGCCCTCATCGCCGCAGCATCCCAAGCCCTCAACATCGTCGAGATCGGCACCGGTGCCGGCGTCTCGGGTCTGTGGCTGCTGCGCGGCTCGCCTCGGGCCACGCTGACGACGATCGACAAGGAGCCGGAGCACCTCGGCGCTGCACGCCAGGCGTTCGCCGACGCGAAGATCCCGCCGGCGCGGGCGCGCTTCATCACGGGGCGCGCCGCCGAAGTCCTCCCCCGGATGAACGAGGCCTCGTACGACATCGTGCTCGTCGACGCCGACCCCGAGGGAGTCATCGAGTACGTCGAGCACGGCCTGCGGCTGGTGCGCGCGGGAGGCACGGTGCTCGTTCCGCGGGTGATGGCCGGCGGCGCGGTCGCCGACCCGGTGCGCCGTGATCCCGTGACGACCGCGTACCGATCGCTCATCCAGGAGACGCAGGCGTCGCCCGCTGTCATCGGCGCACTGTCGATCGTCGGTGAGGGGCTCCTGCAGCTGACCACCGTTCCGACCGACTGAGCCGCGTCGTCCGCGGACGCGAAAACGGCCGGTCCGAAGACCGGCCGTTCCGTGGAACGAGTGTGACTCAGGCGGGGCTGACGACTCCGCCCAGAACGTCGTAGAGCTCCTTGGCCTCAGCGTCGTTGACGGAGACGACGAGACGACCGCCACCTTCGAGCGGCACGCGCACGATGATGAGGCGACCCTCCTTCACGGCCTCCATTGGCCCGTCTCCGGTTCTCGGCTTCATGGCTGCCATTGCGGCTCCCTTTCATCGATGGTCTGCACATCAAGTTTATCGTGACCCTGCGACGCTCGCGCGACACTTGTGGACATGGAGTCCCATACCGCAATACTTCACGGCACCTGCCAGATCACATTCCCGAGCGCGTACATGTTGTAGATCCACCACCACTGCCCGACGAGGCAGGCGACGAGCACGCCGACTCGCCAGATGTTCGAACGCGGCACGGCGACCGCCCCCCACAGCGGCGACAGCGGGACGAGCAGGCGGAACAGGCTCGACTGCGGGAAGAAGACCAGCAGGAGGTACACGACGTAGCTCGCGCTCCACAGCCGCACCTCGACGCCGAGTCGCTTGACCTGCGGCACGAACAGGAGAACGGCCCCGATGGCGAGGACGGCTGCCCCGACCACGACGTAGCCGAGCGCGATGGGCAGGTGCCACACGGTGTCGAACCAGAAGGCGGTCGCGGTGAGGAATCCCTCGAACGGGAAGAACGCCGCCTCCCCCGGAATCCAGTTGCGCCGCCATGCGAGCTCCGTCGCGAGGTACGCGCCGCTGTCACCGGTGAGGAGTCCCGCGACGACCTGCCACGCGAACCCGACGAGGACGGCGAGGAGGCCGAGGGCGACGATGTTCACGATCTCTCGGGCGGGCAACGGCTCCCGGCGACGCGTGAACCAGCGCCAGATGCCGAAGAGGCCGAGGAACAGAGCGAACGCCAGCACGCCGGGGCGGGTGAATCCCATCACCGGGATAAGCCCGTACAGCCACACGTAGCGGCGACGCATCACGCACCACAGGGCGAGGAAGAGCCAGAGCAGGTACAGCGCCTCGGCGTAGCCCACCTGGAAGAGCGCGGCGAGCGGGCCGGCAGCGAAGAACGTGACCGCCCACAGCGCCGCGGTGTCGTCGATCCGGCTGCGCAGCAGGTGGAAGAGGACGAGGGATGCCGCGTACCCAGCCACCAACGAGACGACGAACGCGCCTGCCGCGAAGGTGCCGAACGGCAGCGCGACGATCTTCGCCAGCTGCGGATAGATGGGCATGAAAGCCCAGGCGTTCTCGGCCACCGCTCCGGAGTCCGTGAGCGGGAGCTCGGTGGGGTAGCCCCCTACGGCGACGAGCCAGTACCACTGCGCGTCCCAGCCCAGAACGAAATCGGCGAGCGTCGGGTCCGGACCGAATCGCGAGTCGAAGCCCGAGAGCTCCGCAGCGAGCAGCAGGAACCCCGTCGTCACCACGCGAGCCACGAAGTAGATCGCACCGACCCGGACCGCCGCGCGTCCCGCGCTCAGGCGCGGGTGGACCGCGGAGGTCAGCTGCCGCTCAGCCACGCGCGCAGGCCCCGCTCCACCGCGTCGATCTGGCCGACGGGCACGCGCTCCTCGTCGTGGTGCGCGAGGTGGGGGTCGCCCGGACCGTAGTTGACCGCCGGCACGCCCAGTGCGCTGAAACGCGCGACATCGGTCCAGCCGTACTTCGGGCGCGGTTCGGCCCCGACTGCGGCGACGAACTCCTGCGCGAGCGGTGCATCGAGTCCCGGTCGCGCGCCGACGGCCAGATCGACGATCTCGACGTCGAACCCGGCGAACACGTCGCGCATGTGCTGCTCCGCCTCGGCGGCGTCGCGACTCGGTGCGAAGCGGTAGTTGACCTCGATCTCGCACAGATCCGGGATCACGTTGCCCGCGACCCCGCCGCTGATGCGGACGGCGTTGAGGCCCTCGCGGTAGACGAGTCCCTCCACCGGCACGTCACGCGGACGGTACTCGGCGAGGCGGGCGAGCACCGGGGCGGCGCTGTGGATGGCGTTCTGGCCGATCCAGGCCCGCGCGCTGTGGGAGCGGACACCGTGGGTCCGCACGATGGCGCGGAGGTTGCCGTTGCAGCCGCCCTCGACCTCGCCGTTGGACGGCTCGCCGAGGATCGCGAAGTCGGCCGCGAACAGATCTGGGCGCGTCCGGGCGAGTCGGGTGAGGCCGTTGAGGTCGGCGTCGACCTCCTCGTGGTCGTACCACATCCAGGTGATGTCCACTCGAGGCGCGACCAGCTCGGCCGCGAGCTTGAGCTGGACGGCGACACCGCCCTTCATGTCGACGGTGCCGCGACCCCAGATGAATGGCTCGCCGTCGATCTCGATGTCACGCGTCGGCACGTTGCCGTTGATCGGCACGGTGTCGATGTGACCGGCGATCGCGACCCGCTGAGCTCTGCCCTGCGTGGTGCGCGCCACGATCGTGTCGCCGTCGCGATAGACCTCGAGATGAGGGAGTGCGGACACCTCCGCGAAGATGAGGTCAGCCAGCGTGGTCTCGTCACCCGAGACGCTCGGGATGTCGCAGATCGTGCGGGTGAGGTCGGCAGAGGTCGCGGTGAGATCGAGCGCCGGCATCCCCCGAGTCTACCGATGCCGTCGTTGATGCGTTCCGTCGCGCGGGCAGCAGTATCTGCACTCCGGAGGCGACGGTTAACGCGAAATGGCCACCCTGCGTTGGGTGGCCATTTCGGTAATGGAAGTCCGGCGGTGTCCTACTCTCCCACAGGGTCCCCCCTGCAGTACCATCGGCGCTGAGAGGCTTAGCTTCCGGGTTCG
>NZ_JAKYXC010000021.1 GCF_022538185.1 Microbacterium sp. CFH 31415 | reverse complement strand
GTGGTGAGGAGGGTGCGCTGCTGGGCCCGTCGATCATGCCCGGCGGGTCGGACGAGTCGTGGGTCACGCTCGGTCCGATCCTGCGCTCGATCGCGGCGGTCGCCGAGGGTGAGCCGTGCGTGACGCACATCGGCCACGACGGTGCCGGTCACTTCGTGAAGATGGTGCACAACGGCATCGAGTACGCCGACATGCAGCTCATCGCCGAGGCGTATGACCTGATCCGCCGCGGCACCGGCCGCTCTCCTGCCGAGATCGCGGATGTGTTCGCGGAGTGGAACCGGGGAGAGCTGGAGTCGTACCTGATCGAGATCACCGCCGAGGTGCTCCGCCAGGTGGATGCCGGCACCGGCCTGCCGCTGGTGGATGTCATCCTCGACCAGGCCGGCGCGAAGGGCACCGGCGCGTGGACGGTGCAGACCGCGCTGAATCTGGGGGTGCCGGTCTCGGGCATCGCCGAGGCCGTGTTCGCCCGGTCGCTGTCCAGCCACCCCGAGCAGCGCGCCGTGTCCGCAGACCTCCCCGGCCCCGCCGAAGGACTCTCCGTCGACGACGCCGACGCGTTCATCGAGGACGTCCGCCTCGCCCTGTACGCGTCGAAGATCGTCGCCTACTCGCAGGGCTTCGATGAGATCCGCGCCGGCGCCGCCGAGTACCACTGGCAGATCGACCTCGGCGCGGTGTCGAAGATCTGGCGCGGCGGCTGCATCATCCGCGCCCAGTTCCTCAACCGCATCGCCGACGCCTACGACCACACCCCCGACCTGCCCGTGCTGCTCACCGCCCCCTACTTCGTCGAGGCACTCGGCCGCGCCCAGGACGCCTGGCGCCGCATCGTCGCCACCGCCGCGGCAGCCGGCATCCCCGCCCCCGCCTTCTCCTC
>NZ_JAKYXC010000020.1 GCF_022538185.1 Microbacterium sp. CFH 31415 | reverse complement strand
GGAGCGTCCGATCCTTGAGAACTCAACAGCGTGCACTTGTCAAATGCCAATTAACCTCGTCGGTCATTTTTTGATCGTTTGAGATTCCTTTGGATCAAGTCCAGCCTCTTTTTGGGGTTGGCGTATGGATTGTCAGTGATGGCATCCGTTTGGTCAGTTTCGAACTCGCTGCTGTGGCTCTTTTTCCGGGTCGTGGTGGCAAACATTTTTTATGGAGAGTTTGATCCTGGCTCAGGATGAACGCTGGCGGCGTGCTTAACACATGCAAGTCGAACGGTGAAGCAGAGCTTGCTCTGTGGATCAGTGGCGAACGGGTGAGTAACACGTGAGCAACCTGCCCCGGACTCTGGGATAAGCGCTGGAAACGGCGTCTAATACTGGATACGAGCAGCGGAGGCATCTCCAGCTGCTGGAAAGATTTTTTGGTCTGGGATGGGCTCGCGGCCTATCAGCTTGTTGGTGAGGTAATGGCTCACCAAGGCGTCGACGGGTAGCCGGCCTGAGAGGGTGACCGGCCACACTGGGACTGAGACACGGCCCAGACTCCTACGGGAGGCAGCAGTGGGGAATATTGCACAATGGGCGGAAGCCTGATGCAGCAACGCCGCGTGAGGGACGACGGCCTTCGGGTTGTAAACCTCTTTTAGCAAGGAAGAAGCGAAAGTGACGGTACTTGCAGAAAAAGCGCCGGCTAACTACGTGCCAGCAGCCGCGGTAATACGTAGGGCGCAAGCGTTATCCGGAATTATTGGGCGTAAAGAGCTCGTAGGCGGTTTGTCGCGTCTGCTGTGAAAACCCGAGGCTCAACCTCGGGCCTGCAGTGGGTACGGGCAGACTAGAGTGCGGTAGGGGAGATTGGAATTCCTGGTGTAGCGGTGGAATGCGCAGATATCAGGAGGAACACCGATGGCGAAGGCAGATCTCTGGGCCGTAACTGACGCTGAGGAGCGAAAGGGTGGGGAGCAAACAGGCTTAGATACCCTGGTAGTCCACCCCGTAAACGTTGGGAACTAGTTGTGGGGTCCATTCCACGGATTCCGTGACGCAGCTAACGCATTAAGTTCCCCGCCTGGGGAGTACGGCCGCAAGGCTAAAACTCAAAGGAATTGACGGGGACCCGCACAAGCGGCGGAGCATGCGGATTAATTCGATGCAACGCGAAGAACCTTACCAAGGCTTGACATACACGAGAACACCCTGGAAACAGGGGACTCTTTGGACACTCGTGAACAGGTGGTGCATGGTTGTCGTCAGCTCGTGTCGTGAGATGTTGGGTTAAGTCCCGCAACGAGCGCAACCCTCGTTCTATGTTGCCAGCACGTAATGGTGGGAACTCATGGGATACTGCCGGGGTCAACTCGGAGGAAGGTGGGGATGACGTCAAATCATCATGCCCCTTATGTCTTGGGCTTCACGCATGCTACAATGGCCGGTACAAAGGGCTGCAATACCGTGAGGTGGAGCGAATCCCAAAAAGCCGGTCCCAGTTCGGATTGAGGTCTGCAACTCGACCTCATGAAGTCGGAGTCGCTAGTAATCGCAGATCAGCAACGCTGCGGTGAATACGTTCCCGGGTCTTGTACACACCGCCCGTCAAGTCATGAAAGTCGGTAACACCTGAAGCCGGTGGCCCAACCCTTGTGGAGGGAGCCGTCGAAGGTGGGATCGGTAATTAGGACTAAGTCGTAACAAGGTAGCCGTACCGGAAGGTGCGGCTGGATCACCTCCTTTCTAAGGAGCATCTGGCACTCTTCGGGGTGTCCAGGCGCCAGATCGAGACGAATGTTCTCGCTGGTAGCTCATGGGTGGAACATTTGATGAGGCTCCGTTCGGGAGATCTCCTGCTCAGTACGGCCTTCGGGTCTGGAACGGTGGGGGTGATGCTGGCGGGGCGTGCACGTTGTTGGGTCCTGAGGGACCGGATGCGGGGACCTGTTGGGTTTCTGCGGCTGGGACTTCTGGGCTCATCCTTCATGTCGGCGGATGCCGGCTGCGGGGTGGGGACCGCCCGTACTTTGAGAACTACACAGTGGACGCGAGCATCTTTGCGAGCCGGATCTTTGATCTGGTTCGTTTTTGATGATCTTAAAGATCATTAGTCAATTTCAGCTCGGACTTCGGTCCGGGTTCGATTCTTGATGAAACTCATGTGATTTCAAGTCTTTAAGAGCAAACGGTGGATGCCTTGGCATCTGGAGCCGAAGAAGGACGTAGCAATCTGCGATAAGCCTCGGGGAGTGGATAAGCACACTGTGATCCGAGGGTGTCCGAATGGGGAAACCCCGCTGGGCGGCGTGCCGACCCAGTGACTCCCGCCTGAATATATAGGGCGGGTAGAGGGAACGTGGGGAAGTGAAACATCTCAGTACCCACAGGAAGAGAAAGCAACCGCGATTCCGTTAGTAGTGGCGAGCGAAACCGGATCAGGCTAAACCGAGTACGTGTGATATCCGGCAGGAGTTGCGTATTCGGGGTTGTGGGACTTTCCGTGCTGTTCTGCCGAGCAGTGAACGTGATGCGGCGATATAGGTGAACGGTCTTGAAAGGCCGGCCAGAGTGGGTGCCAGCCCCGTAACCGAAATGTCGGACGCAGCGTGGAGAGTATCCCAAGTAGCACGGGGCCCGAGAAATCCCGTGTGAATCTGTCAGGACCACCTGATAAGCCTAAATACTCCCAGATGACCGATAGCGGACAAGTACCGTGAGGGAAAGGTGAAAAGTACCCCGGGAGGGGAGTGAAATAGTACCTGAAACCGTTTGCTTACAAACCGTTGGAGCCTCCTTAGCAGGGGTGACAGCGTGCCTTTTGAAGAATGAGCCTGCGAGTTAGCGATATGTGGCGAGGTTAACCCGTGTGGGGTAGCCGTAGCGAAAGCGAGTCTGAATAGGGCGATTCAGTCGCATGTCCTAGACCCGAAGCGAAGTGATCTATCCATGGCCAGGCTGAAGCGACGGTAAGACGTCGTGGAGGGCCGAACCCACTTAGGTTGAAAACTGAGGGGATGAGCTGTGGATAGGGGTGAAAGGCCAATCAAACTTCGTGATAGCTGGTTCTCTCCGAAATGCATTTAGGTGCAGCGTTGCGTGTTTCTTGCCGGAGGTAGAGCTACTGGATGGCCGATGGGCCCCACCAGGTTACTGACGTCAGCCAAACTCCGAATGCCGGTAAGTGAGAGCGCAGCAGTGAGACTGTGGGGGATAAGCTTCATAGTCGAGAGGGAAACAACCCAGACCACCAACTAAGGTCCCTAAGCGCGTGCTAAGTGGGAAAGGATGTGGAGTTGCTTAGACAACCAGGAGGTTGGCTTAGAAGCAGCCACCCTTGAAAGAGTGCGTAATAGCTCACTGGTCAAGTGATTCCGCGCCGACAATGTAACGGGGCTCAAGCACGCCACCGAAGTTGTGGCATTGACATTATTGGTAGGCCTTCGTGGTCCAGCCGTGTTGATGGGTAGGAGAGCGTCGTGTGGCCAGCGAAGCGGCGGGGTGACCCAGCCGTGGAGGCCACACGAGTGAGAATGCAGGCATGAGTAGCGAAAGACGTGTGAGAAACACGTCCTCCGAAAGACCAAGGGTTCCAGGGTCAAGCTAATCTTCCCTGGGTAAGTCGGGACCTAAGGCGAGGCCGACAGGCGTAGTCGATGGACAACGGGTTGATATTCCCGTACCGGCGAAGAACCGCCCAAACTAATCCAGTGGTGCTAAGTGCCCGAATTCCTTCGTACGATCCCTTCGGGGTGAGGCGGGGGAGCTAGCGCACGACCCCATGCTGGTGCGGTTAGCGTATTAACAGGTGTGACGCAGGAAGGTAGCCCAAGCCAGGCGATGGTTGTCCTGGTGCAAGTGCGTAGGCCGAGTCATAGGCAAATCCGTGACTCATACAGGCTGAGACACGATGCGGATGAAAAGTGGGTGATCCTATGCTGCCAAGAAAAGCATCGACGCGAGGTTCTAGCCGCCCGTACCCCAAACCGACTCAGGTGGTCAGGTAGAGAATACCAAGGAGATCGAGAGAATCGTGGTTAAGGAACTCGGCAAAATGCCCCCGTAACTTCGGGAGAAGGGGGGCCTTCGACGTATTAGGACTTGCTCCGAAAGCGTTTGGAGGCCGCAGAGACTAGTGGGTAGCGACTGTTTACTAAAAACACAGGTCCGTGCCAAGTCGCAAGACGATGTATACGGACTGACGCCTGCCCGGTGCTGGAAGGTTAAGAGGACCGGTTAGCCGCAAGGCGAAGCTGAGAATTTAAGCCCCAGTAAACGGCGGTGGTAACTATAACCATCCTAAGGTAGCGAAATTCCTTGTCGGGTAAGTTCCGACCTGCACGAATGGCGTAACGACTTCCCAACTGTCTCAACCGCGAACTCGGCGAAATTGCACTACGAGTAAAGATGCTCGTTACGCGCAGCAGGACGGAAAGACCCCGTGACCTTTACTACAGCTTGGTATTGGTGTTCGGTGTGGCTTGTGTAGGATAGGTGGGAGACTTTGAAGCGGTGACGCCAGTTACCGTGGAGTCATTGTTGAAATACCACTCTGGTCACTCTGGATATCTAACTTAGAACCGTAATCCGGTTCAGGGACAGTGCCTGGTGGGTAGTTTAACTGGGGCGGTTGCCTCCCAAAAAGTAACGGAGGCGCCCAAAGGTTCCCTCAACCTGGTTGGCAATCAGGTGGCGAGTGTAAGTGCACAAGGGAGCTTGACTGTGAGACTGACAGGTCGAGCAGGGACGAAAGTCGGGACTAGTGATCCGGCAGTGGCTTGTGGAAGCGCTGTCGCTCAACGGATAAAAGGTACCTCGGGGATAACAGGCTGATCTTGCCCAAGAGTCCATATCGACGGCATGGTTTGGCACCTCGATGTCGGCTCGTCGCATCCTGGGGCTGGAGTAGGTCCCAAGGGTTGGGCTGTTCGCCCATTAAAGCGGTACGCGAGCTGGGTTTAGAACGTCGTGAGACAGTTCGGTCCCTATCCGCTGCGCGCGTAGGAAGTTTGAGAGGATCTGACCCTAGTACGAGAGGACCGGGTTGGACGAACCTCTGGTGTGTCAGTTGTTCCGCCAGGAGCACCGCTGATTAGCTACGTTCGGGATGGATAACCGCTGAAAGCATCTAAGCGGGAAGCCGGCCTCAAGATGAGACTTCCATGCCTTCGGGCGAGAGGCTCCCAGCCAGACTACTGGGTTGATAGGCCAGATGTGGAAGCGTGGCAACACGTGCAGCTGACTGGTACTAATAAGCCGATGACTTGATAACACACCGTTCTAGGTGCTTGCGTCCACTGAGTGGTTCTCGATGTACGGTCGAGAACCGCACCAAACACGTCAATCGTTTGTGTGCAGACTGAAACATCAATAGTGTTTCGGCGGCCATAGCGAGAGGGAAACGCCCGGTCACATTCCGAACCCGGAAGCTAAGCCTCTCAGCGCCGATGGTACTGCAGGGGGGACCCTGTGGGAGAGTAGGACACCGCCGGACTTCCATTACCGAAATGGCCACCCAACGCAGGGTGGCCATTTCGCGTTAAC
>NZ_JAKYXC010000019.1 GCF_022538185.1 Microbacterium sp. CFH 31415 | reverse complement strand
GAGCCGCAGCCTCGGGGGCGGCCGCAGCCGGAGCCTCGGGCGCAGGCGTCTGGGCAGCCGGAGCCGGAGCCGGAGCGGGCGCTGCGGGCGCCTTTGCTGCGGGAGCAGCCGGGGCGGCCGGGGCCGCCGGGCGCGCGGGGCCGGGACGACCGGCCGGGCGCGTCGGAGCGGCCGGCTTCGCGTCAGCAGCCGGCTTGGCCGCGCCGTCCGCCTCGAGGGCGGCGCGCAGCTTGCGGGCCACGGGGGGTTCGATGGTGGACGAGGGGCTCTTCACGAACTCGCCGAGCTCCTTGAGCTTCGCAAGTGCGACCTTGCTGTCGACGCCGAGTTCGGAGGCGATCTCGTGCACGCGTGGTTTGGCGTTTGCCACAATTCTCCTGTCTGGGGTCTACCCAGACAGGGCAGACCGTTAGTCGCGGACGGGACTCATTTCGAGCCGTTCACTTTGTTTCCATAGCCGTTCAGCCGTTTCTCGATGGTCTGCGTGTCAAGCGGGCCTGACACACGCAATGCCCGCACGAAGGCGCGTCGCCGGAGTGCGGCATCCACGCATTCGTTCGTCGGATGCACCCACGCGCCTCGTCCCGGCATCACCGCACGCTCGTCGGGGACGAGGACGGAATCGATGGAGACCACCCTGAGGAGGGCGGACCGGGGAGCACGCGTGCGGCAACCGACGCACGTTCGTACAGGCTCCATGTTACACCTCGGGGCTGGGAGCGCCGTCCGCGTCAGCCCTCTTCGAGGATCGAGTCGGGCTGGATGTCGATCTTCGCGCCGGTCAGCTTGGCGGCGAGACGGGCGTTCTGGCCCTCCTTGCCGATCGCCAGCGACAGCTGGTAGTCGGGGACCAGCGCGCGCACGGCCTTGTTCGAGGCGTCGAGGATGAAGCTCGAGGTGACCTTCGCCGGAGACAGCGCGTTGGCGACGAACTTCGCGAGCTCGGGGTCGTAATCGACGATGTCGATCTTCTCGCCGCCCAGCTCTTCGGTCACCGCGCGGACACGGCGACCGAGCTCGCCGATGCAGGCGCCCTTGGCGTTGATGGTCGGGTCATTGGCCTTCACGGCGATCTTGCTGCGGTGCCCGGCCTCCCGCGCGAGCGAGACGATCTCGACGAGTCCGGCGGCGATCTCGGGCACCTCGAGGGCGAAGAGCTTGCGGACCAGGCCCGGGTGCGTGCGCGACACGGTGATCTGCGGTCCCTTGGTGCCCTTCGACACCGATGTCACGTACACCCGCAGGCGCGAGCCGTGCGGGTACTCCTCCCCCGCGACCTGCTCCTCGGGCGGAAGGATGGCCTCGACCGTGCCGAGGTCGACGTGCACCATGCGCGGGTTGGGGCCCTGCTGCACGACGCCGGCGACGATGTCGCCCTCCTTGCCGCGGAACTCGCCCAGGACGGCGTCGTCGGCGATGTCACGCAGGCGCTGCGAGATGACCTGCTTGGCGGCGAATGCCGCGATGCGGCCGAAGTCCTCGGGGGTGCTCTCCTCCTCGCCGATGACCGCGCCCTCGTCGTCGAGCAGCGGCACGAAGACGGCGACGTGGCCGGTCTTGCGGTCGAGCTCGGCGCGGGCCCCCTCGGGGAGTTCGCCGGTGGGCGACGTGTGCTTGGCGTAGGCGGTCAGGATGGCCTGCTCGATGATCCGGACGAGTTCGTCGAAGGGGATCTCCTTCTCACGCTCGACAGTCCGCAGCAATCCGAGATCGATGTCCACTCTGGGCCTCCGTATTCAGCTCTCACCGACGCATCCAGCCGCCGGAACCCTCTTACGTTACCGGATGCCGCGGCCGGCGGCGCTGGGAGGATGCTGGCGACCCGCCCACCAGCATGAACCGCGGTGCGCGCGCAAGCCCGTTCTGCTTCCGACCCGCCGCAATATGCTGACCGCATGTCGGCCCCCTCTGCGAAGGCCGCCGCGCGACAAGCCGAGGCGAGCCCCGTCTTCGAGCTGTTCGCGCGCGCCGGCTACGTGGCGAACGGCATCGTCCACATCCTGCTGGGCGTGCTCGTGCTGGTCATCGCGTTCGGCGGCGAGGCGGAGGGCGATCAGGCGGGCGTGCTGAAGGCCGTGGCGGCCGCGCCGCTCGGTTTCGTCCTGCTGTGGCTCATCGCTGCCGCGCTGTGGGCGCTCGGCCTCTGGCACGCCGCCGAGGGCCTGCTCGCGCGTGACCTGTCGGGCGATGCCAAGGGTGCCGCGAAGAAGTGGGGACGGCGGACCTCCGAGTGGGGCCAGGCCGTCGTCTTCATCGGCCTCGGCGTGATCGCGGCCGCCGTCGCCCTGGGCGCCCGGCCGAACGCCGAGGAGGCGGCCGAGGAAGCGAGCCGCGGCCTGATCGACATCCCGGGCGGACCGATCGTGCTGTCGCTCATCGGCCTCGGGTTCGCGGCCGCGGGCGTCGCCTTCGTCGCCATGGGCATCCTGCGCAGCTTCCACAACCGGATGGACATCCCCGACACCGCCGTCGGCCGGGGTGTCACAGGCCTCGGCATCGTGGGGTTCATCGCCAAGGGCGTCGCGCTGGCGATCGTCGGGGTGCTGCTGCTCGTGGCGGCGCTGAGCACGGATGCCGAGACCGCCGGCGGGATCGACGGGGCGGTCCAGGCGATGCTCGCCCTGGTGCTGGGGCCGCTGATCGCGGGTGTCGTCGGTGCGGGATTCATCGCCTACGGGGTCTTCACCGTGGCACGAGCCCGCTTCGCCCGGATGTGAGTCTGGCCGCGGCATCCGATCTGTCAATCCCCTGTCTCCGGATCGCCGGCTCGGGAAGTGTCGAATCATGACTGACACGACACAACCCACCGAAGTCACCGGCACGGAGGCCATCGCCCGCGTGAAGGAGCTCGTCGAGGACATCGACTTCACGATGCTCACGACGCTGGATGCCGCAGGAAACCTCGTCAGCCGTCCGATGAGCACGCGCCGGATGGACGACGCGGGAGACATCTGGTTCTTCACGCTCGACGACACCAAGAAGGTCGCCGAGGCCGAGGCCGACCCCGGGCACGACGTCGGCCTCGCGTACATCGACGCCAAGGGGCACCGCTACGTCTCGGTGGCCGGCCGCGCGACCGTCGTGCACGACCGCGCGAAGATGGAGGAGCTCTACTCCCCCAGTCTCGACATCTGGTTCGAGGACGGACTCGACACCCCGGGGATCGCGCTGCTGCGCGTGACCCCGAAGGAATGCGAGTTCTGGGAGCCCCGCCACGGCAAGCTGGTCGTGGCCGCGGGCATGCTCAAGGCTCTCGTGACGCGAGACACGCCCGACGACATGATGCGCCACGGCACGGTCAGCTGCTGACGCGGCGCCGTGCCGCGCGCGTGATGGGGTCGGTCGGTCTCACGCCGCCCGCGCCGGGCCCTTCGGTGCGCTGTCCAGGGCGTTGACCGCCCGGATCAGGCGGTGGAGCGACCCGACCTTGAACTGGTCGAGACGCAGCACGAGCCGGGGCAGGTCGGCGCGGGCCTCATCGTCGGCCTCCGCCGGCAGCGGCTCGCTGCGTTCGATGCGCCCCGACAGCAGCAGGGAGCCGAAGCGCTCGCTGAGCTCGTCCACCTCGGCATCGGTGGGAGCGGCCTTGAGCCGCAGCACGAGCCGGTCGCCCACCCAGCGCAGCGAGTCGTAGTTGCGCCAGAATCCCGTGATCTCCTGCGCGGCGGCCTCCACGGAGTCCGTGATGAGCAGCCGGTCGAAGTCGCCGGGCGAGATCAGTCCCGAGCCGGCCAGCTGCTCGTCGACGAACCGCTCGAGGCCGTGCCAGAACGTGCCGCCGGGCTTGTCGAGGAGCACGATCGGCGTCGGCTCGGCCTTGCCGGTCTGCTGCAGCGTGAGCAGCTCGAACAGCTCGTCGAGCGTGCCGAAGCCACCGGGCACGCACACGAACCCATGCGATTCCTTGACGAGCATGAGCTTGCGCGTGAAGAAGTACTTCATCGCCACGTTGCGGGAGTTCTCGGCGATGACCGCGTTCGGGCGGTCCTCGAACGGCAGCCGGATCGAGACGCCGAGCGAGCGGTGCGCGCCAGCGCCCTCGGCCGCCGCCTGCATGATGCCCGGCCCGGCACCCGTCACGACGAGCCAGCCGCTCTCGGCGAGCGCCTCCGCGACGCTCGCCGCCGCGCGGTACACCGGGTCGTCGGGTCGCGTGCGCGCGGAACCGAAAATCGTCACCTTCGGCACGCCGTCGTAGGGGGCGAAGTGCTCGAACGCGGCGCGCATCTCACCCAGCGCCGCCGTCGTGATCTTCAAATCGAGCCGGTCCGCACGGTCGAGGCCGAGGCCGACGCCGGTCACGAGGATGCGCGCGATGAGGTCGACGTTCTCGGTGATCCCGGCGTCCGCGATCAGCGCGCGGATGTCATCGGTCACCTCAGGGGGCACGGCGGAAGGGTCGGGCATGCGTCCAGCGTGGCATGCTGCGGCCTCCCGAGGGCGGGGCTCGCCTAGTTCGCCCGGAGACGCTCCACGACCTCGGCGACCGAGACGGCGTCGCGATCGCCGGTGCGGCGGTCCCACAACTCGAGCTGACCCTCGGCGGCGCCGCGCCCCACGACGACGACCTTCGGGACGCCGATGAGCTCGGCATCGCCGAATTTCACTCCGGGAGAGACCTTGATGCGGTCGTCGTAGAGGACGTCGAGACCGGATGCCTCGAGGTCGGCCGACAGCTTCTCGGCGACCTCGAACGCCACGGTCTCGCGGCCGGCGGCGACGACGTGCACGTCGAACGGCGCGACGGACGCCGGCCACTGCAGGCCCTTCTCGTCGTGGTTGAGCTCGGCGAGGTTCGCGAGGATGCGCGTCACGCCGATGCCGTACGAGCCCATCGTCACCGTGACGAGCTTGCCGTTCTCGTCGAGCACCTTGAGGCCCAGCGTCTCGGCGAAGAAGCGCCCGAGCTGGAAGACGTGGCCGATCTCCATGCCGCGCGCCAGCTCGACCGGTCCCGAGCCGTCGGGCGCCGGGTCGCCGGCGCGCACGTCGGCGACCTCGACGAAACCGTCGCCCGTGAAGTCTCGGCCGGCGATGAGCGTGTGCACGTGCTTCTCATCGATGTTGGCGCCGGTCATCCACGCGGTGCCGTCGACCACTCGGGGATCCAGCAGATAGCGGATGCCGGTCGCCGACTCCTCGCCGAGGAGCGGACCGGTCTCGGACCACGGGCCGATGTAGCCCTTGACGAGGAGCGGGTGCCTCTCGAAGTCCTCGGGCGTGGCCGCCTCGACGGCGGCGGGCGCGAAGGCGACTTCGGCGCGCTTGTCGTCGACGTCCCGGTCGCCCGGGATCCCGACGATGACGAGCTCGCGCGTACCGTCGAGGTGCGTCAGGGCGAGCACGACGTTCTTCAGCGTGTGCGCCGCAGTCCACGTGGTGGCGCCGTCGGTCGCCGGGCCGGCGATCCCGGGCGCGGGAGCCTCGAGATGGGCGTTGGCGTGGTCGACCAGCGTCTGGATCGTCGGGGTGTTCGGCGAGTCGAAGATGACCGGCGCGCCGAGCCCGTCGAACGGCAGCGCGTCGGGCACGACGGTCGTGAAGGCCTCGACATTGGCCGCATAGCCGCCGGCCGACCGCACGAAGGTGTCTTCACCGACGGGCGTCGGGTGCAGGAACTCCTCGCTGCGCGCACCGCCCATGAGACCGTTGTCGGCGGCGACGATGACGTATTCGAGACCGAGGCGAGTGAAGATGCGCTCGTAAGCGTCGCGCTGCGACTGGTACGAGGCATCCTGCCCCTCATCGGTGTAGTCGAACGAGTACGCGTCCTTCATGGTGAACTCGCGGCCGCGCAGCAGGCCGGCGCGCGGGCGCGCCTCGTCGCGGTACTTGTCCTGGATCTGGTAGATCGTCAGCGGCAGATCCTTGTACGACGAGTACAGGTCCTTCACGAGGAGGGTGAACATCTCCTCGTGGGTCGGCGCGAGCAGGTAGTCCGCGCCGCGGCGGTCGTGGAGGCGGAAGATGCCGTCGCCGTACGAGGTCCAGCGGCCCGACTGCTCGTAGGGCTCCCGCGGCAGCAGCGCCGGGAAGTGCACCTCGTACGCGCCCGCCTCGGTCATCTCGTCGCGGATGATCTTCTCGATCTTCGCCTTGACCCTCAGGCCCAGTGGCAGCCACGTGAAGATGCCCGGTGCGGCACGGCGGATGTAGCCGGCGCGCACGAGCAGTCGGTGACTTGCGACCTCGGCGTCAGCCGGGTCTTCGCGGAGCGTGCGGAGGAAGTACTGCGAGAGACGTGTGACCACGAGCGACAAGTCTAGAGCGGTGGGATGCCGCGCCCGCCGCCGCTGCCCGGTGAGCGTCACCCGGGACCTCCGTCGCAGAACCGGAGATCATCGGCGACACGCCGGCGCGGGCGACCTCGTCACAGCGTGTCTGCCACGATCTCCGATTCTGCGCACTGCGTGCGGCGTCAGCCGAAGCGCCGGCGCCCGAGATGGAGCACCGTACGCACGAGCAGCCCCCCGACGAGCGCCCAGAACGCGGCGCTCACGCCCAGGAGGGAGACGCCCGACGCGGCGACGAGGAAGGTCACCACCGCAGGCATCCGCTCGCCCGGGTCGTCGATCGCCTGCTGCACGGCCGATCCGAAGGCGGCGAACAGCGCGAGCCCGGCGACGGCGGGGATCACGGCTTCCGGAGCGAGCAGCACGAGCGCCGCGAACGCCGCCGATGCCGCGCCGAGCACGAGGCTCGAGCCGCCCGCCGAGATCGCGGCCACCCAGCGGCGCTTCGGGTCGGGATCGGCCTCAGGAGCCGCGGCGAGCGCGGCGCTGATCGCGGCGAGGTTGATCGCGTGCCCGCCGAGCGGGGCGCCGGCGACCGTGCCGATCCCGGTGACGAGCATCGCCGGCCGCCACGGCACGCGATAGCCGAAGCTGCGCATGATGGCCACGCCCGGCACGTTCTGCGACGCCATCGTGACGATGTAGAGCGGGATCGCGATGCTCACGAGCGCGCCGACCGTGAACGTCGGCATCGTCAACTCGATCCGCGGAATGAGCAGTGCCGGGTCGACCGATGCCCCCTCGGCAGCGAGCGACACCCCCACCACGACCGCCGCGGCGACGAACGCCAGCGGCACCGCCCATCGCGGGGCCAGCCGCGCGAAGACGAGCCAGGTGAGCACGACCGGCACGACGCCCCACGGATTGACGACGATCCCGGTGATCGGCGCGAGACACAGCGGCAGCAGCACCCCGGCGAGCATCGCCTGAGCGATCGACGGCGGGATGCGGGCGATCAGGCGCCCCAGCATCGGCCAGAGTCCGGTGAGTACGACGAGCGCACCGACCACGAGGAACGCGCCCACGGCGGCGGGCCATCCGCCTTCGACCGCCCCGGTGGCCGCGAGCAGGGCGGCGCCGGGCGTCGACCAGGCGACGGTGATCGGCATCCGGTATCGCCACGCGAGCACCAGCGAGCCGAGACCCATCGTGACGCACACCGCGAGCAGGCCGCTCGCCGCCTGCTCCGGGGTGGCGCCGACCGCGCGGAGGCCGGTGAGGACGATGACGAAGGCGCTCGTGAACCCGACCAGCGCCGTCACGACACCGGCGGTGATGGGTCGCGACAGCGGTTCGCCGGGTAGGACCGCGCTCACTCCAGGGCCTCGCGGATCATGCGGTGACCCTGCTCCTCGAACTGCTCGTCGCCCACCTGGTGCGCCCACGCGGCGGTCGCGATCGCCTCGCGCAGCCGCACCAGCCGCCAGTGCTCCGGCGTGCGCGGATCGTCGCCGTACCCCTCGAAGAACGCGCGCTCGAGGTCGGGGTCTGCCCGCCACTCCTGTGCGGCGAGCCGCGCGAAGTCAGTGGCCGCCGCACGCAGCGCGAACCGGCCGAGGTCGATCACCCGCACGACGCCCTCGTCAATGAGCCAGTTCCGCGGCTGCCAGTCGCCGTGCGTCGGCACGGCAGGAGGGGGATCGACGGATGCTGCGCCCAGCGCGTCTCGCAGCCGCCGCACGGTCGCCGGCGAGATGCGGTGCGGCGCGTCCAGCCACCTGAGGGCCGAGCGCATCGCCGCGTCTTCCGCCAGGTCGCCGTCCACCGACGCCTCGTCGTGCAGCTGGCGAAGCAGCTCGCCGGCCTGCCGGTGCACGTCGGGGTCGAGAGCGGCCGGCGTCGAGCCCGCGAGCACGCCGGGCAGGTAGTCGACGACCAGGATGCGCAGTGCGGCATCGGCGAAGCGCAGCCGCGCGGCCCGGCCCTCGGCGACCCACACGTCGGTCGCGCCGTCGTGCGCCTGCAGCTCGCGCAGGATGTGATGGTTCGCCGTGCCTCCGGCCTTCACCACGTACTCGCCGCCCGCGGTGCGGATCCGCAGCACCACTGTGTCGGTCTGCCCCCAGCTGAGGTCCGCCGCGATCTCGAAGCCCGGCAGCCACGATGCCAGCGCCGCAGTCTGATCCGGGGTGAGCGCGGGCACCGCCCGAGTCTATAAGTGCCGCCTACCCTGGTCAGGTGACGACGATCCTCCTGACCGGCTTCGAGCCCTTCGGCGGTGACGCCGTCAACCCCTCCGGAGAGGCGGTCGGGATCGTCGCGGCGGGGTGGAACGGGCCCGAGACCCTCGTCACCGCCGTCCTGCCCGTGACGTTCGACGGCGCGGCCGCACGCCTCACGGAGCTCATGGCCGAGCACTCCCCCGACATCGTCGTCGCGACCGGCCTCGCGGGCGACCGCGCCGCGATCTCCGTCGAGCGTGTCGCGGTCAACCTGCGCGACGCGCGCATCGCCGACAACGCCGGCGCGCAGCCGGTCGACGAGCCGAGTGTGCCCGAGGCCCCTTCCGCCTACTTCGCGACGCTGCCCGTCAAGGCCATCGCGCGCGACATCGCGGCAGCCGGCATCCCCTCATCCGTGTCGCATTCTGCGGGCACCTTCGTGTGCAACCACGTCTTCTTCACGGCGCTGCACGAGTCGGTGCTGCGCGGTGCACGCGCCGGGTTCGTGCACGTGCCGTGGGCGGCCGAGCATCGGTCGACGGATGCCGCGTCCCTCCCGCTCGCCGATATCGCACGCGCGCTCGAGATCGCGGTGCGCACAAGCGCCACCGTCACCGACGACCTCGCGGTGAGCGCCGGCACTCTCTCCTAGACGAGCGGACTCCGGGTCGCTCAGACAGGCGGACGACTCAGCGTCGTCAGCTCGTGACGACCTGGGCCGTGCCCACCGGGGCGCTCGGACCCATCTCGTGGGCGATGCGGTTCGCCTCTTCGATGAGCGTCGCGACGATGTCTGCCTCGGGCACGGTCTTGATGACCTGGCCCTTGACGAAGATCTGGCCCTTGCCGTTGCCCGATGCGACGCCGAGGTCTGCCTCGCGCGCTTCACCCGGACCGTTCACGACGCATCCCATGACGGCGACGCGCAGCGGCACCGTCATGTCCTTGAGGCCCTCGGTGACGTTGTCGGCGAGGGTGTAGACGTCGACCTGCGCTCGACCGCACGACGGGCACGACACGATCTCGAGCTTGCGCTCGCGCAGGTTCAGCGACTGGAGGATCTGGTGGCCGACCTTCACCTCTTCGGCCGGGGGCGCCGACAGCGACACGCGGATCGTGTCGCCGATGCCCTCGGAGAGGAGGATGCCGAACGCCGTGGCGCTCTTGATCGTGCCCTGGAAGGCAGGCCCGGCCTCGGTGACGCCGAGATGCAGCGGCCAGTCGCCCTGCTCGGCGAGCATGCGATAGGCCTTCACCATCACGACCGGGTCGTTGTGCTTGACCGAGATCTTGAAGTCGTGGAAGTCGTGCTCCTCGAAGAGCGACGCCTCCCAGACGGCGCTCTCGACGAGTGCTTCGGCCGTCGCCTTGCCGTGCTTCTCCAGGAGGCGCTTGTCGAGCGAGCCCGCGTTGACGCCGATCCGCAGTGAGACGCCGGCGGCCTTCGCCGCGGCGGCGATCTGGCCGACGTTGCCGTCGAACTGGCGGATATTGCCGGGGTTCACGCGCACCGCGCCGCAGCCCGCGTCGATCGCGGTGTAGATGTAGCGGGGCTGGAAGTGGATGTCGGCGATAACCGGGATCTGGCTCTTCATCGCGATGATCTTGAGCGCGTCCGCGTCGTCCTGGTGAGGAACGGCGACGCGCACGATCTCGCAGCCCGAGGCCGTGAGCTCGGCGATCTGCTGGAGTGTCGCATTGATGTTGGTGGTCTGCGTCGTCGTCATCGACTGGACGCTGACGGGCGCGTTGCCACCGACGAGCACCTTGCCCACGCTGATCTGCCGGGTCTTGCGACGAGGGGCGAGGACTTCGGGGACCTTGGGCATCCCGAGATTCACTGCTGGCACGCTCCCAGCCTACGCGGGGTCGCCTCCCCTGGGGCTGGTCGTCGCCTGAGCGTTGCCGTGGCGCCGCGCGCCTGCTAGGGCGTGCGTCACGGGGCGGAGGCGTCGCACGCCCCTGTGGTAGGTTCGGCCCATGTCCGCGACCCGCACCTGGTGGCTCACCGCATAAGGCGGTGGGTTCGCGCGACCACAGACCGCCCTCGAGGCGGTCTTCTTTTTCGTAGGGCGACCGCCCCCACGACGAAGGACCGATCATGACCGGGCCCGCCCACCTCTCCGTCCCCGAGCTGGCCGCTCGCGGCATCCCGTTCGCCCTCATCGCCCGTGACGGCGCCACCGTCGAACTCCTGACCGGAGACGTGGTCGACGTCGCGCTGCTCGCCGACATCCCGCTGCTCGATGCGACCGGCGCGGCGCGGGAAGTGCTCGCGCTCGTGCCGTTCCGCCAGGTGGTCGAGCGCGGCTTCGAGTGCCACGACGACGGCGCTCCGCTGCGCTGCCTCGTCGTCTCGGAGCGCGTCTCGCTGTCCCGCGACGAGGTGCTCGCGCAGCTGCCGACCGAGGCGGTGCCGCTCGAGGGCGCCGGTTTCGACATCGCCGACGAAGAGTACGCCGACATCGTGCGACGGGTGATCGCCGACGAGATCGGACGCGGCGAGGGGGCGAACTTCGTCATCCGTCGCGACTTCACCGCCCAGGTCGACGTCGAGCCCGCCACCGCCGCGCTCACATGGTTCCGTGCCCTGCTCGAGTACGAGCGCGGTGCGTACTGGACGTTCGCCGTCGTCACGCCCGGCCACGTCGCCGTCGGGGCGAGCCCCGAGGCGCACGTGAGCGCACAGGACGGCGTGGTGACGATGAACCCGATCTCGGGCACCTTCCGCCACCCCGCCGGCGGCGCGACCGCCGAGACGCTCAGCGAGTTCCTCGAGTCGACCAAGGAGACCGAGGAGCTCTTCATGGTCGTCGACGAGGAGCTCAAGATGATGAGCGCGGTCTGCTCCGACGGTGGCCGCATCACCGGACCGCACCTCAAGGAGATGTCGCGCCTCACGCACACCGAGTACGTGCTGCGCGGGCGCAGCCGCCTCGATCCGCGCGACATCCTGCGCGAGACCATGTTCGCCCCGACCGTCACCGGTTCGCCGATGCAGAACGCGTGCACGGTGATCACCCGCCACGAGCGCACGCCGCGCGGCTACTACTCGGGCGTCGCCGCGCTGTTCACCCCCCGCCCGACGGTCGGCGCCGGCGAGCCCACGCACGATCTCGACGCCCCGATCCTGATCCGCACGGCCTATCTCGAAGACGGGCGTCTCCGCGTGCCGGTCGGCGCCACGCTCGTGCGGCACTCCGACCCGTACGGCGAAGTCGGCGAAACCCACGGGAAGGCCGCCGGCGTGCTGGGAGCGATCGGCGCGATCGCCCGCGATCCCGGGCCGCAGCTGAGCCCCGAGGTCCCTGCCGCCGCGGAAGCCGCCGCCATCGACGAAGACGCCCCCGCCGCCGAGCCCAGGCGCCTCGCCGACGACCCCGAGATCGCTTCCCTGCTCGCCTCGCGCAACGGCCGGCTCGCGTCGTTCTGGCTCAACCCTCAGGCGACGGACGAGGCCGGTCCGTTCGCAGGGCGCTCCGCGCTGGTCGTCGATGCCGAGGATCGCTTCACCACGATGCTCGCCCACCAGCTGCGCCACCTCGGACTCGACGCGACCATCGTGCCGTGGAGCGACGTGACGGATGCGCAGATCGACGAGGCCGAGCTCGTGGTGTCCGGCCCCGGCCCCGGCGACCCGCGCGAACCGTCGAGCCCGCGCATGGGCCGGATGCGCGAGGTCGTGCGCCGGCGCCGCGAGGCCGGACGCCCGATCCTCGCGGTGTGCCTGAGCCACCAGATCCTCGCCGACTCGGTGGGCATCGAGCTCGCACCGCTCGCCGCACCGCACCAGGGTCTGCAGAAGACGGTGGACGTGTTCGGGATGCCGGCATCCATCGGCTTCTACAACACCTTCACTGCGCGCGTTCCGGCCGGGGTGACCCAGATCGGCGAGACCGAGGTCGCGGCGGATCCTGCGACGGGCGACGTGTACGCGCTGCGCGGACCCGGGTACGCGTCGGTGCAGGGACACCTCGAGTCCATCCTGTCGCGCGACGGCATGACGACGCTCGAACGCCTGGTGTCGCACGCGCTGTCCGCGCCGCGTCGCTGAGCGGATCGCAGGGCGAGGGATCTCGGTACACGCGCTGCGCGCGCCCGCGCTCGACGACCGGCGGCGTCAGCGTTCGATACGCGATGCCAGCAGGCGGCGCTCCGCCTCGTTCGCGGTGAGCTCCAGCGCGCGCAGGTCCGCGGCGAGCGCGTCGTCGTCGTGACCCAGTTCCCGCAGCAGCGACGCGCGCACCGCGTGCCAGAGGTGCGAACGCGCCAGGGCGTCCTCGAGCGCGTCGACCTCGGCGAGCGCCCGCTCCGGGCCGTCGATGCGGGCCAGCGCGACAGCACGGTTCAGCCGCACGACCGGCGTGCGGTCGTACGCGAGCAGCATGTCGTAGAGCGTCAGCACCTGCAGCCAGTCCGTCGCGGCGGCGGTCGGGGCATCCGCGTGGCACGCTGCGATCGCCGCGTGCAGCTGCCACCGCCCGGGCCGCCGTTGCCGCGCCGCGCGCTCCAGCGCCGCACCCGCCTCGGCGAGCAGGGAGCCGTCCCAGCGCGAGCGATCCTGGTCGGCGAGCAGCACCAGGTCGCCGTCGACGGCCCGCGCCGATTCCCGCGCTCGGTGGAAGAGCAGCAGCGACAGCAGCCCCTGCGCCTCTGGCTCCCGCGGCAGCGCGTGGGCGATGACGCGCGCGAGCCACAGGGCGTCGCCGGCGAGATCGCGGTCGGCCGCGGCATCCCTCCCCGCCACCAGATGAGCCTCGCTGTACATGACCGACACGATCGTGAGCACGATGTCGAGCCGGTCGGCCCGCTCCGTTCCCTCCGGGATGCGCAGCGGGATGCCCGCCGCCCCGATCTTGCGCTTGGCGCGCACGATGCGCTGACCGACCGCGGCATCGGCGCTGAACGTCGCGCGCGCGATCTGCGCCGTCGTCAGGCCGCACACCGCCCGCAGGGTGAGCGCAAGCTGCGCGTCGGGTGAGAGCGCGGGGTGGCAGCATCCGAACAGCAGCGGAAGCCGTTCATCGACCTCCTCCTCCCGGTCCGGCTGGGGCACAGCCGCGCGTGGGAGGAGCGCCAGCTTGTCGCGGAGTCCTCTCTCCCGGCGCAGGCGGTCGAGCGCGTTGTGCCGGGCGGCCTGCGTGAGCCACGCGCCCGGCTTCGGCGGGATGCCGCGGCCCCGCCACTCCCGCAGCGCCTCCTCGACCGCCTCGGCGACAGCCTCCTCGGCGACGTCGAGGCTGCCGAACGACCGCGTCAGAGTGGCGACGAGGCGTCCGGACTCCTCACGAACGACGCGTGCGAGCAGCAGATCGGATGCCGCGTCCCCGCCGCGCGCATCGCGCGGGGTCGCGGCATCCGGAGTGCTCACTGCTCGAACTGGCTGTAGTCGACCACCATCGGGCGCACCTCGACCGCCACACCGGGGAGCGCGAGGGCGGGCCAGGTCCTGGCGATCGCGATGGCCGCGTCGAGGTCGTCGGCGTTGATAACGCTGAACCCGCCGACGACCTCCTTGGCCTCCGAGAACGGCCCGTCCACCACGACGGGCGCGTCCGCGCCGTGCTTGACGGTCGTCGCCGTGTCGGGGGGCTGCAGCTCGGCGCCGGAGTCGTCGATGTGCTCGGCGTGCTCGCCGAACCACTCGTAGATCCGGCCGTAGACCTCCTGCGCGCGCTCGGGCGGAACGGCGGCGTCGAGCTCGGGGGTGCTGGTGAACATCAGGACGTACTTCACGGTCGTGGTCCTTTCGTCAGTGGAACCGTTTCATCCCCACAGCGAATGGACAAGACCGATTTCGACAGGTCCTCGAAGATTTCCTACCCGAACAGCGAGACCGGGTTGACGATGTCGGTCAGGATCAGCACAGCGCCCATCGCGATGAGCGCGACGACCACGATGAACGTGACCGGGACCAGTTTGGTGGCGTCGACCGGCTTGGGCGGCGGGCGGTGGAAGACCTTGGCCCACACGCGCTTGATCCCCTCCCACAGGGCGACCGCGACATGCCCGCCATCGAGCGGCAGGAGCGGGATGAGGTTGAAGACGAACAGCGCGATGTTGACCGCGGCGAGCAGTTCGAGGAAGCCGGCGACGCGGTTCAGCACGGGGGCGTCCGCCGCTGCGACCTCGCCCGAGAGCCGCCCGGCGCCCACGATGCTGAGCGGCCCGTTCGGATCGCGCTCCTCACCGGTGACGAGGGTGGTTCCGGCTTCCCACACCTTGACCGGCATCTGCCAGATGATCCCCGCGACCGCTCCGACGCGCTCGAACGCCATCTGCGGAGCGACCCACACCGGCTCACGCAGGTAGTCGACCTCCTGGCGGATGCCGGCGAGTCCGACCCGTTCGGTCTGCGGCTCGCCGTCCTCGCCGACCACCGGCTGACCTCGGGCGTCGAGCACCGGCTGCTCGACCGCGACGGGGGTCAGCGGCAGGGTCAGGGTCTCGCCGTCGCGCTCGACGGTGATCGAGATCGCCCGCTCGGGCGAGGCCTGGATCAGGGCCGCCGCCTCGGCGAAGGTCGAGATCGGCTCGTCGTCGACCGCCACGATCACGTCGCCGGACCGTATCCCGGCGGCGGCAGCGGGTGCCTGCGGATCGGTGGGCTCGCACTCGGTGCGGGCGGACTCGGACGGGATGACGCAGTCGCTGACGCTCGACACGGTGGTCGTCGCGGTCTGGATGCCGATGCCCGACAGCAGGATCGCGAAGAGCACGATGGCGAACAGCAGGTTCATGACCGGACCGCCGAGCATGATCACGACGCGCTTCCACACGGGCAGCCGGTAGAAGACGCGGTCGTCGTCCTCGCTGAGGAGCGTCTCGTCGTTCGCGGCGCGGGCGTCCTGCACCATGGTGGCGAAGAAGCCGCCACCCGCCTTGCCCGAGCGGTGGCCGGATGCCGCGGCGGAGACCTGCTTCGGCGAGGGCGGGTACATGCCGGCCATCGAGATGTAGCCGCCGAGGGGGATCGCCTTGAGGCCGTACTCGGTCTCGCCGATGCGGCGCGACCACAGCGTGGGACCGAACCCGATCATGTACTGGCCGACGCGCACGCCGAACTTCTTGGCCGGCCACAGGTGACCGAGCTCGTGGAGCGCGATCGACACGGCGAGGCCCACGACCATGAGGACGACGCCGATGACGAATGCGAGTGCTTCCACATCCGACACGGTACCCGCGCCGGCCTTTGAGTTGGCCGTGACCGCCCTCGGTTCTCGCCTAGGCTCGTGCCAGGAGGATCCCGTGACCCCACGCCACGTTCGCGCCCTGCGAGGCGCTGCGGCTGCGTGGATCGCGACGATCATCGCCGCGACCTCCCACACTCTGGCCGGCGGTGGCGCACCCTCCCCCGTGCTCATCGCGGTCCTCGGCGTCCTCGCCTCGCCCGTGGTCATCGCGCTGGTCGGCCGTCGGCTCTCGGTCTGGCGGGTCGGCACCGCCGTCGTGGTGAGTCAGGGTCTGTTCCACACGGCGTTCGCCATGACCGCCGGCGCGGACCCGACCGGACTCCGCGGCCACGTCCACGACGTCCGGCTCGTCGGCGCCACCTCGACGGCCGGTGTTCTGCCCGACGGCGGGATGCTCGTCGGCCACCTCATCGCGGCAGCGGCCACGCTCTTCGTGCTGTATCACGGCGAGCGGATGCTGCGAGCCCTGGGCCGCGGCATCCGCTCACTGCTTCATCGCGCCGGCGTTCCGGCGCTCGTCGCCGCGCCGCTCGTCCGCTCGGCGCCGGCTGTCGTCGTCCTGCGCCGCACCGCGCGCGTGGTGCTCTCCGACGTCTCTCGGCGCGGCCCTCCGTCTTTCGTCATCGCGGCCTCCTGACCGCGGCATCCCACCGGTCCTGCGCCTTACGCGCGTGGACCGCTGTTCCGTGCACCCGCGCGGCGGCGACCGCCTGCCTGCGCCCTTCGACGAAAGACACTCACATGACCACTTACCGCACCCTCCCCGCCCCCGCCGGCCCCGCCCGTCGCGTTCTTCGCATCGCCCTCGGCACCGCCGCTGGGCTCGCCCTCGCCGTCGGCGTGCCGCTGGCCGCCTCGGCGCACGTCCACGTCGACCCCGGCGCGGTGGCGGCCGGCTCGACCGAGACGCTCACGTTCGCGTTCTCGCACGGCTGCGACGGGTCCCCCACGACCGCGCTCGTCGTCGATATCCCCGACGGCGTCGGCAACGCGACGCCCATCGTCGATGGCGGCTGGACCATCACACGCGAGTCGGACGCCGACGGCGTGCCGTCGCAGATCACGTTCGCGAGCGACGCCCCCGTCGAAGACGGCTTCAAGGCGACCGTCGCGATGGACGTGCTGTTCGACGAATCTGCGGCCGGCAGCACGCTCGCGTTCCCGGTGACCCAGGTGTGCGCCGTAGGCGAGACCGCGTGGACCGAGATCGCCGAGGACGGCCAGGACCCGCACGACCTCGACGCTCCGGCACCCCTCGTCGAAGTCGGCGCGGTCGCCGAGGACGACGGGCACGGCCACCCGGGGGCTTCAGACGAGGACGGAACGGCCGACGGCTCGGCTCACGGCTCGGCGAGTGACGGCTCGGCAGCCTCCGGTGAGGGGCACGCAGACGGCGAGGCGAGCGCCGCCCCCGCGGCCGACCCTCTGGCGCGCTGGCTCGCGGCGGGCGGACTCGTCGCCGGCATCGCGGCGCTGGTCGTGGTGCTCGTGCGCGGGCGCGCCCGCACATCCGGGGACGGCTGACCTCACCCGCTGCGTGTTGCCCGGCACGGCGCGCCGGGGCCCTCGGCCGCGCCGTGCCGCATGCACCCTGCCCGCGCTCTCCCGAATCAGGGGATCTGGTGAAATCAGGACGATTCCGCGCGAAACGTCCTGCGTACGCCGGATCCCCTGATCTCGACGACCGGCGACCGGCGACGGACGGGGAGTGCGGTGCCGGGGCTGTGGACGGGCGTGGGGTTCGCGCCCTCCGGATGAGAGGATGGAGGCGCCATGCCGACCGACGCGCCTTCGAACCTTCCCCCCGTCCTCCGACCGGACGCGCCACCCGTTCACACCCTCGACGAACTGGCCGCACGCTTCGGCCTCGAGGTTCGCGGTGAGACGGCCGGGGTGACGCTGACGGGCGTGACGCTCGCGACCGCGGACCTCCGCCCCGGCGACGTGTTCGTCGCGGTGCGAGGCGTCAACCGCCACGGCGCCGAGTTCACGGCCACCGCCGCCGAGAAGGGCGCCGTCGCCGTCGTGACCGACGCGGACGGTGCCGAGCTGGCCGCGACCAGCGGGCTCCCCGTCGTGCTCGTGGACGACCCGCGCGGGTTCCTCGGCGAGCTGTCGGCGTGGGTGTACAGCACCGGACGCGACGACCACCTGCCGATCCTCTTCGGCACGACCGGCACGAACGGGAAGACGAGCGTCTCGCACCTCCTCGAGGGCATCCTCGGTCAGCTCGGGGCGGTCACGGGCCTCTCCTCGACGGCCGAGCGCCACATCGCGGGGCAGGTGATCGTGTCGCGTCTCACGACTCCCGAGGCGTACGAGATGCACGCGCTCCTGGCGCTCATGCGCGAGCGCGGCGTCGAGGCGGTCGCGGTCGAGGTGAGCGCGCAGGCGCTCAGCCGCCGCCGTGTGGACGGCATCGTGTTCGACGTCGCCGGGTTCACCAACCTCACCCACGACCACCTCGACGACTACGCCGACATGCGCGAGTACTTCGAGGCCAAGCTGCCGCTCTTCCTGCCCGACCGCTCACGTCGCGCTGTCGTGTGCGTCGACTCCGAGCAGGGCGCGGAGGTCGTCGCGCGCAGCCAGGTGCCGACTGTGACGGTGGGCACGCCCGCGTTGGCTTCGGATCCGGATGCCTCGGCCGACGCCGACTGGGTCGTCGAGATCCTCGACGAGCGCCCTGTGGGCACCGAGTTCCGCCTCACGGCCCGTGACGGTCGCACCCTGACCACCCTCGTCCCGGTGATCGGCCGGCACATGGCCGCGAACGCCGGCCTCGCGATCGTGATGATCCTCGAGGGCGGGTACCCATGGGACCGCCTCGTCGAGACACTCGACGGCCAACGCATCGAGGCGTATCTTCCCGGGCGCACCGAGCTGGTCTCGGGCGAGATGGGCCCCGCCGTGTACGTCGACTTCGGGCACTCCCCCGACGCGTTCGAGAAGACGCTCGCCGCAGTGCGGCGCGTCACTCCGGGCAAGGTCGTGATGCTCTTCGGCGCCGACGGCGACCGCGACGCCACCAAGCGCCACGACATGGGGCGCACCGCCGTTGAAGGCAGCGACATCCTCATCGTCACCGACCACCACCCGCGGCACGAGAACCCCGACTCGATCCGCTCGACGCTGATCGAAGGCGCGCGCCGGGCTCAGCCCGATGCCGAGATCCTCGAGTTCTCGCCGCCCGAGCGGGCGATCCTCGAGGCGGTCGCTCTCGTCGGCGACGGCGACGCGATCCTCTGGGCCGGACCCGGGCACCAGGACTACCGCGACATCCGCGGCGTGCGCACCCCGTACTCCGCGCGCGAGCTCGCTCGTCGCGCTCTGCGCGGCGCCGGATGGCCGGTTCCCGAGCCGCACTGGCCGGTGCCGTATCCCGCCGACGAGACCCCGGCCTCCGACCCCGAGCGCCCCGCCTACCCCGCGTCGTAGCGCCCGCGGTCGAAGAGCGGCGCGCGCCGCTCGCGCGGTGCCTCCCCCTCCCGCCGGTCAGCGGGCGCGAAGCGCCCGGCCGTCCCCCGCCGGTTGAGTAGGCGCGAAGCGCCGTACCGAAGCCCGCGCACCACGACCGATCTCCGCGTACGCGCTGCGCGCGCGCTCGATCAGCCGCTGCTCGTACCGATTGCAGGAGTGACGGGCCTGAGAGCGCGGCGCTCCCGCAGAACAGCGCGAACGCACGGCCGCCGAGGATGGCCCGGTCCTGCGAACGGCACGCCGGGCATCCCCCGCCGGCCGGGGATGCGGCGCACGCATTCGATCAGCGGGAGAGCGAAAGGTCACGCGGCGGCGGTTGCGATCGCGCGATCGGCGGCCTCGCGGGCCCAGCGCTCCGCCTCGGCGAGCGACTCACGCGTGAGCGACTCGGGTGCCTCGTGCTTCTCGACCACGCGCTCGACGGTCTCGACGATGCCGGTGAAGCCGAGTCGCCCCTCGTGGAACGCGTCGACCGCCTGCTCGTTGGCGGCGTTGAACACGGCGGGGAACGTCCCGCCGGCCCGGCCGACCCGCTTCGCCAGCTTCACCGCCGGGAACGCCTCCTCGTCGAGGGGCTCGAACGTCCACGACGTCGCGGTCGTCCAGTCGAGCGGGCGCCCGACCCCGGAGACGCGGTGAGGCCAGTCGAGCCCGAGAGAGATCGGAAGCCGCATGTCCGGCGGCGACGCCTGGGCGATCGTGGAGCCGTCGGAGAACTCGACCATCGAGTGGACGATCGACTGCGGGTGCACGACGACGTCGATCTCGCCGTACGGCACCTGGAACAGAAGGTGCGCCTCGATGACCTCGAGCCCCTTGTTCACCAGCGTCGCCGAGTTCGTCGTGACCACGCGGCCCATGTCCCATGTCGGATGCGCCAGCGCTTCGGCGGGTGTGACACTCGCGAGCGACTCCCTGGAGCGACCGCGGAACGGACCCCCGGACGCGGTGAGCACGAGCCGCCGCACTTCGGCCCGGTCGCCGGAGCGCAGCGCCTGCGCGATCGCGGAGTGCTCCGAGTCGACGGGCACGATCTGACCCGGCTGAGCGATCGCCGTCACGAGATCGCCGCCCACGATCAGCGACTCTTTGTTCGCGAGCGCGAGCGTGCGCCCGCGCTCCAGCGCCGCGAGCGTCGGGCCGAGCCCGACCGACCCCGTGATCCCGTTGAGCACGACGTCGGCCTCGACATCCCGAACCAACTGCTCGGCCTCGTCGGCGCCGAGCGCGATGCGCTCGACCCCGAACTCGTCGGCCTGCGCCTGCAGCACCGCACGATTGGAGCCGGCCGAGAGTCCCACGACCTCGAAGCGTCCAGGGTTGGCCCGGATGACGTCGAGAGCCTGGATGCCGATCGAGCCTGTCGAGCCGAGGACGAGGACGCGCCGCATCCGATCAGCCTACCGAGCGGGCTACTGCGCCGGAGTCTCCGCGGGCTGCACGCCGAGGATGTCGACGACGAACACGAGGGTCTGGCCCTTGAGGTCGGCGTCGTTGATCTCACCCTCGCCGTAGGCGACGGCCGGCGGCAGCACGGCGATGACCTGCGAACCGACGGTCTCTCCGACGACCGCGTCGGTGAAGCCCTGCACGACGCCGCTGCCCGCGGTGAACGAGAACGGCGCACCGCCCCAGCTCTCGTCGAACACCTCGCCGGTGTCCCACGAGACGCCGTGGTACTGCACCAGCACCCCGTCGCCGGCGGCGACCACCTGGCCGTCACCCTCCTTGAGGGTGGCCTTCTCGAACTCGGCAGGCGCGTCGCCCTCGGGCAGCGTCACGGTGGGGGCGCCGTCGTCGGCGAGCTCGACCGTGGGCAGACCCTCGGCCGGATCGACGGGCTCTCCCCAGGCGGCATTCGGGACGACCTCGAGGAGGTCGACGACGTACACCTCGGCGGCGCCCTGCTCGGTGGCCGGGAACGCAGCGACGACCCGGGTTCCCGGCGTTGCGCAGCCGAGCAACTGGCCGAGCGGGTTGTCGCCCGAGATCTGCTGCGGCAGCACGGGCGCGTCGTCGTAGCCGAATGAGCCGAGCTCCTCGCCGGTCTCGGCGCTGAACGCGGTGAGCGCGTAGGTCACGAGGTCGCCGGCCGCCACCGGGTCGCCCTCACCCTCCGAGATGACGGTGCTCTGCAGCTCCTCCACCTCGAGCGGCGCCGAGAAGGTCGCGGTGGACTTCTCACCGACCTCGCCCTCGACGGTGATCGAGTCGCTGGCCGAGCCCGACGGCGCCGCGGCGGCGCAGAGGTCGGCTGCAGCACCGCTGGTACTGGGCGCGGGCGTGGCGTTGGGGTTCGCGCCGCTGGCGCAACCCGCCAGTAGTACCGCGGAGAACGCGGCGACGGACAGGGCGGCGATCGGGCGAATGCGCACGGTGAGACCTCGAGTCGATTGCAGGGGAAGTCCCCATCCTCCCCCATGTTTGCTTTGCCTGCGCTGAGAGTCGCCATGCCGGTAGCGGAATGGAATCGGGAGTACCCTCGACGGGTGACTTCCGACCTGGTACCCGAAGCGGACGAATCGCCCGTTGTCGCACCTCCGGAGGCTCCTGCGACCCGAATGGGCGCCACCTACTTCCTCGGTCGATTCGTGCTGACCCCGACCGCGCGCCTCGTGTACCGCCCGCACATCGAGGGCCGAGGCAACGTGCCCAAGACCGGGCCGGTGATCTTCGCGAGCAACCACCTCTCATTCATCGACTCCATCGCCATCCCCGTAGCCGCTCCGCGCCCGGTGCACTTCCTCGCGAAGGCTGACTACTTCGAGGGCACCGGCTTCAAGGGCTGGGCCTCGCGCGAGTTCTTCACGGCGATCGGCGCCATCCCCGTGCGGCGCGGTGCAGGGCAGGCGGCGCTCGACGCTCTCGACCAGCAGCGCGTGCTGCTCGACCAGGGCAAAGCCGTCGCGCTGTACCCCGAGGGCACGCGATCGCTCGACGGACGCCTCTACAAGGGCCGCACGGGCGTGGCCTTCCTCGCCCTGCAGACCGGCGCCCCCGTGGTCCCCGTCGGCCTCATCGGCACCGACGACGTCATGCCCGTCGGCGCCAAGCGCCCCTCGCGGCAGCACCGCGCGACGGTCAGGTTCGGCGAGCCGCTCGATCTCGCCCATCACGGCCCCGCCAGTTCCGGCAAGGCGCGCCGGCTCGCGACCGACGACATCATGAGCGCGATCCACGCCCTGTCGGGCCAGGAACTCGCCAATGCCTACAACGAGGCGCCCGCGCAGAACCCGATCGAGCGCATCAAGCAGGTCCTGCCGCACGAGCGTCGCTGATCCCTGCGACCACGATCGTCGGCTCGTGCCGCACCGGGAAGTTCACC
Organism: Microbacterium sp. CFH 31415; assembly: GCF_022538185.1. GTDB lineage: Bacteria > Actinomycetota > Actinomycetes > Actinomycetales > Microbacteriaceae > Microbacterium. Next base: position 13,674 of record NZ_JAKYXC010000019.1, on the reverse strand, counting down.
GAGTTCGCGATGAAGCACCACTCGTTCGCCTGAGCGTGCGCGGCGGTCGCGGCATCCACCATCGACTCCTCGGCGACCGTCACGCGAGGCCGCAGCACCACCTCGCGGAAGGCTCCTCCGCCCCGGCCGTCCTCCACCATGAGCCCGGACGCGTCGTCTTCATAGCCGACCACGACCACGCCCGCCTGCACGCACGCGTGCAGGTAGGAGAGCAGGTGGCACTCGCTGAGTGATGCGAGGAGGAGGTCTTCCGGATTCCACTTCGTCGGGTCGCCACGGAAGGGCTTGTCAGAGGATGCCTGCAGCGTGGGCTTGCCCTCGATGCCGATGGCGACGGCACGGTCGTAGTCGCGGTAGCCCGAGGTGCCGGTGCCCCGATCTCCGGTCCACGTGGTCCGGACGGAGTATCGATGCTCTCCCCACATGTGCACAGTCTGTCATGCGGTCTCCGTCGGCCACGGCGATAGGCTGGCTGGGTGCCGCAGACCTTCGCCGCAGCCGACGCCGTCGAGCTCGCCGTCGTCGACCGCAGTGGCTTCATCGAGTCCCGCCACGCGGGAATCGCGGTCGTGCTCGCACCCGACGGCACGATCCACACCAAGCTGGGCGATCCGTCTGCGCTGATCCTTCCGCGGTCGAGCCTCAAGCCGCTGCAGGCGCTCGCGTGCCTCGCAGCGGGCGCCCCGCTCGAGGGGGAACGTCTCGGTCTGGCGACCGCGAGCCACTCCGGCACCGACCGCCACGTGGCGGTCGTGCGCGACATCCTCGGGGCGGCAGGTCTCGGCGAAGAGGCACTCGGCTGTCCGCCCGCGTGGCCCGGAGACACCGCCACTCGCGACGAGCTGGTGCGCGAGCGCTCCGAGCCCTCACGTGTCCGCATGAACTGCTCGGGCAAGCACGCCGCGATGCTCCTGACCTGCGTCACGAACGGCTGGGATCCGGCCGGCTACCTCGCTGCCGATCATCCGCTCCAGCTCCATGTGCGCGAGGTCATCGAGCGTCTCCTCGGCGAGAAGGCTGCGGCCACCGCCATCGACGGCTGCGGCGCGCCGGTGTACGCGACGACCCTCTTCGGGCTTGCACGGGCCATCCACCGCATCGGTAACTCGTCGCCGACGTCGCCGTTCGCGCTGCACCGCAGCGCCGGCACCCTGGTGCAGGCGGTGCGCGAGAACCCGTGGACGATCGACGGCCCCGAGCGGCCCGACACCATCGTCAATGAGCAGCTCGGCGTCTTCGCCAAGGGCGGCGCCGAGGGCGTGATGGTGATGGTCGCCCCCGACGGCACGACCGTCGCACTCAAGATGCTCGACGGCAGCGGCCGCGCCGCGACAGCCGTCGGGCTGCGCCTGCTCGAGCGCGCCGGCGCCCTCAGCTCGAACGAGGTGGCGGCCACGATGCAGAAGCTTCCGCTGTCGATCCTCGGCGGCGGGCAGAGTGTCGGGGCGATTCGCCCCGCCTTCTAGAGGCGCTCCCACAAGGAGCCCGAGCGCTCCAACGGCGGAGCGGAAAGGATCACACGATGAGGATCAGCGTCCCCACCGAGGTGAAGAACAATGAGTACCGGGTGGCCCTGACACCCGCCGGCGTTCACGACCTCGTCGCCGCGGGCCACGAGGTGTTCGTGCAGCGCGGCGCCGGAGCCGGCTCGTCGATGCCCGACAGCGAGTACCAGTCCGCCGGAGCCACCCTCCTCGACGACGCGGCGGAGGTCTGGGCGCGAGCCGAGCTGCTGCTCAAGGTCAAGGAGCCGATCGCGAGCGAGTACCCGTACTTCCGCGACGACCTGGTGCTGTTCACCTACCTGCACCTGGCGGCGGACCGGCCGCTCACCGACCGCCTGGTCGAAGACCGCGTGACCGCGATCGCGTACGAGACCGTCCAGGTCGCGGGAGGCGGCCTCCCGCTGCTCGCACCGATGAGCGAGGTCGCCGGTCGTCTCGCACCGACGGTCGGCGCCGCGACGCTCATGCGCTCCGCCGGCGGGCTCGGTCTGCTGATGTCGGGGGTTCCGGGCACACGGCCGGCCCGCGTGACGGTCATCGGGGGCGGCGTCGCCGGCGCGAACGCGGCGGTGATCGCGGTGGGCATGGGCGCCGACGTCACGGTGTTCGACACGAACGTGCAGCGCCTGCGCTACCTCGACGACCACTTCCAGGGTCGCATCAAGACCGCAGCATCCAACCCGTTCGATCTCGACAAGGCCGTCGTCGACTCCGACCTCGTCATCGGCTCGGTGCTGATCCCCGGCGCGAAGGCGCCCAAGCTCGTCACGAACGAGATGGTCTCGCGCATGCGGCCGGGCAGCGTGCTCGTCGACATCGCTGTCGACCAGGGCGGCTGCTTCGAGGACACCCGCCCCACGACCCACGCCGACCCGACCTTCCCCGTGCACGGAAGCGTCTTCTACTGCGTCGCGAACATGCCGGGCGCCGTGCCCAACACGTCGACCTCGGCGCTCACGAACGCGACCCTCCCCTACATCCGCCAGATCGCGCGTCGTGGCTGGAAGGACGCACTGCGAGCGGATGCCGCGCTCGCGGGCGGCCTGAACACCGTCGACGGTCGCGTGGTCAATGCCGGTGTGGCGACCGCGCACGGTCTCGAGCTCGCCCCGCTGGAGGCCGCGCTCGCCTGATCCGCTCGACCTCGTCGCCCGGCTCACCCGAGCTGGGCGACGAGGGTGAGCCGTCTCCCGTCGACCTCATCCCGTGTCCGCATGCGTCGAGGATGCGGCGCGGCGACCGCGCGGCTCCGTCTGCGCCTCTTCGGCTCGCCTGGTCACTCTGGTGCGCTCACCTGTCACGAAGTGCCGCGGCGGTCGGCCCTTTGTGACAGGCGAGCAGCGCGCCGGGTCACTCTGGTGCGCTCACCTGTCACGAAGTGCCGCGGCGGTCGGCCCTTTGTGACAGGCGAGGAGAGCTCGGACCTGCGGGATCACGCGAGTCCGCCGTCGATCGAGCGGCTGAAGTCCGCCGGATCCTCGGGTACGAGCACCGGGGTGTCGCGATTGAGGCTCTCCCCGTGGAAGAACGGCTTCGCCCGCGGGAAGAAGAACCACAGGAACATCAGCAGCACGCCGAAGGCGAGCGCACCGATTCCGATGAGGAAGGTGCTTCCGATGCCCCACAGTCCGCCGCCGTAGCCGTAGTCGATGTCCCACATGTCGATCGCCGACTGGATGAACGCGTAGGTCAGCATCAGCGCACCGAGGAGCGGGAGGAGGAACTTGTAGAAGAAGTTCCGGGTCGACGTGAAGAGCTCCCGGCGGAAGTACCACACGCACGCGTAGCCGGTGATGCCGTAGTAGAACGCGATGGCGAGCCCAAGCGACAGGATCGAGTCCTGCAGGATGTTGTCGCTGATGATCGTCATCCCGACGTAGTAGACGCTCGCGACGATGCCCATGACGAGAGTGGAGAACGACGGCGTCTTGTAGCGCGGATGCACGGTGGCGAACCGGCGCGGCAGCGCCTTGTACGCGGCCATCGAGAGCGTCCCGCGGGCCGTCGGCAGGATCGTCGTCTGCGTCGACGAGATCGCCGAGATCATCACCGCGACGACGAGCACCCAGCCGAGCGGGCCGAGGAGACCGTCCTTTATCGCGAGGAAGAAGTCGTCGGCGTTCGCTTCGTTGCCGAGGCCCGTGCCGACGTCCCCGAGGCCGGCGTACATCATCGCGGCGATCGTGACGCCGACGTAGGTCACCAGCAGGATGACCGTCGTCAGCAGGGCGGCGCGGCCCGGGATGCGCTTCGGGTCCTTCGTCTCCTCGTTGAGCGCCAGGCAGGTGTCCCAGCCCCAGTAGATGAACAGGGCGAGCAGGATCGCCTCGATGAACCCGCCCCATTCGGTGAAGGCGAACGGGTTGAACCACGACCAGTCGAACGGCGTGGGGTCGGGGGCGGATCCGTCGAAGAACTTCCACAGCGCGGCGACGACGAAGATCGCCAGCGCGACGTACTGGATCGCGAGCAGCACGTTCTGGATGCGCTCGCCGATCTCGACGCCGCGCCAGCTGACCCAGGTCATCGCGGCGATGAACACGACGCCGGTCGCCGTGACGAGCGGCACGTTGTCGGAGAGCAGGGCGTCGTCGGAGGAGCGGACGATCCCGTCGATCAGCGCCCAGAAGTAGATTCCCGCGATCTGTGCCAGGTTGGCGAGCACGACCATCCCGGCGACGGCAACGCCCCAGCCGCCCATCCAGCCCACCCACGGGCCGAATGCCTTGGTGCCCCACGTGAACGTCGTGCCGCAGTCAGGTACCGCGTTGTTGAGCTCCCGGTAGGCGAAGGCGATGAACAGCATGGGGATGAACGCGATGACGAAGGCGATGGGAGCCTGCGCGCCGACGGCGAGCACGACGAAGCCCAGCGTCGCGACGAGCGAGTACACGGGGGCGGTCGAGGCGAGGCCGATGACCGTGGACCCCCAGAGTCCCAGCGTGCCCGCTGCGAGCCCCTTGCCTTGCGGACGTTCGAGGTTGATCGGGGTTGTAGACACACAGTGACGCTATGGCGCGGTCGGGGGCTAATCAAGGCCACGCGCGGGGACGGTCCGGCCGGACCTGGACCGAAGGAAGGACGATGCGGACGGCGTCGGCCCCGGCCGAGATCAGCCACGCGCGCCCTCGGCCGGACTCGCAGTACGGCGGAAGAACCCGGGAACCCGTCAGCAGCCGGAACTCGGCGGCGCAGGACGTGTCGACCACGAGGTCGTGATCGCCGCGCGCATCGGCGAGCAGGCGCCAGTGCCGCTGCCAGTCGTCGGGCTCACCGACGACGACGACCGGACCGTCCGCGGTGACCGCCGGGTCGGCCGCGTAGCCGTCGACGGAGACGGAGCGGATGCCTCGCCGCTCCCACTCCGCGAGGGCAGCCCGCGCCGCGGGCGAACGCCGCGTCGCGAAGGCGGTCAGTGGCGCCGAGGGGTACCAGTCCAGTGCCGGATCGGGCGCGTCGCTGGGGCGCCTCGGTGCGAGCGCGACCTGCAGCGCAACGCCGTCAAGCGCCCCGCGGCCGGGCGGCGCGCCCGCCTCGAAAGCTGTGGGGTCGCCGCCTGCGGCGATGTGCTCGGTGCGCGTCGGGAACGGCAGCAGCAGTCGCTTCGGGAAGAGGTCGGCGATCCGCGCGACGCCTCCGGCGAGGCGGTGCGCGCTCGCCACGACGAGGACGCCGTCCGATCCGGCGCGACGCAGGAGCTCCTCGATCCGCTCGAGCGCCACCTGAGCATGCTCGGGCGGGAGCCGCATGGCGACCGCGTCGAGGTCGTCGATGCACACGAGGGTGCGCGGGGGTGGCGGATCGGCGGCGAGCGCCGCGATGGCGTCCCACATCGGCTCCGGTGCGGCCGGCACCCTCACGAGCGCCGCCGGAGCCTGGGCCACGGCGAGCGCGACAGTGTTCGTGAGGCCGGCCCCAGGGCCGCCGAGCACGAGCAGTCCGCGGTCCTCGATGCGGAGGGTCGCGGCTCGCTGGCGCTGGAGGTTCGGTTCGTCGGCGAGGCCCACCAGGATGGCGTCGCCGTTCACCGCAGACCCGGCGAGCTCAGACAGCTCGGGGAGCGACAGCCGGTCTGAGAGTCCCGGCAGCCACGGACGGCGCGGCCGCTCGTCCCCGCCCCGTGCCACCGCGGCCTCGACGTCGAACGCATCGGACAGTGCGATGCGCACCGGCCGCGGGCGGGCATCGCTCGCCCGGCGCAGCAGAGCGTGCCCTCTCCCATCGGCTCCGCCTGGCAGCAGTGCGGCTTCGTCGGTGCCGATGAGACTGCGGCTGTCGGCGGCATCCGTCACACGGAGGCTGATGCGCAGCGGACAGTTGGCAAGGAGGCTGTCGCGGATCACGCCCGCCGCGCGCTGCGTGCCGAGCACGAGGTGGATGCCCAGCGCACGCCCGCGGGCGGCCACGTCTGCGAAGACGGCATGCAGCTCGGGATGATCGCCGAGCAGCGCGGCGAACTCGTCGACGAATACGACCAGTCGCGGCAGGGCCACACGCGGGTCGAGGATGTCGCGGGCGCCGACCGCGGCGAGCTCGCCCTCGCGCCAGCGCACCTCCGCCCGGAGGCTCTCGATAGCCCGGCGCGCACCGGCGCCGTCGAGGTCGGTGATCACGCCGGTCACATGCGGCACGGCCGCGAGCGCGTCGAACGCGGTGCCGCCCTTGAAGTCGGCGAGAAGGAACGTCACCTGCTTGGTCGAGTGCGTGCGGCACAGCGCGAGGATCCAGGTGATGAGCAGCTCGCTCTTCCCCGACCCGGTGACGCCTGCGACCACCGCGTGCGGGCCGTCGGCGACGAGGTCGATGACTGCGGTCTGCCGTCCCTCGAGCCCGATCACCGCGGGTAGACCGCCCTGTCCGTCGGCGGCGGCGGCATCGAAGAGGAGATCAGCGAGCGCCACCGGGCCGCTGTCACCGCCCCGCAGCCCCAGAACCCGCTCTGCGCGCTCGGCGAGCATCCCCGCGATCGCGGCCGCCTGCTCCACCGCGAGACCCTCGACGTGCACGTCGGCCACCTCACCGCCCCGCTCGACCGTCGCGGAGTCGGGGGCGTGAACCGTGATGACCGTGCCGCACCGCGGGGGCAGCGGTCGCCATTCGCGCAACGGCCGACGACGATGTCGGCGTCCGGCGGCACGGTCGCCCCCGGAGCGAGGACCGCGAGCCGCCGAGGTGCGCCGACCCCACGGTGCGGGAGGGCCTCCATCCAGGCGAGCTCGCCGGTCACGGGGCCGACGATGGTGAGCTCTCCCGGCGGACGAGCGAGACAGAGCTGGATGACGAGCGCCCGCTGCACGGCGGCAGCCATGACGCGCGCGCCGACGACGACCACCCCGCCGTCTGCGGGCGCGGTCACCGGTGCATGCGACAGGCGGGACGACCGCGCCCGAAGCGCGACCGCACGCACGTCGCCGTCTCCGCCGGTGATCCGCACGGCGCTCGGGACCTCACCCTCGCCGATCACGAGAAGGTCGTCGCGGCCGGGCGAGCTGCGCCAGACCTCGTCGTCGCGGCCGACGAAGGAGGCGACATCCGGATGCCGCGCCCAGGCGCGCCGGCGCTCGTCATCGTGTCGCTGCGCCACCGCCCGTGCGACCTCGGCGTGCACGCGGACGGCGTCGGCCTGGTGCCGGCGCCGGTCGCGTCGTGCGCTGCGGGAGGCGTCGGCCAGCGTCGCCACCGCGATCAGCGGACCGAGGGCGGCGAGCCACAGCGACAGGATGGATCCTGTCACGAGCCAGAGCCCGATGGCCCCGACGATCGGGACGATGGCCGCGACCACCGGAAGCGGTGGGCGGGAGGGCTGCGTCCAGGCCGACGGCAGGCTCAGCGGCTCGTTCGAGAGCGGATCGACGGCAGAACCTTGATCGGCCGCGGCGGGGCGAGGAGCAGCGAAGCGGGGAGCGGCGAAAGGCACACCTCAGTACAGCGCCGCGCAGTCCCCGCTGAGGCGCGGGTGCGCCGATGTGTGGACGGCGGCGCTCAGCGCTGGGTTGGGGAGGACTCGTCGTCAGTAGGGGCGTCGGCAGCGGCATCCGCACCATCGCCATCCGTGCCGTCGGCGACGGCGTCGCCATCCGCGACAGCCCCGCCGTCGGCAAGACCCTCGCCGTCGGCGACAGCCTCGTCATCTGCAGCCGCAGCACCCTCCTCGGTCACGGCGCCCGACGCCGACCCGACGTCCAGCACGATGATCGTGATGTTGTCGCGACCGCCGTTCTCGAGCGCGGCGTCGAGCATCGCGTTCACGGCGTCGGCCGGGTCGGCGTTCTCGTCGAGGAAGTGGCGGATGCCGTAGTCGGTGAGCTCCTTGGTGAGCCCGTCGGAGCAGATCACGAACCGGTCGCCCTCGGCGACGTCGAGACGCACGTAGTCGGGCGTGACGCCCTCACTCGGCCCGACGGCACGCGTGATGACGTTGCCGTACGGGTGATTCTCGGCCTCTTCGGGGCTCAGCCGTCCGGAGGCGATGAGCTCCTGCACGACGGAGTGGTCGGTGGTGATCTGCACGATGGCGCCGTCGCGCACGAGGTACACGCGCGAGTCGCCGATGTTCAGGGTGACCCAGTGCGCGGTGTCGCCGCTCGTGTCGAGGTACAGCCCGGTCAGGGTCGTGCCGGTGCCGTCATCTGTCGCCTCGGGGTGCGACGCGATGTCTTTCACCGCACGGGCCAGGGCCTTCTCGATCGCCTTCGGCGTGACGGCGCCCGCGTCGGCCACGACCTTGAGCCGATCGATGGTGCTGGCACTGGCGATCTCGCCTCCGACGTGACCGCCCATGCCGTCGGCGACGACGAACAGCGGGTACGAGGCGAACATGGCGTCCTGGTTCACCTCACGCCGGCGACCCGTGTCGGTGACCGCCGCCCACGCCAGGTCGATGATCCCACCGGGCACGGGCACCGAGAGCGACTGGGTGGATACCTCGGACACGCCGTCGTCCTCCCGATCGAATTGGCGCGGCCCGGCGTCCGGGCGCGTCTTCACATACTAGTGGATTCCTCCCCCACGTCCTTGGCGGCGGGGGCCGATGGCGCGCCGGACACCGATGCTCCGACCGCGACCGAGTCCTCGAGGATCTCCTGGTCCATGGGCGCTTCGAACTGCGCGTTGTAGAGCCGCCAATACGCACCGCGGGCGACGAGCAGCTCGTCGTGGCTGCCCTGCTCGACGATGGATCCGGCCTCCATCACGAGGATGAGATCGGCGTCGCGGATGGTCGAGAGCCGATGCGCGATGACGAAGGCGGTGCGGTCCTCGCGCAGACGCGACATGGCCCGCTGGATGAGAAGTTCCGTGCGCGTGTCGACGGAGCTCGTCGCCTCGTCGAGGATGAGGATGCGCGGATCAGCAAGGAACGCCCGAGCGATGGTGACGAGCTGACGCTCCCCCACGCTCAGGTTCGTCGCCTCGTCGTCGAGCATCGTGTCGTACCCGTCGGGCAGGGCGTGGACGAAACGGTCGACGTAGGCGGCCGTGGCTGCGGCGAGGATCTCCGCCTCGGTGGCGTCGGGCCGGCCGTACGCGATGTTCTCGCGGATCGTGCCCGCGAAGAGCCACGTGTCCTGCAGCACCATCCCCGTCCGCGCGCGCAGGTCGTCGCGCGTCATGCGACGGGTGTCCACGCCGTCGAGCGTGATGCGGCCGTCATCCACTTCGTAGAAGCGCATGATGAGGTTCACCAACGTCGTCTTGCCGGCGCCGGTGGGACCGACGATTGCGACCGTGCTGCCGGGCTGGGCGGTGAGCGAGAGGTCCTCGATGAGCGGCTTGTCCGGCGAGTAGCGGAACGAGACGCCCTCGAACGCGAGGTGACTCGCGGCGTCGGGCGCGGTCTGCGCCGGGGCGTCATCGGGCTGCTCCTCGCCCTCGTCGAGCAGCTCGAACACCCGCTCGGCGCTCGCCACACCCGACTGCAGGAGGTTCGCCATCGACCCGAGCTGGCTCAGTGGCTGGGTGAACTGGCGCGAATACTGCATGAACGCCTGCACATCGCCGATCGACAGCAGCCCGGCCGCCACCTGCAGACCGCCGACCACCGCGATCGCGACGTACACGAGGTTCCCGATGAACATCATCGACGGCATGATGATGCCCGAGATGAACTGCGCGCCGAAGCTCGCTTTGTAGAGCTCGTCGTTCTCGGCGCGGAAGTCGGCTTCCACTTCGCGCTGGTGGCCGAACACCTTCACGATCGAGTGGCCGGAGAAGGTCTCTTCCACGCGCGCATTCAGCACGCCCGTCGACTTCCACTGCGCGGCGAAGAGCTTCTGCGACCGCTTCGCGACCACCACCGTGATCACCACGGTGAGCGGGATCGTCACGAGGGCGATGACGGCGAGCAGCGGAGAGATCACGAACATCATCACGAGAACGCCGACGACGGTGAGCAGCGAGATCACGACCTGCGAGATCGTCTGCTGCATCGTCTGGCCGATGTTGTCGACGTCGTTGGTGACGCGGCTGAGCAGCTCGCCGCGCTGCACCTTGTCGAAGTAGGCGAGCGGCAGCCGGTGCACCTTCTCTTCGACCCGCAGCCGCAGCTGGTGCATGGCACGCTGGACGACGCCGTTGAGGATCCGCGCCTGAAGCCAGCCGAAGACGCTCGCCAGCACGTACACCGCGAGCACGGCACCGAGGATCCACGCCAGCTGCTCGAAGTCGACGCCCGCGCCGGGCGTGAACTCCATCGCGGCGATCATGTTCGCCTGATCCACGTTCCCCTGCGCGATCAGCCCGTCCACCACCTGCTGCTTCGTCGCACCGGGCGGCATCTGCAGCGACACGAATCCGGCGAACACGACGTTCGTCGCGTTCCCGAGCAGCTTCGGGCCGATCACCGTCAGCGCGACGGACAGCACCGAGAAGATCAGCACCGCGATGAGCGCGGGCGTGTCGTGGCGCAGCGTGCCGAGCAGCCGCTTCGCACTCGGACCGAAGTTCTGCGCCTTCTCCCCTCCGCCGACCTGGCCCATCGGTCCGCGCTGCATCGGCATCCGCCGAGGGGCGCTCTGCGAGCCGCTCATGCCGCCTCCGCCGCGAGCTGCGACTCGACGATCTCGATGTACGTCTCGCACGTCTCCACGAGCTCGTCGTGGGTGCCGATCCCCACCATGCGCCCGTGGTCGAGCACGATGATCTGATCGGCATGGCGGATCGTCGACACGCGCTGCGCGACCACGATCCTCGTGGCATCGGGCAGCTGCGCATCGAGGGCGCGGCGGAGCGCGGCATCCGTCGCGAGATCCAGCGCCGAGAAGGAGTCGTCGAAGATGTAGACCTCGGGTCGCTTCACCAGGGCTCGGGCGATGGCCAGTCGCTGACGCTGCCCTCCGGAGACGTTCGTGCCACCCTGCGCTATCGGCGCCTCGAGCTGTTCGGGCAGGGCCGAGACGAAGTCCTTCGCCTGAGCGAGCTCGAGGGCGTGCCACAGTTCGTCGTCGGTCGCCTCGCCGTTGCCGTAGCGCAGGTTCGACGCGACAGTGCCGGAGAACAGGAAGGCCTTCTGCGGCACCAGCCCGATGCGCTGCCACAGCTCGTCCGGGTCGTACTCGCGCACGTCGACGCCGTCGACGCGCACCGCGCCGGCGGTCACATCGAACAGCCGTGCGACGAGGCCGATGAGCGTGGTCTTGCCGGCGCCCGTCGAGCCGATCACGGCCGTCGTGGTGCCGGGCTCGACTGTGAAGGTCAGGTCGTGCAGCACGGCGTCGTCGGCACCGGGGTAGGCGAAGTCGACAGCGTCGAACTCGACACGACCGGCAGGAACGGGGGCGGATGCCGCGACCGCCGGCGCGTCGACCGATGGCGCGGTCTCGAGCACTTCGCCGATGCGGTTCGCACACACGGCCGCGCGCGGGATCATCACGAACATGAAGGTCGCCATCATGACGCCCATCAGGATCTGCATGAGGTACTGCAGGAACGCGAACAGGGTGCCGATCTCGACGCCGCTGTTCTGCACCTGGAAGGCGCCGAACCAGATCACCGCGACGCTCGAGACGTTCATGACGAGCATGACGGCGGGGAACATCAGCGCCATGAGGTTGCCGGCGCGCAGCGCCGTCTCCTGCACATCGGCGCTGCCCGCGGTGAAGCGCACCTGCTCCTCGGGCTCGCGCACGAACGCGCGCACAACGCGGATGCCCGTGAGCTGCTCGCGCATGATCTGGTTCACGCGGTCGATGCGGGTCTGCATCTTCGTGAACGCGGGAACCATGCGCGACACGATGAGGCCCACGATGATCAGCAGCACCGGGATCGCGACAGCCATGAGCCACGAGAGGCCGGCGTCCTGCTGGACCGCGAAGATGACGCCGCCGATCGCGAGGATCGGCGCGGAGACCATCAGGGTCGCCGACACCTGCACGAGCATCTGCACCTGCTGCACGTCGTTCGTGTTGCGGGTGATGAGTGACGGCGCGCCGATCTGCCCGACCTCGCGCTGCGAGAACGCCACCACGCGGTGGAACAGGTCGCCGCGCAGGTCGCGCCCCATGCCCATCGCCAGGCGCGATCCGAAGTAGACCGCCACGATCGCGCACGCGATCTGCACGAGGCTGATCGCGAGCATCACGCCGCCGGTCTGCCAGATGTACGGGATGTCTCCGGTGACCACGCCGTTGTCGATGATGTCGGCGTTCAGCGTGGGCAGCAGCAGCGAGGCCATCGACTGCGCGAACTGAAAGACGACAACGGCGATGATGAGCGGCCACGCAGGTCGCAGGTATCGCACAAGGAGCTTGCCGAGCACGACCGTCCCTTCCGGTGCGCCGAGACCGCCGCGACCGCGGCAGCGCACAGAGAGCGACGCTACGCCTGGCCGAGGACACCCCACAACCCGGGCGCTACGCCGTGGGCGAACCGCGCCGTACGAGACCGCCGAACCGGGCGGCGGAGCGCGGTCAGACCCTCGCGCCCGGGTCCTCCGGCAGCGGGAAGAGGGCGTCGATCTCCGCGATGTCGTCCGCAGTGGGCGACCACGCGGTGGCGGCGGCGGCGTTGGCGCGGACCTGCTCCGCACTCGTCGCGCCCGCGATGACGCTCGCGAGCACGGGGTTGGCGAGCAGCCAGCCGAAGGTCGCGTCGAGCATCGTGATGCCGCGCTTGTCACAGAATGCCTGGAACTGCTCGAGCTCGTCCCACGGCGCCTCCTGCCACACGTGCTGACGCTGCCGCATGATGCGGGTGTCCTCCGGCGCGTGGTCGCGCGAGAACTTGCCGGTGAGAAGTCCGTTGTGCAGCGGGAAGTACGGAAGGAAACCGAGCCGGAAACGCTCGGCCGCCGGGATCACCTCGCGCTCCGACGCGCGCGCCAGCAGGCTGTAATGGTTCTGCGCAGAGACGAACGGGATGCCCGATCGCCGCGCGGCGACGTAGTGCGCCTCGGCTATCTGCCAGCCGCTGAGGTTGGAGTGCCCGATGTAGCGGACCTTGCCCTCGCGTACGAGGTCGCCCAGCACGTCGAGCGTCTCTTCGATGGGTGTCCCCGGGTCGGGCGTGTGCAGCTGATAGAGGTCGATCCACTCGGTCTGCAGACGGGTGAGGGATGCCTCGACCGCCTGTCGCACGTACGACCGTGAGGCCTTCGCCCCGACGACCGGCAGGCCCATGTCGCGGCCCGAGTGCCCGAACTTCGTCGCGAGCACCACGCGGTCCCGACGACCGCGCAGAGCCTCACCCATGAGCGACTCGGAGAGCCCGGGGTCTTTGCCGTACATGTCGGCGGTGTCGAGGAACGTGACGCCGGCGTCGATCGCGGCGTCGAGCACGTCCCGCGTGCCGTCGAGGCTCTCGGTGCGGGTGCCTGCGCGGCCGAAGTTGTTGCAGCCCAGGCCGACGGCCGAGACGAGGAGTCCGGAGGCGCCGACGCGGCGCAGGGGAACGGGGGAGGTCATCCCTCCACGTTATCCCGCGTGCCGACGGCGCGCTCCGGGAGCCGGGCTCACAGAGGGCGGAGGGCGCCGAGGCACGCGAAGACCCCCCGCCCGAGGGCGAGGGGTCTTCGTGCTGCGCTACGGGCGAGGAGCGTCGGGCGCGTCCGGCGCCGCTGGCGGCTCGGACGCCGGCGGTTCGGTCGCCGCGGGCGGCTCGGTCGCTGCCGGAGGTGCCGCGGGCGGCTCCGCTGCCGGCGGCGCGGCTGCCGGAGGAGCGGCAGGTGCGTCCGGCG
>NZ_JAKYXC010000018.1 GCF_022538185.1 Microbacterium sp. CFH 31415 | reverse complement strand
CGGTGCCGCGGCGGATCAGGTCATACGCCTCGGCGATGAGCTGCATGTCGGCGTACTCGATGCCGTTGTGCACCATCTTCACGAAGTGACCGGCACCGTCGTGGCCGATGTGCGTCACGCACGGCTCGCCCTCGGCGACCGCCGCGATCGAGCGCAGGATCGGACCGAGCGTGACCCACGACTCGTCCGACCCGCCGGGCATGATCGACGGGCCCAGCAGCGCACCCTCCTCACCACCGGAGATCCCGGCGCCGACGAAGTTGATGCCCGTCTCACGCACCGCCTTCTCCCGGCGGATCGTGTCGGTGAACAGCGCGTTCCCGCCGTCGACGATGATGTCGCCCGGCTCGAACACATCCACCAGCGCATCGATCACCGCATCCGTGCCGCCACCGGCCTTCACCATGATGATCGCCGTCCGCGGCTTCACCAGCGACGCGGCGAACTCATCATACGAGAACGCGGGCACGAACCCCGCCTCCGGATGCTCCGCGAGCAGCGTGTCGGTCTTCTCGTGGCTGCGGTTATAGACCGCCACCGTGTTGCCCTCACGACTGGCGAGATTGCGGGCCAGGTTCGACCCCATCACCGCCAACCCCACCACACCGATATTCGCGGCAGGCGCAGCAGCCGCGTCGGGACCCGTCGGCTCCGGCGCCGGACGGGACACCTCCTCGGGGCGCGGGGCACCCTCGTGCTCACGCGTCGCGCCGGGCTGGTCATCGCGATCGGTCGAAATGTTCGTCTGCGCCGCGGGCTCGTTCGAAGACACACGCACTCCTGTGGGATCGGGGAGGGGAGGATTCCAGCCTAGAGTCTGGCGCACGCGTGTTACACGGGATGGGCGTGATCCTCACCGCGCCCCGACGTCCGTTGTGCGTCGGAGATCAGTCCTTGCGGTAGTTCGCGCGGCCCATCGACCAGAGCGCGCCCGCCGTGAGGAGTGCGCCGAGGGCGGCCATCGCGCCGATCAGCCAGAGCAGCGCGTGAGAAAGAAAGCCGTAGTCCATCGGGGTCCTCCGTGGGCGGAACAGGGTGCGGTCCTCATCGTAGCGGGAGTCGCAGGCCTCTCGCGGGGTGGTCGCGCGCGGGCATCCTGAGCCTCGGCTTCGGCGCCATCGTCCCGGCTGGTAGACTCGACCCTTGAACTTCGGCGAGGGATGCCTCGCACCCGCCTGACCGGCGGGATGCGGCATCCGTGATCGACGCGGTGGAGCAGGCCCATGGCTTTCCTCACGCGTGTGCGTTCGAGTCGAGAAACCCCCAAATACCTGGGCCCGCCACCTGAGCGGACCCGCGATCAGAACGGGCTCACGCCCGCGAGGAGAAACCATGTCGACCGAGACCGACACCAAGGTCCACGCCGAAGTCCGCGAGAACTTCGGAAAGGGCTTCGCCCGCCGCCTGCGCGCCGCCGGCAAGATCCCCGCCGTCATCTACGGCCACGGCACCGACCCGCTGCACGTCGCGCTGCCCGGTCACCAGATGGCGCTGCTTATCCGCCGTGCCAACGTCGTGCTCGAGCTCGACGTCAACGGCAAGGAGCAGCTCACACTGGTCAAGGACGTCCAGAAGGACCCGGTGCACCAGATCATCGAGCACATCGACCTCCTCGTCGTGAAGAAGGGCGAGAAGGTCCAGGTCGACGTTCCCGTCGTCGTTCTGGGCGAGCCCTTCGCCGGCACGATCGCCAACCTCGACGCGACGACCATCGCGCTCGAGGTCGAGGCGACCCACATCCCGCAGAACATCGAGGTCGACGTCGAGGGCCTCGAGGACGGCACGCACATCACCGCCGCCGACCTGAAGCTCCCGAAGGGCGCGACGCTGATCGCCGACCCCGAGACGCTCGTCGTCGCCGTCTCGGTCCCGGCCGCGACCCTCGCCGCCGAGGACGAGATCGCCGAGGCCGACGCCGAGGTCGCCGCCGAGCAGTCGGAGGAGGCCGAGCAGGCCGCCGAGGGCGCGGCCGCGTCCGAGTAAGGACTCACCGCAGCATCCGTCGAAGCCCGTCCCCGATAATCGAGGGGGCGGGCTTCGCCGTCGGAAGGGGAGACATGGCACAGGCGTGGCTGATCGTGGGACTGGGCAATCCCGGACCGCGGTACGAGCTGACCCGTCACAACGTCGGACAGCTCGTCCTCGACGAGCTGGCCGCCCGGCGCGGTGAGTCGTTCAAGGCCCACAAGGCGAACGCGCGCGTCGCCGAGACCTGGCTGCGCCCCGGGGGAGTGAAGCTCATCCTCGCCAAGCCGAACACCTTCATGAACGTCTCCGGCGGCCCGGTCGCGGGGCTCGCGAAGTTCTACGGCGTCGAACCCGGGCAGGTGGTCATCGTGCACGACGAGCTCGACATCCCGTTCGACACCATCAAGCTCAAGACCGGCGGCGGACACGGTGGGCACAACGGCGTCCGCGACGTCGCGAAGGCGCTCGACTCAGGCGACTTCGCGCGGGTGCGCGTCGGCATCGGCCGCCCTCCCGGCCGACAGGATCCCGCCGACTGGGTGCTCGATCCGTTCGGCGCCGCGGAGCGCAAGAACCTGCCGATCCTGCTCGGTGACGCCGCCGACGCCGTCGAGCAGCTCGTCGAAGAGGGACTGCTCGCCGCCCAGCAGAAGCACCACTCGCCGCGCTCCTGACGCGGCGCGCGGTCAGCCGCCGATACCCGTGCCGGCTCCGAGCCCGGCCGTGAGCAATCCCTGCAGCACCGCGAAGAACACGATCGGACCCAGCGCCGCCATGACGATCGCCGCGATCGCCCAGCCCCGGCCGCGATCCTTCACCAGCGCGATGATGCCTTGCACGAGCGCCCACACGCCGAGCGCCGTGCCGACCCAGAACGACACCTCGGCCAGCAGGACGTACTCGCGCACGGGTGCGAGCACCGACCAGTCGAAGTCGGCGGTGAACGGGCGCTCGGCGATCTCGCGCACGGCTCCGAGGCCGATGGCGAACGCGGAGATCCCCGCGCCGAGCGCGGCCCCCACAGTGGCCACGGTCGCGAGGACGAACGCGACGATGCCGAGCCCGCGCCCCGATGAACGGCGAGCGGATGCCGCGCCGGGCGCGCTCCATGCCGCGCCCGGGTGCACGCCGGGGGCGGGCGCCGGCGTGCCGTAGCCGGCCGGAAGTGCGTAGCCGGCCGGAGCGGCGTAGGCGCCGCCGGCGGGCGACGCCGTGCCGCCCGGCGCCGGGGCGGGCGCGACCGCCGATGGCGCACCGAACGGAGGAGCGGACGGCGCGGCCCACGCGGTCGGCGCTGCCGCCGGGGGAGCCACGGGGGGAGCCGGAGGGGCCGCGGGGGACGCCACGGGAGGGGTGGGCTCGGGTGTCGGCGGGGTCGTCTGCTCGGCGGGGTCGCTCACGCGCTCATCCTATGAGGCGCGGGCCGCGGCCCCCGACCGCTCTGCTGCGCCCGCCCGGTGTCGGCGCCCGCGCGTAGACTCGTCCGGTGACAGTTCCCGGGATCGTGCGCGCCCTCGAACAGGCTGAGTCGTTTCGGGATGCTGTCGCCGCAGCATCCGTCGACGCCGACTTCTCGCTGGTCGAAGGTCTCGACGCACCGCTGCTCTCCGCCCTCCTCGAGCGTCGCCGCGGCGCCGGCAAGCCGCCCGTCATCCTGCTCATCACACCGACGGGTCGGCGGTCCGAGTCGATCGGGCCGGCGCTGGGCGCGCTGCTGCCCGGTGCCGACGTGCTGCACTTCCCAGCCTGGGAGACGCTGCCGCACGAGCGGCTCAGCCCGAGCCCCGAGATCGTCGGCAACCGGCTCGACGTGCTGGGACGCATCGCGCGCTGGGACGGCGAGACGCCCCTCGTAGTGACGGCTTCGGTGCGCGGCGCGATCCAGCCGCTCGCGGCCGGCCTCACCGACGTGCCGCCGATCGACCTCGTCGTCGGCGGCCGCGGGCACGAGCTGGGCGGCGTCTCGCTGCGCCTCATCGAGCTGGCCTATCACCGCGTCGACATGGTGTCCCGTCGCGGCGAGTTCGCGGTGCGCGGCGGCATCCTCGACGTCTTCCCGCCGACAGCGGCCCACCCGTACCGCATCGAGTTCTTCGGCGACGAGGTCGACCAGATCCGCGCGTTCTCGGTCGCCGACCAGCGGTCGCTGCCCGGCGAGGTGCGTGAGGTGTCGCTCATCGCGAGCCGCGAACTGCTGCTGACCGACGCGGTTCGCGGCCGCGCGCGTCAGCTCAAGGATGAGTTTCCGGGGCTCGCCGGCATGCTCGAGAAGATGTCGGAGGGCATCCCGGTCGAGGGCATGGAGTCGCTGCTTCCCGCCGTCGTCGACCGGCTGGTCACCGTCGTCGACTACCTGCCCGAGGGCGCGGCCGTGGCCCTCGTCGACCCCGAGCGCGCCGTCACGCGCGCCATCACGCTCGGCGAGACCAACCGGGAGTTCCTCGAGGCCGCGTGGAGCGCCGCGACAGCCGGTGCCCAGACCCCCATCGACCTCGGGGCCGGCGACTTCCTCACACTCCCGGCGCTGCGCGAGGCCGCACACGCGCGCGACGACGTGTGGTGGACGCTGAGCGCGTTCGATTCCGGAGAAGCGGATGCCTCGGCCGAGGGCCTGCTCGACATCGACGTCGCCCTCGAGGCCGCCGCGGCGATCCGCGTCGCCGCTGCGCCGGTGCCCTCGTTCCAGGGCAACGTCGACGGCGCGACCGCGCACGTGGGGGAGCTGCTCGCCGACGGCTGGCGCGTCGTGGTCGCCGCCTCCGGTGCGGGTCTCGTCGAGCGTGCGCGCGATGTTCTCGCCGAGCGCGGGATCGCGGCCCGCAAGGTGGACGAGGTTCTCGCCGCACCCGAGCCCGGCGTCGCGCACCTGGTGGTGTCGGTGCTCGAGCGCGGCTTCGAGGTGCCCGATGCCAAGCTCGCCGTGCTCACCGAGACCGAGTTCTACGGCCGCACGATCGGCGGCGACCAGCGCGTCGTCAAGAAGCTCGCGTCGCGCCGCAAGAATGTCGTCGACCCACTGCAGCTCAAGCCCGGCGACCACGTCGTGCACGTGACCCACGGCATCGGCAAGTTCGTGGAGCTCACACAGCGCGAGGTGTCCAGCGGCGGCCGCAACCCCGTGAAGAGCGTGCGCGAGTATCTCGTGCTCGAATATGCGCCGTCCAAGCGCGGCTACCCGGGCGACAAGCTGTTCGTCCCCACCGACCAGCTCGACCTGCTCTCCCGGTACGTCGGCGGCGAGGCGCCGAGCCTGTCGAAGATGGGCGGCAGCGACTGGGCCGCGGCGAAGGGGCGCGCGCGCAAGGCTGTGCGCGACATCGCCGTCGAGCTCGTCAAGCTCTACTCCGCCCGCATGGCGGCGAAGGGCTACGCATTCGGGCCCGACACCCCGTGGCAGCGCGAGCTCGAGGAGGCGTTCCCGTTCGCCGAGACGCCCGATCAGCTCCAGACGATCGACGAGATCAAGGCCGACATGGAGAAGCCGATCCCGATGGACCGCCTGCTGTCGGGCGACGTCGGGTTCGGCAAGACCGAGGTCGCCGTGCGTGCAGCGTTCAAGGCGATCCAGGACGGTAAGCAGGTCGCGATGCTCGTGCCGACCACGCTTCTCGTGAAGCAGCACTTCGAGACGTTCACCGAGCGCTTCGCCGGATTCCCGGTCAAGGTCAAGGCGCTCTCCCGCTTCCAGACCGACAAGCAGGCGCGTGAGGTCGTCGACGGGCTCGCCGACGGCACGGTCGACATGGTCATCGGAACGCACCGCATCCTCACCGAGAAGGTGCTCTTCAAAGACCTCGGCCTCCTGATCGTCGACGAGGAGCAGCGGTTCGGCGTCGAGCACAAAGACCAGCTGAAGAAGCTCAAGACCAACGTCGACATCCTGGCGATGAGTGCGACGCCCATCCCGCGCACGCTCGAGATGGCGGTAACCGGCATCCGCGAGATGTCGACGCTGCAGACCCCTCCCGAGGACCGGCATCCGATCCTGTCGTATGTCGGCGCCCGCAACGACAAGCAGATCGCCGCGGCGATCCGTCGCGAGCTGCTGCGCGAGGGCCAGGTGTTCTTCGTCCACAACCGCGTGCAGTCGATCCAGCGGGTGGCCTCCGAGCTCGCCGAGCTCGTGCCGGAGGCGCGTATCGCCGTGGCGCACGGTCAGATGGGCGAGCACGCCCTGGAGGAGGTGGTCGACGCCTTCTGGGAGCGGCGGTTCGACGTGCTCGTGTGCACCACGATCGTCGAAACCGGTCTAGACATCTCCAACGCGAACACGATCATCATCGACCGTGCCGACAAGTACGGCCTGTCCCAGCTCCACCAGTTGCGGGGCCGGGTGGGCCGGGCGCGCGAGCGCGCGTACGCGTACTTCCTGTACGACGAGCTCAAGCCGCTGTCCGAGACGGCTGCCGACCGCCTCGAGACGATCGCCGTGAACAACGACCTCGGCAGCGGCATGCAGGTGGCGCTGAAAGACCTCGAGATCCGCGGTGCCGGCAACCTGCTGGGCGCGGAGCAGGCCGGCCACATCGCCGGGGTGGGTTTCGACCTGTACCTCCGGATGATCGGCGAGGCGGTTTCCGCATTCCGCGGCGATGACGTCGAGGGCCCCGCCGAGCTCCGGCTCGAGCTGCCAGTCCAGGCTCGCATCCCCGAGTCGTACATCGACAGCGAGCGGCTGCGCCTCGAGGCGTACCAGAAGCTGTCGGCCGCGGCATCCCTCTCCGCCAAAGACGATGCGATCGACCTCGTCGTCGAAGAGCTCACCGACCGCTACGGTGAGCCGCCCGCCGACGTCGAAGGACTCCTCGCCGTCGCGCGCCTGCGGCGCCGTGCCGCGCGGGCGGGTCTCGCCGACGTGGTCGCGATGGGTCCCAACCTGCGGATCGCACCGGCGAACCTGCCCGACTCGATGCGCGTACGGCTGCAGCGGCTCCACCCGAAGGCCAAGCTCCTGCAGGGCGGCGAGGCACTGGTCGTGCCCCTGCCGACCGCCGGAGGGGAGCGCGTCGCCGATGCCGACCTCATCGCGTGGGTGGGCCAGCTGCTCGAACAGCTGTGGCCGGTGCCGCAGGCTGCCGAGGCATCCGCCGCGGCGAAGTCATCCGGCTGACGCGGCAGCCGGCGTGCCGTGGTTCGCGGCGGTCGCCGTCGCCGTGCCGCGCGGCGGCGCCCACGAGCGAGCGCAGCGCGTCAGATGACGCCCTGGGCGAGCATCGCATGTGCCACGCGCGTGAATCCCGCCGCGTTCGCGCCCACGACGTAGTCGCCGGGGCGGTCATAGCGCTCCGAGGCGGCGAACGCGGCGTCGTGCACGTCGGCCATGATCGAGCGCAGCTTCTCCTCGCTGTGCGCGAAGCTCCAGCGCTGCCGCGCCGCGTTCTGGCTCATCTCGAGCGCCGACGTCGCCACACCGCCCGCGTTCGCGGCCTTTCCGGGACCGAACAGCACCCCTGACTCCCGGAACGCCGCAACGGCGCCGGGCGTAGACGGCATGTTCGCACCCTCCACGACGGCGCGCACGCCGTTGCCGATGAGTGCCGAGGCATCGAGCTCGTCGAGCTCGTTCTGGGTCGCCGAGGGCAGGGCGACGTCCATCGGGACCTCCCATGGCCGAGCGCCCTCGACGAATCGCGCGGTCGCGCGGCGCGCGGCGTACTCGGCGATCCGGCCGCGCTCGATCTCCTTGACCTGACGGAGCAGGTCGACGTCGATCCCGGCGTCGTCGACGACGTAGCCCGACGAGTCCGACGCGGTGACCGGGATGCCGCCGAGCTGGTGGACCTTGTCGATCGCGTAGATCGCGACGTTGCCCGAGCCCGACACCCCCACACGGCGGCCGGCGAGCTGCTGGCCGTGCACCGCCAGCATGTTCTGCACGAAGAACACCGCGCCGTAGCCGGTGGCCTCGGTGCGCACCTCCGCACCGCCCCACTGGACGCCCTTGCCGGTGAACATGCCCGACTCGTGGCGGTTGGTGATCTTGCGGTACTGGCCGAAGAGGTAGCCGATCTCGCGGGCGCCGACGCCGATGTCCCCGGCCGGCACGTCGGTGTGCTCGCCGAGGTGACGGTAGAGCTCATTCATGAACGACTGGCAGAAGCGCATGATCTCGCCGTCGGATCGGCCATGCGGGTCGAAGTCGCTGCCGCCCTTGGCGCCGCCGATGCCCTGGCCGGTGAGCGCGTTCTTGAAGATCTGCTCGAACCCGAGGAACTTGATGATCGACAGGTCCACGGTCGGGTGGAACCGCAGACCGCCCTTGTACGGCCCGAGCACCGACGAGAACTGCACGCGGAACCCGCGGTTGACCTGGAGCGTGCCCCGGTCGTCGATCCACGGGACGCGGAACATGATCTGGCGCTCCGGCTCGACCAGGCGCTCCACGATGCCGCCGGAGACGAACTCGGGATGCCGCTCCAGCACCGGCACGATCGAGTCGAGCACCTCGTGCACGGCCTGCTGGAACTCGAGCTCGTGGGGGTTGCGGGCCTGCACGGTGTCGAACACGGTGCGGACGGCGGACGGCAGGGCGACGAGAGTGTCGGTCACGGGTGGAGCTTTCTTCGGGACTGATCGGTGGCCGCGTCGCCGTGGGGGCCGTGCCCGCGGGTGGGCGGGCATCCGGGCGATCCGCGGGGTGACACGGGACGCCGGGGCAGGCGCGGGAGAGCGCGCCGGAGACGGGCGGTTCCAGCCTACGCCCGCCGGAGTGCCGGGTCTCGGCGTGTGACGTTCCGGGCCGCTACGCTGGCACCGATCGAGGAGGAACGATGCGGTTCGAGCACCTCGGGGCACAGCCCCGCATCCATCCCGACGCCGTGATCGCGGCGACCGCGGTGATCAGCGGAGACGTCGAGATCGGCGCCGACTGCCAGGTGCTGCACGGCGCCGTCATCACCGCCGAAGGCGGTGCGATCACGCTCGGCACGAACGTCATCGTCATGGAGAACGCCCTCATCCGCGCCACCTCGACGAATCCGGTGCACATCGCCGACCATGTCCTCGTGGGGCCGATGGCCAGCGTCTCGGGAGCCGTCGTCGAGGACGAGGTCTTCCTCGCCACCGGCACGCGCGTTTTCAACGGCGCGCGCATCGGAGCGCGCAGCGAGGTGCGGATCAACGGGGTCGTGCACCTGCGCACGACCCTGCCGGCGGAATCGACGGTGCCCATCGGCTGGGTCGCGATCGGAGACCCGGTGCAGATCCTCCCGCCGGACCGTCACGAGGAGATCTGGGCGGCGCAGCGCGAGCTCGACTTCCCCGGCTACGTCTTCGGCCTCGATCGAGAGACGCCCGACCTCATGGTGCAGCTCACCGAGCGCTACGGGCGCAGCCTCGCCCGGCACGTCGACGACCGCCGGCTCGACTGATCGCGCAGGGACGTTCGGGATGCCGCGGCCGCAGCATCCCTCGCAGATCGCTCTTCAGTCCCAGACCCCGCGGCAGTCGCGGCACTCGAATTCGAGGCGCTCGACCCAGCCGTCATCGAAGTCGCGGCGTCGTTCGAGCTCGATGCGGAACCACCGGGGCTCGCTCGCGCGCACATCCAGCGACCCGCAGTCGGGACATACTTCGGCTACGACGATCCGTGCCATGCGGCCACGGTAGCCCCGGCGGCCCGGATGCGCGGAAGCGACGCGCGTGTCAGCCGGTGTTCTGCAGTCCGGCCGCGACACCGCTCACCGAGAGCAGCAGCAGGCGCTGCTGCTCAGGATCGACCGGCGCGCCTTCGGGAGTGTCGCGCAGGGCGCGCAGCGCGCGCAGCTGCAGCAGCGACAGCGCGTCGACGTACGGGCTGCGCATCTTCACCGCACGCTGCAGCACGGGCTTGTTGCCGAGCAGCTCCGTGCCTCCGGTGACGCGGATGACCCACGAGCGGGTGAGCGACATCTCCTCGCGCACGAGGGCCGCGAGATCGTCGCGGTCGCCCAGCTCGAGGTAGTGGCGCGCGATGCGATCGTCGGCCTTGGCGAGGCTCATCGCGACGTTGTCGATCAGCGTGCGCAGCAGCGGCCACTCGTCGTACGCCCGCTGCAGCAGCTGCTCGTCGCCGACGGCCTCCAGCGCGGTGCCGAGCCCGAACCAGCCCGCAAGATTGATGCGCGCCTGCGTCCACGCGAAGACCCACGGGATGGCGCGCAGGTCCTCGAGCGACTCGACCGACAGGCCGCGTCGCGCCGGGCGCGAGCCGAGGGCGAGCAGGCCCACCTCCTCCATCGGCGTCACCCGGGCGAACCACGGCGCGAAGCCGGGCGCCTTCACGAGCGAGAAGAACCGTGCTCGGGATGCCTCGTCCAGCGTCGCCGCGACCGAGGCGTAGCGCTCTGCCGCGGCGCGGTTGCGCTCCTCGTTCGAGGGGGACGACGCGAGCAGGATGGCAGCGGCGACCTGGTCGATGTGCCGCATCGCGATGGCGGGGTCGCCGTAGCGGGCGAAGATGACCTCGCCCTGCTCGGTGAGCTTGAACCTGCCGTCGACGGAGTGCGGCGGCTGGGCGAGGATCGCCGAGTTCGCCGGACCGCCGCCGCGGCCGAGCGCGCCGCCGCGCCCATGGAAGAGCGTCAGCTCGATGCCCTGCTCCTGCGCCCAGGCGGCGATCGCGGCCTGCGCCTCGTACAGCGCGAGGTTCGCGGCGACCGGCCCGACGTCCTTCGACGAGTCGGAGTAACCGAGCATGACCTCGAGCCGTCGGCCGGTCGCCGTCAGGCGCTCGGCGAAGGCGGGGTGCTGCACGATCTCGGCGAGGATGCGCGGCGCCGCCTGCAGGTCGGCGAACGTCTCGAACAGCGGGACCACGTCGAGCACCGGCACGTCGCCGTCGGGTCCGGCCGCGTATCGCGCGAGACGATGGACCGCGGCGAGGTCGTCCGCGGACTGCGTGAACGACACGACGTAACGCCCGGCCGCGCGGGGGCCGTAGCGCTCTTGCAGGAAGGCGATCGACCGGAAGACGTCGAGCACCTCCTCGGTCTGCTCGGAGCGGGGCCCGGCGGCGTCGAGCTCGGCCAGAACCTTGGCGTGCACCGCGGAGTGCTGCCGCACCTCGAGCTCGGTCAGGTGGAAGCCGTACGTCTCGACCTGCCAGAGGAGCTGCTGCAGGTGGCCGTACGCCTGCCGGGCCGCCCCGGCCCGCACGAGGGAGTCCTGCACGATGCGCAGATCGGCGAGGAACTGCTCGGGGTCGCGGTAGGCGAGGTCGGCGTCGCGCTCGCGCGTGGCCGTCAGCTTGCGCGCGAGCAGCAGCATGATGCGGCGGTGCGGCTCGTTCGGGGAGCGCTTCGCGATCTCAGCCGCGGCCTCGTCGTCGGCCGCCGCCAGCCGCTGCCAGAGCGCGACGAGCGCGGCGCTGGGTGGGGTGGTGGTCGCGTCGAGGGTGAGCGTGCGGCCGATCCGGCTCGCCGCGCGCTCCAACCCCAGCAGCACGTGCTCGCTGGCGATCTTCGCCGCGGTGCGGGTGACGGATGCCGTCACGAACGGGTTTCCGTCGCGGTCGCCGCCGACCCATGAGCCCACCCGCACGAACGGGCGGACCACAGGAGCCCGGCCGCCGGCCGCCGGGCCCTGGAGCGCGTCGTCGACGCGCCGGTACACGTGCGGGATGGCGGTGAACAGCGTGTCGTCGAACACCGCCATGACAGCCCGCACCTCGTCGGTCGGTGACGGCTTCTCGGGCCGCAGCGGCGCCGTGCGCCACAGGGTGTCGATCTCTTCGAGCATGCGCCGCTCGGCGCGTCGCTGGTCGGCGCCGTTGCGGAGCGAGGCGTCGTGCTCCTCGAGGAGCGCGGCCAGTCGCCGGATGCTCGTCGACACCGCGCGGCGGCGGGCCTCGGTCGGGTGCGCCGTGAACACGGGGTGGAATCTCAGCGCTTGCAGTCGCGCGAGGGCGGTGTCGTCGCCCACCTCGGCGGCCAGTCGCATGAAGGCGGCGGCGACGGAGTCGGTCGCGCGCTCACGGTCGGGGCGACCGTCGCGCTCGCGAAGGACGCGGACGCGCTGGTGCTCCTCGGCGAGATTCACGAGGTGGAAGTAGGCCGTGAAGGCACGGGCGACTTCGTCGGCCCGCTCGACCGTGAAGGAGTCGGCGATGGCGGCGGCCCGTGCGAACGCCTCGGGCGTCTCGTCCGTGTACGCCTGGATCGTCGCGATGCGCAGTCGCTCCACGTCGTCGTAGAGGCCGGGCGACCCGCTCTCGCGCAGCACCTGCCCGAGGAGCGATCCGAGCATGCGCACATCCGCGCGCATCTGCTCCGGGATCTCCTGCTCGGCCTCGAAGCGTCCGACGAGGTCGATCGCTTCGGTCTGGGTGAGTTCGCGCATCCGTCCACGCTACTGGCGTCGGACCGGACCGCCGTCCGTGTGGGCGTTGTGTGACGTCCGCGGCGGCGTGGCGGGCCGCCGATAGACTGGCCGACGGTGTGCCGGGAAGTCTGGTCGGCGATGCGCCGCCGCGCCGACCGACCACTCCGATGAAAGGACCCGCGTGTCCCTGCTCCGCTCCGCCCGTTTTCCGGCCATCGTGCTCCTGGCCTCGGCGATTCTCGCCCTCGTGCTGGCGAATTCTCCCCTCGGCCCCGCGATCGCGGAGGTGAAAGGCGCCTACGTCGGCATTCCGGGCGTCTTCGAGATGTCGGTGGGCCACTGGGTGCAGGACGGCCTGCTCGCGATCTTCTTCTTCATCGTCGCCGTCGAACTGCAGTTCGAGCTCACCAACGGCGAATTGAACTCGGCGCGCAAGGCGATGCAGCCCGCGATCGCCGCAGCGGGCGGTGTGGTGGTGCCGATTGCGGTGTTCCTGCTGTTCGCGGGCGGATCGGAAGCGGTCGACGGCTGGCCGATCCCGACCGCGACCGACATCGCCTTCGCCCTGGGCGTGCTCGCCGTCTTCGGAAAGGGTCTGCCGTCCGGCATCCGGATCTTCCTCCTGGCCCTCGCGATCCTCGACGACATCGTCGGCATCATCTTCATCGCGGTGCTGTTCACCGACGACGTGAATGTGGGGCTGCTCGCGCTCGCTGCGGTGGCCGTGGCGATCGTCGGCGTCCTCAGTCGCCAGCTCGACAGGCGCAACCGGCTGCCGATCGCCATCGTCCTGGTGCTCCTGTCCGTCACGACCTGGGTCCTCGTGTATCTGTCCGGCGTGCACGCGACGATCGCGGGCGTCGCGCTCGGCCTTGCGATGGCGCAGCGGCCCGCCCTGCACGTGCGCCACGCGCTGGAGCCGTGGGTGAACGGCGTCGTCCTGCCGCTGTTCGCGTTCTCTGCCGCCTTCGTCGTGATTCCGTCGGTGAGCCCGTCGCAGCTGTCGCCGGCGTTCTGGGGTGTGCTCGTCGCGCTGCCGGTGGGCAAGATCATCGGCATCTCCGTGGCCGGCTGGATCTCGCTTCGGGTCGGCAATCGCGGCGCCGCGCCGCACCTGTCGCTGCTCGATCTCATCGCCGCCGGCTCCCTGGGCGGCATCGGCTTCACGGTGTCGCTGCTGCTGTCGGAGCTCGCGTTCGCGGACGACCCGCTCGTGCGAGACGAGGCCACACTCGGTGTGCTCGGCGGCTCGATGATCTCGATCGTGCTCGCGGCGATCCTGGTGGCTCAGCGCGCGCGTCACCATCGCCGCGCGGCGCCGACCGCCGACGACGAGCTGCCGCCGCCCTCCAGACACGAAGGACAGATCGCATGACCGACGCGACGCCCCTGACCGATCCGCTGCGGGAGGCGGCAGACACGATGCGCGCGGTTCGCGACCGGTGCGTCTGGACGCAGCAGATCGACCACCGTGCGCTGGTGCCGTACCTGGTCGAGGAGAGCGCCGAGCTGATCGACGCCGTCGAGGAGGACGACCGTGCCGAGCTCCGCGAGGAGCTGGGCGACCTGCTGTGGCAGGTGCTCTTCCACGCCGAGATCGCCTCGCGCGATCCCGCCGACCCGTTCGACATCGACGACGTCGCGCGCGGGCTGACCGAGAAGATGGTGCGGCGGCATCCGCACGTCTTCGGCGACGCCGTCGCGAACACGCCCGAAGAAGTGCTCGTGCACTGGAACGCCGCGAAGGCCGCCGAGAAGAGCGCGCGCACCAGCGTGCTCGACGGGGTCAGTGAGCGGATGCCGAGCCTGGCGCTCGCGCAGAAGCTCCTGGGCAAGGCGGCCCAGGTCGACGGCGCGCCGGCCCCGCCCGCCGGCGGGCAGGTTCCGTCGTCCGAGGCCGCGCTCGGCGACGCACTGCTCGCCCTCGTGGCGACGGCGCGCTCGAACGGCTGGGACGCCGAGCGGGCCCTGCGCGAGCGTCTGCGCGCGCTGTCGTCCGCCATCCGCGCCGCCGAGACCGACTGAGGCCGGGCCCCGGCGCGCCCGCCCCGCGCCCCCGCGCCCCGCGCCCCGCGCCCCGCGCCCCGCCGTTGTTCGCGAGACTGCATTCGTGCGCCGAGACTGCAGCCTCGGCGTGCGCTCTCGGTGCACGGATGCAGTCTCGCCGAATGCGGGCGGCGGACGCGGGGCCGGGGGGGGACAGAGAGAGAGGGAGAGAGAGGCGGACGACGGGCACGCCGCGGGACCTGGAAAGATAGAGCCGTGGCATCCGTGAACCCGCCGCGCGGTATGCGCGACTTCCTCCCCGCCGACAAGGCCCGCCGCGAGCGCGTGCTCGCCGTCATCCGTGACCGCTACCGGGTGCACGGGTTCGACGAGATCGAGACCCCCGTCATGGAGGAGTACGCCCGCCTCCACGCCGGCATCGGCGGCGACAACGAGAAGCTCGCCTACAACGTGCTCAAGCGCGGCCTCGACGCCGACGCCGTGCGCGCGGCCGCCGACGACCTGTCGCAGCTCACCGACCTGGGCCTGCGCTACGACCTCACGGTGCCTCTCGCGCGCTTCTACGCGAGTCACCGCGGCGAGCTGCCCACGGTGTTCCGCTCGATCCAGATCGCGCCGGTGTGGCGTGCCGAGCGCCCGCAGAAGGGCCGCTACCGGCAGTTCATGCAGTGCGACATCGACATCATGGGGGATGCCTCGGCCCGCGCCGAGGCGGAGCTCATCGTCGCCACCCTCGACACCCTCGACGCCCTGGGCCTCGAGGGCGGCAGCGTGCGCATCAACGACCGCCGAGTGCTCGACTGGATGCTCGACAGCTTCGGCTTCGTTCCCGACGAGCGTCCCGGGGTGCTCATCACGATCGACAAGCTCGACAAGATCGGCCCGGCCGGCGTGGCCGCCGAGCTGCGCCAGCGCGGGGCCACGGCATCCGCCGTCGACGCGTTCGAGGCATTCCTCAGCCGCCCAGTGACGCTCGAGCACAGCCCGTTCGGCGAGCGTCAGGTCCGCAAGCTCCTGCCCGCCGACGCGCCGGACCACGTCGTCGCGCACCTGGTGGGCATCGGAGACGCGGTCGCGGCAGCGCGGGGCGCGGCCACGACCGATGGGGCGGTGGCCGACATCCCGCTGGTGTTCGACCCGTTCCTCGTGCGCGGGATGGGGTACTACACGGGCACGATCTTCGAGCTCGCGCACCCGTCGGCCGACTACTCGCTCGGCGGCGGCGGGCGCTACGACGGCATGATCGGCCGCTTCCTCGGCCAGGACGTGCCGGCGGTCGGCTTCTCGATCGGGTTCGAGCGGATCGTCGACCTGGTCGACGCGGCCGCCGGCGACACCCGTCCCGCCGTCGTGCTCGTGCACGACCGCGACGTGCCCGAGGCGGAACTCCTCGCGCACAAGGCCGCGCTCGTCGGGGCGGGCTCGCGGGTGCGTCTGGAGCACCGCACGAAGAACCTCAAGGCGCTTCTCGAGCGCGCGACGGCCGACGGCTACACGGCGTTCGCGACGGTGTCGGCCGCGGCCGCGCCGGGATCGCTCGAGCTCAAGCCGCTCGGCTGACCCTGAGTCGCAGCATCCGGTAGAGGACTCCCGCGATCACGACGACGGCGCCGCCGACCACGCTCTGCCATGGCAGCGTGAGACCGAGGATGACGCATCCGGCGGCCCCGACGACCTGCAGCGCGCGAGGGTACCGGCGTGCACTCGCGCCCTGGCGGAACGCCGCGAGGTTGGCGACCAGGTAGTACAGCAGCACGCCGAACGACGAGAACCCGATCGCACCGCGGAGGTCGACGAGCGCGACGGCGACGATCACGATGCCGGCGATCGTCGCTTCGGCTCGGTGGGGCACATGCCAGCGCGGGTGGGCGGCAGCGAAGAACCGGGGGAGGTCGCCCTCGCGCGCCATGGCGAACGCGGTGCGTCCGATGCCCGCGATGAGGGCGAGGAGAGCGCCGAGGGATGCCGCGGCCGCCCCCACCCGGACGACCGGCGCCGCCCATGCCCAGCCCGACGCGGCTGCGGCCGCAGCGACCGGCTCGCTCGACGCGGCCGTGGCGTCGGGGCCGAGCGTCGAGAGCACGGTCACCGCGACGAGCGCGTAGACGACCAGCGCGCCCACGAAGGCGAGCACGATCGCGCGAGGGATGGTCCTGGCAGGATCGCGCACCTCCTCGCCCATCGTGGCGACGCGGGCGTAGCCGGCGAAGGCGAAGAACAGCAGCCCGGCGGACTGCAGGATCCCGTAGGCGCCGTCCGCCCACAGTGCCTGGGGGCTGAGCCAGTCCACGCTGTCGGGCGCCGCGCCGCCCGCGGCGACCGCCACGGCCAGCACGAGCAGCACCACGATGACGATCGCGCGCGTCGCCTGCGCCGTGCGCGTGACGCCGAACCAGTTCACCGTCGCGAGGGCCACGACCGCGGCGATCGCGATCGGCCGCTCCCATCCGGGTGGTGCGGCGTACGCCGCGAACGTCAGCGCCATGGCGGCGCAGCTGGCGGTCTTGCCGATGACGAATCCCCACCCGGCGATGAACCCCCACCACGGCCCGAGCTCCGCGCGCGCGTAGGCGTACGTGCCGCCCGAGGTCGGGTGCACGGCGGCCAGCTGCGCCGACGACGTCGCGTTGCCGAAGGCGACGACGGCGGCGATCGCGAGTCCGACGAGAAGGCCGCTCCCGGCGGCCGCGGCCGCAGGTGCGAAGGCGGCGAAGACCCCGGCGCCGATCATCGACCCGAGGCCGATGAACACGGCGTCGCCGAGACCGAGGCGGCGCTGCAGGGACGGGCTGGTCACGCCGGGCACCCTAGCGCACGCCCGTGAATGCGTGGCCCGCGTCAGCGCGCGGCCTGTGCGGTGACGCGCTTCTTCTCGCGCACATAGACCTCGCGCCGGACGCGCGCGACGACCTCGCCCGAGGCATCCGTGATCTCCGTCTCGAACCATTCGAGCACCTTCGCACCTCCGCGGGCTCGTTCGCGCAGTTCGTCGGCCTTCGCGCACGGCACCTCGAACCGGGCGGTGAGCACGCCGCGACCGGGCTTGACGAACTCGATCTCGCCGCGCGTGTCCCACACGACGTAGTCGCGTCCGAGCTGGTGCATGACGAGCATGAAGAAGTACGGGTCCGTCATCGCCGACATCGAGCCGCCGAACGCCGTCTTCACGTAGTTGCGGGTGATGAGGTTCACGTGGAGTTCGACGGTGGCGCTCGTCCAGTCGTCGGCGAACCTCTTCACGCGGATGCCGCTCCAGAGGTTCGGGGCCCACAGGCTCATGCCGAGGGCAAGGCGACGAGGAGTGATGCGCATGCCGGCCATGGTGCCAAAGCCACCGCAGGGATGCGGCATCCGTTGTCGCCCGGCGACAAACCTCGCCGCTGAGTCCCATCCACTGTTCTACTTGTTATAGAATAGTCGCGTGCTCATCCGAATCGATCCCAGCAGCGACGAGCCCATCTTCGCGCAGGTGGCCGCCTCGGTGCGGGCCGACGCCGCCACTGGACGGGTCCGTCCCGGCGACCGGTTGCCGTCCGCGCGCGATGTGGCCGACGCGCTCGGGGTCAACCTGCACACCGTGCTGCGTGCCTACCAGGATCTGCGCGACGAGGGCCTGGTCGACATGCGTCGCGGGAGAGGGGCTGTGGTGACGGATGCCGCGACCCCGCTCGCCCAGCTGTACGACGACATCGCCGCCCTCGCGCGCCGCGCCCGCGCCCTCGGGCTGTCGCCCGACACCCTCGCCTCTCTCATGAAGGAACACCGATGACCCCTCCCGCCGCCTCGGGCGATGTCCGCCGGGCTCGCCGCACCTACGCCGTCGTCGCGGTGTGGATTCCCGTCCTTCTGACGACCGTGGCGGTGACCCTCCTGCTGACCTGGCTGCCCCAGGTGCCGGCGACGGTTGCGACCCACTGGGGCCGCGGAGGCGAGCCCGATGGGTTCGCGCCCGCGTGGTCGGTGCCGCTGCTGACGGCCGCGGTCGGCTTCGGGCTCGCCGCGCTGTTCGGCGTGATCGCGCTCGGCACGCGCAGGTCGGGCGAATGGGGGCCGACGCTGCGGTTCCTCGGCGCGCTGTCCTGCGGCACCATCGCCTTCCTGCTCGTGCTGGTGACGGTGTCGTTCGCGATGCAGCGCGGCCTCACCGATGCGAACGACTCTCCGAGCATCGGTCTGCCGCTGATCGTCGGGCTGATCTCCGGTGCGGTCGCCGGCGCGACGGCATGGTTCGCCCAGCCTGCGGTCACCGTGAGCGGCGGCTCGGTCGACGCCCCCGCCTCAGCCGTCGCCCTTGCCGAGGGGGAGCGGGCCGCGTGGCTGCGCACCACGACGATGTCGCGTCCGGCGATGACCGCGATCGCGGGGGTCACCCTGCTGATGGCCGTCCTCGCCGCCGTGTTCGGCGTCTCCGGGGGAGAGCTGTGGTGGCTGTTCGCGGCGCTCGCACTCCTGTTCGCCGTGCTGGCCGCGACGACCTTCGTCCTCCGGGTGAGCGTGACCGAGTCGGGTCTGCGTGTGCGCTCCCTCGCCGGTGTGCCCCGATTCTCCGTTCCGCTGGCGGAGATCCGGTCCGTCTCGGTCGTGCGCGTCGACCCGGCCGCGGAGTTCGGCGGCTGGGGCTTCCGGCTGGGGCTCGACGGTCGATTCGGCATCGTCCTCCACGCCGGCGAAGCCATTCAGGTCGAGCGGCGACACGGGCGTCCGCTTGTGGTGACGGTCGACGACGCACACACCGGGGCGGGACTGCTGGCCGCGCTCATCACCCGCGCGCAGACCGCGCGCCCTTGACGCATGCCCCCGACCGCTTGTTGGCTGGGGGCATGAGCGACCCGACCCCCGAGCTGTGGCGCCGCGTCGACGCCTATCTGACCGAGACCCTGGTCGGGCACGATCCCGGCCTCGAGCACGCGGTCGCCGACCAGCGGGCGGCCGGTCTTCCTCCCATCGAGGTGGCGCCGGTCAACGGCAAGTTCCTCCATCTGATCGCCCGCATCAGCGGGGCCCGACGCGTGCTCGAGATCGGCACGCTCGGCGCGTACTCGACGATCTGGATGGCGCGGGGCATCCCGTCGGACGGCAAGGTCGTCACGATCGAGGCCGAGCCCCGCATCGCGGAGGTCGCGCGTGCGAATCTCGAGCGCGCCGGCGTGGCGGAGAAGGTCGAGGTGAGGCTCGGACGGGCAGCTGACGTGCTGCCGACCCTCGAGGGTGCTGAGCCCTTCGATCTGGTGTTCATCGACGCCGACAAGGAGTCCAACACGATCTACCTCGACTGGGCGGCGCGGCTCGGACGGCCTGGCACGGTCGTCGTGGTCGACAACACCGTGCGCGGGGGAGAGGTGGCCAATCCCGCCACCGAGAACCCGCAGATCATCGGCGTGCAGCGCGGCCTCGAGATGCTCGGCCGCGACCCCCGCTTCGACGCCACGGCGTTGCAGACCCTCGACCTCAAGGGATACGACGGGGTGGCGCTCGCCGTCGTGGTGTAGCCACCCGGGGTAGAACGGCGCCCCATGACGCCGGCGCCTGTGGCGCGGCATCCCGGTCACTAGACTCGGACGCGGACCGACGACGCTCCGAAGAACCACCCTCCACAAGCAAGGAGTCCCCCTGTGGCACTTATCGAGGCTGTAGGCGCGCGCGAGATCCTCGACTCGCGCGGTAACCCGACCGTCGAAGTGGAGGTGCTCCTCGACGACGGAATCGTCCAGCGTGCAGCCGTCCCCTCCGGCGCGTCCACCGGTGCCTTCGAGGCATACGAGCTGCGTGACGGCGACAAGAGCCGCTATGGCGGCAAGGGCGTGCTGAAGGCCGTCGCCGCCGTCATCGACGAGCTCGGCCCCGCGATCGAGGGCGTCGATGCGAGCGAGCAGCGCATCATCGACGAGATCCTCATCGAGGTCGACGGCACCGACAACAAGTCGCGCGTCGGCGCGAACGCCATCCTCGGCGTCTCGCTCGCCGTCGCCAAGGCCGCGGCCGATTCGGCCGACCTGCCCCTGTTCCGCTACCTCGGCGGACCGAACGCGCACATCCTGCCCGTCCCGCTGTTCAACGTCATCAACGGCGGCGAGCACGCCGACAACGGCATCGACATGCAGGAGTTCTTCCTCGCGCCCATCGGCGCCGAGACCTTCTCCGAGTCGCTGCGCTGGGGCACCGAGGTCTACCACGTGCTGAAGGGCGAGCTGAAGGCCGCCGGCTTCGCGACGGGCCTCGGCGACGAGGGAGGCTTCGCCCCCGACCTGCCCAGCAATCGGGAGGGCCTGGACTTCCTGGTCAAGGCGATCGAGAAGGCCGGCTTCACGCCGGGCTCCGACATCGCGCTCGGCCTGGACGTCGCCGCCACCGAGTTCTTCAACGACGGCGTGTACCGCCTCGACAACAAGGACTGGACGGCCGCCGAGCTCACCGAGTACTACGTCGGTCTGGTGAACGACTACCCGATCGTCACGATCGAGGATGCGCTCGCCGAGGACGACTGGGACAACTGGAAGGCCCTCACAGAGGCGCTCGGAACCAAGACCCAGCTCGTGGGCGACGACCTGTTCGTCACCAACCCGGCGCGCCTCGCCGACGGAATCGCGCGCGGCGTCGCGAACTCGCTGCTCGTCAAGGTCAACCAGATCGGCACGCTCTCCGAGACGCTCGACGCCGTCGACATGGCGCACCGCGCCGGCTACACGGCGATGCTCTCGCACCGCTCGGGTGAGACCGAAGACACCACGATCGCCGACCTCGTGGTGGCGACGGGTGCGGGTCAGATCAAGAGCGGCGCGCCCGCCCGCAGCGAGCGCGTCGCGAAATACAATCAGCTTCTGCGCATCGAGGAGGAGCTGGGCGACGCGGCGACGTTCATCGGCCGCGCAGCCTTCCCGCGCTTCCAGGGCTGACACGCTGACGAGAGGGGGAGCCGTGGCGAAGACGACGGCTCCCCCTTCCCATCCCTCGCGGCGCCGCCCCGATCGCGGCCCGGTCGACGTGCGGCAGTGGCTGGGCGGCATCCGCCTGTCCGGCTTCATGGTCATCATGCTCGGCCTCGTCGTCCTGGCGGCCTTCGTGCTCGTGCCGACGATCGGCACCTACGTCGACCAGCGACAGCAGATCGCGGCGCTCGAAGCGGCCGTCGAGGTGAGCCGTCAGGAGGTCGCCGACCTCGAGGCGCAGCGCGACCGCTGGGCCGATCCGGCGTACATCACGACGCAAGCGCGAGAGCGGCTCTACTACGTGCGTCCCGGCGAGGTCGTCTACCTCGTCGACAACGACCTCCCCGCCGAGCTCGTGCCGCAGGAAGAGGATCCGGTGAGCGACCAGGTGGAGCAGACGCGCACCGACTGGATGTCGCAGCTCGTGCGCTCGGTGACGTCGGCCGGACTCGCCCAGGCGGTGAAGGCGCCCACCGTGGGCGTGCCCGACGAGCAGCCGGCCCCGACGCCGACCGGCGCGCCCTGACGCCGATCGCAACTCTCCGCCCGGCCAGCCTCATCGACAGGCATCCCGATCAGCGCCTTGCCAGGAGCCCCCGCTAGCCTGTCGACGTGACGACCTCGCCGTACCCCCCTGCCACCGATGCCGACCTCGCCGTCCTGCGTGAGCAGCTCGGCCGGCCGGCCCGTGGCGTCGTCGGCATCGCTGCGCGGTGCGTGTGCGGCAACCCGACCGTCGTCGCCACGTCGCCACGGCTGCCCGACGGCACGCCGTTCCCCACGTTCTACTACCTGACCCACCCCGCGGCCACCGTCGCGATGTCGGTGCTCGAAGCCGAGCACACGATGCGCGAGCTGAACGATGCGCTCGTCGAGGACGAGGAGCTCGCCGCAGGCTACGCGCGCGCGCACGAGGCCTACCTGCGCGATCGCGCCGCCTACGGCGAGGTCGAGGAGATCGCGGGCATCTCGGCCGGCGGCATGCCGACCCGCGTCAAGTGCCTGCACGCCCTCGCCGGGCACGCCCTCGCAGCCGGACCCGGTGTCAACCCCATCGGCGACCGCGCCCTCGCCCTCTCGTCGTGGTCGCCCGACCGCTGCGTCTGCGCCCAGCCCGGGGCGGCCGGATGAGGCGTCGCCTCGTCGCGGCGGTGACCGCGGCCGCCGCGGCGCTGACGCTCGTCACTGCCGCGCCCGCGGCCGCCGTCGTCACGCCCGAGGTGCCGGAGGAGGATCCGGTGCGCGCCGCGGAGTACTGGCTCGAGGACTACGGCATCGACCAGGCGTGGGAGAAGACCCGCGGCCGGGGCGTCACGATCGCCATCATCGACACCGGCATCGGCAAGGGGCCGGTCGAGTTCGAGGGCGCGGTCGTCGACGGGACCGATGTCTCGGGGGTCGGAACGTCCGACGGACGCACGCCGGTGGGCGCGGTCGACTCCAACCACGGCTCGTGGGTGGCGTCACTCGCGGCCGGGCGCGGCACGGGCGAGGACACCGGCATGATCGGCGTGGCCCCCGAGGCGGAGCTGCTCTCGGTGTCGGTCGGGTTCGGGTCGTCGGCGACGAAGTCGTTCACCGAGCAGATCGCCGAGGCCATCCGCTGGTCCGTGGATCACGGCGCCGATGTCATCAACATGTCGCTCACCACGAACGTGCCCGACTGGGACGAGAGCTGGGACGACGCCTTCCTCTACGCGTTCCAGAACGACGTCGTGGTGGTGGTCGCAGCCGGCAACCGGGGGAGTGGCACCACCCGGGTGGGTGCCCCGGCCACCATCCCCGGCGTGCTGACGGTGGGCGGCGTCGATCCCGACGGCAAGGCCAGCGTCGACGCCTCGACTCAGGGGATCACGATCGGCGTCTCGGCGCCGAGCGAGGAGCTCGTCGGTGTCTCGGCCGACGGCCGTCTGGTGCTGTGGAACGGCACCAGCGGCGCCGCGCCCATCGTGGCGGGAATCGCCGCTCTGGTGCGGGCGGCCCACCCCGACCTCGACGCGAACAACGTGATCAACCGCATCGTCGAGACCGCCCGTCCGCCGGCCGGTTCTACGGCGAACCACGATCCGCTGTACGGCTATGGGCTGGTGGATGCCGCGGCCGCCGTGTCGGCGAAGGTGCCGGCCGTCGACGCGAACCCCATGGGCAGCCTCTCCGAGTGGATCCGCCTGTACCGCCGCGCGCAGAGCGATCCCGTCCCGCAGCAGCCCGTCGAGCCCGTCACAGTGCCGCCGTTGCCGCGTCCGGACAGTGCTGAGCGCGCCGCATCCCCCCTTCTGCCGTCGGGTCAGACCCTGCTCTACGGGACCCTCCCGCTCTCGGTGGCCACGGCGGCGGCTATACTGGTGGCGCTCGGCGTCACCGCAGCTGTCCGACGCATCCGATTAACGTCCCGCGCGCCGAGCCGCTGACACAGGAGGAGCCTCCAAACGTGACCAACACCGTGCCCAAGATCCTCATCGTCGGTGGCGGATACGCAGGCTTCTACACGGCCTGGAAGCTCGAGAAGCATCTGCGCAAGGGTGAAGCAGAGGTGACGATCGTCGACCCGCTGCCCTACATGACCTACCAGCCGTTCCTCCCGGAGGTCGCGGCCGGCTCGATCGAGGCCCGCCACTCGGTGGTGGCTCTGCGCCGCCACCTCAAGAAGACCACCGTGGTCGCTGCGAAGGTCACCGGCATCAACCACGCGAACAAGGTCGCCACGATCACGCCGATCGCGGGCGACCCGTACGAGTTCGAGTACGACCAGATCGTCGTGACCGCCGGCGCCGTCTCGCGCACGTTCCCCATCCCGGGCATCGCCGACAACGCCATCGGGCTCAAGACGATCGAAGAGGCCGTCGCGATCCGCGACCGCCTGATGTCGAACTTCGACAAGGCTTCGGTCCTGCCCCCCGGCCCGGAGCGCGACCGCCTGCTCACGGTCGTCGTGGTCGGCGGCGGCTTCGCCGGCATCGAGGTGTTCGCCGAGCTGCGCTCGCTCGCCTCGTCGCTGGTCAAGAGCTACCCGCAGCTCACTTTCGACGACACGCACTTCCACCTCATCGAGGCGATGGGCCGCATCATGCCCGAGGTGTCGCTGAAGACGAGCGAGTGGGTGCTGAAGGACCTCGCCAAGCGCGGTGCGTACGTGCACCTCGACACGCAGGTCACCGGCGCAGTGGACGGCAACATCGAGCTGTCGACCGGCGAGACGATCCCGAGCGACCTCATCATATGGACCGCGGGCGTCATGGCGAACCCGACGGTCGTGCGTGGCGGCGACCTCCCCATCGAGGAGCGCGGCCGCATCCGCACCCGCGCCGACCTGCGCGTCGGCTCCGACGAGGAGATCGTCGAGGGTGCCTGGGCGGCGGGCGACGTCTCCGCCGTGCCCGACCTGTCGGGTGGCGGCGTGGGCGGCTACTGCGTCCCCAACGCGCAGCACGCGGTGCGTCAGGCGAAGCTCCTCGCGAAGAACATCGTCGCGGTCCTCCGCGGAGAGGTTCCCCGCGAGTACTTCCACAAGAACCTCGGCGCCGTGGCCGGCCTCGGCCTCTACAACGGCGTCTTCCAGTCGGGCAACCTCGCCCTCAAGGGCATCATCGCGTGGGTCGCCCACCGCGGCTACCACGGCCTGGCGATGCCGACGTGGGAGCGCAAGTGGCGCGTGCTGTGGGGCTGGTGGAACAACCTCTGGCTCCGCCGCGACCTGGTCAACCTGTCGACGGTGCAGAACCCGCGCTACGTGTTCGAGGAGTTCGCTGCGCGCCCGCGCCCGCCGCAGCCTGCCGTCACACCGCCGGCTGAGCCGCGCGAGCAGGGGAAGCGCGCCGACCAGCCCGCGAAGGTGACGGCCGACAAGGCGGCCGCCGAGAAGGCGACCGCCGAGAAGGCGACCGCCACCCGCTGACGCCGCGCCCGGCACTGCCGGGCGGTAGCGTGGAGGCGTTCGCTCCGGCGGGCGCCCCCGTAGCCCAATCGGCAGAGGCAGGCGACTTAAAATCGCTTCAGTCTGGGTTCGAGTCCCAGCGGGGGTACGTGCTGCTCGACGCGTTGACCGACGACCCCTCGATCGGCCTGTGCTGGTCGGCCTGCGTCCTCGACGCCGGTTCGGGCGAGGTGCTCGCCGCGCATCGGTCCGACCGCGTCCTGTCTACGGCGAGCATCGGGAAGGTGCTGCTGCTGCTCGAGCTGTCGCGCCGCTTCCACGCCGGCGAGCTCGACCCGTCGGCTCCTGTCCGCCGCGGCGGCGAGACGATCGCCGACTCCGGGCTGTGGCACGTCATGGATGTCTCCTCCCTCGCCGCCGCGGACGCCGCCCGGCTCGTCGGCGCGGTGAGCGACAACCTCGCGACAAACGTTCTGCTCGACATCGTCGGGCTGGACGCCGTCGCCGACCTCGCCGGGACGCTCGGGCTCCGTCGGACAGCATTGCTCGACCGGGTGCGCGATGAGCGCGGGCCGCAGCATCCGCCCGCACTTTCGTACGGATCGGCCGCCGAGCTCGCCTCCCTCGTCGCGGCGATCGAACGCGGGGACGCCGTCTCTCCCGACGTGAGTGCCCAGGTGCGGGGCTGGCTGTCGCTGGGCACCGATCTGTCGATGGTCGCCTCGGCGTTCGGGCTCGATCCGCTCGCGCACCGCGACGTCGACCGCGGAGTCGCACTGTGGAACAAGACCGGCACCGACAGCGGCGTCCGCGCGGACGTGGGCGCGGTGCGATCGGGGGACCGCGCGATCGCGTACGCCGTGCTCGCCGAGTGGGAGTCCGGCGCAGACCCTTCGGTGCGCGACACCGTCCTCGACGCGATGCGCGAGATCGGACGGCGCCTGCGGTCGGGTCTGGCGCGCGACACATCCACAGGACGTCCGGCGCAGGCGAGCCCCGGGCCCTAGGCTGGTGCGCATGTGCGCGCACCCGAAGCGGGCCGTATGAGCCTCGACCTGCTGTCCTCAGCCACTGCGACGGAGCCGTGGAAGGAACCCGCGTCCTTCTGGGGCGGCCTGTCGCGTGCCGTCCGCGACGTCTCCGGTCCGGTCGCGACGCTCAGCCTGCCGGCCCTCCGCTACAACGCGCTCGACATGGTCGTGCGCGCCGGTGGCGTGCCGATCCGAGTGGCGAGCAAGTCCGTGCGCGTGCGCGAGGCGATCGACGCGACGCTCGCGATGGCGGGCTACCAGGGGATCCTGGCGTTCACCCTGCCGGAGGCGCTCTGGCTGGCAGAGGCGCACGACGACGTGGTGGTGGGATATCCGACCGCCGACCGGGCTGCCATCGCCTCCCTCGCGGCCGACGAGCGGGCAGCGCGTCGCGTGACGCTGATGGTCGACGACCTCGCGCAGCTCGATCTCATCGACGCCGTCGCCGCACCGGGAACGCGCCCCGAGCTGCGCGTCGCGATCGATGCCGACGCGTCGTGGCGGGCTCCGGGACTCGGCCACATCGGCGTCTTCCGGTCACCCGTGCATGAACCGGGAGAGGTTGCCGCGCTCGGCCGCGGCATCGCCGCCCGCCCGGGGTTCCGGCTCGTCGGACTCATGATGTACGAGGCGCAGATCGCCGGCCAGGGCGACGACACCGGCTCGGGCGACGGCGTGATCCGCTGGATGCAGCGCCGCTCGTCCCGTGAGCTGCTGGAGCGACGGGCCGAGATCGTGGCGGCATTGCGCGACGTCGCCCCGCTCGAGTTCGTCAACGGCGGCGGCACCGGCTCGCTCGAGTTCACGGCATCCGATCAGTCCGTCACCGAGCTCACTGCAGGGAGCGGGCTGCTCGCGGGCCACCTCTTCGACGGCTACCGGTCGTTCGAGCTCGCGCCGGCCGCCGCGTTCGCGCTCGAGGTCGTGCGCAAGCCCGCGCCCGACGTCGCGACCGTGCTCGGCGGCGGCTGGATCGCCTCGGGCCCGCCGGTCGCCTCGCGGCAGCCGCTGCCGGTGTGGCCGCAGGGCCTCACGACCCTGCCGCGCGAGGGAGCGGGCGAGGTGCAGACGCCGCTCAAGGGCGCTGCCGCCCGCGATCTGCGCGTGGGCGATCGCGTGTGGTTCCGTCACTCCAAGAGCGGCGAACTGGCAGAGCGGGTCGACCGGTATCACGTCGTCGACGGAGAGCACCTCATCGGCGAGGTGCCCACGTATCGCGGCGAGGGAAAGGCGTTCCTGTGACGCGTCCAGGCGGTAAGTGGCAGAACTGGGGCCGCTCCGAGTCGGTGCGCCCGCGCCGGGTGGAGTTCCCCCGCACGTCCGACGCGGTGCAGCGCGCGGTTGCGGCGGCGGCACGGCAGAGGCTGCCCGTGAAGGCGGTCGGCGCCGGCCACAGCTTCACTGGAATCGCCGTCGCGCCCGGGGTGCTGCTCGACCTCGCCGACCTGAGCGGCATGGTGGCGGTCGATGTGGACCGGTCCCGGGTCACGTTCCACGCAGGCACCCGCCTGCACCACATCCCGGAGCTCCTCGCCCCGTACGGCCTCGCGATGGAGAACCTGGGCGACATCGACCGCCAGTCGATCTCCGGCGCCATCTCCACCGGAACGCACGGCACCGGCGCGCGCTTCGGCGGGATCGCGGCCCAGATCGTCGGCGCCACCCTGGTGACGGCGTCCGGCGATCTGCTGGTCGTCAGCGACATCGAGAACGCCGATCTGCTGCCGGCGGTGGCCCTCGGCCTCGGGGCGCTCGGAATCCTGGTCGACGTGACCGTGCAGTGCGTGCCGGCGTTCGTCCTGCACGCCGTTGAACAGCCCGAAGATCTCGAGGTCGTGCTGAACGAGCTCGACACGCGCGTGGCCGAGGCCGACCACTTCGAGTTCTACTGGTTCCCGCACACGGATCGGGCCATGACCAAGACGAACACCCGCCTGCCTGCGAGCGCCCCGCGGCACCCGCTCCCGGCGGTGGGCAAGTGGGTCGACGACACACTCGTCGGCAGCGGGCTGCACCAGGTGGCCTGCAGCGTCGCGCGGGCCATCCCCGCGACCATTCCGCCGATCAATCGCCTGTCGGTCAAACTGTGGGGGGATCGCGAATTCACGGATGCCTCGTCCCGCGTCTTCGCGACCTCCCGGTCGGTGCGCTTCCGTGAGATGGAGTACGCGCTGCCCGTCGCGAATGTGCGACCGGCGTTCGACGCCCTCCGCGCGCTCTTCGACGAGCGCGGCTGGCGCATCTCGTTCCCTGTGGAGGTGCGCTTCGCCGCGGCAGACGAGCGGTGGATGTCGACCGCGCACGGCCGGGCATCGGGCTACATCGCCGTCCACCGCTACTGGCGAGAGGATCCGACGGAGTACTTCGAGGCCGTCGAGCAGGTCATGCTGGGCTTCGGCGGTCGTCCGCACTGGGGCAAGATGCACACGCTGGATGCCGCGATCCTGAAGGAGCGCTACCCGCACTTCGGCGACTTCGTGGCGCTGCGCGATCGCCTCGACCCGGAGCGCGTGTTCGCCAATCCCTACCTCCAGCGCGTCCTCGGTGAGTAACGGCTGAGAGTCCGAGGAACCGGGACAGACGGCGACGGCCGCCCTCGCTAGGATGAGGGAAACCTCGAACGGAGTATCCGGCTATGTGGGAATGGCTGATCCCGGTCCTGATCGTTGTGGCTCTCGCCGCGATCGTCGGGATCTACCTGTGGGCCACGTACAACTCGCTCGTTCAACTGAACGTGCGGGTCGATGAGGCGTGGAGCGACATCACCGTCCAGCTCAAGCGCCGCGCCGACCTGCTGCCGAACCTCATCGAGGCGGTGAAGGGCTACGCGGCGCACGAGAAGGCGGTCTTCGAGAACGTCACCCGTGCGCGGGCCGAGACGCTCTCGGCCGGCGGACCGGCCGAGGCGGGCG
Source organism: Microbacterium sp. CFH 31415 (assembly GCF_022538185.1). Taxonomy (GTDB): domain Bacteria; phylum Actinomycetota; class Actinomycetes; order Actinomycetales; family Microbacteriaceae; genus Microbacterium. The sequence goes on along the minus strand of NZ_JAKYXC010000018.1, from coordinate 81,437 downwards.
TGGCGGAGGGGCACATGCAGCAGGCGCTCAAGTCGCTGTTCGCCGTCGCCGAGGCATATCCGCAGCTGCAGGCGAGTCAGAACTTCCTGCACCTGCAGCAGTCGATCGTCGACACCGAAGACAAGATCCAGGCCTCGCGCCGGTTCTACAACGGCGGCGTGCGCGAGCTGAACACCAAGATCAAGGTGTTCCCGAACAACCTCTTCGCGCGCAACCTCGGCTTCCACGAGCGCGAGTTCTTCGAGGTCGTCGACGGCGCCGCCATCTCCGAGCCGCCGCGCGTCCAGTTCTGACGCGGTGCGGATCGGGCCGCGGAGTGTCCCCGACCCGCGCTAGCGTCTCTTCATGGCCCACCGGCTGACGCGCGAGCAGGCACGGCGCGTGGCTGTGCGCGCACAGCTGCTGTCGGCGGATCGGCCCGCCGGGATCGTCGAGACGATCGACGCGCTGACGGTCGTGAACATCGAGCCCACAGCGGCGATCGCCCCGAGCGCCGATCTCATCCTGTGGTCGCGCCTCGGGTGGCCTTACCAGCCCGCCGATCTGGTTCGTCTCGTCGAGGAGGATCGCGCCGTCTTCGAATGGGGCGGTTTCTATCGCACCATGGCCGACCTGCCGCTGCTGCGACCCGAGATGGCGAAGCGCCCGCGATCGCGCGAGGCGAGGGAGTGGCTGGCTGCCAACGACGTGTTCCGGCGCGAGGTGATGGCGAAGCTGCGGGCAGAGGGCCCGCTCCGTCCGGCCGAGATCGCCGACACCGCGCAGGTGTCCTGGCGCTCGTCCGGGTGGACGAACAACCGCAACACGCTGCAGCTGCTCGAGATGCTCGTGCTCCGCGGCGACGTCGCCATCTCGTCGCGTGACTTCGGCGGCCGGTCGTTCGACCTGGCCGAACGCGTCTATCCGGCCGGTCTTCCGGTGCTCTCACCCGAGGACGCGGCGCGGGAGCGCGCAGAGCGACGCCTCACGTCGTTCGGCGTCGCGCGCGCGAAGAGCCTGTCGCAGCCGATCGAGCCGATCGACGTCGGCGGGGTCGGCGAAGAAGCGGTGATCGATGACACCGCGGGCACGTGGCGACTCGATACCGATGCGCTCGCCGCACTCGACGACTTCGTGCCGCGCACGGCGCTGCTGTCGCCGTTCGACCGGCTCGTCTTCGACCGCAAGCGGCTGGAGGAGATCTTCGGGTACGAGTACCTGCTCGAGATGTACAAGCCTGCGCCGAAGCGACGCTGGGGCTACTTCGCGCTGCCGATCCTCCACGGCGACCGGTTCGTCGGCAAGCTCGATGCCAAGGCCGACCGCAAGGCCGGTGTGCTGCGGGTCTTCGCCGTGCACGAGGACACGCCTTTCGACGCCGCGACCACCGACGCGGTTCACCGCGAGATCCACGACCTCGCCCAGTGGCTCGGCCTCGAGGTGCAGGGGCTGCGCGAGGCGTGATCAGCGCACGGCGAGGATCATGTCATCGCCCGAGAAGCGGATCGATCCACGCAGCGCCCACTCGTCGGCGCGATAGGTGAAGCTCGCCGACTCGCCGCCGCGGGTCGTGCCGGAGGCGGTCGCGACGATCACGCCGCCGGTGGCGTCGAAGCCGGCGGCGTTGTCATGCAGGGAGACGGCCGGGCGCTTGTCGATCCGGAACGCGATCGAGTCGAGGGCGGCGAGGTCCGCCGCCCAGGGAACCCGCAGACCGCAGTTGTCCGGGACGCTCGCCGTCGCGGCCGCACACGCCTCCGCATACGCGTCGACCTGCGCTTGCGCGAGCGCGGTCGCCCCGGGGGACAGCGCGGCGTCCATCGTGACGGCGATCGGCTCATCGGTGCCCACGGCCGCCGTCGCCGTCCCTGCCAGGATGCCGCGCGGTGCCGCCTGCACCTCGTAGACGGCGGGCAGCAGCCTCAGTTCCGCTGCTGCGGGGGCGAGGGCCCCACCGACCCACACCGAGTCGCCGGCGGGCGCGGACGCGAGCATCGTCTCCGCCTGGAGCACACCCAGGTGGTCTCCGGTGAGCTCCCACCCGTCGCCGCCGTCGCGCATCGTGAAGTTCAGCGTGCGCCGGTCGTCGCCGAGCAGTGCTTCCGCGTGCACCGCGGCCAGGCTGTCGTCGTCGATGCGCACCTCGAGGATCTCCGGGTCGGAGACATAGGAGGCCGCACCCGCGAAGGCGTCGCGGAGGAGGGACTCCGCGTCTGCTCCGAGTTCGCCGCCACGCAGGCCGGCGATCACCGCGAAGTCGCCCGTCTCGAGGGCGCGCAGGTAGGTCTCGGCGGCGGCCTGAGCCGTGGGCGGGCGGCTGGTGAACCACCACACCCCGGTCGCTGCGAGCGCGAGCACCGCAATGCCGCCGACGATGCCGACGACCACTACGCGCTTCACCTCTCCACGCTAGCCCCCGGGCTCGTCGGCGGCGAGCGCGACAGGCTCGCCGGGCCCCGCGACGTGGCGCTCTGCCTCGGGCAGCACATCGGCGAGGTCGTCGACGGCGTCGCCCCACCGCGAGATCGAGATGTGCTCCAGCGACTGCCAGCGCGCCGCGTCCCGCAGCTCGTCGGCGACGCGGGCCGCGGCATCCGGCGGCCTTCCGTGCTCCCACCACGCCGACTGCACGCGCAGCGTCGATGCTGCCCGATCGGCCTTGAGGTCGATGCGGCCGACGAGGTCGTCGCCGACGAGGAGGGGCAGGGAGTAGTAGCCGTACCGGCGCTTCGGCGCGGGTGTGTAGATCTCGATGCGGTACTCGAAGTCGAACAGGCGCTCCGCGCGGTCGCGGAACCACACCACGGGATCGAAAGGCGTCAGCAGCGCCGTCGCATCGACGCGACGGGGGAGGGCGGCGTCGCGGTGCACCCATGCCTTGGCCGGTCGTCCGGCGGTCGTCCACCCCTCGACGGTCACCGGGAGCAGCTCGCCCGTGTCGGTGAGATCGGCGATCGCATGCAGGATCGCGGGGCGGTCGGCGATCCGCCAGTAGTCGGCGAGATCGGCGGCCGTCGCCACTCCGTACGCGGTCGCCGCACGGCGGACGAGCTCGCGGATCGCGTCTTGGCGCGCGACCGGCGCAGCGAGCACCTCGGCGGGGATCACATCGGCCGCCAGACCGTACCGGCGCTCGAAACCGCGCCGACCGGCGATGGCGACCTCACCGAACATGAACAGGTACTCCAGCGCGTTCTTCACGTCGTCCCAGTCCCACCACTGGCCGCGGGCGCCCATCGGCGCGTCGCGCTCGATCTGCGCCGGGCGCAGGGGGCCGCGGTCGACCAGCTCGGCGCGCACCCAGTCCACCGTCTTGCGGTGGGTCTGGAACCAGCCGTCGGGCTTCGTGCCGTACTTGGCCCGCAGATCGTCCATGCGGAAGCGGAACAGTGCCCAGTCGGCAGCGGGGATGAACGCCGCGACGTGCGCCCAGTACTCCACGTACGGCGGGCGCCGGGCGAAGAGCAGGCGGTCGAGTGCCGCAGGATCATAGGAACCCAGTCGAGAGAAGAGCGGCATGTAGTGCGAGCGCGCGAAGACGTTCACCGAGTCGATCTGCAGCGTCGCCATGCGCGCCAGAGCAAGATTGAGCTGCCGCGTTCCCGCCACCGCCGGCCGCGGCCGCGCGAAGCCCTGGGCCGCCAGGGCGATGCGGCGCGCCTCCGCCGCACTGAGGGTCGACTTCACGCGCGAGAGCTTAGCCGGGAGTCCGGACACCGGCGTCGTGGCACCTTCACGCACCGACGGGGCACATGACTCGCGCGGCATGCGACGCGCCTAGACTGGCGGAATGAGCGGCTCCGACGACAAGCCACGCGGCTCGCTGTTCGACGCGTTCCGCGACCGGAACCGGGTCGTCTCGACCGAGCTGTCGGGGACGATCCCGCGCGGTCTGCGCATCGCCACCGCCTACTCGTGGCGCTTCCTCGTCGTCGCCGCCGCCATCGGCGTTGCCGTGTGGCTCGTCATCCAGCTGAAGCTGCTGGTGATCCCGCTCCTGGTCGGCATCCTGGTGACGGCACTGCTGTGGCCGGTCTTCAGCTGGATGCTGCGGCATCGGGTCCCTCGATGGCTTGCGATCGTCATCTCGGTCGTCGGCACGCTCGCTGTGGTGGGCGGCCTGCTGTGGCTGGTGGCCTGGCAGATCACCCGCCAGTGGTCGGATGTGCAGGCGAGCACCGTCGAGGCCGTCGACAATTTCCGCACCTACCTGGTCCAAGGGCCGATGCACCTCACCGAGGAGCAGATCGACGGCCTGCTCGCGCAGGGGTGGGGCTTCCTGCAGGAGCAGGCCGAGCTCGTCTGGTCGGGCGCGCTCGCCCTCGGCAGCACCCTGGGCCACGTGCTCACCGGCGGCATCCTGGCGTTCTTCATCCTGCTGTGCCTGCTCGCCGACGGCGCCGGCATCTGGCGGTGGACGCTTCGGCTCTTCCCGCGCAAGGCGCGCCGCGCCGCCGACGGCGCCGGGCGTGCCGGCTGGGTGACGGTCGTCAACTACGCGCGCACACAGCTCCTCGTCGCCACGATCGATGCGGTCGGCATCGGCCTGGGCGCGTTCCTCCTCGGCGTTCCGCTGGCGATCCCGGTCGCCGTCCTCGTCTTCCTGGGCGCGTTCGTGCCGATCGTCGGTGCCGTCGTCACGGGAGCCATCGCCGTCTTCCTCGCCCTCGTCTACAACGGTCCCTGGATCGCGCTGTGGATGCTGATCGTCGTGCTCGGAGTCCAGCAGCTCGAAGGCCATGTCCTTCAGCCGCTCCTGATGGGCTCGGCTGTCAAGGTCCACCCGCTCGCCGTCGTCCTGGTGGTGGCCGGCGGCGCCATGATCGCCGGCATCCCCGGCGCCCTGTTCGCGGTTCCCCTCGCGGCGTTCGTGAACGTCGTGGCGGTCTACATCGGCCAGCGGTCGTGGGAGACGGGGGTCAGACCCACGGGCGACCTCATCTGGAGCACCGTCCCGCGCCCGAGCAGGAGACCTACGTGAGCACGACCTCGCCCGCTGCGCGCCACCTGGCCGCGCCGACCCCCGCCGATTTCGCGGATGCCGCGGCCACGCTCGACGGCGTGATCGCGCACACGCCGCTCGACGAGTCGCTGCACCTCTCCGAGCTCATGGGCGTTCCGGTGCACCTCAAGCTCGAGAACCTCCAGCGCACCGGGTCGTTCAAGATCCGCGGCGCGACCTATCGCCTGTCGCGCCTGACCGAGAAGGAGCGTGCGCGCGGTGTCGTCGCCGCCTCCGCGGGCAACCATGCTCAGGGCGTCGCTCTCGCCGCGAAGTCGCTCGGCATCCCCGCGACGATCTTCATGCCGCTGGGCGTTCCGGTGCCCAAGCTGCTCGCCACCCGTGGCTACGGGGCGGACGTCGTGCTCGAGGGAGCCACCGTCGAGACGCCGCTGCGCCTGGCCGCGGAGTTCGCCGAGCGCACCGGCGCGGTGTTCATCCACCCGTTCGATCATCCCGACGTGATCGCGGGTCAGGGCACCCTCGGGCTCGAGCTCATGGACGAACTCCCCGACCTCGACACGATCGTGCTGGGAATCGGCGGGGGCGGCCTGATCGCCGGCGTCGCGGCGGCCGTCAAGGCCCGCGCCGCGGCGGAGGGACGCACGGTGCGGGTGATCGGCGTCCAGGCCGAGAACTCGGCGGCCTACCCGGAGTCGCTCGCGGCAGGGCATCCGGTCGACGTCGCGACCCGCCCCACGATCGCCGACGGCATCGCTGTGGCCCGCCCGGGCGACCTGCCGTTCGCGATCATCCGCGACCTCGTGGACGACGTCGTCACCGTCTCGGAGGACGACATCGCGCGCGCCCTCCTGGTGCTGCTGGAGCGGGCGAAGCAGGTCGTCGAGCCCGCCGGCGCGGTCGGCGTCGCCGCGATCCTCGCCGGGAAGGTGCAGGCCGCCGGACCCGTCGTCAGCGTGCTGTCGGGAGGCAACATCGATCCCCTGCTGCTGCAACGGGTCGTCGCACACGGGCTGTCGGCCTCGGGCCGCTACATGACGCTGCAGATCCCGCTGCCCGACCGCCCGGGCCAGCTCGCCCGAGTCTCGGAGCTGCTCGCGCAGGCGGGCGCCAACGTGATCGAGGTGCTCCACACCCGCCACGGGCAGGGGCTGCAGATCAGCGAGGTCATCCTGCAGCTGAGTGTCGAGACGCGCGGCGAAGAGCATCGAGCCCACGTGATCTCGGTGCTCGAGCAGGCCGGCTATCTGCCGACCGTCATGCCGGACTGACCGGACGGCTACTGGCCGGTGTAGGTCTCGACCTTGACGATCTCGACCGTGATCTCGCGGCCGTTGGGCGCCGTGTACGCCGTCGTCTCGCCTTCCTTGCGCCCGAGGATCGCGGCTCCGAGAGGAGAGGCTTCGCTGTAGACGTCGAGCTCGGACCCCACCGCGATCTCGCGGTTGCCGAGCAGGAAGACCTCCTCGCCGCCGGCGACGATCGCCGTGATGACGGTGCCGGGCTCGACGACGCCGGTCGACTGAGGAGCCTCCGACACGGTGGCGGTCTTCAGCAGGTGCTGGAGTGTGCGGATGCGCGCCTCCTGCTTCCCCTGCTCGTCCTTCGCCGCGTGGTAGCCGCCGTTCTCCTTGAGGTCGCCCTCTTCGCGCGCGGCTTCGATGCGCTTCGCGATCTCCTCCCGGCCGGTGGTCGAGAGGTGCTCGAGCTCGGCGGCGAGGCGGTCGTAGGCATCCTGTGTGAGGAAGGTCACCGGGGCATCGCTGGACACGTCTGACTCCTTCGGTCTGCGGGGAGGGTCGATATGTCAAACGCCCCGGCTCTCGGCCAGGGCGCGTATCGACTGCGGTCGGCCCAGACTACGTCACCCAGCAGGAGTTGACAAAACCTGTCGTCGCCTCGGCCGTCGTGCGGATGACCTCGCGCAGCGCCCGGGAGTGGCTCTGTCCGGCAGGGATCTCGACCACGCGCCACCCCACGACGCCGTGCTCCTGGTCCTGCGCCTCGATCGCGCAGGCGACCGAGCGTCCGGGGGGAGCGGTGATCTGGAAGCTGAGCACCACTGAGTGCGCGTCGACGACCTCGAACCCGGTCGCGTCGGAATCGACGGCGTCGAGCGACCCCGAGACGGTCATCCAGCCGAAGAGTGCGACCAGCGCGACGGCCACGGCGATCCCGGCGCCGACGATCCAGCGCCGCGCGGGGGAGCGCGTGCGCCCGTAGCGCTCATCGAGCATCTGCTGTGTCGTCATGGCCGGTCCGTCAGGAAGATTAGGCTGGACTTCCAGGCTATGCGCTTCCGACCGCGGTCGCGGCCACCCGCACCGCCCGATCGGGGCAGAACGAGGGAATCCCCATGCACGACGCACTCGCCGCCCTCGCACTCGCGGCAGCGACCGCGACCCCGACGCCCACGCCGTCGATGATCGACCCCGCCAAGGTGACGCCGGGCGCGTGGGGCTTCGTGATCACGGCGTTGGTGGCGGTCGTCACGATCGTTCTGGTCTGGGACATGATCCGTCGCATCCGGCGCGGTCGCGTGCGGGCCGACCTCCTCGACGAACTCGAGGCCGAGCGTCAGGCGGACGGTGCGGTCGAGGCGACCGAGACCGACGACGCGAGCGTCGACCCCGACGAGCCGACCGGCGGCGCGCAGCGCTGAGCCCGGCATCCCACCGTCCGATCGGTTCGGGATGCCGCGCCCCGGCCCGCTCGGGTCAGCCGGGCAGCCCGAGCGAAGGCGAGAACGGGTCGACGGCGATGATGAGGCACGCAGCCCAGTGGCAAAGGAACGCCAGGACCGTGCACACGTGGAAGATCTCGTGGAAGCCGAAGTGGCCGGGCCACGGATTCGGGCGCTTCATCGCGTAGACGACCGCGCCGCCGGTGTAGAGCAGGCCGCCGACGGCGACGAGGATCATCATCGTCGCGTTGGCGCGCAGCAGATCGGGCAGGTACATCACCGCCGCCCAGCCGAGCGCGAGGTAGAGCGCGACATAGAGCCAGCGCGGAGCGTTGATCCAGAAGACCCGGAACAGGATGCCCAGCAGGGCCCCTGACCATACGACGATCAGCAGGATGGACCCCTGCTGCGGGGGGAGCGCGAGCACGGCGATCGGCGCGTACGTGCCCGCGATGAGGAGCACGATGTTCGCGTGGTCGATGCGCTTGAGCACCGCCTTGGTCGACGGGCTCCAGTTGAAGCGGTGGTAGAGCGCGGAGTTGCCGAACAGCAGCAGCGATGTCGCCATGAAGACCGCGCAGGCCCACTTCGCCGGACCGCCCTGGGCGACCGCGATGAGGATGATGCCCGCGACGATCGCCACAGGGAAGGTGGCGGCGTGGATCCATCCGCGCCAGGAGGGCTTGATCTCAGGGTTCGCGGCGTCGACAGCTGCGGCGTCCATCAGCGGAAGCTCGGGGACCTCTGGGCCCCGGGGGAGGCGGCTGCGACGGATCATCCATCAAGATTAGGCCGGGCGGCATGCCGTGAGCGGAACATACGCGGTCTCGCGGCGCCCGGCACCGAGTGCCACGCTAGGGCGGCGTCCGGGTGGAAGGTAGCGTAGGCGTGTGGCGCGCACACGGTCGAACGAGGGCAGGGGGCCTCTCTACCGTCTCTACATCAACCGCCTGCGCCGCCGGCTCGAACCCGGCTCCGTGCCGCGTCACGTCGCGATGATGATCGACGGCAACCGCCGCTGGGCGAAGCAGCTCGGCTTCGACTCCGCCGCCCACGGCCATCGCGCCGGCGCCGCGAAGATGCACGAGTTCCTCGGGTGGTGCGACGACGTCGGCGTCAAAGTCGTGTCGCTGTACCTGCTGTCGACCGACAACCTGCGCAAGCGGGACTCCCGCGAACTCGCCGATCTCGTCGAGATCATCGCGGAGCTCGCGCACGAGCTGTCGCTCGAGCCCGACTGGCGCGTCCAGCCCGTCGGGCGCCTGGACCTCCTGCCTGCCGAGCTCACCCGCGTGCTCGCCGAGGCGGATGAGCGCACGAGGGACCAAACCGGCCTCCACGTCAACCTCGCCGTCGGGTACGGCGGCCGCGGCGAGATCGTCGACGCCGTGCGCAGCATCATCGCCCAGCATGACGAGGAAGGCGGTTCGCTCGAGGAGCTCGCGGCGAGCCTCACACCGGAGCAGATCGGCGAGCACCTCTACACCGGCGGTCAGCCCGACCCCGACCTCGTCATCCGCACCTCGGGGGAGCAGCGGCTGAGCGACTTCCTGCTGTGGCAGTCCGCGCACTCCGAGTTCTATTTCGTCGAGGCGCTCGGCCCCGACCTCCGCGAGGTCGACTTCCTGCGGGCGATCCGCGACTACTCCAGCCGCGATCGTCGCTACGGCAGCTGATCCCGCCCGCACCGGCGCGACCCCGCGTGCGGGCACCGCGTGCCATGATGTGTCAGTGACGGATCTGGATACGTATCTGGCGTCGTTCGATGGGGAACCGGGGTATCTCGACTGGGCTGCGTTCGGACCGCTCTCTCCGGTCGTGCGCGCGGAAGCGCAAGCCGACACCGAGCTCCTCGGCTCGGGGCGCCGCACCAGCATCCAGCTGGTGAACGACCACGCGCGCGAGGCGCAGGAGCTCGTCGCCGGTCTGATCGGCACGGATGCCTCGCAGGTGGTCCTGCAGCCATCGACCACCTACGGCCTGATGCAGGCCATCTACGGCCTCGCCGGCGGACTCATGGTCGGACGCGGCGAGTTCCCCAGCCTCACCGTTGCCGCCACGCGGGCCGCAGCTTCCCTCGGCTCGATCGCCGTGCAATGGCTCGATCCCGTCGACGGCTGCATCACGCCCGACCTCGTGCGCTCCTCGCTCAGCGACGACACGCGCGCGCTCGCCGTGAGCCTCATCGACTTCCGCACCGGCTATCGCGCCGACCTGCCCGCCCTCCGCGACGTTCTCGGCGACCGGCTGCTCATCGTCGACGCGATCCAGGGCTTCGGCACGATCGACGTCGACTACACGGCGGCCGATGTCGTCTGCTCGAACGGGTACAAGTGGCTGCGCGCGGGGCGGGGCACCGGCTTCGCGTGGTTCGGCGAGCGGGCGCTCGAGCGCATCGCACCGGTCCTCTCGGGGTTCGCGGGGATCGACGGCGACCTGCCGCTCGACGTCGTGCCCCCGCCGTCGGCCTCCGCCCGGGCATTCAGCGTCAGCGGGATCGACACGCTGGCGGCTGCCCGCCTCGCCACGTCGCTGCAGGAGCTGACCGAGGTCGGCGTCGCAACCGTCGAGGCCGAGCTCATGGAACGCACGCGCACCGTCATGTACTACGCCGACCGCTACGAGGTGCCCGTGATCACGCCGCGCGAGCCCGAACGCCGCGGCGGGATCGTCACCCTCGCGCCCGCGCCGCAGGACGCGGCTCCTCTCGCGGCGTCGCTCGCCAACCACGGCCTCACCGTCACGGTGCGCTCCGGGCTCGTCCGCGTCTCGCCGCACGTCGGCACCGGCGCCGACACGCTGCGACTGTTCGGCGACGCGCTGGCCGCGTTCTCGTCCGCACGCGTGTGGTGATGCCGGGATGCTGCGACCCGCGGCATCCCGGAAATTCACCTGCTCGACACGTTCGTGCGCGTGTCGTGCACGGGTCCGGACATGGCGCGGACGTACGTTCATCACATCGGGCAAGGCGCCCGTTCGAGTCGGCCTTTCGGACCACGACTCGTGACCCATGGTCGACTCGTGACTGCCGGGTTCTCCACCCGGGGCGGGAGTGGGTTGTGACCACACGAGCACCACACGAGCAGTACCGTCAGGACGTCGCACAGGCCGCGGATCTGGAACAGGATCTCCGCACCTACGTGCTCGACACCTCCGTGCTGCTGAGCGATCCGCGGGCTTTCTTCCGCTTCGCCGAGCACAACGTCGTGATCCCCGTGGTGGTGATCACCGAGCTCGAGGGCAAGCGGCACGATCCCGAGATCGGGTACTTCGCGCGTCAGGCGCTCCGTCATCTCGACGAGCTGCGTGTCGAGCACGGTCGCCTCGACTTCCCCGTTCCCGTCGGCGAGGGCGGCACGCTGCGCGTTGAGCTCAACAACACCGACGCCGGCGTCCTGCCGTCGGGCATGCGCCTCGGAGACAACGACAGTCGCATCCTCGCCGTCGCGATGCACCTCGCGTCCGACGGGCAGGAGGTGACGGTCGTCTCGAAGGACCTCCCGATGCGCGTCAAGGCCGCATCGCTCGGCGTGACCGCCGAGGAGTACCTCGCCGAGCAGGCGGTGGACTCGGGGTGGACCGGCATCGCGACGATCGACGTCTCGGGCGACGACATCAGCGATCTGTACGAGAGCGAGGTCGCCAGCAGCGACCAGGTCCGCGGGCTGCCCGTCAACACCGGTCTCATCATCCACTCCGAGCGCGGATCGGCGCTCGGCCGCGTGACGAGCGCGGGGGCGTACAAACTGGTGCGAGGCGACCGCGAGGTGTTCGGTCTGCACGGCCGTTCGGCCGAGCAGCGGATCGCCATCGATCTGCTGACCGACCCTGAGGTGGGGATCGTGTCGCTCGGCGGTCGCGCCGGCACCGGCAAGTCGGCCCTCGCTCTGTGTGCGGGGCTCGAGGCGGTGCTCGAACGGCAGCAGCAGCGCAAGATCATCGTCTTCCGCCCGCTCTTCGCGGTGGGCGGGCAGGAGCTCGGCTACCTGCCCGGCGATCAGCAGGAGAAGATGAACCCGTGGGGCCAGGCGGTCTTCGACACCCTCGGCTCGGTCGTCTCGTCGAACGTGCTGGAGGAGGTCGTCGAGCGCGGGCTGCTCGAGGTGCTCCCGCTCACGCACATCCGCGGGCGGTCGCTGCACGACGCATTCGTGATCGTCGACGAGGCGCAGTCGCTCGAGCGCAACGTGCTGCTCACCGTGCTCAGCCGCATCGGCCAGAACTCGCGGGTCGTGCTCACCCACGACGTCGGGCAGCGCGACAACCTCCGGGTCGGCCGGCACGACGGCGTCGCATCGGTCATCGAGACGCTCAAGGGGCACGGCCTGTTCGGCCACGTCACCCTCGTGCGATCGGAGCGCTCCGCCATCGCGGCCCTGGTGACCGACCTGCTCGAAGCGGGTGAACTCGCCTGACGATTCGGAAGGGGCCGGGATGCTGCATCCCGGCCCCTTCCGCATGTCCGGACTGGTCGGCCATGCCTTCCCATCATGAGAAGAGTCTCATTCCCCACGTGGATCCTGCGCAGGGCGTTCTGTCAGCATGGAAGAGGTGCATTCGTGGCACCGGGAGGGAAGGCGCACGCGTGGAGAGTCTGACGCGGCTGGCTGTCGGCGGCATGACCGTCGTCGCTGCGAGCGTCGCCGTGATCTGCGCCGTCGCCCTCACCCACAGTGTGGCGCTCTCGGATGCCGCCGGTTCGACGATCGACGCGGCTCCCGTGGTGGTCCCGGCGTCGACCGCTGACTCTGAGGGCGCAGGCGCGGGCGAAGAGTCCGTGCCGGCCACCACCACCGATCCCGTCGCCGAGACCCGCGGCGCGCGCGCCGCCGAGGTCGTGCCTGCGCCGGCGCCCGAGGTGGTGCCGGCCGCTCCTCCAGCCTCGACCCCCGAGGTGACGGATTCCGCTCGACCCACGCCGCCGCCGACCGAAGACGAGGTGGTCGCCGAGGCCGAGGCATCGCGCTCGTGGGACGCGGCCCGCAAGTGGGCCGAGCGACTCGGCTGGTCGCCGGCTCGCATCGACGCCTGGATCGACCGGCTCGAGAAGTCCCGCGGCCCGCTGCCCGGAGGCCGCGCCCCGGGGGGACGGGGCGATGCCCGCCCCGGCGGCGAGGAGACGACTGACGGCGGGCGCCAGGGCCTGGTCGGATCCGGCAGCTCCCACGGCCAGGTCGGGAGTCCCGGTCGTGGCCTCGGTGCCGTGAAGGGCAGCGGACCCAGCTCGAAGGACCGGCGCGCCGAGGCCGGGTCTTCCCACAAGCGCCCCGCGCACGCGGGAGCGAACGCCGACGACCGGTCGACGAATGCCGGTGTCGGCGCGAAGAAGCATCGATCGCGCGATTCCCCAGACCGACGCGATTGATATACGGCCGGATCCCCCAGTCCGGCCTTCCCAGCCCCCGGCGCCCCCCAGCGCCGGGGGCTTCTTCGCGCGCCCGGAGTCACTCCCAGCGGTAGCCGGCGCCGCGCACCGTGATGATGTGGTCGGGCCCCAGCTTGCCGCGCAGGTAGCGCACGTACACGTCGACGACGTTCGAGCCGGGATCGAAGTCGAGGCCCCACACGCGGCTCAGCAGCAGCTCTCGGCTGAGCACGCGGCCCGGGTTGCGCAGGAACTGCTCGGCGAGGGCGAACTCGCGCGCCGAGAGGTCGACGTCGCGTCCGCCGACGGTCGCGCGCCGGGCCAGGATGTCGAGCACGACGTCGCCGTGCGAAACCGCGACCCCGACCTGGGGAGTGGTCTCGCGCAGGCGCGAGCGGACGCGCGCGAGCAGCTCTTCGAAGGTGAACGGCTTCGGCACGTAGTCATTGGCGCCGGCATCCAGCCCTTCGACCGTGTCTCGGGTGCTGGAGCGGGCGGTGAGCATGATCACCGGCACGACCGATCCCCGGGAGCGCAGCTCGCGAAGCACCTCGAAGCCGTCCATCGTGGGCAGGCCCACGTCGAGCAGCACGAGGTCGGCGTCGCCGCGGAGCGCAACCGTGAGAGCTTCCTCGCCGTCCTCGACGACGGTCGTCTCATAGCCCGCAGACTCGAGACCGCGGCTGACGAACGACGCGATGCGCGGCTCGTCCTCGACGATGAGGATCCGTGTCATGCCGATGTCTCCCGCTGCAGAACGTCGCCCGCCCGCACCGGCGCCGGAAGCTCGGCGGCGGCGGGAGGAAGGTGGATGGTGAAGGTGGCGCCGCCACCGGGGGTGTCGGTCACCGCGCAGGAGCCGCCGTGGCCCTTCGTGATCGCGTCGACGATTGCGAGGCCGAGTCCCGAGCCGCCCACGGTGCGCTTGCCGTGGGCGCGGTCGAAGCGCCGGAAGATGCGACTGCGTGATGCCGGGGGGATGCCCGCTCCGTGATCGCGGACCCACAGACGAGCCCCGGTGTCGTCGAGCGAGCTGCCGATCTCGATGGACGTGCCCGCGGGGGTGTACTTCGCGGCGTTGTCGGCGAGCTGGAGCCACGCCTGGAGGAGGCGGTCCTGGTCGCCCTGCACGACACCCTCGGCGTGCGCCTCGATCGTCCAGGCGTGCTGGGGGATCACGGCGACGAGCTCGCCCACGCGCGCGGTGAGCGCGGAGAGGTCGACGTCGCGCATGACGTACGAGTCGCCCTCTGCGGCGGCGAGCAGGTCGATGTCCTCTACGAGGCGGGCGAGGCGGTCGAGCTCGGCGATGCCGATCTCGCGCGCCGCCGCGGCGTCTCCGGCGTCGCCGGGGTTCATGAGCTCGAGGTGCCCGCGCACGATGGTGATGGGGGTCTTCAGCTCGTGGCGCACGTCGTCGAGCAGCTGACGCTGCACGTCGACGGATCCTTCGATGCGGTCGAGCATCGAGTTGACGGTGCGCGAGAGGTCGGAGATGTCGTCGTTGCCCTGCGTCGACAGCCGCGGGGACAGGTCGGCGATCGTTATCGCGTCGGCGGTCTCGCGCATGAGGCGGATCGGGGAGAGCAGGCGGCCCGTGACGAACCAGCCGACGACGCCGATCGCAGCCAGCACCGCGAGGGCCGCGATCACGTAGGTCCCCATCGCCGCGGTGACGGGCTCGAGTTCGGCGCCCATGTCGACCGCCCGGATGTACAGGCCTTCGCCATCGTCGCCCGCCATCGTCACAGGGATGGCGATGTACCGGAGCGAGCCGTCCGCGGTGGCGATGGTGCCGGTCTTGGTGTCCCCGTTGGCCGTCTCCGCGATCGCCCGATCGATGAGCTCGGTGTTCCTGGAGATGTCGAAGCCCGAGAACGTGCCCGGCCGATAGCGTGCGACACCGTCGATCACCGCGACCGATCCCTCGTTGCGAGCGGGCACGAAGCTGGCCACGACATCTCGGAGGTAGGGGTCGATCGAGGTGTACTCGCGGATGTCGAAGATCTCACTCGCGGTGGTCGCACCGTCGTCCGAGGCGGGCTCGTCATCCCGGTCCGCCGGAGGGCTCGCCAGTGTCCGCAGGCCGTCTACCTGTGCCTCGAGCCGGTGGTCCACCTCCTGGACGACGCGCTCGCGCTGCACGAGGAAGGTGACGCTCCCGACGACGGCCAGTCCGACACAGGCCACGGCGAGGATCGCGGCGAGGATCCTCACACGGGCCGGGATCGGCCTGGGCGTCGAGCGGGTCACCCCCTGATTATCGCCCGCGGGAGGCTCCTGCGGCACGAATCGGATGCTCAGCCCGGGTGCGTCATCGACAGCAGGTCGAGCTTCTCGTCGAGCTGCTCCAGTGTGAGCTCTCCGCGCTCGACGTAGCCGAGGTCGATGACGGCCTCGCGGACGGTGATGCCCTTCGCGACCGAGTGCTTGGCGATCTTCGCGGCGGCCTCGTAGCCGATGAGCTTGTTGAGCGGCGTCACGATCGACGGCGACATGCCCGCATAGGCGGCCGCACGGTCGACGTTGGCCTCGAGGCCGTCGATGGTCTTGTCGGCGAGCAGGCGCGAGGCGTTCGCGAGCAGGCTGATCGACTCGAGCACCGCGGTGCCCATGACAGGGATCGCGACGTTGAGCTCGAACGAACCGGAGGCGCCTGCCCAGGCGACGGTCGCGTCGTTCCCGATCACGCGTGCGCACACCATGAGCGTCGCCTCGGGAACCACCGGGTTGACCTTGCCGGGCATGATCGACGATCCGGGCTGCAGATCGGGGATGTGCAGCTCGCCGATTCCGGTGTTCGGCCCCGAGCCCATCCACCGGATGTCGTTGTTGATCTTGGTGAGCGAGACGGCGATGGTGCGGAGGGCGCCGGATGCCTCTACCAGCCCGTCGCGGTTCGCCTGAGCCTCGAAGTGGTCCTTCGCCTCGGTGATCGGCAGCTCGGTGTCGGCGACGATGAATTCGATCACCTTCTGCGGGAAGCCGAGCGGGGTGTTGATGCCCGTGCCGACCGCGGTGCCGCCGAGCGGGACCTCCGCGACGCGGGGGAGAACGGCCTGCACACGCTCGATGCCGAGCCGCATCTGACGGGCGTAGCCGCCGAACTCCTGGCCGAGGGTTACGGGCGTCGCGTCCATCAGGTGGGTGCGGCCCGACTTAACGACGGACTTCCAGGCCTCGGCCTTGGCCTCGAGCGCGACCGCGAGGTGGTCGAGGGCCGGGATGAGGTCGTCGATGAGCTCCTGGGTGACGGCGATGTGCACCGAGGTGGGGAACACGTCGTTCGAGGACTGCGACGCGTTGACATGGTCGTTGGGGTGCACGGCCGAGCCGAGGTCCTGCGTCGCGAGAGTCGCGAGGACTTCGTTCATGTTCATATTCGACGAGGTGCCGCTGCCCGTCTGGTAGACGTCGATCGGGAACTGGTCGGCGTACTCGCCGGAGATGATGCGGTCGGCGGCGCGCGCGATCGCATCGGCGATCGCGCCGTCGAGCGTGCCGAGCTCCTTGTTCGCAAGCGCGGCCGCCTTCTTGATACGGGCGAGCGCCACGATCTGCGCGGGTTCGAGCGGGTCGCCGGAGATGGGGAAGTTCTCGACCGCGCGCTGGGTCTGCGCGGCGTAGAGGGCGTCCTTGGGGACGCGGACCTCGCCCATGGTGTCGTGCTCGATGCGGTATTCGATGTCGGTCACTTCGTCGTTCCTCCGTTGGTGGCGAGAGTGCGTCAGGCTTCTTCGTCGACGCGCCCGACGATGACGTCGGGGACGGCGGTGCCTTCGGCGAGTCGGTAGTTGGCGCCCACGATGGCCAGGCGGCCTTCGGCGACGGCGTCGCTGATGAGCTCGGATGAGTGCAGCAGTTCGCCGCACGTGTCGCGAAGGTGCTCGCGACCGACCTGCTCTGCGTCGATGGCCGCGGGCGGGACGCCGTCGACGGTGCCCGCGCGGACGACGCGGTGGACCGCGGGGACGATGGGCGCGATCTGGCGCCAGATGTGCGGCGGGAGCTCGGGGGCATCCGGCCGGGTGCTGTCGATGGCCGCGCCCACGGCGCCGCACTCGTCGTGCCCGAGCACGATGATGAGCGGCACCTCGAGGACGGCGACGGCGTACTCGAGGCTGCCGACGACCGAGTCGGAGATGACCTGGCCGGCGTTGCGGACGACGAACAGGTCGCCCAGCCCCTTGTCGAAGATGATCTCGGCGGCGAGACGCGAGTCGGAGCAGCCGAAGAGGGCCGCGCGCGGACGCTGGCCGGCGGCGAGATCGTGCCGCCGTTCGACATCCTGGCGGGGATGGCGCGGCTCGCCCGCGACGAAGCGGTCGTTGCCGCGCCGCATCTCGTTCCAGACCTTGCTCGGCGACGGTTCGCTCACTCGGTTTCCTCCTGCAACTCGCGGACCTCGGGGGAGACGGCGGCCGCGACCTCTTCGAGCGTCGCGTCGTCCGCCTTGCCGTAGATCAGGACGGTGTCGGGGCCGACCTGCGTCGACAGCGCGCCCGTGATGTTCCCGGCGCGCGAGGGATCGGCGATGTCGTAGCGGTCCCACGTCACGCCGTCGACCTCGACCGTGCCGTCGGGGCCCGCCCCGGACAGCACGCGCGCCGGCCAGGCGGGGTCTGCGTCCAAGCCCTGCGCCACCCGCACGAACCACGTCTCGTCGACGTAGACGATCGTCCACGCGCGTGGAACGTCGCCCTCGATGGACGCGGCGTTGACCTGCCACGAGGGAGGTGCGTCGGGCACGATCAGGGTGCGGCCCTCGGCGGCGCCGACGCGCTCGGCCACGGCGGAAACGTCGATCGGCTCGCGGGCCGGCGGCTCACCGCGGGGGACCGCCAGCACGATGACGAGCACGACGCCGATGGTGACGATGAGCGCCGCGATCAGGTTGCGGGTGTTCTGCGCCTCGCGGTGGACACGCGAGGACTCGGCCTTGCGGGCGGCGGTCTCATCGGGAGTCTCGGGGCGGCCGAGCTCGGCGACGATGCGTGGTCCCTTCGCCATCACGCACGCTCCGATCCGGCGGACTCGGCCGATGAGCGTGCCGCGTCGAGGCGGCGTTTGGCGCCCAGGAGCCACTCGTCGCACCGGGCGGCGAGGGCTTCGCCGCGCTCCCACAGGGCGAGCGAGTGCTCGAGCGTCGGGGCGCCCTGCTCGAGTTCGGCGACCACGCGCACGAGTTCGTCGCGGGCCTGCTCGAAGGAGAGGGAGGCGACGTCGGACGGTGCACCGGTCGACTCGGTCATGCGTCCCATCCTAGTTCGGCGCCGGACCGTCTCCTGCGGCCGCCGGATCCGACGGCGCACCCGCCGACTCTGCGACCTCGCCGTCGGACCTCGCCGCGAACGAGCCTCGGCCGACGGTGACCACGACGGGGGTGGATGCCGGCGCCTGGGACGCGTCGCGCACGATGACGCCGTCGGCCAGGTGCGCGATGGCATAGCCCCGCGCGAGGGTGGATGCCGGCGACAGGGCGCGCAGCGTGGCCCGGAGTTCGGCGGTGCGGCGCGTGTGCGACTCGAGGGCGCGGTCGACCCGATCGCGGCCGCGCGCCGCGAGCAGCTCGACCTCCTGCGCGCGCGACGCGATCATCGACTCGGGGGCGCGAAGCGCCGGCCGGGAGCGCAGCTGCTCGAGCTGAGCGATGTCGTGCGACACGCGCTGTGTCAGCCGGGACGTCAGTCGCGAGCGCAGCTGCGCCACGAGCGCACGCTGCTCCGCGACATCCGGCACCACTCGCTTGGCCGCGTCGGTGGGCGTCGACGCCCGCAGATCGGCGACGTCGTCGAGGAGCGGATGGTCGTTCTCGTGGCCGATGGCGCTGACGACGGGAGTGGATGCCGCGGCGACGGCGCGCACGAGACGCTCGTCGCTGAAGCCGAGCAGCGTCTGCGGGTCGCCCCCGCCGCGCGCGATGATGATGACATCGACGTCGGGGGCGGCGTCGAGCGCCTTGAGCGCCGCGATCGTCTCGGGCACACAGCGCTCACCCTGCGACGCGGCGTACTTCGTGCGGAAGCGCACCTGCGGCCAGCGCAGCTCGGCGTTGCGGTGGACGTCTTTCTCGGCGTCCGAGTTCTCGCCCGTGATGAGGCCGATGGTCTGGGGGAGGAAGGGGAGCGGTTTGCGGCGCGACGGGTCGAACAGGCCCTCGGCCCGCAGCTGAGCCCGCAGGCGCTCCAGCCGCTCGAGCTGGTCGCCGAGGCCGACGTGGCGCATCGCCGACACGCTGAAGCTGAAGTCACCCGACTTGGCGAAGAAGTCGGCCTTCACGCACGTGACGACATGGTCGCCGACCTTGAGGTCGTCGGGAAGGCGCTCGCGCGTCGACGACCAGATGCGGAACGAGATGGTCGCGTCGGCGGCGTTGTCTTTGAGGCGGCCGAACACGTTGCCGCCGCGCACGTTCCACGACGTGATCTCGCCCTCCACCCACACCGAGCCCCACGTCTGGATGAAGCCGCGGATCGTCTCGTTGAGCCGCGACACCGAAGTCGGCGCCTGCGGCGTGGAGTCCTTCGGGCGCACCGAGTCGGGAGGCGGCGCCTCGCCCGCGACGGGCTCGGGCTGGAAGGTCGTCATGCGGTCCTCTCGTGCGGCGGGCGGGTCGCTCTTCGGCCCGCGCACAGGGGCCGCCCATAGAATCGAGGGGTGAGCACCAGCACCGTGGGCAGTACCCCTGTGAGCATGCCCGTCCCCCGCGTCCCGCGGCGGCGCGAACGCCTTCAGGATATCCCCGTGCAAGGACAGAAGCGGGTGCTGCTGGCGTCGCCCCGCGGATACTGCGCCGGCGTCGATCGTGCCGTGATCGCCGTCGAGAAGGCGCTCGACCGCTTCGGTGCGCCGGTCTACGTGCGCAAGCAGATCGTCCACAACATCCACGTGGTCACCGAGCTCGAGGCCAAGGGCGCGATCTTCGTCGAGGAGGTCGACGAGGTGCCCGAGGGTGCTCACGTCGTGTTCAGCGCGCATGGAGTGTCGCCGGCCGTCGTGAACGCGGCATCCGATCGCGGTCTTCTCGCCATCGACGCCACGTGCCCGCTCGTCACCAAGGTGCACCGCGAGGCGGTGCGCTTCGCGCGCGACGACTTCGAGATCCTGCTCATCGGCCATCAGGGCCACGAAGAGGTCGAGGGCACCGCGGGCGAGGCGCCCGACCATGTCACGATCGTGAACTCGCCCGAAGAGGCCGACACCATCGAGGTGCGCGACCCGTCGAAGGTCGTGTGGCTGTCGCAGACGACCCTTTCCGTCGACGAGACGATGGAGACCGTGCGGCGACTGCGCACGCGGTTCCCGCAGCTGCAGGACCCGCCGTCCGACGATATCTGCTACGCCACCCAGAACCGCCAGGTCGCAATCAAGAAGGTCGCGAAGGGCGCCGACCTCGTGATCGTCGTGGGGTCGGCGAACTCGTCCAACAGCGTGCGGCTCGTCGAGGTCGCGCTCGAGTACGGCGCGAAGGCGGCGTACCGGGTCGACTACGCCGACGAGGTCGAGCAGGCGTGGCTCGAGGGTGTCGAGACCGTCGGCGTCACGAGCGGTGCGTCGGTGCCCGAGGTGCTCGTGCAGCAGGTGCTCGAAGACCTCGCCGGCGCCGGCTACCGCGACGTGGAAGAGGTGCGCACGGCCGAGGAGGACCTGCAGTTCTCGCTGCCGAAGGAGCTCCGCACGAACGCTGCGGGCACGCGCGACGACCGCGCGCTCGGCGGCCGGAGCCGCGCGTGACCGAGGCCGGCGACGCCGTCCCGGCGCCCGAGCCGCGACCGCGGCCGCAATTCGGCGAGTACGCCACCCCCGAGGAGCAGCGGGCGCGCATCGCGCAGCCCGACGCGAGCCTGGTGTACGAGCCGGCGCCCGTGGCCGAATCCGCCCCGGTCGTCGCGACGCAGCCGGCGGGTGCGCCTGCCGCCACCGCGCGGACCCGCACCCGGCCGGTCGACCGGATCGTGACGTTCGCCCTCCTGGCGTACGGGCTCATCAACGTCATCGCCACCTTCCCGGCGCTCGCCGACTTCAGCGACTACGCGCAGCGCATGTTCGACCTGCTGGGCGTCGATGCGACGCTCACGGATCCCGCCGCAGGACGGCCGTGGGGCGTCGCGGCCGCGATCGTGCTCGCGGTGGGATGGCTGATCACCGCGGCGCTGTCCTGGGTCAGCGTGCGGCGCGGACGCCTCTCGTGGTGGATCCCGCTCGTCGGAGGCGTCGTGTTCACGTTCGCGTCGGCGTCGCTGGTGCTCGTGCCTCTGATGAACGACCCCGCGGTGTGGGAGGCGATGGTCGGCAGCCTCCGCTGACCGAGTCCGGCGCGGAGGCCGGTGAACCTGGGCCTGCGACATTTCGTGACTCCTACGGGAGGTGAGGATGCCGGACGACGACGCCACGCGACTGGCCGCGCTCTACGACGCCCATGCGGCGCCGGTGTGGCGATACGTCGTGCACCTCACCGGCGATCGCGCCGGTGCGGACGACGTCGTGCAGGAGACCCTCCTGCGCGCGTGGCGCACCCCGCGGATCATGGCGCAGGCCCCGGAGTCCACGCGCTCGTGGATGTTCACCGTCGCACGGCATCTGGTGGTCGACGACGTGCGCTCCGCGCGCCGCCGGCGCGAAGTCGGGGTCGCCGAACCACCCGAGACCGCGAGCCCCGACGCCACGGACGCCCTGTTCGAGGCGATCCTCATCGAGGAGGCGCTCGCCGCGCTGTCGGCCGACCATCGGGCCGTCGTCATCCGCGCGTACTTCGGCGCGCTGACGGTGGCGGAGATCGCCGACGAGCTCGACATCCCGCAGGGCACGGTCAAGTCCCGCCTGCACTACGGCCTGCGCGCGCTGCGACTCGCGCTGCAGGAGAAGGGAGTGACGCGATGAGCCCCGACCACGCTCGCTTCGCCGAATGGGACGCCGCCTACGTCCTCGGTGCGCTCGGCCCGGCCGACCGCCGGCTGTTCGAGGAGCACATCGAGCGCTGCGACGTCTGCCGTGCCGCGCTCGCCGACCTCGCGTCGACGCCGGGCCTTCTCTCACGCGTGCCGCCTGACCGCGCGATGTCGCTCCTCGCGGCTGCGGCGGGGGAGGCGGGGCCGGATGCCGCGTCCCGCACGCGCCTGATCGAGCGAGGGACCCGCGAGGCGCAGCGCCGTCGTCGGGGACGGTGGGCGGGCGGGCTCGCCGCAGCGGCGGCGATCGTCATCGCGGTCGTGCTCGCCGTGACGACGGCGATCGGGCCGGCGTTGCGCGGCATCCAGGTGATCGCCCTCGAGCCGCTCGTGGACCTGCCGCTCTCGGCGACGGTCGAGCTCGCGGATGCGCCGTGGGGCACGCGGATCGAGATGACCTGCCGCTACACCGAGCCTGCGGGCGACGACGCCCCCGCAGAGGGCTGGCCGTATTCGCTCGTGCTGACCGGCGTCGACGGCACGACGAGCGAGGTCTCCACGTGGCGAGCCCTGCCGGGTTCGACGGCCCGCCTCAGCGCCTCGACGGCGCTCGACGTCGATGAGATCGCGGCCGTCGAGATCCGCTCGCTCCGGACGGGCAAGGTGCTGATGCGCACCGAGCTCGATCCGCCGGACGTGGAGGCGGCCCCGCATTGACAGCCCGGGAACGCCGGATGCCCCGGACCCGCCCCGGCGAAGGGGCGGAGCCGAGGCATCCGCTCGTCTGTCCTGCGCGCCTCAGGCGGCGAGGCTCTTGCCCGCCGACCCCAGCTGCTGCGTGGCGCTGACGACGCGCGCCGCCATCGCCGACTCGGCGATCTTGCCCCACGCGCGGGGGTCGTAGGCCTTCTTGTTGCCCACTTCGCCGTCGACCTTGAGGACGCCGTCGTAGTTCTGGAACATGAAGCCGGCGACCGAGCGCGTGAACGCGTACTGGGTGTCGGTGTCGATGTTCATCTTGACGACGCCGTTGGCGACCGCCTCGGCGATCTCGGCGTCGGTCGAGCCGCTGCCGCCGTGGAAGACCAGGTCGAGCGGCTTCGGTCCGGTGCCGAACTTCGCGGCGATGCCCTCCTGGATCTCGCCGAGCAGCTCGGGCTTGAGCTTCACGTTGCCCGGCTTGTACACGCCGTGGACGTTGCCGAAGGTGAGGGCCGAGATGTAGCGGCCGTTCTCGCCGAGGCCGAGCGCCTCGACGGCCTTGGTCACGTCGGCGACCGTCGTGTAGAGCGCGTCATTCGAGCCCTCGTGCTGCACGCCGTCCTCTTCGCCGCCCACGACGCCGATCTCGACCTCGAGGATCGCGTTGATGTTGCGGAGGCGGGGGAGAAGGTCCTTCGCGATCTCGATGTTCTCGTCGAGCGGCACGGCCGAGCCGTCCCACATGTGCGACTGGAAGATCGGGTTGCGGCCCGCCTTGACCTCTTCCTCGGAAGCCTCGATGAGCGGCAGCACGAAGTCGGCCAGCGCGGGCTTCGGGCAGTGGTCGGTGTGCAGTGCGACCGTGATCGGGTAGGCCTTGGCGACCTCGGTGGCGAACTTCGCGAATGCCAGTGCACCGGCCGCACGGGCCTTGACGGTGTGGCCGGCGAAGTAGTCCGCGCCGCCCGTCGTGACCTGGATGATGCCGTCGGAGCCGGCCTCGGTGAGACCCTGCAGCACGGCGTTGATCGACTGCGAGCTGGCGACGTTGATGGCGGGATACGCGAAACCGCCGGCCTTCGCGCGGTCCAGCATGTCGGCGTATTGCTCCGGGGTGGCGACGGGCATGGGTGCTCCTTGGTCGGTTGGGGGCGTCCCTCGACTTTAGCGCCGAGAGATCGGGAGGGTGGATGCCGTACCGCTGCGTGACGGGTGCACGGACGCGTTCTGAGCCAGTGTGAAAGAATCGCAATTCCTTCGACACTCGCGGTGTGAAATTCTGCGGTTCACGCAACCCCGCTGGCTACGCTGGGGGTCATGGTGAGTCTGACCGCTGACATGAGCCCGCTCCACCCCGACCGCAACCTTGCACTCGAACTGGTGCGTGCCACAGAGGCGGCGGCGATCCGGGCGGTGCCGTTCATCGGTCGCGGAGCGAAGGAGGACGCCGACGGCGCCGCGGTCGACGCCATGCGTGCCTTCTTCACCACCGTGAACTTCGACGGCACGATCGTCATCGGCGAGGGCGAGAAGGACGAAGCGCCCATGCTCTACAACGGCGAGCGGGTCGGCAACGGCCGAGGACCGAAGGCCGACGTCGCCGTGGACCCGATCGACGGCACGTCGCTCACCGCCGCCGGTCGCAACAACGCGCTGTCGGTCATCGCCGTCTCCGATCAGGGCACGATGCTCGACGCCTCGAGCGTCTTCTACATGGACAAACTGGTGACGGGCCCGGCCGGAGTCGGCGTGGTGGACATCCGCCTTCCGACCGGTGAGAACATCCGGCGGCTGGCGAAGGCGCTCGGGAAGCCGGTCGACGAGATCGTCGTCTCGGTGCTGCACCGCCCCCGCCACGACCAGCTCATCGACGAGATCCGCGCCGCCGGTGCCGGCACGCGCCTGATGAGCGACGGTGACGTCGCCGGCGGCATCAACGCCGCGCGCCACGATGCCCGCACCGATATGTGCGTCGGCGTCGGCGGCAGCCCGGAGGGGATCGTCACGGCCTGCGCCATCAAGGCGCTCGGCGGACACATCCAGGGCCGGCTCTGGCCACGCGACGACGACGAGAAGCAGCGGGGCATCGACGCCGGGCTGAAGCTCGACGGCCACGTGTACGAGGCAGATGACCTCGTGAAGGGAAGCAACACGATCTTCGTCGCCACCGGCGTCACCGACGGCCAGCTCGTCGCGGGTGTGCGCCGCGAGGGCGGCTACGTGTACACCGAGAGCGTCGTGCTGCGTGGCGCCTCAGGAACCCTCCGTCGCATCAGCTCGGAGCACCTCGTCTCGAAGTGGCTGTAGGAACACACCGCGTCTGAGGACGTCTGCTACTGGTGTGACAGATGTTACTGGCGTGACTGGATCGTGACGTCATCGAAGGGGAACTCTGGCAGAATCGGACGTGGGTCGACGCCGACTCGTGTTTCCATGCGAGGGAGTTTTCGATGTCCGGACAGGTAGGCGGTCCATCGCCGCAGACCGGCGCACAGGCGGTTGTGGCCAACGCCGTGGCGAACACGGCCGATCCGTCACGTCGCCCCGACGTGCTCCTGCGTGTGCGCCGGGAAGAGGGCCATGAGATCAGCGCGTGGTGGATGGTCGGCGCGTTCGTCGGTGTCTCCGCCGCGGTGATCGCACTGCTGAGCTTCGTGCCCGGCGGGGCCTGACCCGCATCAGTCCTGCCCAGGCGCGATCCGCGCCCGCAGGTCGCCCAGGTCGGCCGTCGACGCGTGGTCCGTGGCTCCACCGGCACCGCCGGCCCGATCAAGGTCGAGCGTCGCGTCGAGGAGCTCGGGGGCTGTGAGACGCCGCGGCGACTTCTCGATCGTCGCCGGCTCGACGAGCGCGTCGAGCTTCGTCGCATCGATCCCGGGGAACCGGCGGGCGCTCACGAGCACTCGCGTCTCGAGGGATCCGGCGAACCGGTTGTAGCTGTCGACGGTGCGCTCGATCGCTCGGCGGAGATCGTCGGCGTGACCGGCGAGTGAGCCGAGCCGCTCGTAGAGCTGGTTGCCGAGCTCGAACAACGTGCGCGCCTCGGCCGAGACGTCCTGCTGCGTCCACGTGTAGGCGACAGTCTTCAGCACCGCCCACAGGTTCACGGGCGACGCGAGGGCCACGCGCTTGCCGAAGGCGTGGTCGAGCAGCGACGGGTCTTCTTCCAGGGCCGCAGCGAGCAGCGACTCGCTCGGCACGAAGCACACTACGAACTCCGGGCTCGACGGGAGGCCGGACCAGTACGCCTTCTTGGCCAGGGCGTCGACATGCGCGCGCACCGCCTTCACGTGCTTGTCGAGCAGCGTGCGCCGGCGCGCGGCCTCCGCACCCTGCGCCGTGAGCGGAATGGCGCTGGCCTCGAGGTAGGCGTCGAGCGGAACCTTCGCGTCGACGGCGATGGCCTTGTCGCCGGGGAGCCGGATGACCATGTCGGGTCGGCCGGCGCCGGCATCCGATCGGATCGAGGCCTGCAGATCGAAGTCGACGTAGCGCGTGAGGCCCGCCGCCTCGACGACGCGGCGCAGCTGGGTCTCGCCCCACACGCCTCGGGTCGAGCCGGACCGCAGCGCGCTCGCGAGCGACTCGGTGGTCGCACGCAGGGCTTCGTCGGACTCGTGCGCGCGCCGCAGCTGCTCGGCGAGCGTGCCGAACTGCGTGTGCCGGTCGCGCTCGAGCTCTCCGACCTTGGCCTGCATGGCCGAGAGCGTCTCGTGAACCGGCGCGAGCGCGCGCAGCACCGTCTGCTCGCGACGCTCGCGCTCTTCGCGTGTCGCCTGGTCGTGGCGCGCCTGGCTCGCGAGCTCGCGGTAGAGCACCTGCTGGTGGTCGAGCTGGGCCTGCACGCCCTGTCGCGCGGCCTCGGCCGCGGCCAGGCGGGCGCGCAGTTCGGCATGCTCGCGCGCGGCGCGCGCGGCACCGCGGGCGAGGCCGGCGGTGAAGCCTGCGAGGGCCCCGACGAGCAGGGTCGCAACGGCGATCATCGAGACGAGGAGTGCGTCCATGGGCCCAGGATGACGGAGGCCCCGGACATCGCGGCGGGGGCGCGCCCGCTACGCGACGGCGAAGGAGACCGCGGGCGCCTCGGCCACGGCGATCTGCGACACGCGCACTCCGCAGTACTCGGTCAGGAGGTCGATGTCGTCCGCGGCCAGGCGGCGCGCCGCATCGATCATGACGTGAGCGCACGCGAGCGCGTCGGCGGTGGCGTTGTGATGGGCGAACTCGGAGAATCCGGCCTCTGCTGCGACGAAGGGCAGGCGGTAGGACTCGAGCTGGTACACCTTGCGCGCAACCTGCAGGCTGCAGGCATAGCGGTACGGCGGGCAGTCGTCGCCGGTCGCCTCGCACGCCCGCTTGATGACGGCCATGTCGAAGCCGGCGTTGTGGGCGACCAGCACGTCTCCGCCGATGAATGCGTTCATCGCCGCGAGCTGGCCGGTCCACGTCGCGGCACCGATCACGTCTTCGGCGGTGATGCCGTGGATGCGCGTGTTGAGCTCGAAGAACCGGTCGTGCCCGGCCGGCGGCTGGATCAGCCACCCCGTCTGCGCGACGACCTCGCCGCCGCGCACCTTCACGAGCCCGACCGCGCAGGCCGAGGCATTGCTCGGATTCGCCGTCTCGAAGTCGATCGCGGTGAAGTCCAGGGCCACGTGCTCAGCCTCACCCCCGGTCGGCGGCGCCCGCGGCAGGCGCGCCGTGCTCAACCGGCATCGAGCGTCCTAGGCTCGGAGCATGGCCAGTCGCGATGAGATGTCCCGGTCGTTCGGAGCCGCCGCGAGCGCGTACGAATCGGGGCGGCCCGACTACCCTCGCGAAGCCGTCGAGTGGCTGCTCGCGCCGGTGCGGGCGGAGGGGCGAGCGCTGCGGGTCGCCGACGTCGGCGCCGGCACCGGCAAGCTCACCCGCACGATCGTCGAGGCCGGAGCCGATGTCGTCGCCATCGACCCCGACCCCGACATGCTCGCGACGCTGCGCGACAACGTGCACGGCGTTCCCACGTTCGTCGGGACGGCGGAGCGGATGCCGCTCCCCGACGCCTCCGTCGACGCGCTGCTGCTCGGTCAGGCGTGGCACTGGGTGGATGCCCCGGTCGCCGCCGCGGAGTGCGGCCGTGTGCTGCGGTCGGGTGGCGTGCTCGGGCTGATCTGGAACGTGCGCGACGAGTCCGACGCCTTCGTCAGCGGCCTGACCGCGATCATGCACGCCTCGAGCGCCGAGCGCATGATCGCCGAGGGCGGGCCGGACGTCGGGGAGCCGATCGGCGACCTCGAGAAGCGCGTGTGGACCTGGAGCCGCACGATCGGACGAGACGCTCTGCTCGACATGGTCGCGTCGCGCAGCTACGTCATCACCGCACCCGCGGATGAGCGCGAGCGCATCCTCCGCGGCGTCGGCGAACTCTTCGACGGTGCGAGCCGCGTGACCGACAGCGGCGTCGTCGTCGTCGATCTCCCGTACCGGACCGAGGCGTTCCGCGGCATCCGCGGGATCGACCGCTGAAGACCCGGCCGACGAGTACCGGAACGCGTCCGGCCCGGCTAGCGTGACGCCATGCGCACGCTGACCGTCTGCAACTTCGTCACCGTCGACGGCCGGTACGAGGACGACGACCACGACATCGCCTCGTTCTTCGAGCACCAGCACCCGGACTACGCGGGCGCCGACTCGTTCGACCACTACACGACCGGGCTGCTGCGCGACGCCGGGACGCTCGTGCTGTCGGGTCGCCGGTCGGCGCTGGGCAACCTGGGCTATTGGACGGGGGTGATCCAGGATCCGGACGCCTCGGCCATCCGTCACGAGTTCGCTGAGCTGATCCTCGGGGTCGAGAAGCTCGTCGTGTCCGATTCCCTCACCGACGCCGACCTCGAGCCGTACGAGAACGTGCGGATCGTGCGGGTGGAGCAGGCGCGAGAGTCGGTCCGGGCGCTGAAGGAGGGCGAGGGCGCCGGCATCCTGATCCTCCTCGGACGGCGGATGTGGAACGACCTGATGCACGCGGGACTCGTGGACGAGCTGCATCTGGTGACGTTCCCGCTCATCGCGGGGTCGGGCGTCCCGCTGTTCGATGCCCGCCCGCCCGTGGCGCTGAAGCTGCTCGGCACCCACTCGTGGGAGTCGTCGGGGAACGTGCTGATGCGCTGGCGCGTGGATCCGGTGGCGCCGGTCGAGGCATCCCGCGCCACGTAGACCGAGGCCGCCCGCACTCCTCACCGGCCCCCTGCACCGCGCGTCACGTACGGACGGCGCCCACGACGTGCCAGGGTCCGCTGCGCTCGCGGTAGCGGGGTGCCAGCCCGTGGCCGACCAGCACCGACTCCATCGCCGCGGGGTCGTGCGCGAAGGAGCGATACGGGTTTCCGGTGAGGGTGTACACCGCGTTGATGGCGCGGGAGCCGATCCGGGTCCAGAGGCTGTTTCCCGGGTGGCTGAAGACGAGGGCGCGCCGGCCACGGCCCGCGGCGGCCCCGAGCAGTCTGCGGTAGTCGGGGTAGCAGCAGACGACGCGGTGGAGCACCACGATGTCGGCCGGCTCGATCGCCTCAGGTTCGCCGGCCACGTCGACACCGAGCATCCGCGTGGCCCGGTTGCGCAGTCCGGCCTCGTCCAGCAGACGTGCGGCCTCGGGTTCGTACGCCGACGACAGCTCGACGTTCGTCGTGTGCGCGGCCCCGCGCTTCAGCGCTTCGAGCTGGATGTCGCCGATGCCACCGCCGATCTCGAGCACGGACGCCCCCTCGAGTCCCACCGAGGCGGCGAAGTCGAGGATCAGCTGCGCGCTGGCCGTGAGACCGTCCCGGCGGTACCCGCGGGCCAGCCGGCGGGCGAAGCGGTCGTCGAACTCGCGGTCGTAGCCGCTCGGGGGGCCGGGAGCGCAGCACTCGTCCACGCGCTCAGTATCGTCCCGGCCGGATGACCGGGCAATGCCCGGGGCGCGACCCGCGGGTCGAGGCATCCCGCCCCACGTAGACTGAACTCCCGTGGCTCTCACCATCGGAATCGTCGGACTGCCCAACGTCGGCAAGTCCACCCTCTTCAACGCCCTGACCAAGAATCAGGTTCTCGCGGCGAACTACCCGTTCGCGACGATCGAACCGAACATCGGGGTCGTGAACCTGCCCGACCCGCGCCTGGAGAAGCTCGCCGAGATCTTCGGGTCGGAGCGGATCCTGCCCGCCGCCGTCTCGTTCGTCGACATCGCCGGCATCGTGCGCGGCGCATCGGAGGGCGAGGGCCTCGGCAACAAGTTCCTCGCGAACATCCGCGAGGCGGACGCCATCGCGCAGGTCGTCCGCGGCTTCGCCGACGACGATGTCGTGCATGTCGAGGGCACCGTCGATCCGCAGAACGACATGGAGACCATCAACGCCGAATTGCAGCTCGCCGATCTCGAGACGCTCGAGAAGGCGATCACGCGGTACGAGAAGGAGGTCAAGGGCAAGAAGCTCGACCCCTCCGTCCTCGCGGCGGCCGTCGAGGCCCGCGAGGCGCTGCAGCGCGGTGAGCTGCTGTCGGCCTCGGGCGTCGACCTGTCGCCGATCCGCGAGCTCGGCCTGCTGACCGCGAAGCCGTTCATCTTCGTCTTCAACGTCGACGAGGCCGTGCTGATCGACGAGGCCCGCCGCGCGGCGCTCGCGGCGCTCGTCGCACCGGCCATGGCGGTGTTCCTCGACGCGAAGATCGAGTCGGAGCTCATCGACCTCGACCCCGAGGATGCCGCCGAGCTGCTCGCGTCGACGGGTCAGGATGAGTCGGGTCTCGACCAGCTCGCGCGCATCGGCTTCGACACGCTCGGCCTCCAGACCTATCTCACCGCAGGTCCGAAGGAGGCCCGCGCCTGGACCATCGGCAAGGGCTGGAAGGCACCGCAGGCCGCAGGCGTCATCCACACCGACTTCGAGAAGGGCTTCATCAAGGCCGAGGTCATCTCGTTCGACGACCTGGTCGCGACCGGCTCGGTCGTCGAGGCGCGCGCCAAGGGCAAGGCGCGCCTCGAGGGCAAGGACTACGTGATGCAGGACGGCGACGTCGTGGAGTTCCGCTTCAACGTCTGAGTCTCCGCCTGCGACGGCCCACCCGTCGCACAGGCGTCGCCCACTGGTGGGCGCGACGGCTCATCGAAACCCCGAATCTGAGAGGACCTTCCTCATGTCCGAGATCCAGACCTTCGATCCCGACGGACGCGCGATCCCGTTCGTCGAGGAGGGCGACGGCCCGGTCAAGCTCGTGCTGATCCCGGAGCGCGGTCAGGACGCGCTGGGAGTCGTCGGCCATTACCTCGCCGAGGAGGCGGGCTTCCACGTCGTGCGGATCGGCTACCGGGCGGGATCGGGCGGCCGCCTCTCAGCCGCGGAGCATGCCGAGGACATCATCGCAGTCATGGACCACCTCGGCCTCGATCACTCGTGGATCGGCGGCCACGGCTTCGGCGGCACGGTCGCGCGTGCGGCCGTCGCGGCGCACCACGAGCGCGCGAACGGCCTGCTGCTGCTCGGGGTCGAGGACGAGGACATCCCGCTCGCCCCGGTGATCCCCGTACTCATCGTGCAGGGCTCGGCCGACGACGTCACCGTCCCGGCCATCGGCGAGCAGCTGCAGACGACCGCGCCCGAGCGCGCCAGCGTGAAGACGCTCGACGGCGAGGGCCACTTCTTCCCCTCCACGAAGCCGATCGAGACGGCCGTCATCATCGAGGAGTACCTCGACTGGGACTGACGTCCGGTCGTCAGCGCCCCTGCCGCTTCTTGTAGGGCTTGGGCTGCCCCTTCACCGCGGGCGCACGCCCCTTGCCCTTCGATGCCTTGGCCTTGCCGCCCGCCGCCACGACCGGCTTCGCGGCAGGGGCGGGCTCAGCGGCGATCCGGCTGCGGGCCTCGTCGAGCAGCAGCGTGCCGGCGGGCGTCAGCGTCCATCCGGACTTGCTGCGCGTGAAGAGCGGATGCCCCACTTCGGCCTCGAGCTTGTCGATCGACGAGTGCAGCGAGGCGAGCGGCACGCCCAGCCTCTCGGCGGCACGCGGCACGTGCACTCCGGCATCGACGACGGCGACGAATCGCTGGAGCAGGGTGATGTTCACGTGAGCCTTCCGGAGCGCGGCTGCGCCCGTTCAGGCTACCGGCACCCACGGGAGAGAGGGGAGGGATGCCGCGGCCGGCGTCGGCCGCGGCATCCGTCGTCCTACGCTCCTGCGATCCAGACGGTCGTCTCACCCGGAAGGATGCGCTCGTCGCGGTGCCTGCTCGACAGCGAGATCGGCGGCCCGTCCGGCAGCTCGAACGGCTCGGTGCCGAAGTTCGTGAACACGGTCCACCCGTTGCTGCGGCGGAATGCGAGCACGTCGTCGTGGCCCGTCTCGACCCAGGTCAGCGACTCGTCGGTCTGCAGCAGGCGGCGCATCGCCAGCGCCGCGCGGTAGAGCGCGAGCGAGGACGTCGAATCGTCGTGCTGGGCCGAGACCGCGTAGTCGGCGAACCAGCCCGGCTGCGGCAGGTGAGCACCGCCGGTGCCGAAGCCGAAGGACGGCCCGTCCTCCGACCAGGGCAGTGGTACGCGGCATCCGTCGCGTCCGATGTCCTCGCCCGGGCTGCGGAAGAAGGTCGGGTCCTGCCGATCGGCCTCGGGGATCGCCGCCACCTCGTGCAGGCCGAGCTCCTCGCCCTGGTAGATGTACGCCGAGCCCGGCAGCGCGAGCACGAACAGCGCGGCGGCGCGGGCGCGACGACTGCCGCGCTCGGCGTCGAGAGCCGGCCGCGTACCCCCCGACAGCAGCCACTCGTTGCCGTGCTTGCGCGTGGGCCGGCCGGCGGAGTCACGCTCGGCATCGGGAAGCCCGTAGCGCGTGGCGTGGCGCACCACGTCGTGGTTCGACAGCACCCACGTCGTCGACGAGCCCGATGTTCCGGCGAGCTCGAGGTTGTCGCCCACGATGCGGCGGAACTGGCGCGCGTCGAAGTCGGCTTCGAGCAGGTCGAAGTTGAACGCCTGGCCGAGGCTCTCGGCGCGCGCGTACAGCGGGATGCGCGAGGGCTCCACCCACGCCTCGGCCACCGCGGTGCGCGGCGGGTCGTACGAGTCGAACACGGCGCGCCACTCGGCGTACACCTCGTGCACGTCGTCGCGGTCGATCATCGGGTGGTTGCCGTCGCGGGGCATCGCGTCGAGCTCGGCCTGGGAGGGGAGCGGGTCGACGAAGTCCTTCGTGAGCATGTGGGCGACATCGATGCGGAAGCCGTCGACGCCGCGGTCGGACCAGAACCGCAGGGTCTTCACGAAGTCGGCGCGCACCTCGGGATTCGACCAGTCGAGATCGGGCTGCTCGACGGCGAAGTTGTGGAAGTACCACTGCCCGTCGTCGACGCGCTGCCACGCCGATCCGCCGAACACGGACACCCAGTCGGCGGGCGGCTCCGAGCCGTCGGGGCCCGTGCCGTCGCGGAAGATGTATCTCGCGCGCGCGGCCGAGCCGCGGCCCGCCGTCAGCGCCTCCTGGAACCACGCGTGCTGGTCGGAGGTGTGGTTGGGCACGATGTCGACGATCACCCTGATGCCCGCGGCATGCAACGCGCCGAGCATCTCGTCGAAGTCGTCGAGAGTGCCGAGCCGCGGGTCGACGTTGCGGTAGTCGGCCACGTCGTAGCCCCCGTCGGCGAGCGCCGACGGGTAGAACGGGCTCAGCCAGACGGCGTCGATGCCCAGCTCCTTCAGATACGGCACGCGTGAGGTGACGCCCCGGATGTCGCCGATGCCGTCGCCGTCGGCGTCCTCGAAGCTGCGCGGGTACACCTGGTAGACCACGGCCTGTCGCCACCAGGCGGGCATCTCGCGGTCGTTGAGCTGGGCGGTGAGGGGTGCGGAGTGCGCGGTCGTCACGGGGACGCGGTTCCTTTCGTCGGTTCTTTCGAGGGAGGGATGCCGCGGCCTCAGCCCTTGACGGCTCCCTGGGTGACGCCTTCCACGACCCATCGCTGGGTGAAGAGGTAGACGACGATCGCGGGCGCCATCGCCATGAGATACGAGGCGAACGACACGTTGTAGTTGTTGCTGAACTGGGTCTGGAAGATGTTCTGCACCACCGGCAGGGTCTGCGACGCGGGGTCGGAGATGATGAGCGACGGCATCATGAAGTCGTTCCACGAGGCCAGGAACGCGAAGATGCCGACCGTCGCGCTCATCGGTGCGAGGAGCGGGAAGATGAGCTGCCAGAACGTCTGCCACGTCGACGCGCCGTCGATCCGCGCGCTCTCCTCCAATTCGGCGGGGATGGAGCGGAGGAAGGCGGTGAAGAGCAGGATGCTGAAGCTCAGCTGGAACATGATCTTGAGGATCACGACGCCGATCGGGTTGTCGAGCCCGGCGAGACCCGTCAGCTGGATCTGGGGGAGCGCCACCACCGGGAACGGCAGGAACATCGCCGCGAGCAGGTAGTAGAACGAGTACCGGAACAGCTTGTGATCCCAGTTGCGCGAGATCGCGAACGAGGCGAGCGATGCGAGGAGGATCGTGCCGGCGACGGTGAAGACCGTGATGAACAGCGAGATGATGAATGCGCGCGGGAAGTTGGTCAGCTCCCACGCCGTGACGAAGCCCTCGACGCTCCACGGTGCGGGCAGCGAGAACGCGTTCCCGTCGACCGCCTGACCCTGCGTCTTGAACGCCATCATGACCGTGACGTAGAGCGGGATGAGCACGGTGATCGCGCACAGAGCGAGCACGATCGTGCCGGACCAGTTCACGCGCTCCATTGCGAAACGCGAACGGGGGCGGGCCGGTTTGCGGGGGGCGTCGCCGTCGAGAACGCGCTCGGCGGTCATGTCCTCGGCAGCGAGGGCGGGCTGCGTGGTCATCAGAACACGTTCCTTCCGCGAGTCAGGCGAAGTTGGAGGAGCGAGAGCGTGATGGCGATCAGGAAGAAGATCGTCGCGTTGGCCATCTGGTAGGCGTAGTCGCCGCCGGAGAAGCCGGTGAAGATCGTCATCGCGATGCTCCGGGTCGCCGTTCCCGGGCCTCCGTTGGTGAGGCCGACGATGATGTCGTAGGCGTTGAGGAAGTCCTTGAAGCCGATGATGACGTTGA
The DNA here is from genome assembly GCF_022538185.1 of Microbacterium sp. CFH 31415. GTDB lineage: Bacteria > Actinomycetota > Actinomycetes > Actinomycetales > Microbacteriaceae > Microbacterium. The sequence goes on along the minus strand of NZ_JAKYXC010000018.1, from coordinate 46,779 downwards.
TCACCACGTAGCCGGCGACCAGCGGAAGGGTGATGCGCCAGAGCTGCTGCAGCTTTCCCGCGCCGTCGATCGACGCTGCTTCGTACACGTCGCCGGGGATCGCGAGGAGGCCGGCGATGTAGATGAGCAGTGTGCCCGGGATCGCCTGCCACGCGGTGACGATGACGATCGCGACCCAGGCGAGGTCGGGGTTGGCGAGGATGCTCTCGCTCATCCAGCCGATTCCCCAGGCCTGCCCAAGCGCCGGGACGGAGTTGGAGAACAGGAAGTTGAAGACGTAGGCGATGATGATGCCCGAGATCACCATCGGGATGACGAAGATCGTCCGCAGACCCGTCTTCAGGCGCACCCGGGAGACGAGTCCGACGGCGAGCAGGAACGCCAGCACGTTGACGACGATCACCGTGACGAAGGCGAACCAGAATGTGAACAGGTAGCTCTGCAGGATCGCCGGATCGGTGAACACCGCGAGGTAGTTGACGAGGCCGATGAACTCCCAGTCGCCGAACCCGATGGAATTGGTGAAGCTGAAGAAGATTCCGATCACCGCGGGGATCGTGATGGCCAGCGTGAACAGGATGAGCGAGGGCAGGAGGAAGGCGTAGTAGATGCCCTCCACCTTGCGGCGTCTCTGCGGGGCGGGCTCTTCCGCCCGCCGGCTGTCGGTCTGCGACTCCGTGACGGCCGCCGTGGTCGTTGCCATGATTGCGTTCCCTTCGTCTCGCGCTATTGGCGCAGCGCCAGTCGGGCCCAGTCGGCGTCGAGCGTGCGGAGGGTGCTCTCGACGTCGGCTCCGGTCACGATGCCTTGCATGTAGTTGTCGGTGGGGATGGTCAGCGGGATCGCCTTCGAGGCGCCCTGGTAGAACTTCGCGGCGTCGTAGTACTCCTTCATGCCGACGATGCGCTCGTCGCTGACCGGCGCGGAGTCGGTCGTGGTGCCGTAGCCGAGGAAGGCCGCGTTGTACTCGTCCATCACGTCCTTCTGGAACAGGTAGCTGAGGAAGTCGCGCGCGCCCTCCTTCTGGTCGGACGCCTCGGGGATCCACGCGGCGAGGTCGATGTTGACCCGCACCCTCAGATCGTCGGGGTCGTCCGTCATCGGCAGCGGGAATGTTCCGAGGTCGAGGTCGGGGTTCGTCTTGTCGATCTCGCCGAACGCCCATGGACCCTGGAGATACATAGCCGCCTCCTCCTTGGCGAAGGCCAGGTTGCCGTCGCCGTACGCGCGGCTCGCGGCATCCGCGTTCGTATAGTTCTTCACCAGCTCGGTCATCTGCTCGACCGGCGGGGCGAGCGTCTTCTCGAAGGACACGGGGGAGTCCGGCCCGACCTCCGTGCCGAGCTCGTTCAGCTGCGCGTAGAAGTCGGCCACATCGATCCGACCGCCGACGGCATAGTCGAACCAGCCCTGTCCGACGGTCCACGGGTCTTTGAAGGTGCCGTAGATCGGTGTGATCCCGGCGGCCTTCAGGGTCTCGCACACCTCGATGAGCTCATCCCACGTGGTGGGCACCTCGAGGTCCTGCTCCTCGAAGATCCGTTTGTTGTAGATGACGGATGCCGCCATCACCGAGTACGGCAGCACACTGGTGCGTCCCGGATAGGTCGCGTACTGGTCGACGAGGTCCTGAACCTCGGGGAGGATGCGCTCGGCTTCGGGCATGTCGCTCAGGTCGCTGAGGGCGCCGCGCTCCATGAAGCGGGCCATCTCCATGTTGTAGTTGAGCAAGCCGAGGTCGGGCGGATCACCGCGCAGGAACCCCGCCTGCAGGTTCGACGAGGTGTCGAAGACCACGACGACCTCGTCCTGACTGGCGTTGTACTCCTTGATGAGGTCGCGGAAGTAGGGGATCGCCTCGGGCTTGCTCAGGTGGAATCTCACTTCGGCAGGCCCGGACGATGCGCCGGCGCACGCGGCCAGCACAGTGCCCGCCAGTGCGAGGATCGCAGCCGCGGCTGCGGCGCGACGGAGAACGGATGACACAGGCACGTCGTTGTCCCTTTCCGAGGATCGCTGGGGCAATCGTTGGTTCGGTGAGTAAATTTAGCTATCAAATCAACTCTGGTTAATCCAAGATTGCAGGAGAACCGGCGAAAGGTCAATGGTCTTGTCCCAACCCCCGCTCAGTGCTTCCCGCCTTCGTCGAGCCAGCCTCGACGCGGTGCTCGGATTCGCGTGGGACGTCGACGTCTTCACCGTCTCGGACGTGCTCGACGCGGTCGGGCTCACACGTTCCACAGCGATCGACGTGCTCGAAGAGCTCGTGTCGCGCGGTCTCCTCATCGAGCTGCCGAACGCCCGCGCGGTGGGGGAGTACAGCAAAGGAAGGCCGGCGCGACGGTTCGCCTTCCGGCCGGACGCCGCGCTCGTCGTCGGCGTGGATGCCGGACGCGCGAGCCTCACTGTGACGCTGGCAGACCTGCGAGGTGACTCCGTTGCGGTGCGGCGTCTGGCCGTCGACCGAGCGCATGACTCCGGCGAGGAGCGACGGCGGGCCGCCGCCGGACTCGTCGACGCAGCTCTGACCGATGCGGGCTTCTCGCGTTCGGACGTCGCGGCGCTGTGCATCGGCGTGCCCGCACCCGTCAATGCGCACGGTGAGTCGCCCGCGCATCGCGACGGGTTCTGGAGGCGGATGAACCCGGAGTTCGGCGAGCTCTTCGGTGCGTGGGCCCCGCTCGTCCGCGTCGAGAACGACGCGTCGCTGGCGGCGGTGGCCGAGCGCGCCGTCGGCGCGGCGGTCGGATGTGACGACTTCGTCGCGCTGATGGCGGGTGAGCGGCTCGGCGCCGGCGTCTGCGTCGACGGGCGTCTGCTGCGGGGCGCGCACGGGGGCGCGGCCGAGATGGTGGCCTTCGATCACGTGAACGGCGTCGAGGGCGCGTGGGGTCTGGGGCACCGCGCGGCCGCGCTGGCTCGCGCGGCGCACGCAGAGGCGACGCTGCCCGCGTCGAGCGCACTCCGCGCGATGGACCCGGCGCAGATCGACGGGAAGGCCGTGCTCGGGCTGGCGAAGCAGGGCGATCCCGGGGCCCTCGACATCGCGCGCCAGGTCGGCGAGACGCTGGCCGTGATCGCCGGCGTGCTCGGGAGCCTCTTCGACTCGACGCGGATCATCGTATCGGGGGCGGTGGCCGACGGAGCAGGGCCGGTGATCGACGCGGCCGTGCGGGCGCTGCCTCAGGAGCTCGACCTGCCGGTGCCCGAGATCGTCGCTTCGACCTTGGGCGGCGACATCGTCTCGGTCGGCGCCGTGTGCGCGGCGGTCGAAGCTGCTCGCGCCGGCGCTCTGGACCTGCCGGCGTTCGCTGCGGCCGGCTGACGCGGCTGACTACGCCTGGCGAGCGAGCTCGAGCAGGCGCGCCCGGCCGGGCGCGATGTTCTGCTTGAGGCGCTCCCTGGCGTCGACCACCGCGGGATCGCCGGCGCGATCGGCGGGGATGCGCACCGGGTTGAGGGCGGTCTCGTTCGCCCACGCCCGCAGATCGGGTTCGATCGTCATGGCCAGCGACGCATCGCCGCCGATGACCTGCATGGCAGCCCAGTCGGCGGGCGTGTTCGAGAAGGGCGACGGCCGGCAGACGTGGTTCTTCTCGGTGTCATCGTCGCGCGTCGCCTCGACGTGGCCGACGATGGCGGCGCCGAAGCACGGGAACCCGACGCGCACCGGCTGCGGGGTGATGGCCTCCGGCGACCAGATGGGGCGCAGCCCGGGGTACTTCAGCCCCTCGGCGGCGCAGTGCACGATGAGCGTGTCGGACGGCACTCGCACGTCGCCGTCGTCGAAGCGCAGGCGCCCGGGCGCGACGGAGCGCACGTGCCCACGGCGCACCACGTCGACGATGGTGCGGACGAGGGCGAGCTCCCATGCGGCCAGGGTGGGGGTCTTCGCCATCGTCGGCAGCACCGTCGCGTCGATGCGCAGCATGATGCCGGCGTCCTCGAGTCGGAGGAACACGTCGTCGGGGCTGGTCGCCGCCGCCGCGGCGGCCATCGTGTCGGCCGCCATCGTCAGGAAGACGGCCGGATCGGGCTGGACGAACGCGCGGTTGAGCATCCACGGATCGCGCGGTCGTACCCAGGTGATCGCGTTCGGATCGACGCCCTGCTGCAGCAGCCACACGCACGTGTCTGTCCCGGTCTTGCCCGCGCCGACGACGACGTAGTGCCGGGGCGCCCGGTCGAGGCGCACCAGCTCGTTCACGGTGACGACGTGCGCCCCCTCCTCGACCGCGAACGGCGGAGGCGTGAGGAGCGGGATGTCGGGCGCCAGGTACCGGGCGTCCACGAGGCGCGCGCGAGGGGCCTGGAATCGCGTGCCGCTCAGCAGCGAGGCGAAGCGGCGCTCGCCGCGGTACTCGCTGCGGCCGTGGAACTCCACCCGGCCGGTGGCGGTCAGTCTCGAGAGCACGCGGTCGTAGTACGCGCGCACCTCGTTCGCGGTCGCCCGCTCGTGCAGGCCGCGCTCGGGGCCATCGGTCTGCAGTCGTCCTTCACCCAGCAGGGTGGAGGCGACGCCGTAGAACGCCGACGCCTGGTGCAGGCGCACGAAGCCGTACGCGTCGAGCCAATGACCGCCCGCGCCATGTCGACGGTCCACGATCGCGACCGTGGCCCTCTCGTCGGCGGCGACCAGCGCGTCGACGAACGCCATCCCCATCGCCCCGGCACCGACGACGAGGTAGTCGACATCGACGATCGACTTCATGCGCCCATGAGAGCAGGCGGCGTCGGGCGAGTCAATGGAGGGAGCGGTCGCGGCCGCGCGGAGCGCACCCCCTTGACGTGGGCGAGGATCGTGTTCGCGGGTGCCCGGGTCGTCCGCGCCTCATTCGCTGAATCGCGCCACCAGGCGGATCAGGGTGGGCAGGCCGCGCGATGTGGCGCGCCGGCCCGTCAGTCGCTCGAGCACGGGAGTCGCGTGCCCTTCGCCGTCGACGTCGTTGCGCACGACTGCCCACCCCGGACCGGTGTCGACGAGGGAGCAGCGGTGTTCGGCGGTGAGGGCGACGACGTCGGGAGACCGGCCGTCGATCGAGCCACCGCCATGCAGGGTGAACTCGATACGGTGCGCGTCGGGCGCCGAGCCGTGCGCATCGACGACCGAGGCCAGCTCTGTCAGGCTGACCCACCGGATGTCGCGCTCGACGCCGGAGCGCACACCGATCGCCTCTTCCGCCAGTTCGACCACCCGAGCGGGCTCGTCGGACTCGAAGACGATGGTGCCGTTGCTCTGGAAGGTGCGTGCGTCGGAGCAGCCGGCGTCGGCGAACCCGCCCAGGATGTCGGACGTCGACGGGTGACCGCGCTGACCCTGGTTGACGTTTCGCATGAAGGCCACGCACCGCATGCTCCGAGCGTACGAGGCGGCGGGGACACGTCGGGGTGGCAGGGGTGCTGTGCGCACCCTCCTCTCGGGTGTATCGTTCGGCTGTCCGCGACGCAGACTCTGCGGGCGCGGGTGACCGGCGGACGACACTGGGGAGTGCGACATGGTCACCAAGCTGCCTTCGTCCGGGGCGATGCCGGAGGGCCAGGAGGCCGGGTGCGACACATCCGGTCTGATCCTCGTGCACCGGATCTTCCGCTGGCTCTACAGCGAGCTGCCGAAGCTCGTCCGCGAGGTGCGGCCCGGTGATACCGCCCGCGCGGCGATCGTCGGGCGCTACGCGAACCTCGACTTCTTCGCCCTGCACATGCACCACGAGACCGAGGACCTCGCGCTGTGGGACCGGCTGACGTCGCGCGACCCCGCGTGCGCGGTGCACGTCGAGCAGATGAAGGCGCAGCACGCCGAGGTGGCCCGGCAGCTGGCGATCATCGAGCCGCAGCTGCAGCCCTGGGTCGCGTCGGCCGATCCGAAGCTCGGCGAGGCTTTCGCCCGCGACATCGACGCTCTGCGTGAGACGCTCACCGCGCACCTCCGCCAGGAGGAGGCGAGCATCATGCCCGTCGCGGGCGCTGTGCTCTCACAGCAGGAGTGGGACTGGATGGAGGAGCACACGCGGGCGGAGCTCTCCGCGCACCGCAAGGAGCTGGGCAAGGACATCATGGCCCTCCAGGCCGGCCTCCTGATCGCCAGCGTGCCCGAAGCCGAGCGCGAGGAGTGGATGCGCGCGAACATCCCGGTTCCGCTCCGGGTGCTCTACCAGCTGCTGCTGAAGCGGCAGTACGCCCGCGCGATGCGCGACCTCTACCCCGACCGTCCTGTTCCCGCGATGGTGTGACGACCATGTGGCGGCGCGTGGTGCTCGACGTGCTCCTGCCTCACCCTCCCGCGCGCGTCTACCCGCTCCTTGCCGATCCGGCCCGTTGGCCGGAATTCGCGCCGGCGGTCGCCTTCCGTCAGCGGATCGGCGACGGCCCGCCCGACGTCGGGAGCCGCTGGTGGGCGGTCGACCGCATCGGACCGTTCCGCGTGCGGTTCGCCGACGTGCTCGAGAGCGTCGAGCCGGAGGAGCGCGTCGTGTGGCACTCGACCTCGCCGTGGAACTCGCGCGTCGAGTACGTGTGTGCGCCAGATGGCGGAGGCACACGCGTGCACGCCCGCTACGAGGGCGACATCGCGGGCTGGCTGCAGCTGACCGCGCTGCTGCCCGACGTCGTGTGGAGGTCTATCCTGATGCGCGACTTCCGCGGCATCACCCGCCTGCTCGACGCGGACGACCGGGCGATGGGGAAGACCGCAGACCGGATGCCGCAGCCGCCGTAGCGACCGGCTCCCGATGGCGCAACCCCCGTGCGCCGCTTCTCGGCCTTCGTTAGACATGGGACATGAAGGCGCTGATCTATGCGGGGAGCGAGTTTCTCACGAGCGACGCGATCGCCGACGCCCTCCTCGAGTACGGAGCAGCACTCGCCGAAGGGCGCACGGGGGCCACGGTCGAGATCCCCATCGTCGACGCGGCAGGGAAGGTCACGACCGCGGTGTTCCTGGTCGGCCCGGCCAGCCAGATCGTCGCGCGCGAAGTCGTCACGGATCTCGCCGAGCCCGATCGACTCGAAGTCGTCGAGCACCTCGAAGCACTCACGCGGCGGCTGCACCCGACGGCGCGTGCCGACACCGAGGCACCTCCCGACATGGACTGGAGCTGGGAGAGCTGAGCGCCCTACGGCTCCGGCGGCGCCTCCAGATGCATCTCGTTGCCGTCGGCGCCCCACACTGATCCGCCGGCGACCTCGGGGGCGTCGTCGGGGATAGGGATGATCGCGAGCGATACGCCCGGCGTGAGCATGAGGTGGGCCCATCGCGGCGCACCCTCGCCGTCGTTGACCGTGATCCACCCCACCCCGCCCGATGCGAGCTGGTCCTCGATCTCGGCGCGGAGCGAGTCGAGATCACGGCCGCCGACGCTGTAGTGCTCGCCGCCGTAGATGATGTCAATTCTCTTCATCGTGCATCTCCAGCGAGCTCTCGGCGGGTTCCGGCACGAGGTAGAGGCCTGCCGGGGAGTTTGCGGTGTACACCAGCGCCTCGATCCAGGCCATGTTGATCGTCGGCTTGCGGCTGCCGTAGTACTTGTACACGAGCGTGCACCGCGGGTGCACCCACACGGTGGTGCGGCCGTTGCCGATGCTCGTGTCGTCCTTCCAGGTGAAGTGGAACGGCTCGCCCCGGCGCAGCTTCGTGCCGATGACGAGCTGAAGATGCGCCAGCGTCCGGTCGTCGAAGTCGACCTTGACCGAGCCGTCGTAGATGAACTTTCCCATCGTCAGCCTCCGCGACGGCCCCGGATCGAGGCGATCACGGGGGCGGGGCCGCCGACACCACTGTCGTCGCGGGCGCGGCCCGGGCCAACTCCCTTGACACCCGCAGACCTCGCGGCTATCGAGCAGAGCGGCGGGCCCAGCGGAAGGAGAGCGGGGCCCGATGCGGGATCGGGACCGGCTTCGAGTCGCCGACCACCGTCGACGACAGGCGCCGGCTGCCCGCGACGAGCACGGCCTCCAGCGAGGGGAAGGTCTCGACCGCGGGTCCGCGCCACACCCACACCGCCTCGTACTCGCCGCCGGCGACCCTTTCGATGTAGGCGATCAGGGTGCCGTCCTCGTCGCTGCCCAGTCGGATCCGCGACCGGTCGCACAGCCGCCAGGCGCCGTCCCCCATGGGCACGAGCTCCAGATGGTGAACCGGTGCAGCCTCGATCGTCATGGGTCCCACTCCTTCGTCGCAGGCATCATGCGGTTCGGTCCGATGGAGCAGGGAGGGGCTTGACTTCCGTGCACGCACTGTCTACCGCGTGACCGCCGACGGCGCTGTCGTCAAGCGCGTGCCTCCGCGGTGTCTTCGCGCTAGACAGGAGGCATGCCCCGCTCCGATGACATCGAGATCCGCGACATCCGCCCCGACGACGCCGGCGAGACACTGACGCTGCAGCGCGCGGCGTTCGTGCAGGAGGCGCTGATCTACGACAGCGTGCAGATGCCGCCGCTCACGCAGTCCCTCGACGAACTGCGTGCGGAACTCGTCGGCAACCTCGGGTGCGTCGCCGTCGACCACGGGAGACTGGTGGGCGCAGTGCGTGCGCAGGCGGACGGCGAGCTCCTGCTGATCGGCCGACTGGCGATCGCGCCCGACCGACAGGGCGAGGGTCTCGGATCCCGGCTTCTCGAAGCCGTCGAAGAACGGGGAAGGGCGAGCGGATGCCGCGAGTCAGAGCTCTTCACCGGCTCGCTCAGCGAGGCGAACCTTCGGTTGTACGAGCGGTGCGGCTATCGCGAGACCACGCGGGTGAAGGAGGACGACGGCATCGAGCAGGTCTTCCTGCGCAAGCCTCTCAGCTGATCGAGGGATCGGGATCGCGGGTGCCGTGGTGTCGGGACCCGGTGCCAGGATGGGGACATGCCGGAGTCTCCCGAGGTGCAGGCGCTCGCCGAGTTCCTCGACGAGCGTGTGCGCGGTCGCACGGTCAACGAGGTCGACGTTCTCGAGTTCCGCACAGTCAAGACCCGTCAGAGCCCGCCGTCCACCCTGGTGGGGCGGGCCTTCGTCGGTGCCGAGCGGCACGGCAAGCACGTCGTGCTCGTCGTCGACGTCGACACCCGGCTCGTGGTGTCGCTGGGCCGCCACGGATGGGTGCGCTGGCGTGACACCGAGTCGGACGAGCTGCCGGCCGACGCCCCGCCGGCGCTGGCTGAGGTCGCGCTCGACGATGGGTCGGTGATGCAGGTGACCGATGCCGGCACCTGGGTGTCGCTCGGCCTGTTCGTCGTCGACGATGCGCTCGCCGTGCCGGCGATCGCCAAGCTCGGCCCGGATCCCGCCGACGCGTCGTACTCGCACAACGACTTCGAGGTCGCGCTCGGCCGACGCCGGAAGCAGGTGAAGGCGATCCTCCAGGAGCAGGAGTCGATCGCGGGCATCGGCAACGCCTACTCCGATGAGATCCTGCATCTGGCGAAGGTGTCGCCCGTCGTGCACGCGGCGACTCTCGACGACGGCGCCCGATCCCGCCTTTACACCGCGACGATCGAGACCGTGCGAGGCGCGATAGGCGCCCGGCGCGGCATCCCGATCGATCTCCTGAAGGCGGCCAAGGTCGCTTCGATGCGCGTGCACGGTCGCGCCGGCGAGGCGTGTCCGGCGTGTGGCGACACGATCCGCGACTTCTCGTTCGCGAGTACCGACGCGCAGTACTGCCCGACGTGCCAGACCGGCGGCGATGTGCTGTGAGCACGTCCTGCGGCCGGCCCGGTGTCGCCGCGGGTAGCATGGCGGAATGACTTCTTCGCAGCTGCCCACCCCGACCCTCCAGCCCGTCGCAGAGGACAAGAATCTCCTCACCGTCGTCGAGTCCGCAGGGTCGTGCTGCGGTGGCGGCAACTGCACCACCGACTGACCCGTCACCACTCCCGCGCGCGACGCTGACTGCGATGTCCGACGATCAGCTCCACATCACGCCGCGCATCGCGCGCGTCCTGATGTCGGAGGAGGCCATCTACGGCCTCATCCTGGTGTCGGGCATGATCGTCGTCAGCGCCGGCAGCACTTCCCTGATCGCGTTCCTGACCGTCGCCGTCACCGTCGTGGTCTTCTACGCGGCGCACGTGTACGCGGGCACCCTCGGGCGCCTCGCGGTCAGTGAGGGGCAGCGCGGCCTGCGATCGAGCCTCCGCGCCGCAGCGAAGCAGTCGTCCGGCATGCTTCTCGCGTCGATCGCACCGCTCCTCGCCCTGCTGCTGGGCACGCTGAGGGTGATCCCCGATGACACGGCGCTGTGGTCGGCGCTCATCCTGAACACCGTGATCCTCGGCGGTCTCGGATGGACCGCGGTCGCGCGCTGGAGCACCCACTGGTGGGCGCGCGTGATCAGCGCGCTGCTCACCGCCGCGTTCGGCGGAATCCTGATCCTCCTCAAGGCGGTCATCCACCACTGACGCCGCAGCGCCGATGCGACGCCGGGTACGCCGGCGACGTAGGCGCCGGTCAGGTGGTCGGGTCGAGCGGCGAGAGCAGCGCGGCGACCAGCTCGGGGCCCAGGTCGGGCACCTCGTCTGTCGGCACCGCAAGAGCGAGCAGCGCCCGGCTGAGGAAGTTGCGCGCCGCGGCGGCGAGCGTGATGTCGACCATCTGCCGGTCGCTGAAGCCGACCGCGCGCAGCCGCTCGGAATCGGCATCCGTCATGCTGCGCGGATCGCTCGACAGCTTCTCGGCGTAGGCCATCACCGCGACGTCCGCCTCGCTCAGCCCGGCGGACGTATAGTCGCGCGCGACCCGTGCGAGCTGATCCTCGTCCATGAGTTCGGCGCGCAGGGTCTTTCGGCCGTGCGCGAGCAGGCAGTGCGACGAGCCGATGGCACGTGCCGCGCCGAGTGTGGCGAGCTCGTACACGCGGATCCCGATCGAAGGCACGATCGCATGCACGAGCCCCTCGAAGGCCTGGTGCGCCTCGGGATTCACCGCCAGCGCCTGGGTGTGGGAGAGGACGAACCCCACGTCGGCGATGTCGCCGGAGTACATCTCGGCCGCGTGGTCGGTCACCTCGTCGGGTGCGGATGTCTGAATGATCATCGGGGCCTCCTGCTGCTCGGTGGCGGATCCCACAATGCCGGATGCCCCACCCCCCGTCGAGGGGATGGGGCATCTCGGTGATGCGTTGGTCAGTGCACGGCCGCGCCCATCGGCTGGTCGGCCGGCTTGCGGATGAGGAACGCCCCCACCAGCAGAGGCAGCGACAGGAACGCGGCCGTGAGGAACGCGGCGTGGGTGCCCGCGGCCCCGGCGGTGAGTGCGTCGGCGCCCGCCTCGGTCGCGGCGCTGTCGGCCGCGGCCATCACGCCGAACATCAGCGCGATGCCGGCAGCACCGGCGACCTGCTGCGCGGTGCCGACGACCGCCGAGCCGTAGGAGTAGAACCTCGGCTGCAGGGACGCCAGCGACGCGGTGAACAGCGGCGTGAACGACAGCGCCAGTCCGAAGGACAGCACCGTCTGCACGACCGCCACCAGCCACACCGGGGTGTCGACGCCGAAGGTCGTGTAGACCCAGAGCATCGACGAGGTGATGACGGCGCCCGGCACGAGCAGGACGGTCGTACCCCAGCGGTCGTAGATGCGGCCGATGAAGGGCCCGGCAAGGCCCATCGCCAGCGCGCCCGGGAGCACCACGAGACCCGTGGTCAGCGGATCGACCTCGAGCACGTCCTGGAGGTACAGCGGAACGACCGTGATCGCGCCGAAGAACGCCATCGACATGACCACCATCTGGCCCATCGACAGTGAGAAGTTCCGGCTGCGGAACACCCGCAGGTCGAGCAGCGCGTCGTCCTTGCGCTGAAGCAGCACCTGACGCCAGCCGAACAGGCCGAGCGCGACGACGCCGACCGTGAGCGACACGATGAGGGTCGTCGTCGACGTGGCCGTCGCGGCCGCGGCATCCGCTCCACCGCCGTGACCACCGGCGCCCAGCTGGCTCAGCCCGAACACGAGACCGCCGAAGCCGAAGGCCGAGAGGATGACCGACAGCACGTCGATCGGTGCGCGCGTGGTCTCGCCCAGGTTGTGGATCCAGCGGCCGCCGACGACGAGCGCGACGATGGCGATCGGCAGCACGATGCCGAAGATCCAGCGCCATTCGAAGTTGTTGAGGATCGCGCCCGCGAGGGTCGGGCCGATCGCCGGGGCGAGCGACATCACGATGCTGACGCGGCCCATCATGCGACCGCGGATCGCCGGAGGCACCACCGTCATGAGCGTGGTCATGAGCAGCGGCATCATGATCGCGGTGCCGGACGCCTGCACGACGCGCGCGACGAGAAGAACCGGGAAGCCGGGCGCCAGGAAGGCGATGAGCGTGCCGGTCGAGAACAGCCCCATCGCGGCGATGAACATCGCACGCGTCGTGAAGCGGCGCAGCAGGAAGCCCGTGATCGGGATGACCACGGCCATCGTCAGCATGAAAGCGGTGGTGAGCCACTGCGCCGAGAGTGCGGTGATGCCGAGATCGGTGATGAGATGCGGGATCGCCACGCCCATCGTGGTCTCATTCAGGATCGCGACGAAGGCGGCTGCGAGCAGCAGCCAGATGACGCGGCTCTCCTGGGGGCCCAGCTTGAGCCTGATATCGGGGGATACGCGGATGCCGTCGGTGGCGGGATGCATGTCGGTGGCGGCCATAGGGCGTCTCCTCATGGGATGGAAGGGCGAAGGTCTGCCTTGGACGATGGCGAAGAGTCGGCCACGCGTGGATGACAGGAGGGCCGCACGAGAACGGCAAGCCATGAGCATAACGGCGGGGTCGGACACGACATTCCCGCGGGACCGGATCGGATCCGGCTTCTCGTCAGGGGCGGGGCGCTCCCGCGAGAACGGAGGTCAGTTCTCGAGCGTCTCCTCCGACGCCGGGCGATCCCACTTCTCGCTGCCCAGCGCGTCGGTCGCGTGCGGTGTGGGCTCGTTCTCCTCGACGAAGGGAGGGAGCGGGTTGAGCAGATCCTCTTCGGGGATGGCCTTGAGGGCGTCGATCTCCTCGCGAAGCGCCGCCAGGTCGGAGCCGTCGTGCTGCGGGTTATCAGGAGTGGAGACCATGGGGCAAGCCTAGCGGGCGCGGGGAAGGCCGTCAGTAGGCTTCGAGGGTGAGCATGCGTGGCGGTGGCGGCGGGGGCGGCCATCCCGGATTCCGCGGTGTCGACATCGAGTCGCAGAAGAAGCTGAACGCGGCCGCGCCCAAGATCCCGAACCTCGGCCGACGCGTCATGGCGCTCTTCCGACCCTATGCGTGGCCCCTCGCCATCACGGGCGTGCTCGTCATCGTGGGCGCCGGCATCGCGGTCATTCCGCCGCTCATCGTCCAGCGCATCTTCGACGACGCCCTCTTCCCGGTCGACGGCGGACCGCCCGACATCCCGCTCCTGTGGCAGCTCGTCGGACTCATGATCGCGCTGTTCCTCCTCTCTGCAGGACTCGGCGTCCTGCAGACGTGGTTCACGTCGACCATCGGCAACAAGGTCACCGGAGACCTCAGGGTGACGCTCTTCGATCACCTGCAGTCGATGGAGCTCGGCTTCTTCACGCGCACCAAGACCGGCGTCATCCAATCGCGGCTTCAGAACGACGTGGGCGGCGTCTCGGGTGTGCTCACGAATACGTTCACGAGCATCCTCGGCAATGTCGTCACCGTCATCGCCTCGCTCATCGCGATGATCATCATCGACTGGCGCCTCACGATCATCGCGGTCGTGCTCATGCCGATCCTCGTCGTCGTGCAGCGCCGCGTCGGCCAGGTGCGGGCGCGCATCGCGGGCGAGACGCAGGAGTCGCTGTCCGAGCTCACCGCCATCACGCAGGAGACCCTGAGCGTCTCGGGCATCCTCCTCTCCAAGTCGTTCAACCGGCAGCGGGCGGAGTCCGCGCGCTACTCCGACGAGAACCGCAATCAGGTGCGGCTTCAGGTGCGCCGAGCGATGAGCGGTCAGGGCTTCTTCGCCGTCGTGCAGGTGCTGATGGCCAGCGTTCCGGCGGTCATCTACCTCGTCGCCGGGTACTTCATCACGGGGGGCGAGGCGGTCATCACCGCAGGGACGATCGTCGCGTTCACCACCGTGCAGGCGCGCCTGCTCATGCCCCTCATGGGCCTCATGCGCGTGAGTCTCGACCTGCAGACCTCGGCGGCGCTGTTCGCGCGCATCTTCGAGTACCTCGACCTCGTGCCCGCGATCCAGGACGCCCCCGACGCCGTCGACGTCGCGCACGCCCCCGGTCCGATCGGCCGCATCGAGTTCCGTGACGTCGTCTTCCGGTATCCGGATGCCGCGGAGGGCGCCCGCCCGACCCTCCAGGGCGTCACCTTCACGGCCGACCCGGGGCAGCACGTCGCGTTCGTGGGCCCGTCCGGCGCGGGCAAGACGACCGTGCTGTACCTCACGCCGCGCATGTACGAGGCGTCCGAAGGAGCCGTGCTGTTCGCGGGCGAAGACGTGCGGCGCCTCACGCAGGAGTCGATCATCGACCAGGTCGGCATCGTGTCGCAGGAGACCTACCTGTTCCACGCGACGATCCGTGAGAACCTCCGCTACGCGCGCCCCGAGGCGACAGACGCCGAGCTCGAGGCGGCCTGTCGCGCCGCGAACATCCACCACGTGATCGAGGGCTTCGACCTCGGCTACGACACCGTCGTCGGCGAGCGCGGCTACCGGCTGTCGGGGGGCGAGAAGCAGCGGATCGCGATCGCCCGCGTTCTGCTCAAGGACCCGCCGGTGCTGCTCCTCGACGAGGCCACCTCGGCGCTCGACACCGTCTCGGAGCGCGTGGTGCAGGAGGCGCTGGATGCCGCGGCCCGCGGCCGCACGACCCTGTCGATCGCTCACCGCCTGTCGACGGTCATCGCCGCCGACGTCATCCACGTGATCGAGGCGGGGCGCATCGTCGAATCCGGCACGCACACCGAGCTCATCGAGCACGGCGGCCTCTACGCCGAGCTCGCCGCGCAGCAGCTCGCGGCGTCGCGCATCCTCGAGGCCGAGGAGTCCGACCCGCCCGCCGACCACCCCGACCGGCGCGCCGACCGCCCGCCGGTCGAGCCCGCACCGCGCACTTCCGCCGTCGCGCCGGTACCCGCTGAGCCGTGGGTTCCCACGCCGGAGGTCCCCGGCACCTGAGCCGCCCGGGCCTCTATGCCCGTCTCGGGCGTCACCAGGCCAGGGCGTCGGCCACCGGCGGGGCTATCGGAGCGGAGGACCGCGCGGCCAGGGAGCGCACGAACGCGCCCAGCGCCGCTCGGTAGGCGGGGTCGGGGTGCGCGCGGCCGAGCTCCACGAGAGGCGGGAGGTCCATCGCGAGGATCAGACGGACACGGGATGCCGCGGCTCGCGCGTGGCCCGCGGAATCCAGCACCGCGATCCCGCCCGCGAGAGCCTCGAGGTAGTCGCGCAGCACGGGCAGCGCGTCCTTCCGCTGGGTGATCGACGAGCCGTCAGCGCGTTCGCGCCATTCGACCACCACGTCCGGGATCACGTCGAACGCATGCGCCCTCGTGTACATCTCCTGCGCGACGATCTGGTCTTCGTACGCTTTGCCGACCGGGAAACGCAGCCCCGCGCGCTTCCACAACGACAGGCGGCTCACCTTCGACCACGCGACGATGTTGCCCGACACGTCGGGGTGGTCCTCGAGTGTGGCGCCGCGGCGGGCCGGGTCGGTCGCCGCCGCCACCCACGGCTGCACCTCGCCCGCCGTGTAGCCGCCGACGGCGTCGGGCCGCAGCCGCACGTATGCGCCGACCGCGACATCGCTCCCGCTCTCCGTCGCCGCCCCGACCAGCAGATCCAGTGCGCGCGGGGTGTACCGGTCGTCGGCGTCGAGGAACGCGACGAACGGCGTCTCGACCAGATCGAGCCCGGTGTTGCGTGCGGCACTGAGGCCGCTCTGCGATCGGTGGTGCACGACGCGGAATCGCGGGTCATCGGCTGCCGCGTCGTCGAAGATGATGCCGGTGCCATCGGTCGAGCCGTCGTCGACGAGCACGGCGGTCCAGTCCTCGAGGGTCTGCCTGCGCAGGGAGTCGAGCGCCTCCGGCGCGAACTCGGCCACGTCGTACCCGGGGACGATGACGGTCACGACGGGTGCGCGGGGTGGGGTCACCCGCTCGATCCTACGGCCGCGACGGAGGCCGCGACCGCGTCGGCGACGGCGTCCAGCGGCTGGCCCAGCCAGTGCGGGAAGGTGAAGCGCACCGCGGTGCGGGCGACCTCGGGATCGACGCCCATCGCGAGGAGCACGTGCGACGGTTCGTCGCTGCCTGCCGCGCACGCCGATCCGCTCGACGAGACCACGCCGCGCCGCTCGAGCTCGAGCAGCACCGCCTCGCCACTCGTGCCGGCGAACGTGAAGCTGGCCGTGCCGGGCAGCCGGTGCACCGGGTCGCCGGTGAGCTCGGCCGACGGAACCGTCGCCAGCACTCGGGCGACGAACCGGTCGCGGATGGCCGTGACCCGAGCGGATGCCTCGCTCCGGTCCGCCTCGGCGAGCTCCAGCGCCGTCGCCACGCCCACCGCTCCGGCGACGTCCTCGGTGCCGCTGCGGCGCCCGCGCTCCTGCCCGCCGCCGTGCATCAGCGGCTCGAGGGGAACGCGTCCGCGCACCGCGAGGACGCCCGTGCCCTTCGGTGCTCCCACCTTGTGCCCGGCGAGAGAGATCGCGTCGACGCCGAGCTCTGCGGCCGACAGGGGCAGCCAGCCCGCCGCCTGCACCGCATCGATGTGCACCGGCACCCCGCGCTCGCGCGCGACTGCGGCGATCGCGGCGACGTCCTGGATGGTGCCGACCTCGTTGTTCGCGTACCCCAGGGAGAGCAGCGCGGTGTCATCGCGCAGGGCCGCGGCCGCGGCATCCGGGTCCACTCTCGCGAAGCGATCGACCGCGAGATGGGTGACCTCGAACCCGTGGACTCGCGAGAGGTAGACGGCCGACTCGAGGATCGACTCGTGCTCGATCGGGGTGGTCACGACGTGCCGGCGACCGCTCGCCTGCCACGCGCCGATGCCGATGCCCTTCACGGCGAGGTTGTTGGCCTCGGTGCCACCCGACGTGAAGACGACGTCGCTCGCGCGCATCCCGAGCACTCGCGCCACGCGAGCGCGCGCGTCGGCCAGCGCACCGGCCGCCGCCTCGCCGACGGTGTGGTGGCTCGACGGGTTGCCGAACCACTGCGTGAGGTACGGCATCATCGCCTCGAGCACCTCTGGACGCACGGGCGTCGTGGCGGCGTTGTCGAGGTAGAGCATGCTCATCGCGGCCGCCTCAGGCGAGGTCGATCCGCACGTCGAGCCCGAGGTCGAGCGCGCGTGCCGAGTGCGTGAGGGCGCCGACCGAGATGACGTCCACGCCGGTCTCGGCGATCGCGCGCACCGTCTCGAGGGAGACGCCGCCGGATGCCTCGACCGTGGCGCGGCCCGCGACCTGGGCGACCCCCGCCCGCAGGTCGTCGAGCGAGAAGTTGTCGAGCATGATCGTGCCGACCCCCGCGGCGAGCACGGCCTCGATCTGGTCGAGCCGGTCGACCTCCACCTCGACGTGGGTGGTGTGGGGGAGGCGCGCGATCGCGCCCTGCAGGGCGGCGGTGATCGACACGCCCTTGCGGGAGAGGATGGCGAGATGGTTGTCCTTGGCCATCACCGCATCCGAGAGCGAGTACCGGTGGTTGTGGCCGCCGCCGTTCACGACTGCGTGCCGCTCGAACGCCCGCAGTCCCGGCGTCGTCTTGCGGGTGTCGGCGATGCGGGCGCCGGTGTGCGCCACCTCGGCGACGTAGCGGCCGGTCAGCGTCGCGACCCCAGACATCCGCTGCGTGAAGTTGAGCCCGACGCGCTCGGCCGTGAGCACGCCGCGAGCGGGGCCCTGCACCGTCGCGAGCACGTCGCCCGGCTCGAACCACGCGCTGTCCTCGACGACGAGTTCGACGTCGATACGGGGATCCGTCAGGCGGAAGGCGGCCTCGAACACCTCCCCGCCGCTGAAGACGCCGCTCTCGCGGGCGACGAGATCCGCCCGCGCGATCGCGGTCTCGACGATGAGGTAGGCGCTCGTGACGTCGCCCCACGGCGCGTCCTCCTCGAGCGCGGCCGCGACGACGCGGTCGATGGTGGCGCGGTTCAGCATGCGACGGCCTCCTGGCGGATCGGGGCGGACGTCACCGGGTCGTCCCGCCGGTAGTGCGCGCCGACCGACCCGCGGCGGGCCCGGGCTGCGGCGACGAGGTGGTCTGCCACCACGAGGAGATTCTCGTTCTCGTACTCGAGCTCGGTGTGCGGCTCGCGCCTCTGCGTCCGCCAGACGGAGAGGACGGATGCCGCGTGCCCGAGGCCTGCGTCGTCGCGGACGAGCCCGGCGTCGTGCCACAGCAGCTCCTGCAGGGCGGCGCGGGAGAAGGGCGGCGCGTCGGCGGGGTCGTCGCCCGCCGGCGCGGCCCCGGCCGGTTCGCCGCCGGACGCGCGCTCGGCCGACGCGCCCGCCGCGACGGGCCAGTCGGCCGATGCCGCATCCGATGCGATCACGTCGCCGGCACGGGCTCCGAACACGGCGCCCTCGAGCAGCGAGTTCGAGGCCAGGCGGTTCGCGCCGTGCACTCCCGTGCACGCGACCTCGCCGACCGCGTAGAGGCCGGGCAGCGAGGCGCGGCCGAACAGGTCGGTCGCGACCCCGCCCATCAGGTAGTGCGCGGCCGGCGTCACAGGGATCGGCTCCCTCGCCCAGTCGAGACCGCGCTCGCGCACCGCCCGGTCGATCGTCGGGAAGCGCCGGGCGAGGAAGGCGGCGCGCTCCTCGGGGTCGTCGCCGTGCAGAAGGGTCGCGTCGAGGCGGACGGGGCGCCCGTCCTGGAGCTCCATCTGATGCGCGATGGCGCGGGCGACGACGTCGCGGGGAGCGAGCTCGCCGTCGGGATGCGCGTCGAACGCGAAGCGCCGACCCGTCTCATCGATGAGCGTCGCGCCCTCGCCGCGCACCGCCTCGGACACGAGGAACGACGCGCCGGCAGCCAGCACCGTCGGGTGGAACTGGAAGAACTCGAGGTCGCGCACGTCGGCGCCCGCGCGCAAGGCGGCGGCGATGCCGTCGCCCGTGGCGACCACGGGGTTGGTGGAGTGCGCGTAGAGCTCGCCCGCGCCGCCGGTCGCGAGCACGACGGCGTCGGCGGCGACGATCCCGCGTCTTCCGGCGACCGCCGCCGAGTCGGCCGTCGCCTCGCGGTCGCCCACGAGCAGGTCGACGCCGCGCACGCGGCCGCCCTCGACGACCAGGTCGACGAGGAACGCGTGCTCGATGACGTCGACGCGGCTCGCGCGCAGGCGGGCGACGAGCGCCCTCTCGATCGCGGTGCCCGTCGCGTCGCCGCCCGAGTGGAGGATGCGCGGGTACGAGTGCGCGGCCTCGAGGCCCTTGACGAAGCCGCCGTCCTCGCCGCGATCGAACGCGACGCCGATGTCGATGAGCTCGCGGATGCGCGCGGGGCCCTCGTCGGCGAGCACGCGCACCGCCTCGCGGTCGCTGAGCCCGGCGCCGGCGACCAGGGTGTCGTGGATGTGGTCTTCGACGCGGTCGTCGGCGAACATCACGCCCGCGATGCCGCCCTGGGCGAACCGGGTGTTGGCGTGGTCGAGCACGTCCTTCGTCACGAGCGTCACCCGGCAGCCGTGCTCGACCGCGTGCAGCGCGACGGTCAGCCCGGCGATGCCGCTGCCGACAACGACCGCGTGCGTCGTCATGACGCGTTCTCCCAGGCGGCGGCGGGGGCCGCCGGGGGCTTGGCGGCGAGCATCCGCTCCAGGGCGAGTCGTGCCGGGTCGGCGACGCCCTGAGGGACCGTGATGCGGTTGCGCACCTCGCCCGCGACGAGTCCCTCGAGGACCCAGGCGAGGTAGCCGGGGTGGATCCGGTACATCGTCGAGCACGGGCAGACCACCGGGTCGAGGCAGAAGATCTCGTGCTGGGGATGCTGCGCCGCCAGGCGCTGCACCAGGTTCACCTCGGTGCCGATGGCGAAGGTCGTCGGCTCGGTCGCCGCCTCGATGGCCTTGCGGATGTAGTCGGTCGAGCCGGCTTCGTCGGCAGCGTCGACGACCTCCATCGGGCACTCCGGGTGCACGATCACGCGCACGCCGGGGTGCTCGGCGCGGGCCTTCTCGATCTGGTCGACCGAGAAGCGGCGGTGCACCGAGCAGAAGCCGTGCCACAGGATCACCCGCGCGTCGGCGAGGCTCGCGGCATCCGATCCTCCCAGCGGCCGTCGCGGGTTCCACATCGGCATCTGCTCGAGCGGCACGCCCATCGCCTTCGCCGTGTTGCGGCCGAGGTGCTGGTCGGGGAAGAACAGCACCCGGCGTCCGCGCTCGAACGCCCACTCCAGAACGGTGCGCGCGTTCGACGACGTGCAGACGATGCCGCCGTGGCGGCCGACGAAGCCCTTGATGGCCGCCGACGAGTTCATGTACGTGACGGGGATGACGGGGACCAGCCCGTCGGCATCGGGGGCGTCCATGTCGCCGTAGACCTCGGCGAGCTGCTCCCAGCACTCCTCGACCTGGTCGATGTCGGCCATGTCGGCCATCGAGCAGCCGGCGGCGAGGTTCGGGAGGATGACGGCCTGCTCGGGACGCGACAGCATGTCGGCGGTCTCGGCCATGAAGTGCACGCCGCAGAACACGATCGCCTCGGCGTGCGGGTGCTCGAGCGCGGCGTTCGCCAGCTGGAACGAGTCGCCGACGTAATCGGCGTGCACGACGACCTCTTCGCGCTGATAGAAGTGGCCGAGCACGACGACCCGGTCGCCGAGGATCGCCTTCGCGGTGCGGATGCGCTCGGCGAGTTCGGCCTCGGACGCGTCGCGATACTCGCGCGGCAGCTCTCCCTGTCGGGGCGATCCGGTCGGGATGACGTCGCCCATCGACGACCCCGGGCCGTAGCCGGGGCGGATGTCGAAGTCCCACGGACCCGAGGCGAGGTCGGTGTTGCAGGTCTCGGCGGTCGAGGCCCCCGACACGATGGCCTGGATCGCGTGGTCGACCGAGGCGTCGGTCAGAGGCCGGGGCTGCAGGGTGATGTTGACGGCGGACATGGCGTGCTCTTTCACTGGCGGCGGTCGAGCGGGCCGCGATCGGCCAGTTCGACGTCCTGGTTGTACCGGTACAGCCGTGCGGGTCGGTGGCTGCCGGTGCGGAAGCGGTCGGTCGGGATGAGGGTTCCGGAGTTCTCGACCTGCCGGCGGAAGTTCGCGGGGTCGAGGCGTCGGCCGAGGATCGCCTCGTACACCTCGCGGAGTTCGGCGAGGGTGAACACGTCGGCGAGGAGGCCGTGCGCGATGCGGCTGTAGCCCACCTTGTTGCGCAGGCGCCACAGCGCGTAGTCCACGATCTGGTTGTGGTCGAACGCGAGCCGGGGAAGGGAGGCGGCATCGAACCACTGCACGTTCTCGTCGCTCGCATCGGCCATCTCGTCGGGCCGGATGAGCGCCCAGTAGACGATCGACACGACCCGGCTGGGGGAGCGGTCCACGGCACCGAACGCGTAGAGCTGTTCGAGATAGCTCGGCGCCAGCCCGGTCGTCTCGGCGAGGGTGCGGGATGCCGCGGCATCCAGTCCCTCCGCGGCGTCGAGCCAGCCGCCGGGAAGCGCCCACAGGCCCTCGTGCGGATCGCGCGTGCGGCGCACGAGGGGGAGCACGACGCTCGCGGTCTCGCTGCCGGGCAGGCGCCGCAGCGTGAAGATCACCGTCGAGACCGCGACGCGCGTCGGCTCGACCGCGGCGTCGGCGGCGGGGGCGGCGGTGAAGGTGCTGGTTCTTGTCATGATGACTCTTACTCCGCGTTCATCTTAGTGTCATCGTGACACGAAGGGCAAATGAGGGTCGTCACACAGGTTCGATGCGTAGCCTGGCGCTCCCGGCAGAGCGCCGATCACCCGCAGGAGGATGCATGTCCGTCGTCGACATCGTGCTCATCGTCCTCCTCGTCGTCGGGCTGGTCGTGGGCGTCGGCCGCGGGTTCACGGGCAGCGTCGGACTGCTGCTCGGGCTGGCCGCGGGCGGATTCGCCGCCCATTGGCTCGTGCCGCTGGTCAACGACGCCTGGCCGTGGCAGCAGTGGCGGCCTCTCGTCGTGCTGCTCGCGTCCGCAGCGCTCGTCCTCGGCGGAGCGACGCTCGGCGCGCTGGCCGGGTCCGCGCTGCGCCGCGGCGTAGATCGCACGCCGCTGCGGGCCGTCGACCGCGTCCTCGGCGGGGTCGCGGGCGTCGTCGTCGCCGCCCTTGCGATCTCGCTCACCGGGGCGAGCCTCGCCGCGACCGGCATGCCGATCGTCTCGTCCGCGCTCTCCTCGTCGACCGTGCTGCGCACGATCGACCGCGTGACCCCGGCGCCCGTCACGGCCGCGCTGGCGGAGCTCCGCGGGTTCGTGATCGACGAGGGACTGCCGGCCCTCGGCGATCTGCTCGAGTCGGGACCGGTCACCATTCAGCCCGTCGACCTCGATGATCCCGAGCTCACGCGGGCCGCCGCATCCGTCGCCCGCGTCTCGGGCACCGCCTACTCGTGCGGACGCAGCGCGACGGGAAGCGGCTTCGTCATCGCCCCCGATCGGGTGGTGACGAACGCGCACGTCGTGGCCGGCGTCGAGCAGCCCGTCGTCGAGCTGCCGGGCGTGCGGGCGCGCGAGGGGCGCATCGTCTACTTCGATGCGATCGACGATCTCGCCGTGATCGCCGTCGACGACCTCGGCGTGGCCGCGCTGCCGATCGCACCGACCCTCGCGGCGGGCTCGCCGGCTGTGGTGCTGGGCTACCCGCTCGGCGGCCCGTTCTCGATGGTCCCGGCAGGCGTGCTGTCGACCGGCACCGTCGCGGTGCCCGACATCTACGACGAATCGTCGGCGCCGCGCGAGATCTACTCGCTGCAGGCGCCGGTGCGTCCCGGCAACTCCGGCGGACCGCTGCTGACCGAGGACGGAGCGGTCGCGGGAGTCGTCTTCGCGCGTGCTGAGAACGATCCCGAGCGCGGCTACGCGATGACGATGGCCGAGCTCACGCCGGTCGCCGCCGAGGCGCCCGCCCTGACCGGCGCGGTCTCTTCGGGACGCTGCACCGGCTGACGCCCCGCCGACCGGTATGCTGGCAGCGCAAGT
Source organism: Microbacterium sp. CFH 31415 (assembly GCF_022538185.1). GTDB lineage: Bacteria > Actinomycetota > Actinomycetes > Actinomycetales > Microbacteriaceae > Microbacterium. Next base: position 23,671 of record NZ_JAKYXC010000018.1, on the reverse strand, counting down.
CAACAAGGCCTACGACCCGGGCGGGAGAGCTTCGGCAGCACGCTGCCGAGCACCGAAGGAGCAAGCCTCCCCGCCAATCTCTCAGGTACGCGTACCGTCCGGATCCGGCCGACTCTGGAAAGCGATTCCGAGCGAAGCACGCTCGAATCCGCCGAAGGTGAAAACCCGCGACATCCTCACGGAGCTGCGGGCGAAACTCTCAGGCCCATGACAGAGGGGGAGTTCCACGGCGCCGTCCGGCGTCCGCCCGATCGCGACCCGGGAGAACTCATGACCGACCCCCGCACGACTCCGCTGCACGACCGCCACGCCGCGCTCGGCGCATCCTTCACCGACTTCGGCGGCTGGTCGATGCCCGTGCGCTACAGCTCCGACCTGGCCGAGCACCACGCCGTGCGCACCGCCGCCGGGCTCTTCGACATCTCGCACATGGCGCAGTTCGGGGTCGCCGGACCCGACCGCGAGGCGTTCCTCGCCTACGCGCTCGCCTTCGACCCCGCGCCGCTGAAGCTTTCGCGCGCCAAGTACACGATGATCCTCGCGCCCGACGGCGGCATCATCGACGACCTCATCGTCACGCGCGTCTCCGAGGACCAGTTCCTCATCGTCGCGAACGCGGGGAATCGGGATGCGGTGCGCTCCGCCCTCCTCGACCGGCTCCAGGGCTTCGACGCCGAGCTCGTCGAGCTGCCCGACTCGCTGCTGGCGGTGCAGGGTCCGCGCGCCCGCGAGATCCTCCAGGCCGCAGAGGGCCTCGAGCACGACGACGCGCTCGCCATGGGCCACACGCTCGACACCCTCCCGTACTACGCGGCGATGGGCATGCGCTTCAGCGGCACGCCCGTGCTCGTGAGCCGCACCGGCTACACCGGCGAGGACGGCTTCGAGATCAGCGTGGACGCCGAGCTCGCCCCCGTCCTGTGGGACGCCCTGCTCGCTGCGGGCGAGCCGTTCGGGCTCGTGCCCGCCGGCCTGGCGTCGCGTGACACGCTGCGCCTCGAGGCGGGCATGCCGCTCTACGGCCACGAACTGACGCGCCACATCATCCCCGCTCAGGCGGGTCTCGGCCGCGTCGTGCCGCTCAAGACCAAGTCCGTCGATTTCGTGGGCCGGTCGGCGCTCGAGTCCGTCGTCGCCGCCGACGCGCCCGTGCTCGTCGGCCTCGTGTCGGAGGGGCGCCGGGCCGGACGCGCGGGCTACCCGGTGCTGCACGGCGACGACGTCGTGGGCGAGATCACCAGCGGCGCGCTGAGCCCGACCCTGGGTCATCCCATCGCCATGGCCTTCGTCTCGCCCGCCCTCACGGAGCCGGGCACCGAGCTCTTCATCGACGTGCGGGGGACCCGCATCCCCGCGACAGTGACCGCCCTGCCCTTCTACCGTCGCGCCCAGTGACCGACGACCGTCCACCGGAGGAATCCATGTCCGACCTCAACACCCTCAAGTACACCGCCGAGCACGAGTGGATCGCCCTCGACGGCGACGTCGCGACCGTCGGCATCACCGACTACGCGGCCGACAAGCTCGGCGACGTCGTCTTCGTCGAGCTTCCCGGTGAGGGCACCGACGTGACCGCGGCCACGGTCGTCGGCGAGATCGAGTCGACCAAGTCGGTCGGCGAGCTCTACGCCCCCCTCGACGGCGAGGTCGTCGAGGTCAACGAGGCGGTCGTCGACGACCCATCGCTGGTCAACTCCGACCCGTTCGGCGCCGGCTGGCTCGTCAAGCTCAAGGTCGACGCCGCGGCCGTGGCCGATCTCCTCGACCGCGACGCGTACGTCGCCCTGACCGGCGGCGACGAATGACGGGCGGCTTCGCCGAGCGTCACATCGGAACGGATGCCGCAGCGCAGCGTGTCATGCTCGACGCCTTGGGCTACGACACCGTCGACGCCCTCGTGAAGCGCGCGGTGCCGGCATCCATCCAGGTCGCACCGCGCTCGACGAGCGACATCCCGCCCGCCGCGACCGAGGCGGAGGCGTTCGCCGAGCTGCGGGTCCTCGCGTCGCAGAACCGCGCCGCCAGGCCGATGATCGGCCTCGGCTACTACGACACGTTCACGCCGTCGGTGATCAGCCGCAACGTGCTCGAGAACCCGTCCTGGTACACCGCCTACACGCCGTACCAGCCCGAGATCTCGCAGGGGCGCCTCGAGGCCCTCATCAATTTCCAGACCATGGTGACCGACCTCACCGGCCTCGAGACGGCGAACGCCTCGATGCTCGATGAGGCCACCGCCGTCGTGGAAGGGATGCTCGTCGCCCGCCGTGCGTCGAAGTCGGCGTCGAACGTGTTCCTCGTCGACGCCGACGCACTGCCGCAGACCAAGGCGCTCCTCGCGCATCGCGCCGATGCCGTCGGCATCGAGCTGCACTACACGTCGTTCGACATGTCGCCTCCGCCGGCCGACATCGACGTGTTCGGTGCGTTCGTGCAGTACCCCGGTGCATCCGGTCGCGTGTGGGACCCCACCGACGTCATCGCGGCGGTGCATGACCAAGGCGGTCTCGTCGTCGTCGCCGCCGACCTCCTCGCGCTCACCCTGCTGCGCTCGCCCGGCGCGCTCGGCGCCGACGTCGCCGTGGGCACCACGCAGCGCTTCGGCGTGCCGATGGGCTTCGGCGGTCCGCACGCGGGGTACATGGCCGTGCGCGCGGGTCTCGAGCGACAGCTTCCCGGCCGCCTCGTCGGGGTCTCGCAGGACGCCGCCGGCCACCCCGCCTACCGGCTCGCGCTGCAGACGCGCGAGCAGCACATCCGCCGCGAGAAGGCGACGTCGAACATCTGCACGTCGCAGGTGCTCCTCGCCGTCATGGCCTCGATGTACGCGGTCTACCACGGCCCCTCCGGGCTGAAGGCGATCGCGACCGACGTCGCGCGCAAGGCGGAGGCTCTCGCGCAGCGCCTGCGCGAGTACGACCTGCACCTCGTGTCGGACTCGTTCTTCGACACGATCCGCGTGGTCACGCCCGGACCGTCGCGCCGCGTCATCGAGCGAGCGCGATCGAAGGGATACCAGCTGTTCTGGGTGGACGACGCGACGGTGGGGGTCTCGGTCGACGAGACGACCACCGCCGACGACCTCGCGGCCGTCGCGTGGGCCTTCGGGCTGCCCGAGGCCGACGAGCACGACGTGCGGGACATCCCGTACGCGGACGCCACGCCGCTCGCCGGCGTGCCGTCGCAGCTCGCGCGGGCCGAGGAGTACCTCACCCACCCGGTGTTCAACACGCACCGGTCCGAGACGGCGATGATGCGCTACCTCAAGCAGCTGAGCGACCGCGACTACGCGCTCGACCGCGGCATGATCCCGTTGGGCTCGTGCACGATGAAGCTGAACGCGGCGACCGAGATGGCGGCAGTGTCGTGGCCGGAGTTCTCCCGCGTGCATCCGTTCGCTCCCGAGGCCGACGTGCACGGCTACCTCGCGATGATCGAGCAGCTCGAGGTGTGGCTGGCCGAGGTCACGGGCTACGACGCGGTCTCGCTGCAGCCCAACGCCGGCTCGCAGGGCGAGCTCGCGGGGCTCATGGCGATCCGCGGCTACCACCGCGCGAACGGCGACGTCGAGCGCACGGTGTGCCTCATCCCGTCCTCTGCCCACGGCACGAACGCCGCGTCCGCGGTGCTCGCGGGCATGAAGGTGGTCGTCGTCGCGTGCGACGAGGCCGGCAACGTCGACCTCGACGACCTGCGGGCGAAGATCGCGGCCCACGCCGAGCAGCTCGCCGCGCTGATGATCACCTACCCGTCCACGCACGGGGTGTACGAGCACGACGTGCTCGAGATCACCCAGGCCGTGCACGACGCGGGCGGCCAGGTCTACGTCGACGGAGCGAACCTCAACGCCCTGCTCGGCTACGCGCGCTTCGGCGACCTGGGCGGCGACGTGTCGCACCTCAACCTGCACAAGACGTTCGCCATCCCGCACGGCGGCGGCGGACCGGGCGTCGGACCGGTGGCGGCCAAGGCGCACCTGGCCCCGCACCTGCCGTCGCACCCGCTGTCGCAGCGGAAGGACCACGCCGGAGGGGTGTTCGAGGGCGGCGCCATCTCGGCCGCACCGCACGGCTCGGCGAGCATCCTGCCGATCTCGTGGGCGTACGTCCGCATGATGGGCGCAGAGGGACTGCGGGAGGCCACCGCGGCCGCCGTGCTCGCGGCGAACTACATCGCGCTGCGCCTCAAGGACCACTACCCGGTGCTGTACGCGGGCGAGGGCGGCCTCGTCGCGCACGAGTGCATCCTCGATCTGCGCCCGCTCAAGGACGCGACCGGGGTCTCGGTGGACGACGTGGCCAAGCGCCTCATCGACTACGGCTTCCACGCCCCGACGATGTCGTTCCCGGTCGCGGGCACGCTCATGGTCGAGCCGACCGAGTCCGAGGACCTCGGCGAGATCGAGCGCTTCATCGAGGCGATGATCGCGATCAAGGCCGAGGCCGACGCCGTCGCGGCGGGGGAGTGGCCCGCGGGAGACAACCCGCTGTCGAACGCCCCGCACACGGCGGAGTCTGTCGTGGCCGGCGAGTGGACGCACCCGTACTCGCGCGAGATCGCGGTGTACCCGGTCCACTCGCTGGTGCGCACGAAGTACTGGCCGCCGGTGCGCCGCATCGATCAGGCCTACGGCGACCGCAACCTGGTGTGCGCCTGCCCGCCGATCGAGGCCTTCGCCTGACATACGCAGGAGTGACGGGATGCCGGGCCAACCGGCATCCCGTCGCCCTATGCCCTCGCCGCGCGCTGCCCTGTCCCCGCCCGCGCCCCCCGGCGCCCCACTTCCCGCGAGACTGCATCTGTGCACCGAGGCATCGACTACGGGATGCGGTCTCGGTGCGCTACTGCATTGTCGCGGTGCGGGGCGTGAGGGCCCGCTGCATCGAGCGGAGCTGGAACGTGTCCTCGGGCCGCTCCGCGGGCAGGCCGGCCGCGAGCAGCGCAGCCCGCAGCGGCTTGGTGGCGATCGCGTCGCTCCAGCCCCAGTGAGCCGTGGCCGAGACGCCGCGATCGATCAGTCGGGCGTCGCGCCGGCTCCGGTCGCGCAGGGCAGCACGCGCATCGCCCAGTTCGCCGCTGTACTTGAGCTCGCCATCGGCTTCGCCGGCGATGCGCCACGCCTCCCACCAGAAGTCGAGGCGATCCGCGTCGGGCCCGATGGGGTCGACGATCCACTTCTGGAGTTCCGGCGTCGGGAAGCCGAGCCACTCGATGGCGGCCAGGCTCACGCATTCGAGTGGTGACTCCGGAGTCGCCGTCGCTCGATCGAACACCCAGCGGGCGTGTCGCCGCCCTCGTGTAGACGGACGTGATGCGGAGAGCGCCGCGAACTCCTCTGCCGTCAGCGTCGGGTCGGCGCGCATCGCGGAGCAGGCCACGGCCAAGCCGACCGCGTTGTGACGCGTCCGGGCGATGTCGACGACCGTCTCCGCGCAAGTCGCGACAACCAGTCCGCCGATCTCGTCCACCCTCGGCATCCTCTGCACCGCGTGGATGCGGACGCCCGACACCACGCGCGACGTCGCGCCCATCGGAAGCGCGAGGTGGACGTCACGCGGCTCGAGAAACACGGTGAGTCCGCGCAGTGCGGCCGCCGACTCATGGCAGAACACCGCGTCCGGGTACTTCATGGCCGCCGCGTGGACCCGTGCGAGATATCGGTCCCACGGCTTCAGACTGCGCCAGGCGTCGCGCTCCGCGTAGACGCCGCGCATGACGGGGACGAGCAGCCCTCTGCGGACTGCACGGTCGGAGTGCGGCGCATCGCCTCGGGCGAGCAGCGCGATCGGACTGGGGACGACATCGGATGCTCGGAGGACATTGGTCATCCGCCGACCCTGCGATGCTGCCCACCCGGCGGACGCCTGCTCAGCAAGTCGGTGGACACGTGGCCGGAGCCTGCCCCGTGTGGAGGACGCGCGCGCGCCTCGCCTCGTCTCGCTTCGTCCCGTGCCGTCCTCGCCTCGTCCCGTCGCGTCCCGTCCCGTCCCATCCCGTCGCGTCGCGTCGCGTCCGCGCGAGACTGCAGTGGGGGGGGGGGGGGGGGCGGGGCGGCGCGGGGGGGCGCCCCCCCCCCCCCCCCCCGCCCCCCCCCCCCCCCCCGCGCCGATGAAGTCTCGTGGAACCGAGGTGGAAACCGAGGGCGGGGGCTACGCGGCCGGGGTCGGGGTGGGGGTCGGTGTGCCCGACGGGGCCGGGGCGGGGGCGAAGAGGCCTGGCCACAGAGCGGCGGCGAGCGGGTAGCCCACGAACGCGATGACGTCGATCACCGTGTGGGCGATGACGAGCGGCATGACGCGCCCCCAGCGCCGGTAGCACCAGCCGAAGACGACGCCCATCGCGAAGTTGCCGACCATCGACGGGAAGCCCTGGTAGGCGTGGTAGGCGGCGCGCAGGGCCGCCGTCGACAGGATGACGGCCCACCAGCCCCAGCCGAGCCGCCGCAGCCGGTCGAAGAGGTAGCCGATGAAGATGACCTCTTCGGTGAGCCCGGCTCGCAGGGCCGCCAGCAGGAGCAGCGGGGCTGTCCACCACGATGCGTCGATGGGGGATGCCTCGACCAGCACGGTCAGTCCGAGCGCGCGGCCGAGCACATAGAGGCCGAGCCCGGGGATGCCGATCACCGCGACCAACGCGATCCCGCGGCCGACGTCCCCGCCGAACCGTCGGAAATCGAGCCCGATGCGGCGGAACGCGGAGATGCCGGGCTCCCACAGGAAGAAGATCGCGAGGGCCACCGGAACGAGCGCGAATCCCTGCCCGAGGAACTGGTACAGGACGTCCCAGAACTCCTCCGCGCCGGCGGAGGGATTGAGCGATGTGGTCTGGTCGCCGAGGGCCGCCTCGCGCTGCAGCGCCTGGATCAGCCCCAGCACCGCGTAGATGGCCGACCGCCCTACGGAGAGCAGCAGGACGAGCGCGATCTCCCATCTCAGACGTACGCGGGACACACGGTCCATGGGGCCGGTGTCGGGCAGATTCCCAGACGCGAATGCGTGCACGTTGTCAGATTGTCACACCCACGTAGCGCTGAGTTAAGGATATGTAACGGTTTGCTGTTCTGTTTTGCCCTGCCCCCGGAGCGTGCTTAGTGTGTCCGTGTCCGTGTCCAGCGCTGCCACAGGCTGGGCACTCAACCCTTGCACAGGAGGAAATGTGAAGATCGCGCGTCTTATGGCGGGCGTGGGTGTCGTGGCGGCAGGAGCTCTCGTGCTCTCCGGCTGCGGAAACCCATACCAGTCCGAGGTCGTGGAAGGCACCGAGATTACCACCGCGTACAACTCGGGCTTCTTCCACTTCAACGACGACAGCTCGGCCGGCAACAACACGGCCAACGGCAACGTCAAGTACATGACCGACACCACGTTCGCGTACTACAACAACACCCCCGAGCTGGTGCGCAACACCGACTTCGGCGAGTACGAGCAGGTCAGCGAAGATCCGCTCACCGTCAAGTACACCATCACGGCTGACGCCGTCTGGTCGGACGGCGTTCCGATCGACGAGGCGGACATGCTCCTGCAGTGGGCTGCCATGTCGGGCAATGTGAACGACGCGTTCTCGCCCGCCGCCAGCACCGGCTACAGCCTGGTCACCGAGACGCCGGAGACCGGCGACAAGGAGATCACGTTCGTCTACGACGAGCCGTACGTGGACTGGGAGCTCGTCGGACCGCTGGGCGTTTCGGCCCACGGCACCTACGCGCTCGCGTTCCCGGACGAGTACTCGGACGTCCAGGCCGCGTACGACACCTGGAAGGAGTCGGGCGAGGAGGGTGACTTCACCGCGTACAGCGACGCCGCCAAGGACTTCGCCGAGACCGCCAAGGAGAAGGTCGTCACGGCCATCACCGACGGCGACGAGGAGACCCTTGCCGCTCTGGGCGACGCGTGGAGCAACGCCTACGGCTACACCACGCTGCCCGACAGCCCGGCTGCCGCGCTGACCAGCGGTCCGTACATCGTCGACGACATCGTCGAGGACCAGTACATCTCGATCGCCGCGAACCCGCTGTTCACCTGGGGTCCGTCGCCCAAGTTCGAGAAGATCACGATCCGCACGATCGCCGACTCGACCACCGCGCTGCAGGCCCTCGAGTCGGGCGAGCTCGATATCTGGTCGGGTCAGCCCACGGCCGACATCCTCCAGCTCGCCAACGACATCGACACCGCCACGGTGCAGACCGGTGTCCAGGCGTCGCACGAGCACGTCGACCTGACGGTTAACAACGGCGGTCCGTTCGACCCCGCGACCTACGGCGGCGACGAGGCGAAGGCTCTCGCGGTTCGCCAGGCGTTCCTGAAGACGGTTCCCCGCCAGGAGATCGTCGACAAGATCATCAAGCCGCTCAACCCCGAGGCCGAGGTGCGCAACACCAACCTCGTCTCGCAGGCTGATGTCGAGCGTTACCCGATCCTGACCGAGAGCAACGGTTCGGCCGACTACGCCGAGGTCGACATCGAGGGCGCCAAGGCGCTGCTCGCCGAGGCAGGCGTGACCGGTCCGGTCGAGGTCGGCTTCTGGTACCCCGAGGGCAACGTCCGTCGTGGCCAGGAGTACGAGCTGATCGCCGCTTCGGCTGCTCTGGCCGGCTTCCAGCTGGTCGACGAGAGCGAGCCCGACTGGGTCTTCACCGACCCGGCCGCCGAGCCGATCAACCCGCACGACGCCACGCTGTTCGCCTGGTCGCAGACCAGTCTCGCCGTGGGTGGATCCGACCAGATCTACGCCTGCTACGACGACCCGATGGCCAAGGGCGGCAACTACAACGGGTTCTGCGACGAGGAAGTCACCGATGCTCTCCACACGCTGAACGTCACGTCCGACTACGACGCCCAGACCGACCTGCTCGAGCAGGCCGAGACGGGCATCTGGGCGAGCGCCACGACGCTCCCGATCTTCCAGTTCCCGGGTCTGCTGGTCAACAGCGACAAGGTGACCGAGGTCAAGGAGATGCCCCTGAGCCCGGACTACTTCTGGAACTTCTGGGAGTGGACCCCGGCAGGCGCTGGCGCGGAGTAATCCATGCCATGCCGGGGTGGGCGGCTGAGCCGTCCACCCCGGCAGACATCGTGTGAACTGTGGGTGCCGAGGCGAACCCTTGGCACCCACAGTCATGTCCAACGGGGCTGCGCGACAGACACAGGTGTCGCTCAGCCTCCCTCGTAGTAGTTTTGGGGCGCCGTACCGGCGCTCCGGGACGGACGTAAAATCATGCTTTCAGCCCCATATCCGAGAGGGCTTCCGTGCTGACCTTCATCCTGCGACGACTGGGCGCCATCGCCCTCGTCCTCCTCGTCGCCTCGTTCATCGTCTACAACCTGACGGCGATCGGGACCGACCCCCTCCAAGACCTCAAGGGCAGCAATGCCCCCAACCGTCAGGAGATGATCGACAACCGCACCGAGCTGCTGCGGCTGGATCTCCCTGCTCCCGTCCGTTACTTCACGTGGCTCGGCGGCGCCGCCAAGTGCTTCATCGGCCAGTGCGATCTCGGCATCGCCTTCACCCGAAGCAACCAGCCCGTGACCGAGGCCGTGGCCTCCGCTGCATCATCGACGATCCAGCTGGTCACCGCGGCCACCATCGTGGCCATCATCTTCGGCCTCACGATCGGCATCCTGACGGCACTTCGCCAGTACAGCGGCTTCGACTACTCGGTGACGTTCCTCACGTTCATCGTCTACTCGCTCCCCATCTTCTGGATCGCCGTGCTCCTCAAGGAGTTCGGTGCCATCCGGTTCAACGAGTTCCTCTCGAATCCGGTGATCACGATCCCAGCGATCCTTCTCACCGGGCTGATCGCCGGCCTGATCTTCATGGCGATCATCGGCGGCTCGTGGAAGCGGCGCCTCATCACGTTCGCCTCGGCCTTCGTGGCCGCCGGCGGCATGCTGGCGCTGCTGGGCGTGACGAACTGGTTCGCGGCCCCCTCGATCGGCATCGTCGGCGTCATCATCACCGGCATCGGCGCCGCTGTCGGCGTGACCGCGCTCTCGACGGGACTGGCGAGCCGTCGGACGCTCTATGCCTCGCTGATCACCGTGGGCATCTGGGCAGCGCTGTACTACCCGTTGCAGTACCTGTTCTTCTACGTACCCACCGGGTGGATGCTGTTCCTGATGGGCCTCGTGTCGATCGGCATCGGCATCGGCGTGGGCCTGCTCGTCGGAGGCGACGGCAAGAAGGAAGCGGCACGCACTGCGGCGATCGTGAGCTTCATCACGTTCTTCGTGATCATCGTCGACCGGGTCATGCTGGTCTACACCGACTACGTCGACCGCATTCCCCAGAGCGGCGTCATCGCGACCATCGGTGCGAAGACCCCGGGGCTCAAGGGCGACATGTGGTTCCAGATCCTCGACGGGTTCGCGCACCTCGTGCTTCCGACGATCGCACTGGCCCTCGTCTCGATCGCCGCGTACACCCGCTACTCGCGGTCGAGCCTGCTCGAGGTCATGAACCAGGACTACGTGCGCACCGCGCGGGCCAAGGGCCTGACGGAGCGGACTGTCGTCATGCGCCATGCCATGCGCAACGCCCTCATCCCGATTGCGACGATCATCGCGTTCGACATCGGAGCCCTCATCGGCGGCGCCGTCATCACCGAGACGATCTTCGCGTGGAAGGGCATGGGCGCGCTGTTCGTCGACGGCCTCAACGCCGGTGACGTCAACCTCGTTATGGGCTTCTTCGTGGTGACAGGCATCCTCGCGGTGATCTTCAACCTCATCGCGGACCTTCTGTACTCCGCCCTCGACCCCCGGATCCGGGTGAGCTGACCATGGTTACGACAATTCCCACCGATGCGCCGCAGGACCGCGGCAGCGAGCAGTCGATCGAGCAGAAGGCCGTCGCGGGCATGAGCCAGGGCGCGCTGGTGCGCCGCCGGTTCTTCCGTCACGCCGGAGCGATGGTCGCCCTGGTCGTGCTCGTCCTCGTCATCATCCTGGCCTTCACCTCGGTCGGCACCGTCATCGGCGGCACCGGCAAGCTGCAGGCCAGCGGCGACGGCACGCTCGACATCAACGGCTTCCGCATCCCCGGATGGTGGCCGCTGGACTGGTGGACGAGCTATCCCGTCGTCAACGGCGGGCAGCCCACACTTACGCTGTGGCCCTTCGCCCTCGGCGAGCACCCGTTCGGCCAGGACACCCTGGGCAAGGACATCTTCGCGCAGGTCATGCGCGGCACCCAGCAGTCGCTGACCGTCATGTTCCTCGTCGGCATCGTGTCGCTGATCCTGGGCGTGCTCTTCGGTGCACTGTCGGGCTACTTCCGCGGCTGGACCGATTCGCTGATCATGCGATTCACCGACGTGATCATCATCATCCCGATCATCGTCATCGGCTCGATCATCGGAAAGATGCTCGGCGGCAGCAGCGCGGTGGTGTTCGGCGTCTTCCTCGGTGTGCTGAGCTGGACGGGTCTGGCGCGACTCGTGCGAGGCGATTTCCTCGCCCTGCGGGAACGTGAGTTCGTCGACGCGGCACGTGTCGCCGGCGCCGGCAACGGCCGCATCATCTTCCGCCACATCCTGCCCAACGCAGTCGGCATCATCATCGTCAACACCACGCTGCTCATGAGCGCCGCCGTGCTGACGGAAGCGGCGCTGAGCTTCATCGGCTTCGGCATCACGGCGCCCGATGTGTCGCTCGGGCAGATCATCAGCGAGTACCGCGAGGCGTTCCGCACGCGGCCGTGGCTGTTCTGGTGGCCGGGTCTGTTCATCGTCATCCTGGCGCTGTGCATCAACTTCATCGGCGACGGTCTGCGTGACGCCTTCGACCCGCGTCAGCAGGGCAAGGTCAGCCGCCGCAAGGCGAACCGTGCGGTGGCGGCGATCCCGTCGGTGCAGGGCGTGCAGATGGTCGAGGGGCCGACGTCGTCCGACGACGAGCGGTACATGGACGAGTTCGGCGGCGGTGCGCTGCCCGAGCCGCCCGCCGTCGAGGAACGCCGTGAACGGGGTGATCAGCCGTGAGGCAGGGCGAGGCTCAGCACCGCGGCGGCGATCAGCACCGCTGTCACCGCGATGACCGGAACGTTCAGCGTCGAGGCCGTGCCGCCGGGCGTGGTGCTGCCGCCGCTGCGGCGGTACTGCTCGAGCGTGCGCCGCACCAGCGCGGTCGCGTCGCCGCTGGCGGTGCCCTCGGCGTCCGACGGGCGGCGCGTGTCGCCCTCGCCGGGCGTGCGGGCGACCTCCTCGCGGTTCGTCGTCATCGCCTGGCGAGCGCTGGGGGCGGGAGCTGCCCAGGCGCGGATGCTGCGGCCGCGGGTCGTGTGAACGGTCAGCGCGTAGCGCGAGTCGACGTCGGCCATGTCGCCCCACGGCACCCTGTGCGTGCGGAAGACGTTGCCGATCTCGATGAAGCCCTCGCTGATCTGCACGTGCGGTCGGATGTAGAGGATCCACGCCAGCCAGGCCACGAGAACGATCGGCCACGCCCACACGATGAGGCTGGGCACGCCGTCCGTGACGGCGATGAAGAGCAGACCCAGCGCGCAGACGGCGATCGCCGCCCAGGCGACGATCTGACCGCCGCGCGGACGAAAAGTGACCGGTTCGGGCATCTGCCCATCCTGACACGGGAGACGGTTCGATGAGCATGAAAGAGGGTGCCCGCATGCGCGGACACGTCCCGCAGCAGGAGGGCGGCCCGGTGCTGTCCGTTCAGAACCTCGGAGTCGAGTTCTGGGTGGGCGGCGGCTGGGCGGCGGCGGCCAAGCACGTGACGTACGACCTGATGCCGGGCAAGGTGCTGGCGATCGTCGGTGAGTCGGGTTCGGGCAAGAGCACGAGCTCGATGGCGATCATGGGCCTGCTTCCGAAGAACGCCCGCGTCACCGGCAGCGCGAAGCTCGCCGGTCGCGAGCTGGTCGGCGCCCGTGACGAGGTGCTGCGCCAGGTGCGCGGCGAGGGGATCGCGGCGATCTTCCAGGAGCCGATGACGGCTCTCAACCCGGTCTACACGATCGGCTTCCAGATCTCCGAGACGATCCTCACCCACCGCCCGGGCATGACCCGCAAGCAGGCGAAGGCCCGCGCGATCGAGCTCCTCGGCCTCGTCGAGATGCCCGACCCGACCAAGGCGTACAACTCGTACCCGCACCAGCTGTCGGGCGGTCAGCGCCAGCGTGCGATGATCGCGCAGTCGATCTCGCTCGACCCGCGCGTGCTCATCGCCGACGAGCCGACGACGGCGCTCGACGTCACGGTCCAGGCCGAGATCCTCGACCTGCTGCGCCACCTGCACCAGAAGCTCGACTCGGCGATCATCCTCATCACTCACGACATGGGCGTCGTGGCCGACATGGCCGACGACGTCATGGTGATGAAGGACGGCGACGTCGTCGAGCACGGCACCGCGGCGCAACTGTTCACCGCGCCCGAGCACCCCTACACGAAGGCGCTCATGGCGTCGGTGCCGCACCTCGGTCTGGGCACCGCCGTCGCCGAGGACGCGAGCCACAGCGACGACTCCACGGCGGCGCTGCTGCTCGAGAACGTGTCGATCGACTACCCCAAGCGCGGCCGCGTGCCGGCGTTCCGGGCCGTAGCCGACGCGTCGCTCTCCATCCAGCCCGGCGAGGTCGTGGGACTCGTGGGCGAGTCCGGCTCCGGCAAGACGACCATCGCGCGCGCCATCGTGGGGCTCGTCCCGATCGCTGAGGGACAGCTGCGGGTGGCAGGTCAGGACATGGTCGGCGTCGACCCGAAGCAGCTGCGCGCCGTGCGCCGGAAGCTCGGCATCGTCTTCCAGGACCCGGGCTCATCGCTGAACCCGCGCTGGCCCGTCGGCGAGTCGATCGGCGAGCCGCTCGAGCTGGCCGGTCGTGACCGCAAGGAGATCTCGAACCGGGTGACCGAGCTGCTCGACATGGTCGAGCTGCCCCGCGACTTCCGCAACCGCTACCCGCACGAGCTCTCGGGCGGTCAGCGTCAGCGCATCGGCATCGCCCGCGCGCTCGCCCTCGACCCCAAGGTCCTCGTGGCCGACGAGCCTACGAGCGCGCTCGACGTGTCGGTTCAGGCGCGTGTCCTGGAGCTGCTGCAGCAGATCCAGAAGGAGAAGCAGTTCGCGACGCTGTTCGTGACGCACGACCTCGCGGTCGTCGACCTGCTCGCCGACCGCATCGTCGTGATGCAGCACGGCAAGATCGTCGAGCAGGGCTCGAAGGAGCAGATCCTCCGCAACCCGCAGGACCCGTACACGCAGCGGCTCATCGCGGCCGTCCCCGTGCCGGACCCGACCGAGCAGCGCATCCGCCGCGAGGCGCGTGCCGCGCTTCTCGCGCAGCAGGACTAGAACCACCCGGAAGCGACCTGGGCGTACGCGTGCGCACCCTCAGGTCGCTTTCGGCTGCCTGCGCTAGGCTGGACCGTCGGCATCCCGGCCATTCCCACTTCTTGCAAGGATCTCTTTCATGGCGCGCGCCCTCCGTCCTGACCTCCGAAACGTCGCGATCGTCGCGCACGTCGACCACGGCAAGACGACGCTCGTCGACGCCATGCTGCGCCAGACCGGCTCGTTCGGCTCGCACGAGCACATGGAAGAGCGCGCCATGGACTCGAACGACCTCGAGCGCGAGAAGGGCATCACGATCCTCGCCAAGAACACGGCGATCACGTACAGCGGCGCGCACACCGACGTCCCGGTGACGATCAACGTCATCGACACCCCCGGTCACGCCGACTTCGGCGGCGAGGTCGAGCGCGGCCTGTCGATGGTCGACGGCGTCGTGCTGCTCGTCGATGCGAGCGAGGGCCCGCTGCCGCAGACCCGCTTCGTGCTGCGCAAGGCGCTCGAGGCGAAGCTCCCCGTCATCCTCCTGGTCAACAAGACCGACCGCCCCGACGCCCGCATCGCCGAGGTCGAGGAAGAGGCGCACGACCTGCTGCTCGGACTCGCGTCCGACCTGCACGAGGACGTGCCCGACCTCGACGTCGACGCGCTGCTCGACGTGCCGGTGGTCTACGCGTCCGGTCGCGCCGGCGCGGCGTCGCGCAACCGTCCCGCCAACGGCGAGCTGCCCGATAACGACGACCTCGAGCCGCTGTTCGGGGCCATCCTCGAGCACGTGCCCGCGCCGTCGTACGACGACGAGGCGCCCCTTCAGGCGTGGGTCACGAACCTCGACTCGAGCCCGTTCCTCGGCCGCCTCGCGCTGCTGCGCGTCTTCAACGGCACCCTGAAGAAGGGCCAGACGGTCGCATGGGTGCGCCACGACGGCTCGCACTCCAACGCTCGCATCACCGAGCTCCTCAAGACCCGCGCACTCGACCGCTACCCGGCCGAGTCCGCCGGCCCCGGCGACATCGTGGCCATCGCCGGCATCGAGGAGATCACCATCGGCGAGACGATCGCCGACCCCGAGGATGTCCGTCCGCTCCCGGCGATCACCGTCGACGACCCCGCGATCTCGATGACCATCGGCACGAACACCTCGCCGCTGGTCGGCAAGGTCAAGGGCCACAAGCTCACCGCTCGCATGGTCAAGGACCGGCTCGACCGCGAGCTCATCGGCAACGTCTCGCTCAAGGTCGTCGACATCGGCCGTCCCGACGCGTGGGAGGTGCAGGGCCGCGGCGAGCTTGCCCTCGCGATCCTCGTCGAGAACATGCGCCGCGAGGGCTTCGAGCTCACCGTCGGCAAGCCGCAGGTCGTCACGCGCAAGGGTGAGGACGGCAAGGTCCAGGAGCCGTTCGAGCACCTCACGATCGACGCCCCCGAGGAGTACCTCGGTTCGATCACCCAGCTCATGGCCGCTCGCAAGGGCCGCATGGAGACCATGACGAACCACGGCACCGGTTGGGTGCGCATGGAGTTCGTCGTGCCGTCACGCGGCCTGATCGGCTTCCGCACCGAGTTCCTCTCGACCACCCGCGGCACCGGCATCGCCAACGCGATCTCCCACGGCTACGACGACTGGGCCGGACACATCCAGGCCCGTCAGAACGGCTCGATCGTCGCCGACCGCGCCGGCGTCGTCACCCCCTTCGCGATGATGGCCCTGCAGGAGCGCATGAGCTTCTTCGTGCAGCCGACCGAAGAGGTGTACGAGGGCATGGTCGTCGGCGAGAACACGCGTGCCGACGACATGGACGTCAACATCACCAAGGAGAAGAAGCTCACCAACATGCGCTCGTCGACCGCCGACGAGCTCGAGCGTCTCACTCCGCCCCGCCAGCTCTCGCTCGAGGAGAGCCTCGAGTTCGCCCGTGACGACGAATGCGTCGAGGTCACGCCTGAGAAGGTGCGCATCCGCAAGGTCGTGCTCAACGCGACCGAGCGCGGCCGTGCCACCGCGCGACTCAAGCGCCAGGACGCCAACGCGTAAGCAACGAGCGGATGCCGCGACCCGCCGAGCGGCAGGTCGCGGCATCCGTCGTCTGCACGGCAGCTCGGCAGGAATCGTGCCACGCATGTCGCACCGGCCCGCGGAGCGTGGGGGAGCCGCTCGGTAGCATCGATCGGGTGACTCTCGATCCCCACTTCGACGACGTCCACAGCGCCGGCGAAGCGCGCCGTGCGGCGCGCGAGGGCGTCGGCGTGGCGCTGGCCACGAGCGCATACGGGATCTCATTCGGGGCCTTGGCGGTGGCATCCGGTCTCGATGTCTGGCAGACCTGCGTGATGAGCCTGCTCATGTTCACGGGCGGTTCGCAGTTCGCATTCGTCGGGGTCATCGGCGCCGGCGGGCTCGCCGCGGCGCCGGCAGCCATCGCCTCGGCGGCACTCTTGGGCGTTCGCAACGTCGCGTACGGCATGCGCATGTCTCCCGTGATCGGCACCGGGCTCTGGCGCCGGGCCGCGGCCGCGCAGTTCACGATCGACGAGTCGACGGCGGTCTCGCTCGCGCAGACCACCCACCATGCGCGCACTGTCGGCTTCTGGGTCACGGGCATCGGCATCTACATCGGCTGGAACCTCTCCACTCTGGCTGGGGCACTGCTGGGCGACGTCCTCGGTGATCCGCGGGCGTATGGGCTGGATGCCGCGGCCGCGGCCGCGTTCCTCGCACTGCTGTGGCCGCGCCTGCGCCGCCGGCAGCCCATCGTGGTCGGGATCGCCGCCGCCGTGATCGCCACCATCTTGACTCCGGTGCTCATGCCGGGGCTGCCCGTGATCATCGCGGCGACCGTGGCGATCGTCGTCGGCTGGTTCAACTGGCTCGGCGCCCCCGATCCGATCGGGTCGGCGCGAGACGAACCGAGAGACGTCGCCGAGCGGGAGGGACTGCCGTGACCCTGTGGACCGCGCTGCTTGTGGCGTCGATCGTGTGCGTGGCGCTCAAGACCGTCGGCTATCTCATGCCGCCGAAGTGGGTGGAGGCCCCTCGGCCGATGCGGACCGCCGACCTTCTCACCGTCGCTCTTCTCGCGGCGCTCGTGGCGGTCCAGACGCTCGGCGCCGGGCAGGCCATCGTGGTGGATGCCCGCATCCCGGCCGTGCTCGTCGCCGCCGGGCTGCTCCTGCTCCGGGCGCCCTTCCTCGTGGTCGTGGCCGCCGCTGCACTCACCGCGGCCCTGCTGCGGCTGTGGGGCTGGGCGGCATAGGACGGGCCGGCGCGGGGCCGGGCCGGCAGTAGAGTCGACGCGTGCGCTCCTCCGTCCCCGCCCGCGTGGGCACGTGGTTCGTGGCCTTCCTCGTCGGTGCGGTCTACGGCCTGGCGGGCACGATCGCGCACTCGTACGAGCTCGGCTGGTTCCCTCTCGGACTCGTGCTCGCGATCGTCGGCTGCGCCGGTCTGCTGGTCGCGGTCCGCTTCCTCACCGCCGATCGATGGGCGGCGCTGGCCACCGGACTCGGCATGATGACTTCGACCCTGGTGTTCTCGGGGAAGGGGCCGGGCGGATCCGTTATCGTGCCCGAAGGTGCGCTCGGCAGCGTGTGGACGCTGGCTCTGCCGATCCTCGTGGCGATCGTGGTGGCCTGGCCTGACCGCATCCGTCCTCTCGCAGAGAACTAGACTGGCACCGTGACGTATGTGATCGCTCTTCCGTGTGTGGATGTAAAAGACCGGGCCTGCATCGACGAATGCCCTGTGGACTGCATCTACGAGGGCGACCGCTCGCTCTACATCCACCCCGACGAGTGCGTCGACTGCGGTGCGTGCGAGCCGGTGTGCCCCGTCGAGGCGATCTACTACGAAGACGACCTTCCCGACGAGTGGCAGGACTACTACAAGGCCAACGTCGAGTTCTTCGACGATGTGGGATCGCCCGGCGGCGCCGCCAAGGTCGGCGTGATCCACAAGGACCACCCGATCATCGCCGCACTCCCGCCGCAGGCACCGTGACGCGCGGCGGCGGAGCAGAGGCCTGACATGGGTGTCGCGGACCTCGCCGACTACCCCTGGGACGCCGTCGCTCCGTACGCGGAGCGCGCCCGCGCGCACCCCGACGGCATCGTCGACCTCTCCGTCGGATCGCCCGTCGACGCGACACCGCCCGTCGTCGCCGATGCCCTGCGCGCGGCGACCGACGCGCACGCCTATCCGCTGACGATGGGCACGCCCGCGCTCCGGACGGCGATCGTGGAATGGTACGAGCGGCGGCGCGGCGTCCCCGGTCTGACCGCCGCGAACGTGCTGCCGACCGTCGGCTCGAAGGAGCTCGTCGCGCTGCTCCCGCTGCTCCTCGGCCTCGGGCCGGCCGACGTCGTCGTCCACCCTCGCGCCGCGTACCCGTCGTACGAGGTCGGCGCCCGCCTGGTCGGCGCGGCGCCGCTCTCTTCAGATGTGCCGGCCGACTGGCCCGCAGAGACCCGGCTCGTCTGGCTCAACTCGCCCGGCAATCCCGACGGGCGGGTGCTGGATGTCGCGCAGCTGCGCGCGGCGGTCGCCCGGGCTCGCGAACTGGGCGCGGTGCTCGCCTCCGACGAGTGCTACGCCGAACTCGGCTGGGCGGCGCCGTGGGATGCCGACCCTATCCCCTCGGCCCTGGACCCGCGCGTGACGGACGGGTCGCTCGACGGCGTGCTGTCGGTGTACTCGCTCAGCAAGCAGTCGAACCTCGCCGGCTACCGCGCCGCATTCCTGGCCGGCGACGCGCAGATCGTCGCGCGCCTGCTCACCGCCCGCAAGCACCTCGGACTCATGCTCCCGGCGCCCGTGCAGGCGGCCATGGTCATCGCCCTCGGCGACGACGCGCACGTCGCCGCGCAGAAGGAGCGCTACCGTGCCCGGCGTGCGCTGCTCAAGCCCGCGCTCGAGGGGGGCGGGTTCCGGATCGACGCCAGCGAGGCCGGTCTGTACCTGTGGGCGACCGAGGGGCGCGACGCGTGGGAGAGCCTCGGTCGCCTCGCCGACCTCGGCATCCTGGCCGGGCCGGGGCATTTCTACGGATCGCACTTCCCGCAGCATGTCCGTCTGTCGCTCACCGCGCCCGATGAGCGCATCGCCGCGGCGGCTGAGCGGCTCGCGCAGATTTCGTGAGGTTTCCTCCATCGGATGCCGCGGACCTTTGGCTGTGTCCGCAGTAGGCGCATGAGCGGACTAGGCTGTAGGAAACGCGGCGGCGCGGCATTCCCCGTCCCCGCTGCCGTCCTCGGAAGACGCCTCCTGTGCGTCCGCGAGGCGGACGACACCCCCGGCACGACCAGAAATCGCGAGGAGGCGCCGTGAGCGAAGCGGGCACCCAGCAGGAGAAGGCCACCCTCACGATCGGTGACACGACCGCCGAGTTCCCGTTGCTGCGGGGCAGTGACGGCGCGCCGAGCGTGGACATCTCCACCTTCACCCGGCAGACGGGGCACACGGCTCTCGACTACGGGTTCGTCAACACGGCGGCCACCAAGTCGGCGATCACATACATCGACGGAGACCAGGGCATCCTGCGCTACCGCGGCTATCCGATCGAGCAGCTCGCGACGAACAGCACCTACCTCGAGGTGGCGTGGCTGCTGATCTACGGCGAGCTTCCGAGCGCGTCCGAGCTGGCCGAGTTCGACGAGAAGATCCGCCGCCACACCCTGCTGCATGAAGATCTCAAGCGGTTCTTCTCGGCGCTCCCGCACACGGCGCACCCGATGTCGGTGCTCTCGTCGGCGGTGTCCGCGCTGTCGACCTACTACGAGCACCAGTCCGATCCGAACAACCCCGAGCATGTCGAGCTGAACACCATCCGCATGCTCGCGAAGCTCCCGGTGATCGCCGCCTACGCGCACAAGAAGAGCATCGGACAGGCGTTCCTCTACCCCGACAACTCGCTCGGATTCGTCGACAACTTCCTCAAGCTCAACTTCGGCGTGCTGTCCGAGGTCTACGAGGTCGACCCGGTGATGTCGCGGGCGCTGGAGCGACTGCTCATCCTGCACGAAGACCACGAGCAGAACGCCTCCACGTCGACCGTGCGGCTCGTCGGTTCGACCGGCGCCAACCAGTTCTCGTCCATCTCGGCCGGGATCAATGCGCTCTACGGCCCTCTTCACGGCGGTGCCAACGAGGCCGTGCTCGACATGCTCGCGCGTATCCGTGACTCCGGCGAGAGCGTGCAGCGCTTCGTCGAGCGGGTGAAGAACAAGGAAGACGGTGTGAAGCTGATGGGCTTCGGGCACCGCGTCTACAAGAACTACGACCCGCGCGCCAAGCTCGTGAAGGAGTCGGCCGACGAGGTGCTGTCGGCCCTCGGCGTCAGCGACCCGCTGCTCGACCTGGCCAAGGAGCTGGAGGAGATCGCGCTCAACGACGCGTACTTCCAGGACCGCCGCCTCTACCCGAACGTCGATTTCTACACCGGTGTGATCTACAAGGCGATGGGCTTCCCCACGCGCATGTTCACCGTGCTGTTCGCGATCGGCCGTCTGCCCGGCTGGCTGGCCCAGTGGCGCGAGGCCGGTGCCGACCCGCAGACCAAGATCGGCCGTCCGCAGCAGCTGTACACGGGTGCGGGGGAGCGCAGCTACCCCGGACTCTGAGTCCGGCGGACGCGCTGCGGGGGGACGGCATCCCGGGGCAGTAGGGTGTGGCCATGATCAGCGCGGACTTCCTTCCCCCCGACGACTCCGGCTTCGGCTCCCCGAGCATTCCCGCGGAGTTCTCGGTGGTCTTCGCGCTCTTCGCGATCGTGGTGGTCGCCGGCATCGGCTTCTCGATCTACGTCGGTGTCCGCAAGTACGCGATCCTCAAGCAGGCGGGCCACGATCCGCTCACGGTGGATGCGGCTCTGGCCGCCAAGGTTCTCAACAGCGACCTCCTGCGCCCGGGTACGGCCGTCGACGACGCCGCACCGGCCAAGTCGCTCGAGGAGCGGCTGTCCGAGGTGGACTCCCTCCATGCGCGCGGTGTCATCTCCGACGATGAGCGCGCTGCCGCCCGAGCCTCGATCCTGCGGGGCTGAGCGGATGCCGCGGCTCCTGGTCCGTCGTCCATCTCCGCTGCTCGCCGAGGGTGAGCTCACGCATCTCGACCGCGTTCCGGTCGATCCGGCGCTCGCGCGGACGCAGTGGGAGACCTACGTCGACGTCTTCCGCTCCCGCGGCTGGGATGTGATCGAGGTGGCCCCCGCAGACAGCCATCCCGACGGCGTGTTCGTCGAGGATGCCGTGGTGGTCTTCGGCGACCTGGCGGTGCTCTGCCGTGCCGGCGCGGAGTCGAGGCGCGGCGAGTCGACCTCCGTGCGGGCGGCGGTCGAGGCATCCGGTCTCCGCCTCTCGACGATCGAGGCACCGGGCACCCTCGACGGGGGCGATGTCCTCAAGGTCGGGCGCACCGTGTACGTCGGCGCGTCGTCGCGCACGAATGCGGACGGGGTCGCGCAGCTTCGGGAAGCGCTGGCGCCTGACGGCTGGGATGTCGTCGCGGTGCCGGTCAGCAAGGTGCTCCACCTCAAGTCCGGTGTGACGGCGCTGCCCGACGGCACGGTGGTCGGCTTCCCGCCGCTCGTGGACACACCTGGCGCGTTCGAGCAGTTCCTCCCGGTGCCCGAGGAGCACGGCACAGCGGTCGTGGTCCTCGATTCGCAGACCGTGCTGATGTCGGCGGATGCCCCGGTGACCGCGGCGCAGCATCGGGCACGCGGCCTCGACGTGCTCACCGTCGACGTCAGCGAGTTCGAGAAGCTCGAGGGCTGCGTGACCTGCCTGTCGGTGCGGATCCGCGACTGACTCGGTGCCGCCGTTCGGCTCAGGCGTGCAGCGCCTCGTTGAGCGTCACGCCGTGGCCGATCCGCCGGACGGCTTCGATCGCCCCGGTGAGGGAGTTGCGACGGAAGAGGATGCCGTCGAGCCCCGACAGCTCCTCACCCTTGGCCGTCACGCGCGACCCATCGGCACGCGGCGGTTCGTCCGCGAGCACGACCTTCGAGCCGGCGGTGACGTACAGGCCCGCCTCGACCACGCAGTCGTCCCCGAGCGAGATGCCGATGCCGGCATTCGCGCCGAGCAGCGTACGGGCGCCGATCGACACCTTGTGCGTGCCGCCTCCCGACAGCGTTCCCATGATCGATGCGCCGCCGCCGATGTCGCTTCCGTCGCCGACGATGACGCCCTGCGAGATCCGGCCTTCGACCATGCTCTGACCGAGAGTTCCGGCATTGAAGTTCACGAAGCCCTCGTGCATGACGGTGGTGCCGGGCGACAGGTACGCGCCGAGGCGCACGCGCGAGGCATCCGCGATCCGCACTCCCGGCGGCGTCACGTAGTCCAGTAGCCGCGGGAACTTGTCGAGACTCTGCAGCTGAATCCCCTCGCGCGCGAGGAAAGGGCGCTGACGCGTGAGGGCGTCGGGATGCATCGGGCCCGCGTTGGTCCACGCGACAGTGGGAAGGTGGCCGAAGATCCCGTCGAGGTCGACCTCGTTGGGGGCGACGATCCGGTGCGACAGTGCGTGCAGTCGCAGGTAGGCATCCGACGTCGAGGCCGGTGGTGCGTCGAGGTCGACTTCGAGTGTGACCACCTCGACAGTGACCGCGCGGCGCGCGTCGGGCACCGCGAGGCGGTCCAGCGCGTCCGGCGGCATGGCGGGATCGAACCCGAGCGGAATGCGTCCCGCTTCGGGGGAGGGGTACCAGGTGTCCAGGACCGTGCCGTCGTCTGCCGTCGTCGCGAGGCCGACGCCCCACACCCATCGCTCGTCGCTCATGCCTCAACGCTAGCGGCGCCGCGCTGTAAGCCGGGGTGAGATTGCGTCGCGGTACGTGGTCGCGACAGGCGGGCGGCGTGAGCGAATGCCGTGCGATCGGGGCTTCTCAGCGCGAGGAAGGGAGTGGACGGATGCCGCACCCCGGCCGCGACACGCCCGGGGTGCGGGGCCGATTCGACGGGGCGGGGTTGCCCGGGTAATGTTCTTGTTGTTCGCCCCACAGGGAAGCGGAGAGGCTGAGAGCCTTACCCCCCTCAAGCGGCGGACCACCTTCCTTTCGAAAGCTCCTCTATGAGGCTGCTGGCCTTCGGGTCTAGAATGGGAGTCTTCCTCTCGTGGACCGCGGTCATCGATCGCTGCTGCAGGCCTGTCGGCTTCGGCGCGTCGGTTTGACAGACGGAACGGGATGGATAAGATTGTGAAGTTGCCCTGCTGGGCTGGCCGTGTGGCTGGTTGGTGGGAGCGTCCGATCCTTGAGAACTCAACAGCGTGCACTTGTCAAATGCCAATTAACCTCGTCGGTCATTTTTTGATCGTTTGAGATTCCTTTGGATCAAGTCCAGCCTCTTTTTGGGGTTGGCGTATG
>NZ_JAKYXC010000017.1 GCF_022538185.1 Microbacterium sp. CFH 31415 | reverse complement strand
AGCAAAGGCGCCCGCAGCGCCCGCTCCGGCTCCGGCTCCGGCTGCCCAGACGCCTGCGCCCGAGGCTCCGGCTGCGGCCGCCCCCGAGGCTGCGGCTCCCTCCGCCCCCGCGCCGAGCGCCCCCGCAGCCAAGCCCGGCGCACCGACCCCCGGCGCCCCGACCCCCGGCGCTCCCCGCCCCGGCGGCGGTGCAGGCGCTCCGCGCCCCGGCAACAACCCCTTCGCCTCCTCGCAGGGCATGGGCCAGCGTCCCGCCGGCCCGCGTCCGGGCAACAACCCGTTCGCCTCGGCGCAGGGCATGGGCCAGCGTCCGAACCCCGGCAACATCCCGCGTCCGCAGGCGCCGCGCCCCGGAGCGCCCCGTCCCGGCGCTCCGCGCCCGGGTGGCGGCGGTCGTCCCGGTGGCGGCGGTCGTCCCGGCGCACCCTTCCAGCAGCGTCCTGGTGGTCCCGGTCGTCCCGGCGGTGCCGGCGGCGGGTTCCAGCGTCCTGGTGCTCCCGGCGGTGCTCCCGGCGGGTTCGCCGGTCGTCCCGGTGGCGGCGGTCGTGGCCGCGGTCCCGGCGGTGGTACCGCGGGTGCCTTCGGCAAGGGCGGCGGCAAGTCGAAGCAGCGCAAGTCGCGTCGTGCGAAGCGTCAGGAATTCGAGATGCGGTCGGCGCCCGTCGTCGGTGGTGTCAACGTCTCGAAGGGCAACGGCGAGATCATCCGCCTGCGCCGCGGTGCCTCCATCGCCGACTTCGCCGACAAGCTGGAGGCCCTGAACGGCTACACCGTCCAGCCCGGCACGCTCGTGACGATCCTCTTCAACCTCGGCGAGATGGCCACGGCGACCGAGTCGCTGGATGAGGCGACGTTCGAGGTGCTCGGCGAGGAGCTCGGCTACAAGATCCAGATGGTCTCGCCCGAGGACGAAGACAAGGAGCTCCTCGAGGGCTTCGGTCTCGACCTCGAAGCCGAGCTGGAGGCCGAGAGCGAGGACGACCTCGAGATCCGTCCGCCGGTCGTGACCGTGATGGGTCACGTCGACCACGGTAAGACGCGGCTGCTCGACGCCATCCGCCAGACCAATGTGGTCGCGGGCGAGGCCGGCGGCATCACGCAGCACATCGGCGCCTACCAGGTCTGGACCGAGCACGAGGGCATCGAGCGCGCGATCACCTTCATCGACACCCCGGGTCACGAGGCGTTCACCGCCATGCGTGCCCGTGGTGCGCAGGTGACCGACCTCGCGATCCTGGTGGTCGCGGCCGACGACGGCATCATGCCGCAGACGGTCGAGGCGCTGAACCACGCCCAGGCGGCCAACGTGCCGATCGTGGTCGCGGTCAACAAGGTCGACAAGCCCGAAGCCAACCCGGCCAAGGTGCGCCAGCAGCTCACCGAGTACGGCCTGGTCGCCGAGGAGTACGGCGGCGACGTCATGTTCGTGGATGTCTCGGCCCGTCAGGGAACCGGCATCCAGGAGCTCCTCGACGCCGTCCTGCTCACGGCCGACGCGGGTCTCGACCTCACAGCCAACCCGAACAAGGACGCCCGTGGTGTCGCGATCGAGGCCAAGCTCGACAAGGGCCGCGGTGCAGTGGCGACCGTGCTCATCCAGTCCGGAACGCTCCGGGTGGGCGACGCGATCGTGGCGGGCACGGCGTACGGCCGTGTCCGTGCGATGGCCGACGAGAACGGCGACGCCGTCCTCGAGGCCGCTCCGTCCCGTCCGGTCCAGGTGCAGGGCCTGAACTCGGTGCCGCGCGCCGGCGACACGTTCATCGTGACCGAGGAGGACCGCACGGCCCGCCAGATCGCTGAGAAGCGTGAGGCCGCCGAGCGCAACGCCCAGCTGGCCAAGGCCCGCAAGCGCATCTCGCTCGAGGACTTCACCCGTGCCCTCGAAGAGGGCAAGGTCGAGTCGCTCAACCTCATCATCAAGGGCGACGTGTCGGGTGCCGTCGAGGCGCTCGAGGAGTCGCTCCTCAAGATCGAGGTCGACGACTCCGTGCAGCTGCGGATCATCCACCGCGGCGTCGGCGCGATCACCGAGTCCGACGTGAACCTGGCGACGATCGACAACGCGATCATCATCGGCTTCAACGTGCGTCCCGACACGAAGGCGCGCGAGCGCGCCGCTCGCGAGGGCGTGGACACGCGCTTCTACTCGGTCATCTACAACGCGATCGACGACGTCGAGCAGTCGCTCAAGGGACTGCTCAAGCCGGAGTTCGAAGAGGTCCAGTCGGGTGTCGCCGAGATCCGCGAGGTGTTCCGCTCCTCGAAGTTCGGCAACATCGCCGGTGTCGTGGTCCGCTCGGGCACGATCACGCGCAACGCCAAGGCGCGCGTCATCCGCGACGGCGTCGTCATCGCGGATGGCCTGGCCATCGAGTCGCTGCGCCGCTTCAAGGACGATGTCACCGAGGTCCGCACGGACTTCGAAGCCGGTATCGGCCTCGGCAAGTACAACGACATCCAGGTCGGCGACGAGATCGAGACCACTGAGATGGTCGAGAAGCCTCGCGGCTGATCGCAATCGGTGAGGGGCGCCAGGCGGCGCCCCTCACCTGTCGAAAGGAACGGACATGGCCGGCGAACGTCAGGCACGACTGGGCGACCGCATCCGCGTGATCCTCGCCGAGAGGCTCGAGAAGGGTCTGCGTGACCCGCGGCTCGGCTTCGTCACCATCACCGACGTGCGTGTGACGGGCGACCTGCAGCACGCGTCGGTGTTCTACACGGTCCTCGGCAGCCCCGAGGAGCGGGAGGCGTCTGCGGCTGCGCTGCGGTCGGCGACCGGGATGCTGCGCTCCGAGGTCGGCAAGCACCTCAACGTGCGCCTCACCCCGTCGCTCGAGTTCATCCCCGACGCGATCCCCGAGAACGCGGACCACATCGCCGACCTCCTGCGCGAGGCGCGCGAGCGCGACGCGGCCGTGGCCGGGCTCGCCTCTTCGGCGACGTATGCCGGCGACGCCGACCCGTACGTCAAGCCACGCGAGTTCGACGAGGCCGACGACGCGCCGGCCGAGGTCGACGAGGACTGATCCTCACGACGGCAGGCGGAGGAGTCCCTCGGATGCCTCGGCCAGGCCGTCCGCGATGAGCGAGTCGATCGCTCGATCTCGCTGACGCGGATCGGGCCAGTCCGGCACCACGTCCACGAGCGGGACGGCGTGGGCCGCGGCATCCCGCAGCACCTTCAGGACCGCGCCACGCGCCTGCCGGTCGCTGCCCTCGTAGCGCGCCTGCCGCCGGCGTGCGTCGCCCGTGTCGGGATAGCCCGCTGCGCGCCACGCGCAGCGGTCCGCTATCGGGCACGCGTCGCACCGCGGTGCGCGCGCCGTGCACACGAGCGCGCCGAGCTCCATGGCCGCCGCATTGACGATCGCGGCGTCGCCGTCGCGCGGCGGGAGGATCGCGTCCATCGCGGCGAGGTCGCGCTTGGCGGGCGGCGCCGGCTGCGAGCGCCCGTCGACGGCCCGAGCGAGCACGCGACGCGTGTTGGTGTCGACCACGGGTGCCCGCCCTCCGTAGGCGAAGACGACGACCGCCCGCGCGGTGTAGTCGCCGATGCCGGTGAGCGCCAGCAGAGCGTTCACATCGCGCGGCACTGCGCCGTCGTGACGGTCGCGGATCTCGACCGCCGCGCGGTGCAGCCAGAGCGCCCGCCGCGGATATCCCAGATTCGCCCACTGGCGCACCGCGTCGGCCGGCACGGCGGCCGCGAGATCGGCGGGGGATGGCCATCGCTCGAGCCAGGCGGCGAGGTGGGGGATCACGCGGTCGACGGGCGTCTGCTGCAGCATGAACTCGCTCACCAGCACGCCCCATGCGCCGAAGCCGGGGCGTCGCCACGGCAGGTCGCGGGCGTTCCCGCGGTACCACGCGATGAGCGGCGTCGCGAGGTCGGGCATGCCTTTCAGCCTAGGCTGGAGTCATGCGCCTGCCCGTCACGCCCGCCACCACGCTATGGCGCGAGCTGCGTGACGAGGTGCAGCGCGACTACCCCCGCGGACGGGTGATCGTCGCCGTGGACGGGATCGACGGTGCCGGGAAATCGACGTTCGCAGACGGCTTCGCAGAGGTGTTCGCCGAGAAGGGAGCGGCGGTCTTCCGCGCGAGCATCGACGGGTTCCACCGGCCCCGCGCGGAACGCTACGCCCGCGGGCGCCGAAGCCCCGAGGGCTATTACTACGACTCGTACGACTACGCGACGTTCCGCCGCGTGCTGATCGACCCGTTCCTCGACGGCGCCCAGACGGCTGCGACGACGGGATTCCAGCTCGCCGCGTTCGATCACGTGCGCGACGCCGTGGTCGAGTCGCAGTGGGTGACAGCGCCGCGCGACGCGGTGCTCGTCGTCGACGGCATCTTCCTCCACCGTCCCGAGCTGAAGAACCTGTGGCACTGGTCGGTATGGCTCGACGTGCCCGAGTCCGTCGCGTGCGCCCGCATGGCGATCCGCGACGGCAGCGACCCCGATCCCGCGGCGCCGGCGAACGCGCGGTATCGCCATGGCCAGGAGCTGTATCTCCGTGAAGCGAAGCCCCAGCTCGCGGCATCCGCCATCGTCGACAACAGCGATCTCGCTCACCCGCGCCGCGCGTACAGGGGCTTCTGCTGATGGCGGCATCCGGCATCCTCCTCGTCGACAAGCCCGGCGGGATGACCTCGCACGACGTCGTCGCGCGCGCCCGGCGCGCGCTGGGAACGCGCAAGATCGGCCACGCCGGCACGCTCGATCCGATGGCGACGGGACTGCTCGTGCTCGGCGTCGAAGGCGCGACGCGCCTGCTCACCTTCATGGTCGGGCTCGACAAGACCTATGAGGCCACCATCCGGCTCGGCGTCGCGACCGGCACCGACGACGCCGACGGCGAGACCGTGGCGGTGACGGATGCCTCCTCCCTCGCCTCCTCGCGCATCACCGAGGAGATCGCCGCACTCACTGGCCGCATCTCGCAGGTGCCGAGCACCTACTCCGCGATCAAGGTCGATGGGCGACGCGCCTACGACCTCGCCCGGGCGGGGGAGCAGGTCGAGCTGAAGGCGCGCGATGTCACGGTGTCCCGCTTCGACGTCCTGTCGGAGCGGCGCGAGGGCGCAGTGGTCGACCTCGACGTGGTCGTGGACTGCTCGAGCGGCACCTACATCCGCTCGCTCGCACGTGATCTGGGTGCGGTGCTCGGCGTCGGCGGGCACCTCACCGCGCTGCGCCGCACGCGGATCGGGCCGTTCGAGGTTGCGCAGGCTGCGTCCGCCGAGGCGATCGACGGCGCTCCGCTCGTCGCGCCCGCTGCTGCCGCGACCGCGGTGCTGAGCCGCTTCGACGTGACGGCCGAGGAGGCGCGCGATCTGCGTCACGGCAAGCGGCTGGCCGGCGCCGCGGTGCGCCTCGGCTCTCAGCCCGCGGCGGCGATCGATCCCGACGGCGCGCTGGTCGGCGTCGTCGAGAAGCGCGCAGGCGACGTCAAGAGTTCGATGAACATGCCCGAGGAGGCCCCCCGATGATCCTGTGGTTCACGATCGTGCAGGTGGCGGTCGCCGTGATCGCCGGATTGTTCTGTGTCATCGCCGGACTCGCCGGCCGTCGTCCGAGCGATTTCACCGTCGGCGCGCTCGCGTTGCTCGAACTGCTGCTGATCGTGCAGATCGTCATGGGGATCGTGGCCCCCCTCGTGGGGAACTCGCCCACGGGCAGCCTGCTGGAGTTCTGGGTCTACCTCGTCTCGGCAGCGCTCCTGCCGATCGCCGGGGTGGGCTGGGCGCTGCTCGAGCGCAGTCGCTGGAGCACCGTGATCATGGGCATCGCCGCGCTCGCGGTCGCCGTCATGGTGTGGCGCATGTACACGATCTGGACCGTCCAGCTCGCCTGAGCCGGCGTCAGGTCAGCGCTTGGCGAGGTACGCCGAGTGCACCCACCCGGTCTTGCCGGCGTAGCTGACCTTGCGCCACACCGTGCGGGACTCGAGGATCTTGCCGACGTTCGCGCCCTTCGGAATCAGGAGCACACGCGCTGCGGACGTGGACGGGCTCGCGCGAAGGTTCAGCGCCGCCGTGGCGGCGTACGTGCCCGCTGCGACGACCGGCGGCGGTGTGGTGGGCGGAACGACGACCGGAGGCGGTGCGGTGGGCGGGACGACGGCCGGCGCGGGGACGGCGGGCTTCACCGGCGATACGTAGCTCGACGAGACCCAGCCCGTCTGCGTGCCGATCTTCACCGGGATGAAGCCCGAGGTGATCCGCCCGGGCACGTGCACCATCGCCGTGGCCTTGGGCAGCAGACGCAGGACCGAGGACGAGGTCGACGGGCCGGAGCGGAAGTTGACGCCCGTCGTCGTGTAGTAGGTGCAGGTGGCCGGCGCGTTGCCGGCGTAGACGGCGGTCGCGGACTTGTACAGGTCGACGCCCCGCGCCTGCAGGAACGCGGCGGCGTTCTCGGCCACGGAGCCGGTCGGCGTGGCGCGCCAGAGCTCGAGGTGCAGGTGGCTTCCCGACGAGATGCCGCTGTTGCCGACCTCGCTGATGCGCTGGCCGGCGGTGACCTTCTGGCCCACCTTGACGCGGGTCGTCGCCGACCAGATGTGCAGGTACTTCGACGTGTACTCCACGCCGCTGATCACGTGGCGCACCGAGATGTACCCCACGCGGGAGGCCGTGCCGCTCACCGTGGCGGTCACGACCCCTGCGGCGATGGCGTAGATCGGCGTGCCGGACTTCGCTGCGAGGTCCACTCCGTTGTGGAACGTGGATGCCCCGGGCACGGGGATGCACCTCGGTCCGAAGAACGACGACACGGTGTAGGTCTTCGCGGCGATCGGCTGCCGGAAGGTCGTCGCCGCGGTCGCGGTGACCGCCGCGGCGGGATGCGCGGCGGCGGGGTGCGGGGCGGCGACGGCAGCGGGCGCGATGCCCCCGAGGGCCAGGGCCAGGGCGGCTGTGCCCGCGAGCAGGGCAGGACGGATCGATCGCATGGTGTTCTCTATCGGCATCGAGGACGGACAGGTGGTGCGGTCGGGTTCCGTGCTGTGAATATTGTCACTTAACGGTGTGTCTGTCCATTCGAGTGGCGAATGAGGCGTATGTGGCCAACGGGCGCAGCGCGTACCGCGGGCGCAACTAGGATTGACGCGACATGACCTCCCCTGCCCGTCCCCGCCGCCGCATGACCGGAATCGGCCGCGTCCTCGTCATCGTGTACGCGATCATGGCGCTCGCCGCCACAGGACGATCGTTCGTCCAGATCGTCCAGAGCTTCGACGAGGCGCCGCTCGCCTACACGCTCTCCGCGATCTCGGCAGTCGTCTACATCATCGCGACGCTGGCGCTCGTGTTCGCCGGATCGCGCGCGTGGTACCTCGTCGCGTGGATCGCGATCGTCTTCGAGCTCGCGGGCGTCCTCATCGTGGGCGCCCTCTCGTTCCTCCTGCCCGATCTCTTCGCCCACCCGACCGTGTGGTCGTGGTTCGGGCTCGGGTACCTGTTCGTGCCGCTCGTGCTGCCGTTCTTCGGGCTGTGGTGGCTCATCACCCACCGCCCGGTGGCGAACGGCGTCGCGCCCGAACCGGCGACGGTCGGAGCATGATCGTCTTCCACGACCCGGCGGAGATTCCCGCACGGTTCGGCCCGTCGGTGGTGGCTATCGGCAAGTTCGACGGCGTCCACACCGGTCACCGTGCGGTGATCGATCGAGCCCGCGTCGACGCCGCCACCGGCGGCGCACGTGTCGTGGCTGTGACATTCGACCGCAACCCGCTCGCGCTTCTGCGGCCGGAGATCTGCCCCGCCGACCTGATCGGCGTGCACCAGAAGCTGCAGCTGCTGGCCGAGACGGGGATCGACGCGACGCTTCTCCTGCGCTTCGACCGCGACCTCGCCGACCTTCCTGCGCGGGCGTTCGTCGAGCACGTCCTGGTCGGCGCACTGGGCGTGCGCACCGTCCTCGTCGGCCGCGACTTCCGGTTCGGACGCGGGGGAGCGGGCGACCCCGGGCTCCTCGCCGAGCTCGGTCGCGAGTTCGGCTTCACCGTCGACGTCGTCGACGACGTCCGCGCGATCGACGCCGGCCGTCGCGTGTCGTCGACCTGGATCCGCGAACTCCTCGCCGAAGGCGACGTCGAGACGGCCGCCAAGCTGCTCGGCCGCGTGCCGTCGGTGTGGGGCGAGGTCGTCCACGGACTCAAGCGGGGCCGGGAGCTCGGCTTCCCCACTGCCAACCTCTCCTCCGAGTGCGAGGGATTCGTGCCGGCCGACGGCGTCTACGCCGGGTGGCTGATCGACGAGGGCTCACCCGATGGTCTGCGCCGCGGCATCCGCTATCCGGCCGCCATCAGCATCGGGACCAACCCGACCTTCGACGACGTGCCGGTGCGCCAGGTCGAGGCCTACGTGCTCGACGAGACGGGCCTCGACCTGTACGGGCACCGCGTCGAGATCCAGTTCGCGAGACGCATCCGCGGAATGGTCGCGTTCGACGGCATCGACGCACTCATCCGCCAGATGACCCATGACGTCACCGAGGTGCGCACGGCGCTCAGCTGAGCGGCGCCCATAGACCTCGCCGCGCGCGCGGGCCTACGATCGAGGCGTGCCAGGCCTCGACATCCTCGCCGCTGCGGATGCTGCCGCGAACCCCGTGAACCTCTGGGGTGCGCTGGGGTGCGCCGTGGCCTATTCCGCCTCGCTGCTCGCCACGCTCGATGCGTTCGCCGACCTCATCCTCGCGAGGGGGGACGCGCCCGCCGGGCGCCTCACACCCGGGGTAGGCTTGAAGTTCGCGTCCAAGCTGGCGGCCGCGGCGATCGCGGTCATCGCGGCAGGGATCGTCCTGGCCCTCGACGACAACTGGTTCGCTTTCACGAGCCTGACCATCGCGTTCGTGGTGGTCGTCGGAATCGGCGTGATCGTCCTGCTGAGGCACTCGAGGATGATTGCGGATGAGCGGACAGCGACGCGCGCGAGCGGGTGAGGCGGCCTCGCCCTCGCCCACGCCACACGACAGAGGGAGCACCATGAGCCGGACCGACCTGCAGACACTGCCCGAGCGGGCTGTCGCGCTGCTCGGTGGAGAGCCAGACGACACGACGCTGCGGCGCTACCTCCACGGCCTTCCCGGCGTCGACGCCGTCGGCCTCGAACAGCGCGCGGCCGGCCTCGGCACCCGCTCCATCAAGACCACGTCCAAGGCGTGGGCGCTCGACAAGATCATCGAGCTCATCGACCTCACGACGCTCGAAGGCGCCGACACCCCCGGCAAGGTGCGGTCGCTGGTTGCGAAGGCCCTGAATCCGGATGCCTCCGACCCGACGTGCCCGCGCGTGGCAGCGGTGTGCGTCTACGGCGACATGGTGCCCTATGCGGTCGAGGCGCTCGGCGCCGCGCACGGCGACCCCGACGAGGGCGGGGTGAGCGTGGCGGCGGTCGCGACCGCGTTCCCGAGCGGCCGGTCGTCGCTCGAGATCAAGCTCGCCGACACGGCCGACGCCGTCGCCGCGGGCGCCGACGAGATCGACATGGTCATCGACCGCGGTGCCTTCCTCGCCGGGCGCTACGGCCTGGTGTTCGACCAGATCGCGCGCGTGAAGGAAGCCTGCCGTCGGGAGGACGGCACCTACGCCTCGCTGAAGGTCATCCTCGAGACCGGCGAGCTCAACACCTACGACAACGTCAAGCGCGCGTCGTGGCTGTCGATCCTCGCCGGCGGCGACTTCATCAAGACGTCCACCGGAAAGGTGCAGCCTGCGGCCACCTTGCCGGTGACCCTGCTCATGCTCGAGGTCGTGCGCGACTGGCACCGCGCGACCGGCGAGAAGGTCGGAGTCAAGCCGGCCGGCGGCATCCGCACCTCCAAGGACGCCATCAAGTACCTCGTGACCGTCGCCGAGACAGTGGGTGAGGAGTGGCTGCAGCCGCACCTCTTCCGATATGGCGCCTCCAGCCTGCTCAACGACGTGCTGCTGCAGCGTCAGAAGCTCTCCAGCGGGCACTACTCCGGCACCGACTACGTGACGATCGACTGACGCTCGCACGAGCTCAGCAACCAGGAGAATCATGAGTTTCCTCGAATACGCACCCGCCCCCGAATCGCGGGCGATCCTCAATCTGCGCGACGAGTACGGGCTGTTCATCGACGGCGAGTTCCGGCCCGGCGGCGGCGAGTCGTTCGCCTCGATCTCGCCCGCCGACGAGAAGCACATCGCCACGATCGCCACGGCGACCGACGCCGATGTCGACGCCGCCGTCGCGGCCGCCCGCCGCGCGTACGACAAGACGTGGTCCAAGCTGAGCGGCCGTGACCGCGGGAAGTACCTCTTCCGCATCGCCCGTCTCGTGCAGGAGCGCGCGAGGGAGCTCGCCGTGGCCGAGAGCCTCGACAACGGAAAGCCGATCAAGGAGAGCCGCGACGTCGACGTTCCGCTCGTCGCCGCCTGGTTCTTCTACTACGCCGGCTGGGCCGACAAGCTCGACTACGCGGGCCTCGGTGCGAACCCCCGCTCGCTCGGCGTGGCCGGTCAGGTCATCCCGTGGAACTTCCCGCTGCTCATGCTCGCGTGGAAGATCGCCCCGGCGCTCGCCG
The DNA here is from genome assembly GCF_022538185.1 of Microbacterium sp. CFH 31415. Lineage (GTDB taxonomy): Bacteria > Actinomycetota > Actinomycetes > Actinomycetales > Microbacteriaceae > Microbacterium. The sequence goes on along the minus strand of NZ_JAKYXC010000017.1, from coordinate 105,133 downwards.
CAGGCAACACCGTCGTGATCAAGCCCGCCGAGACCACGCCGCTGTCGGCCCTCATCTTCGCCGAGATCCTGCAGCAGGCCGACCTGCCGCGAGGTGTCGTGAACATCGTGACCGGCGCGGGCGCGACCGGCGCAGCGCTGGTGAGGCATCCCGATGTCAACAAGGTCGCCTTCACCGGCTCGACGCCGGTCGGGCGCGAGATCGCGAAGGCCGTCGCCGGCACCGACAAGAAGCTCACACTCGAGCTGGGCGGCAAGGCCGCGAACATCGTGTTCGAAGACGCCCCCATCGATCAGGCTATCGAGGGCATCGTCAACGGCATCTTCTTCAACCAAGGCCACGTGTGCTGCGCGGGCAGCCGCCTGCTGGTGCAGGAGTCGGTGCACGACGAGGTCGTGGATCGGCTGAAGCAGCGTCTGTCGACGCTGCGGCTGGGCGACCCGCTCGACAAGAACACCGACATCGGCGCGATCAACTCGCGTGAGCAGCTCGACCGCATCCGGGAGCTCAGCCGCATCGGCGAGGAGGAGGGGGCGGTGCGCTGGAGCGCAGACTGCGTGATCCCCGAGAACGGGTTCTGGTTCGCACCGACGATCTTCACCAACGTGCAGGCGAGCCATCGCATCGCACGCGACGAGATCTTCGGCCCGGTGCTCTCGGTGCTGACGTTCCGCACTCCGGGCGAGGCCATCGAGAAGGCGAACAACACGCCCTACGGCCTCTCGGCCGGGATCTGGACCGACAAGGGCTCGCGCATCCTCGCGGTCGCCGACCGGCTGCGCGCCGGTGTCATCTGGGCGAACACGTTCAACCGCTTCGACCCGTCCTCGCCGTTCGGCGGCTACAAGGAGTCGGGTTACGGCCGAGAGGGCGGCAGGCACGGCCTGCTCGCCTACCTGAAGGGAGCGGCGTCATGACCAAGCGACTGACCGTGCCGAAGACGTACAAGCTCTACATCGGCGGCGCCTTCCCGCGCAGCGAGTCGGGGCGCACCTACGAGGTCGCCTCGGCCAAGGGCGACTTCCTCGCGAACGCCGCGCTCGCGTCGCGCAAGGACGCCCGCGACGCCGTCACCGCCGCCCGAGGGGCGGTGAAGGGCTGGTCGGGAGCGACCGCCTACAACCGCGGCCAGGTGCTGTACCGCGTCGCCGAGATCCTCGAGGGCCGCAAGGCGCAGTTCACCGACGAGATCGTGCAGCAGACCGGCGTCTCGTCGGCCGGCGCCACCGCCGAGGTCGACGAGGCGATCGATCGCTGGGTCTGGTACGCCGGCTGGTGCGACAAGTTCGGCCAGGTCGCCGGCAACGGCAACCCGGTCGCCGGGCCGTACTTCAACATCTCGGTGCCCGAGCCCACCGGCGTCGTCGCGGTCGTCGCGCCGCAGGACACCGCGCTCGTCGGGCTCGTGTCGGCCATCGCGCCCGCGCTCGTATCGGGCAACTCGGTCGTCGTCATCGCATCCCAGCGCTTCCCGCTGTCGGCGATCAGCCTCGCCGAGGTGCTCGCGACGAGCGACGTGCCCGGCGGAGTGGTCAACGTGCTCACGGGATCGCCCGCCGAGATCGCGCCGTGGCTCGCGTCGCACCCCGACGTGCATGGCCTCGACCTGGTCGGCGCCGGCGACCTCGACTGGATCGACCTCCAGATCGCGGCCGCCGAGACGCTCACGCGGGTGCTCCCGCCCGAGCAGGGGAAGGATGCCGCGTCCCCGAGCCTCGAGCGCATCGCCGCGTTCACCGAGACGAAGACGGTCTGGCACACCAAGAGCCTGATCTGACCGCGGGCGGGTTCGTCCGCGCTCTCGAAATCTGCATCCGCGCCCGCCGCTGACGGCCGCGCGTGCAGGTTTCGGCCGCGCGAAGCCCGCAGCGTACGCGCGCTCAGGCCAGGTCGAGCTCGTCCCAGTGACCGGGCTCGGCCAGTTCGCCGTAGGCGACCTCGAGACCGTCCGGCGACACCGACGCGACGCACGCCAGCAGCGAGAGCGTCGGGTAGCCGAGCGGCCGGTTGTCGCGGATGATCGCGCGATCGTCCGTCGGCTCGAGCTCGGCCGAACGCCGGAGCACGCCGAGCCAGGCATCCCACCACCGCTCTCCGCCGCCGGCGGGCGCGGCCCGGAAGTCGTCGAGCCAGCGCGCGATGCGCGGGGTCGCGGGGTCGTCGACGTCGTCGTGGGCGATCATGTGCGTGCCCGGTGCGAGGTCGGTCGTGCGCAGCACGTCGCCGTCCCAGGTCAGCACGCGCGAGCCGCCGGCCCGCACCTCGACGAGGTTGAAGCCGTGGGTCGGCGGCTCGCCCTCGGGCGATCGGTCGAGCACCGACTCGAGCACGATGCCGCCGCGCGAGATGAGCTCCGACTCCGGCCGGGTCGCGACATCCGCACGGTTCAGCAGCACCGACAGCCGCCGCGTCTCCGGATCCGCCGCCAGCCACGCGCCGCCGGCGCGCGCATCGCGCACACCCACGACGCCCTCGCTCTCGGGCCACCAGGGGCCGAGAGCGTTCCAGGGGCGCTCGGGATCCTCGTCGCGGATCGCCAGCACGCGCGTCGGCTCGTCGGCAGAATCGGGAACGCGGATGACCACGGTGCACATCGCGCGGGCTTCTCCTGTCTGCGGGGATCGAGGTCGTGCCAAGATCGGATGGTGTTCGTCGTCGTCGGAGTCACGGGCGGGATCGCCGCCTACAAGACGGTGCACCTCGTGCGCCTCCTCGTGAAGGAGGGCCATGAGGTGCACGTCGTGCCGACCGACGATGCCGTGCGCTTCGTCGGACTGCCGACGTGGGAGGCGATCAGCCGTCACCCCGTGACGACCTCCGTCCACGATGACGTCGCGCGCGTCCGCCACGTCGCGCTCGGCCAGTCGGCCGATCTCGTGATCGTGGCGCCCGCCACCGCGAACACCCTGGCGAAGATGGCCACCGGCCTGGCGGATGATCTCCTGGGAACGACCCTACTCGCGACCACGGCACCGGTCGTCGTGGCACCGGCGATGCACACCGAGATGTGGCGGCACCCCGCGACGGTCGCGAACATCGCCACGCTGCGGTCGCGGGGCGTGCTCATGGTCGGACCCGCCGACGGCGAGCTCACCGGCGGCGACAGCGGGCCGGGACGCATGTCGGAGCCCGAGCAGATCTTCGAGCAGGCGCTCGCCGCCGTCGCCGCACCGACCGGTGACCTCACCGGCCTGCGCGTGGTCGTCACCGCGGGCGGCACGCGCGAGCCGATCGATCCCGTGCGCTTCATCGGCAATCGTTCGAGCGGCAAGCAGGGGGTCGCCGTCGCGCTCTCGGCCGCCGACCGCGGTGCTGACGTCGTGCTCATCGCCGCCCACGTCGACGAGGGCGTGCTGGCCGAGGCATCCGCTCATCCTCGTCTGACGGTCCTGCGCTCGGGAACCGCGATCGAACTCCGGGATGCGGTGACGGATGCCGCACCCGGCGCCGACGTGATCGTCATGGCCGCGGCGGTCGCCGACTACCGCGTGGCGGAGGTGTCCGACGCGAAGCTGGCGAAGGAAGCGGCCACGGGCCCGGGGATCACGCTGCACCTGATCGAGAACGACGACATCCTGGCGGGTCTCGTGCGCGCGCGCCGCGACGGTCAGACGGTGGTCGGCTTCGCGGCCGAGACGCCGAGCGACGGCGAGACGCTGCTCGACCGCGGACGCCGCAAGGCGGCACGCAAGGGCGCCGATCTGCTCGCTGTCAACCACGTCGGGTGGTCGCGGGGATTCGAGTCCGACGACAACGAAGTAGTGCTGCTCGGTGCGGGCGGCGAGGTCATCGCCGACGCACGCGGCTCGAAGCGCGAGGTCGCCGACGCCCTCTGGGACGCCGTGCGGAGAACCCGCGCGAAAACTAAGTAACGAAAAGGTAACGGCGCATGTAGAGTGGTCCGCACCCACGTCGACGGAGACGTGGTGAAAGACCCGGAGGACATGCCCGATGCCCTACTCCGCGGCTTCCGATCGCCCACGCGACCGGATCCACGCCCTGCTCGTCGTGTGCGTGCTCGCTGTCGCGAGCCTTGTGATCGCCTTCCTCGGCGCGAGTCCCGCCAGAGTCAGCGCGACCGAACTGCTCGGCGATCCACGAACCCCGGGCGATGCCGCGTTCATCGCGAGCCACCGCGGCGGCGGCGCGACGGCGCCCGAGAACACGCTGGCCGCCGTCTCCGCCGCGCTCGCGGGCGGGTTCGAGTACGTCGAGGTCGACGTCGCGCTCACGGCTGACGGGCATCCGGTGCTGATGCACGACGCCAGAGTGGACCGCACGACGAACGGCACCGGACGCCTCGACTCCCTCACCCTCGCCGAGGTGCGCGCGCTCGACGCGGGGTCGTGGTTCGATCCGAGCTTCGCCGGCACGCGCGTGCCGACGCTGGTCGAGTTCCTCGACCTGCTCGCGCAGTCCGGGGGTCGCGCCATCATCGAGTTGAAGGGGGAGTGGGATGCCGCGGCCGCCGGCCGCGCACTGGCCGAGGTGACCTCTCGCGACCTCGCGTCGCGCGTCGCGATCGCGAGCTTCGACGCGCGCAGCCTGGCCCTGTCGGCCGCGGCCTCCGACGTCGTGCCGCGACTGCTCATCCTCAAGCACCTGCCGAAGGACGTCGTGACCGCGACCCAGCAGGCCGGTGCCCGGGGAATCATCGTCGACCGAAGGGCGGTGCTCGCCCGCCCCGAGGTCGTCGATGCGCTCCATGCCGAGGGCACCCGGGTGGTGGTGTACACGCTGAACAAGGACGCCCAGTGGGACGCTGTCACCGCGCTCGGCGTCGACGGCATCGTCACCGACGACCCGCACACCCTGTCGGAGTGGCAGAGCGCGTCGGCGGGGAAGCGCTGAGGCCGGAGCCCCCTTCCACCGGGAGCGGATGCGGTGGTGCGCTCGCCGTGCGCGTGTGGCGGCGCGGCGTGTGCGGCGCGCGCGTTCGCGGCGTGCGCCGACACACTGACGGCTCGTCACGGCGTAGGGTCGAAGGCGCACCACAGAGGATCCAGGGGGATGTCATGTCGCAGGGCCGTCGCCGAGACGCGAGCCGCACGCTGGTCGGAGCCGTCGCGCTGATCGCCATCGCGGCGTCGCTCGTGGGCTGCCGGCCCGAGCCCGAGCCGTCGGCGTCGCCGACCTCTTCGGCGACGCCGACCACGACAGCGACGGCGACCCCGACGGTCACTCCCACTGCCACGCCTACTCCCACCACTGCCGCGTTCGTCGTTCCGGCCACGTGCGAGGAGATCTACTCGGCGGGGATGCTCGCGACACTCGAGGACGAGAACCCGCCGCTGAACGACCCCGGCGTCACGATGCTCTCGACGCAGGACGTCGACCTGCTCGAAGTCATCGACAGCGGGCTTCCCACGCTGCGCTGCTCGTGGGGCCAGCCGAGCGAGTTCGGCCTCGCCACCAACGTGACCGCCGTCGACGCCGACCAGACGGCGTTCGTCGACGAGCAGCTCCGCTCCGGCGGGTTCGACTGCACCACGCTCGGCGACGGCACCATCTGCTCGATGGAGCAGAAGGGTGTGACGCTCGACGACGAGGAGTACACCAGCGGCGAGACGCACTACGTCGGCGGTGGTGGCTGGGTGTCGACGGCGTGGATCAACTTCCACCCCGACGGCTACACCGAAGACATCGTCGACACGCTCTGGGGCTGAGACCCCCGATTCCGCTAGACTGGGCCGCAGGGAATCCGCTGGGGACGCCACAGCTCGCTGAAGCGAGTGCCCGTGGCCGTCGGCGAGAACCACCCGTCCCGCGTTCGCGACGGCGCTTGCGCCGCCCGCGGGAGCATCGCAGAACTTCGGTCTCGCACCGATCATCGCCGGCATCCCCGGCACTCACGCTCAGGAGGAGCATGCCGCCCACGGCACCCGCCCAGACGTCTCAGCGACGCCGGAAGTCGTCTTCCTCGCGTCGCGATGACGAGGCGCCCATCATCCCGATCCTCGCCCGCAAGGTGCGCGAGGTCGAGGCCAAGGCCCAGCGAGGCAAGCTCGGGCCGACCAACCGCGTCAAGTTCCAGGTGATCGCGTTCCTGGTGCGCGAGGAGCGCGCCCGAGTGAAGTCCGACACCTCGGTGACCGACGCCGCCCGCGCCGAGCTGCTCAAGCGGCTCGACGGGGTGGCGACCATCCTCGCCAAGACCGCAGCGCGCGACACGTCGCTCATCCAGCTGCTCGAGGTCGACCAGGCCACGTCGCCCGTCGCACGCCGCATGCGGCGCGACTGGCTGCTCGAGTCCGGGGCCGAGCTGCCGCCCGACGAGCTCATCATCACCGACGTCGCCCCTGTCGCCGCAACGGTGGTGCCCGCAGCGCTCGCCGAGCGCCAGGTCGTCCCGCCGCAGGTCGAGGCGCGCCGCGAGGCGAACCCGTTCCTTGCCCCCGACCTCACTGCCCGTGCGCCGAAGGAGACCCCGCGCCGCCGTCTGGACGGCTGGGAGCTCATGGGCCCGCTCTACAAGGCCTTCGAGACCGGCGCCGGCGGCGGAAGCGCGACGATGGACCTGCCGCCCGTCCCCGAGTTCGACCGCCTGTCGCCGAAGAACCTCGAGGTCATGCCGCACCAGTCGCGGTTCCTCGAGGCCGTGCGCCACGGGCACCGCAGCTTCCTGCTCGCCGACGAGCCGGGCCTCGGCAAGACGGCGGAGTCGGTGCTCGCAGCATCCGTCGCCAATGCCTACCCGCTGCTCGCCGTCGTCCCCAATGTCGTCAAGATGAACTGGGCACGCGAGGTCGAGCGCTGGACCCCGCAGCGCCGCGCGACCGTGATCCACGGCGACGGCGAGAACATCGACGCGTTCGCCGACGTGTTCATCGTCAACTACGAGATCCTCGACCGCCACCTGTCGTGGCTCGGCGATCTCGGACTCAAGGGCATGGTCGTCGACGAGGCGCACTTCATCAAGAACCTCACGTCGCAGCGCTCGCAGAATGTGCTCGCCCTCGCCTCGCGCATCCGCGAGCAGGTGCGCAACCCGCTGCTGCTGGCGCTCACGGGAACGCCGCTGATCAACGACGTCGAGGACTTCGACGCGATCTGGCGCTTCCTCGGCTGGACGACAGGTGAGAAGCCCGGTCCGGTGCTGATGGAGAAGCTCGACGAGACGGGGCTGACCCCCGCCGACAAGGCGTTCTACCCCGAGGCCCGCGACGCCGTGATCTCGATGGGCATCGTGCGGCGGAAGAAGAAGGATGTCGCGGCCGACCTGCCCGACAAGCTCATCGCCGACCTCCCCGTCGAACTCGACGACGAGTACGGCCGGTCGATCCGCCAGGCCGAGCGCGAGCTCGGCGAGCGGCTCGCCGCCCGCTACCGCCGCATCATCGAGGCGCGCGGCGACCGCGGCCTGGCCCCGGGCGAGGTCGACGGCGACATCGTGCGGCTCGTCGCGCAGAACGAGCTCGAGGAGTCCAAGGCCGCCGGCACGGGTTCCGAGAACGTGTTCACGATGGTGCGCAAGATCGGTCAGGCCAAGGCGCTCCTCGCGGCCGACTACGCGGTGCAGCTGCAGCGCTCGGTGGGCAAGGTGGTCTTCTTCGCGAAGCACATCGACGTGATGGACGCCGCCGAGGCGCATTTCGCCGCAGCCGGTCTCAAGACCGTGTCACTGCGCGGCGACCAGGCTACGACCGCTCGGCAGCAGGCGATCGATGCCTTCAACAGCGACCCGGACGTCGGCATCGCGGTCTGCTCGCTCACCGCGGCGGGCGTCGGCGTCAACATGCAGGCGTCGTCGAACGTCGTGCTCGCCGAGCTGTCGTGGACGGCCGCCGAGCAGACCCAGGCGATCGACCGCGTGCACCGCATCGGTCAGGATGAGCCCGTGACCGCCTGGCGGATCATCGCCGCGCACACGATCGACACGAAGATCGCCGAGCTCATCGACTCGAAGCAGGGCCTCGCCGCCCGCGCGCTCGACGGCGAGGCCGTCGACCCGCAGTCGAGCGACTCCGTGCAGCTGTCTGCGCTCATGCACCTGACACGTCAGGCGCTCGGCGCGGACTGAGGGTCGGGTTCGGGTCCGGCTTCGATTCCCGTTAGGCCCGTCCCGCTGCATGCCGGCGGGCGCCTTCGCTGTGCCCGATACGGTGGCGGAATGCCCTTCGACGCCGAACTGCTGCTCTCCGGACCGCGCGGCCGCCGCCTGTGCTTCGAGTACGCGCGTGCGTGCGCGGACGACACGCAGGCGGGCAGGGATGCCTCGGCAGCGCTGTTCTGGGCAGCGCACCTGGCATCCGATCCCGCGGACCGAGGCACGCTCCTCACGATCGGCGACGGTGCGGCGCCCGAGCCACCGCCGGCAGGGCCGCGAGAGGCGGCCGCGGCGCTGCGCTCGGTCACGCTCCCGCTGCCCACGCAAGAGCGGTTGCGCGAGGCCCTCGGGGCCAGTGTCGACCGCGCCATGTACTGGCAGCGGCCGGACGGTGAGGATCTGCTCGCGGCCACCCCCGAGGTATCCGAGGCGCTGCGGCCGATCGCTGAGCTCATCGCCGCGTCGCCCGGCGCGCAGTGGTGGACGACCCCGGTGGCTGTCGACGATCAGTGGGCCGCGCCGTGGGATGGCGCAGGACGCGCACCCGACGACCTCACCGGGTCGCTGAACGAGTGGCACCGACGCACGATGGAGGACGAGGAGCATGCCGCCCGCGAGCGCGCCTCCGACCCGAACGCGAACTGGTCAGGGATATGGTGGTCGATTCCGCCACACGACCTCGTGCGCACCACCCGATCGCTCGGCCGGCAAGGACCCGCGCGACTCTGGTTCGAAGAGGACTCCTTCGGCGACGACTCCGCCGTCGCAACGCCCGTCGAGGCTTACCCGGCGCGAGTGATCGAGATCACGGGCCCCGAGGACTGGGCGGACCTCTGCCGGAGGCATCCGCTCGACGTTTCGGCGGCACGCCGTCACGATTGGTTCCGAGTGACCGGTCGGGTGGGGGCGTGGACGATTCCGGACTGGCGAAGCGTCGCCGTCGAAGCCGACGCGGTGCATCTGACCGTGCTCGGCTATCTGACGACGGCCACGCGCCCGATCGAGCTCGACGATGAACGGGCGACGGTGCTCGCAGGCTGGAATCCCGACGAGACCTTCTGGTTCCGCGGGACGCTGGATCGGCCCGCGGAGGCGGTCCGGTGGGAGCGGCACGAGGATGAGTGGCGAGCGGCCTCACCCGTGTAGCAGGGCGGGTGGCAGTGCGGCTAATGTCGGGGGAGGCAGCGTCGCCGACCCTCTTCTCCCGACAGCGAGGAACACAGCTATGAAGATCGGCATCCTGACCAGCGGCGGTGACTGCCCCGGACTCAACGCGGTCATCCGCGGCGTCGTGCTCAAGGGGACGACGACGTACGACCTGGAGTTCGTCGGCATCCGCGACGGCTGGCGCGGGGTCGTCGACGGCGACTTCTTCCCGCTGACGCGTCACGAGGTCAAGGGCCTCTCGAAGGTCGGCGGCACGATCCTCGGCACCTCCCGCACGAACCCGTACGAGGGGCCCCGCGGCGGCGCCGAGAACATCGCGAAGACCATGTACGGCCACCGCCTCGACGGCATCATCGCGATCGGCGGCGAGGGGACCCTCGCGGCGGCGAATCGCCTCTCGAACGACGGCATCAACGTACTCGGCGTTCCGAAGACGATCGACAACGACCTGCGGGCGACCGACTACTCCTTCGGCTTCGACACCGCCGTGAACATCGCCACCGACGCGATGGACCGCCTGCGCACCACCGGAGACTCGCACCAGCGCTGCATGGTCGCCGAGGTCATGGGCCGCCACGTCGGCTGGATCGCCCTGCACGCGGGCATGGCCGCCGGTGCCCACGCGATCTGCATCCCCGAGGTGCCGATGTCGATCGACGAGATCGCGGCCCTCGTCTCGCGCGCCCACGACCGCGGCCGTGCGCCGCTGATCGTCGTATCGGAGGGCTTCACCCTCAAGGGCATGGACGAGGCCTACAGCGACAAGGGCCTCGACGCCTTCAATCGTCCGCGCCTCGGTGGCATCAGCGAGATCATCGCGCCCGAGATCGAGCGCATCACCGGCATCGAGACGCGCTCGACCGTGCTGGGCCACATCCAGCGAGGCGGCTCGCCCTCGGGCTTCGACCGCGTGCTCGCGACCCGCCTCGGCCTCCACGCCGCCGACGCGGTCGTCGACGGCGCCTGGGGCCAGATGGTCGCCATGCGCGGCACCGACATCGTGCGCGTGCCGTTCGCCGACGCCCTCGGCGAGCTCAACACCGTGCCGCTGTATCGCTACGAAGAGGCCGCCGCGCTCTTCGGCTGAGCCTGGCGGCGGGGGTTCCGCGGATCGCCGTCCCGCGGCATCCGTCACCGGCACCCCCACCTCCACCACGACCTCGCCACCTCCACCTCGACCTCCACCTCCACCTCCACCTCGCCACTCGCCGAGAACAGGTGTTCTGCCGAGCGCAGGGCGGCACCTGCCCGAGGTGTCCTGCGGTCGCCAGATCACCTGTACCGGGCGACGGGTCGCTCGTGTGCGCCCTGGGCCATCGCCGTCAGTACCGTCTCCCGCACGATGTCCCACCCGAACAGCACCTGCTGGTAGTCGAACCTGAGGACCACGAAGCCGCGCGTGACCAGACGTGCGTCGGCGGCGAGATCCCGGCGCCGGGCGCTCGGGTTGCCGTGGTGCTCGAAGCCGTCGAGCTGAACGGCGAGCGAGTCGCCGATGAGTCCATCCAGCGGATGACCGTCGATCCAGATCTGCTGCCGAACCGACACTCCAGCCTGCCGCATTCCGTCGACGAAGCGCGTCTCGAGACCTGAGTCGGACAGTGACGACGCGAGGTCGGCCAAGGCGATCGCCTCCGCTCGCCGCCAAGCAACATGACGAAGCACCGCCGGGTCGGTGAGCTTCTTCCGAATCGCCGACTCCCACACCGCGAGCGCGTCCGATCGCGGCAGGCAGTGGGCGACATGGAACAGCACGTTGAGGATCGGCTCATCGGTCATGTTGCGGCCGACCGGCGCCGGTCCGGTCGCCCAGTGGAGCACGGTGTCGTCGCTCGGATGTCGTGAGGAGGTGCCGGGAACGGCGACGTGAATGGGCTGAGCAATGCCGCCGGCATCGTCTTCGGTCGGCGGGACCCACAGCCCGAGCAGTCCGGCGGCGCTCACACACGTGACGCGGCCGCCGTGGGAGGCGGCGATGACGCGCCGAGGATCGCAGTCCGGCGTGACGAGCCACGACCGACGGACACGCACGAGCCCGCCGGTGGACACGGCGTCGGCCATCTCGTACCGGCTGAAGCCCGCTGCGCGCGCATCCGACGTGTGGCTCACGCCGTGTCGCCGGTGCGTCCATGCAATGAGCGCTCGGCGCCGGGCGACGATGGCGGGTTCGACGATCTGAGCCACGTTGCCCAGCCTGTCTCCGAAGAGCGGCGTCAGGCATTCTGTCCCGATGATCGGGGGAAGACGTTCCGTTCCCTTCCTCGGTGGAGGAGTCGCCGACCTTCGGCTCCACCCTCCCCAGAACAGGTGCTCTGGCGAAGGGAGGGCGATGGGCGTCAATCCGACCTGCATGCGCCAGATCACCTGCACCGGGCGACGGGCTCGCGCGAAGGGCAGCGCCCGGCTCCTTGCCGAGGACAGGTGTTCCGGCGAAGGTAGGCGAACTGGCGGCGAATCGACCTGCACTCGCCAGAACACCTGTTGCGGGCAAGTGGCGTCGCCATACCAACGGGTTGCGCTGACAAGAACGAAGGGGAGCGGATGCCGCGGCATCCGCTCCCCGAACCTGACCCGACCCCGGGTCAGGCGTCGGCGACGCCGAGCGTGTCGAGCAGCCAGGCCAGTTCGAACGCCCGCTCGCGCCAGGAGTTGTAGCGCCCGGAGACGCCGCCGTGGCCGGCGACCATCTCGCACTTGAGGAGCGCGTCGGCGCCGACCTCGCGCAGGCGCGCAACCCACTTCGCCGGCTCGACGTAGAGCACACGCGTGTCGTTGAGCGAGGTCACGGCGAGGATCTTCGGGTACGAGGCATCCGTCCGCACGTTCTCGTACGGCGAGTACGACTTCATGTACGCGTACACGTCGGGGTTGTGCAGCGGGTCGCCCCACTCGTCCCACTCGATCACCGTCAGCGGCAGCGACGGGTCGAGCACCGTGGTGAGGGCGTCGACGAACGGCACGACGGCGAGGATCCCGGCGAACAGCTCGGGGGCGAGGTTCGCGACGGCGCCCATCAGCAGGCCGCCGGCCGATCCGCCCTCGGCGACCAGCTGCGTCGGCGTCGTGTACCCGTTGTCGATCAGGTGGCGGGCGCAGTCGACGAAGTCGGTGAAGGTGTTGCGCTTGCTGAGGAGCTTGCCATCCTCGTACCACTGGCGGCCCATCTCGCCGCCGCCGCGGACGTGCGCCACGGCGAACAGCACGCCGCGGTCGAGCTCGGAGAGCCGCGCGATCGACAGGCCGGGCTCGATCGAGTGCTCGTACGAGCCGTACCCGTAGAGGTGCACCGGGCGGGTCGCGGCGCCGGCGTCGCCGAAGGAACGCTTCCAGACGAGCGAGATCGGGATCTGGGTCCCGTCCTGGGCGGTCGCCCACACCCGTGCCTGCGCGTAGTCGTCGGGGTCGTACCCGCCGAGCACCGGCTGGCGCTTGCGCAGCAGCCGCTCGCCCGTGGCGACGTCGTAGTCGAACACAGTCCCCGGCGTGACGAACGAGCCGTAGCCGAGGCGCAGAAGCGGCGGCGCCCATTCGGGGTTGCCTCCTGTGCCGACGGAGTACAGCGGCTCGTCGAACTCGATCTCGCTCACCGCGCCGCTCGCGTAGTCGAGCATGCCGAGGCGGGGGAGTCCGCCGCGGCGGTAGCCGACCACGCCCCAGTCGCGGAACGTCGAGACGCCCAGGAGGCGATGGCCGGGCTGGTGGGGGATCACGACGGAGCGATCACCGGCGGGATCGGATGCCGCGACCCGGACCAGCTCGAAGTCGAGTGCCCCGTCGTTGTGGAGGATGAACAGCACGTCCTCGCCGTCGATCACGGCATGCGCGGACTCGTACTCGACGCCCTCCGCCCGCGGCCACACGACGCGAGGCTCGCCGCGCAGGTCGTCGGCGTCGAGCAGCCACTCCTCGGACGTGATGGACGAGCCGATCTCGATCACGAGGTAGCGGTCGCTGCGCGTGAAGCCGGCGCCGACCCAGTACCGCTCGTCGGGCTCGTGATAGAGCTTCTCGTCGCTGTCGACCGGGGTGCCGAGCTCGTGCAGCCGGACCGTGTCGGGGCGCCACGCATCGTCGACGGTCGTGTACACGATGAAGCGGCCGTCGGGCGAGAACGTCGCGCCGGCGAAGGTGCCTTCGATCACGTCGGGCAGCTGCTCGCCCGTCGCGAGGTCGCGCACGCGCAGCGTGTACCGCTCGTCGCCGGCTACGTCGACGCCGTAGAGCATCAGCCGGCCGTCGGTCGAGACCTCGAAACTCCCGAGGGAGAAGAACTCGTGGCCCTCGGCCTCGACGTTGCTGTCGAGCAGCACCTGCTCTCCCGGAACGTCGACATCGGGGGAGAGCTCCGGCGGCGTCCAGTCGTCGGGCGAGGAGAGCGGAGCTCGGCACTGGATGCCGTACTGCTCGCCCTCGACGGTGCGACCGTAGTACCACCAGTCCCCGCGCCGCGTCGGCACGGACAGGTCGGTCTCGAGGGTGCGACCCTTGATCTCCTCGAAGATGCGCTCGCGCAATCCGGCCAGGTGCGACGTACGGGAGTCGGTGTAGGCGTTCTCGGCCTCGAGGTGCGCGATGACGGCCGAGTCGTCCTTGGCCCGGAACCACTCGTAGCGGTCTTCGACGTCGTCGCCGTGGTGGGTGCGCACGATCGGGCGCGAGTCGGCGACGGGGGCGGATGCTGCGGCAGGGATGTCGTGGACGGTCACGGCATCCACGCTAGACCCCGCCGGCCTGCGCTGTACCTGTGAGAGGCCCTGTCAAGTTGACCGGAGGCGAGGGCGGTGTAAGGATTCTTCTGGCCGGTTGCCGGTACCTGAACTCACGGTGAACTGTTCGTTCGTCACGCCGATCCCGTCGGCACTCCTCTCCACACCCCCTCTTCGGAAAGCGAACGGTGGAAACCGCAACCCTCATCATCGTCGTGCTGACGATCGCGCTGGCGCTGTTCTTCGATTTCACGAACGGATTCCACGACACCGCGAACGCGATGGCGACGCCCATCGCCACGGGTGCCCTCAAGCCGAAGGTCGCCGTGCTGCTGGCCGCGGTGCTCAACCTGGTGGGTGCGTTCCTGTCGACGGAGGTGGCGAAGACGATCTCGGGCGGGATCATCCATGAGGAGGACATATCGTCGTCGATCCTCCCGGCGGTGATCTTCGCGGGCCTGATAGGCGCGATCACGTGGAACATGATCACCTGGCTGCTGGGTCTGCCGTCCAGTTCGTCGCACGCTCTCTTCGGCGGACTCATCGGAGCGACGATCGTCGGCGTCGGCGCGACGGCCGTGAACTTCAGCGTGGTGGTCTCGAAGGTCGTCCTGCCGGCCGTCATCGCCCCGCTCACCGCCGGGATCATCGCGTTCACGGCGACCAAGCTCGCCTACGCGATCACGCGCCGCTACGACAGCAAGCCCGACGGTCGCGACGGCTTCCGGGTGGGCCAGATCTTCACGTCGTCGCTGGTGGCGCTCGCTCACGGCACGAACGACGCGCAGAAGACGATGGGCGTCATCACGCTCCTCCTCATCACGGTCGGCTGGCAGACCAGCGACGAGCCCGAGCTGTGGGTCATCGTCGCCTGCGCCGTGACCATCGCCCTCGGCACCTACATGGGGGGCTGGCGCATCATCCGCACCCTCGGCAAGGGACTGACCGACGTCAAGCCCGCACAGGGCTTCTCGGCGGAGAGCTCCACCGCCGCCACGATCCTCGCGTCGAGCGCCCTGGGCTTCGCGCTGTCGACCACGCAGGTCGCCTCGGGCTCCGTGATCGGCTCGGGCCTCGGGCGCCGCGGCTCGAAGGTGCGGTGGCGCACCGCGGGCCGCATCATGATCGGCTGGATCCTCACGCTCCCCGCAGCCGGCGGGGTCGGCGCACTCGCCGCCCTGCTGGTCGTGTGGTTCGGCGTGTGGGGCATCGCCGTCGACGCGGTGCTCGCCGTGGCGATCATCGCCGGGCTGTTCCTGCGCTCCCGCCGCGACGAGGTCAATGCCGGCAACGCCATGAGTGAAGTCGCGCACTCCGGCAAGGCCGTCAAGGTCAAGCGCAACCCCCCGCCCACGCGCCGTCAGCGTGCGATCGCGCGCGACGAGGCGCGCCAGCGGGCCGCGCAGGCCGCCGAGGCCAAGAAGGCCGCCAAGGCCGCCAAGGCCGCCGAGCGATCTTCCCGCGGGCCGAGGGACGGAGCCGGCGCATGATCGTCATCAACTGGATCGCGTTCGTGCAGGTGTTCATCGCGGCGTTCCTCGCGGCCACGATCGTGGTGAGCGCGTACGCGGTCGGCCTGCGACTGCTCGTGCGTGCCGGTCGCGCCCCGGTGGTCGCCCCGGCGGAGTTCACCGACGCGATCACGGTGATCACCGAGAAGGAAGCGCGTCGCGCCGAGAAGGCCGCCGCCAAGGCCGCCAAGAAGAGTCCTCTCACCGACGGCCAGAAGCGCGTCGCCCTCGTCGGCGCGTACCTCTCCTTCGGCGTCGCGGGTGCCGTGGTGCTCGGCGGACTGCTGCTGATCGTCTTCAACCACTGAGGCGACGTTCCCCGCGTCACGTCGAGGGCGCGGCCTAGGCTGAGAGGCATGCCAGCCGCCCCCGTCCAGTTCGGCCAGTATCCTCCCGCGCGGCGCACGCTGCTGCACATCAGCGACACGCACCTGCTCGCCGGCGATCGGGCGCTCGGCGGACGCTTCGACACTGCGGCGAATCTCCGGCGCGCACTCGAGGCGGCCGAGGCCACCGGCATCCGTCCCGATGCCATCGTCTTCACGGGTGACCTGACCGACCTGGGCGAGCCCGAGGCCTATGCGGCGCTGCGCGCGGCCGTCGCACCCGTGGCGGCGCGCCTGGACGCGCCGGTGGTCTGGGTGGCCGGCAATCACGACGAGCGCCCCGCGTTGCGGCGCGAGCTGCTCGACCTCGAGCCCACCGAGGAGCCGGTGACCGGCGTGTGGGACCTCGGCGGCCTGCGCCTCGTCGCGCTCGACTCCACCGTGCCGGGCTGGCATCACGGCGACCTCGACACCGCGCAGCTCACCTGGCTGCGCGAGGTGCTGTCCACACCGGCGCCACTCGGCACGATCCTCGCCCTGCACCATCCGCCGCTGCCGTCGCACGTCCCGCTGTTCGACATCCTCGAGCTCCGCGATCAGGGCCGGCTCGCCGAGGTCATCGCGGGCACCGACGTCCGGGCCATCCTCGCGGGGCACCTGCACTACTCGACGAGCGGGACCTTCGCGGGCGTCCCCGTGAGCGTCGCCGCGGCCACCTGCTACACGATGAACCTGGCCCGCCCGGCCGTCGACGTGAACGGTATGGACGCCGGTCAGTCGTTCCACCTCGTCCACGTCTACGACGACACGATCACGCACGCCGTCGTGCCGGTCGTCGATGCCCCCACGGGCGACTACTTCTCGGCGGAGTGGGTCGAGCGGATGTCGCGGCTGACCCCTGAAGAGCGGCTCGAGGCCTTCTCGCGCAAGCCGAGCTGAGCTCCGTCGCGCTAGACGCGGTGTATACCGCACGGTGACCGGTGTACCCCGAGTACACACGCGTCTCACACCGGGCGAGCGTAGGGTGAAGGCATCCCTCACACACCGCCGTGACCGACCCACAAGGATTCACATCACCATGGCTCTGGACGCAATGACGCGCACTCGCACCGAGACCGACTCCCTCGGATCCCTTGAGATCCCCGCCGACGCCTACTGGGGCATCCACACTGCCCGGGCGCTCGAGAACTTCCCGATCTCGAAGCGGCCGATCTCGGTCTACCGCGACCTCGTGAAAGCGCTCGCGATGGTCAAGCAGGCCTCGGCCCGCGCGAACCGCGACATCGGCGTGCTCTCCCCGGAGAAGGCCGACCTGATCGACCGTGCTGCGCAGCTCGTGATCGACGGTCAGTACCACGACCAGTTCGTCGTGGGCGTGATCCAGGGCGGCGCGGGCACGTCGACCAACATGAACGCGAACGAGGTCATCACCAACATCGCGCTCGAGCTCGCCGGACGCGAGAAGGGCGACTATGCCTTCCTCTCGCCGATCGACGACACCAACCGCAGCCAGTCCACCAACGACGTCTACCCGACGGCGATCAAGGTCGGCCTCGGCCTCGACTTGCAGACGCTGCTGGAAGAGCTCGATCTGCTGCGCCGCGCGTTCCTCGCCAAGGCCGTCGAGTTCCACGACGTGCTCAAGGTCGGCCGCACGCAGCTGCAGGATGCCGTGCCGATGACCCTCGGCCAGGAGTTCCACGGATTCGCCACGACACTCGGTGAGGACTACAGCCGCCTCAAGGAGAACGCGTACCTCCTCTACGAGATCAACATGGGCGCCACGGCCATCGGCACGGGCATCACGACGCACCCCGACTACGGCAAAGCCGTCCTCGGCCACCTGCGCCTGATCAGCGGACTCGACCTCGACCTCGCGACCGACCTCGTCGAATCCACGAGCGACACCGGTGCCTTCATGTCGTTCTCGTCGTCGCTCAAGCGCAACGCGATCAAGCTCTCGAAGATCTGCAACGACCTGCGTCTGCTGTCGTCGGGTCCGCAGGCGGGTCTCGGCGAGATCAATCTGCCGGCGCGACAGGCGGGCTCGAGCATCATGCCCGGCAAGGTCAACCCGGTCATCCCCGAGGTGGTCAACCAGATCGCCTTCGCGGTGGCCGGCGCCGACCTCACGGTGACGATGGCCGTCGAGGGCGGGCAGCTGCAGCTCAACGCGTTCGAGCCGGTCATCGCGCACTCGATCTTCCAGTCGATCACGTGGATGCGACGCGGCATGCACACGCTGCGGGTCAACTGCGTCGACGGGATCACGGTCAACCATGAGCGTCTCGGCGCGATGGTCGGCGCCTCGGTCGGCGTCATCACCGCGCTCACGCCCTTCATCGGCTACGCGGCGGCCGCGGCGCTCGCGAAGACCGCCCTCCTCACAGGGCGCAACGTCGCCGACCTCGTCGTCGAGGCCGAGCTGATGTCGCGCGAAGAGGTGACGAAGCAGCTGTCGCCGGCGCGCCTGTCGGGTCTCGAGACGATCACCGCAGCCATCCCGGTCGTGGACAAGACCTCCGAGGTCATCGTCGACGACCCGCAGATCTGATTGCCGCATCGGTCCACCGACCGGTACCGTCATCCCGAGTCCCCACGAGAGGAATGACATGACCGATCCGCAGAGCCCCGCACCGGGCGACGGCAGCGTCCCGCCCCCGCCCCCGGGCTACTCGACCAATCCTCCGCCCGCCCCCGCCTACGGGCAGCCGCCGTCCTACGGGCAGCCGCAGGAGGCGTACGGGCAGCCGCAGTACGCACCCGCGCCGCAGGCGCCCTACGGCGCCCCCGCGTCCGCCACGATCCCGGGCCGCACGATGGGCATCGTCGCGTTCATCCTGTCGTTCTTCGTGCAGCTGATCGCGCTGATCCTGGGCATCGTCGCGCTCGTCCAGAGCCGCAAGGCCGGCCACAAGAACGGCTGGGCGCTTGCCGCGATCATCATCAGCGCGGTGCTGATGGTGGTCGGCGTGATCCTGCTCTTCGCGATCTTCATCCCGTTGATCACGTTCGGCACCGAGGCGTTCCAAGCGTGCCAGGCGGTCGGCTTCGAGGGCACCGTGACCGTGCGCGGTCTCCCCGTCGAGTGCTCCAACATCAACCGCTAGACCTGTTCCACGACGGTGCCCCCTCCCGCGCACGGGAGGGGGCACCGTCGTCGCGGGATGCGCGTCGGTCGCGGATGTCGGTCAGTCGAGGATGCGGCAGTGCGTGGTGAGCGCGCCGACGCCGTCGATGCCGACCGTGACGGTCGAACGGTCGCGGAGGAACACCTGCGGATCGCGCGAGTAGCCCGCGCCGCCGGGCGACCCCGTCGAGATCAGGGTTCCGGGCAGCAGCGTCACCGACTTCGACAGATGCGCGATGAGGGTCGCGACGGTCCGCACCATCTGCCCCGTCGACGCGTCCTGCATCGTATGGCCGTCGAGCACGGTCCAGATGTGGAGGTCCTGCGGGTCGGGGATCTCGTCGGCCGTCACGACGAACGGGCCGGTGGGGGTGAAGCCGTCGAACGACTTGCAGCGCGACCACTGCGCCTCGGAGTACTGGATGTCGCGCGCGGTGATGTCGTTGACGACGGTGTATCCCCACACGTGGTCGAGGGCCTCGTCGGCCGAGACGTCCTTCGCCGGGGTGCCGATGATGACGCCCAGCTCGGCCTCGTAGTCGATGGACTCGCTGAGCGATCGCGGCCAGGTGGTGGTGCCGTCGTGGCCGGTCAGGGAGTTGGGCCAGAGCACGAAGACGGTCGGGTTCGAGTCGGTCTTGAGCCCCAGCTCGCTCGAGTGCGCCGCGTAGTTGAGGCCGATCGCGAGGATGACCGGGGGAGTGAGCACCGCCGAGGCGTAGCGCTGACCGGCGAGGGGGAGGCGGGTGCCACCCGGCGCCGAGTCCCGCACCCGCGCGAGGAGGCCGTCGCCGCCGGCGATCAGCTCTTCGAGGTAGCGCGGCGCGCCGTCGAAGAGCTCCTCGACGAGCACGGCGTCTTCGCCGTCCACGAGTACGAGCCGAGGGTCGTCCGACCCAGGCGGGAGCACATGGGCGAAACGCATCCCTCCAACCTACCCCGCCGGGCGGTGCCGATCCCCGGTCCGCGCGCGCCCTAGGCTGTGCGCATGACGCACGACCACGGCCATGCGCCCCAGCGACCCGGACTGACGCCGCCGGACTTCCCGTCCGCCCTCGCCCAGCCGTGGCACGCGGCGCCGGCGCTGATCCCCGCGGCGACGGGCTCGCCCACCGCGGTTCCGGTGCCGCCGCGCCGGGGCCGCACGGCGCCGATCTGGATCGGCGGCCTGCTCGTGGTCCTGCTCGTCGCCCTGATCGCATACTTCCTCAACGCGCTCGGGCCCGCGGCATCCCTCATCGGAATGATCCTCGCCCTCGTCCCGCTCGCCGGCGTGCTGCTCGCGGTGCGGATCGCCGACCGGTGGGAGCCCGAGCCCGCCGGACTCGTCGTCTTCGCCGTCGCCTGGGGTGCGATCGCGGCAGTGGCCATCGCCCTCGGCGTGGACCTGGTCCTGTCGATGGTGTTCGGCCCCGCCTCGACACCTGCGGCCGATGCGCTGTCCGCCATCGTGCAGGCACCGATCGTCGAGGAGTTCGGCAAGGGCCTCGGCGTCTACATCATCTTCGTGACCGCCCGGCGGGCGTTCGACGGTCCCGTCGACGGAATCGTCTACGGCGCGCTCATCGGCGCGGGGTTCGCCTTCACCGAGAACATCCAGTACTTCGCCGTGAGCTTCCTCGAGGGCGGGGCGGCTGACACGACCGTGACGTTCTTCATGCGCGGCATCCTCTCGCCTTTCGCGCACGTGATGTTCACGAGCGTCACGGGTTTCGCGCTCGGCCTGGCTGCCCGCCGCGGTGCGAGCGCGGGACGCGCGATCGGGCCGTGGATCGCCGGCATGATGGGCGCGACCGTGCTGCACGCGCTGTGGAACGGCTCGGCCGTGCTGGGCGACTTCTGGGTGCTGTACGTCACCCTGCAGGTGCCGCTGTTCGTGGGCTTCATCCTCGGGATCATCGCCCTGCGCCGCGAGGAGTCGCGCCTCACCCGGCGGCGGCTCGGCGAGTACGCCGACGCCGGCTGGTTCACCGTGCAGGAGGCCGACATGCTCGCGACCGGAGCGGGCCGTAAGGCCGGGCTCGCCTGGGCGGGGACGCTGCGGGGCGACCGCACGCGCCTCATGAAGGAGTTCATCGCCGACGCCACCGCGCTCGCCGCAGCCCGCCAGCGCGCCATCAGCGGCCGCGATCCGCACGCCGCGGAAGACGAGCGGCTGCTGCTGCACCGCGCGACGGCGGCGCGCGCGGCCTTGTTCGCGCCGTAGAACCGGCGTATCCCGGAGCGGGGTCTTGACATGTTCGCGGGGCCCCCTGCATCCTGGGGGCAGATCAACTCAGCGCTCGGTCGTTACGCAGGCATCGCCGCGACACCGAGCGCTGAGTCTTGAGCGGGGCGCCCCCCCGCCCCCCCCCCCGCCGGGCGCTCGCGTTGACCCGGCGGACCCGCTCGGGTTGGATGGACACATGACTGACGACCGCACCAAGCCCGAGTTCGACGCCCCCGAAGGCCCCGCCCCCACCGAGCTCGTCATCCGCGACCTCATCGTGGGCGACGGAGCCGAGGCCAAGCCCGGCGACACCGTCACCGTCCACTACGCCGGTGTCGAGTACGAGTCCGGCGAGGAGTTCGACTCGTCGTGGAACCGCGGCGAGAGCATCCAATTCCCGCTCCGCGGCCTCATCCAGGGCTGGCAGGACGGCATCCCGGGCATGAAGGTCGGCGGCCGCCGCGAGCTCGTGATCCCGCCGCACCTCGCGTACGGCCCCGCCGGTGGGCACTTCCTCGGCGGCAAGACCCTGGTCTTCATCATCGATCTCATCGCGGTCGGCTGAGCCGCACGGCGACAAGCGACAGGGGGGCGGATGCTGCGGCATCCGCCCCTCTTGTGTACCCGCGGGCGGCACCCCGCGGAGGAAAATCTGTATTCATCGGAATAGATAACCCCACCGTGGCGTTGGACCCCGTATGCCCGTCGCAGACTGCGACCCACCGACACGAAGGATCACCATGACCGACACCGCCTCGACCCTCGACATCGCCGGCTACAAGACCGGCACCTGGGTGCTGGACCCCGCGCACAGCGAGGTCACGTTCAGCGTGCGCCACATGATGATCTCGAAGGTGCGCGGCACGTTCGGCATGAAGAGCGCGACGCTGGTCGCTCCCGCGAACCCGCTCGAGGCGAAGGTCGAGGCGAGCGTGGACGTGAGCTCGGTCGACACGAAGGACGAGGGACGCGACAACCACCTGCGCTCGGCCGACTTCTTCGACGTCGAGAACCACCCGACCATGGAGTTCCGCTCGACCGGTGCCCGCGTCGAGAACGGCGACTTCCTCGTCGACGGCGACCTGACCATCCGAGGCATCACCAAGCCCGTCACGTTCGACTTCGAGTTCGGCGGCTTCGGCACCGACCCCTGGGGCAACTACAAGGCCGGCGCCACCGCCAAGGCCGTCGTCAACCGCGAGGAGTTCGGCCTGACCTGGAACGCCGCGCTCGAGACCGGCGGCGTGCTCGTCGGCAAGGACATCACGATCACGCTCGACCTGCAGGGCGCGCTCCAGCAGGACTGAGCTCGACGCCCGGCCGCTCGAGGCCGGAGCCACTCAGCGTGAGATCGAAGGGGCGGGGGCTGCGGCCGTCGCCCCTTCGGCGTGTCCGCGTCGCCCGACACGCAGCCGATCCTGGGCGAGCAGGATGCCGAGGAACACCACGAGCGCGCCGAGCGGCTCGTTCCATGAGACGGTCTCGCCGAGGATCAGGATGCCGAGGATGACGCCGACCACGGGAGTGATGTAGGTCACGGTCGATGCCCGCGTCGGACCCCACGCGCGGACGGTGTTCTGGTTCCAGACGTAGGCGATGCCGGTGCCCAGGCATCCGAGCAGCACGAGACTGACGATGATCGGCAGATCGAGCTGCACCGGCGTGAGCACGAGGAACGGCGTGAGCAGGGTCATCACGACGCCCGCCATGGCGATGTAGCCGAACGTGAAGGCCAGCGCCGACATCCCGGTGTTCGACACGAACCGGCGCATGTAGGCGAAGCTGAAGCCGTAGCTCGCCGTCGCGCCGAGGATCGCCAGCTCGGCCACCAGGCTTCCGTCGAGCGAGATTCCCTGCCACGGCGCGATGATGACGATGACGCCCGCGATGCCGACGCCGATGCCGAGGACCTGCAGCAGCCTGAGCTTCTCGACGCGGAAGACGAGCCACGCCATGATCGCCGTCATGATCGGGGTCGTCGCATTGAAGATGCTCGCGACGCCCGAGCTCACGTGCTGCTGCGCCCACGAGAAGAGCAGGAACGGGACGACGCAGAACGTCAGCCCGAGAACGGTGAGATGACCCCATACGCGCAGGCTGCGCGAGAGCGCCTCACGCCGCAGCAGCACGAGCGCGCCCAGGGTGAGCGCACCGAGCAGGATGCGCGTCCACGCGACCTGGGCGGGTGAGATGCCTGTCAGCGCCACCTTCATGAACAGGAAGCTGGCTCCCCACACGATGCCCGCGAGCACGAACTGGACGGTGATCCAGCGTGCCGACGGCAGGCTGCTCTCCCGCACCGTGGGCATCGTCTGTGTCGTGGTCACGGCTTCACGGTACGCTCGCACGCCGACGGAGAACGCGCTGTGCGGGTGCCACGTCCGAAATCCGCCGATGTGCGGCCGTTCGGCTACGGCACCGGGTTCTCGGCGTCGTAGGCGCGGAACCTCGGGCTGAGCCGCACCAGCGTCGCGACCAGGCCGACGATGACGAAGCCGCCGAGGAGCGGCGGGAACCACAGCGCGGTGAGCGTGGCGAGGGTGCCGGCGTACAGGGCGCCCAGGCGCGGTCCTCCCGCGACGACGACGATGAAGACGCCCTGCAGGCGGCCGCGGATGGCGTCGGGCACAGCGGCCTGCACCATCGTGTTGCGGAAGATCGAGCTGACGTTGTCGGAGGCGCCCGATACCGCGAGCACGAGGCACGCCAGCACGATGAGCACGAGGTTCGGTGTCTGGGCGTCGACGCCGTCGGGTGCGAACCAGCCGAGCGCCGCCGCACCGAGCACGAGACCGAGGGCGACGATGGACGTGCCGTACACCAGGATCGCCCGCTCGATGCCGAGCCCCTGGTGTCGTACTGCGCCGACGCGACCGGAGAACAGGCTCGAGCCGAACGCACCGACGGCGACGGATGCCGTGAGCACGCCGGTCGTGATCGGACCGCCGCCCAGCAGCACGGCGCCGATGGCGGGGAAGAGCGCGAGCGGCTGCCCGAATGTCATGGCGATGACGTCGAGGACGAACTGCAGGCGGATGTTCGACGCCCGCCGCAGGAACCGCCAGCCGTCCCGCAGCGACTCGATGCCCGGGCGCACCGTCTCGCCTTCCGGGCGCAGCTTCGGGAGCGTCCAGAGTCCGAGGAACAGCGACAGCATGAGCACCACGTCGAGCGTGTAGGTCCACGCGTACCCGGTCAGCGCCACGAGGACGCCCGCCAGCGCGGGGCCGGCCATGACCATGATGCCGACCGTGATGCCGCCGAGAGCGGACGCCGCGGGCAGGAGCCGCCGGGGGAGGAGGCGCGGCACGATCGCCTGGCGCGTCGCCATGACGATCGAGTTGGCAGAGGAGTTGACGATGCTCAAGGCGTAGAGCCACCAGACCGTCTCGAGCTGCGCCCAGGTGAGTCCTGCAAGCAGCGCCGTGGAGCCGAACGTGATGGTCGCCGCGATCAGCGCGACGGCGCGGCGGTCGAACGCGTCGGCGAGCATGCCGCCGTAGATGCCCGCGAAGATCATCGGCACGAGTCCGGCGACGGCGATCATGGCCACGGCGAAGGTCGACCCGGTGAGGTCGTACATCTGCAGCATGATCGCCACGATCGTGAGCTGGCTGCCGAGGCCCGCGAGCGTGGAGCCGATCCACATGCGCGTGAACGCGGGGCTCTCGCGGAACGGGCTCAGATCGATGAGGTGGCTGCGGCGCTCCGTGGCGCTCACTCGTCGACCTCGACGCGCTTGATGCGCGCGGTGTGGCCGCGCAGGATCGTCACGCCGCTGCGCGGAACGCCGAAGTGCGCGGCGAGCGCCCGTACGACGCCGTCGTTGGCGGCGCCGTCGACGGCGCGCTCGCGCACGTAGACGACGAGAGCGTCGTCGGATGCCTCGACCAGCGGTCCGCGCCGGCTGCCGGGTTTGACGCGGACGGTGTACTGCATCCTTCGAGGCTAACCCGGCCGGCGGAGCGCGCGTCCATGCTCGTACCGTCCGGGTCATTCCGGCTGGTAGACTCTTGAGGTTGCCGTTTGATCGGCCGCGGAAAAAGAGAGCTCACGCATCAGGCGTCGGGCACCGCGCAACGACGAGAAAGGGGATCACTTTATGGCACTGGAAGCAGACGTCAAGAAGGCGATCATCGAAGAGTACGCGACGCACCCCGGTGACACCGGATCCCCCGAGGTGCAGGTCGCGATGCTGACGCAGCGCATCAAGGACCTCACCGAGCACCTCAAGGAGCACAAGCACGACCACCACTCGCGTCGTGGGCTGTTCCTGCTCGTCGGTCAGCGCCGCCGTCTCCTGGGTTACCTCCAGGACATCGACATCAACCGTTACCGCTCGCTCATCGAGCGCCTCGGTCTGCGCCGCTAAGCGCAGTCGATCGGGTATCGCGCCCAGCGTTCAATCGCGCAGAACATTCTTGGAAGGCCTCCCCACGGTGTGGGGAGGCCTTCATCATTCCCGGATGGTTCTCGCCTCACCTGTCACGATGTGCCTGAATGGGCGGCAGATCGTGACAGGTGAGCGAACCTTCCGACGTCGCTCACGGCTCACCTGTCACGATGTGCCCGAACAGGCGGCAGATCGTGACAGGCGAGCGGATGCTGTCACGCCGGGGCTGCACCGGACGCCGCGGCGCGGGCGGCGAGCAGGTCGGCGTGGTGTATCTCCGCCACGTCGGGGTGCGCCCGCAGACGCGACTTGAGCGCGTTCTCGCCGTAGAGCGCGTGGATGGGGTTCGCCGGGTCCTGGGTGACCCCGCGCGCCTCCGCCGCGAGCGCAGGCGGCAGGTCGATCAGCGGCAGGCGCTTGTCGAGGGCCGGGTTGAAGAAGAACGGAACCGAGATGCGGTCGTCGGGGTGGGCCGGCGAGATCACCCGGTGGTTCGTCGCGACGAGGTAGCCCTGGGTCGCGTACTCCAGCAGCTCGCCGATGTTCACGACGAACGCACCCGGCACCGGCGGAGCGTCGACCCATTCGCCATCGCGCTGCACCTGCAGGCCGCCCTTGCCCGGTTCGACCCACAGCAGCGTCAGCACGCCGGAGTCCTTATGAGCGCCGACACCTTGTTGGGGCGTCGGGTCCTCCTTGCCGGGGTAGCGCACGATCTTGATCAGCGTCGAGGGCTCGCCGAAGTGCTCGTCGAAGTAGCTCTCGGGCGCGCCGAGCGACAGCGCCCAGGCCCGAAGGAGCTTGCGGGCGACACCGGACAGATGGTCGTGCCATTCCGACACGACCTCGCGCAGCTCGGGCTGGGCCTCGGGCCAGAGGTTCGGCCCGACGAGACGGAAGAAGTCGGCCGCGCCCGGGTCGGCGACCGCCTCGCGCTCGGGGCCGATGTCGATCTGCTCGCGCCAGTCGACCTCGCCCTGCGTGCGCTCGCCGCCGATGCGCGTGTACCCGCGGAAGTGCGGGCTCTTCACGTTCTCGATGGCGAGCTTGTCGGCTTCGGGGAGTGCGAAGAAGGCGCGCGCCGCCTGGTGCAGGCGCCCCTCCAGCTGTGGCGTGATTCCCGTGCCCGTGAGGTAGAAGAACCCGACGTCGTGCGTCGCCGCCCGCAGCTCGTCGCGGAATCGGGCGGCTGCCTCTGGGCCCTCGTCGAGCTGGGACAGATCGAGGATCGGCAGGTTCAGGTCGCTCATGTGCCGAGAGTAGGCGGATGCCGCGGCATCCGCTTCTTTGTTGCAGTCGATGACCATGCGCCCGATCGACGACCCGGCATCGCGCCGACGAGGCACGCCGATGCTCGTGCCCGCGCACCCCGGCGGCTGAGCGTCAGGCGCGCGCGGCGAGCACGAACGGCAGCACCGGCCCGGCACCGGCCCGACGGAGCAGGCGACCGGCGGCGGTGAGCGACCAGCGGCTGTCGACGAGATCATCGACGAGCAGGATCGGCGCGCCCTCCAGGCCGGCGATCGCCGACCTCAGCGCGGGACCGACGACGAAGCTCTCCGCCACTCCGGCGAGGCGGTAGGCGCTGTTGCCGCCATTCCCGCCGGGACCCGACCCGGTGAGCTCCAGCGAGCCGAGCAGCGGCAGCCTGCCCACCTCGGCGATCATGCGGGCGAGCGAGCTCACCAGACGGGGGCGCGTGCGCGACGGCATAGCCACCACCGCTGCCGGCCGGGTCTCCCAGTCCCACTCCGCCAGCACGCGCACGCAGGCGTCCGCCATCGCCCGAGAGACCTCGGTGTCGGGCGCTCCGGGGGTGAAGAGCGCGCGCAACGGCCCACCCCAGCCGAGGTCGGTCAAGCGCGCGAGTGCCCGGCCCGGCTCGAGACGCTCGTCGCGCGCGATGTTGCCGCGCAGCTCGAGCCCGAGTCTGGGCATGCCGCTCGGCCACTGCGCGCGCGGCTCGACCAGTACGCCCACGCGACCCATGGCGGCGCCGGCGGTGACTGTGGCGGCCGGGTCCACATCGGTCGGGTACCAGGGCGACGTGCAGTTGTCGCACCGCCCGCACGGTGCGGCGGCGGAGTCGTCGAGGGCGCGCTGGAGGAACTCCATGCGGCACTCCGAGGTCGCCTCGTACTCGATCATCGACTGCTGCTCCCGCGTGCGCGCGTCGGCGATCCGTTCGTACCGCTCGGCGTCGTAGGTCCACGGTGCACCGGACGACACCCAGCCACCCTGCACGCGGTCGACCGCGCCGTCCACATCGAGCACCTTGAGGAGCAGCTCGAGCCGGCTGCGGCGGATGTCGACGCGCGCCTCGAGCGCGACCGTCGAGAGCGGACCACCCTCATGGGCGAGCTCGTCGAGCACGGCGGACGCCTTCACCTGGTCGGGCATGGAGGCCGTCGCGAAGTACTGCCAGATCGCGGCATCCTCGGGCCCGGGGAGGAGCAGCACGTCGGCTCGCTCGGTGGCGCGGCCGGCGCGGCCGACCTGCTGGTAGTAAGCGACGGGCGTCGACGGCGCGCCCACGTGGATGACGAAGCCGAGGTCGGGCTTGTCGAAGCCCATGCCGAGGGCGCTCGTGGCGACCAGCGCCTTGAGCCGGTTCTCCTTCAGCAGGCGCTCCGACTCCTCGCGTTCCGCGGGATCCGTCTGGCCGGTGTACGCACGCACCTCGTGGCCGGCCTCGCGCAGCAACCGGGCGGTGTCTTCCGCGGCCGACACCGTGAGCGTGTAGATGATGCCGCTGCCTGGCAGGTCGCCGAGGTGGCTGAGCAGCCAGGCGAGGCGGGCCGCGGCATCCGGAAGTGTCAGCACACCCAGCCGGAGCGACGCGCGTGCCAGCGGACCGCGGATCGTGAGCACGCCCACGCCCCCGGCGCCGAGCTGCTCCTCCACGTCGTGCACGACCCGCTCGTTGGCCGTGGCTGTTGTGGCGAGCACCGGCACGTCGGCGGGCATGCCGGCGATGAGGTCGCGGAGCCGACGGTAGTCGGGACGGAAGTCGTGGCCCCAGTCCGAGATGCAGTGCGCCTCGTCGACGACGAGCAGTCCGATGCGCGCCAGCAGGGCCGGCAGCTGCTCGTCTCGGAAGCGCGGGTTGTTGAGGCGCTCGGGGCTGACGAGCAGCACGTCGAGCTCGTCGGCGCGCAGCCGCGACAGCACGTCATCCCACTCCATCGGGTTCGCGGAGTTGATGCTCGCGGCGCGCACTCCCGCGCGCTCGGCCGCGGCGACCTGGTCCCGCATGAGGGCGAGCAGCGGCGAGACGAGGATCGTGGGCCCGGCGCCTCGGCGGCGCAGCAGCAGCGTCGCGACGAAGTACACCGCGGACTTGCCCCACCCGGTGCGCTGCACGACGAGCGCCCGCGAGCGGCCGCGCACGAGCGCCTCGATCGCCTCGAACTGGCCGTCGTGGAAGGTCGCGTCGTCGCGGGCGACGAGCCGGCGCAGGGCCGCCAGCGCCTCGGCGTGCAGATGGTCCGTCGTGTCGTCGCTCACCCCGCGACCGTACCCGGCAGGACGGACGTCGCCCGTATCGGTGGCCGCCGCACGCGGATGGGTGTCACCCGTTCTGGCGGGGATCGGGACGCGGGCGCACGGGCTTCGGATCCTCCCGCGGGCGGCGAGATCCGGTCGGGTCGCTGCGGCGCCCCTCGAGTCCGGCGAGGGCGCGATCGGCGAACAGCCACGTGGGGCGCGGCTCGACCAGCGGTCGGAACACGCGCCGCACCGGCCGGGTCGCCAGGCCGAGCGCGATGAGCACCGAGGCGACGACGACGATCGGCAGCCACAGCCACGTCGGCTCGAGGTCTCGCAGCACGCCCGACTCGCGGAACGGGTAGAGCACGAACGAGTGCAGCAGATAGACGTACATCGTGTACTGGCCGAAGTGCGTCCACCAGTGGGTCCCGCGCGGGAGCAGCGCGAAGAACGCGGCGCTGAGCACGATCGCGGCCGCCATGAGCGCGAGTCGCACGCCGCCGGCCCACCACTCGGTGCCGCCGAGCGCCGCGTAGTTGTCGTCGTAGAAGAGCCACTCGCGCAGGTTCATGGCCCGCCAGCCGTCGACGAAGAACCAGGCCGACCATCCCGCCACCGCGAACACCGCCACCGCTGCGATCGTGACGCTCCATCGGCGTCGCGCGAGCAGCCCGAAGCGCTCCACGACGTCGCGCTCGCGCAGCCACCAGCCGAGGGTGAAGAACGGGAGCAGGCCGAGCGTGCGCGAGAGCGAGAACGTCGAGTCGATGTTCGGCAGGTACCCGGCGCCGATCGAGATCGCCACGGTCCACAGCAGCGGCCAGCGCAGCAGCGCGAGGTACGGCAGCACGAGGCGGAAGATGCCGAGGGCCAGCAGGAACCACAGCGTCCACGACGGCTGGGTGAGGTTCGGGTTCGCGCTGCCCTCGACGATCCACTTCGTGAGCGTCCACAGGCCCTCGAAGATGAAGTAGGGCAGCAGGATGTCGGTGACGACACGCGCCATCTGGCGGCGGTTGGGCGGGTCCGACTTCGAGAAGTAGCCCGAGATGATCGCGAACGCCGGCATGTGGAACGCGTAGATCAGCAGGTACAGGCCGAGCGCGACGTCGGAGTCGTAGGTCAGCCGTTGCACGGCGTGACCGAGCACGACCAGCACGATGCAGGCGAAGCGGGCGTTGTCCCAGAACGGCGTCCGGCGCTTGGCGCGCGCGACGGCGGTGCTCCCGGTCAGCGGGGGAGCGGTGGAGGCCGCGTCGGAGGCGTTCGCTGGGTCGGTCATGGCGCGTTGCCACCCTATCCTTCGAGGCCGATGGCGGGCACATCGACTACGCGCCGCGTCAGGACGAGCTCGCGGGCCTTCCGGAGCGGTAGTCTGCCCCGCGATGACCACCATCGACGAGGCGCGCGACCAGGACCGCGCCATCCCCGACATCGACTGGCGGGTGTTCCCCGACGGCACCGAGCGCGACACCTTCGCCGCGCCCAGCGGCGGGCTCGCCCGTGTGCGCCTCGGCCCCGCCGATGCGCCTCGCGTGCTGCTCGTCTCGGGCGTCGCGGGGTCGAAGGAGGACTTCGTCCGGCTGTTCCCGCTCTTCGCGGCCGCCGGGTACCGAGTCGAGTCGTACGATCTCGCCGGACACTATCAATCGGCCGGCGCGGGTCCCCAGAACCTCGATCCGCCGCGCGACCACTACGACTATCGGCTCTTCCTCGACGACCTCATCGCCGTGCTCGAGGACGGACCCGCCCCGGTGCACGTGCTCGGCTACAGCTTCGCGGGCCTGCTCGCCGAGCTCGCGCTCACCGAGCGCCCCGAGCTGTTCGCCAGCCTCACGCTCATGGCGGCGCCACCGGCGACGGGGCAGGTGTTCCGCGGCGTGAAGCACATCGGACCCATCTCCGACATGCCGCCCCACCGCGCCGCCGGCCTCATCCTGTGGGGCATCCGCTACAACCTCAACCGCACGCCGCCGCTGCGCATCCAGTTCGTGCGGGAGCGGATGACCGTGACCGGCCGGCCGGTGATCGACGACGTCGTCGCGCTCATGATGACGATGCCCGACATCGCCGACGACGTGGCAGGCGTCGGCATCCCGAAGCTGATCGCGGTGGGCGAGCAGGATCTCTGGCCCACCGAGCAGCACGCCGCCTACGCAGAGCGCATCGGAGCGCGGATGGCGGTGTACCCGACCGGCCATGCGCCGTGCGAGACCGCGCCGCATCAGCTCGTGCGGGACATGCTCGCGCTGTTCACGAGTTCCTGACCTGTGATCGGCCGAGGCCGCGGCATCGCCGGGAATAACCTGGAGGCGCACACGTTGCACGAGATACATTCATTTGCATAGAAACGTCCGGCGCCGGAGATCCCGGCAGGGCGCAGAAGCGGAGAGATCGTGAGCGAGAGCACCACGTGGCCGGGGATGCAGTTCGGCATCTTCACGGTGAGCGACATCACCGAGGACCCGACGAACGGGACCACCCCCAGCGAGGCGGAGAAGATCCGCAACACCATCACCGTGGCCAAGCACGCGGAGGAGGTCGGCCTCGACGTCTTCGCGCTGGGCGAGCACCACAACCCGCCGTTCTGGTCGTCGTCGCCGACCACGACCCTCGCGTACATCGCCGCGCAGACCGAGCGCCTCGTGCTCTCGACCGCCACGACGCTGATCACGACGAACGACCCGGTGAAGATCGCCGAGGACTTCGCGATGCTCCAGCACGTGTCGGGCGGACGCGTCGACCTCATGCTCGGCCGCGGCAACACGGGCCCCGTCTACCCGTGGTTCGGCAAGGACATCCGCCAGGGGCTGCCGCTCGCGATCGAGAACTACAACCTGCTCCACCGCTTGTGGCGCGAGGACGTCGTGGACTGGGAGGGCCAGTTCCGCACGCCGCTGCAGGGCTTCACCTCGACGCCGCGTCCACTCGATGGCGTCGCGCCGTTCGTGTGGCACGGCTCGATCCGCACCCCTGAGATCGCCGAGCAGGCCGCCTACTACGGCGACGGCTTCTTCGCGAACAACATCTTCTGGCCCAAGGAGCACTACCAGCGCCTCATCGCGCTGTACCGCCAGCGCTACGCCCACTACGGGCACGGCACGCCCGAGCAGGCGATCGTCGGTCTCGGCGGCCAGGTGTTCATGGCGGCGAAGTCGCAGGACGCCGTGTCGCAGTTCCGCCCGTACTTCGACAACGCGCCGGTGTACGGCCACGGGCCGTCGCTCGAGGACTTCAGCGAGATGACCCCGCTCACCGTCGGCTCGCCGCAGCAGGTCATCGACCGCTACGCGGCCATGCGCGACTACTACGGCGACTACCAGCGCCAGCTGTTCCTCATCGACCACGCCGGCCTTCCGCTGAAGACGGTGCTCGAGCAGCTCGACATCCTCGGCGGGGACGTCGTGCCGGTGCTCCGCAAGGAGCTCGCGCAGAACCGTCCGGCGGAGGTTCCGGATGCCCCGACCCACGCCGGTCTGGTCACGGCCGCGTACGGCGGCGCGGCGCCGCGCCAGGCGGTGCCCGGTGCGAACCGCGGCGACAACCTGGTCGGCGACAGCCCGTACCAGGACACCCCGGCGCCCGCGGGCGCCGCGTTCGGCCTCGGCCGGAAGGAGGCGTGACATGACCTCCGGTGCTGGAGCGGGCGCGCCGCGCGCGGCCCGCCGCATCGCCGTCGTCTCGGCCGGCCTGTCCAACCCGTCCTCGACCCGGCTGCTGGCCGACCGCCTGTCGTCCGCGACCGTGAAGGAGCTCGCCGC
Source organism: Microbacterium sp. CFH 31415 (assembly GCF_022538185.1). GTDB lineage: Bacteria > Actinomycetota > Actinomycetes > Actinomycetales > Microbacteriaceae > Microbacterium. The sequence goes on along the minus strand of NZ_JAKYXC010000017.1, from coordinate 72,394 downwards.
GCGAGACATCGCGGCCGAGGTGGACGTGTTCGAGCTGCGCGACTACGCGCACGACATCACCAACAACCTGCTCACCGGCTTCGCGCCGCCCGCGCTCGAGTCGATGGTGAACGCCGTCGTCTCGGCCGATGCGGTCATCGCCGTGACGCCGATCTTCTCGACGAGCTACTCCGGCCTGTTCAAGTCGTTCATCGACGTGCTCGACCCGGACGCGCTCACCGGCAAGCCGGTGCTCATCGGCGCGAACGCCGGCACCGCCCGGCACTCACTCGCGATCGACTACGCCATCCGGCCGCTGTTCACGTACCTCCACGCCGAGCCGGTCTCGACGGGTGTGTTCGCCGCGTCGGGCGACTGGGGCGCCGCAGGCGATCAGGTCGCCCCGCTGGGCGAGCGCGTGGACCGCGGCGCGCGAGAGCTGGCAGACGCCATCGCGCGCCGCGAGCCTGCCGGGAACGCGGACCCGTTCGACCCGGCGAACTACCTCGGCGAGGGTCGATCCTTCGGGCACCTCCTCGGCGGCCTGGCCGGGGAGTAGTCCTCAGCCCAGCACGACGTCGTCGGCTGCGCGGAGGGGGCGCCACGCGCTCTCTCCGCGCACCGCGACCGGCTGGAGCACGTCCGCGTCGACGAGCGGTCCGAAGGCGACGCCGGTCAGGACCTCGATGTCGGCTATCGGAACCTGGAAGGTGCGGAAGCCGCCGAGTCCCGGCACGGCGAGGACTCCTTGCGACGTGTCGATCAGGTCGGACTGGTCGAGTACGAATCCCGCCGCCTCGAGGCGGGGCAGGCCGGCGTCGGCGCCGCGGAACGACGCCCAGGCCGCGACCTTGAAGAACCGCCGGGGGATCTGCACCCCGCGGTACTCGGGATCGTCATGCGCCAGCACCGGCGCAGTGAACACGCTGACCCGCCGATCGGTGGTGTCGGCGTATGCCAGCACGTGGTCTTCGAGCCCCAGCCACAGCTCCTTGGACTGGTTGAACGCACCCGCCTGAGGGGCGGCATTGGGATACGCGAACGTCGCCTCGGTCGCCGCCCGCGCTTCGGCGGCCGTGCCCCATCCCGGGTCGCGCCGACGCACGAGATGGCCGCGGTCGAGGTCGTTGCCGGCGTAGACCGCGGGGCCCGCCTGCTCCGACGCGGGCACGCGCGGGTCAAGCCGCCACTCACCCGTGCGGGGCAGGTCGCGGAGCGCCGAGCCGTCGATGTTCACACCCGTCATCATCGCGAGGCGCCGCCCGGGATCGAGCAGCACCGTGAAACGCGGGTAGGCCAGCTCGCGCACGGCGTTGTCGCCCTGCGACCGGGGAAGCGGCACGGGGGTGCCGAGGAAGCGGTCGTCGTATCCGGTCCAGGTCGCGTCTGCCACGGCACCATCCTGTCGGTCGCCGCCGACGTCGGCGAGAGTCACTCGCCCGGATCCGCGCCGCCGCCACGACCGCGCGAGCACGGCGTCCAGCAGCAGGCCGGCGGCGACGGCGACCACGATCGACACGACGACGGCGACGGCCGGTCCGCCCGGCACCAGACGGGCGACCGCGGCGCCGATGAGCGCCTGATAGGCGGCCCACGCGGTCGCGGCGGCTCCGCGGCCGCACGGCGGGCGACGGCCTGGCGCCGAAGCACTCGGGGTACGTCGTCACCTGGAGGAGGCCGCCGTCGCCGAAGCCGGGGCGAAGGAGGAGCGGTCGCGACAGCGCGAGCTGCTCAGCCGCTGAGCGACCGATGGGCCCGTCTGCGCGCGTGCGCAGACGGGCTCACCGCCGTCCGGAGGTCTTGCGGTGACCCGCGAGTCGGCGCGCGGAGTCCGTCGCCGGGATCTCCCGGCGAGAGAGCACCGCTGCGGCGAAGAAGCAGATCGCCCCGATCGCCGTGCCGAGGTTCGTCCATCGCTCGCTGACCAGGTCGCCGGTGGTGGGCACCACGTACGCCGCCACCGCCGACACGCCGAAGGCGATCGAGCCGAGCATGTTGAGGCCCGTGCCGTGCCAGGTGCGCGCATCGCGGTCCCACAGCCGCTCGCGCTCCCGCGTTGCCGCCACCGCGAGTGCGCTCGAGATCAGGAACGCCGCCGATCCCCATGCATCGGGTCGCCACCCCACTCCGACGGCGTCAGGCCGGGCGATCGCCGCCAGCAGGGCGCCCATGGTGGAGACGTTGAACAGCAGGGTGCCGGCGAATTGGATCGCCGCAGCCCACCAGTCGGCGCGGTCGGCGCGATCAGTGTCGCCCCGCGGCGGACGGCGACCGCTCAGCACAAGCTGGATCAGCGCGGCGAGCGTGAAGAAGATCGATCCGACGAAGAAGGTGACGTTGGTCCAGACGGTCCCCGCCCAGTCCGCGTAGAAGGGCAGCGAGCCGGCGAGGAAGCACAGCGAGCCGATCGCGAAGCCCCAGGCCTCACGCCGCAGGCGCGTGACCCGGTCGGTGGCGCTGCTCACGCCCCCGGATCGAGTTCGCCTGACTCGATCGCTGATTCGCGCTCCTCGAGGTCGAGTTCGTCCATCTGGTCCTCGACGGACTCCATCGGGTCGAGCGTGGCGGGCGGCAGCTCGAACTCCGTGTCGTCGTCGAGCGGCACGTCGCGCTCGTCGTCGGGGATCCGCTCCCGGAAATCACTCATGCTGACTCCCCGGTCACCCGCTCTTGCGGCGGAACTCCCGCTTGGTCACGGCGCCATGCGTGCCGTGAACGGCGGAATCGCCGTCGAGGTGCTGCTCGCCTTCGCGGTGCTGGGAGTTCTTCTTGTCGAGTGCTTCCTTGAACTTGCGCTTCATCTCATCGGATGCCGCGCCCGCCGGCTTCTCGTCGGTGCTCATGACCCCACCCTAGGCACGGGGGCCGGTCGGGCGCCAGGCATTTCCGCCGGAACGGGCGCTCACTGGTAGGATCGGGAAGGTTGCCCTCGCGGCATCCGCTCAATTCAACATGAGCTCACGGAGCAGGCCGGCAGCTAGCTGGTCCCCTGTGGTGGTCTCCTCGTCGCTTCGCGCCGGGTGGATTTCTACTGGTGGCCAGTGCTGGCGACATCCGCGGCGATCGCCGCGCGCCGAGATCTGCCTGTTCCTGCTCCTTCGATTGATCCTCGCCCGGCACACGGCCGGACGAGGCTAAACAAAGAAGGAGAGACCTCTTGGAAGGTCCTGAAATCACCGCCGCCGAAGCCGTCCTCGACAACGGCCGCTTCGGCACCCGCACCGTCCGGTTCGAGACCGGACGCCTCGCGCAGCAGGCACAGGGTGCCGTCGCCGCGTACCTCGACGAGGAGACGATGCTCCTCTCGGCCACCAGCGCCGGCAAGCACCCGCGCGAAGGCTTCGACTTCTTCCCGCTGACCGTCGACGTCGAAGAGCGCTCGTACGCCGCGGGCAAGATCCCCGGCTCGTTCTTCCGCCGTGAGGGCCGCCCCTCCACCGAGGCGATCCTCGTCTGCCGCCTCATCGACCGCCCGCTGCGTCCGTCGTTCGTCGACGGCCTCCGCAACGAGGTGCAGATCGTCGTGACGGTGCTCTCGATCGCACCGGGCGAGTACTACGACGCGCTCGCGATCAACGCCGCGTCGGCGTCGACGCAGATCTCGGGTCTGCCGTTCTCGGGCCCGATCGCCGGCGTGCGCCTCGCGCTCGTCCCCGGCCACGGCGAGCACGCCGACCAGTGGGTCGCGTTCCCGAACCAGGCCCAGGTCGAGGAGGCCGTCTTCGACCTCATGGTCGCCGGTCGCGTCCTGCCCGACGGCGACGTCGCGATCATGATGGTCGAGGCCGAGGCCACGGAGAACAGCTGGAACCTCATCAAGGGCGGCGCCGTGAAGCCGAACGAGGAGATCGTGGCGCAGGGCCTCGAGGCCGCCAAGCCGTTCCTCAAGCAGCTCGTCGAGGCACAGGCCCAGATGGCTGCGAGCTCCTCGCGCGAGCCCGGCGTGTACCCGGTGTTCCCGCCCTACACCGACGAGACGTTCGAGTTCGTGAACTCGCGCGCGTACAGCGAGCTCGTCGGCGTGTATCAGATCGCCGACAAGCAGGAGCGCCAGAGCGCCGACGACGCGATCAAGGACCGCGTCAAGGCGGAGCTCACCGCGGCGATCGAGGCCGGCGATCTTCCGGCGTCGGTCGCAGCCGAGTTCGGCGGTGCGTACAAGTCGGTCACCAAGAAGATCGTGCGCGGTCGCATCCTCTCCGAGGGCGTCCGCATCGACGGTCGCGGCCTGGCCGACATCCGTCCGCTCGACGCAGAGGTGCAGGTCATCCCGCGCGTGCACGGCTCGGCGATCTTCCAGCGCGGTGAGACCCAGATCCTGGGTGTCACGACGCTGAACATGCTCAAGATGGAGCAGCAGATCGACTCGCTGTCGCCCACCACGAGCAAGCGCTACATGCACCACTACAACTTCCCGCCCTACTCGACCGGTGAGACCGGCCGTGTCGGCAGCCCCAAGCGTCGCGAGATCGGGCACGGCTTCCTCGCCGAGCGCGCGCTCATGCCGGTGCTGCCCAGCCGCGAGGAGTTCCCGTACGCCATCCGCCAGGTCTCCGAGGCGCTGAGCTCGAACGGCTCGACGTCGATGGGTTCGGTCTGCGCCTCGACGCTGTCGCTGCTCAACGCCGGTGTGCCCCTGCGCGCCCCGGTCGCCGGCATCGCGATGGGCCTCGTGTCCGACGAGGTCGACGGCCAGACCCGCTACGCGGCGCTGACCGACATCCTCGGCGCCGAAGACGCCCTCGGTGACATGGACTTCAAGGTCGCCGGCACGAGCGAGTTCGTCACGGCGATCCAGCTCGACACGAAGCTCGACGGCATCCCGTCGTCGGTCCTCGCCGCCGCGCTGACGCAGGCCAAGGAGGCTCGACTCACGATCCTCAATGTCCTCAACGCCGCGATCGACGGCCCGGACGAGATGGCTCCGACCGCCCCGCGCGTGATCAGCGTGCAGATCCCGGTTGACAAGATCGGCGAGCTCATCGGCCCGAAGGGCAAGACGATCAACGCGATCCAGGACGAGACCGGCGCGCAGATCTCCATCGAGGAAGACGGCACCGTCTACATCGGCGCGACCGACGGCCCGTCGGCCGAGGCCGCCCGTGCCCAGGTCAACGCGATCGCCAACCCCACCAACCCGGAGGTCGGCGAGCAGTTCCTCGGCACGGTCGTGAAGATCGCGACGTTCGGCGCGTTCATCTCGCTCCTGCCCGGCAAGGACGGCCTGCTGCACGTCAGCGAGGTCCGCAAGCTCGCCGGCGGCAAGCGCGTCGAGAACGTCGAAGACGTGCTCGGTGTCGGCCAGAAGCTGCTCGTCCGGATCACCAAGATCGACGACCGCGGCAAGCTCTCCCTCGAGCCCGTTCTCGAGGAGGCGGCCGACCAGGAGGGTCGCGACGCTGCGAGCGAGGGCCCGGAGGCTCCCGCCGAAGGCTGAGCCAGACAGCCTTGTCCGGATGCCCGTCCCTTCCCGAGCGGAAGGGGCGGGCATCCGTCGTCTCCGCGCACGAAGCGCGAGCCTGTCGGCCACATGGGGGACACGCGGCGCAGGACCCCCTCAGCGTGACCAAAGCGTTATGTAATGTTTACCCCCGACACACCGCAACGGTCAGGGGATTGTCCGGACTGCCATACCCTCTTAGGTAACGCGCCGGGGGGCGCGGAACAGGCGATCACGAAGTCTCCATCGGGAGTCGACGTGAGGGGGTGTCACATGGCTTTCTTCGGCGTTGACTCGACGCTCTCGTCATCGAGCCCCGAGGCGCTCTCCACCCCCGTGCCCGGCGTGCACCCGTCCGCGCCGATCCCGGTTCAGGGGCCGCCCGTGGGTCAGAACGTGCGCACTCCGCTCGGCGAGAGCGGCCTCGACATCTTTCCCCTGATCCTCGGAGGCGCGGAGTTCGGCTGGAACGTCGACCTCGAGTCCAGCCACGACATCCTCGACACCTACGTCGAGCTCGGCGGCAACGCCGTGCACACCTCCGACAGCTTCGCCGCCGGGCGCAGTGAGCACATCATCGGCCAGTGGCTGCATTCGCGCGGCCTCCGCGACGACGTCGCCCTCATGGTGCGCATCGGCGGGCACGCCGACAACCCGGGGCTCGGCTCGGTGAACCTGGTGCGTGCGGTCGAGGCATCCCTCACCCGTCTGCGCACCGACCGCATCGACGTGCTGTACCTCGACGCCACCAGCGACTCGACGACTGCCCTCGAAGACACGCTGGCCACGGCGGAGTGGCTGGTCGACAGCGGCAAGGTCCGCGCGCTCGGCGCCATCGGCTACACCGCAGCCCAGCTCGTCGAGGCGCGCATCTACTCGTCCGCAGGGTTCCCGCGCATCACCGTGCTCGACGTGCCGTTCAACGTGCTCCGACGGCACGAGTTCGACGCAGACCTGCGACTCGTCGCCGGAGCGCAGGGCATGGCGGTGACGCCGTCGCACGCGCTCGAGCACGGTTTCCTGGCCGGTCGACAGCGCACGCGCCTGCGCGGCGCACTGTCGGTGCGCGGCGCCCAGCTCGCGGCGAACCTCAACCGGCGCGGCAGCCGCACACTGCGCGCGCTCGACGCGGTCGGCACGGAGCTCGGCGTGCCCGACGCGGCTGTCGCGGTGGCGTGGCTGCTCGCGCAGAAGCTCGTGACGGCGCCCATCATCAACGCGTTCGCTTCTGCACAGGTCGAGGAGCTCGTGCAGGGGGTGGGCGTGCGCCTGAGCCGCGCCCAGCTGTCCGACATCGCCCGGGCGTCCGAGTAAGTCGCTCGGCCACGGCGCGACCGGGCGCTGTCTGGTCCGTGTCGTAGGGTGGAAGAGGTGTCCCGTCGGGGCACGCGACCCCCGACGGAGTGAGCTGCGTGACGCACTACATCTACCTCGTGCGACATGGCGAGCACCAGGATGCCGAGCACGGCCTGGTCGACGGACGCCTGTCGCCGCGCGGCCGGCGCCAGGCCGCGCTGCTGGCCGATCGGCTGTCGGGCGTGCCGTTCGACGCGGTGTGGCATTCGCCGCTCGAGCGCGCGAGCCAGACCGCGCAGGCCGTCAAGGAGCGCATGCCGTCCCTCCAGCCCGAGCCCTCGGCGCTGCTGTTCGACTGCGTGCCGACAGGCATGACCGAGGAGACGCCGACGGCGTTCGAGCCGTTCTTCGGATCCGTCACCGAGGCCGAGATCGACGCCGGGCGCGCGCAGATGGCCGACGCCGTGAGCGAGTACCTCGTGCGCAAGCGCGGCGAGGTGCACGAGCTGCTCATCACGCACAACTTCGTCATCGCCTGGTTCGTGCGGGAGGTGCTGCAGGCGCCCGACTGGCGCTGGATGACGCTCAATCAGGCGCACTGCGGACTGACGGTGATCGCTCAGAAGCAGGGCCGCCCCTGGACGCTGCTCTCGCACAACGACATGGCGCACCTGCCGGTCGAGCTGCGCACCGGCCTGCCCGAGGTCTACCCCGTCTGACCCTCGGAACTCACCGGTCCCGCGACCACCTTGCTGTACCAGCGGCTCGCATTCGGGTTGTCGTTGTAGGGGGCGATCGTTGTGAAGCCGGTGCGGGCGTAGAGGGCGCCGGCGGCTTCCAGCGAATGGTGGGTGTCGAGCACCAGCTCGCGCGCACCGAGTTCCCGTGCCCGCGACTCGAGGGCGTCCACGAGCACACGGCCCCAGCCCCGGCCGCGGGTCTCGGGCCGGAGGTAGAGATGCTTGACCTCGTAGCGGGTTCCGTGCGGCCCGTCGTCGATGAGGCGGATGCCGCCGCACCCGACCGGCCGGCCCTCGTCGTCGTCGAGGATCACGAAGACACCCGCCGGACGCACGAACGCCGCAGGCTGCGGAAAGGTGGTCGTGTAGACCACGTCCTGTTCGGCGAAGCCGGCTGTACGGGCACGGAAGTACTCGGCAAGGAGTTCGTGGGCGTCAGGGGCGTCGACAGGGGATTCGCGAAGGGTCACCACCCTTCCAGCGTATGCGTCCGGGGTGGGCCAGGAGGCCCGCCGGCGGGACGTCATGCGGCAGGGTCGCGGCATCCCTCCCGCCTAGGATGGAACGCATGACGACGCGCGTGGCCATCGTGGGCGGCACCGGCAAGCTCGGCGGGATCATCCGCGACGTGGTCGAGCAGGAGGACGGCTTCGACGTGCACGCGACCCTGTCGTCGCGCTCGCAGCTCGATGAGCTCGACGGCGCCGATCTGGTCGTCGACGCGTCCACTCCGGCGGTGTCGATCGACGTCGTCCGCGCCGCCGTCGAGCGCGGCATCAACGTGCTGGTGGGCACATCCGGGTGGTCGGCCGAGCGCATCGCCCTCGTCCGCCCGCTTGTGGACGCCTCCGATGTCGGCGTCGTGTTCATCCCGAACTTCTCGCTCGGCTCGGTGATCGGCTCGGCGATCGCCGCCGCAGCCGCGCCGTTCTTCCCCTCGATCGAGATCGTGGAGGCGCACCGCGAGACGAAGATCGACTCGCCCAGCGGCACCGCCGTGCGTACGGCCGAGCTCATCGCCGCCGCGCGCGCCGAGGTCGGCCCGGTCGAGTCACCCCACGTCGACCAGCGCGCCCGCGGTCAGCAGGTCGCGAGCGTGCCGATCCACTCGCTGCGGCGTCCCGGCGTCATCGCGCGGCAGGAGACGATCCTGGCGGGTGCGGGGGAGTCGCTCACGATCGTCCACGACACCATCGAACCGGCCAGCGCATACGGGCCCGGCATCCGGCTCGCCCTCGCCGCCGCGCGCGACGCCAAGGGCGTCACCGTCGGCCTCGACAGCTTCCTCGACCTCCGTCTGCGAACCCCCGGTGCGTCGACGACGCCCGGTCGTCCACTCGACGAGGGCGGCGTGCCCGGCCAGGTCGCCCGGACGACGGGCGCATGAGCGCACGCATCGGGGTCGCCGTCATGGCGGTGCTCCTCGCCCTGTACATCGTGCTCGTAGGGCAGCGTGCGTGGCTGCTGCTCACGAGCGGAGAGACGATCGCCGTGGCCATGGGCGCGGCGCTCATCGTGCTGCCGCTCCTCGCGGTGTGGGGCGTGGGGCGGGAGCTGTGGTTCGGCGTGCGCGCCGAGCATCTCGGCCGGCGGCTGTCGTCCGAAGACGCGCTTCCCGCCGAGGAAGTGGCGGTTCGCCCCAGCGGACGCGCGATCCGGTCGGAGGCCGACGCGCTGTTCCCGGTGTACCGCACCGCCGCCGAGCAGAACCCGGACGACTGGCGAGCCTGGTACCGTCTGGGCCTCGCGTATGACGCCTCCGGCGACCGTCGTCGCGCGCGCGAAGCCGTGCGCCGCGCCCTCCGGCTCGAAAGGGCCGAGCGCCGGTCCTGAGGTTCAGCCCGCCGCAGGCACGGCGGAGGCGATCGCGTCTTCGACCGTGGGGTGGCGGAACGAGAATCCGGATGCCTCGAGCACAGCGGGCGCGACATCCAGGTCGGACGTCAGCACAGCCTCGGTCGCGTCGGCTCCGAGCACCGTTCGCACGGCCCACACCGGCGCTCGGACTAGGAACGGGCGGTTCATCCGCACCGCCAGCGCGAAGCCCAGGTCGTTCGCGGTGGCGCGCGTGGGGCCCACCAGGTTGACCGGCCCGCCGAGGCCGGAGTCGATGACGTGGCGGATGGCGCGTACTTCGTCGTCGAGCGAGATCCACGGCCAGACCTGCGTGCCGCGGCCGATCGGACCGCTCACGCCGAGCCTGGTCAGCAGCATGAGGGGCTTGAGCACGCCGTCGGCATGAACGATCGGAGCCGTGCGCAGCAGGGCGACCCGCGTCTGATCACCCGCCGCACGTGCAGCGGTCTCCCATTCGCCGCAGAGGTCCGCGAGGAACGTCTCGCCGCGCGGCGATGTCTCGTCGAGCCGGCGACGCGGCGCCGAGCCGTAGTACCCGACGGCCGACGCGCACACGAAGGCCGGGGCATCCGTCCCCAGTTCGCGGAGCGCGCGCGCGATGGCCTGGGTCGGCGTCACGCGGGACCAGAGCAGCGTGTTCTTGTAGCGAGCCGTCCACGGGAATCGGCCGATGGTCGCCCCGTTGAGCCCGACGACTGCCTCGGCGCCGTCGAGGACGGCGGGATCGAGCGGGGATGCGCCGGTGAGCCACTCCACCTCGTCGGATGCCTCGGCCGGCCGGCGCACGAGGCGCGTGACCTCGACGCCATCGGCGCGCAGACTGTCCACCAGGGCCGACCCGATGAGTCCCGTCGACCCGGCGACCACGACCCGGCGTGCGCCGGGCCGCGGTGAATCGGAATCAGGCAAGCGTGGCCTCGATGGTGATCTCGACGCCCGCGAGGGCCTGCGAGACCGGGCATCCCGCCTTCGCCGCCTGCGCCAGGCGCTCGAACTCCTCGGGGTCGAGGCCGGGCACCACCGCGTTCACGTTGAGATGGCTGCCGGTGATGCCGGTGCCGGGCTTGAAGGTCACCGACGCGGTCGTGTCGATCGACTCGGGCGGAGTGCCGTTCTCGGCCAGCGCGAGCGAAAAGGCCATGCTGAAGCACGACGAGTGGGCGGCGGCGATGAGCTCTTCGGGCGTCGTGGTGGAGGTCGAGCCCTCGCTGCGCGCCTTCCAGTTGACGTCGAAGGTGCCGAGCCCGGACGAGACGAACGTCACCTCGCCGGCTCCGTCGAACAGGCCGCCCTTCCAGGCGGTGGTTGCTTCGCTCGTGACCGTCATGGGGGCCTCCCTCTCACGGCGCCCGCGGACCGAGCGCCTCGCGGTCAGCCTAACCGCGGGTGACGCCGCGGCGCGACGGTGCGTGATGCGTGTCAGGCGGAGGCGGGCCGTGCGCGGCCGATCACGCCGAGCCGCTGCAGCAGGAGGTACATCATGCAGCCCAGGCACACGCCGAAGACCGCGTTGAGGAACGCGGCGACGAACGCGAGGGCCGCGGCGACCGGGAGGGCCAGGGGCACGCCGAGGAGGTGCAGGACGAGGCCGAGGCCGACGACGAAGAGGCCGACGCCCTGCGCGAAGCGCGGCGGGCGCGGGTCTTCGAGCTCGGTCGGCGGCGCGAGGCGCGGTGCGACCACGGCGCGGTAGAGCACGCCCCACGGCGCGGTGCGCGGCGACACGACCCCCCACAGGAACAGCAGCGCGATGGCGAGCAGCAGCAGGAAGCCGGGGTCGAGGAGGCGGGCGTCGAGCGTCGCCGTCGACACGACCCAGCCGAGCGGGATGAAGCTCTGCTGGGCCAGCGGCTGGTAGGCGAACCATCCGAATGCCGCCGATCCGTACGCCGCAGACAGCCCCGTGAGGCTGAGTAACAGCGCGATCAGCAGCAGGACCGACGTGATGCCGGCCGCGAAGCGCGGACCTCGGGGGTCGATGCCGCGCGGGGCCGAGGCATCCGCCGGTTCAGACATGCGCGTCCTCCGCCGTGAGCCGGTTCAGTTCGAGCTCGAGCACGTCACGGCTCGGGGTGCCGCCGAAGCGGGTCTGGATGACGCCGTCCCTGTCGAGGACGAGCGTGGTGGGCGTCTGCAGGACGTGGAAGTGCTTCGCGATGTCGGGCCGGTGCGTGAGGTCGACGTCGAGGTGGCGGACGCCCTCGTGCGCGTCGGCGATGCTCGACAGCGTGCGGTGCACACCGGGGCAGCGGGCGCACAGCTCGGTGCTGAACTGCAGCAGCGTAGCCACCTCGCCGAGACCGTCCGCGCCGAGCCGCTCGGGCTCGACGACCTCGTGGAGGATGTGACGCTGCGGACGCGACTGGCGCCAGCGCAGATAGACGCCCAGGGCCACCGTCAGCGCGAGGAGCGCGGCGATGGCGACGAAGGCGGTGACGAGGTTCACAACTGATCAGGGTATTCCCGTTCAGCTGAATGGATACCGGATGCCGTGATTATGACGCTCCTGGCGTAACAGACGCCGCTGGGGGAGGGCGCGGGTATCGTGGCAGCCGTGACGACGGCGATCCCCACCCCTTACGAGGACCTCCTGCGCGATGTGCTCGAGCATGGCACCCACAAGGACGACCGCACCGGAACGGGGACGACCAGTGCGTTCGGGCGCCAGATCCGCTTCGATCTGTCGCAGGGCTTCCCCCTGGTCACGACCAAGCGGGTGCACTTCAAGTCCATCGCCTACGAGCTGCTGTGGTTCCTTCGCGGCGAGTCCAACGTGCGATGGCTGCAGGACAACGGCGTGACCATCTGGGACGAATGGGCCGACGCCGACGGCGAGCTCGGTCCCGTGTACGGCGTGCAGTGGCGCTCGTGGCCCACGCCCGGCGGCGCGCACATCGACCAGATCTCCCAGGTGATCGAGCAGATCCGATCGAACCCCGACTCCCGTCGGCTGATGGTGTCGGCGTGGAACCCGGCCGACATCCCCGACATGGCCCTCGCGCCGTGCCACGCGATGTTCCAGTTCTACGTCGCCGACGGTCGCCTGTCGTGCCAGCTGTACCAGCGCAGTGCCGACCTGTTCCTCGGCGTGCCGTTCAACATCGCCTCATACGCCCTGCTCACCCTCATGGTCGCGCAGCAGACCGGCCTCGAGCCGGGCGACTTCGTCTGGACCGGCGGCGACTGCCACATCTACGACAATCACGTCGAGCAGGTGCGCGAGCAGCTCACGCGCGAGCCTTACCCCTACCCGACCTTCCGCTTCGCTCGGAAGCCCGAGACGATCTTCGACTACACGTACGAGGACTTCGTCATCGAGGACTACCAGCACCACCCGGCGATCCGCGGGGCGGTCGCGGTATGACGTCACGCATCGGCCTGGTCTGGGCCGAAGCGCACGGCGGGGTGATCGGGGCCGACGGCGGCATGCCGTGGCACGTGCCCGAAGACCTCGCGCACTTCAAAGAGGTGACCTCGGGCGCGCCGGTCGTGATGGGCCGCCGCACGTGGGAGTCGCTGCCCGAGCGGTTCCGGCCGCTCCCGGGACGGCGCAACATCGTCGTCACCCGCAACGGGGCCTGGAGCGCCGAGGGCGCGCAGCGGGCGGGGTCGCTCGACGATGCGATGGCCGCGGTGACGGATGCCGCGACCCCCGAGTGGATCTGGATCATCGGCGGCGGTGAGCTCTTCCGCGAGAGCATCGCGTCGGCCGACCGGCTCGAGGTCACGGAGCTCGACGCCGAAGTCGACGGCGACACGTTCGCTCCAGACCGAGCCGGCTGGGCAGTCGAGTCGATCGACCCCGATGAGGGCTGGCACACGTCGAGCAGCGGCATCCGCTACCGATTCCTCCGTCTCGCGCGCGCGTCTTAGGCTGTCGCGCATGGCGAAGACGGCGATGATCACGGGCGCGAGCTCGGGCCTCGGCGCGGAATACGCGCGCCAGCTCGCGGCGATGGGCGCCGACCTCGTGCTGGTGGCCCGCGACCGCGCCGCCCTCGACGAGCTCGCAGGGACGCTGCGCACGCGGCACCGCGTCGGCGTCGAGGTGCTCGCGGCCGACCTGCTCTCGCCGCGGCAGCGCGAGAAGGTGGAGCGGCGCCTCACGGACCCCGACCGGCCGATCGAGATGCTCGTGAACAACGCGGGCTTCGGCCTTCCGCTGGCGTTCGAGCGCAACGACATCGAAGACGAGGTGCGTCACCTCGACCTCCACGTCGAGGTGCCCATGCGGCTGAGCCACGCCGCCCTCGGACCGATGCTGGCCCGCGGTCACGGCCGCATCCTCAATGTCGCGTCCGTGGCGGGTTTCACCCCCCGCTCGACGTACGGGGCGTGCAAGGGCTGGCTGATCAGCTTCAGCCGCTGGGCCAACGGCGCGTACGCAGCCCGCGGCGTGACCATGACCGCCGTCTGCCCGGGCTTCACGCACACCAACTTCCACGAACGGGCCGGACTCCCGCCGGGGAAGGAGGGCGTTCCCGACTGGATGTGGCTGGATGCACGCACGGTCGTCGCCGCCTCGCTGCGCGACGCCGCCCGGGGCAAGGCGGTCTCGGTGCCGTCGGCGAAATACAAGCTGCTCGTGACGGCGAGCCGCCTCGCACCCGCCCGCCTGGTCGCCCGGGCGGCTGCCACCGGGCGCTGACGACGCGGCGCCGGAGGCGGCATCCCGATAGCCTGGGTCCATGACGCACACGGGCAACCCATTCGGACAGGTTCTCGTCGCGCTCGTCACACCGATGACGGCGGACGGCGAAGTCGATTGGCCCGCTGTCGAGAAGCACATCGACGACGTCATCACCGCAGGAGCCGACGGCATCGTCGTCACGGGCACCACGGGTGAGACCTCCACCCTGACCGACGCCGAGAAGATCCGGTTGGTGGAGGTGGGGAAGGATGTCGCGGCCGGCCGAGCCAAGATCATCACGGGCGGCGGCTCCAACGAGACAGCGCACGCCATCGAGCTCTACAAGGCCAGCGAGAAGGCCGGCGCCGACGGCATCATGATCGTCACGCCGTACTACAACAAGCCCACCCAGGCGGGCATCCTGACCCACTTCCGGCTCGTCGCCGACGCCACCGACCTGCCGGTCATCCTCTACGACATCCCCGGTCGCACCGGCGTGCCCATCAAGTACGAGACGATCCTGCGCCTGGCCAAGCACCCGAACATCCTCGCGATCAAAGACGCCAAGGGAGACTTCAGCGAGGTCAGCCGAGTGCTGAACCAGACCGACCTGCTGTACTTCTCCGGCGACGACGCCAACGTGCTGCCGCACCTCTCGATCGGGGCGACCGGACTCATCGGCGTCACCGCCAACATCGCCCCCGCGCCGTACCGCGCGATCGTCGACGCCGTGAACGCGGGCGACCTCACGGCCGCCACCGCCGAGCACAAGCGACTCGAGCCGCTCGTGCGCGCGGTCATGACGCACGTGCCGGGCACCGTCTCGGCGAAGTACATCCTGCACGGCCTCGGCCGCATCGGCAGCCCGCGCGTGCGGCTGCCGCTTGTCGGTCCCGAGGAGTGGGAGGCCGCGAAGATCGAGGACGAGCTGGCGCTCGTCGTCGGTGTGCCCGGCGCCGACTTCTCCAACTTCCGGCCCGACCGCAACGCCGCCGCCGGCGGCGCGCTGCCGAAGGTGTCGGGCACCACGAGATGACCACGCGCGCCGACCTGCCCGCATCCGGGCGACGGCGACACAAGCGAAGGGGCGCCTCGGCGCCCTGAGGAGGCTGACCATGCCCACCACCCCCTTCGACCCGCCCGCACTCGAGCAGGGCACCCTCCGGATCACTCCACTCGGCGGCCTCGGCGAGGTCGGCCGCAACATGACCGTGTTCGAGTACGGCGGCAAGCTGCTCGTCGTCGACTGCGGTGTGCTGTTCCCCGAGGAGCACCAGCCCGGCGTGGACCTGATCCTCCCCGACTTCGAGCCGATCAAGAGCCGCCTCGACGACATCGTCGGAGTGGTGCTCACCCACGGTCACGAAGACCACATCGGCGCCGTGCCATACCTCCTCAAGCTGAAGTCCGACATCCCGATCGTCGGCTCGGGGCTGACGCTCGCCCTCACCGAGGCGAAGCTCAAAGAGCACCGGATCAAGCCGTACAGCCTCACCGTCGCGGAGGGGCAGCGGGAGAACCTCGGACCGTTCGACCTCGAGTTCATCGCGGTCAACCACTCGATCCCGGACGCGCTCGCCGTCGCCATCCGCACCCCGGCGGGCCTCGTGCTCGCGACCGGCGACTTCAAGATGGACCAGCTGCCGCTCGACGGCCGCCTCACCGATCTTCGTGCGTTCGCGCGCCTCGGCGAGGAGGGCGTCGACCTGTTCCTCGTCGACTCGACGAACGCCGATGTGCCGGGCTTCACCCCGCTCGAACGCTCCATCGGTCCGGTGCTCGACCAGGTGATCGGCAATTCTCCGCGCCGCGTCATCGTCGCGAGCTTCTCGAGCCACGTCCACCGCGTGCAGCAGGTGCTGGATGCCGCGGCCGCGCACGGCCGCCGGGTGGCGCTCCTCGGCCGCAGCATGCTGCGAAACATGACGATCGCGGAAGACCTGGGCTACCTGAACGTGCCCGAGAACGTGCTCATCGACTACAAGAAGGCGCGCGATCTGCCCGACGACCGCATCGTCTACATGTCGACGGGCTCGCAGGGCGAGCCGATGGCCGTCCTCAGCCGCATGGCCAACCTCGACCACGCGATCGAGCCCGGTCCCGGCGATACCGTGATCCTCGCCTCCAGCCTCATCCCCGGCAATGAGAACGCCGTCTACCGCGTGATCGACGGGCTGACCAAGCTCGGCGCGAACGTCGTGCACAAGGGCAACGCGAAGGTGCACGTGTCGGGCCATGCCGCCGCCGGCGAGCTGCTCTACTGCTACAACATCCTCAAGCCGAGGAACGTGCTCCCCATCCACGGCGAGTACCGCCACCTCATGGCCAACGCCCGGCTCGCCCAGGACACCGGCATCGATCCCGACCGCACGATCCTCGCCGAGAACGGCACCGTCATCGACCTCAAGAACGGCGACGTGCAGGTCGCCGGTCAGCTGGATCTGGGCTTCGTCTACGTCGACGGCTCGACGGTGGGCGAGATCACCGACGCCGACCTCAAGGACCGCCGCATCCTGGGCGAGGAGGGCTTCATCTCGGTCATCGTCGTCGTGGACGCGTCGACGGGCAACATCATCTCCGGGCCCGAGATCCACGCGCGCGGCTTCGCCGAGGACGACTCCGTGTTCGACGCGGTCAAGCCCAAGATCGCCGCGGCGCTCGCCGAGGCGGCGAAGTCGGGCGTACGCGACTCGCACGCCCTCTCGCAGGTCGTCCGCCGCACGATCGGCCGCTGGGTGAACCAGTCGCTGCGTCGCCGGCCGATGATCGTGCCGCTCGTCATCGAGGCCTGAACGACGAGCGGATGCCGCTTCCCACGCCGCAGAGGCGGGACGAGGCATCCGCACACCATCGCTACACTCGCGTCATGCCACCCGCTGCCTTCCGCGTTCGCGAAGCCACGCAGGCGGACGGCACGTTCCTGGGCGACATGGTCGTCGAAGCGGCGAACTGGAGGCCGGGCGCGGCGCGGCCGAAGCACCAGCTGATCACCGACTCCGATCACAGCCGCTACGTCACGGGGTGGAAGCAGCCGGGCGACGCCGGTTTCGTCGCGGTCGACGCGAACGACGAGCCGATCGGCGCCGCGTGGTACCGGATGCTGCCGCGCACGGACCCTGGATTCGGCTACGTCGGCACCGGCGTGCCCGAACTCATCATCGGAGTCCGACCGATCTGGCGCGCGCACGGCGTCGGCCGCGCCCTCCTGCAGCGGCTGTGCGACCACGCGCGGGCCCAGGGCTTCGCCCGCATCAGCCTGAGCGTGGAGCGCGGCAACTTCGCGACGACGCTGTACCGCAGCGAGGGCTTCGCGGTGACCTCGGCCGGCCACGGCCGCGACACGATGGTCAAGCGCCTGCGCTGATCGACCGGCCCACTCCGCCGCGTGGTTCCGCGGAAAAGTCGGCGCGGCCGCCTACCGTGGGGGGATGGCCAGGAGCACCACCCCGACCAAGAACGGCCGCACGCCTGCGCGCGGGGCGTCCTCGTCGCGCGCCAAGAAGCCCGAACCGGCGCCGAAGCGGTACGTCGGCGACGCCGAGAAGCCGCCCGTCATCGTGCGCGCGTGGCTTGGCCTGGCTCACGCCACGGGTGCGCTGTTCCGGGCGTTCGGCCCCGAGACGCTCGAGAAGGACCAGCGCCGCGACGGCTTCCCGTTCCTGCTGGTGCTGCTCGCCGTCGCGGGTGCCGTCAACGAGTGGTTCTTCATCGGCAGCGACGTCGCGGCGACGATCAGCGCCTACTCCGTCGGCGGGCTCATCGGCCGAGAGGCGTTCATCCTGCCGGTGCTCCTGCTGTTCCTCGCGGGCTGGATGTTCCGGCACCCGTCGTCGGTGCACGACAACGGCCGCATCGGCATCGGGTTCGGCCTGCTGATCGTCACGATCGCGGGCTTCTGCCACGTCGCCGGCGGCCGCCCCCAGCCGAGGCAGGGACTGCCGGCGCTCAGCGAGGCCGGCGGCCTGTTCGGCTGGATGGCGGGCGAGCCGCTCGCCTTCGTCCTCACCGACGTCGGCGCCTACATCGCGCTCTCGCTGCTGGCCGTGCTCAGCGTGCTGATCATCACCAAGACCCCGCCGAACCGCATCGGCCGCCGTCTGGGTGAGCTCTATGCGTGGATGTTCGACGCCGAGCCGCGCACCCCGCAGACCGACGCGGATGCCGCGGCATCCGTCTCCGACGATGACGGCACCGATCCTGCCCTGCCCTGGTGGCGGCGCAACAGGACCGGACGCGAGCAGGATCCCGAGGGCACCCTCGGGTCGGACGACCTCACGGCGCTCCTGACGCCGGGAGCCGTGCAGGGCGGCTTCGACCAGGTGCTCGAGCCGCCGGCTCCGCCGGTCCCGCCGGTCACGGCCGACGCGCTCACCGAGGTCATCGATCCCTCCATCGTCGCCGCGGCGTCGAAGGCGTCGAGCACGTCGCTCCGCGACGACAGCGTCGATCCGCTCGAAGACGGCGTGCTGCCCGGGCTGACGGGAATCGGCTCGGATGCCTCGCCCGCGGCGCCCAGCGCCCCCTATCGCCTGCCGTCGGTCAACGCCCTCGCCCAGGGCACGCCCCACGTGGCGCGGTCGCAGGCCAACGACGACACCGTCAAGGCGATCACGAGTGTGCTGGAGCAATTCTCCGTCGATGCGCGCGTCACCGGGTTCTCGCGCGGACCCACTGTCACGCAGTACGAGATCGCGCTCGGCCCCGGCGTGAAGGTGGAGCGCATCACGGCGCTCACCAACAACATCGCGTACGCCGTCGCCTCGAACGAGGTGCGCATCCTCGCGCCCATCCCGGGCAAGAGCGCGATCGGCGTCGAGATCCCCAACACCGACCGCGAGATCGTCACCCTCGGCGACGTGCTGCGCTCGCAGAACGCACAGCAGTCGACGCACCCCATGACGATCGGCGTCGGCAAGGACGTCGGCGGCGGCTACGTCGTGGCCAACCTCGCCAAGATGCCGCACCTTCTGGTCGCCGGCTCCACAGGCTCGGGAAAGTCCAGCTTCGTGAACTCGATGATCACGAGCCTGCTGATGCGTGCGAAGCCCGCCGACGTGCGCATGGTGCTCATCGACCCCAAGCGCGTCGAGCTCACTTCGTACGCGGGCGTGCCGCATCTCATCACGCCCATCATCACGAACCCCAAGAAGGCGGCTGAAGCGCTGCAGTGGGTCGTGAAGGAGATGGACATGCGGTACGACGACCTCGCGTCGTTCGGCTTCCGTCACATCGACGACTTCAACAAGGCGGTCGTGGCGGGCGAGATCACGCTTCCCGCGGGCAGCGAGCGGGTGCTCAAGCCGTACCCGTACCTGCTGGTCGTCGTCGACGAGCTCGCCGACCTCATGATGGTGGCTCCGCGCGACGTCGAGGACTCGATCGTGCGCATCACGCAGCTGGCCCGTGCCAGCGGCATCCACCTCGTGCTGGCTACCCAGCGGCCGTCGGTCGACGTCGTGACCGGCCTCATCAAGGCCAATGTCCCGTCGCGTCTCGCGTTCGCGGTGACGAGCGTCACCGACTCGCGCGTCATCCTCGATCAGCCCGGCGCCGACCGCCTGATCGGCCAGGGTGACGGCCTGTTCCTTCCGATGGGGGCGTCGAAGGCGCTGCGCGTCCAGGGTGCGTGGGTCAGCGAGCAGGAGATCGAGAAGGTCGTCAAGCACGTCACGGCCCAGGCGCGCCCCGAGTACCGCAACGACGTGCAGGTGGCGGCCGAGAAGAAGGAGATCGACGCCGACATCGGTGACGACCTCGAGCTGCTGCTGGCGGCAGCGGAGCAGATCGTGTCGACCCAGTTCGGCTCGACCTCGATGCTGCAGCGCAAGCTCCGCGTCGGATTCGCCAAGGCCGGACGCCTGATGGACCTCCTCGAGTCCCGCGAGATCGTGGGCCCCTCCGAAGGCTCGAAGGCGCGCGACGTGCTGGTCACGCCCGATCAGCTGCCGGCGGTGCTCGCCCGCCTGCGCGGCGACGAGGTGCCCGAGGCGCCCGCCGCCGCCGGCCCCGCGGCCGACCCGTACGGGGCCGATGCGGTGGACGCACAGTTCGACGGCTACCCGGTCGTCGAGAGCGAGAGCGAGGGCGATGAGGATGCGTGGGGCCTGACCGGCCGCGAGTGATCGGCGTCGCCCGGCGCACAGGCCCCGCCGCCCCACGGCGATAGGCTCGGCGCATGGCGATCCCGAGACAGCTCCCCAACACGATCACGATCGTGCGCATCCTGTGCGCGCCGGTGTTCCTGTGGATGCTGCTTGCCGACGGTGGGACGGACGGCCCGCTGCGCTGGTGGGCTGCGGTGCTCTTCATCGTCGCGATCGCCACCGACGGCGTCGACGGCTATCTCGCGCGCAAGCACCACATCGTCACCGACCTGGGCAAGCTCCTCGATCCGATCGCCGACAAGGTGCTCACCGGTTTCGCCTTCATCGGACTGTCCATCCTTGCCGAACTGCCGTGGTGGATCACGATCATCGTGCTCATCCGCGAGGTCGGCATCACAGTGCATCGACTCATCGTCGCGAGCGATCACGTCGTCGCGGCGGCGTGGATGGGCAAGCTGAAGACGCTCGCGCAGGGGATCGCCCTTTCGCTCGCGCTGCTGCCGCTGTGGACGCTCGTCGGAGAGTGGATCTTCTGGGTCAACGGCATCGCGATGACCATCGCCGTGCTGCTGACGATCGCCAGCGGCATCGACTACGTGGTCGCCGAGGCGCGCGGCGCACGCAAGGCCAAGGGATCGGCGTGACGCTCGCCTCCGACGTCCTCGACACTCTCGGTCGCCGGGGCTGGACGATCGGCACGGCGGAGTCCCTCACCGGCGGGCTGGTCGTCGCCTCCCTCGTCGACGTGCCCGGCGCTTCCCTGCACGTGCGCGGCGGCGTGGTGGCCTACGCCACCGATGTGAAGGCCAGTGCGCTCGGTGTCGATGAGGCGCTTCTCGCCGACGCCGGACCGGTCGATGCGAGAGTTGCGCAGCAGCTCGCCGCCGGCGCCCGGCGGGTGCTCGGCGCCGACGTGGGCGTGGCCACGACCGGAGTCGCGGGGCCTGATCCGCAAGGCGACCACCCCGTGGGCACGGTGTTCGTCGCCGTCGAGACGCCGGAGGGGAGCGCGGTGTCGGCCTTCCGTCTGGAAGGATCCCGGGCCGACATCCGGACCGAGTCGGTCCGTCGGGCGCTCGAACTCGTGCTCGCAGAGCTGCGCGCGACCGGTCGATGACGTCGGAAATACACCGGGTTTCTTCTCGGTTACATTCGGTGATTCCCACCCATTCCCCAGTTCGCGGGATTAGATTGGCATCATCCGGTGCGGTACTGTTATCCACCCCGGACAGCGGAATCACAAGTGAGGAGGGGGCCCACCATGATCCTGGTACGTCAAGAGATCGGCGAAGTGCTTCGTGATTTCCGCCAGCAGAAGGGTCGCACCCTCCGTCAGGTCGCGAGTCGCGCGAGTGTCGCCCTCGGCTATCTGAGCGAGGTGGAGCGCGGTCAGAAAGAAGCCTCCAGCGAGATCCTCGCGTCCGTGGCCGAGGCGCTGGACGTCCCCATCTCGACCATCATGCGCGAGGTCGGCGACCGCATCTCCGTGCTCGAGGGTCTGCAGACCTTCCCAGACGTCGTGCCCGACGACCTGGTCGCGGCTGTCGACGCCGAGCTGTCGCTGCGCTGAGCGCTGCGGATTCCCCGACGCATGAGGCGCAGTGAGTTCGAACGCGCCGTGCGCGATGAGTTCGGCAGCCGGGGGAGCGCACTGATCGCGGATCTGGTGCTCTCCGGCGTCGGCTCGCGCACGGCAGCGGAGGCTCTCGCCGCCGGTGTGCCGCCGCGCGAGGTCTGGCTCGCCCTGTGCGAGGAGACGGACGTGCCCGCCGATCGCCGTTACGGAGTCGGACGCCTCGAGCCCAAGCGCCGCTGACCTGCGCGGGCACCACGCTTCGCGGCGTGTTGTCGAATGTCTGTTCGATACCGGCGTAGGCTCCTGCACAGCAGGTGTCGAAGGATGTCTGTTCACGTCGGCGGACGAGCGAAGACGGATGTCGGAGCCCAGCCCTAGCGTGAACACCGTCGAACGACACCTCACGCCTTGTCGCAGCATCCGTCCCACCGGGGCCGGAGCGCGACAGCCTACAGGCGACGGAACGCGAGCAGAAAGAGCACGTCATGCCCTCAGCAGTTGACCGCGAGAAGGCCCTCGAGTCCGCCCTCGCCCAGATCGACCGGCAGTTCGGAAAGGGCTCGGTCATGCGGCTGGGCAGCGACGAGCGCGCTCCCGTCGAGGTCGTCCCCACCGGGTCGATCGCCCTCGACGTCGCCCTCGGCATCGGCGGGCTTCCCCGCGGCCGCATCATTGAGATCTACGGCCCGGAGTCGTCGGGTAAGACGACGCTCACGCTTCACGCCATCGCGAACGTGCAGCGTGCCGGCGGCATCGCCGCCTTCATCGACGCTGAGCACGCGCTCGACCCCGACTACGCGCAGAAGCTCGGCGTCGACATCGACTCGCTGCTCGTGTCGCAGCCCGACACGGGTGAGCAGGCGCTCGAGATCGCGGACATGCTCGTGCGCTCGGGTGCGATCGACCTCGTCGTGATCGACTCCGTCGCAGCCCTGGTGCCGAAGGCCGAGATCGAGGGCGAGATGGGTGACTCCCACGTCGGTCTGCAGGCGCGTCTCATGTCGCAGGCGCTCCGCAAGCTCACCGGTGGTCTCAACCAGACCAACACCACCATGATCTTCATCAACCAGCTGCGTGAGAAGATCGGCGTCTTCTTCGGCTCGCCCGAGACCACCGCCGGTGGAAAGGCGCTGAAGTTCTACGCTTCGGTCCGCCTCGACATCCGCCGCATCGAGACCCTGAAGGACGGCACCGACGCAGTCGGAAACCGCACGCGCGTCAAGGTCGTCAAGAACAAGATGGCCCCGCCGTTCAAGCAGGCCGAGTTCGACATCCTCTACGGCGTCGGCATCTCGAGGGAAGGCAGCCTCATCGACTTCGGGGTCGAGCACGGCATCGTCAAGAAGTCGGGTGCCTGGTACACCTATGACGGCGAGCAGCTCGGTCAGGGCAAGGAGAACGCCCGTAACTTCCTGATCAAGAATGCCGACACTGCGGCCGAGATCGAGTCGAAGATCAAGGCGAAGCTCGGCATCGGCCAGCCGAAGGCCGTCGAGGCGCCGGCTGACGATCTGGCCGCGCGCCGTCCGGCCTGACATGCGTCACGATGACGGGGGCGAGCACGAGACGCTCGCCCCCGTGATCCCGCTGTTCGGCGGGCCGCCGCCTTCCGCCCCTACGCGCTCGGAAGCCTCGGCGACCGACGCCACAGAGCGCGACGATATCGTGGCCGCTGAGCGAGATGCCGACGACATTGTCGGGGATGATCCCGAGGCGTGGCACCCGACATGGGCCGACGACCGACCCCAGCTCGACCAGGCGGATGACCGTGCTGGCGCGGGCGAAGTCGAGCTCGCCGAGAAGGCGCTGCTGAAGAAGCTGCGCACCCGGTCGCTGTCGGTCTCGGAGGCCCGAGGAGTCCTGCGTGAGTACTCCCTCCGCCCCGATGCGGTCGAGCACCTGATCGCGCTGATGGACGAGTACGGCTACCTCGATGACGGAGCGCTGGCCGAGCAGTTGGTCCATGCCGGCGCCGAGCGCAAGGGCCAGGGTCGGCAGGCGATCGCGCAGACGCTCGCGAAGCGGGGCATCCCGCGCGATGTCGCAGACGCGGCGCTGTCGTCGCTGCCCGACGATGACTTCGAACGCGCGCTCGAGTTCGCGCGCGGCAAGGCGCGGTCGCTGCAGGGCCTCGACCGCGACACCGCCGTGCGGCGGCTGACCGGTCAGCTTGCACGGCGCGGGTACGGCGGCTCGATCGCGCTGTCCGCCGCGCGTGCGGCGCTCGACGACGCTCCTGGCGGGTCGCGCGGCGTTCGCTTCCGCTGAGCGGGCCGACGCGGCGCCCTCGCGAGGGCAACGCACACTCCGGGCACGGGCCGGAGCGGGATGACGGTATGTTCGGACCGGAGGCGGAGGGAGTCGGCATGGCGGTCGAGGTCCGCGGCCTGACCAAGCGCTACCGCGAGAAGGTCGCCGTCGACGACATCTCGTTCTCGGTGGCGGACGGCGGGGTCTTCGCGTTCGTCGGCACGAACGGCGCGGGCAAGTCGACAACGATCGGATGCCTCACGACGGTGCTCCCCTTCGACGCGGGGACCGTCGTCGTGAACGGCTACGACGTACGCCGTGAAGGCGACCGCGTGCGTGAGTCGATCGGCGTCGTCTTCCAGGAGTCGCTGCTCGATCCGCTGCTGACCGCCCGAGAGAATCTGCGGCTGCGCGGGCGCCTGTCGCGCATCGCGCGCGAGCCGCTCGACACCCGGATCGGCTACGTATCCGCTCTCATCGGGCTCGATGGATTCCTCGATCAGCGGTACGGGCGGCTGTCCGGTGGCCAGCGCCGGCGCGTCGACATCGCACGCGCGCTCCTCCACGAGCCCGCGGTGCTGTTCCTCGACGAGCCCACCGCGGGGCTCGACCCCGGCAGTCGTGCGCTCGTCTGGCGGACGCTCCATGAGCTGAGCGCCCGTGGCGATCTCACCATCTTCCTGACCACGCACTATCTCGAAGAGACCGAAGAGGCGGCGCGCGTCTGCATCATCGACGAGGGCCGTATCGTCGCCGACGACACCCCCTCGCGACTGCGGGCTCGCCACAGCCGCAGCATCCTGAGCATCACCACGAACGATCCCGAAGCGCTGGTCGCATCAGCACGCGCGGCCGGCGCCGAGCCCGTCCGTCACCGCGATGTCGTGGTGATCGGCGTCCCCGATGCCGATGTGGCCCGCGCCCTGCTCGCCGCCCACGGTGACCGAGTCCGCGACTTCGAGTTCCGGCACGGCCGCATGGACGACGTCTTCCTGACGCTGACGGGAAAGTCGACCGCGGGAGGGGACGCGGCATGAGCGTCGTATGGGCGATCGTCCACCGCAACCTTCGGCTCTTCTTCCGAGATCGCCTGAACGTGTTCTTCTCGCTCCTGGGCGCGGTCATCCTGTTCGGCCTCTACACGCTGTTCCTCGGCAACCTCCAGACTGCAGGACTCGCCGACTCGCTGCCCGGGGCGTCGACGGCCGACGTGCAGGCCTTCGTCGACAGCTGGATGTTCGCGGGCATCCTTCTCATCACGACCGTGACGACGGGCCTCGGCGGCCTCGCGGTGCTCGTCGACGATGACCAGTCCGGCCGGTTCCGCGACTTCCTCGTTTCGCCGCTCCGGCCCAGTCAGTTCGTGCTCGGCTACCTCCTGTCCGCTGTGGCCGTCGCGCTCGTGCTGTCGGTGTTCGTCCTGGTGATCAGCATCCTCTACCTCGGGGTGCTGCGCGGGACGTGGCTCGGCGCCGCAGCCATCGCGCGCAGCTTTGCGATCGTCGCGCTCTCGTGCGTCGCCTTCACGGCGTTCTCGGCACTCATCGTGTCGTTCGTCCGTACCAACGGTGCGTTTTCGGGGCTCGCCACGATCGTCGGCACGGTGCTCGGTTTCATCGCCGCGGCATACATCCCGATCGGAGTCTTCCCCGAGGGCGTCGCCAACGTGGTTGCGGCGCTGCCGTTCGCGCAGGCGGGAATGCTGCTGCGCCGAGAGTTCTCAGACGAGACGCTGGCCGTGATCACCGCCGATGCCCCCGGTGCGGAGGAACCGCTGCGTGCCATGTACGGGCTGGATCTCTCCATCGGGGACTGGGAGGTCCCCGGATGGGTCGTGATCGTCGTCCTGATCGGAATCTCGGTCGTGTGCACGGCGGTGTCCGCCGGACGCATGCGCCGACGCATTCGCTGAGGCCGCGCACCGACCGGACGGGACGGCCTCCCATCGGCGGATCGTAGAATGGCACGCATCATGACCATGCCGTCCCCACTCCCGACCCTCATCGCGCCCTCCGACGCGGCGCGCGACGCCGACGGCAAGGCCCGCACCTATGAAGTGCGCACCTTCGGCTGCCAGATGAACGTGCACGATTCCGAGCGGCTCTCCGGCTCGCTCGAGAGCGCGGGTTACGTGCGCGCCGAGGTCGGCGAGGAAGCCGACGTCGTCGTCATCAACACCTGTGCGGTGCGTGACAACGCGGCCGGCAAGCTCTACGGGACGCTCGGCCACCTGAAGTCGCGCAAAGACAAGCACGAGGGGATGCAGATCGCCGTCGGCGGCTGCCTCGCCCAGATGGACAAAGACACGGTCCAGGAGAAGGCGCCGTGGGTCGATGTCGTCTTCGGCACGCACAACATGGGGTCGCTCCCGAGCCTGCTCGAGCGCGCCCGTCACAACGGCGAGGCCGAGCTCGAGATCCTCGAGTCGCTCGAGATCTTCCCGTCGACCCTCCCCGCCAAGCGCGACAGCGTCTACAGCGGCTGGGTGTCGATCTCCGTCGGGTGCAACAACACCTGCACGTTCTGCATAGTGCCGAGCCTCCGCGGCAAGGAGAAGGACCGTCGCCCCGGCGACATCCTCAACGAGATCCGTCTCCTCGTCGAAGACGGCGCGATGGAGGTCACCCTTCTCGGCCAGAACGTCAATTCGTACGGGGTGGAGTTCGGAGACCGTCAGGCGTTCGGCAAGCTGCTGCGCGCGGCCGGCGAGATCCGTGGCCTCGAGCGCATCCGCTTCACCAGTCCTCATCCCGCAGCCTTCACCGACGACGTCATCGACGCGATGGCCGAGACGCCCGCCGTCATGCCGCAGCTGCACATGCCGCTCCAGTCGGGCAGCGACCGCATCCTGAAGGCCATGCGCCGCTCGTACCGCAGCGAGAGGTTCCTCGGCATCCTCGACCGAGTGCGCGCGCGCATCCCGAACGCGGCCATCTCGACCGACATCATCGTCGGCTTCCCGGGCGAGACCGACGAGGACTTCGAAGACACCATGCGGGTCGTCGAGCAGGCGCGGTTCGCGAGCGCGTTCACGTTCCAGTACTCGATCCGCGAGGGCACCCCGGCCGCGACCATGCCCGACCAGGTGCCGAAGGCCGTCGTTCAGGAGCGCTACGAGCGACTCGTCGCGTTGCAGGAGCGCATCTCGCTCGAGGAGAACCAGAAGCAGGTGGGGCGCGGGCTGCAGGTGCTCGTCTCGACCGGCGAAGGCAAGAAGGATGCCGCGACCCACCGCCTCACCGGCCGCGCCGAAGACAACCGGCTCGTGCACTTCGAGGTGCCCGAGGGATCCGACCTCCCGCGTCCAGGCGACGTCGTCTCGGTGGTCGTGACGCACGCCGCGCCCTTCCACCTGCTCGCCGACAGCCCCGACGGGGCGCCGCTGCGCATCCGGCGCACGCGCTCCGGCGACGCGTGGGACCGCACGCAGGCCGAGTCGTGCGGTGTCCCGGCTCCCGCCGGCGAGACCGGCGCGCCGCGCGCCGTCTCGCTGGGGCTTCCGACGCTGCGCATCGGAGTGTGACCGCCGCCACGCGCCCCCGCGCGCCGCGCCTGTGGGCGGTCGTCGGCGCGACGGGAACGGGCAAGACCTCGCTGTCGCTCGACCTCGCCGAGGCGATCGTCGCACGCGGCGGTCGAGCCGAGATCGTCAATGCCGACGCGATGCAGCTGTACCGCGGCATGGACATCGGCACCGCCAAGCTGCCGGAATCGGAGCGGCGCGGCATCCCTCATCACCTCTTCGACGCCCTCGATCCGACCGAGGACGCGGCGGTCGCCTGGTATCAGACGACGGCCCGAGCCGCGATCGACGAGATCCACGGCCGCGGTGCCGACGCCGTCCTGGTCGGCGGCTCTGGCCTGTACGTCTCGAGCGTGCTGTTCGACTTCCGGTTCCCACCGCGGGACCGGGCCGTGCGCGAGCGTCTCGAGGCCGAGCTCGAGGCGCAGGGCCCGGGAGCGCTGTTCGCCCGGCTGCGCGAACTCGACGCGGCCACGGCGGAACGCGTCGACCCCCGCAACGGGCGCAGGATCGTCCGCGCGCTGGAGGTCCTCGAGATGGGGGAGCGCACGCACGGCGCTGCGCTGCCTGACGAGCCCGTCCTCTGGCGCGAGGACACCGTGATCATCGGCGTCGCCGTTCCCCGCGACGAACTCGTCGCACGCCTCGACGAGCGGGTGCTGGGGATGTGGCGCGACGGCCTCCTCGCGGAGGTCGAGTCGCTGCGCGATGCCGGGCTCGAGCGCGGCGTCACGGCACGACGGGCGATCGGCTACGCGCAGGCTTTGACCCAGCTGCAGGGTGGGATGACCGAGGCCGAGGCGATCGCCGAGACGCAGGCGCTCACGCGCCGCTACGCGCGTCGGCAGGTCTCGTGGTTCAGGCGCTATGCCGGCGTCTTGTGGACGACTCCGGGAGCGAATGCCGCGGACCTGGCAGACTCGACAGCATGACTGTCGCGATCCGGGCCTTCCAACTTCCCGACACCGAAGCAGTCGTCTCGCTGTGGCAGGCGACGAAACTCACCCGGCCGTGGAACAACCCGTACCAGGACATCAGCCGCAAGCTGAAGGTCCAGCCCGAGCTGTTCCTCGTCGCAGTCGACGGCGCCGACATGGTCGGCACCGTGATGGCCGGCTACGACGGACACCGCGGCTGGCTCTACTACCTCGCGAGCGATCCGGCCCGGCGCGGGCAGGGCATCGCGCGTTCGCTCGTGGAGCGGGCGGAGGCGCTGCTGCTCGACATGGGATGCCCTAAGGTGCAGCTCATGGTGCGGCCCGACAACGACATCGCGCAGGGCTTCTACGAGGCGCTCGGCTTCGAGACGTTCGAGACCTGGGCGACGGGAAAGCGCCTCATCGCCGACTGAACCGCAGCTGCGCGCCCATAGACTGGCACGATGCCGCAGACTATCGCGTTCACCAAGGGTCACGGCACCGGCAACGACTTCGTGATCGTGCCCGATCGCGACGGTGAACTCGATCTCTCCGACGACCAGGTCGCCGTGCTGTGCGATCGAAGGTTCGGCATCGGCGGCGACGGGATCCTGCGCGTCGTGCGCGCTGCCGCCGTCGATGAGGGTGCCGAGGCTGCGGCGTCCGGTGTCGAGTGGTTCATGGACTACCGCAACGCCGACGGTTCCCGCGCCGAGATGTGCGGCAACGGCATCCGCGTGTTCGCCCGCTATCTGGCCGAGGTCGGCTGGGCGTCGCTGGACGACGGTCCGCTTCGGATCGCCACACGCGCCGGCGTGAAGACCCTCACCCGCAGCGACCTCGGTTTCGAGGTCGATCTCGGACCGTGGCGCATCGAATCGGACGATGTGCTCGTCCGCGCGCGAGGCATCGGCGCGCCCCGTCCGGGCCTCGGCGTCGACGTCGGCAACCCCCACATCGTGGTGGCCCTGCCCGACCATCGCGAGCTGGAGGCCCTCGACCTCGGAGTGCTCCCGCAGCTTCACCCCGAGCCGCCGCACGGCGCGAACGTCGAGTTCGTCGTGCCGAGCGACCCGCTCGTGCGCGACGGCGTCGGCTCGATCCGCATGCGTGTCTTCGAGCGCGGCGTGGGCGAGACGCTCAGCTGTGGCACCGGCGTCGCGGCCGCTGCGCTCGCGGTGCGGCACTGGGCGGGGCCTGCGGCTCCCGACCACTGGACCGTCGAGGTGCCCGGGGGAACTCTCGGGGTGCGGATGATCTCGATACACTCGCTTCGCGAGCACTCGATCCAGCGGCCGGATGTCGACGGCGAGCAGCACGTGCTGCTCTCCGGACCGGCGACGCTCGTGTACTCGGGCGAGGTCGCCCTCGCCTGAAGCGGTTCAGGGCAGGTCGATCGGCTCGCTCGGCGGCGAGCCGTGGCGCCGCACCTTGATCACGCGGAAACCGCGGCCGGTCGCCGCGCGCTGCACACTGTAGCCCCGCTCGAAGGTCGCGGCGAGCCAGCGCTGCAGCGAGTCGGACCCCAGATTGCGCTGCACGACGAGCCACGCGTCGGCGCGCTCGTCGAGTCGGGGGATCCAGCGCTCGAGCAGGCCGTGCAGCTCGTGCTTGCCGACGCGGATCGGCGGATTGGAGCGGATCGTGCGGAACGCGACGTCGTCGGGAACATCGTCGGGCAGCGCGGCGTTGATGTTCGAGAGGCTCAGCGCCTCGGCGTTGCGTCGCACCAGATCGAGAGCGCGTTCGTTCACATCGACGGCCCACACGGTCGCGTGCGGGGACTCCAGCGCGAGGCTCAATGCGATCGGTCCCCAACCGGACCCGAGATCGAGCAGGTGCCCGCCGGGTGGCGGCGGAGGCGTGTTCGACAGCAGCACACCGGTGCCCGAGTCCACATGGTCGGGGCTGAACACGCCGCCCGCGGTCGTCACCTCGACCTCGCGGCCGGCGAGCGTGACGCGGACGCGACGAAGATTCTCTGGACTGGCGGGCGTGGCACTGAAGTAGTGGTCGCTGCCCATGGCTGACGAGCCTAGCGGAGGACCAGACTAGAATTCACGGATGCCTCGAACTGGCCGATGAGCGCTGGAAACGGCATCCCGGAAGGAACACATGACGGATACGACAACACCTCGGAGCACGGATGAGACGCCGGCGGACCCGGTGGATCGCGTGCTGGCGCGCGCTGAAGCGCGCTCGGGGGTGCGTGTGTTCGGCGCCGCGCAGGCGCTCCAGGACGAGGCGACGGTCGCCACCGCCGACACCGACGGCGAGCAGTGGGATCGCGAGGAGCGCGCCGCACTGCGCCGCGTGCCCGGACTGTCCACCGAGCTCGAGGACGTCACCGAGGTCGAGTACCGGCAGCTGCGACTCGAGAACGTCGTGCTGGTCGGCGTGCACGCGCAGGGTGAGCAGGAGGACGCCGAGAACTCGCTGCGCGAGCTCGCCGCGCTCGCCGAGACCGCCGGCGCCGTCGTGCTCGACGGCGTGCTGCAGCGGCGACCGCACCCCGACCCCGCGACCTACGTGGGCCGGGGCAAGGCCCAGGAGCTGCGTGACATCGTCGCCGCCGTGGGTGCCGACACGGTCATCGCCGACACCGAGCTGGCACCCAGCCAGAGGCGTGCGCTCGAGGACGTCGTGAAGGTCAAGGTCATCGACCGCACCACGGTCATCCTCGACATCTTCAGCCAGCACGCCAAGAGCCGCGAGGGCAAGGCTCAGGTCGAGCTCGCGCAGCTCGAGTACCTGCTGCCGCGTCTGCGTGGTTGGGGAGACTCGATGAGCCGCCAGGCCGGCGGCCAGGTCGGCGCCGGCGGCGCCGGCATGGGCTCACGCGGACCCGGTGAGACGAAGATCGAACTCGACCGCCGTCGCATCCGCACCAAGATGGCGCAGCTGCGCCGCCAGATCCGCGAGTTCGCGCCCGCGCGCGACGCCAAGCGCGCCGAGCGCAAGCGCCACACCATCCCCTCGGTCGCGATCGCCGGCTACACCAACGCCGGCAAGTCGAGCCTGCTCAACCGGCTCACGAGCGCCGGCGTGCTGGTCGAGAACGCTCTGTTCGCGACGCTCGATGCCACGGTCCGCCGCTCCGAGACGACCGACGGCCGCGTCTACACGCTCACCGACACGGTCGGGTTCGTGCGCAACCTGCCGCACCAGCTCGTCGAGGCGTTCCGCTCGACGCTCGAGGAGGTCGGCGAGGCCGACGTCATCGTGCACGTCGTCGACGGCTCGCACCCCGACCCGGCTGCGCAGCTGGCGACCGTGCGCGATGTCATCGGCGATGTCGGCGGGCGCGACATCCCGGAACTCGTCGTCTTCAACAAAGCCGACCTGATCGGTGACGACGAGCGCCTGCTGCTGCGCGGCCTCGAGCCGAAGGCGCTCTTCGCGTCGTCGCGCACCGGTGAGGGGATCGACGAGCTGCGTGCGGCGATCGAGGCGGCGCTGCCACTTCCCGCTGTCGAGATCGACGTGCTCGTGCCCTACGACCGCGGCGACCTGGTCTCGGCGATCCACGAGCAGGGGATGATCCTCGAGCAGCAGCACGAGGAGGGCGGCACCGCGGTGCGTGCCCGGGTCGGCGAGCACCTCGCCGCACGGCTCGCGCCGTTCGTACGCTGACGCGTCTCGTCGTGCTGCTCCGCTCCTCGCTCGACGACGGGGCGCAGCGCGACGACACGTGCTCAGTCGAGCTCGAGCGCGGGCAGGCCGTCGGGCTTGAACCCGAGCACCCGGCCGAGGAACGCCACCTCGGCTTCGAGCTGGCGCACGACGGTCTCGGCGCGGCGGAACCCGTGCCCCTCGCCTTCGAACGCGAGGTATGCGTGCGGCACGCCGTTCCGGCGGAGGGCGTCGCGCACGGCCTCGGACTGCGAGGGCGGCACGACGCGGTCGTCCAGCCCCTGCTCGATCAGCAGCGGCGTGCGCAGCCGGTCGAGCCGTGACAGCGGCGAGCGGGCGACGTACAGCGCCTCGGCCTCGGGCAGCGGGCCGACCATGCTGTCGAGGTAGCGCGCCTCGAAGTCGTGGGTGTCTTCCGCCAGTCGCCGCAAGTCGGCGACGCCGTAGCGGCTGATCCCGGCGGCGAAGGCGTCGGACAGGGTCAGCGCGCACAGCACGGTCCAGCCGCCGGCGGACCCGCCCGCGATCGCGAGGCGATCCGCGTCGGCAGCGCCCTCGGCGGCGAGACCTCGTGCGGCGGCGATCACGTCGTCGACGTCGACGACGCCCCACTGTCCGAGCAGGCGCTCGCGGTACGGGCGCCCGTATCCGCTCGAGCCGCCGTAGTTGACGTCGAGCACGCCGATCCCGCGGCTCGTGAAGTACGCGATCTTGGTGGATGCCGCGCCCCCCACGTGCGACGTCGGCCCACCGTGCACGAAGACCACGTACGGCGGGCGCTCGTTGGCGCCCGCAGTGACGCCGGGGTTCGTGGGCGGGTAGTCGAAGGCATGCACCGGGCCGCGCGGGCCGTCGACCGTGACCGCGCGGGGGCGCGGCATCCACTCCTCGCCCCACGCCGTGCGGCCGCCGACGAGCAGCCGGGCGGCGCCGGGGTCGTCGACGTCGATGTCCCACAGGCCGGCTCCCGCCGCTCCTGCGCCGCTGAGCAGGAGTCTGCTGCCTCGGATGTCTTCGATCGACATGCCGGCCACGGCATCGACGGCAAGGGGCCGCACCTCGCCATCGGTCCCGATCAGGACGAGCTCGTCCGAGCCGTTCGTGCGCACCGCGACGATGCGGCCATCGTCGAGGACGGCGAACCACCGCTGGCCGAGCACCCACAGCGGGCCTCCCGTGTCGGCGTCGGCGGAGGCGACGTCCTCGCAGTGCAGGTCGGCGGTCAGCCGCAGCCGTGTCAGGTTCCACCGGCCCGTCGGGTCGTCGCTGAACACGATGTCGTCGTCGCTCACCCAGATGGGCTGGAGCGGCGCGGTGGCGCCCGAGGTGACGGTCGTCCACTCGGCGACGAGACCGCCTTCGAGGCGTCCGACGCGCAGCTCCGCGCGGTCCCATGGCATGTCGGGATGATTCCACGCGACCCAGGCCAGTCGGGTGCCGTCGGGCGACAGAGCGGGATGGGCGAGGAAGTCGCTGTCCTCGACGAGCGAGCGGAGGCGCGCCGCATCCTCCACCGCGCTTCCGTCGACGGGGATCTCGACGATGTCACGATGCGGAGCCGCCCCGTCGCGATGCGTCTCGCGCACGGCGAGCAGACGTCCGCCCTCCCAGGTGAGTCCGCCGAAGCGCATGTCGCCGGCCAGGGGGGTGAGCGCTCTCGGGCGCTCGCCGGGGGCGGCCTTCCACACGCGCTGATCCGCCTTCTCGACGAAGACGAGCGCGTCACCGACGACGGTGGTCCAGGCGCCGCCGCCGTACTCGTGCACGCGCGAGCGCGCGCTCCACGGTGCGTCGATCACGTCGGAGACCTCACCGGATGGCGCCTTTCTGCGCACGGCGGTGCGGCCGGCCTCCTCGGGTACGGATTCGCCCCACCACACCTCGTCGCCCACGAACCGCGCCCCCTCGATGCGGGGCGATGCGGCTGACACCGCCTCGGCCGACAGCGGGGAGGGCCAGGATCCGTAGGGCAGTTCCGTCGTCACGAGACCACGCTACGGCGAAACAGAAGGTCACAGGGAGGGGGTTGCGTGCGGCGCTCGGCTAGCTTGGACCCATCGTCGCCCGGTCGTCCGAATCGGACGGTCCCCGAGAGAGATCACGGGGCCGGGCAGGGAGCGACAGCCGAGCCCGGCACCCGCCCGCGATGACGCCGCGCCGCCGGAGACCCCGAGCGTGCGCGGGTCCGCGGCCGCCCGGCCATCCCGTCCGCCCCGATCCGAGAAGCACGATATGTCGATCGATCTCAGCACACCTCCGGTGCCGTTCTCGTTCGAGGTCTACCCGCCCAAGTCCGCGGCGGGAACCCTCGCCCTCCACGACACCATCCGGCAGCTGGCGGCTGCGCGCCCACGGTTCATCTCGGTCACCTATGGCGCCGGCGGATCCACCGGCGGGCGCTCGCTCGACCTGCTGCGCTTCATCCTCACCGAGACCGAGGCGTCCCCGCTCGCCCACCTCACGTGCGTCGGCAACACGTACGCGGGTGCCAATGCGCTGATCCGGGAGTTCCTGGATGCCGGGGTCGCGAGCTTCCTCGCTCTGCGCGGCGACCCGCCCGCCGGCGTCCGCGAGGACGAGACGTTCCTCGGCGACCTCGAGAGCTCGGCACAGCTGGTGCAGCTCATCGACCGAGTGCAGGCGGAGCGCGCGCCGTACACCGAGCGCGAGATCCCGGGCGTTCCCGGCGCCGTGCAGGTCGAGCCGCGCACCAAGGTGGACATCGCCGTCGCGGCCTTCCCCAACGGGCACCCGCGGTCGCGGCATCCGCGCGAGCACATCGACGCGCTGCTCGCGAAGCAGGCGGCCGGCGCGACGCTCGCGATCACGCAGCTCTTCTTCCACGCCGACGACTACCTCGCGTTCGTGCAGCGTTCGCGCGATGCCGGCGTGACCATCCCCATCCTCCCGGGCATCATGCCGATCACCTCGCCGTCACGGCTGCGCCGCGTGCTCGAGCTCAGCGGCGAGGAGCTGCCCGCCGAGCTCGCGATCGCACTCGAGGTCGAGCCCACCGTCGACGGGCAGCGCGCGCTCGGCATCGAGTACGCCGCCGGCCTCGCCCGCGACGTCGTCGCCGGGGGCGCTCCCGGCGTCCACCTGTACGCCTTCAACAGCCACGAAACGGTGCTCGCGGTGCTGCGCGACGCCGGGATCCTCACCCACCCCCTCGAAAAGGAAGTCGCACGATGACCGACACCACACCCGCCTTCCCCCGCGGCACGATCCTCGGCTACCCCCGGATCGGCCGACGTCGCGAGCTCAAGCGCGCCGTCGAGGCCCACTGGGCCGGCACGACCGATGCGGCCACGCTCGAACGGACCGCCGCCGACCTCCGCCGCGCGACGCGCGAGCGCCTCGCGGAGCTCGGTCTCGGTCGTGACGACTCGTCGATCCCGGAGTCGTTCTCGTACTACGACCAGGTGCTCGACGCCGCGGTCGCCGTCGGTGCGCTGCCGGAGCGGTTCGCCGACCTGCGCGACGCCGACGGCACGATCGGCCTCGACGCGTACTTCACCGCCGCGCGGGGCGCCGGTGAGAACGCGCCCCTCGAGATGACGAAGTGGTTCGACACCAACTACCACTACCTCGTTCCCGAGATCGGCCCCGAGACGGTGTTCGCCCTGTCGAGCGATCGCTTCTCGACCCAGGTCTCTGAGGCCAAGGCCGACGGCTTCACCGTGCGCCCGGTCATCGTGGGCCCGGTCACGCTGCTCGCGCTGGCGAAGGCGACGGATGCCGCGCCCGAGGGCTTCGACCCGCTCCGCCGTCTCGACGACCTTCTTCCCGTGTACGCCGAGCTCCTCACCGCCCTGCGCGCTGCCGGCGCAGAGTGGGTGCAGCTCGACGAGCCCGCACTCGTCAGCGAGAGCCTGCCGGCGTCGCCGGCGGCGCTCGCTGATGCGGCCGCACGCGCATATGCCGTGCTCGGCGGCGCCGCGGACCGTCCGTCGATCCTCGTGGCCGCCGGGTACGCGCAGCTCTCGCCCGAGGCGTGGACGGCGCTCGCCGCCGCGCCCGTCGAGGCGCTCGCGATCGACCTGACGCGCGGCTCGGCACCGGCGGCCGCCGTCGGTCTGGCCGGCAAGACCCTCGTCGGCGGTGTGATCGACGGCCGCAACATCTGGCGCGGAGACCTCGCCGCCGCGTGGACGAAGCTCGCGGCCCTCGAGGCGCTCGGCGCGGCGCAGATCGCGGCCGGCACGTCGACGTCGCTGCAGCATGTCCCGCACGACGTCGACGACGAGACGGCGCTCGACCCCCGCCTCGTGTCGTGGCTGGCTTTCGCCGACCAGAAGACCGGGCAGGTCGTCACGCTGGCGCGCGGCCTCGCCGAGGGGGCCGAGTCGATCGCCGACGAGGTGACCGCGGCATCCGCTGCCCTCGCCGACCGGCAGAGCGCGCCCGGCGTGCGCGACGGCGCCGTGCGCGTGCGCGCCGCCGCCCTGACCCCGGCGGACTTCGACCGCGGTGACTACGAGGCACGGGTCGCCGCTCAGGAGGCCGCGCTCGGCCTGCCCGTGCTGCCGACCACCACGATCGGCTCGTTCCCGCAGACCGGCGACATCCGCCGCGCGCGTGCGAGGCACGCCAAGGGCGAGATCACCACGGAGGAGTACGAGCAGTTCCTCCGCGACGAGATCGCCCGCGTCGTGACGCTGCAGGAGGACCTCGGGCTCGACGTGCTGGTGCACGGCGAGGCCGAGCGCAACGACATGGTGCAGTACTTCGCAGAGAACCTCGACGGGTTCGACGTGACGCAGAACGGCTGGGTTCAGTCGTACGGCTCGCGGGCGACGCGTCCGTCGATCCTGTGGGGCGACGTGTCACGACCCGCCCCGATCACGGTGGCCTGGTCGACGTTCGCCCAGTCGCTCACCGACAAGCCGATGAAGGGCATGCTGACCGGGCCGGTCACGATTCTGGCGTGGTCGTTCGTGCGCGACGACCAGCCGCTGGCCGACACCGCCAATCAGGTGGCCCTGGCGCTGCGCGACGAGATCGCCGACCTCGAAGCCGCCGGCATCGGGGTGATCCAGGTCGACGAGCCGGCCCTGCGCGAGCTGCTGCCGCTGAAGAAGGCCGACCAGCCGGCCTACCTCGAGTGGTCGGTCGGCTCGTTCCGGCTGTCGACGGCGGGCGCGGCCGAGGCGACCCAGGTGCACACGCACCTCTGCTACTCGGAGTTCGACGTCGTCATCGACGCGATCGCGGCGCTCGACGCCGACGTGACGTCGATCGAGGCGGCGCGCAGCCGCGGCGAGGTGATCGGCGACATCGCCGAGTCGGGCTTCACGCACGGCGTCGGCCCGGGCGTCTACGACATCCACTCTCCGCGCGTTCCGTCGGCAGGCGAGGTCGCCGAGCTGCTCGACCGCGCCGCGACCGAGCTGCCGCTGCGGCAGGTGTGGGTGAACCCGGACTGCGGTCTGAAGACCCGCGGCTACGACGAGACCGTCGAGTCGCTGCGCAACATCATCGAGGCGACGCGCACGATCCGCGCGAAGGTGGGTGCGGCGGTCTAGTTCTTCGTGTCCTGCGAGAGCGGATCGGATGCCGCGGCCACCTCGGTCGCGGCATCCGTGCTCACCGGCTCGGGCTGGATGATGTCGCTCTCGACCACGATGTCGCCATCGACGAAGTGCTCCTCGTCGCGGCGCTGCAGCAGCTCGAGGATCCACGCGACGGCGAAGGCCACCACGATCACCAGCACGACGTCGCCGAACGACAGCGGCCGCAGGGCGAAGAGCCACAGCACCGCGAGGACGGCGATGATCGTGCGCACGAGCACACGCGAGCGTGCGAGCCACGCGCCGAAGCCGCGGGTGTCGAGGCCGCGGGCGGCGAGCTGGCGGCGGGCCGAGGAGTTGACGGAGCGGACCGCACTGCGCGCGCCCTGCGCGGCGGCGGAGCGCCCCATCGCCCAACCCAGCAGCGCGACGAACACGCCGAGGACGCTCAGCACGATCGCCGTCTGCGTCATCGCGCCGACGACCTGAGCGTAGATCACGCCGAGCCCGTCGGGGGAGAGGCCGAGGTCGGAGGCCACCGTGCCCATCGCGGTATCGCCCACGGAGAGGCCGACCGCGAGCGCGCCGGCGCCGATCGCGATGGCGAGTCCCGTGCCGAGCACGGCGAGGCTGCGCCTGCGCGCCACGGCGATGCCGAGCCCGAAGAGCACGAGGGTGAGGACCGGGAGCCACCAGCCGAGTGACGTCGCGAGGGCGTAGCCGGTGCGGATGGCGGCGAGGTTGTCGCCCTTGCCCACGATGACGACCCGGTCGATCTCGGGGATGAGCTGAGCGGCGCTCACGCCCCGGTCGACCAGACGCTGCTTGACGGCATCGACGACGGCGCCGAGCTGGATGCCGACGCCCTCATCGGTGCGCACGACCAGGCCTCCGCCGTCCGATGTCGCCGCCGTGGTGAGGGCGCGATGGGCGGCGCGGGTCGCGGTGGCCCACACGTCGGCGAATGCATCGGACTCCACCACGCGGGTGACCGCCTCGTTGACCAGGTTCTCGAGCCCGCTTGCCGCCGGGGCCTCCAGGAGGCCGAGGGCCTGGGCGGCCCGGGGCGGGAGCCCGAGATCGGCGATTCCGTCGAACACGCTGGCCGTCAGGGCCTGGAAGTCGACCTGGTCGTTGATCGCCTCCATCGCCTCGTCGATGACCATCTCCTGTACCGCGCGGTCGTCGACCAGCGGAGCAAGGGTCGCGACGAACGCATCTTCCTCGACGAGCTGGACGCGCGCCCACGCCGTGACGATCGACACCGGCACGAGGATGGCGGCGATGACGATGCACAGCGCCGAGACCCAGGCCCGCCATCGTCCGCCCGAAGGGGACCGCGTTGCGGCGGCACTCGCGGCCGCGAGCCGTGCGTTCTCCCGTTCGAGCTCGCGGATGCGTCCTTCGAGGGTGTGCGCGTCAGCGGTGTCGATGTCGCTCATGCCGCCATTGTGGCGGACGCCGGCTCATCGCGCCGGAGTTTCACCCGCCGGGGGTGATCAGACGGCGCGGAGGACCGCCACGACCTTGCCGAGCACGACGGCCTCGTCGCCCAGGATCGGCTCGAAGGCCGAGTTGCGTGGAAGCAGCCACGTGTGCCCGTCGCGCTGACGGAACGTCTTCACCGTCGCCTCGCCGTCGAGCATCGCGGCGACGATCTCGCCGTTGTCCGCCGTGGCCTGCGAGCGCACGACGACCCAGTCTCCATCGCAGATGGCGGCATCGATCATCGAGTCGCCCGACACCTTCAGCATGAACAGGTCGCCCTTTCCCACCAGCTGGCGGGGGAGCGGGAAGATCTCCTCGACCTGCTGCTCGGCCGTGATCGGGACGCCGGCGGCGATCCGGCCGACGAGGGGGACGAGGGCTGCGTCGCCCACCGCGGGGGCTGCGTCGTCGGGGTTCTCGGTGGAGGCACCCGGCAGGTCGATGAGCACCTCCATCGCGCGCGTCTTGCCCGCGTCGCGCCGCAGGTAGCCGCTCAGCTCCAGCTGATTGAGCTGGTGCGTCACGCTCGAGAGCGACTTCAGCCCGACCGCGTCGCCGATCTCGCGCATGCTCGGCGGATAGCCGTGGCGCGCGATCGAGCGCTGGATGACCTCGAGGATCGCGAGCTGCTTGTCGCTGAGGCTCTTGCGGCGTCGCGTCTGCGGCCTCTCGCGCCCGGTGGCGTCGCTCATGTCCGGCTCCTGTCTCGCCGCCCCGGAGGGGCTCCGGGAGTGCAGCGGTCTTCGAATGTCGGAGGCCCGTGGTGGGGTTCTCGTATCGAAACCGTATCCGGATCCGGCGCTCGAAGGGAACACCGCGACCGCGTGTCGCGTTCGAGAGATCGCACCCGAATCGGCCCCTTGACATCCTAGAACATCGAAGATAACTTCGGTACAGAGATTCGCATCCTCCGCTCCCGGCCGAGCGGCGGGTGCGAATCTCTCCCCAGCAGGAGGAGCAGACCATGAGCACCGTCGGCATCACATCGCCCGCTTTCCCGGGCTCCGCCTTCACGCGCCCCGCACCTTCGACGCGGCTGCGTCTCACCCTCCGCGGTCGTCGCGTGCTCGCTGCGCTCGCTTCCATCCCCGCCGTGGTCGCGATCAGTCTCGCGATGATCTCGGGCGGCAGTGCTCTCGCCAGCCGCGACGCGGGCGCCCCTGCGGAGTCGTTCTCCACCGTCACCGTCTCCTTCGGCGACACGCTGTGGTCCATCGCCGAGACCGTGGCCCCCGAGTCGGACCCCCGCGACGTGATCGATGCGATCGTCCGCCTCAACGCGCTCGAGGGCGTCTCGCTCGAAGCGGGGCAGAGTCTGGCGATCCCGGCCGAGTACGACTCGAGTCGCTGACCTCGATCCGGCGGTGCTGGTCGCCGGAGCATGGTGGGGGGAACCCGGCATCCGGGGCCGTCTCGCTCCGACACACGCGGAAGGTGAGCGGTATCGCCCCCGTACCATGGGAGGGGTGAGTCCACGTCTCGAAGACCTTCCCTTACGCGACGACCTCCGCGGAATGACGCCGTATGGCGCTCCGCAGGCGCCGCTTCCCGTCGCGCTGAACGTCAACGAGAACACGCATCCCGTCCCGCAGGACGTGGCCGACGACATCATGGACTCGATCGCACTCGCTCTGCGGGACGTCAATCGCTACCCCGACCGGGAGTTCACGGCACTGCGCGAGGGCTTCGCCGACTACCTCGGCCACGGACTGACGCGCGAGCAGATCTGGGCGGCGAACGGTTCCAATGAGGTGCTCCAGCACGTCCTGCAGGCGTTCGCCGGACCGGGGCGCACCGCGTTCGGGTTCGCGCCGACGTACTCGATGTACCCGCTGCTCACTCGCGCGACCGGCGCGACCTGGGTCGCCGGTACCCGCGCCCCCGACTACAGCGTCGACGCCGCGGACGCGGCGGCGCAGGTGGCGGATGTCGCCCCCGACGTCGTCTTCCTGTGCGCGCCCAACAACCCGACCGGCACTCCGCTCGGCCTCGAGGTGATCGAGGCGGTCTACGACGCGACCGCGGGCGTGGTCGTCGTCGACGAGGCGTACTTCGAGTTCGCGCCGCGCGAGGAGCGGTCCGCCCTCACCCTCCTTCCCGGCCGGGAGCGGCTCGTCGTGTCGCGCACGATGAGCAAGGCCTTCGCCTTCGCCGGCGCGCGCGTCGGGTACCTCGCCGCCGACCCCACGGTGATCGACGCCCTGCGCCTGGTGCGACTGCCGTATCACCTGAGCGCGCTGACGCAGGCCGCGGCATCCGCTGCTCTTCGTCACGCTCCCACGATGCTGCGGATGGTCGACGAGATCGTCGCGCAGCGCGACCGCATCAGCGCCACCGTCGAAGCGCTCGGCTATACGCCGCACGAGACGTGGACGAACTTCGTCCTGTTCGGTGGGGTGGCCGACCCTGCGACGACGTGGCAGGCGCTCTACGATCGCGGCGTACTGATCCGCGACGTCGGGATCCCCAGCCACCTGCGTGTGACCGCCGGCACCGAAGAGGAGACCACCGCGTTCCTCGACGCACTGGCCTCGATAGAATCGACATCATGAGCGCCGCTCCGCGTACCGCGTCCCTGCGACGCTCCACCAGTGAATCGACCGTCGAGCTCGAGCTCGACCTCGACGGCACCGGCCGCAGCCGGATCGACACGACGGTGCCGTTCTTCGACCACATGCTGACGGCGTTCGCGAAGCACTCGCTGACCGATCTCACCGTCCGTGCATCGGGTGACACCGAGATCGACGCGCACCACACCGTCGAAGACATCTCGATCGTGCTCGGGCAGGCGATCCGCGAAGCCCTCGGCGACAAGTCGGGAATCTCGCGCTACGGCGACGCGCTGGTGCCTCTCGACGAGGCCCTCGCGCAGGCGGTCGTCGACATCAGCGGCCGCCCCTACCTCGTCCACGAAGGGGAGCCGGCCGGTTTCGAGCACCACCTCATCGGCGGCCACTTCACCGGCTCGCTCGTGCGTCACACATTCGAGGCGATCACGTTCAACGCCGCCCTCACGGTGCACGTGCGTGTGATCTCGGGCCGCGATCCGCATCACATCGCCGAAGCGGAGTACAAGGCGTTCGCCCGTGCGTTCCGCCAGGCCAAGGCGCTCGACCCGCTGGTCGAAGGCATCCCCAGCACCAAGGGCGCTCTGTGAGCTCGCAGCCCCTGGTCGCGGTCCTCGACTACGGATCGGGCAACGTGCACTCGGCCGTCAAGGCGCTGGCTGCCGCCGGTGCGGACGCACGCCTGACGTCCGACCGCGACCTCGTCCTCGAGGCCGACGGGCTCGTGGTGCCCGGCGTCGGCGCCTTCCGTGCGGTGATGGGGTCGCTCAAGGCGAGCCGCGGCGACGAGCTGATCGGCCGCCGGTTGTCGGGCGGGCGCCCGGTGCTCGGCATCTGCGTCGGCATGCAGGTGCTGTTCGAGCACGGCGTCGAGCGCGGCGTCGACACCGCGGGCATGGGGGAGTGGCCGGGAGCCGTCACAGAGCTCGATGCGCCGGTGCTGCCGCACATGGGGTGGAACACCGTCGACGCGGGCGAGGGTTCCCGTCTCTTCCGCGGCATCGA
Organism: Microbacterium sp. CFH 31415; assembly: GCF_022538185.1. Lineage (GTDB taxonomy): Bacteria > Actinomycetota > Actinomycetes > Actinomycetales > Microbacteriaceae > Microbacterium. The sequence continues at coordinate 29,879 of NZ_JAKYXC010000017.1, read as the reverse complement.
GGACGAGCGGTTCTACTTCGTCCACTCGTACGGGGCGCAGAAATGGCTGCTCGACGTGCAGCCGCCCTTCCCCGAGCCCACGCTCACGTGGTGCACCTATGGACGGCCGTTCCTCGCGGCGGTCGAGAACGGCCCGCTGTCGGCGACCCAGTTCCACCCCGAGAAGTCGGGGGATGCCGGCATCCGGCTTCTCGCGAATTGGATCGACGGGCTCGGCGGGGCTACCCTCTGAAACCGTGCCGTCTGCGGGAGCGAACTCCTTCCGAGACCTTCCCGCACAAGGAGCCATGAACGATTTCGCCTCAATGCCTGAATTGATCCTGCTGCCCGCGGTCGACGTCGCCGGCGGCAAGGCCGTGCGCCTCACCCAGGGGGAGGCGGGGACCGAGACGAGCTACGGCGACCCCGTCGACGCGGCGCTCGACTTCGCACGCCAGGGCGCACAGTGGATCCACCTCGTCGACCTCGACGCCGCCTTCGGACGCGGCAGCAACGCCGGCGTCATGCGCAAGGTCATCAAGCAGGTCAAGGGCGTGCAGGTCGAGCTCTCGGGCGGCATCCGCGATGACCGCACCCTCGAGGCCGCCCTCGACAGCGGCGCGGCGCGCATCAACCTCGGCACCGCGGCGCTCGAGAACCCGGAATGGGCCGCCGACGTGATCGGCCGATACGGCGACGTCATCGCGGTCGGTCTCGACGTCCGCGGCACGACGCTCGCTGCCCGCGGCTGGACGCGCGACGGCGGCGACCTGTGGACCGTGCTCGACCGCCTCGAGGCGGCCGGCTGCAGCCGCTACGTCGTGACCGACGTCACCAAGGACGGCACGCTGCAGGGCCCCAACGTCGACCTCCTCCGCGAGATGACCACGCGCACCCCGAAGCCGATCGTCGCCTCGGGCGGCGTGTCGAGCCTCGACGACATCGCGGCGCTGCGCGAGCTCGTGCCGCTCGGCGTCGAAGGCGCCATCGTCGGAAAGGCCCTCTACGCCGGCGCGTTCACGCTGGCCGAGGCGCTGGATGTCGCCGGACACTGACCCGCTCGGTCACGCGCACTCGCAGGCGGGTGACGCCGCCCATGCCGATTCCGCCGGTGTGCCGTGGGAAGGGCGGAGCTTCCACTCCAACCCCCACTCCGGCGACGACGGCTCGGCCGACCCGGCGCTCCTCGCCGCGCTGCTCGCCTTCCGCGACGGCACGGGCAGTCAGGCCGCGGTCGTCGACGCCTACCGCTCGGCGCGCCTGCTGATCCCGCTGCTGGCAGAGAAGGGCGACGAGGGCATCGGCGCCCACGGGCTCGCGGTCGACAAGACCCAGGAGCTGTCGATCGTCACGGTCGCAGCTCCCGACGGCCGCCGGGTGCTGCCGGTGTTCACGTCGGTGCAGGCGATGGGGCGGTGGGATGCCTCGGCCCGGCCGGTGCCGGCCGACGGTCCGCGCACCGCGGCCGCGGCATCCGCCGACGACACCGACCTCATCGTCATCGACCCGGGTTCGCCCACGGAGTTCGTGATCCGGCGCCCCGCGGTCTGGGCGATCGCCCAGGGGCATGCGTGGGAGCCGAGCTTCGCATCGCCGGAGGTCTTCTCGGGGCTGCAGCAGAGCATCGGCGGCGAGCTGGCCGTGATCGACCTCACCATCGAACCCGGCGACCCCGACGCGCGGCTGCGCGGCCCGGAGCTGGTCGTGCGCCTGCAGCTCATTCACGGCCTCGACCGGGCCGAGCTCGACGCCGTGCTGTCGCGCCTCGCGTCGCGCTGGGCGGCCGACGACCGCATCGCGGTCTTGGTCGACTCGCTCACGGTCAAGCTCGTCCGAGCCTGAGGGTCGGGACCGGTGCCGTGACTCCGCCCATACTTGCGGAGCGCAGCGGGGCGGCGGAGGATCGGCACCGGAGGTGCCCATGGACGGGACGGCGGACGAATACCGGGGGGCGCTCGACGCCGCGCACCGCCACGCCCTCGAGTGGCTCGCGTCGACGGCGGAGCGGCCCATACGCCCCGATCTCGACGCAGAGGGCATGCTCGGGCGGCTGCGCCGCGAGCTTCCCGAGGAGGGGCTGGATGCCGCGGCCGTGGTCGACGAGCTCGCCGAGGCGGCCGAGCCCGGCCTCATGGCCATGGGGTCGCCGCGGTTCTACGGTTTCGTGATCGGGGGCGCCTACCCCGCGGCGCTCGCCGCGGACTGGCTCGTGTCGGCGTGGGATCAGAACACCGGCTCGCGCCAGCCGACGCCGGCGACCGCGGCTGTCGAGGAGGTCGCCGCGGCCTGGCTGCTCGATCTTCTCGGGCTGCCCGGCGGCAGCGGCGTCGGCTTCGCCACCGGCGCCACGAGCGCGAACCTCTCCTGCCTCGTCACCGGCCGCGACGCGGTGCTGCGCGCCCGCGGATTCGACCCGGTGTCGGAGGTGCGCGCTGCGCTGCGTGTGCGCTTCCTCGCCGGCGGCGCCGTGCACACCTCGGTCGTGCTCGGCGGACGACTCTCGGGCATGGGTGCGCCCCAGACCGTCGGAGCCGACGCCGAGGGGCGCATCGACGTCGACGGGCTCCGCCGTGCCCTCGCCGAGGAGGACGTGCCGACGGTGGTGGCCCTCCAGGCCGGCGACGTGCACTCGGGCGCGTTCGACGACTTCACGTCGGCGATCGCCGTCGCGCGCGAGGCGGGCGCCTGGGTTCACGTCGACGGCGCGTTCGGACTGTGGGCGGCAGTGAGCCCGCGCTTCGCCGCGCTGACCGTGGGTCTCTCCCACGCCGACTCGTGGGCGACCGACGCGCACAAGACCTTGAACGTGCCGTACGACTGCGGGGTGGCGATCGTGCGCGATGAGGCGGCGATGACGGCATCCCTCGGCGCGCACGCGTCCTACCTGCCCGCCGTGGCCAGCGTCTCCGACCCCTACGACCGCGTTGCCGAGCTCTCCCGCCGGGCGCGGGGAGTGCCGGTGTGGGCAGCACTGCGCTCGCTCGGCCGGAAGGGCGTCGTCGACCTGGTCGACGGACTGGCGGATGCCGCGACCGGCCTCGCGGAGGGATTCCGCGCGATCGACGGGCTGGAGGTGCTCAACGACGTCGTGTTCACGCAGGTGTGCCTCGCCGCACGCGACGACGGCGCGACCGTCGCGCTGGGGGAGTGGCTGCGCGACGAGGGGACCGTGTGGGCATCCTCTTCGCAATGGCAGGATCGCGCGGTGGTGCGCTTCGCGGTGAGCAATCGGGGGACGGATGCCGCGGCCGTGAGCCGCACCGTCGACGCGGTGGCACGCGGGGCCGCCGCGGTGGGGATCAGCAGCTGAGGAGCACGAGCCCCGGTCAGTTGACCGGACCGGTCCACTTCTCGCCGGGACCCTTGCCGATCGGATCGGGAATGGCCGAGGCCTCGCGGAACGCGAGCTGCAGCGACCGGAGCCCGTCGCGCAGGGAGCGCGCGTGCATGTCGCTGATCTCGGGTGCGCCGGCCGTGATGAGGCCGGCGAGGGCATTGATGAGCTTGCGGGCCTCGTCGAGGTCGGTCTGCGTCGCGGGGTCGTCGGCGAGTCCGACCTTGACGGCAGCGGCGCTCATGAGGTGCACGGCGGCGGTCGTGATGACCTCGACCGCGGGGACGTCGGCGATGTCGCGGGTGGCGGCCGAGGCGGCTCGCTCCTGTTCCTCCCAGCGGGCGTGGCGGTCGTCGTCGGAGGGCGGAATCGTGGTCACGCGTTTCTCTCTGCTAGACTCGTGCGGGCTCCGGTGCGTTCTGCACCGGATTGAAAGAGGATCACATCCCACCCGCGCTTGCCGTTCAAGGCTACCGGGTCACGCACTCCGCCCCGACCGTTCTGCGGCCGGGGTAGCCGCTTGAAGCGGGAACAGGGTGCAGAAGGCCGGCGTTCGAGCGTCGTGCCGGGTGGAATGAGTGACTCTTCCACCCGCGACGCACCCCGTGTCGCGGTGGCCATCACCCGCACGAAGGAGCTCCGCATCAGCGATCCCCGCACCAACGACCGCATCCGCGTGCCCGAGGTTCGCCTCGTCGGCCCGAACGGAGAGCAGGTCGGCGTCGTCCGCATCGAGGTGGCGCTGCGCCTGGCTCAGGAAGCCGACCTCGATCTCGTCGAGGTGGCCCCGAACTCGAAGCCCCCCGTGGTCAAGATCATGGACTACGGCAAGTTCAAGTACGAGGCTGCGCAGAAGGCCAAGGAAGCGCGTCGCAATCAGGCCAACACCGTCCTCAAAGAGGTCCGGTTCCGTCTGAAGATCGAGGCCCACGACTACATCACCAAGCTCAAGCGCGCGGAGGGCTTCCTGCAGGCGGGCGACAAGGTCAAGGCGATGATCCTCTTCCGCGGACGCGAGCAGTCGCGTCCCGAGCAGGGTGTGCGCCTCCTCCGCAAGTTCGCAGAGGATGTCGCCGAGTTCGGCACGGTCGAGTCGAACCCCACGATCGACGGTCGCAACATGGTGATGGTGGTTGCGCCGCACAAGAACAAGTCCGAGGTCAAGACGGAGCAGAACGCCCAGCGCGCTGCGAACAAGGAAGCCGCGCGGTCCGCCCGCACCGGCGCCCCCGTCTCCGACGACGAGACCGAAGCTCCGTCCGAGCCGGCCACGGCCGAGTAGGACCCACAGACTCCCGCACCGCGGGACACCGACTCCCGCTGCGCGGGATGGAAACGAAGGAAGAAGAGATGCCGAAGCAGAAGACCCACTCGGGTGCCAAGAAGCGCTTCAAGCTCACCGGTAAGGGAAAGCTGATGAAGCAGCAGGCGAACATGCGCCACAACCTCGAGGGCAAGTCGTCGCGCCGCACGCGTCGCCTCAACCAGGAGCAGGTCCTGGCCCCGGGTGACGCCAAGGTCGCCAAGAAGCTCCTCGGCCTCTGAGCGCCGACGCACGATAGGAAACAGTAGAAATGGCTAGAGTCAAGCGGGCGGTAAACGCCCACAAGAAGCGTCGCGTCATCCTCGAGCGCGCCTCCGGTTACCGCGGACAGCGTTCGCGCCTGTACCGCAAGGCGAAGGAGCAGGTCACCCACTCGCTCGTCTACGCGTACCGCGACCGTCGCAAGCGCAAGGGCGACTTCCGCCGCCTGTGGATCCAGCGCATCAACGCTGCGAGCCGCCAGAACGGCATCACGTACAACCGCTTCATGCAGGGCCTCGGCCTCGCGGGCGTTCAGGTCGACCGTCGCATGCTCGCCGAGCTCGCGGTCAACGAGCCCGCCGTGTTCGCCTCGCTCGTCGAGACGGCCAAGAAGGCGCTGCCCGAGAACGTCAACGCTCCGAAGAGCGCCTGACTCTCGAACAGGTTCACGAAAGGGGCGTCCTCCTCCGGGAGGACGCCCCTTTCGCGTCTCCCGGCCTTACCCTTCCCGCGAGACTGCATCAGCGCACCGAGACTGCCGCCACGGGACGCTGTCTCGGCGCGCGGATGCAGTCTCGCGATGTAGGGGTGGGGGAGCGCGTGGGTGGGATGCCGCGACCCTAGACTGAATCCGTGCTCGAGAACCCTCGCTCGCCGCGCGTCCGCGCCGTCGCGAAGCTGACGAAGCGCAGCGCGCGCCAGGAGACCGGACTGTTCCTGCTGGAGGGTCCCCAGGCGGCCCGTGAGGCGCTGGCCTACCGGCCCGACACGCTGGTGGAGATCTTCGCGACCCCGACCGCCATGGAGCGCCACGTCGACGTGCGCGACGCGGCACGCGACGCCGGCCTCGAGGTCGTCTTCACGACCGAGGATGTGCTCGACGCGATGGCCGACACCGTGACGCCGCAGGGCATCGTGGCGGTGGCCCGGCAGTCGCCCACCTCGCTGCGCGACGTCTTCGCCGCCTCGCCCCGCCTGGTCGCGATCTGCGAGGAGGTGCGCGATCCGGGCAACCTCGGCACGATCATCCGGGCAGCGGATGCCGCGGGCGCCGACGCGGTCGTGCTCACCGGCCGCACCGTCGACCCGTACAACCCCAAGGTCGTGCGCGCCACGACCGGCTCGCTGTTCCACCTTCCGGTCGCCGTGGGCGTCGATCTGGCGTCGGCGGTCGAGAAGGCGCACGCGGCCGGCGTGCGCGTCATCGCGGCCGACGTCGGCGGCGGCGACTTCCTGGCTTCGCGCGAGCTGCTCGCCGAGCCGACCGCGTGGCTGTTCGGGAATGAGGCGCGCGGTCTCGACGAGACGGCGCTGGCGCTCGCCGACATGTCGCTGCGACTGCCGATCTACGGCGCGGCCGAGTCGCTCAACCTCGCGACCGCCGCCAGCGTGTGCCTGTACGAGACGGCGTTCGCCCAGCGCGCCGCCCGCTGACCACTCGGTGTTCCCGCGCTGTTACAACACGGTAAAGACGCGGCGCGTTCGGTGGCAGAGCGGTCGTCGCCGGTCCTAGGGTGGCGCTATGACGATGCCGGAAGACAGTGCGCCGAAGACGTCGAACATCAACGTCCGTCGCGGCGATCCCCTCGTGCAGATCAGCGATGTGCAGAAGCACTACGGCGAGTTCCAGGCGCTGAAGGACATCGACCTCACGGTCAACCGTGGCGAGGTGGTCGTGGTCATCGGGCCGTCTGGATCGGGCAAGTCGACCCTCTGCCGGACGATCAACCGGCTCGAGACGATCACGAGCGGCACCATCACGATCGACGGCAAAGAGCTGCCCAAGGAGGGTAAAGAGCTCGCGGTGCTTCGCGCCGACGTCGGGATGGTGTTCCAGTCCTTCAACCTCTTCTCGCACCTGACGATCCTCGACAACGTCACGCTGGGCCCGATCAAGGTGAAAGGCATGAAGAAGGCCGAGGCCGAGAAGCTCGGAAAGCAGCTGCTCGACCGCGTGGGCGTGGGTCACCAGGCATCCAAGCTCCCGGCTCAGCTCTCGGGCGGCCAGCAGCAGCGCGTCGCGATCGCCCGCGCGCTCGCGATGCAGCCCAAGGTCATGCTCTTCGACGAGCCGACCAGCGCCCTCGACCCCGAGATGATCAACGAGGTGCTCGACGTCATGGTCGGCCTCGCGCAGGACGGCATGACGATGATCGTCGTCACGCACGAGATGGGATTCGCCCGCAAGGCGGCTGACCGCGTGGTCTTCATGGCGGACGGGCAGATCGTCGAGGAGGACACGCCGGAGGAGTTCTTCACCCATCCGAAGAGCGACCGAGCGAAGGACTTCCTCTCGAAGCTCCTGACCCACTGATCCCGGGTCGGACCGCGTCACCCAGGGAGGAAACCCGCACCACCACCACACGCACGAGCACTCCGCACGGACCCGAAACGTCGGACATACGGAACCAGTACGCACAGCAACCAGGAGGAACCATGCGTAAGTCACGGATCATCACCGGCATCGGCATTTCTGCCATCGCCATCCTCGCCCTCACCGCGTGCAACAGCGGTGCGCCGGGCGCCGACCCCAGCGACGGCGGAGACGGAGGCGATGACGGCGCGACCAGCGGTCAGGCCTGGGAGGTCGCCACCGACGTGTCGCTCGAGGGAAGCCCCACGTTCGACGCGATGACAGAGCGCGACGGCGTCGTGATCGGCGTCAAGAACGACCAGCCCAACCTCGGCTTCGAGGACGCGACCACGGGCGAGCGCTCCGGCTTCGACGTGGACATCGCGCGGTGGATCGCCGCGTCGCTCGGATTCGACGAGGACCAGATCGAGTACGTCACGATCCCTTCGGCGAACCGCGAGCAGGCGCTGGTGAACGGCGACATCGATTACTACGTCGGCACCTACTCGATCACCGACTCCCGCAAGGAGCAGATCGACTTCGCCGGTCCGTACTTCATCACCGGTCAGGGCCTGCTGGTCGCTGCCGACAACGAAGACATCAACGGTCCCGACGACCTCGGAGGCAAGGTTGTCTGCTCGGTGACGGGATCGACGTCGCTGCAGCGCATCCGGGACGAGTATCCGGACGCGGAGACCACGGAGTTCGAGACGTACTCGGCCTGCATCGAGCAGCTGAAGAACGGCCAGGTCGACGCCATCACGACCGACGAGGCGATCCTCGCCGGCTACGTGCAGCAGGACCCGGAAGAGCTCAAGCTGGCCGGTGAGCCCTTCAGCGAAGAGCGCTACGGCGTCGGGATCGCCAAGGGCGACACCGCGCTGCAGGAGCACATCAACACGCTGTTCACTGACGGCGGCGACATCTGGCAGGCGATCTTCGACGCCAACCTCGCAGAATCCGGCATCTCGGGCGAGCAGCCCGCGGTCGACTGACAGCTCGGTCCCCGGGCGCGCGAGCGCCCGGGGACCGCTCACCACTCGGCACACGCGACACCAAGGAGGAGCTCCGGTTGAACGTCATCACCGACAACTGGGACATCTGGGCGGAGGCTCTCGGCGGCACACTGGCCCTCTTCTTCGGCGGGGGAGTGATCGCCCTGATCCTCGGGTTCATCGTCGGAGCCATGCGCGTCTCGCCCATTCCGGTGGCGCGGGCCGTGGGCACGACCTACGTGAACATCGTCCGGAACACGCCGCTCACTCTCGTCTTCTTCGCCTTCGCGTTCGCGGTGCCGATCCTGCTCCAGATGCGGATCTCTTTCTTGACGCTCGGCATCATCGCGCTGGGCATGTACACCGCAACGTACGTCGCCGAGACCATTCGCTCCGGCATCAACACCGTGCCGGTCGGGCAGGCCGAGGCCGCCCGCGCGCTCGGTCTGCCGTTCGGGCAGGTCATGACCCTGGTGGTGCTGCCCCAGGCCTTCCGATCCGTCATCCCGCCGATGATGAGCGTGTTCATCGCGCTGCTCAAGAACACCACCGTAGCCGCCGGATTCTCGGTGGTGAATCTCGGCTCCGTCCGCAACTACCTGAGCGAGCGCGGGGCCGATCAGATGGTCGTGATCCTCTGGGTCATGGTGATCTTCGTCGCACTCGTGCTCGTGCTCTCGTGGGTGCAGCGCGTCTTCGAGAACCGCTGGAGGGTCGCCCGATGAGCTCCGTTCTTTACGACGTCCCCGGGCCGCGTGCGATCGCACGCAACCGGATCCTCGGGGTGCTCACCGTCCTGGTCGTGGTTGCCGTTCTCGGCTGGCTCGTGTGGCGGCTGTGGGATACCGGCCAGCTCAGCGCTGAGAAGTGGTACGCCTTCACTTTCACGAACGTGTGGGTGCAGTTCGGGCTCGCAACCCTGCGCACGCTCGCCGCGTTCGGCGCCGCCGCGGTCGGTGCGCTGATCCTCGGCTTCGTGCTGGCCATCGGGCGCATGTCCGATCACGCGTGGATCCGCTGGCCCTTCACGGTCATCGTCGAATTCTTCCGCGCCGTGCCAGTGCTCGTCTTCATGTTCCTGCTGTACTACGGCCTGCCCGTGATCGGCGTGAAGATGTCGCCCTACTGGGCGGTCGTCATCGCCCTCGTCGCGTACAACGGTTCAGTGCTCGCCGAGGTGATCCGCGCCGGCGTCGAGGCCTTGCCGCGTGGCCAGAAGGAAGCGGGTTACGCGATCGGTCTGCGCAAGTCCGGCGTGATGCGACTGATCCTCTTGCCCCAGGCGATCAGGGCCATGATGCCGGTCATCATCGCGCAGCTGGTGGTGACCCTCAAGGACACAGCTCTTGGGTTCATCATCACCTACCCCGAGCTGCTCTTCACCGCAAAGAGCCTCGGCAGCCAGTCCCAGCTCGATTCGCCGATCATCCCGGCCACGATCGTCGCGGGCGCAATCTACATCGCGCTCTGTCTCATTCTCTCGTTCGTCGCCAATACGGTCGAGAAGCGGTTGCGCAGCGACGCGAGGACGCCGCGGGTCGCTGAGGCGAACCAGCCCGCGCAGGAGATCACCGACACCGAGCTCATCGTCACGCAGCGGGGATCAGACGCAGCTCGCACGTACGACCAGGGCGGGAGTGGCCTCGGCGGAGTCCGATGATCGCCACGGCAGGGCGAGGCATCCGCTCTCGGTAGACTCGGTTCTCGTGTCTGATGCTCACGAGATCACTCCCGAGGCGGTGGATGCCGCCGTGCAGGCGGCGCTCGACGCCGTCGCCGCGGCCGGTGACACGGCCGCTCTGAAGGCCGCCCGCTCCGCCCACAGTGCTGAGGGGTCGCCGCTCGCGCAGCTCAACGCGCAGCTGCGCAGCGTGCCGAACGAGAAGAAGGCCGAGTTCGGCAAGCTCGTGGGCCAGGCTCGCGGTCGTGTGAACCAGGCCTTCGCCGCGCGCGAGGCCGAGCTCGCCGAGGCCGAGACCGCCGCCCGGCTCGAGGCCGAGCGGGTCGACATCACGGCGCTGGCCCAGCGGGCGCGCGTGGGGGCGCGGCATCCGATCTCCCTCCTGCAGGAGCAGATCTCCGACATCTTCGTCGGCATGGGGTGGGAGATCGCGGAAGGCCCCGAGCTCGAGCACGAGTGGTTCAACTTCGATGCCCTGAACTTCGACGAGGACCACCCGGCGCGCCAGATGCAGGACACGTTCTTCGTCGACCCGGTGGAGCGTCATCTCGTGATGCGGACGCACACCAGCCCGGTCCAGGTGCGCTCGATGCTCGAGCGCGATCTGCCGCTGTACGTGCTGTGCCCGGGGCGTGTGTACCGCACCGACGAGTTCGACGCGACGCACCTGCCCGTCTTCACGCAGTTCGAGGGCATCGTCGTCGACAAGGGCATCACGATGGCGCACCTCAAGGGAACCCTCGACCACGCCGCCAAGGTGCTGTTCGGCGCCGAGGCGAAGACGCGGTTCCGGGCCAACTACTTCCCCTTCACCGAGCCGTCCGCCGAGCTCGACCTGTGGCATCCGACCTTCAAGGGCGGCGCGCGATGGATCGAGTGGGGCGGCTGCGGCATGATCAACCCCAACGTGCTGCGCGCAGCGGGGATCGACCCAGAGGAGTACTCGGGCTTCGCGTTCGGCATGGGCATCGAGCGGACGCTCATGTTCCGCAGCGACGTCCAGGACATGCGCGACATGGCCGAAGGCGATGTCCGCTTCAGCGAGCAGTTCGGAATGGTGGTCTGATGCGCGTCCCGCTTTCGTGGTTGCGTGAGTACGTCGACGTCCCGGCGGATGCGACGCCCGAGGATGTCCTCGCGGCGCTCGTGAGCGTCGGCTTCGAAGAGGAGGACGTGCACCGCTTCGAGCTGCAGGGGCCGATCGTCGTGGGAGAGGTGCTCGACTTCGTCGAGGAGCCGCAGTCCAACGGCAAGACGATCCGCTGGTGCCAGGTGCGGGTCGCGCCCGAAGGCGAGATCGCGGCCGACGGCGGTGACGCCGTGCACGGCATCGTCTGCGGCGCCCGCAACTTCTTCGCCGGCGACAAGGTCGTCGTGACGCTGCCCGGCGCCGTGCTGCCCGGGCCGTTCCCGATCGCCGCGCGCAAGACCTACGGCCACGTGTCGGACGGCATGATCGCCTCGGCGCGTGAACTGGGCCTGGGCGACGAGCACAACGGCATCCTGCGCCTCGTCGAGCTCGGCATCGACGCTCCGGTCGGCACCGACGCCATCACGCTCCTCGGGCTGGACGACGTCGCCGTCGAGATCAATGTCACGCCCGACCGCGGCTACGCCCTGTCGGTGCGCGGTGTGGCCCGCGAGTACTCCCACGCCACCGGCGCCGCGTTCCGCGACCCGGGCGAGCGCGAGTGGGGCGAGCTGCAGCATCCCGCTTCCGGCTTCGCCGTCGCCGTCGACGACGCCCACCCGATCCGCGGCCGTGTGGGCGCATCGGAGTTCGCCGTGCGCATCGTGCGAGACGTCGACCCCACCAAGCCCACGCCGGCTTGGATGATCGCGCGGTTGAATCTGGCGGGCGTGCGCTCGCTCGGCATCCTGATCGACATCACCAACTATGTGATGCTCGAACTGGGCCAGCCGATCCACGGCTACGACCTCGACAAGCTGCAGGGCGGCATCACGGTGCGCCGCGCGACCGCGGGCGAGAATCTCGAGACCCTGGACGGCAAGGTGCGCACGCTCCACGCCGAGGACCTCCTCATCACCGACGAGTCGGGGCCGATCGGCCTCGCGGGGGTCATGGGCGGCGGCACGACCGAGATGAGCGATGCGACGCGCAACGTTCTCATCGAGGCGGCGGTCTTCGACACCGTCTCGATCGCGCGCACCGCCCGACGGCACAAGCTGCCCAGCGAGGCCTCCCGTCGCTTCGAGCGCGGCGTCGACCCGCTCATCCCGTTCGTCGCGGCCCGCCGCGTGGCCGACCTCATGGTCGAGTACGCGGGCGGCACGCTCGATACCGAGATGGGCGGCGCTCTGTTCACCACCGTCGAGATCGCAGGCATCGACCTGCCGCGCGGATTCGTCGAGACGCTCATCGGGGTCGACTACACGACCGGCGAGATCGTCGCCGCGCTCGAGATGATCGGCTGCGAGGTCTACGACACCGGCGACCATTGGTCCGTGCACCCGCCGTCGTGGCGCCCCGACCTCACCGACAAGTGGACGCTCGCCGAAGAGGTCGCCCGCATCGAGGGCTACGACCGCATCCCGTCGATCCTGCCCACACCGCCGTCGGGCCGCGGTCTGACGCACACCCAGCAGGGGCGCCGTCGCGTCGCGAACGCGCTCGCGGCCGCCGGCTACGTCGAGACGCCGTCGTTCGGCTTCACGACCGAGGAGCTCAACGACCTGCACGGCTCGGCCTCGGGCGACAAGCTGCCCAGCGTGAAGCTCGCCAACCCCCTCGACGGGCAGGCGCCGTTCCTGCGCCGATCGCTCGTGCCCGGCCTGCTTCAGGTCGCTCACCGCAATGTCGCACGCGGCCTCACCGACCTCGCACTCTTCGAGACCGGCGTCGTCTTCCTGCCGAAGCCGGGCGTCGCGTACGGCACGACCCACGTGCCGCCGCTGGCGGTGCGACCGGATGCCGCGACCCTGGCCGAACTCGATGCGTCGATCCCGCCGCAGCACCGCTTCGTCGCCGTCCTCCTCGCGGGCAACGTCGTCGCGAAGCAGCCCGGCACCGCGCCCGTCGCCGCGGAGCTCGGCGACGCGCTCGACGCGGTGCGCGCCATCGGCGCCGCGGCCGGCGTGTCGATCGACGTCGCCCAGGGGCAGCGCGCCGCGCTGCACCCGGGACGCACCGGAGCGCTGTCGGTCGCGGGCACCGAGGTGGGCTACGTCGGCGAGCTGCTGCCCGCTGTGGCAGAGGCATCCGATCTGCCCGGTCGCGTGATCGTCGCCGAACTCGACCTGGATCTGATCCTCTCCCTCGCCGGCGAGCGTGTCGTCGCGGCGTCGCTGTCGGGATACCCGGCCGCCACGCAGGACGTCTCCCTCGTGGTCGCCGCCGACCTGCCGGCCTCCGAGGTGCGCGCGGCACTCCTGGAGGGAGCGGGCGAGCTGCTCGAGTCGCTGCGCCTCGTCGACGACTACCGCGGTCAGGGCATCGAGGCGGGCACGAAGAGCCTCACGTTCGCGCTGCGCTTCCGTGCTGCCGACCGCACGCTCACCGCCGCTGAGGCGACCGAGGCGAAGCTCGCGGGCGTCGCCGCGGCCGCCGAGCGCTTCGGAGCGACGCTGCGCGAGTAGCCGGTGCCCTCGCGTGAGGGTCCGGCCGAGTCAGGGGCTGCCCCAGTTTCACGCGGCGTCGGGTGGAGGCATCAGCGGCTGCCCCAGTTCCACGCCGGGCGGTCGAGCACACCCTGACCGGCGATGCGCGTGCCGTCGGGGTGCGGTTCGAGGCGGTGCGTGAGCGCTCCGGCGCGCTCCAACGGCGCCGAGAGTCCCTCGGCGTGCGTCACCACGAGCACTTGAGAGCGAGCGGATGCTTCGGCCACGAGCTCGGCGAGCGGGTCGAGCAGGTCGGGGTGCAGGCTGGCCTCGGGCTCGTTCAGGACCATGAGTGGGGCCGGGCGTGCCGGGAGCAGCGCCGCGCACAGCAGGAGGTAGCGCAGTGTGCCATCGGACAGCTCGCCGGTCTCGAGCGGCCGCAGCAGGCCCGGCTGGCGCATCACGAGGCGGAACCGCCCGTCGGAGGCCTCGACGCTGATCTGTGCGCCCGGGAAAGCCCGAGCGACCGCGGCGTCGAGGGCTCGGCCGTGCCCGGCGTCGTGGATCGTGGCCCAGACCGCGGCGATGTTCTCGCCGCCGTGCGCCAGCGTGGGGGAGCGGGTGCCGACCTGCGGCTGGCGAGCCGGCGCGTCGACGTCGACGCGGAAGTGGTCGTAGAACCGCCAGCCGCCGAGCGTGCGTCGCAGCGACAGCAGCTCGGGTGCCGTGTCGCCGTCGGCGAGGTCGGTGACGATGCTCTCGAATGGCGCGAGCTGCTGGGCGAGGGCGACCCAGGTGCCGTCCCTGACGCGGGTCGCACCGCGCAGGCGGTCGATGAGCAACGTCGCCGGCTTCGCCACGGGCCCGGCGAACACCTGCTCGCGCTTGAGCTCGGGATCGCGAGCGAACAGGCTGCGCTGGTCGACCTGCGGGATGCCGAGGTCGACGAGGTACCCCAGTTCATCCGAGGCGAACCCCAGTCGCACCGCGATCGGGCCCGACCGCACAGTGCCCTGTGTGCCGCCGTGTTCGGGGCCGGCCCAGAGCAGCGACGGCAGTCCACCCTCACGGGCGACCGAGGCCACCAGCGATCCGGTCGCCGTGGCGGCGAGGAGCCGCAGGGAGCGGTAGAGGTTCGACTTGCCCGACCCGTTCGGCCCGGTGATCACGGTCAGCGCGCCGAGCGGCAGCACGACGTCGCGGAGCGAGCGGTAGCCCGAGACGGCGACGGTGGTCAGCATCCCGCCATCCTGGCAGGGGCCTCCGACGCGCCGGTGTGCACAGCGTCGGTGATCCGCGTCGCCGATCGGCCGCCGGGCCGGTACGGCGCCGGATGGCACCCGGATCGCCGACGTTGTGCACAACACCTCGCCGGCCCCGCGGACCCGGCCGCTCTGCGCACCGATAGGGCAGCCGGAGAGGAGTCGCGCCGAGGCGACGCTGACAGCGGAACGGGTGCCGCGCGGGGTCCGCTCTGATTGGGTGGGACCATGACCGACGTACTGGTGCTGGGTGGCACGGGCTGGCTGAGCGGGCGCATCGCGGAGAAGTGGACGGATGCGGGGGCATCCGTCACCTGCCTCGCCCGAGGCGCGCGACCCGCACCGTACGGCACGCACCTCGTGACTGCAGACCGCGACGAACCGGGCGCGTACGACGAGGTGG
The DNA here is from genome assembly GCF_022538185.1 of Microbacterium sp. CFH 31415. GTDB lineage: Bacteria > Actinomycetota > Actinomycetes > Actinomycetales > Microbacteriaceae > Microbacterium. The sequence goes on along the minus strand of NZ_JAKYXC010000017.1, from coordinate 14,789 downwards.
CGTCGCGCGACTGGGACGAGGTCGTCGACGTCTCGTCGAAGCCGGTCCACGTCGCCGCCGCGCTCGACGCCCTCGCCGAGCGCGGCAAGCACTGGACGTACATCTCGACGGTGTCGGTGTACGCCGAGAACGACGAGCCGGGCGCGGACGAGTCGGCCGACGTGCTGGCGCCCGCAGGACCCGACGAGGAGGAGGACTACGGTCGCGCGAAGGCGCGGGCCGAGGCATCCGTCCGTTCCGTCATGGGACACCGCGCGGCGATCGTGCGACCCGGCCTCATCGTCGGGCCGGGCGACCCGACCGACCGGTTCGGGTACTGGGTCGGGCGGTTCGCGCTCGCCGAAGGCGACGATGTGCTCGTCCCCGATGCCGCGGGCCGCGGGGAGCAGGTCATCGACGTCGACGACCTGGCCGAGTTCGTCCAGGGCGTCGGGCGGGAGCGGTGGACGGGCGTCGCGAACGCGGTGGGGGATCCGGTGCCGCTCGATCGTCTGCTCTCCGAAGCGCGGGAGGTCGCCGGGCATTCGGGGCGTCTCGTGACGGCGACGGACGACTGGCTCGAGGCGCACGGCGTCGCGTACTGGATGGGCCCGCGCTCGCTCCCGCTATGGCTGCCCGCAGGCATGCCGGGCTTCTGGACGCGCTCGAACGCGGCGTACCGCCTGCTCGGCGGCCGCGTGCGCCCCCTCACCGAGACGCTGCGGCGCACGCTGGACGACGAGCGCAAGCGCGGCCTCGACCGCGAGCGGAGCTCCGGGCTTTCGCGCGACGACGAGCTCGCCCTGCTCGCCGAGATGGGGTAGCGAGCGCGAGACGGCGCGTCTGCGACGAGACGTCGCCAGCCGCGGGTCGTCTCGTCGCAGAAACGTCGTCTCGCGACGGGTGCCACCCGTGGCGCCTCGTCAGGTCGCAGCGACGTCGTGTCACGCGGTGACACCGGATTTGCGGATGCCGCGGCCCGGCGGCTATCGTCGCGGCATGCCTTCGGTCGCCCAGGGACTCGTGACGCTCGCTCCGAGCGCCGCCCCTGCGCGCCGACGCCGTCTGGGCGAGCGCCGACTGTAGGCGACCCTGCACGCCGTCCTCCCGGACGTCTGCGAGCGGGCGTCGCCGTCTCCGGCCCCCGCACCCAGACTCTAAGGTGGAATCCATGACATATTCGGTCGCCGTCTCCGGCGCATCCGGCTATGCGGGCGGCGAGATCCTGCGGATCCTCGCCGCGCATCCCGACGTCGAGATCCGCACCGTCACCGCGCACTCGAACGCGGGACAGCCGCTCATCCAGCACCAGCCCCACCTCCGCTCGCTCGCGCACCTCACGCTCACCGAGACGACGCCCGAGATCCTGGCCGGGCACGACATCGTGTTCCTGGCGCTCCCGCACGGGCAGTCGGGGCAGTACACCGACGCACTCGGCGACGCGGCCCTCGTGATCGATGCGGGCGCCGACCACCGCCTCGAGTCGGCCGCCGACTGGGACACCTTCTACGGCGGCGACTTCCACGAGCCCTGGGTGTACGGTGTGCCGGAGCTCCTGACAGGCGGCGCCAAGCAGCGCGAGCGGCTGGTCGGGGCAACCCGCATCGCCGCCCCCGGCTGCAACGCGTCGACCGTGTCGCTGAGCCTCGCGCCGGGCGTCGCCGCAGGCGTCATCGACGCCGGCGACATCGTCACGGTGCTCGCGGTCGGACCGTCGGGCGCCGGCAAGGCCCTCAAGCCGAACCTCCTCGCGAGCGAGATCCTCGGCACTGCCAACCCGTACGCGGTCGGCGGCACGCACCGGCACATCCCCGAGATCCGGCAGGCGCTCGCCGCCGCCGGCGCGCCGGCCGACGGCATCCGCATCTCGTTCACGCCCGTCCTCGTGCCGATGGCCCGCGGAATCCTCGCCACCTCGACCGCCCCGATCGCGAACGACGCGACGGATGCCGAGATCCGCGCCGCGTGGCAGTCGGCGTACGGCGACGAGACGTTCGTGCAGCTGCTGCCCGCGGGCGAGTTCCCCCGCACGGCGGACGTCCTCGGAGCCAACACCGCGCTGATGGGCCTCGCGATCGACCGCGCGGCGAACCGTGTCGTGGTCGTCACCGCCGTCGACAACCTCGTGAAGGGCACGGCCGGGGCCGCCGTGCAGTCCATGAACATCGCGCTGGGACTCGCCGAGGGCACCGCGCTCAGCGTGAACGGGGTGGCCCCGTGACCATCGTGAGCCGACAGACTCGGTCCGGCGTACGAGGCTCGAAGGGAATCGCGCCGTGAGTGTAACCGCAGCACAGGGATTCGAGGCGGCCGGCGTCGCCGTCGGCCTGAAGTCGACCGGCAAGCCCGACGTCGCGGTCGTCGTCAACCGCGGACCGCTCAAGGTCGGCGCGGCGGTGTTCACGTCGAACCGCGCGAAGGCCAACCCGATCATCTGGTCGGAGCAGGCCGTCAAGGACGGCGTCGTCGAGGCCATCGTCCTGAACTCGGGCGGCGCCAACTGCTTCACCGGCTCGTTCGGCTTCCAGACCACGCACCAGACGGCCGAGAAGGCCGCCGAACTGCTCGGAGTGAGCGCCGGCGACGTGCTGGTCTGCTCGACGGGCCTCATCGGCACCGGCGACGAGACGTTCCGCGCGAAGGTGCTCGCAGGCACCGAGCAGGGCATCGCCGAGCTGTCCGCGCACGGCGGGGAGGCGGCATCCCTCGCCATCATGACCACCGACTCGCGTCCCAAACGAGCCGCCGTCACTCGTGACGGATGGTCCATCGGGGGAATGGCGAAGGGGGCCGGGATGCTGGCGCCCGGCCTCGCCACCATGCTCGTGGTCATCACGACCGACGCCGTGCTCGACGCGGCCCAGGCCGACGCCGCACTGCGGGCGGCGACGGGCCGCACCTTCGACCGCCTGGACTCGGACGGCTGCATGTCGACGAACGACCAGGTCACGCTGCTCGTGAGCGGAGCCTCGGGCATCGCACCCGACCTGGACGACTTCGCGGCAGCGCTCGCCGAGGTGAGCGCCGACCTGGCGAAGCAGCTGCAGGGCGACGCCGAGGGCGCGAGCCACGACATCACGATCGAGGTGCGCGGCGCTGCGTCCGAGGAGGATGCGGTCGAGGTCGGGCGGTCGGTCGCCCGCAACAACCTCTTCAAGGCGGCGATATTCGGCAACGACCCGAACTGGGGGCGCGTGCTCGCCGCGATCGGCACGACGGCCGCGGCGTTCGACCCCTACGACGTCGACGTCTGGATGAACGGCGTGCGCGTGTGCTCGCAGGGCGGTCCGGATGCGCCGCGCGAGGACGTCGATCTCACCCCGCGGGCCACGGATCTGGTGATCGACCTCAAGGTTGGCGATGCGACCGCGACGATCCTGACGAACGACCTCACCCACGACTACGTCCACGAGAACAGCGCGTACTCCTCATGACCCAGATCCAGGACACCGATCCCGACGAGGCGAGCGTCAAGGCCGCCACGCTCATCGAGTCGCTGCCGTGGCTGCAGCGCTTCAGCGACCAGGTCGTCGTCATCAAGTACGGCGGCAACGCGATGGTGTCCGACGAGCTGCAGGACGCCTTCGCCGCCGACATCGCGTACCTGCGATACGTCGGCGTCAAACCCGTCGTAGTGCACGGCGGCGGCCCGCAGATCTCGTCGATGCTCGACCGCCTGGCGATCCCGAGCGAGTTCAAGGGCGGCTACCGCGTCACCTCGACCGAGGCGATCTCGGTCGTGCGCATGGTGCTGACCGGGCAGATCAATCCGCAGCTCGTCGCCAAGATCAACGCGCACGGCCCGCACGCCGCCGGGCTCAGCGGCGAGGACGCCGGCCTCTTCGGCGGCCGCCGTCGCGGGGTCGTCATCGAGGGCGTCGAGCACGACCTCGGGCGTGTGGGGGACGTCGTCGAGGTCGACCCGCAGCCCGTGCTCGATCAGCTCGCCGCGGGGCGGATCCCCGTGGTGTCGAGCATCGCGCCCGACCTCGACCACCCGGGGCACTCGCTGAACGTGAACGCGGATGCCGCGGCATCCGCCCTCGCCGTCGCTCTCGGCGCCGCGAAGCTCGTCGTCCTCACCGATGTCCCCGGCCTCTACGCCGACTGGCCGAACCGCGACTCGCTCGTGTCGCACCTGACCTCGACCGAGCTCCGGGCGATGCTGCCCTCGCTCGAGTCGGGAATGATCCCGAAGATGCAGGCCTGCCTGGAAGCCGTCGAGGGCGGCGTCGAGACGGCCGCGATCATCGACGGGCGCGTGCCGCACTCGGTTCTCGTGGAGATCTTCACCAGCAAGGGAATCGGAACAGAGGTGGTCCTCGGATGACGTGGCAGGATGACGCGGGGCGCGACCTCGTCCGGAGTTTCGGCGAGCGGATGGCGATGTTCGTCCGCGGCGAGGGCTCTTACCTGTGGGACGCCGACGACAAGCGGTACCTCGACTTCCTCGCGGGCATCGCGGTCGACTCGCTCGGCCATGCCCACCCGGTGTTCGTCGACGCGATCAGCCGCCAGGCGGCGACGCTCGCGCACGTGTCGAACTACTTCGCGACGCCGCCGCAGCTCGCCCTCGCAGCCCAGCTGAAGCGCCTCGCGGGGACCGGCGACTCCGGCCGCGTGTACTTCGGCAACTCCGGTGCCGAGGCCAACGAAGCGGCGTTCAAGCTGGCACGTCTGCATGGTGGCGCCGAGCGGCCGCGCATCCTCGCACTGAAAGACGCGTTCCACGGCCGCACGATGGGCACACTGGCGCTGACCGGCAAGCCGTACATGCAGGAGCCCTTCCTGCCGATGACCCCCGGCGTCGAGTTCATCGACTCCACGATCGAGGCGCTCGAGGCCGCGATCGACGATCGCGTGGCCGCGCTGTTCGTCGAACCCGTCAAGGGCGAGGCCGGTGTGATCGACCTTCCCGAAGGCTACCTCCAAGCCGCGCGCGAGATCACCGAGCGTCACGGGGCGCTGCTCATCGTCGACGAGATCCAGACCGGTGCGGGCCGCACCGGCGCCTGGTTCGCGTTCCAGCACGCCGGCATCACCCCCGACGCGATCACGGTCGCCAAGGGCATCGGCGGCGGGTTCCCGATCGGCGCGCTCATCACGTCCGGCGCCGCGAGCGAGCTGTTCTACCCGGGCACGCACGGGTCGACGTTCGGCGGCAACGCGCTGGGCACGGCCGTTGCCGGCGCGGTGCTGGCCGAGATCGAGCGGGCCGGACTCGTGGCGAACGCAGCCGAGCGCGGCGAACAGCTGCGCGCGGCGATCCTCGGCATCGACTCGGCGCTGATCGGATCGGTGCGCGGACGCGGTCTGCTGCTCGGCATCGCGCTCACGCATCCGGTCGCCAAGGCCGTCGTGGCCGCGGCCCAGGAGCACGGCCTCGTGATCAACGCCCCGAACGACGAGACGATCCGCCTCGTGCCGGCCCTCACGATCGGCGATGTCGAGCTCGACGAGTTCGTCGAGCTGTTCACGGCGTCGGTGCGCACCGTCGAGGACACCCTGCTGCTCGAGACCCCCACGGAGGTCCACGCATGACCCGCCACCTGCTGCGCGACGACGATCTGAGCCAGGCCGAGCAGGACGAGATCCTCGACCTGGCGGTCGCACTCAAGAAGGACCGCTGGAAGCTCAAGACGCTCGAGGGCCCGCAGACCGTCGCCGTGATCTTCGACAAGTCGTCGACGCGCACGCGCGTGTCGTTCGCCGTCGGCATCGCCGACCTCGGCGGCTCGCCGCTCATCATCTCGACGGCCAACAGCCAGCTCGGTGGCAAGGAGACCCCCGCCGACACCGCGCGCGTGCTCGAGCGCCAGGTCGCAGCGATCGTGTGGCGCACCTACGCCCAGTCGGGGCTCGAGCAGATGGCGGAGGGCACCCGCGTGCCCGTCATCAACGCGCTGAGCGACGACTTCCATCCATGCCAGCTGCTCGCCGATCTCCTCACCATCAAGGAGCACAAGGGCGAGCTGAAGGGACTGACGCTCGCGTTCTTCGGCGACGGGATGTCGAACATGGCGCACTCGTACGTGCTGGCCGGTGTCACGGCGGGCATGCACGTGCGCGTCGCGTCGCCCGAATCGTACGCGCCGCGCGACGACGTGATCGCCGACGCCGACCGTCGCGCCGCCGAGACCGGCGGATCGGTCACGCTCTACACCGACCCCAACGAGGCTGCGGCCGGTGCCGACGTCGTCGTGACCGACACCTGGGTGTCGATGGGCAAGGAGGAGGAGAAGCTGGCGCGCCTGCGCGACCTCGGCGGGTACAAGGTGACGCAGGAGCTCATGGCGCTGGCCGAGGACGACGCGATCTTCATCCACTGCCTCCCCGCCGACCGCGGGTACGAGGTCGACGCCGAGGTGATCGACGGACCGCAGAGCGTCGTGTGGGACGAGGCCGAGAACCGGCTCCACGCCCAGAAGGCCCTGCTCGTCTGGCTGCTCCGCCAGGACTGAGCGCGTCGCGGTGGAGGGCGCCGGGTCGCCGAACGAACAGCGTCAGCAGCGCGAACCGAGCGCGCGGGATGCGTCCGAACGCCGGCCCGACACCGCATCGCGCGGCTGGCTGGTGTCCCGGTGGGAGCGCCTGAACGGACCGCAGCGCATCGCGGGGGTCGATCTCGCGCGCGGTCTGGCCGTGCTCGGCATGTTGGCGGCGCACCTGCTCTGGATCACCGAGCCCTTCGACTGGGCGGATGCCACGACCTGGATCGCCGTCGTCGACGGGCGCTCGTCGATCCTGTTCGCCACGCTCGCGGGGGTGTCGATCGGACTCGCGACGGGCGGCCGTACGCCGCCAGCAGGCGAGCAGCTGCGGAAGGCGCGACTGCGGCTCGTCGTACGCGCGATCCTCATCTGGCTGATCGGCATCTTCCTCGTCCTCACCGGCGTGCCGGTGTACGTGATCCTGCCCACGTACGCGCTGCTCTTCTTCCTCGCCGTCCCGCTGCTGACCCTCCGCACGCGGACGCTCCTGCTCGTGGCAGCGGTGCTCGCCGTCGTCATGCCCGTCGTGCAGGTCGCGATCGACGATCTTCCGCTGTGGCAGACGATGTCCGGCGTCGCGCTGTCCCGTGCGATCGGCTGGCACTACCCGTTCACGACCTGGATCGTGTTCCTCCTCGCCGGGCTCGGAGTCGCACGCGCCGGCATCCTGCGCACCTCCGTCCAGCTGTGGATGCTCGGCGCCGGTGCCGCGCTCGCCCTCATCGGATATGGAGCGGATGCCGCTAGCGCAGGCGACGACGCCGATCCGGCGTCGTTCGCCGAGGCGCTGTGGACGGCCGAACCGCACTCGACCGGGTTGCTGGAGGTCATCGGGTCGGGCGGGTTCGCGCTCGCCGTGATCGCGGCGTGCCTGCTGCTGTGCCACACGGCGCTCGTCTGGCTGGTGCTGCCGCTGCGCGCGGTCGGCGCCATGCCGCTCACGGCGTACGTCGGCCAGCTCGTGGTGTGGTGGCTGGTCGCGCTCGCCGTGCTCGACCGGCCGGGAGATCTGGCCGGCTTCCGTGCGCTCGAGCCCTTCTGGCCGCTCGCGATCACGACCGTCGTCGTGTGCACCGTGTGGGCTCTGCTGGTCGGGCGGGGTCCGCTGGAGTGGGTCGTCGACCGTTCCGCACGCCTCGTCGCCGACGTCACGCCGCGGGGCGACGACCTGAGGCCTCGGTAGGCTGGTCCGGTGAGCGACACCAAGGGCGACGGGACCAACGAGGGCGCGCTGTGGGGCGCCCGATTCGCGACGGGGCCGTCGCCGGAGCTGGCCGAGCTGAGCCGCTCCACGCACTTCGACTGGGACCTCGCGCTCTACGACATCGCGGGTTCGCACGCCCACGCCAAGGCGCTCGCGGCAGCGGGGTACCTCACGGCCGAGGAGGAGCGCGCGATGCACGACGGCCTCGACGCCCTCGCGCGGTCGGTCACCGACGGCACGCTGCGCCCCGCCGAGTCGGACGAAGACGTGCACGGCGCGCTCGAGCAGGCACTGATCGGCGAGGTCGGGGCTGAGCTCGGCGGAAAGCTTCGCGCCGGCCGGAGCCGCAACGACCAGATCGCGACGCTCGTGCGGATGTACCTGCTCGACCACTCGCGCACCATCGCGCGCGACATCCTCCGCCTCGTCGACGCCCTGGTCGCGCAGGCCGAAGCGCACCCGGATGCCGTCATGCCGGGACGCACGCACCTTCAGCACGCGCAGCCCGTGCTGCTCGCGCACCACCTCCAGGCACACGCCTGGCCGCTCGTGCGAGATCTCGAGCGACTGGGGGACTGGTCCGTCCGTGCTGCCGTGTCGCCGTACGGCGGCGGCGCGCTCGCCGGATCGACTCTCGGCCTCGACCCGCAGCTGGTCGCCCGCGAGCTCGGTCTCGCGCGTCCGGCCGAGAACTCGCTCGACGGCACCGCCGCCCGCGACGTCGTCGCGGAGTTCGCCTTCATCACGGCGATGATCGGCATCGACGTGTCGCGGCTCGCCGAGGAGATCATCCTCTGGAACACCCGCGAGTTCCGCTTCGTCACGCTCGACGACGGCTACTCGACGGGCTCCAGCATCATGCCGCAGAAGAAGAACCCCGACATCGCCGAGCTTGCGCGCGGCAAGTCCGGCCGGCTCATCGGCAACCTGACCGGCCTGCTCGCGACGCTCAAGGCCTTGCCGCTCGCGTACAACCGCGATCTCCAGGAGGACAAGGAGCCGGTGTTCGACTCCGTCCGCACGCTCGAGGCGCTGCTGCCGGCGTTCGCGGGCATGATCGCGACGCTGCGGTTCCACACCGAGCGCATGGCCGAGCTCGCCCCGCAGGGATTCTCGCTGGCGACCGACGTGGCAGAGTGGCTCGTGAAGCGGGGCGTGCCGTTCCGCGATGCGCACGAGATCTCAGGCCACCTGGTGCGCGTCTGCGAGCAGCACGGCATCGAGCTGCACGAGGTCACCGACGCCCAGCTCACCGGCGTCTCGCCGATGCTGACTCCGGAAGTACGCGAGGTGCTCACCGTCGAGGGCTCGGTCGCGAGCCGCACAGGTGCGGGCGGCACGGCTCCGGTGCGAGTCGCCGAGCAGCGCGCGGAACTGGTCGAGCGGATCCAGTCCGCCGCACACGTGCTCGGCATCTAGTACCGACGAGCCGCGGTCACCAGATCGCGAGGCGCACGAGGCCGCCCACGACGCATGCCCAGAGCAGACTCGCGAGGGTGCCGATGATGAAACGCTCCCGCGCCTCGGCGGCGGCGAGTTCGGAGAAGCGTCCGATGCCCTTCACGGCGACGACCACGGCGAGCGCCTCGGGAAAGCCGACGATGATCGCGATCGCAACGCCGAGTCGCTCGAGGTAGCCGATCGTCGTGCCGCCGCGGAGCACCTCGCGCGCGGGGGCGTCGTCGGCGACGATCCCCGCCACGGTCGCAGGGCGCAGCAGGATTCCGCCGTTATCGCCCTCGGGCACCCGCCCGTGCGTCGCGACCTCGAGCACGCGCCGGGTCACGGGGCTTCCGCCCGCGGCCGCGAGGGCCGTGCCGAGAAGCGCGATGAACACCGCGATGAACGGCGGCACGTTGAACGGTGCGACCACGACCACCAGCAGGGCGAGGATGACGAGTCCCCCCGCGATCAGCAGCGGGATCTCGCGTGGGCGGCGGGTGGTGAGCACGACGAGGATCAGAGCGACGCTCAGGGTGACGAAGAGGAACAGCGACAGCGCGAGGGGGAGGAGCAGATCGGGGGGGATGACCATGCCGCTCAGTCTCGCACGCGGGTCGGACGGCCGACCGGCGATTCGAGGACGTGAGCGCGCCTCTGGAGGTTCGCCGAGGACGACGTCCCGCGTCAGCATCGGCGGACGATGGGCTCCTCGACATGGTCGACGCGCTACCGGCTGACCTGGTCGTCGAGCCGTGCGAGGAGTCGTCGCACCGCAGGCACGGCGGCCTCCTCCGTACGGAGCCCCGCGTTGCGTGCGCGCAGGCTGACCGCGCCCTCCGAGATGCCGAGTCGCCGCGCCGCATCGCGCTGGTTCAGGCCCTCCGCCAGCAGATCGTGCACTTCCCAGCCTTCGGCGGTGCGGCGGTCTCGCAGTTCGATGAGGAGACGGAGCAGGGCCTCGGGATCCTGTCCTTCCGAGCCGGCGGTGAGCGCGACACGGGTGGGTGCGCGCTTCGCGCGGTCCACCGCATCGCGCGCGTCGACGAAGGCCGGACCGCGCGCGGCGCGGACGTTCGCCGGCAGCGGCTCCTCGACCGCGCCGACCCCGATCCCCACACTCCACGTGCCCAGCCGGGTGAGCTGCAGGACGATCTCGAGGGCGCCGGCGGCATCGGCGATCGCGGTCTGGATCTCGTCGCCCGCGGTCCGTTCGGGGGCGAGCGAGAGTCGCGGCCCGGCCGCGGCGCTGATCGCGTGGAGGCCTGCGGGAACGAGGTCGTCGTTCGCCTGACTGTCTCGCTGGTCCGCCGTCACCACGAACATGACTTCTCCTTTTGCCTCAGGGCTGAAGTGAGATCAGTTTAGCCTGTGCGCATGATTTACATAAGCTCCCATGCTAAAAAGTGATTGATTAAGTGTGAGTGCTTATCCTGGGAATCGGTCTTCCCTCTGTCCGATGCTCGTGGGAGCGTGGTCGCCATGGCGAAGATGGAGCACTTCGAGATCCCGGTCGATGACATCGCGCGAGCGCAGGCCTTCTATCGGAGTGTCCTGGGGTACGAGTGGGAGCCGTGGGGCGACGAGATGGGCCTGCTGCGACAGCCCGATGGTGAAGGCGTGAACGGCGACCTCCACATGCGCGGCCCGACTCCGCACCCGACCGTTGTGTTCACTGTCGACAAGATCGAGGATGCCGTCGCTCTGGCGGTCTCCCACGGCGGAGAGCAGCTCGGCGAGATCGAGCCGATGGGCGAGACGGCACGATACGTCTACCTCAAGGACTCCGAGGGCAACATCATCGGCCTCTACGACGAGATCTCCGCTGCCTGACGCGCGGCGAGCTCGCCGCGGTACCAGGCGAGCTTCTCGGCGAGTCTGGCCTGCTGGGCCAGCAAGGCGTCGAGCTCGTGCTGGACCGCAGCAGCGTGCTCCTCGAGGAGGGCGACGCGGTCGGGCACGGTGGTCTCGTCACGGCAGAGCTCGCCATAGCGCCGCAGCTTGCCGATCGGTCGTCATGGATCCCAGGGTAGGACTTGACCTGGAGTGGACTCCAGGTTGCAGGCTGGATTCATGACCCCTTCGGCCTCCCCCACCTCCGCACTCGTCCTCGGCGCCATGATGTTCGGCACCGCCGTCGACGAGAAGACGTCCTTCGCGCTTCTCGACCGCTTCGTCGAGCGCGGCGGCGTCTGGATCGACACCGCTGACTGCTATGCCTTCTGGGCATCCGACGATGGGCGGGGCGGGGCGAGCGAGCGTGTCCTCGGGCGCTGGCTGGCCGGGCGGCCGGGTGTGCGCGAGCGCGTGAAGATCGCGACCAAGCTCGGTGCCGAACCGCTGTGGGCGGATGCCTTCCCACTGCGCCGTGAGGGTCTGTCGAGGCGCGCGGTGCGCGAGGCGTTCGCCGGCAGCCGCGAACGACTCGGACTCGAGTCGGTCGATCTGCTGTGGTTGCACATGGAAGACCGCGCGACGCCGATCGAGGAGACAGTCGAGGCGCTGGCCGAACTGACCGAGAGCGGACGCGTCGCGCGGGTGGGAGCATCCAATCACCCCGCCTGGCGGGTCGAGCGCGCTCGCGCCCACGCGCGGCACCTCGGCGCGTCGCCCATCGACGCCCTGCAGCACAACAGCACGTACCTGCGGCCGCGTCCCGGCACGAACCCGACCAATCACCCGTTCGGCGTGCTGAGCGACGAGCAGCGCGACTATGCCCAGACGCACGGGCTAGAGGTGTGGGCCTACACGCCGCTGCTCTCGGGTGCCTACGACAACCCGACCAAGCCGATCTCCGACATCTACGACCACCCGGGCACGACGGCGCGGCTCGAAGCCCTCGACGAGGTGGCGGCCGAGCTCGGCGCCTCGCGCGGACAGACGGTGCTGGCGTGGCACGTCGCTCGCGGCATCCGTCCCATGCTCGGCGGCAGCAAGCTCGAGCAGCTCGATGTCGCGATGGACGCCGTGCGGATCGAGCTCTCGCCCGAGCAGCTCGCGCGCCTCGACGAGCCCGTCTGAGAACGGGACGGGGGCGCCGCGCTGATAGCCTGGCACGCGTGTCGAACAGCTCTGTGAGCGCGACCGCCCCCGCCAACGACCCGTCGTTCGAGAACGTCTGGGATGAGCTGGTGTGGCGCGGACTCGTGCATGTGTCCACCGATCAGGAGGCGCTGCGCGCCCTTCTCGCCGGCGACCCGATCACGTATTACTGCGGCTTCGACCCGACCGCGCCGAGCCTGCACCTGGGGAACCTCGTGCAGCTGCTCACGATGCGCCGGCTGCAGCTCGCCGGACACAAGCCGCTCGGTCTCGTCGGCGGTTCGACCGGGCTCATCGGCGATCCCCGCCCGACGGCGGAGCGCACGCTCAATGAGCGCGAGACCGTCGAGGAGTGGGTCGGCTACCTGCGGGCACAGGTCGAGCGGTTCCTGAGCTTCGAGGGCGAGAACGCCGCCCGCATCGTGAACAACCTCGACTGGACGGCGCCCCTCTCGGCGCTCGACTTCCTGCGCGAGATCGGCAAGCACTACCGCGTCGGCACGATGATCAAGAAGGACGCCGTGGCCGCACGCCTCAACTCCGAGGCCGGCATCAGCTACACCGAGTTCAGCTACCAGATCCTGCAGGGCATGGACTACCTCGAGCTGTACCGTCAGTACGGCTGCGTGCTGCAGACCGGCGGCAGCGACCAGTGGGGCAACCTCACGAGCGGGACCGACCTGATCCATCGCGTCGAGGGCGTGCACGTCCACGCGATCGGCACGCCGCTGATCACGAACAGCGACGGCACCAAGTTCGGCAAGAGCGAGGGCAACGCCATCTGGCTCGACCCCGCGATGTGCAGCCCGTACCGGATGTACCAGTTCTGGTTGAACACCGACGACGCCGACGTGATCGCGCGGCTCAAGATCTTCACGTTCCTCACGCGCGACGAGATCGAGGAGTACGAGCGACTGGTCGCGGCCGAGCCGTTCCGGCGCGAGGCTCAGCGCCGCCTGGCCCGCGAGGTCACGACGTTCGTTCACGGAGTGGATGCCGCAGCCGCGGTCATCGCGGCATCCGAGGCGCTGTTCGGTCAAGGCGACCTGACGGTTCTCGACGCCGGGACGCTGCGCGAGGCGCTCGAGGAGCTGCCGAACGCCACGGTCGCATCGGGCACCGGCGTGCTGCAGGCACTCGTCGACACCGGACTCGTCTCGAGCCTCTCCGAAGGGCGGCGGGCGATCGCCCAGGGCGGCGTGTCGCTCGACGGTGTGAAGGTCGACGAGTCGGCTCTCGTGACCGGTGACCTGCCCGGCGGGGTGTCGGTGCTGCGCCGCGGCAAGAAGACGCTCGCCGGCGTCTTCGTGAACGGCTGATCCCGCAGCGGCATGCCCTTCACGCCGAGCCATGCGGTCGTCGCGCTGCCGTTCATCCGCACGCCGCTGGTGCCGGCCGCGATCGCGATCGGTGCGATGGCACCCGACCTGCCGCTCTTCGTGCGCGGGCTGCCGCTCCACTACGGCGTGACGCACGACCTCATGTGGCTCCCGGCGACGGTGCTGCTCGCGCTCTTTCTGCTGCTGGTCTGGCGATCGGTGCTGCGGCCGGCAGCGCGTGAGCTCTCGCCGGGTGGGCTCGCCTCGCGTCTGCCCGCGGTGTGGGATCGGGGCGCGCTCGACGGCGTTCGCGAGACGTTCGCTGTGACGCGGGTGGACTCCGACGCCCGCGGGGCGCGCTGGCGGGTGCGCTGGGCCGGCATCCTGCTCCTCGTGCTGTCGCTGGTCATCGGCGTGGTGACCCACATCGTGTGGGACCTGTTCACCCACGAAGGACGCGGGGGAGTGGCGGCGATCCCCGCGCTCGCCGAGCAGTGGGGCCCGCTGCTCGGGCTCAAGTGGCTCCAGCACGGATCGAGCGTCGTGGGGCTCTCGATCATCGGTGTGTGGGGACTGCTCTGGCTGAAGAGAGCGGATGCCGCGCCCGCGGTCGATCGCGCGCTGCCGTCATGGCTGCGGGCGACGTGGTGGGCCTCGCTTCCGATCGTGCTCGTCGGCGCGTGGTTCGCCGGACTCGCAATGCTCGGACCACTCACGACGGAGTTCACGATGCAGCACCTGGCGTACCGGGTGCTGCCGCCGGCGTGTGCGGTGTGGGGGGTGCTGACCGTCGTGCTCTGCGTGGTGGTTCAGCTGGGGCGAGCACGGCGCCGTCGTTCGGCCGTCCCGAACTGAACCGCCGGGCGATCAGGGGTTCTTCTCGCGCGCACGTGAGCGCGTCCACGCGCGACACGCCCGGGCTGCGCCGCCGATTCGACGTGCGGGCGGGGCTCGCGTAATGTTCTTGTTGTTCGCCCCAAAGGGTAGAGCGGAAGGCCGGAAGGCCTGGCTCCCCTCAAGCAGCGAACCACCCCCACCACCATGATCCGCTTCGGCAGATCTCCGGCTCGCCGGACCGGTGGGAGCCTCGCTCCGAGGGATCCTGTCAAGTTGACGCGATCGCGACGGCGAGATAAGATTGTGAAGTTGCCCAGTTGGTGCGGCGGGTCAGAGATCCGTCGTGCGCTGGAGCGTCCGATCCTTGAGAACTCAACAGCGTGCACTTGTCAAATGCCAATTAACCTCGTCGGTCATTTTTTGATCGTTTGAGATTCCTTTGGATCAAGTCCAGCCTCTTTTTGGGGTTGGCGTATG